>CAWHOU010000025.1:0-67184 GCA_963831055.1 uncultured Acidobacteriaceae bacterium | reverse complement strand
TCCTTGCCAGCCTGTCTTACTTTCGAAACTGCTTTTCGGTTATCCGCAACGACCATGCCCGATTACTCCAAGCCGGATCGCCCGCTCGTCTCCGCCGTCATCCCGACCCGAGACCGGCCGCAGCTTCTCGCCTGCGCAGTCCGCAGCGCCCTGCGCCAGACCTGGCCCAACCTTGAAGTCCTCGTCGTCGTCGACGGCCCCGACCCGGCCACCGCGGCCCAGCTTGAAACCATCACCGACCCGCGACTGCGAGTCCTCTTCCTCGCCGAGCAGCGCGGCGGCTCCGACGCCCGCAACGCCGGCGTCCGCGCCGCCCTCGGCGAGTGGATCGCCTTTCTCGACGACGACGACGAATGGCTCCCACGCAAAATCGAATGCCAGATGCGGACCGCCCGCGCCATGCCGGACTGGTTCCCCGTCGTCTCCTGCCGCCTCATCGCCCAATCGGCCACCACCAGCCGCGTGCTGCCTCTCATCCCGTACCAGTCGCCGCAGCCGGTCGCCGATTTCCTTTTCTGCCGCACCGGACTCAGCGATCCCGGCGGCGTCATCCAGAGTTCGACGCTCCTCGCTCCGCGTGAACTCCTGCTGGCCGTCCCCTTCGAATCAGGCCTCCCCATGCATCAGGACTGGGACTGGCTCATCCGAGTCGCCTCCCACAAAGGCGTGGGCCTCAACATGGTTCGCCAGCCGCTTTCCATCTGGCGGGTCGACGATCCTCGCGCCACATTGGGACGCCGCCCCGACTGGCAATTCTCTTTGTCCTGGATCCGCCGCTCCCGAACCCTCATCTCCCCCCGCGCCTTCTCCTGGTTCGTCGCCATTCAGTGCGTATGGCGAGCACAAGCCGCTCACGCCAGCCCCATCGGCCGCTTCGTCATCCTTCGCGCGTTTTTCTTCGAAGGCGCGCCCGAATTACGCTCCTTCCTTAGCTTCCTCATCTTCGCGTGCGTCCCCACTCGCCTGCGCAGATCGATACTCGGAATCATCCAAAAGCTGCGTCACGAATCTTCCAGCGGCCCGCCGGGATTGCGACTCGTCGCGACTCGCGACTCCCCCGCCCCTGTTCTTCGCAAATCTTCTCTCTGATCGGAGCCCACTCTGCCTGCCGACTACACCGCCGCTTACCTTGCCGAAGTTCGCGAGCTCGCGGCTCGCATCGACCCAGCCCTTGTTGATCGGATGGTCGCCCTGCTCCTCGAAATCCGCAGCGGGGGCGGCCGCGTCTTTTTCCTCGGCGTCGGCGGCAGCGCCGGCAACGCCAGTCACGCGGTCAACGATTTTCGCAAAATTGCCGGCATCGAATGCTACGCCCCAACCGACAATGTCTCCGAACTAACCGCCCGCATCAACGACGACGGCTGGGATTCCTGCTACGCCAACTGGCTCCTTGGCAGCCGCCTCAATGCCCGTGACGCCGTCTTCGTCTTCTCCGTCGGTGGCGGTAATCCGGAGCACCGGATCAGCATGAATCTTGTATCTGCGCTCGGTCTCGCCCGCCAAACAGGCTCCCGCATCCTTGGCATTGTCGGACGCGATGGCGGCTACACCGCGCGGGTCGCCGATGCCTGCCTCATCGTTCCCACGCTGTCTCCCGAAACCGTCACCCCCCACACCGAGGAGTTCCAGGCCGTCATCTGGCATCTCCTCGTCTCCCATCCCCTTCTGCGCTCGCACGAAATGAAATGGGAATCGGCAAAATAATCGGGCCGGTGCTCCGCCACCGCACGCTTCGGCATAGCGCCCGGGCGGCCATTTTCCTTGACCGCGATGGCGTTCTCAACCCCACTGTGCTCAACCCGGCAACGGGCCGCATGGAGTCCCCGCTCACCCTGGCCCAGTTCAGTCTGATGCCCGGCGTACTTCCAGCGCTGCAGCGGCTCCAGAATGCCGGCTATCCACTGATTCTTGTCTCCAACCAGCCAAATTACGCGCTGGGTAAGTCAAGTTACCATACGCTGCGAGCCATACAGCATCAGTTAGCCAGTCAACTGGAATCGGCAGACATTCACTTTACTCGTTTTTCTTACTGCCTGCATCACCCCCGGGGACTTACCCCCGGCTACTCGTGCGCGTGCGATTGCCGCAAGCCTTCCCCGGGCCAATTACTGCGCGCGCGGGACGACTTCAGCCTCGCCCTTGCCGATTCGTGGATGATTGGCGATCAGCCGACCGATACGCAGTGCGGTCGCGCCGCCGGCGTCCGCACCATCCGCATCGCTCCTTCCGGCTCACGCATTCGGCCCAGCCTTGAGGTTACCGATTCCTGCGCGGATTACCTCGTGACCAATCTCACCGAGGCTGCGGAAGTCATCCTCAGCCTGAATCGCCATTGACGCGGCTCGCCTGCCTGGAGCAACACTCAACCTAGCGGCCACGCGGCTGGTGTCAATCCGATATGCAGCCACACATGCATCGCGCTGAAACATCTCCACTGTCTCCAGCGAATACGCTTCCAGATCCTTCCCCACCAGATCGATCTTGCGCAGAATCTCCGGAGCCACAGTGATGATGTCGCATCCTGCCTCCTCCGCCTGAAAAACGTTCAGCAATTCGCGCGGGCTCGCCCACAATAGCTGAGCACGCGGCCGCCACTGCAGGATGCGCTTCGCCTCCTCCATGATCGGCACCGGATCGACCCCCGTGTCGGCGATCCTTCCCGCGAACACCGACACGATGGCCCATGCATCCGGAGTCAGCGCTGCTGCAACACGCTTCACCTGGTCGAGCGTCAGAATCGCCGTCACGTTCAGCGCCACACCCGCTTCCGCCAGCCTTCGAATCAGCGGGCCCAGAAAAACCCCTGCGCGATTCGTGACCGGAATCTTCACATTGACATTTGCTCCCCATGTCGCGATCGTCAGCGCCTGCAGCTCCATCTCCGCCTCGTCGTCGGCAAATACCTCCAGCGAAATCGGACGATCTGGAACAGCCAGCAACAGCGACCGCGCAAACGCCTCGTAGTCATTGACCCCGGCCTTGCGCATCAGCGTCGGATTCGTGGTGAAACCTCTGATCCACGGCTTCGCATACATCTCGAGGATGCTGTTTAGATCCGCTCCGTCGCTGTACATCCTGATCCGTAACTCCTCAACCTTTTTCATTGCCCGGCCCTTACGTCGCAACGCTCCGCCCTTTTCGCCCCGCCCCGGCTTCTGATCCGTCTTCTGAGCGCCTCGAGTTTCTCCCGCATCCACTGCCGGAGCACCAGCGCGATGAACTGCGTATTCCCGATCAGATACCTGCGCCAGAGCCGTCGCGGCTCCATCAACAGACGGAACAGCCACTCCAGCGCGATGGCCTGCATCCAGCGCGGAGCGCGCCGACGCAGACCAGCCTGTGTATCGAATGCCGCGCCGACCCCCAGCATAGCCCCTACTTTTAACTGCGCCCGGTTCTCCTGCATCCAGATTTCCTGTTTAGGCGAGCCGAAAGCTACACAAAGCAGATCCGGCGCTGCTTCTGCAATCTCTCGCCGAATGCGGGCCAATTCAGATGAATCGTTTTCGAAGCCTTCCCCTGGGCAAGAGGTACCGCATATCTCCAGTCCGGGATATCGCTCGCGCAGGCGATGCGCCGCCAGCACCGCTGCCCCCGGCAATCCTCCAAGAAAAAACACACGGAACCGATAGTGGGCGGCTTCCGCGCAGATCCGTTCCATCAGGTCCCCGCCGGTCACGCGTTTAGGAACCGGAAAACCGAGCAGGCGCGATGCCATCACCACCGAAACACCGTCGGGAATCGCCAGGTCGGCATCCTGCATCGCTTCTGCGAAGCGGCTGTCCCGCTCCGCCATCGTTACCGTGTGGGCATTCGGAGCAACCACCGTCAACGGAGGCAATTCCCCCCGATGCTGGAGCGCATGGACGATCAGTACCACCGCGTAATCCATCGAAATCCGGTCGACCGGCGTCTTTCCCAATACGAATCGTGGCGGCAAAGGAAGACGAAAAGCTCTGTTGTCCTTCGCCGAATCGACCGCCTTTGCTTCTTCCATCAGTTCCACAACAATTCCTTTCGTTCGAGAAAAAGACGCGGGGCCACCCCATTCCTGATGAGTGCGTGCCCCATTTCATCTGCCGCTCGCCGCAGAACATACCCTGGCGATGCGCAAACCGCACGCGCGAACTCTGCGACACTGCGCAAGCGGCGCCCTTTTGCAAGTTCCATATTGAAATTCCGCAGCGACTGCTTTGCCGCCATGGCAGCGGGGGGTATCAACCCGAGGAGCGGCTCTGCAACTTCCCCAAGCGCTCTGGCTCTCAGGCCCCACAGATCCGAGAGCAGCAGATATTGCACGTACACCCCGGCCAGCTGCTGCTCCTCCATATATCGCGAGCTCACGCTGCTCGCATTGAGACGAAACCCGACGAGCGCCTCTGGGATAAAATAAATGTCGAACCTTCGCGCCATCCGCCACCATAGGTCCGCGTCCTCGGCGTGAATATCCATCCGGTAGCCGCCAACCGCCAGCGCTTTCTCCACGTTCAGCGCCACCGTCGAGTGACAGATGGACAGCAGATAACCGCTCTCTACGATCGCCCGCAACTCCTCAGCGCTTCCTTTCGAGCAGCGAAACCGCCCCGCACAGCGTTCCCGCGGGTGATAGTCGGCCAACGAATAGATCACTCCCGCATCCGGATGCGCACGAATCGCCACCTGCAATTTCTCCATTCGTAAGGGATAAGCAACGTCGTCCGCGTCCATCCGCACCAGCCAGGGCGTTTGCGCTTCTCTGAGCAAACGGTTCAGCGTCGCGGTCACGCCCACATTCTGCTGCTCGATCACCCGCAGCCGGGGCGAGTCCTGTCCAGCGCGCAACCGCGCGTCCTGAAGATTTCTCAAATGCGCTGCGCTCGCGTCCGATCCCCCGTCAACGATCGCCAGAATATCGAACGCTTTTTCTGTCTGATGGAGCAGGCTCTCCATCGCCTCCGGCAGCCACGGCATTGCGTTGCATACCGGCATCCCCACGGTGAGCCCGACTTCAGTTGTCCCCATAAGTGGCCCGTGCCGGCCCCTCCGCGAATGTTTGTCAAAGGCAGCCGCACAATTGCTCCGAGTTATTCATGAGTTATATCTGCGCGGAGCCCTTTCGCGATCTCGGGCACCTGAGGATTTCATAACCCACGTAATGCCGCCGTCGGGCCATAACGCCCGCATTAACCTGACTTGCGTAACGATGCGGACCACAGAAGTGATTGCCTTTCTCCTTGTCCTCGGCCAAGCATAGGAAGCACAGTTTCAAATTCAGACCATTACGCCCCAGCGGGTCCCAAATCGGATTCGCCATCACCATCGGTAACCTCCAGAGGAACAAAGAATGTTGCTGAACGAGGCCAGTTATTTCATCATCGGAGGCGCCGGTTTTATCGGCAGCCACTTCGCCGACGCGCTACTCGCTTCCGCGAAAACGCGTCGCGTCACCATCTTCGACAATTTCTCCACCGGCCGCGAATGGCATTACGAAGCTCATCAGAGCGATCCGCGACTCCAGATCGTTCACGCCGACGCCACCGACGTCCACGCCCTAACCGCCACCATGGAGGGTCATGACTGGGTCATCCATCTCGCCTCCAACGCCGACATCGCTCTTGCCGCCGAATGTCCTGAAATCGACTTCTACAAGGGGACTCTGCTCACCAACAACGTCGTCGAGGCGATGCGCCGCGCGGGACTTCGCCGCCTCCTCTACGCCTCCGGCAGCGGCGTCTATGGGGATGCCGCCGAAACGCCGGTTCCTGAGGATTATGCCCCGCTCGTTCCCGTTTCGACCTACGGCGCCAGCAAGCTTGCCTCCGAATCCCTCATCGCCAGTTATTGCGCCATGTTTGGTTTTCGTGCCTGTGTCTTCCGTTTTGGCAACGTGGTTGGCCCCCGCCAGACTCACGGTGTTGGGTTCGATTTTCTCCGCAGCCTTACAGCGAAGCCCAAACGCCTCCGCATCCTTGGCGACGGCCACCAAAGCAAGCCCTACATCCATGTCTCCGATGTGGTCGAAGCGGCGCTGTGCGCGGCGAGACAAGCCAGCGCGCCATTTTCCGTTTTCAATGTCGCCACCGACGATGCCGTTACCGTCACTGAAATCGCCGACCTCGCCATCGAAACCCTCGGCCTTCCGCTCAAACCCGCTTTCGAATTCACCGGAGGATCACGCGGTTGGAAGGGTGACGTTCCCGTCGTGCGCCTCGATTCCACCCGCATGCGTTCCCTGGGCTGGTTCCCGAAACGGAACAGCCGCGAGGCCGTACGCCACTCACTCCAGGAGCTGATGTCCGATGAACGCACCATTCGTAACTGACTCGATTGCCGCTTCTCCAGTCGCGACGCACTCAGCTTCCACTACCCAGGCTCACTCCCCCGACGAGCCGCGCGCCGCTCAGCTCTACGAGGGCCATGGGGAATCGGTTTGGCCTCCGCGTCTCGCTCTGCTCGCAGGCGGCGTCGCCAACCGGCTCCGCCCACTCACCAACAGCACTCCCAAATCCCTCATCGAAGTAGCTGGCGAGCCCTTCCTCGCGCATCAGCTCCGCCTCATCCGCGCGGGCGGCATTCGCGAAGTTGTCCTGTGCGTTGGCTTCCTCGGCGAGCAGATCGAAGCATTCGTTGGCGATGGCAGCGCTTTCGGCCTATCGATCGCCTATTCATACGACGGCGATCTGCCCCTCGGAACCGGTGGCGCGCTCCGCGCAGCCCTTCCCCTGCTGGGCCGCCGCTTCCTGGTCATGTATGGCGACAGCTGGCTGACCGAACCCATTGAGCCGATCTGGCGCGCGTTTCTCGACTCCCGAAAGCCGGCGCTCATGACCGTCTTCCGCAATCAGAATCGCTGGGGCGCAAGCAATGTCGAGTTCCGCAGAGGCTCCGTCGTCCGTTATGACAAACGAAATCCCTCCCCTGCCATGCACCACATCGACTACGGACTCGACGCCCTCGACTCGAGCGTCCTGGCACACTGGTCCGTGCCCGTCTTCGATCTCGCCGAGGTCTGGTCCGGCCTTGCCCACTATTCGCTGCTTGCTGGACTCGAAACCAACGATCGCTTTTACGAAATCGGCTCCCTGTCCGGCCTCCGTGAAACCGAGGCCGTCATCGCCGCCTCCCCCCGCGCGCGCCGCGGCTTTTCCATCGCAGCCCGCGGACCCCGCCGGCCCGAAGAGAGCCCGAAGTGCTTCGCCGATTCCGAGCATGAGCCGTCTGTCCTCACCGGGCCCCACATCGCGATCCCCCAGCGCACATTTCGTCAGTCTGAAGAGACAGATGGAGCGCGCCCGTGATCATGACGCGCACACCCCTGCGCATCTCCATCGGTGGAGGCGGCACCGATCTGCCCTCCTACTATGCCCAGCACGGCGGCGGCTTTGTCATTTCAGCCGCCATCAGCAAGTACGTCTACATCACCGTCAATCGCAGTTTTCTGCCTGGCTATTTCCTCAAATACTCGGAAACCGAGCACGCCGAAAGCTGCGACCAAATTCGTCATCCCATACTGCGCGAAGCCATTCGCATGCACCGCGCTGCCTCACCCCTTGAAGTCGTCAGCGTCGCCGATGTTCCTGCCGGCACGGGCCTCGGTTCTTCCGGTGCTTTCCTGGTCGGCCTGCTCCATGCTCTCTACGCATGGCAGCGGGAGCCCGTTACCGCTGAGACCCTTGCACGCGAAGCCGTCGAGATTGAAATGAACCGCCTCGGTGAACCCGTCGGCAAGCAGGACCAGTACATCGCCGCTTACGGAGGCCTGCTCTGCCAGGAATATCTCCCCGACGGCGAGGTCCGCGTCACTCCCCTTCACATGACCGAAGAATCACTCCGCGAGCTTCGCGACTCGCTCATGCTCTTCTTCGTCGGCGACACGCGCAGCGCATCCTCCCTTCTGGGCGAACAGAAGCGCCTCTCCGAAGCTCACGATCCCACCATGATCGAGGGCCTTCACTTTGTTCGCGCTCTCGGGCATGACATCCGTGAAGCTCTCGAATCCGGCCGCGTCTCTGAATTCGGACGCCTCATGCACGAGCACTGGATGCGCAAGCGTGCCCGCTCCTGCAGAATCTCCACCATCCGCGTCGATTCCCTCTACGATCTGGCCCGTTCCGAAGGCGGCGCCACCGGCGGCAAGCTCGTCGGGGCCGGCGGGAGTGGGTTCCTCCTGCTCCACACGCACGACCGCCGCCGACTGCGCGACACCATGGTCCGCGCAGGCCTCACCGAATTGGATTTCAGCTTCGACTTCGACGGATCGGTGGTACTCCTCCGCAATGGCTGACCTCCGGCCCATCCCTGAACGCGTCCCCATCGTTGAGGCCCAATCATGAGCTCGCGCGCCGCTCTCGCCGCCCATCCCATGCCCGGCGATCTCCCCGTTGAGTGGACCATCGTCGATCTCTTCGCCGTCTTCTCACGCCGCCGCGCCTGGTTTCTCTCCCCGCTTGCCCTGTCCTTCACGCTCGCCCTTCTCTATTGGGCCTGCGCCACGCCCCATTACCGCGCTGCCGCCGTCATCGAGATTCAAAAGGATTCCCATGGGGCATTCGGCCTCGATAACGCCGTGAGCGACAAGCAATCGACCGCCATCACCGACTCGTTCGACGACAATCTCACTCTGCAAACCCAAATCGGCATCCTCCAGTCCGACGCGATCACCCTCGATACCATCCGCCGCACCAGCCTCGAAAACACGCCCGACTATTTCACGCCTCGTCCCAGCCCTTTGGCGTGGACCCATCGCCTGTTCTTCTGGCGAAAGCCTTTTGAACCGCTCTCCATTCCTCTCTCCAAAGCGCCGAACCGCCGCTACGCCGCCCTCAAAATTTTCGCTCGCCATTGCAAAATCGCCCCCTCGGCAGGCACTCGGCTCATTTCCATCGCCTATTCCGATCCCGATCCGGTCCGCGCCGCCGCCGTCGTCAATTCCCTCGTCCAGTCGCTTTCCGACTACAGTTTCCAGGCGCGATCCTCTGCCGTCGCACAGTCCGCCTACTGGCTGTCCGCTCAGCTCGCGGGACTCAAACAGCAGACCGAAGCTCTCGACGCCCGCGCCGCCGATCTCGATCGGGTCGCGGGCTCCTACGGAGACGACGATGCGCACAACGTTGTCCTCGCGCGTCTTGACTCCCTCAACGCCGCGCTCTCCGCCGCCCAGTCCGATCGCATCGTCCGCGAAGCCATCTGGCGCGCCATCCAGAGCGGAGACCCCGAGCTCATCTCCAGCCTGGCAGGTAATCCCGCAGCCGGTCCCAATACTCAGAACTCCTTCTCGCTGCTCCAGTCGCTGCGCACCCAGGAAGCCGCCGCCAAAATTCAAATTGCCGAATCGGACAATCGTTACGGCGAGAACTGGCCTGCCGTGGCCGAACAGCGCTCCCGCCTCGAGGTCCTCGATGAATCCATCCAGCAGGAAGTCCACCGCCTTTCCGACCGCGCCCACAGCGACTACCAGATCGCTCTCCAGGCCGAAAATTCCGCCAGAGGCGCCTTCGATCAGCAGAAAGACCTTGCTTCCCGACTCACCGGCAACGCTATCGCACTCCGCCTCGCACGCCAGCAGGCCGACCAAAGCCGCTCCCTCTACACCTCGCTCCTCGGACGCCTCCAACAGACCGGCGTTCTCCAGGGCCTCCACTCCGGTAACTTCGCCATCGTCAGCCCCGCTCTGGTGCCCCCGCCCGACCATCCCTCCAGCCCCAGCCTGCCCCTTCTTGCATCCATTGCCCTCGCCGCCGGCACTTTCCTCGGTTGCGCTTCCGCTGTCACGCGCGACCTCACTGACAAATCCATCCGCACGCCAGCCGATCTCGAGATTCTTCTCGACGCTCCTGTCTTCGCCGCCCTCCCGCCGTACTGCGCGGAGCAGCCCTGGTACAGGCGCATCCTGCCTTCGCCCTCGCGTTCCGCGCTCACACTTCAGGCGGCCGCAGACGGCGATCTCCCGATCCCCCCCGTGGAAACACCGTTCGTCGAGGCGCTGCACCGGCTGCGCGCCTCGCTTCTCCTTTCGCACAGCGCTCGCGCCCCTCAGGTCATCACCCTCACCGGCTGCGCCGCTCAGAATTCCCAGGCACAGAAGCGTAAATCCGAAGACCCCTCACCCCCCCTCGCACTCACCCTGGCCGCAGTGCTCGCTCAGCACGGCTCCTCGGTCCTTTTTGTCGATGCCGATCTTCGCTCCGCGCCTCAGGCCTCCGCCAACTCCGATCCCGGCCTCAGCGAAATGCTCTCCGGTGAAGCTTTGCTCCCCTTCACCCAATCCATTGCCGGATTGCCGCTGCTGTCTGTGGTTCATGCCGGCGCTCGTCCCCCTTGTCCCTCCGAACTCATTGCTTCCTCGCGCATGACCAGCCTCCTGGTCGCCTGGAGGGATGAGTTCGACTTCATCGTCATTCAAAGTCCGGCAGCCGTGTTCTCCGACGCTCTCGTGCTCGCGCAGTCCTCCGACGCTGTTCTCGTCACCGCCCATTCCGGGGAGTCGAAGCGCGACGACGTCCTTCCCGTCTGGCACGCCCTCAGCCGGCAGATTCCCGATCATGCCGTGCTGGGTGTTGTTCTCCAGGATGTTTCCCAGGGGCTGGCCTATGCACATGCGTGATTTCCCCCTTCCCATGCCAGGTCGCTTGTCCGCGAGTCTGGCTATCTCGTACGGCTTGCTTTTCTCGTCCTGCGCCGCGATTGCCCAGGAGCCAGGCTCCTCCGCCGCCGCAGCCCAAGTCGCATCGTCCGAACAGGTCCTCACGGCGCCCAATCTCACCGCGGATTCCGCGCATGCGGATTCCACCTCCGCGGACGTACCCACTGCCCCCGTTGCCTCCCCGGAAAGTCTCCTCATCGGGCCCGGCGATCTCCTCCGCATCACCGTCCTCCGCGAGCCTGAGCTCGACCAGCGAACGCGCGTCCTCGACTCCGGCGACATTGCCATCACCCTGGCAGGCCTCCTTCCAGTTCAGCGACTCACGCCAGCCGAAGCGGCTTCCCGCATCGCTCGGAAATACCTCGACGGCGGTTTCCTCCTGCATCCGGAGGTCTCCGTGTTTGTCGAAGAATATGCAACACAGACGGTTACAATTCTCGGTGAGGTCTCCCACCCCGGCCCCGTTCACCTCTCCGCTCCGCGCACCCTCATCGATGTGCTTTCTCTCGCCGGAGGTCTCACCAACTCCGCCGACCGTCATATCGTCATCGAGCGGAAGAGCAAAGACGGTGAACCCGCCGAACGCATCAAGGCCTTCCTTCCCAACCGCGCCGAAGATGCGCTGAACGCCGACGTCCTCGTTCGCCCCGGCGACACCGTCATCGTCCCAAAAGCGGGCATCGTCTATGTCCTCGGCGACGTCGCCCATCCCGGCGGCTACGTCATGCAGAACGACTCAAAGCTTACCGTTCTCCAGGCCATCGCCCTCGCCGCGGGCGCCTCCAGAACCGCCAGCGAGAAGAAGATCCGTCTTGTCCGCAGCGTCGACGGCATCTCCCAATCTGTCGACCTGCCCCTCCGCGATATGGAACGCGGCCGCGATCCGGACGTTCCCCTTCAGCCCAACGACATCGTCTACGTTCCGTTCAGCCTTATGAAGAACATCTCTCTCGGCATTGCTGAAATCACCGCCTCCGCCAGTTCCGCTCTTATTTACGCCCACTGAATGACGCAACGACGCCAACCCGCAAAGCTCCCCCCGATCCATCTCCTTCCCATCGAAGACCTGATCTGCGCCGCCCTTTTTGCCTTTTTCGCAATGCAGGGCGCAATCCCCGGCATTGCCCCCCCTCAGTCGCTGGAGATGACCGCTTCCGCGCCCTCTGGCCTCACAACCATCGGCGGAATTGCTTCTCAGGCCATTGCTTACACGCTCATCCTCGCGCTGGTCCTGCGCCGCCCGCGCCTCTTGAGTCGTCTCATCCTGGCGCTTCCATGGGTCAGTCTCCTCGCCCTGCTTGCCATCGCATCCGCAGCCTGGTCGCTCGATCCCCTGCTCACCCTCCGCCGCGCCCTCCCTTTTGCGCTCGCCGGACTCTTCGGCCTTCATTTCGCTGCCAGCTACTCCCCCGCCCGCCAGCTCGCAATTCTCCGCGTCGCCATGATCGTCCTTGCGCTCGCTACCATCGCCATCGTCGTTCTCGCGCCTTCCATCGGCCTCGACCACTCCGCAGGCCACGCCTCCGACTGGCAGGGGGTGTTCACGCAGAAAAACGCCTGCGGCCGGATCATGGTCCTTGCCACGGCCGTCATTCTCTTCGGTGAATCGCACGCCCTAACCAGGCCCACTCGCCTCCTGAGCCTTGCACTCTTCCTCTTCGTGCTCGTCATGAGCGGCTCCCGCGGAGCATGGTTGATCGAAGCCGCTCTCCTGTTCCTGTGGCTCCTGCTTTCTGTCGCCCGCCGCGCCGGTACCCACGTGCGCTTCATGGTCGCGATCGCCGCCCCGTTCGCAATCCTCTCCCTCGCCATCGTGCTCTTTTTGACATTTCCGTATCTGGCCACCGTTCTCGGTCGCGATCCCACACTCTCCGGACGCACCGCCATCTGGGCTCAGGTCGGCCAGTTCATCGCGCACCGCCCTCTCTTCGGCTATGGGTACGATGCCTTCTGGCGCGGCATGCAGGGGCCCTCCCTCCAGGTCGCCGCGTCGGTCCACTTCATCGTTGCTCACGCCCACAACGGCTTCTTCGAAATAGCCCTCGAACTCGGCGTCGTCGGTCTCATCCTCTTCGTCCTCAGCTGGCTGCGCGCCTGGCGCAAACTGTGGCCGCTCTGGCAACGTGGTCCGATCGACCGAACCGCCTGGCCTGTCGCTATCCTCGTCCTCATTGCCCTTTACGACGTCGACGAAAACACCCTCCTCATTTACAACGGCCTCTTCTGGATCCTCTACGTCTCAGCCCTCGCCAACATCGAGTTAGCAACAATGCCTGCTCTGAGCCACACGCCTTCCGCGCCTCTGTTTTCGCCCCGAGTTCGGTTCACTCCGGGGAACCCACTCCCAAGCCCCGCCATTCCCCAAACCTCTCCCCTGGCAAATCCATGAATCCCAGTTCCCTGAACCCCACCGCCCTCATCTACCGCTCCGATCTTCTCCCCCCATCGGAAACCTTCGTCGCCGCCCAGGCCCACGCTTTGCGCCGCTTCTCTCCCTGTTTTGCAGGACTCCGCCTCGTTCCCGCCGGCCTCCGCCTTGACCCCTGCGAAACCGTGGTCCTCACCCGCCACAATACCCTCTCCGATAAACTCCATCGACGTCTCTTCCTCACCACCGGCATCGCTCCGCAATTCGTCCGCGCCCTCACACGCCGCCATCCCGTTCTCCTGCACGGGCACTTCGCCATCGATGCCGCCGCCGCCCTTCCACTTCAGAGAGATCTCAATGTCCCCCTCATCGTCACTCTCCACGGCTACGACACCACCATGACCGACCAGGCACTCCGCCGCGATGCGCCCGGCCGCATCTACCTCCGCCGCAAAGCGGAACTCCGCGCCCGCGCTCGCTTCTTCATCTGCGTCTCCGATCACATCCGCCGTCAGGCACTCGAGCGCGGCGTGCCCGAGCACAAACTGCGCACCCTCCCCATCGGGATCGACTTAACCTTCTTCGCACCGGACCCGCTCCGCTCCGAAAAGCCCCGCGAACCCATCGTCCTTTTCGTCGGCCGTCTCATCGAAAAGAAGGGCTGCACCCACCTCATTCGCGCCATGGCACACGTCGAGCAGCGTCACCCCAACGCCAAACTCCTCATTGTTGGCGATGGTCCCTTACTCGATCCGCTTCGCGCTCAGGCCCGCGCCACTCTCCGCAATTGCACTTTTCTGGGATCGCAAACCCCCTCCGCCGTTCGCGACCTCATGCACCGCGCCAGCCTCCTCGCCGCTCCCAGCATCGTTGCCGCTTCCGGCGACAGCGAAGGTTTACCCATAACCCTGTGCGAAGCCCAGGCCATCGGCCTGCCAATCGCCGCATTTCGCGGCCCTGGCGTCTCCGAAGCCGTCGTAGAAGGCGAAACCGCCCTGCTTGTCCCGCCACGTGACGACCGCGCTCTCGCCAACGCTATCTCCGAATTGTTGCTCGACTCCTGCCTCACCAAACGTCTCGCCGCTGCCGGACGCGCCCGCGCGGAGGCCCACTTCAATCTCAAAACGCAAACCGCCCGCCTTGAAGACCTCTACGCCGAAGCCCTGAGTTGAACGTGCCCCGGAACATGCCCGAAGAATCCCTCTGCCAAAGCTCTCTCTGGATGATCTCCGGCCAGGGCGTTGCTATGGCCGCCCAGCTCCTCTACTTCGTCCTCATCGGCCGCGCCCTCGGCAGCCGCGAATACGGCGCCTTCGTCGGAGTCGCCGCCCTCATCTCCGCCCTCAGCCAGTTCTCCTCGCTCGGCATGGAAATGCTCCTCGTCCGCAACGTGAGCCGCGACCGTTCATCCTTCGCGTGCACCTGGGGCCACGCGCTCCTCATCGCCTCCGCGGGCTTTCTGCTTCTCCTCGCCGCCGCCATGCTCTACGCGCATTTCGCCCTGCGCCCCGAGCTCCGTCCTCTGGTCCCCTGGATCGCCCTTTCCGACGGGCTCCTCGGCAAATTCATTCAGCTCGCAGCCCGCGCCTTTCAGGGAGCCGGCCGCCTCGCCTGGACCGCGCGCCTCACCGCAGCCACCTGTATCGCCCGTGCCCTTACCGCCGCCCTGCTCGCTTGGTGGACCCGCTCCCACAGCTTCCACGCCACCGCGGTCCTCTGGGCCAGGGTCTATTGGCTCGCCACCCTCGCCGTCGCTCTCTTCGCCCTGCTTCTCGCAACCATCCGGCTCGGCCCTCCGCGCTTCACACGAATCCGGCGCGCCGATCTCAGTGAAGGCCTCAGCTTTTCTCTCTCCAGCTCATCCATCTCCGTCTACAACGACATCGACAAAACTTTCCTCGTTACCCTCGGCCAAAACTACGCTGCCGGCATCTACTCCGCGGCCTATCGCGTCGTCGACGCCGCCAGCGCGCCCATCTACGCCGTCTATGCCGCCGCCGCTCCCCGCTTCTTTCGTGAAGGAGCCCGCGGAGTCTGCCCGGCCCGTGACTTCGCCCGCAACACCCTCGCCCGCACGCTGCCATACTCCCTCGCCGTTGCCGCGATTCTTGCCCTCGGAGCCCCCCTGCTGCCTGCGGTCTTCGGCCCCTCGTTTCAAGGATCGGTCGCCGCCCTACGCTGGCTCTGCCTTCTTCCCGTCCCGCGAGCGCTCCACTACGCCTGGGGATCGGCTATTACTGCCTCCGCCTCACAATGGAACCGCACCGCTACCCAATTCGGCGCAGCCGTCCTCAATTTGTGCCTGAATCTGCTACTAATTCCGCGCTGGTCATGGCGAGGAGCCGCTGCCGCCAGCCTCCTCACCGATGCTGCGCTTGCCGCAGCCAGCTTCTTCGTCCTCACCCGCCTTATCCGCCGCGAGTCGAACTCACCGCTGGCCCCAGCTCCAACCTTGCACAATGCAGGTTGGAACTCCTAAACCAACAAGCTCCCTGACGCCATAGATGAGACCCGCCGCCCCGAGTCCTCACGCGCCTGCTGATAGCGCAACGAGTGGAACGAAACGGAGCGGGAAAAGAAAAACCAAACCACCCCAAAACCCGGAGAAGGCCAGGTTCACCCCACAGCAAGAAGCTAACGCCGTTAGCTCCCGAACATCAAAGCAAATTGCTCTCGGTCCAACCCGAAAGTACCGCCTCGCGCCATTTTGAAAGACCTCAGTCTCGAACGCCCACCCGCTTCTTACCCAGCGACTCCCAGCTCCCGCAGCAAAAACACATAATCCAGGGCAATTTCCTTCAAGTAGTCATACCGCCCCGAAGCGCCCCCATGCCCCGCGGTCAGATTCGTGTGCAAAACCAGATGCCGTGCATCTGTCTTCAATGTCCGCATCTTCGCCACATACTTCGCCGGCTCCCAGTACATCACCTGGCTGTCGTGCAGCGAAGTCTTCACCAGCATCGCCGGATATTCTTTTGTCTCAAGGTTGTCGTAAGGCGAATAGCTCAGCATGTACTCGAACGCCGCCTTCTGGTTCGGATCGCCCCACTCCTCATACTCCGGCACCGTCAGCGGCAAGGATGGATCGAGCATCGTGTTCATCACATCCACAAACGGAACATGCGCCACAATCGCCCGGTACAGATCGGGCCGCAGATTCGCAATCGCTCCCATCAGCAATCCGCCGGCGCTCCCGCCCTCGGCCGCCACGCGATCCGCCGCCCCGTACCCCTCGGCGATTAAATGCTCCGTCACTGTTACAAAATCGGTGAATGTATTCCGCTTCTCCATCAGCCGTCCCGCATCGTGCCAGGCCTTTCCCATATCCCCGCCGCCGCGCACATGCGCATACGCCAGCACGAACCCGCGATCCAGCAAGCTCAGGCGGTTGCTGCTGAACCCCATCGGCAGCGAATACCCGTACGCCCCATACCCATAAATCCACAATGGATTTTTTCCGGGTTCGCGTTGATCCTTCCGCCATACCAGCGACACCGGAATCTCCACGCCATCGGTGGCCCTCGCAAAAATCCTCTCCGACTCGTACAGCGTGCGATTGAACCCTCCCGGCACCTCCACCTGCTTCAGCAGATTCGACTCGCCCGTCGCCACGTCGTACTCAAACACCGAAGCCGGCGTCACCAGCGACTGATACGCATAGCGGTATTTCGTCGTGTCGTAAATCCGGTTCGCATGCGGATGCGTGCTGTATACCGGCTCCGGAAATTCAATCTCTTTCCCTTCACCCAACTCCGGGCCGGTTCCTCTGAACGGAACCGCCCGCACATGCTGCAATCCCTCTCTGCGCTCCCATACCACCGCATGCCCTGAGAACAGATCCACTTCCTCCAGCATCGCCTCCGCACGCTGCGGAATCAGCTCCGTCCAGTTCTCATGCCCCGGCGCCTCCACCGGCGCTGTCACCAGTCGAAAGTTCCTCCCCGTATCGTTGACGCGGAGATACAGCCGCCCATTCCGGTGGTCCGCGTAGTACTCAATCTCGTCCCGCCGCGGCTCGATCAGCCGCCACGTTCCCCGCGGCTCATCCGCCGGCAGAAACTGCTCCTCCGTCGTCGTGTGGCTTGAGGCCTGCAGGATGATGTAGCGGTCGTCGCGCGTTCGCCCCGCGCTAATGTTGAAGCGCTCATCCTTCTCCTCGTACACCAGCTCGGCTTCCTCAAGCGGCTTGTCGATTGCGTGCCGAAACAACTGGAATTGCCGCTTCTGTTCCTCGTCCTCGACGGTGTAGAACAGCGTCCTGTTATCCGCCGCCCAGACCACCGATCCCACGCGATCCACATGCTGCTTTAAAACCTCGCCCGTGCGCAGGTCCTTCACATACAGCTTGTATTGCCGAAACCCACGGTTGTCGCATGAATACGCCAGCAGATGACCGTCATCTGAAACCACCATCGTTCCCAGGGCCATGAACGACTCGTTCTCCGCCAGCTCGTTCACATCCAGCAGAATTTCTTCCTCGCCCTCCGGAGCCTCCGCCGTTCCGCGTTTCCGGCAGAACATCTCGTACTGTTTCCCCTCCTCCGTTCGCGAGTAGTACCAGTAATCCCGCTCGCGAAACGGCACCGATACATCGGTTTCCTTGATGTGGCTCCGCATCTCCTCGTAAAGCTGCTTCTGCAATTCCTCGGTGCCCTCAAAATTAGCCGCACAGTAAGCGTTCTCCGCCTCCAGATACGCGATTACGTCGGGATTCTCTTTCTCCCTCAGCCAAGCGTAATCGTCTACCAGCGTGTGCCCGTGCACTGTTCGTTTCGTATGCCTGCGCGCAGCTATCGGCGGGCGCATAGCGATATCTATGCTATGGATGCTCATCGTTCCTCTCGAATTCTGGAAACTTGAGATGCAATCAGTAGATAGGGGCCAGCCGTGTCCCGCAAGCGCCCCGGGGATTTTCGATTGCCTTACAGACAACCATATCGCGTCAGCTACACTGGCAACTGGCAACTGGCAAGGCTACCGCACCGCCTGATCCAGCATCGAGTACAGCTTCTCGAAATCCAGCACCTGCTTATACCCGTGCTCGGTCACCACCCAAGCCGTCGGCGTCTCGTGGATTCCGATCCGATCCCCCAATGCCGCATCCGCCTTCACCTCGGCCGTCAACTTTCCCTGCGGATCCATCACAAAGGGCAGCGCCGCTCCGTGCTGCTGCGCCCATCTCTGCGTGAATTTTTCGAGATCGTCTTTCGTCTCGATGCTCGCCTGGCTCGCGAACACTGCGTTACGATAATCGTCACCCAACTTCTTCGATTTCGTGTCGAACCAGCGCGCATTCACCGCCGCCTGAAAACTCCAGGTATGCTGTGGCAGGGGAAAATCGTGCCGCATCCAGGCCACGTGGTACTTCTCCACGGCCTGCATGATTACCGGATTCTCTACTGCGCATTTCGGGCATCTCGAGATCGGCGAACTCGACAATGGCCACCTTCGACCCCGGCGGCGGATGCAGCGCCGACGTGTCTCTGGGCTGCAGTGCCGTCTGCGCCGAAGCCGCAACCGCAATCAAGAATCCCATTCCCGATAAAGCAATTCTGTGCATTTCAACCATATTTTCGAGTCTACCGTCTCGACCGCCGTTGGCAAAACTGGCGTCATCTGGCGTTCAACGCACGAACAGGCTTAACTGTATTCAAAGGAGGCTGGATTATGCGGAAGGAAATGAGGATCGAAAATCCACTCATCATCTGTTTCGAGCACGACGGAAAAACCATCACGCATCTTCATCCCGGCGAACGCACTCACGAACAATATGGAATATTAATCGCTGATATTGTGCGGCACATCGCCAACGCGTTCAAAGTGCGCGAAGACGAGGTGTGGGAGTGGGTCGATAAAGAGCGGCACCATCCCACGACAGAGGTCGAAGAAGTGAAACTCCAGTAGCCCCTGAGAGCGCAGTACCTTACTTCGTGGCGCTCTTTGCCGCCCGCCACTTCAGCGCCACATACCCCAAATAAACCAGATGAATAACAATCGTCGCCGCATACGCGATCACCAGATGCCTATGCCCCATATCCATCGTCGCTACCTCCCCGCCGCTGTCGACTGTTGCCCCGGCGCAAATTCGAGCGCCTTCAGCGCCTCATCCTGCTCCGCCTTTTGCGCCCGATACTCGGACACATACCGCAGGCTCGCCACAAAAATTCCCCACATTGTCCAGCCCGCCAGGTTCCACCACACCGCGGGGAACATGCTGGGATCAAGCCCCGAACCCGGACCTCCGCCAAATACCGGCGCAGGATGTTGCGTACGCCACCATCGCGTCGACATATAAACCAGCGGCGTGTCCAGAAATCCAAACACCGCCATCACGGCAGCGAGCGTGCGCATCTGCGGCCCGGCCGCAAACCGCCGCAGCAGCAGATACGCCACATAAATCAACCACAACACCAACGTCGAGGTCAGCCGCGCGTCCCAGGTCCACCAGATGCCCCACACCGCGCGTCCCCACAGCGACCCGGTCACGAGACCGATGAAGCAATACACCACGCCAATCTCCGCCGAAGCCACCGCCAGCGAGTCCGCCTTCATCGCCAGCCCGTGGTTTCCGTTCCGCACCGCCAGGTAAACCAGCGAGCATCCGAGATTCAGCGTGAAGAACAGCCCCATCCCGGCCCACGATGAAATGTGGTAGTAGAAGATTCGCTGCACATCGCCCTGCGCCGCATCCGGCGGCACCACAAACAGCGCCACCCGAAATCCCTCCGCCAGCACAACCAGCGTCGCCAGCAGCCAAACCCACCGCCATAGTTTCATCGTTCTCGCTTCACGCCGAAATCTCGGCTTCTTATGCCAGCACAACGCAATAAAAATGCGGAGCCCGCTAATGCTTCGCAGGCGGAGCGGTTGCTCCAGCCCCATTGTTATAGACAAAAGTGAACCGCACCTTCACCCGATCCACGCTCAGCCCATACGGAAACGAGTCATAAGGAATGGCCCGCTCGCTTCTCCCCAATATGGACGCCAGGGCCGCTCGATCCAGCGCCTTGTTGCCTGACGTCTGCGCCAGCACCACGTTCGTCACCCTCCCATCGGTGTGCAACCAGCATTCGATCTGTACCGTCCCCTGCGCCGACGCCGGCGGATTCGTATCCGCTGGCATCAGCGTCATCCATTGATCTTTCGTCCGCTTCCTCACCACCGGCAGATAGCTCCTGAACCCATCCCGATCCGCTGGCCATAATTTGCTCAGGATCTGGACAGACACCGTGTCCGGCTCCGGCGCCGCAGGTTTCGCCGCTGGCGGCGTAGCGGTTGGGGCGCCCTTGTCCTGCGCCGAAAATGCCACACCGCAGGCCACAAGCAGCACTCCCATCAGAAAAACCGCGCACCGCACCGCTTTCATCGCCTCTTCTCCCGGCCCGGCTTCATTGCATCACTGCCGTCGAGCGAACGCAACAGCCTCTTTCCGCATCCACCCCAAATGGGGTAAAAAGATTAACCATGGCGTGGATCACTCTCATCTTCGGCGCTCTCCTCATGGCCATCGGCATCGGTGGCCAGATTTTTGGCACTCGCAAAACCTCCACACTTACCCCTCAGGACCGCCGCACCCGCAACTGGATCTTCACCGTCGGCTCGCTCGTCGTCGGCCTCTGGATCGTCGCCATCTCCGCCGCTCACTTCCTCCATCACCACCACTAGGCCGGCCGCTGATGGTTTGCCGCGCGATCGCAGATGGGCAAATCAGGCGGCAGCTATGGCTTCATGATGGAGCACCAATAGCTCGCTTGAGGGTAATGTGATCGTCGCGTAAGTGCGCCCCTCGTTATCGCTGAATTCCACCTCGTAGAAATCTCCGTTTAATTCTTCGACAATAGTTCCTACCTGCCCCCGTACCAGCTTTTCCTCCGTCGCATCGTTGAGCAGAGCGACAACGTCCAGCAGTTTCGGCGTCATTCTCACATCCTCCTTACATGACATAGCAACTTGTTAACCGCGGGAAAGATTCCTGCGTGCGAATTATCCAAAAGCTGCGCCCGAGTCCTGCTCCCGCCGGCCCACGAATTTCGAATTCCAGAATATATCTCTGCCCATAAATGTCTGCTCGTCCTGGCACGACCTCCCGGTTCAATGCCGCATCGAGGAGCGCGTCCCTCAACAAATCCGCGTCGCTCTCATAGATTCCCAGCACCGATGCGAACACGCGTGCCTTGTGGCGCCCCCGGGGATGTCTGGCGCTCAGGCAGTAGTCGCGAAGTTTTCGCATGTCGACGACCGCACGATCTCCATTGGGAAGCTTCACGACCCACTACTCCGCATGCAGGATCACCTCGAACAGCATCATGCACACCGTAGTAAAAATGACATCGTAAGCCCCCAGCATCTTGATCCACAGAATCGGGTCCGTCGCTCCCGTCAAGATCCCCGTCGCCGACATCACCATCCCCAGCAATGCCGGAATGAAAATCGGAAATAGTATCAGCGGCAGTAACAATTCCCGATTCCGCGTCCGGATCGACAACGCCGCAAAGAAAACCCCGTTCACAATCAGCGCCCACGTCCCCAGCGGCAGCACCAGCAACAGCAGCCACGCGTTCCCCAGCGCCCGCAAGTTGTAAAACATTACGAACACCGGCGCCAACACCACCTCGACCGCCATCACAAACAGAAAATTCGCAATCGCCTTCCCCAAAAATAACGACGCCCCCGGCGCAGGCGTCATCCTGAGCGCGTCCAGCACCTGGTTCCGCAGCTCTCGCGCCCACGCCTGGTTCAGCGCGCTTACCGCCGCAAACATCGTCGCCACGCACAAGATTCCGCCCGCAATTTGCCGGCTCACCGCCCGCGTAGGATCGAACGCCAGGCTGAACAGCACTACGACCAGCAGACCAAAAAACAGCATCGAGTTGATCGCGTCCTTCGACCGCCACTCCAGCTGCAGGTCCTTCTTCAGATGCGTCAGGAAGTAAGCCGTCTTCATCGCGATCTCTCCCCGCGCTCCACCGGACTGAAGTCCTCGCCTGTACCCTGCACCCTGTGCCCTGTACCCTGTTTTGTCAGATCCGCCACGGTCGCCTTCGCCGCCCGCAAATAATCCCCCGGACTCAGCACCACCTGCACGCCCCGCGTCCCCGCAGACACCGAAACCACATCGAACAACTCGACCGTCTCGTCCACGTAAACCGGAAATTCCTTCTTCGCCCCAAACACCGTTACGCCGCCCCGCACATAGCCGGTCAGCGGCTGGACATCTTTCAGCGATACCATCTCCGCCTTCCGCGCCCCGCACGCGGCAGCCAGCTTCTTGAAGTCCAGCTCCGCATCCCCCGGCACGACCGCGAAGACATGTTCCTTTTCCGCAGTCACACACAACAGCGTCTTGAAAACCTGCTCCGCGGGCAGGCCAATCTTCTCCGCAACCACGATTGCCGAAAACTCCTCCGGAGCAACCTCGTATTCGCGAATCTCATAGTGAATCCCGAGCGAATCGAGGTAACGCGCAGCGTTCGTCTTGTGTCCTGACTTCGCGCCCGCGGTCATCGCTCCACGCCTCCGGCCAGAGTCAGGCTGCCGCGTTGCGCATAGGGACCGTCTTCGAGCGAAGCCACCGCCCCCGCCTGCAAGGTGAGCACAAAATCCGCCAGCGGCTCGGCCAGTTCCCTCTGATGAGTGGTCAGCACAATGGTCCGCTGCTCGCTTCTGAATGTCTCCAGCAGCCGCAGCATCTGGTGCGCGCTGCCAATATCCATATTCGAAAAAGGCTCATCCAGCAGCAACAGCTCGGGCCGCGAAATCAACACCCGCGCCAGCGACGCCCGTTGCTTCATCCCCTGCGAATACTGCCCCACCGGGCGGCCCAGCGCAGGATCGAGCCCCACGCTCCGCAATGCTTCTTCAGGCGCAACACAATCGCGGCCCCCGCTTTTTCCAGACCGATACAGGCTCGCAAAATACCGCAGGTTTTCCACGCCAGAAAATTCGTCGTACAGCATAGTTGCGTGGCTCATGTACCCGATCCGCTCCCGTGCTTCCATCGGGTCGACCCCCACACCGGGAGCCAGGCCATCCGCCGCAAATACGCGCACCTTCCCATAACTGGGCCTCAGCAATCCGGCCAGCGTGCGCAGCAGCGTCGACTTCCCCGCCCCGTTTTCCCCCAGCACCAGGTAGCATCGCCCACGCTCCAGCCGCACCGAGACCTTCCGCAGCGCGGCGAACGTTCCGTACAGCTTCGATACCTCCTCGCACTCCGCGATGATGCTGGTCATGGCTCGTTCTGCGCAGTCTACTCCACGCCGTCGCACACACGGATTCTCCGGAGGTCAGACATGCGGCCTCACTCCCCGCTCCTGTAACCTGTAACCTGGTTTATTGCCCGCCCATCGCCGCAGTCTGCGGAGTCCCCGCCGTCTTCTGCTGTCCCGGCTGCGCAGGAGCATACTTCGAAGCGCACTTTGCCTGCAGCTGCGTCGCGTGGAACACTCCGTCCCGCCCAAATGTCCCAATCGCCAGCGCCTGGCTGTTGTCCTTGAAGGTGTCCGGCGGCGGCTCTTCTCCAATGTAGGAAACCGTCAGCCTGCGATCCAGCTCCACCAGCACAAACGACGCATGCGACCCATCGCGAACAATGCTCCCCGGCAACACGCTCCCCGCCACGCGCAGGTTCCGCGTATAGGCCTTGCCGCCCATCGACTGCAGCTCCTGAATCGTGACGTAATAGCTCTTGTTGGCCTCGACCCCGGTCACGGCGAGATACGAAATCGCCCCCAGAATCACCACAACCGCCAACACGATCCGAACCGTCTGCTTGTTGCCGCTTTTCATGATTCCTCTATTGTAAGCAGTCCGCCCGCAACCGCGCATGTGACGTATATCACCACCCGCCCCAGGCTCCGGGACAACTGGTCCGGCCTCAAAAGACTCAATGGATCGTCTTCGGCTTCAGCTGCGTCGTTTTCCGCACACCCACGTGCAAACGCACAATCTCTCCCGGCTCCGCATAAACCCGGAAGACCGCCGTAGTTCCCTCCATCGCCGCCGGTTGCGGATCGGAATCCACCCTCCACCCCTTTGGAACTGGCTGCTTCACCACAAACGCCACCGGCTTCATCGTCACGTTCTGCAGAACGTATTCCTGTTCGCTGACCTCAACCTTGCGGCGCAGCATCTCCGCCCCCACCTCCGCCTCTTCCCGGTGCTCGGAGTGGTTGATCGTCTCGAGATGGCAGATCGCAGGATCCCACCGCGGTTTCAGCTTATCTTTCGGCGCAGCCGCGGGATCCGGCAACAACGCGCACCGCTCATCGACATAGATCGCGCCGTCGCCCGCCGTCAGGGGCACCGAGGCGATGGTCATCTCCGTCGTCGCCGGCACAGTCTCAGGCCCCTGTGCCCCGGCCGCCGCCTGCGCTCCCGCCCATAACAGGGCCGCCAACGCTCCTGTCTCGAACATAAGCACTATTCTAGAACTGGTTTCATCTTTAGAGCAGCGGCTTCGGCGGGCTGCATGAGCCCCGCTTCGACGGCGGGTCTCACCCGATGCATTTCGACAGTCAGGTTTATGAAACCAGTTTTTAGTCCGTGCATCTGGTCCTGCCTCCGGCGACCGGCGCGCAGAAGAACCGAGGACCCTCCAGGATGAAGACCCTCTTACTCTCAGCCATTCTCGCCCTGTCCAACGCCGCCTTTGTCGCGCAGGCACAGGCAAAAGACCATCCCATACCCCGCCTCGTTCAAACCGACGGCAGATATGCCCTGTTCGTAGACGGCGCTCCCTACCTGATGCTCGGCGCGCAATCGAATAACTCCAGCGACTGGCCGGCCACACTGCCCAAAGTCTGGTCCGCCATCGAATATCTACACGCCAACACCCTCGAAACACCCATCTACTGGGAACAATTCGAGCCCAGGCCCGGCCAGTTCGACTACTCCCAGATTGACACCATCCTCGCCCAGGCCCGCCAGCACCACGTCCATCTCGTACTCCTCTGGTTCGGCACCTGGAAGAACGGCAGCCAGCACTACATCCCCGAGTGGATGAAACTCCAACCCGGCCTTTATTCCCACGTGACCAATAAGGACGGCGAGTTAGTCGACTCCCCCTCTCCCTTTGCCACAGCATCGCTTGAGGCAGACATCCGCGCCTTCACCGCCTTCATGCGACACCTAAAAACTGCCGACCCCGGGCGAACCGTCCTCCTCGTCCAGGTCGAGAACGAAACCGGCACGTGGGGAACGCTCCGCGACTACTCCCCCGCCGCGAATAAGCTGTTTGAGTCCCCGGTCCCCCCCGAAGTCCTCAAGGCCATGGACAAACAGCCATCCAACCCCTCCGCTAACTGGGAGGATGTTTTCGGTCCCGGCGAAGCCGATGTTGACTTCCACGCCTGGGCGGTCGCCCGCTATGTCCAGCAGATCGCTGCCGCGGGCAAGGCCGTTTACCCTCTACCTCTCTATGTCAACGCCGCGCTGCGGGACCCCTTCAAGGGCGCACCCGGCAGTTATGAAAGCGGCGGACCGACCGACAATGTCCTGAATATCTGGAAAGCGGAAGCACCAGCCATCGATATCCTCGCGCCCGATATCTACACACCCGACACTGCTTCGTATCTCAAGGTCCTCGACTTATACCACCGGCCCGACAATGCTTTGTTCATCCCTGAAACCAGCGGCACGCCAACCGGCGCACGCTTCTTCTTCTCCGCGCTCGGTCTCCAGGCCATCGGTTATTCGCCGTTCGGGCTGGACTACACGCGCAGCCACCGGGCACCGGAAGGCGAGAAGACTCCTCCGGAAACCTTCCTTGAACCTACGGCCCGGAACTACCGGCTTATCGGCCCCATGATGCGCGACATAGCCGATCTTAATTACCAGGGCAAGCTCCAGGCCGTCGCTGAGATAGAAGGCCAGCCCACACAGACCCTGCACTTTGGGCCATGGGATGCCGTTATATCTTACGGAGGCACGTTGCGCGGAGGCGCCCTCAAGGGCAATCCCGAGCCAACGGGTCGCGCCCTCGTTGCTCAACTAAAGGACAATCAGTTTCTGGTCACCGGCTTCGATTGCCGCGTGGACTTTCGCCCCGCTGGCACAGAGGAGCAACAGAAATCCGGCCGGATCGTCAACGGAACCGGGCAAATACCTTCGGCGCAGATCGATGGCCAATGGCAGCACCGCCAGTTCCTTCGTGTCGAAGAAGGAAGTTATGAGAACGGCGTCTCCACATTCGCCCGCATTCTGAACGGCGACCAAACTGACTGGGGTCTGAACTTCTCGTCGGAGCCCGAGGTGCTTCGCGTTTCCCTCGCAACTTACTGACTCCTGCGAAAGCGGTCCAGCATGAACAAGTAACTCGGAAGCCAGAATGAGCCGATAACAAAGCTGCGGCCATGCGGCATAGTTCTCAACATCTGCACCAGTTTGCAAGAGCTGGACTTAATGATAATCAATCTTCAGCACAAATCCTGCCTGCTAAGTACGAGTTGCACATCGCCGATGTAATGTTCGAGAAACCCGCCCTCACAATAGGATAGGTAGAAATCCCACATGCGCACGAAGCGCTCATCGAAACCCAGCCGGCGCACATCCGGCAGTCGACTCATGAACCGCCGTCTCCACTCTCGCAAGGTGAGTGTGTAATGCTCCCCGATGTCTTCCGCGCCCACCATCTGAAGTGAACCAACACGCGCCGCGGATTGCAGGATCCCGGTCACCGATGCCAACTCGGCTCCGGGAAAAATATATTTCTTGATCCAGTCGCTCTGCCGCAGATACTGCCGGAAATGTCGCTCGTTCATCGTAATCGTCTGCAGCAGCATCTTTCCATGTGGCTTCAGCAATCGCTGGCAAATTCCGAAAAACTCGTCGTAATGCTTGTATCCGACCGCCTCGAACATCTCAATGCTGACCAGCTTGTCATACTTGCCGGTCAGGTCCCGGTAATCCTCAAACAGGACCTCGACACGATTTCCGGGTAGGGACGCGAATAGATCTTGACTGAATGCATACTGCTCCTTACTGATCGTCGTGGTTGTGATGCGGCAGCCATATCGGGTCGCAGCGTAAGCGGCGAAGCCTCCCCAGCCGGTACCTATCTCGATTACATGGTCGCTCGGCCGCAGATCGAGCTTCTTACATATCGTCTCGAACTTGCGCTGCTGCGCCGCCTCCAAAGAATCCCCGGCGTTTTCGTAGTAGGCGCAAGAGTAGGCCATCGAAGGATCGAGAAACAATCCATAAAAGTCGTTGCCCAGATCGTAATGGTAGGCGATATTCCGGAGGCTTCCTGTCTCTGTGTTGTCGTTGCGCCAATGGCGCAGATAGTTCATTCCGCGTGTGAGCATCGACACCAGACGATTCCGCGCATCCAGCTTCGGCATGTTACGAATCGCCGCCCGAACCACCGAAACCACATCCGGCGAGGACCAGTCGCCATCCATATAAGCCTCGCCAACCCCAATATCGCCTCCCAATACTGCTCGAGCAAAAAATCGCTCATTGTGGATGACGATCTCCGCCCTCAAAGGGTGACTCGCGTCTCCGAAGATTCGCGTGACGCCGTTGCACTGCACCATGATCGAGCACTTCCGGATGTCCGCGAGCGATCGGTAAAAGAGCTTCTCTGCCAGGCTGGATTTTGTTGACACCGCACTCAATGTGTCTTCCACGAAGCCCCCAAATCCTGGACATTTCTCTTCCCGTAGATGCCTTTACCCGGATGTGCGACAGTGCTCACGCCCTTCAGCATCAGCCGCAACGCCTGCCAGTGGATCGCCGCAATCACTCGAACCGTCATGAACGGAAATTCGGCAATCGCCCGATGCAGCTCACGACGTGTCCATTCACGCCGTGCCAGCTTCAGCGTCGAATCGAACACCAGATCGCCGGCCTCGAAGTTCATGCACTCTACAACCAGGTCGTCGCCCGGCGCGGTAAAGGTCCAGTCATAGCTCTGACCCATCGACATGAACGGCGATACGTGAAAACTCTTGCTGAAACGGTATCGCCTGGTGGCCCCCGCCGACACCTCGTTGTGTTGCGTGAGCCAGTAGTTCTGTGTCTCGCCGAAAGTGTTATTCACCTCGGCCATGACAGAAGTGAACATGCCATCACGATATGAATAATAGAAAGAAACAGGGTTGAAGTTATAGCCGAAGGTTCGCAGATGCGTCAGCAGAAAGACAGGTTCCCCGACATCGTCACCGGCCGATCTCGGCTGGTCCCAACGCAGCCGCTCTCGCAACGAATGGGCTGGGTTGCCAAAATGATCCCGCTCCTGATAACTGATGACATTGGCCCGGTTGTAACTTGCCAGAGGCGAAATCCTCATCAGCTCAGGCAGTTTATCGATATCCAGCAACGCCATGAAAATAGGGTAGGTGAACTCGTGCCGCCGGGGACGCAGCCTGCGGTGACGGAGCGTCCCCGCATAGATGCAGGATGTTATCATCGCCTACCAGTCCACTCCGAGACTCTTCGCAACGCGGATCGCCGAGTTCAATCCATCTTCATGGAACCCATAGAACCAGTAAGCCCCGCAGAAATGCAGATGGCGCACCCCGCTCACCTCCACCCATCGCTGTTGAGCCCGCACTGCATCCATCGTGTATAACGGATGTTGATACGCAACCTCACGAAGAACTTTCTCAGGGTCAATCGCACCGGTATCGTTCAGCGTTACACAATATTCCTCGGGAGTGTCAAGCGACTGCAGCCGGTTCATATGGTAAGTAACCGTGGGTGCTGAGCTTTGTCCGGTCAGGCGATAGTTCCATGACGCCCTCGCCGCCCCGGCTCGCGGCAGCAGGCTCGCATCCGTGTGCAGCGTCGCCACGTTTCTGGTCGTCTCAAAGCATCCGAGAATCGACTGCTCTGCTGGCGTCGGATCGCCGATGAGCAGCAGCGCCTGCGGCCCATGACATGCGAAGACGACTTCGTCGAAGCTCTGTTTGCTTCCATCCGCGAAGTGAATGACTGCCCGGCCCTCCCCGCCACAGACCCCCCGTATCGCCGCCCCAGTAACGACCCGATCGCGATATGTCGATGTCAGTGGCCCAATGTAGGAGGAACTACCCCCTTTGATCGCATACCACTGCGGATGATCGTCGATAGTTAGAAAGCCGTGATTGAGAAAGAAATGAAGCAGTGTGTGGGCGGGAAACCGGTCGATGTCGTCGAGCGACGTGGACCATACCGCCGAAGCCATGGGGTAGAGATAAAGCCGCGCCAGATCCGCACCGAAACTATAGTTCTCAAGATACTCGCCGAGAGTTATTTCCTGCGGGAGTCCCTCCTGTAACAGTCGCGTCGACTGCCGGTTGAAGCGAACGATACTTCGGAATAGCCCATAGTGCGCCGGCCGAAACAGGTTCGTCCGCGTGGCGAAAAATCCCCCTAAACCGCGGCTGCTGTACTCCATCCCGGATTCAGCATCCGACACCGAGAACGACATGTCGCTCTTTTGCCGCGCGACTCCCAGTTCGCGCAGAAGCCGCACCAGGTTCGGATAGGTGCGGTCGTTATGCACGATAAAGCCGCTGTCGATGGCACGCGGACCGTGCGACGTTTCAATTTCCTGGGTGTGCGTGTGACCGCCCAGCCGCGTTTCCCGCTCATACAGCCAGACTTCGTGCCGCCGGCTGAGGAGCCAGGCTGCGGACATGCCGGAAATCCCCGAGCCAATGACCGCGATCCGGCTCATGCGCCGCCGTCGGAGGGCGACCGTACCGGCCGGATCTCCCGCACGATTCCCGTAGCCTGCAATCCGCGCAGAACGTAATAAGTGACGTCAATCTCCCACCACCGCAGGCCCTGCCTACAAGCATACATATACCGATGATGGTTGTTGTGCCACCCTTCGCCCAGAGTCACCAGCGCCAGCAGAAAATTGTTGCGGCTCTGATCGGGAGTGTCGAACCGCCGCGTCCCCCACACATGCGCGATCGAGTTGATGGCGAAGGTCCCGTGGAAAAGCATCACCGTTGAAACCACAAAGCCCCACAAAAATCCCGGGATACCGCCCAGCGCCAGCGTGGCCAAAGCAAGCGCGAGGGGTGGTACCCAAAAATGCCGATCAATCCAGCGGATCTCTGGAAACTTGGCGAAATCCTGAATCAGCCTCGGATCGTATTCGTCGTAGTCATTCGAGATGACCCAACCCACATGTGCCCACCAGAAGCCGTCCTGCTTCGGCGAGTGAATGTCCTCCGTCGAGTCGGACTCGGCGTGATGAACGCGATGATGCGCGGCCCACCACAGCACCCCCTTCTGCGATGACGTCTCCGCAAGAAAAGCGAGGACAAACTGCACGGGGCGGTTCAGACGAAACGAGCGGTGGCTGAAGTACCGGTGATAACCCGCCGTCACTCCAAACATCCGTACAAGGTAAAGCGCCAGCGCCAGTCCAACATACCTCCAGTGAAATGGTACGAAGAGCACGCCCACACACGCGAGATGAATCCCGATAAACGGAATCACGGCGCCAAATCGATACCTGCGCCCCAGGGCCACCCCGTCCTGAACGATAATGGTATTTACATCGGCCATAGCTGCTCTATTTTTGGCGGTTCTATTTTGGCGGTGTTTGAAAACACAGACGAGATGGCTGCCCGACCGCCGAAACGGCAAACCACCTGCTTCCAGTTCGGCGCCATCCAACAAGCGCCCGACAGTTACACTACCAGTGTTACGCGCGGCACTGAAAATCGGATTTCGCGATTTCAAACTGCTTTATTCCCGTTCAACCGGTAGAGCGACTTTTTTACTGTAGGTTAAACGAGTCCCATTTCAGGAAAGGAGAAGGTTACGCTATCCCCGAGCACCGAGTCCATTGAGAGCGAGCACCGAGTCCATTGAGAGTTCGTTATGAAAATATTCCTGAAAATCCTCTTTGGCGGCATTTTTCTTTGGATGCTGGCCATGACGATTCATGTCCAGGCCCACAAGTCCCTGTTGCTTTCCCCAACTGAATTCAGCTGGAACACGAGCCCCTGGGCGTGCGCTACCCTTTTCGACGCGTACTTCGGCTTTGTCACCTTTTTTGTATGGGTGTGTTTCAGGGAGCGCACCCTCTGGAAAAGGGCAATGTGGTTCCTCCTGATTATGTCTCTGGGCAACATCGCCATGTCCGGATATGTTCTGCTGCAGCTGTTTCAGCTTCGCAATGATGAACCAGCCTCTGCGATCCTTGGACGGAGGTAAGGGCCACACCCGAATGGCAGGCTTCGTCCAACGTCGCGTTATCGGTCCGGTCATGGCGCTTCTTTGCCAGGGCATCACTCCGCGTAAGCTGGCATGCAGCCTCGCCTGTGGAGTGGTCTGCGGCATCTTTCCAGTCATGGGAACGACGACTCTGGTATGCGCCTGCGCCGCGCTCCTCTTCCGCCTCAACCTGCCCGCCGTCCAGTTGGTCAACTACCTCATTTACCCGCTCCAGCTGGCCCTGATCGTGCCCTTTATTCGGGCCGGCGAGGTCATACTTCGCACCGATTCTACCAGCCTGTCTCTGCAACAGATGATTGCCATCTTTCACCACAATCGCATGCATGCTCTGCGCCTCCTCTGGAGACTGGCCCTGCACGGCATCCTCGCGTGGTCGATCTTAGCTCCTGTCCTTTTTGCCGCGGTTTATTGCATCGTCCTGCCGCCCATCGCGCGCATGTCTCGCTCAATCGCGGAACGCCGCTCCGCCGCGGTGACTTCGTGACGAACATCCTCACATTAGCGCTCCTGGGCTTCACCCTGGTCGCTCTGATGATGTTCGTTCTCTGGCTCATTCAGCTGCGCATCGGCAATGCCGGCATCGTCGACATAGGCTGGGCTTACGGTCTTGGTTTGCTCGCGCTCCTCTATGGAATCCTCGGCGGGGCCGATGTTTTGCCGCGCTGGACCATCACCGCTATGGCCGTCGTTTGGTCGGCGCGCCTTGGCACCCATCTCTTCCTCCGCGTTGTCGGCAAACCAGAAGAAGGGCGCTATCGGCAATTGCGGCAGAACTGGTCATCCGGCGCCGCCTGGAAGTTTCTGCTCTTCTTTCAAGCGCAGGCATTGCTCGACGTGTTTCTCTCCGTCCCATTTCTGCTGGTCAGCGTCGACGCCAGCGCGCCACCGAGCCTAAGCCCAACGCAGATTGCCGGAATCGCCATCTGGGCCATTGCCATCACGGGCGAAAGTTTCGCCGATGCCCAACTCGCGCGTTTCAAGCGCCGGGCCAATCACCCAGCGGTTTGCCGCGACGGTCTCTGGAACTACTCTCGACATCCCAACTACTTCTTCGAGTGGCTGGTTTGGATCGGCTGGGCTCTCTTCGCCCTGCCCGTTCATCATGGCTGGATCGCATGGAGCGCGCCGCTGCTCATGCTGTTTTTTCTTCTCCGGGTCACCGGCATCCCAGCCACCGAACAGCAAGCCCTGCGCAGCAAGGGCGAGGCCTACGCGGAATACCAGAGAACCACCAGCGCCTTCATCCCGTGGTTCCCCAAACGCTCCGGAGTTAAACCGGCATGACCGCCACCCTTGAAAGTCACAACTTCACCTCGCGCCTGAACACGGCGGCTGTGGAGTTGTCTGGAAGTCTCCTCGAGCGCGGCTTCGTCCCCGACATTCTGATTCGGATGCAGATTCGCCGCCTTCTCGCCCAGCGCCTGCGCGAGGAGACGCGTAGCGGCGTGGAGGACCAGAGCGACTATTTGCGCTGTCTCATTGCGCTGATTCGTTCCAGCCCCATCGCTATCGATACTGCCAGCGCGAATGAGCAACACTACGAAGTGCCTGCCCGTTTCTTCGAGCTCACCCTCGGGCGGCGCCTCAAATACAGCTCCGGCCTTTGGGCTCCGGCTTGCCGATCGCTCGACGAGGCCGAAGAGGCGATGCTCGCCCTTACCGTCGAGCGCGCCCGGATCGAAGACGGCCAGCGCATCCTCGAACTCGGTTGCGGATGGGGGTCACTTACCCTCTGGCTCGCCGAACGCTTTCCTAACGCCACCATCATCGCCGTCTCGAACTCCGCGTCGCAACGCGCCTTTATTGAGGCACGCATGGCTGAGCGGGCTATTGGCAACGTTCGTGTCGTCACCGCTGACATGAACTCCTTCGATGCCCTCGCATACTCCGACCATCTCTTCGATCGCGTGGTCTCCGTGGAAATGTTCGAACACATGCGCAACTACGAACTCCTGCTATGCCGCATCGCCTCATGGATGCATCCGGAGGCGCTGTTATTCGTGCACATTTTTACCCACCGCATTTTCTCCTACCCCTTTGAGGTGCGTGACACGGGCGACTGGCTCGCCAAACACTTCTTCACCGGCGGCATCATGCCCAGCGATTCCCTGCTGCTCAACTTTCAGCGCGATCTCCAGCTCCAGGACCACTGGCTCCTGAGCGGGACGCACTACCAAAAGACCGCGCGGGCGTGGCTGGAAAAAACCGACGCGCATCGTGAGGAAATCCTCGCGCTCTTCCAGACCGATTATGCGGGTGGTCTTTTGGGCGCGGCGCGTAAAGCCGAGGCCAGAAAGTGGTTCATCCGCTGGCGCACCTTCTACATGGCCTGCGAAGAGCTGTGGGGATACGCTGGCGGGACCGAATGGGGAGTCTCTCATTACCTCTATCGAAAGCCGCAACCCATCTCCCGCGCGGAAGCCTGATCACTGCGTCCGCTGTTTTCCGCAACCCAATCGAGCCCTCGTTCTCGACTGAAGCTGATTAAGCTAACCTCAAATAGCGATGGCCAAGTTCGATGTCTCAATAGCTGGCGAAGTCAACCTGGACCTCATCCTCTATGGTTTCGACGAGACCATTCCACTCGACCGCGAAATCCTGGCCTCGAACTTCGAGATGACCCTGGGGAGCTCTTCCGCCATTCTGGCCCACAACCTGGCGGTGCTGGGTAAGCGCGTGGGTTTTGTGACCATGTATGGCTCCGACCCCATGGGCGCGATTGCGATCGAGCGGCTCTCCGAGAGCGGGGCCGATATCTCGCGCAGCGCGAAAGGCGGGGAGAACACGAAAACGGGCGTGACCATCCTGCTGCCGCACGGGCGGTCGCGACGGATTTTAACCTACCCTGGGATCATGTTCGATATGACGGTCGCGGATCTCGACATCGACTACCTGGCATCTGCGCGGCATTTTCACTTGTCGTCGCTGTTTCTCCAGCGAGGTTTGCATGCGGGGCTGCCCGGGCTGTTTGCCGAGTTGAAACGGCGCGGCCTCACGCTCTCCCTCGATACAAACGACGATCCGGAAGACGGCTGGGACGGCGTGCTTGAGGAGCTGCTGCCATATCTGGACCTCCTGCTGCCGAATGACGATGAGGTATGCCGGATCGCGAAGCGGGATTCGGTCGAGGTGGCGCTGGACGTGCTGTCCGCGCGGGTTCCGCTGATCGCTGTGAAGTGCGGAAGCCGTGGCGCTCTGGTGCAGGAGGGCGGCCGGCGCTTTGCAGTGCCAGGCATCAGCGTTGAGCCCGTGGATACGATCGGCGCGGGCGATAGCTTCAACGCTGGATTTTTGGCGGCGTGGCTGGGCGGAGCTACCACCGAGCAGTGCGCGAAGGCCGGCAACATCACGGGCGCTCTCTCGACGCAAAAACAGGGAGGTACGGAGGCGTTCCGCGATCCCCAATTGATGAACGAGTTTCTGCGGGAGCACCCCTTACCATTCTCGGTCGCCCCTGCGAGGCAGAAATGAACATGGAGCAGCCATCGCGCCGGAAGCTTCGCGCCGCGAGGAGAAAGGACGATCAGCGGTGGATCCCTTATCGGCACTCCTTAAACTGAGCGCCTCAGAGAAGAGCGAGCGTGGACTGCTCCACACGCCTCAGGAAATCGCTCAGCAGCCCGCTACCTGGCTGGCCACGTTCGACCTCCTGCGGACGCGCGAGAACGAGCTGTCTAAATTTCTTGCGGCAGCTGGAGTGAAGCTCCCCGCTGCGGAGAGGCCTACGGTCTTTCTGATCGGCGCAGGCACCTCCGATTACATCGGGTGGTCGCTGCATCATCTGCTGCGCACGCGATGGCAGTGCGAGGTGATCCCGGTAGCGAGCACCAGTCTGCTCACGAATTTTCCGGAATACCTGCTCAAGGAAAAGCGCTACCTCTGGATCTCGTTCTCACGCTCCGGCGACAGCCCTGAAGGAGTCGCGGTCCTCGAGAGGGCGCTGGCCGAGCGGAAGGACATCCTCCACATTCTGGTGACCTGCAACCCGGGCGGCCGGATGAGCAAGGCGGTGCATGGCCGCGAGAATTGTCTTTCGATTGTGCTGGACGATGCGACGAACGATCGCGGTCTGGCGATGACCAGTTCGTTCACAAACATGGTGCTGGCAGGGCAGATGCTGGCGCACACCGGAAGCCTCGGCGAATATGAGCCGATTCTGCGTGCGCTGGCCGGGGCAGCGGAATCATTTCTGCCGAAGGCGGCTGCTCTGGCGTCGCAGTTAGCAAGCGCTGCATTCAAGCGCGCCTGCTTCGTTGGGTCAGGTTTGCTGGCCGGCGCGGCGCTCGAATGCGCACTCAAGCTGCTGGAGCTGACGGCAGGCAAAGTTCAGACGATGACGCAGCCCACGCTGGCTCTGCGTCACGGCCCGATGGCGGCGCTGAACCGGGATACGCTCTTCGTCAGCCTGATTTCGAGCCAGGAGCAGCGGAGGCGCTACGAGCTTGACCTGTTGCGGGAGGTTGGCAGCAAGCAGCTGGTGGGAAGGCGCATCGCGGTTGCCATGGATCCGGATTCGCTCGAGGATTTCGCGGAATTTGTCCTGACGCCAGGGACGGGAGGAACGAAAGACACGATCCCCGACCTGTATCGGCCGATTCTCGATGTGATTTTCGGGCAGTTGCTGGGGCTGTTTGCGTCAATCCAGGTCGGCCTCAAGCCGGACAATCCAAGCCCGAGCGGCGCGATCTGCCGCGTGGTACAGAACATCGCCATTTACTAACTGTTCGTCCAGGCAAGCGCGGCATGGAGCAGAACCTCAGCCGTGCGAATCACGGAGTCGAATTCGACATACTCATCAGGGTTATGCGCGCCCGCGCCGCGGGGTCCAAAGAGCAGCGTGGGAATTCCGAAGTCGCGATGGATGAGGCCGGCGTCGCACGGATAAGGAGCGGCGGTAGTGACGGCCGGCCTTCCCAACACGCGATGCGCGCTCTGTTCAAGGCAGTGCAGCCAGGGGTGATCCGCAGGCGCCTCGTGGCCATATAGAGGGCCGCCGATGAGCGGCTTCCATTGCACCGGATACCTGCGAAAAAAAGGATCGGCCGCGGCAAACTTCTGAAGATCGTCGCGAAGCTCAGCGATCATCCGATCAACATCTTCCTGAGGAAGAAACTGCAGGTACACGCGCGCTGTGCCGCTCGATGGCACGCTGAGCGGCACCTGCGGGTCGAGACGGTTCGATTCGACCGCCAGCACCTGCACGGGAACCGGATCGGCGAATGCGCTGTACGCACCCTTTGCCTTCACTCTCGCTCGCTGCTTCGCAACGCGGGAGACCCAGCCGAGCAGGCGGCCAAGGGGCATCGCGGGACTGACGACTTCCTCGCCGGAGAAGTATGCAGACGGATCGCCCGCATCGACCACCAGGTCGACGACAAAGCCGCCGCGGGTGGCGCGATAGATCTCCAGCTGCGTCCCTTCGGGAATCACGCACGCATCGGCCGTGTCTCCGCGAAGGCGAGCGGCGATGGTGCCGCCTCCGCCGCCCCACTCCTCATCGACGACGGATTCGAAGAGAAGATCGCCGCCGAGCTGGATCCGGGCCGCGTGGATGGCAGCGATGACAGCGGCGTTCGCGACCAGTCCACCCTTCATATCGAAGGATCCGAGCCCATGCACACGACCCTGGTGAAAGCGCCCCGACCACGGAGAGTGAGTCCACTGCGCGTTGCCCGGCGGCACAGTATCGATGTGGCCGTTGAGAAGCAGGCTGCGCCCGCGTCCTGAACCGGTGAGGCGCACGCTCAGATTTTTGCGGCCGGCATAGGATTTGTGCCGCCTCACCTGCGGGAATTTTGAATCGCGAATGAAGGCCGTGTCGTAAAGCTCGGAACGGATTCCCAGCTCTCGGAAGAATGCCTGCAGCACCCGCTGCGTCGGCGTTTCATTGCCTCCCGCGAGGACCGCGACGCTGTTGGTCCTCACCAGTTCCTGGAGAAGCCGTTTGAGGCTGCTCCTGAGCGGCCGGATGAGGCGGGCAGCGTCCGCGGCGTTCTTCACCGGTCTGCGCCCGCAGCCGATGGCCGCGCCGAGAACAGCATCTCGATTTCCTCGAGCGTCTTGCCTTTAGTCTCAGGGAGAAAGAACGTGGCGGTTAAAAAATAGATCAGCGTTGAAGCGGCCCAGCCGAGGAACATTGCCGCGTATCCAAAATGACCGACGACCGGAAGAAAGACCGCGGCGATTCCGGTCGAGACGCCCTGGTTGAGCAGCAGCGCGATGCCCATCCCCACCGACCGAATGCGCGTCGGGATCATCTCCGAGAGCACAAGCCAAACCACAACACCTGGACCCACCGCATAGGCGGCGATGAAGAGGGCCATGCAACTGGTGATCAGCCAGCTCGTCGCAGGTCCAGGAACCGGACCAAGCAGCGCCTTCTGGATCGTGAGCCGGCCGCGCGCTTCTTCCGCGTTCGGACGGATGACCAGCACCGGATCCGGATCGGACGTCGAAACCGCCAACATGCGGCTGCCTTTGCCAAAGGAGTAAAGAACCGAGAGGACCATGGGCCGGCCTCCCCCTGCAATGCGGCCCACGGGCAGCTCAAGACGATTCCCCTCGATCGCGGCGGCCACCTCGTTCTTCACATCGACCCGCTGCGATTCCACTCCGCGGAATAGCAAGGCGGCAATCACCAGCGCAACAATGATTCCGCCCGTTCCCCATCGCAGCAGGAAACGGCGGCCGTTTCGATCGACCAGCGTGACCGCGACCAGAGTCATCACGCAATTGAGAACCTTCACCAGCACGTCGCCCTGGGTGGCGTGCGTTGCAGAAAGACCCGCCTGCCGCAGGATGATGACCAGAAATCCCAGGACCGTATTGATCCCCGTGCCCTGGTTGCAGGCAAGCACGATGCAGGCCAGCAGGAAGGGCAGCACGTATTTACGCTGCAGCAGTGAATCCCCGCGCCGCGCCGAGTCAGCATTCTCCGGTACAGCCAGCACGGCCACCATCTCGTCCAGTTCGCGCTGCGCTTCGTCCTCTGGCAGAGATCGCAGCAGCGAGCGTAACGCCTGATCGCGGCGACCCCGGCGGTAGAGCCATCGGGGCGACTCGCTCAGGCCGAAAACTCCGGCGAAAAACAAGACCCCGGGAAAAATCACCGCGAGAAACATGCTGCGCCACGCGTGGTTCTGGGCGGCCCGAATTACGGCCGCGTTTCCCGCCGCGTGTGCAATCGTCAACTCCGCCTGGCGGGTGAAGTACCATCCCACCAGCGCCGCTACCACAATGCCAAAGGTGAGCATGAACTGGAAGACCGCGGTTCCTCGTCCCCGGCTTTCCGGCGCGAGGCACTCCGCCAGATACAGCGGCACGACAACGGCGATCATGCCGCCGCTCATGCCCTGCAGTAGACGGCCTGCCAGCAGAGGAACAAACCCCTGTGAGAGAACAATGATGGCGACGCTCGCCACAAACATCATGCCGCTGACGATCATCATGCGCCGTCGGCCGAACCATTCCGCGAGCACCCCGGCCACAGGAGAAGCGAGCATGCTGCCGCCCAGCACCGCGGCCACGATGATCGAGGTTTGGGCAAGGGACAGACTGACCGTCTTGCCCAGATACAGAAGCGCCGCGGCGATAATGCCAACATCGATTCCGTACAGCAGTCCGCCCAGCCCGGCAATCAGAACGAGGAAGCGATTATAGAAAGATCGAGACATAAGGACCCGGAGAACCCATCGGCAGGAGAGTAACTCTTCATCGCGGAAACAGATGGTGAAAGTCGGCTACTTCGCCCTCACCCGCAGCGGTTCCGCATCGATCCGGTCCAGGCTCTCCTGAATCTCCTCGACCGCCCGTTGCGCAGCCGGACGCCAGTCCCCGGATGGAACCTCCGCCGCAAACAAAACCACCTGCAATTTGTTCCGGATCAGATTCTCGAAAGTCTCGCGGATCTGCCGCACTGCCTGCCTGCGCGCGCGGCGCTGCGCCGCCCGCACCGCAAAGAAAATGCTCCCGTGCAGCACCCCGACAGCAACCGCCGCGATCGTCGCCGCTTTCCAGGCAGATACATCCCGAAAAATCGCGAACACCACAGCAACCACCACCACTCCGGCGGCAGTGAGAACCAGTTCCAGATATCGGAGCAACCACTGCATTGTTCAAAAAGTATATTGCAATCCCGGTAAACCGTATGTCCGGCAGCAAGCCGATGCAGCTGCCAGGTTGCACCCGCCATTCACCACCGGTAAACCGTCAGATTGTCGATATACAGCGTCGATGAGCCGCTCGCGCCCAGTCCATCGACCTGCACATTGGTGAGCAGCGTCGAACCCCACCCCAGCGCAAACGCCGCCGGAACCGTCGCATTCACATCCTGCTCCACATCGTCCAGCCACACCGACTGGTACGTCGCATTGCCCGCATCGTCGCGCGAGTAGGCAATCTGCACGTGATGCCAGGTATCGACGCTCCAGTCCTGCAGATTGCAGGCAGCGCTCGAATGCAGCCACTGGTCCCTGGGGTTCTGCGGCGTCCCCGCATTCGTCGTGTAATCCCACGTTTTCGAATAGCCGTCGCACTGAAAGCCAAAGATCACCGTCTCCCCATTGGCCATGGCCTGATTCACGTCCAACTCGAGATTGGCCACATTGCTCACGGAACCGTCGAGGTATACCCAGGCGTCGTAAAGAAAATGAGTGGGCTCGGTATCGTGCCCAAAGGTGACGGAGTATCTCTCTCCGCCCCTGCCTGCATAAGCCGTCGCGAACTCGCGCGCTTCACCGCTGAGGGAAGGTGTATCGACAATGGACGTCGTGCCGCTTGCGCCGCCGCTCGTTCCGCTGGTCCCCGTGTCGTAGTCGGCCTTCCAGCTGCTCATCGCCTGGATGGCATTCACGGTGATTGCATCGGAGGGAACCAGTCCGAGGGCCGATCCCGAACCGCCGGACGAGCCACCCGACCCACCACTTGAACCAGAACCCGAGCCGCTCCCGCCAGAGCCGGAACCTGAGCCTGACCCGCCCGATCCCGAACCAGATCCGGAACCGGAGCTACCTGATCCCGACCCGCCAGAACCCGACCCACTACTGCCCGATCCGGATCCCGATCCCGACCCTGAGCCGCCCGACCCGGAGCCGCCCGACCCGGAGCTACCGGACCCAGAGCTGCCTGATCCTGAACTCCCCGAACCTGAACTCCCCGAACCTGAACTCCCGGAACCGGAACTCCCACTCCCGCCTGAACCTGTCCCTGAGCCCCCTGCGCCCGAGCCGCCCGTTCCGGAGTTACTGGACCCGCTGCTGGCCTGCGCTGTACTGGAATTGATCCTGATGGAGCCGCATCCGGCGACGATCGAAGCGGCAATCAGAATGGAAAGTAACCCGGCGGTCCAGCGGACAGTTTTCACAGTCAAGCCCTGGCAAGCGAATTTCGAGCGCGTCTTCTCGGGCTTGCAGACACTACCGCGCTGGAACGCCCAGCCTGAACAGGGCTTCCCCGCTAAAGTTTCTCCACGATCCGCATTTCTCTGTTAGCAGTGGACCAAAAATAAGCCAGGTTATCTGTACCGGCAATCACACGAAGGGGTAGCAGAGCAAAACTACAGTAACTTCCAATAGTCAATTGACTTCCATGTATATCAGTGATTTACTAATCTCTTCATACACCCAAGTAACATCTGCTTGAACCGGTGCCAGGGGTCCACACGCATGAGACGGTCCAGGTTCTAAGCCCCGCCCTCGGAACCCGTCCTGCTACCCTTCCCCCATGGCCGTTCGCAAGATCGTCCACGTCGATATGGACGCCTTCTACGCCTCGGTCGAGCAGCGCGACGATCCCAACCTCCGCCGCAAACCCGTCGTCGTCGCATGGCGTGGTAACCGCTCCGTCGTCTGCGCCGCATCCTATGAAGCCCGCCGCTTCGGCGTGCGTTCCGCCATGCCCGCCGTCCGCGCCGAGCGCCTCTGTCCCGAGGCCATCTTCGTTCCCCCGGACTTCGTCCGCTACCGCGCCGTCTCCCGCCAGACCCGCGAGATCTTCGCTCGCTACACAGATCTCATTGAGCCGCTCTCTCTCGACGAAGCCTATCTCGACGTGACCGAAAACAAGGTCGGCCTGCCGACCGCAACCAAAGTCGCCAGCGCCATCCGCCACCACATTCGCGACGAGCTCCATCTCACCGCGTCGGCGGGTGTCGCACCCAACAAATTTCTCGCTAAGATTGCGTCCGACTGGCGCAAGCCCGACGGCCTCTTCGTCATTCAGCCCGAAGACGTCGACGCATTTCTGCCGCCACTACCCGTCGAGCGCCTCCCCGGCGTCGGCAAAGTGACGGCACAGCGATTAGCGACCCTCGGCATTCATACCGTCGGCGACCTGCGCGCCATGGAACCAGGGGCCATCAAAGACCGCTTCGGCCGTCACGGCCACCGTCTGCACGAGCTGGCCTTCGGCATCGACGACAGCGAAGTCGTCCCCGATCGCCCCACGAAATCCATCTCCGCCGAGGACACCTTCGAGCACGACATCCCTCTTGAAGAAACCGAAGTGGCCATCCGCCGCCTGGCTGAAAAAGTCTGGAACGAATCGCGCAAAGAATCTCGGGTCGCGCGCACCGTCGTACTGAAGCTCAAGACCGCGGAGTTCAAAATCCTCACCCGCAGCCTCACGCCCGCCGAACCGGTCGCAACGTGCGAAGAGTTCATCGCGATCGCCCTCGCTTTGCGCGAACGCGTCGCCCTCGGCCCCTCGCAGCGCTTCCGCCTCATCGGCGTCGGCTTCCACAACTTCAACGACCCGGACGAAGCCCCAGCCCAGCCCATCCTCTTCGATTAGAACTGGTCTCATAAACCTCATAGCATCGAGATCGTGCGTGTGAGACCCGCGATCGATGCGGCGCTCATGCAGTCCGCCAAAGCCGTCGCGCTGGATATGAGACCACTTTTTAGTGCCCTCTCTCCGAAGACAAATCAAGGCCTCTTCAGCCGTGCCAGGCGTGATCTCAGCCGACCTTTACTTCCGGTTTGCCGGCGATACGGCCAGAACCCATTTTGTGGGGGTCTCATTCCGTCTCGATTCAGCCGAAGAGTTGCAGAACGATCTTGCCGTTTTTATGAGGTGCACCGGCAAGCATCTCGTGCGCGCTGCGCGCTTCTTCCAGGGCCAGCACCGACCCGACTCGGGCGGAGATCCTGCGCGTCTCAAAAAGTTCTGTAACAGTACGCAATCTCTGGCTCGTAACCTCAGCGTAAAAGAACACCGACTGCATCCCTGCTCTTTCTGGAGGTTCCGTGGAGGCCACCGATACTAGCCGCCCCCCGGGCTTCACTGCAGCGGAAAAGCGTTGGACTGTGTCACCACCCACGGTGTCGAGGACGGCGTCGACCTGAGGCAGGGGGTATTCGGAACCGGCAGCGCTCGAATCAAGGATCGTTTCGACGCCATATGCGCGGAGCAGCTCCTGGTCAGAGGAGCGCGCAACCGCAATCACGTGCATACCGGCTCCGAGAGCCATTTGCACGGCATAGGTGCCTACGTTTCCTGCGGCGCCTGTGATCAAAATCGTATCTCCACTTTTCGCCTGCGAGTATTCGAAGACCATCTGCCACGCGGTAACTGCGACAACCGGCGCAGAAGCTGCCTCGAGGTGGCTCAGGCGCTGCGGTCTTGGCGCGATCATCCCCGCGAGTGCGACGGCGAATTCTGCCTGGGCGCCGCAGAATTGCGGGTTGGTAACTCCGTAGACTTCATCGCCAATTGCAAATTGGCTTACATCGGGACCGACCGCCTCTACAAAGCCTGAGAGATCGGAACCAAGTGTCAATGGAGGCTGCGGACTTACCTTGCTCTTGCCCTCACGAATGATTGCGTCCCATGGAGCGACGCCCGCGGCAGCAACACGCACCAGCACCTCTCCTTTGCTAGGCGAGGGCTGAGGTATATCTTCGACAACGACGACTTCAGGCGGTCCGAAACGATGGATGCGCACCGCCTTCATGGGAACCACGCCTCCTTCACACAAACTAACCGCAACGCGACTCCCGGCTCCCGGCTCCCAGCTAACTCTTCAGCTTCACAACAGTGCTCGGCGGCCGAACCACCAATGGCACCACGACAGATATCAGAAGAATCACAGCAATCACGTGAAGCCCATACGCGAACGAAGTGCCGCTCTGCCGCAGGTGCGCAATCAGCAGCGGCCCAAACGCGCTCGCGCATCCCCACGCCGTCAGCATCAGTCCATAGATCGGCCCGATATTCTTCGCACCGAAATAGTCCGCCGCAAAGGCCGGCATCGTCCCAAACCCGCCCCCGTAGCACATCAGAATCACAAACGTCAGCAAGGTCAGCAGACTCCCCGTCGTCACGCTCGGCATCACCCAGAACAGTCCCACCTGAATTAGATACATCACCACAAAAGTCCACCGCCGCGTAATCCCATCCGAAACCCACGCCCAGAAAACGCGCCCCACGGCGTTCCCAATGCTCGCAATGCCCACCATCCCCGCCGCCACAATCGCCGTCACCTTTGCGATTTCCTGAAACATCGGCGACTCCTGCGAGATAACCGAAATCCCCGCCGTCGTATTCAGAAACAGGGCCAGCCACAGCGCCCACCACTGCCACGTTCCCAGCGCGCGCCCCAGCGTATAGTCTTCGATCACCCGCTGCTTCACCAGCGTCTCGCTCGGCTTCCATCCCGGCGGCGCATACCCCGCCGGCGGATTCTGCATGAACCATCCCGTCGCCATCACCACGATCAAATACGCTATGCCTAGGTAAGCAAACGTATGCAGCACTCCAACGCTCAGTATCAGCCTGGTCGCCACCGGCGCAGTCACCAGCGCGCCCGCGCCGAACCCGCCCACCGCGACTCCGGTAATCAGTCCCCGCCTGTCAGGAAACCACTTCACCAGCACGGCGATCGGCACGATGTATCCAAATCCCAGCCCGATTCCACCGATAACTCCGTAGGAAAAATAGAGCCAATGCAGATTATTCGCCGAATAGCTGGCCAGAAACACCCCCAGGCCATAAAGAAAGCCGCCCGTCAGCGCCACCGGCCGCGGTCCTCCCTTGTTCAGCCACAATCCCCCAAAGAACGCCGAAACCCCCAGTACAAAAATGCAAATCGTGAAGGTCAGCGTCACCTCTGAAATCGTCCAATGAAACGCCTTCACCAGCGGAGTGCGAAACACACTCCACGCATAGACGGCGCCCAACGCCATCTGCATCAGGATTCCCGCCAGGGCAATCCCCCAGCGTTTACCATCCGACATAGCTTCTCCCTCTATGGCCGTTGCTAAGTTGTACCGTGCTGCGATGGGCCGGGGGAGCAGCCCTTCTCTTTCAAACGCGAGCCCAGAGTTTCAAGAAATTTGTTGATCAGCGCCACGCTGCGCCGCAACTCCGGACGCCGAAACTGCCCCAGCAGCGAAAACAGCCCCGGCGGCTCAATCACCGGCCGCCGCTCGCTGCCCAGCGTCTCGCCCACCGCTGCCGCAAAGCACTCCATCAGGTCCGGATTCACCGCGCTCATCATCTTTCCAAAGATGATGGCATTCCGCAGCGCATGGATGGCCGCCGGTGTTTCGGTTTCCTTCACTACCGTCTGCAGCAGATGATCCTTCGCGCTCAGGAGGCCGCGCAGCAGCTCGAACACCTGCGCGTCGTGCGCCTGCTGGATCAGCTCATAGGCATCCAGCAGCGCCTCCGCATGTTCAGCCGGAGCCTTCTCCAGCCGCGTCAGTAATTCTTTCCGCGCATCGCGCGGCGGAATCTCAAGTGCAATTGGTTGCGCCATCTCTCTCGCCTCGGACTTCCCTGTTGCCTACTGCCTGTTCCTTATTGCCTGCTTTTCTGAATCTGCACCAACCCATTGCCGTTGCTACCCGGCTGGTGATAGTCCGCCCGCCTCCACTTCCGCTCCACTTCCACGCCCATCTGCGGAGTCGGATGCCCCCACCGCGAATTCGTCCGCGGCAGCGGATTCTCACCCTGCTCCGCCAGCACCGTCATCCGCACCGACGATTCCTTGTACGCCGGCGTGTGCGTCACCTTATCCGTATGGCTGCTGGTCAGCCGATTCACCGGCTCATCGATGGAGTTCATCGGCATGTATAGCTCCGCCCCCGTCACCCGGTCCGTCACCAGCGCCTGCACCTTCACCTCGCCATAGCGCGATGTAAGCTCCACCCACCGCCCGCTCTCGATCCCGCGCGCCGCCGCCAGCTCCGGCGAAACCTCGATAAACGTGCACGGCGTCTTCTCTTTGATCCCTTCCGTCCGATAAGTCATATTGCCTTCGTGAAAATGCTCCAGCAGCCGCCCATTATTCAGATGTAAATCGTAGTTCGCGTCCGGCTGGTCCGTAGGCTCACTCCATTCCAGCGGCCAGAACGTCGCCTTACCATCCGGAAAAGCAAATTGCTTCGTGTAAAGCAGCGGCTGATCGCTGCCGTCCGCCGCTACCGGCCACTGCAGCGTTTTGTAGCCTTCCAGCCGCTCGTACGTCACTCCCGCAAACATCGGAGTGAGCGCCGCAATCTCCTTATAGATCTCACTCGGATGCGAATATTTCCAGCCCGCCCCCAGCCGGTTCGCCACGTCCATGATGATCTGCCAGTCCGGCCGGCTCTCGCCCAGCGGTTCCAGTGCTTTGTACAGCCTCTGAATCCGTCGCTCCGTGCTCGTGAACGTCCCGTCCTTTTCGAGACTCGGGCAAGCCGGCAACACCACATCCGCATACCGGCACGTCTCGGAGAAAAACATCTCCTGCACCACGAAGAAATCCACCTTCGCCAGCGCCGCATCCACATAGTTCGCGTTCGAATCCACCAGGCTCATCTCTTCGCCAAACAGGTACAGAGACTTCAGCTTTCCCTCGTGGATCGCGTCGATCATCTGGTGGTTGTCGAGCCCGTTCTTCGGCGGCAGAGTCACTCCCCAAGCCTTCTCGAACTTCGCCCGAATCTCAGCATCTTCCACCTTCTGATATCCCGGGAAATTGTTCGGCATCGCGCCGTGGTCGCTCGCGCCCTGCACGTTGTTGTGCCCCCGCAGAGGATACGCGCCCGTCCCCGGCCGCATGTAGTTCCCCGTCGTCAGCAGCAGGTTCGAAATCGCCGTTGACGTGTCCGACCCCATCGAGTGCTGCGTCACCCCCATCGCCCACAGCACGCACATGCTCTTAGCCTCCACGATCGTCCGCGCCAGCCGCTCCAGCGTCTCAAGCGACAGCCCTGTCTTCCGGCTCGCATATTCCATCGTGAAAGGCTCAAGGCTCTTGCGGAATTCATCCGCCTTATTCACCCACTTCGCCAGGAATTCCTTCTTCTCGAGGCCCTGATCGAAGATCCACTTCGTCACCGCGCTCATCCAGATAAGGTCCGTCCCCGGCTTCGGGTGAATGTACAAATCCGCCCGCTGCGCCATCTCGTGCTTGCGCAAATCGGCGACGATCAGCTTCTGCCCGCGCAGCTTATGCGATTGCTTCACACGCGTCGCCAGCACCGGATGGCTCTCCGCTGTGTTGCTGCCCACAATCAGCACAAGGTCCGACGCCTCGATATCGCTGATCGATCCTGAATCCCCGCCGTACCCCACCGTCCGAAACAACCCAATCGTCGCCGGCGCCTGGCAGTAACGCGAGCAGTTATCCATGTTGTTAGTCCCGATAACTGCCCTTGATAACTTCTGCATCAAATAGCTCTCTTCGTTTGTGCATTTCGACGAAGATACAAACGCCAGCGCATCCGGCCCATTCTGCGCCTTAATTTCTGTAAATTTCCGAGCCACCAGGCTCAGCGCCTCATCCCACGTTGCCTCACGAAATTTCCCGTTCTCCCGGATCAGTGGCTTCGTCAGCCGGTCTTCGCTGTTGATGTGTCCCCAGCCGAACTTCCCCTTCACGCAGGTCGAGATGCCGTTCGCCGCGCCGTGCGCCGGCTCGATCTTCAGAATGTGCCGGTCCCGCGTCCACACGTCGAAGCTGCATCCCACCCCGCAATACGTGCAGACCGTCTTCGTTATCTTCGTCCGCGACTCCCGCATCGCCGCTTCTACTTCCGATAACTGCAGGATCGATCCGTATCCCAGATCCGGCTCGATGCCCTTCACCACCTCGATCATGCCGTCAAGCGCCTTCTTCGGCAGCGCGGTCATGTAACCGGCCTCACCCAGCATGGTTTTCTCCATGAGCGCATTGCACGGACACACCGTCACGCAGTGTCCGCAGGATACGCAGCTGGACTCTCCAATCGGCGTACCGCCGTCCCACAGCACGCGCGGATGCTCATCCTCCCAGCGAATGCTCAGCGTCTCATTCACCTGCACGTTCTGGCAGGCCTCCACGCAACGCCCGCACAGAATGCACTGATCCGGGTCGTACCGGTAGAACGGGTTCGACATGTCCACTGCGTACGGCTTGGGCTTGTAAGGAATCTCCTGGTGCTCGACAGCCAGCATCTTGGTCGTGTTATGGACCGTGCAGTTGCCGTTGTTGTTGTCGCACACCGTGCAGTACAGCAAGTGGTTGCCGAGAATTCTGTCGAATGCCTCGCGCTGCGCCTTATCCGCGCGTGGCGACCTGGTCTCGACCTTCATTCCATCGGCAGCCGCGGTCCCACACGCCCGCACCAGCTTGCCGTCCGCCTCCACCATGCAGGTATCGCAGGTCTGTATCGGCCCCATTTGCGGGTGATAACAAACCTGTGGAACGAGCGACCCCGCGCGGTTCATTACATCCAGCAGCCGTTCCCCGGCTGTAAACTCACGCACCGTCCCATCGATCGTCGCTTCAGGCATCGCTCACTTACCTCGCTGCGGCGTCCGCCATGCTACCACGGAACTGTAACAGTAAGTGTTAACGCAAAAACGCAGCAACGCTGAACGCGGGGCGCTGGCGATCAGGCACCGGCGACCAGCCACTGGAGACTAGCAACCAGCAACTGGCAACTGGCAACCAGCAACTGGGGACTGCCCACGAGCCACCGCCAGCGGCATTGCTGCTACTGCCTCCCTATTGCCTACTGCCTATTGCCTATCGCCTGCTCCCTATTGCCTATTGCCTACTGCCTACTGCCTGCTCCCATTGCCTACTGCCTACTGCCTATTGCCTGCCTTTCAAGGCTGCTGCCCCGGCGCAGGATTCGCCGCCGTGAAATCCGAGCAGCACGGCTTCTCCACCGCTCCAAACTCCATCAGCTCCACTCGCACCAGGTCCGGGTCGTACATATTGAACTGCCACTTCCCATCCTTCCCCAGCTGCGGTCGCGGCGCTTCACCGCCCAGCCGGTCTTCTGACGCCAGCTTCGTCACCGCCTTCTCCATGTTCTCGACGCCGAGCGAAAAGTGATCCAGCACTCCTAACTGCTTCTGCGAAATCTCCGCGGGAATCCCGCTCCCCGACGGTCCGCTCGTCATCATGTATTCCAGCCAGTCGCCGCCCTCCGGAACCTCCTGCGATACCCAGTCAGTCTTATCCGGCTGCATTCCCCCATGCCAGTAAGGACGAAACCCGAGTAACTCGCGGTAAAACGCATCCTCCTTTTCCTTACTCCGCACCAGCATCCCCACGTGAATAATTCGCCGCCCAATAGGATCGGCCCCAGTTATCTCGTATAGCTTCGCCATATCCTTCGTGCCCAGCTCCTTCGCCGGCGGCTGCACAAACTGCACTTTGTTGCCCTCAGGATCCTTCACCTCGAACCACGCGCTGCCATCGCTCGAATGCTGTACCGCGTCCGGCACCGTCACTCCGTGCCCGCCCAGATAAACCCGCAGCTTCTCGGCGCTGGCCGTGATGTAGGCCAGATGATCCAGCCGATTCACCCCGGCATCGGCCGGCAGGGGCAGCACCTCGATGAACTGCTCCTCGTTCACCCAATACCGCGCGCCATCGCTCCGCTCCGGATCGTCGCCCTTCTTCAGCCCAATCTGCTGCACATAAAAGTGCTCCGCCTTCGCCGCATCGCTCGTGTACACCTCCATGTGCGAAATGCCGAGAATCGCCGGCCTCGTCTGAGCCGCGCATGCAACAGCAACGAGAAACAAACCTGCCAATAGTACCCGCATGAACTTCCAACCCTCCTCGATCCGTATCGATGCGTAACCAGCATACGCCCCGTTTCCGGCTGGCCGTCGCGCACAGCCGCGACAACTTGACGCAGGCTGCCGGCTACGGGCTACAGGCTCGGCGCCCGGCTATCGGATACCATGTCCCCACGGATGAAACGTCGGAATCGGAAGAAATCCGCATCGCCCAACCTGCTGCGTTTCCTGCTCGCTCTCTGGATCGTCGCCAGCCTTAGCTACTGGGTCGCGGGAATCGTCGACCTTTGGGACACGCGCGTTCACTGGGATCAGCGTGTCGATATACCCTTCCGCTTCGACGCCGATTCCCGCGAAATTCAGAGTAGCGATCTGGCGCCTTCCGCCCGCTCCGCCGGCCTCGCCCCCGGCGATCGCATCGAATCGCTCAATGGCGCCCCGTATACCGGCCTTGCTCAATGGGCGACCATCCTTTCGGACAGCCATCCTGGCGACATCCTCGATGTTGAAGTCACAAAACCTAACGGCTCAACCGCCAGCTTCACTCTGACCCTGGCGCGCCCCGACTACTTTTTTGGGCGCATGTCGCCCCTGGTCGCCTTTTGGCAAGGATTTTTCCTAAATGGGATGCTGACCATCACCTGCCTGATCATCGGCTATTGGGTGGTTTTGTCACGCCCCACCGACCGCAACGCGTGGCTCCTGCTGGTCCTGCTTACCAGTCCCAGCGTCATCTTCATCAACAGCGGGCTCGCCACAGGCGTCGCTCTCTTCCTGCGCGGTTACTGGTATCAGACGCTGCAGCTGGCCGCCGCTCCGGCCCTGCTTCTCTTCGGTATCTACTTTCCGGAACGCTCCCGCATCGACGCGCGCGCGCCGTGGGTCAAGAGGGTGCTCTTCGCCGTTTTTGGCGCCAGCGTCGCCGTACTCTACCCCGCCGTTTATTTGGACTACTACGGCGGCGGCGATGGACCGACCCTGACTCGCGCCACCACCATCGCCGGCAATGTCATCAACGCGTTCAATCTTCTCTGCGTCATCCTGTATCTCGTCCTCACCCTGGATAAACTCCGCTCCGCCTCAACCGAAGATGCGCGCCGCCGCCTGCGCGTCCTCACCGCCGGAATGACCGTCGGCATGAGCTCGCTCCTGATTGTTTTCGTGCTTCTGCCCCACTTCGGCATCTCCGGCTCCAATCCCCGCTATTACTGGCTGCGCTATCTGGGCGCGGTGATCTTCATGATCTCGCCACTGACACTGGCCTACGTGGTCGTGGTGCAACGCGCGCTCGACCTACGCGTGCTGCTGCGAATGGGCACGCGCTATGCTCTGGCGAAGGCGACGCTGTGGGTTCTGCAGATCGCCTTGCTGACCATCGTCGGCCTCCGGCTGTTGCTGCCCGTAATCAACAAGAAGCAGCCCACGACATCCGACATGGTTGGGGCATTCATTTTCCTGGGCATCATCGTCGCCCTGCGCCTCGGCGTCAGCAAACGCCTCCAGCAGTGGCTCGACCGCCAGTTCTTTCGCGAGGCTTATAACTCCGAGGTCATGCTGAATGAGCTTTCCGACGAGGTGCGCCGCTTCACGGAGACTCGGCCGCTGCTCGAAACCGTTGCCCGCCGCGTTTGCGACACTCTGCATATTCGGCAGATCGCCCTGCTGCTGCGCCGCGGGGACTCGTTTTATGTGGAGCAGTCGCTTGGGGTTCAGGCCGATGGCGCTCTGGCGCTTCCCGCCCAGGCCTCGTCGATCCGCTTCCTGCAGAACTCCAACGAACCTGCGCGCCTCTACCGCGACGATCCCGATGCCTGGTATCTCATGGCCGGCACCGCCGAGCGCCGCGCCCTCGATCTGCTCAATGCCGAGTTGCTCGTCCCGCTCCCCGGCCGCAATCGCCTCATGGGCGTCATGGCCCTCGGCCCCAAACGCTCTGAGGCCGCCTGGTCCCACACCGACCTCCAGGTGCTGCAAACCGTCGCACGCCAAACCGGACTCGCCCTCGAAGTCAGCGAACTTGCTCACTCCCTCGCCGCCGAAGCCGCGCAGCGCGAGCGCGTCAATCGCGAAATTGAAATTGCCCGCGAAGTCCAGGAGCGGCTCTTTCCCCAGGAGATGCCGAACATAATCGGCGCGTCGGTAGCCGGCCACTGCCGTCCCGCCCTCGGCGTCGGCGGCGACTACTACGACGTCATCAACCTTGATGACGGACGCGTCGGCCTCGCCATTGGGGATGTCTCCGGCAAAGGCATCGCCGCTGCGCTGCTCATGGCCAGCCTGCGCGCCTCGCTGCGCGGGGTCACTATCGACAACCCGCGGAACTTCGCGCAGCTGATGCACAAGGTCAACGTGCTGGTTTACGAAGCGTCGGCTTCGAACCGCTACGCGACGTTCTTCTTCGCCGCGTACGATCCGCGCACCCGGCGCCTCGAATGCGTCAACGCCGGTCACAATGCGCCGGTGGTGCTCCGCAAGGGCGAGGTCATCCGCGTGGAAGCCGGCGGCCCTGTCGTCGGGCTGCTTCCTTTCGCGCCCTATGTCGAACAGGTCCTGACCCTCGAACCCGGCGACTTACTTCTCCTCTATACCGACGGCATCAGCGAAGCCATGACCCACGACGATGAAGAGTGGGGCGAGGAACGGATGATCGAATCCGCCCTCAAAGTCCGCGATCGGCCGGCCGAAGAAGTCCTCAACGCCATCTTCGCGGATGCCGACAAATTCACCGCCGGAGCCCCCCAGCACGACGACATGACCATGCTCATTTTGAAGCTGGATGGGTGAAGGAGGGGGGTCAAGCCTGGCGGAAGCCCGATTCTATGCGGGGCTGGATGAGCCGGCCGTGACCGGCTCATCCTCACAGCTTCGCGAACCACCCCTCCATCCGCTCCAACCCCTCCGCCACATCCGCATGGCTAGTCGCATACGACAACCGAATATGCTCCGTGGTCCCGAAGGCCTCGCCCGGCACCGTCACCACATGCGCCTCGTGCAGCAGCCGCTTCGACAGCTCCATCGCCGTCCCGACGCCCGCCTTGCCCAGATACGCCTTCACGTTGGGATAAACGTAAAACGCCCCCTCCGGCTTGGTGCACGTGATGCCAGGAATCTTCGCGAGCCCGGCCAGAGCCTCATCCCGCAGCTGCAGATAATCCGCCCGCATCTCCAGCACGCAATCCTGCGAACCCTTGAGCGCCGCAATCGCTGCCTTCTGCACCAGCGCCGCCGTGCTTGACGTGGACTGGCTCTGCAGCTTCGCCATCGCTGCAATCACCGCCTTCGGCCCCAGCGCGAAGCCCGCGCGCCATCCGGTCATCGCGTACGTCTTCGACAGCGACCCCAGTACCACCACGTGCTCCTTCGCCTCGGTGAACGATCCCCCACTCACCAGCGCCCCCGTGTATTGCAGATACACGTAGCACTCGTCGAGCAGCAGCCAGATCCCCCGCTCGTGCGCCAGGCGGACGATCCGCTCCAGATCCCCAGGCGTTACCACCGCTCCTGAGGGATTCGACGGCGAGTTCAGAATGATGGCCTTCGTCTTCGGCGTGATCGCCCGCTCAATCGCCTCCGCCGTCACCCGAAAACCCTCGGCCTCCGGAGCCTCGACAAACACGCACCGCGCGCCCGCGTACTGCACTATGTCCTTGTACGAAACCCAGTACGGCACCGGCACAATCACCTCATCGCCGTGATCCACCAGCACCTGGATGGCGTTAAAGATCGCAAGCTTGCCGCCGGTCGAGAAGATCGCTTCCTCCGGCGTGTAACTAGATCCAAAATCCGTCGCATGCCGCTCGACGATTGCCTGGCGCAGCTCGGGAATTCCAGCAACCATCGTGTACTTCGAGAAGTTTTTCTGGATCGCCTCGACCGCCGCATCCTTAATATGCTGCGGCGTGGCAAAGTGCGGCTCCCCCGCGCCAAAGTCCACCAGCTTCGCGCCCTGCGCGCGCAGCTTCGCGGCCTCCGCGGTCACAGCCATGGTGGCGGATATCTCAATCCGTCCGATACGGTCGGAGAATACTGCGGCAGCAGTCGTAGTCATGCTGCTATTTTTTCAGATTTTCGCCGCTGCCGCCGGAGATTTTTCAGCGCGGAAAGCTACCGGCTACAGACCACCGGCTCCCAGCTCCAGACTACCCTCACCCAAACGTCGTTACGCGCTTCGCAGCGGTCACGACATTCTGCGCCGAGTCCACCACGTCGCCGACCGCGTCCTTGCTCCGCTTCAGATACTTGTTCGCGGCATCGCTCACGCTGTCCGCCGCCTCCCGAACGTAGTCCGTCGCGTCCGCGACCGTCCGCTTAATCTGCTTCCGCGTCCGCGCGCCCGACTGCGGCGCGTAAATCAGAGCCAAAGCCGCTCCTGCTGCGACTCCAACCCCAAAAGCTGCCCAAAATTTCCATGCGTTCATCGTTGTTCTCCTGTCGGAGCTGCCGCTCTCCCCATCAGATACGGGCAGAGTGTCTGTTGGTTGCGTATTGTCTTCGAATTCCACCATCTCACCGTCTCTCGCTCAACACCCGAGCCTGCAGCGTCACCAGCTCGCTCAGGTCCTGCTTTTCGAGGCCATGCACCGTCTTGTTGAACTCATCCACCTTCGTCGACCAGTTCATCGAGCAGAACTTCGGCCCGCACATCGAGCAGAACGCTGCTTCCTTATAGTAGTCGTCCGGCAGCGTCTCGTCGTGCATCGACCGCGCCGTCTCCGGATCGAGCGACAGCGCAAACTGCTTCTCCCAGTCGAACGTGTACCGCGCATAGCTGATCGCGTCGTCCCGATCCCGCGCGCCCGGCCGGTGCCGCGCGATGTCCGCCGCGTGCGCCGCAATCTTGTAGGCGATCATGCCGTCCTTCACGTCCTTCTCGTTCGGCAGGCCCAGGTGCTCCTTAGGAGTCACATAACACAGCATCGAAGCGCCATGCCACCCGATCAGCGCCGCGCCAATCGCGCTCGTGATGTGGTCGTAGCCTGGCGCGATATCGGTCACCAGCGGGCCGAGAGTATAGAACGGAGCGCCGAAGCAGTACTCCACTTCCTTGTCCACCTGCTCTTTGATCTTGTCCAGCGGCACGTGGCCCGGCCCTTCGATCATCACCTGCACGTCGCTCTCCCACGCCTTCGCCGTCAGCTCGCCCAGCGTCTTCAGCTCGGAGAACTGCGCCTCGTCCGATGCGTCCGCGATCGAGCCAGGCCGCAGGCCATCGCCCAGCGAGAAGCTCACATCGTGCTTCGCCATCACCTTCACAATGCGTTCGAAGTTCTCATACAGAAAATTCTGCTTGTGATGGTGCGTCATCCACTGCGCCAGAATCGCGCCGCCGCGGCTCACAATACCGGTAATGCGCTTGGCCACCATCGGCACATATTGGATCAGCACGCCGGCATGCACGGTGAAGTAGTCCACGCCCTGCTCGGCCTGCTCTTCGATCACTTCGAGATACACATCGATATTCAGATCCTCCAGCCGCTTCACGCGATTCAGCGCCTCGTAAATCGGCACCGTACCAATCGGCACCGGCGAGTGCCGCAGAATCGCATCGCGTATCTCCGGGATCGCGCCGCCGGTCGAAAGATCCATCACCGTATCCGCACCGTGCTGGATCGCCATGTGCAGCTTGCGCAGCTCTTCGTCGATGTTCGACGTGATCGCCGAGTTGCCGATGTTCGCGTTCACCTTGCACCGCGTCGCAATGCCGATGCCCATCGGTTCGAGCTCCGGATGGTTCACGTTTGCCGGAATGATCAGCCTCCCAGCAGCCACCTCATCGCGCACCACCTCAACCGCCAGATTCTCCCGCTTGGCCACGTACGCCATCTCCTCGGTCAGCAGGCCTTTCCGCGCAAAATGCATCTGCGACAGGTTCGTTTCGCCGGTGCGGGCAGCCTCAGCCTTGCGCCGAACGATCCACTCGGCGCGTGGCTTCAAAATTTCAAGCGTTGGATTGGAAGTGGTGGAACTGGAAGCGGCCATCGTTCACCTCGTCATTGGGCTGGGAATCGAGTTGCGGTTGGTGACGCGAAGATCAAATCAAATTATAGATGCCGCCGCCGATACCGCGCAGACTCCACCACTCAAACGAATGTCATCCTGAGCGAAGCGCCGCAGGCGCGCAGTCGAAGGACCTGCATTTCGCATTCCAGGCAGCGGCGCTGTCGGCGCAAAAAAAGTGCAAACCGGGTGCCCCACATCCCTGAGCGAGGGATGTGCGAATCGCGCGCGCTAACGACTCTTTTAACGAGCCACAAATGTGATCCTGAGCCTCATCCGGCGTCGCAGTGAAAGCATCCCGAAGCAGAATCGGTCGCGGCCGCCTCCGCAGCCACATATCCCAGCTGCGCCTGGAAAAAGATGACACGGTTCTTGTCCAGGTATCGCTTCGCACGAACCGCAAGGTGCGGAGGAAACACATTCGGAACCCACGCCTTGACCCTTTCCTCTTCCGGGGTCGATTTGCCCTCGGGTCCGAAATTGAACGCGACACCCAAACGGGCACATGCGATCAGCAAAGATGACCGGCGGTATTTCCGAAGAATTCCACGGAATTCGTCGACAGTGCCCTGGCAGTCCCAACGAACTCGGACCACGGTGCCCACATGCGCAGCTCTGCCCTCGGAGCCATTGTGTTGCTCAAGTCTAGCCCCAACACCGCAATTGGAGAGCCTGAGAACTTGTCAAGCCCGCACCCACAAATCCAAAGTAATGGCCTAACATTCCACGCGAATTACAAGCCAACCTACCCGAAGAAAGTTGGCAGTTTTATCCTCCAACCTTGGTATTCTGATAATAGGGGGTAAGAAAATAATTTCTCCCCTGACTCCTTACAATCGGGCTTTGACAAAGCCTCGCGCAAGCGGGGCTTTTCATCCCATAAGCCACGCGCGCATGATCACAGACCTCCAATTCCCGAAGTCATTACTCCAAACCCCGAACTCCGGGAAGAATTTCCCCGAATCAATCGCGCACACAACTGACTCATTCGGATGCACAAGTGAATCAATGACAAGCGCCAACCCATCATTCACACCCGCCAATGCATCATTGGCACGCGCGAGCCATCTGCCTTGCCGTCAATCAACTAGCCCCATCACAAGCACCAATGACTCATTCAAACTCGTCAATGAACATAAACCGTTCGGCTCCGAAATGACCTGCCCCCTATCAGATAACCGAGGTCACAAAGGTAACACCCCCCGCAACTCACACAAAACAAGTCAACTTCAACTTTCCTCGCGAAAAACTTCCCCCGACCCACCGTATGAAGTCGCCCTCGAGGTTTCGCCCTGTGGCGTCACCCGTCAAATTACAATCAACCGTGCCATGTGGAAATCTCCCATGGCAAATTTGCTGTATCCTCCAGAAACCGCGACCGCCTGCGGCTTGCACGCGTGCCCAGCGGCTTTTCCGCGAAATGAGACGGCAGGCGAAGAAGTTCATATTGGAGGAGTTCTTCAACCGTAGACGTCACGTTGATTCGGGCGTGGGCGCCACGGAAGGGCTTGCATCCGAACAGAGGCGAAGGGCAAGACGACGGGACCGGCTTCCAATTCAGAAGCGGACCCCGGATGCACAATTCCACGACCGACCCCGATGCCGGTTACATGAGCAGAGCTTTAGCAGGGAGTCGCAACAATGGACAGATTGCGCTGGCGTGTCGTGCTGCAATCGATGCGCATAGACCAGGCGGGTTTCAGCCGATCTGTCCTTGCTTTGTGGCGAGCTCTCGCTAACTTCGGAACGATCAGAGAGGTGCATGAGTTTATTCAGCTCAAGCCATTTTCCGAAACGGCACACAACAATCCGAGATTTGCCTTCAGGTATCTGACTCACCACTACCTTGCTCGAAGCCTGACCGTGGGCGAGCGAGCAGCCTGTTTTCTCCATCATCACCGGCGGATGCATGCACTGTTGCCGGAGGGCATGTTGCGCGAGATCCTGCTGGAGGATGTTACGCTCCACGAGATCGTGGAGTCCGATCATCGTTTTGCATTGACCCTCGGATTGACCAGGCCGCGCGATTGCGACAAGGAGGGTGAGTGGTCCATTCATCTGTTGGTGGACGGAGAAGCTGTGTTTGTGCTGTCGTTCACCGTCATCCCGGGGTGGACGATCAGGTCGAAGTCGCCTGAGGTTCTGCTGATATCGCGGCTCCAGGGTATGCCGGGACGTTACACCCAAATCAAACTTGCAACAAAAACCCTGGTTGATGTTGCGCCGGGAGCGCTGCTTCTCGCCGCCTTACAGGGAATTGCCATGGCGCTGGGCATTGGCGATCTGGCCAGTGTAAGCGCGACGAACCAAAGCTTGTATTCCGAACAATACGACGGCGTTTTCAGGAGCGCCTATGACGAGTTCTTTACCGAGTTGGGTCTAGCGAAGAGTGAAGCTGGATTTTTCCTCAGCCCTGTTCCCATTGCCGAAAAGCCGTTGTCTCTCATCAAGCAGGGCCACAAGCTCAGAACAAGAGCGAAACGGGCTTTCAAGGCGGAAATCACGCTGGCGGTTGCGGAATTCTTCAGGGAAAGCCTCATCTGCTCCGCCGAGGATGCCGCACGCCAATCTGTGCTCTGGTGGAGGTTTGACCAGCAGGCAGTCAATGCCGTGAAGGCCGATGAATCCGGCGCCGCCGAGAAGTTGGCATAGTATTCCTCACTCGCCGTTTGTTATCGCGGAGTCGTTGACAGGTGGCCTGCGGTTAGTGTAGAGCTTGACAGTACGCGCGACAGTGGATTCATGCCGGCCGATACGGCGGTTCGCCACGCGTGTTGTCCTGCGGTAATGTACGGTCTCGTCCTCGAAATTCGTGAAAACAGCCAAACCCTACTCTCCAAAACTGGCCCCAAATCTGAGGCGGCGACTGCTGGGGATGTCGCCAACCATCTCTGCGTTATCTGGTCAAACTGCGGAATGAGACGCAGCGGTCGAACTCTGGAACCTGGGGCCTCGCCCGACCGGTCCTCGAACACGAAAATCGCAAGAATAAACCGCTAGCCCTATTGACAATGAGCATGCTACTAAGTGACCCTCGTGTTCGATTTTGATTTGGGCGAAGGAACCCATTCAGCATCCATAACACGAACCGTTCGAAATGAGGAATTTCCCATGAACATGGAAAGAATGCATCACGCAGGCCGGCAGTTGAAGCATGTGCTGACCCTTCCTTGCTGCTTCGCGAGCCTGGTGCTTGGGGCGATGCTCTTTATCCCCGCGGTGTCGTCCGCCGCGACGTGTACGACCACCACCACGAACCCGAATCCGAATCCGAACCCGGAGTCCTTTGTCTCGCCAGGCGACTTCAACGGCGACTGCAAGAGCGACGTTCTGTGGCAAAACAGCGGCACGGGTGAGCCTTATTTCTGGTTAATGAACGGGACTGCGATTGGGAGCCAGGGTGGGCAGGTCGATGTCTCCTCCGACTGGGTCATTCAGGGTGTTGGCGATTTCAGTGGAACAGGTTCGGCCGATGTGCTTTGGCGGAACAGCACCAGCGGCGAGGTCTACATCTGGTTCATGAACGGGAGCTCGGTCACGAGCCAGGGAAGCCCTGGCACCGTCACTACCGACTGGAGCATTCAGGCCGTCGGCGATTTCAATGGCGATGGCAAAGCCGATATTCTGTGGCAAAACAGTACCACCGGCGAAGTCTACGTCTGGCTGATGAACGGGCTGACCATCACGAGCCAGGGAAGCCCAGGTACTGTGTCTCCGTCTTCCGGTTGGAACGTTGTGGGCGTTGGCGATTTCAATGACGATGGCAAAGCCGATATCCTCTGGCAGAACGACACCAGCGGGGAAGTCTACATCTGGCTCATGAACGGGACCGGGATTGCGAGCCAGGGCGTGGTTGCCAACAGTCTTTCTCCCAACTGGGCGGTTCTGGGGGTTGGCGATTTCGATGGGAATGGCACCAGCGACGTTCTGTGGCAAAACAGCAGCACCGGACAGGTCTACATCTGGTTCATGAACGGGCTCACGATCGCGAGCGAGGCAAGCCCGGGCAGTCCCGCACAGCCGAACAGCATCGGGTGCACCGTGCAGGTGTGTAACGGCACGGGCAACGGGTGGAGCATAGTGGGCGTTGGCGACTACGACGGGAGCGGCAGGGCCAGCATTTTGTGGCGGCAACTGAGCACCGGAGAGGTCTACATCTGGCTGATGAACGGGGCGACGATCTCGAGCCAGGCAAGCCCGGGCACGATCCCCGCAGCGTGGCAAGTCTCGGACCTGGCGCCCTATGGTTGTGGAACCCAGGTTTTCTGCAACATTCTTTCAGCGACCAATGCCGCGCGAGTCAACGGGCCCTTCCCTGGCACGGGTGCTCCCTGGGGACCTTCGAACGGAGCTCCAAATCCGGCGCCGTCTTCCGAGACCGGGGGAGCCCTCTTTCCGTATACCTGGGATCCGGGTGCGGCGACGGTCGCGCGGAACTGGGCGTCTCAGTGCAACTGGAGCCACAATCCGAACCGTGATGGTGGAGAGAGCATTTACGAGGCAGATGCAGGTGGGACCTCGCCGGTTCCGATCACCGGTACCGACGCGGCCAGCAGCTGGGACAGCGAGGCGAACAACTACGTCTACCCGGCCGGCGGGGGTAATTGCACGTCAACTGACACGACGCTGGGCTGCGGTCACTACACGCAGACAGTGTGGCGCTTCACTACCGCCATGGGCTGTGCTGTGCAGCAATGCTCGGGAGCAACCAGCCCGAATGGTGATTCTAATCCGTGGGCATTCGTGGTGTGCGACTATACGCCGGCGGGCAACTTCAACGGGGAAGCACCCTACTAAGCTGTTCGCACCAGGAAGTTTTACCTAAGCAGGGCCGCATCCCGCGCAAGCGGGATGCGGCCCTTTTGCTGTGAATCACGAATCGAACATTACCAACCCATTGACAGCCTTCTCACAGTTGCTGTAAAGCTACAACATCCCCCGCAAGTTATTTTCATGCCGGCCGAGGTGGCGGTGCGCCCCGCGAAACTCAGACTTGTCGGCTTTCGATGAGCGGACTCCTTCAGTATCAGCGTCCCAAAAGCGGCTGTCTGCGAGAACACTCGCCTGTTGGTTGACGAAGAGCGGTTGCCCTGTGCCGATGAAAACGCCCGTTCGAAATGAGGGAATTTCCCATGAACCTGGAAAGAATGCATCTCGCAGGCCGGCGGTTGAAGCATGCGCTGACCCTTCCTTGCTGTTTCGCAAGTCTGGTGCTGATCGGGCTGCTCTTCCTTTCGCCCAAGGCATCCGCGACATGTACGACCACCACCACGAACCCGAATCCGAATCCGAACCCGGAGTCCTTTGTCTCGCCAGGCGACTTCAACGGCGACTGCAAGAGCGACGTTCTGTGGCAAAACAGCGGCACGGGTGAGCCTTATTTTTGGCTTATGAACGGGACCGCGATTGGCAGCCAGGGTGGGCAGGTCGATGTCTCCTCCGACTGGGTCATTCAGGGTGTTGGCGATTTCAGTGGAACAGGTACGGCCGATGTGCTTTGGCGGAACAGCACCAGCGGCGAGGTCTACATCTGGTTCATGAACGGGAGCTCGGTCACGAGCCAGGGAAGCCCTGGCACCGTCACTACCGACTGGAGCATTCAGGCCGTCGGCGATTTCAATGGCGATGGCAAAGCCGATATTCTGTGGCAAAACAGTACCAGCGGCGAAGTCTACGTCTGGCTGATGAACGGGCTGACCATCACGAGCCAGGGAAGCCCGGCTACGGTGTCTCCGTCTTCCGGTTGGAACGTTGTGGGCGTTGGCGATTTCAATGACGATGGCAAAGCCGATATCCTCTGGCAGAACGACACCAGTGGGGAAGTTTACATCTGGCTCATGAACGGGACCGGGATTGCGAGCCAGGGCGTGGTTGCCAACAGTCTTTCTCCCAACTGGGCGGTTCTGGGGGTTGGCGATTTCGATGGGAACGGCACGAGTGACGTTCTGTGGCAAAACAGCAGCACCGGACAGATCTACATCTGGTTCATGAACGGGCTCACGATCGCGAGCCAGCGGAGCCCGGGCAGCCCGAGTCCTCCGTCGAGCACGGTCTGCTGCTCCGGTGTGGGCAATGGTTGGAGCATAGTGGGCGTTGGCGACTACGACGGAAGCGGCAGAGCCAGCATTCTGTTCCGGCAACTCAGCACCGGAGAGGTCTATATCTGGCTGATGAACGGAGCAACGATAGCGAGCCAGGGAAGCCCGGGCACGATCCCCGCAGCGTGGAAAATCGCGACCTTCGATCCCTATGGTTGCTCGAACAACGTGTATTGCAACATTCTTTCCGAGACCAACTACGTCCGCGCCAACGGGGACCGTTCGGTGGGATGGGGACCGGGAAACCCGGCGCCGTCGGCCACGGCCGGTGGTCCGCTGAACCCGGTGATCTGGGATCCGGGCGCGGCCACGGTCGCTCAGAACTGGGCGTCTCAGTGCGGCGGCTTGAACCATAATCCGAACAGTGATGGCGGAGAAAATATTTACACTTCCGAGTCGACGACGACGCCGGTGACGATTACCGGGAAGGACGCCGTAGACGCGTGGTCCGCCGAAGCAGGGAACTACACTTACAACTCGACCGGAGGTACCTGTGCGGCGGGCGATGAGTGTGGCCACTTCACGCAGCTCGCCTGGCGCACCACAACCGCTGTCGGCTGCGGAGTAGCACAATGCACCACGAACTCTCCGAACCCGGACTTTCCGGATTATGCGCTCGTGGTGTGCGATTACACGCCTGCGGGGAATTGGCCCGGAGTGGCGATCTACTAAGGCAGCACGATTGCAAATTGCGCCGATCGATTCGCCTTGATTGGCGCACGGACTTCTTAACCAGAAACGCTTCCGCATCGGGTTCCACCGGGTGCGGGAGCGTTTTTTGTCTGGGATTCCGTGACGCCGGAGCTCTTGTGCACCCGGGCGAGCGCCTCTACGCACTCATCCAGTGCGGTGTCGCCGGAAAGGGTCATTTGGCTGAACGAAGGGAGGCTCTTCGCGTATCCGCTGAGCAGGAGCCTTCGGAGTTCAGCGATGATGACCTGGGCAGTACCCCTGGGGGAGGGGTTGTTTCCGGACGGGCCCTGTTTTGAGCGGGTTGGGCAGTAACGTTTTTCTTTGGGTACCTGGAAAGGCAGGCAACAGGAGGGCGGGTTGCAGGAGGGCGGGTGGCATGAATGCGGGGTGCAGGGTACAGGGTGCAGGGTACAGGGCTCGGCAGTGCTGGGGTCGGCGGCGGCTTTGAGGTCGAGGGATGCTGGGAGGCGATGCTGCGCGGGCGGAGCGTTGCGTTGCTGGCGGGCCAGGCAATCGTCGCAAGGGTCGCCTGCGTAGAGGCCGCCGCAGGGACAGGGTTTGGCGGGCGAGTGTGGGACAGAGGAAAATGCAGGTCCCTCGACTGCGCGCTGCGCGCTCCGCTCGGGATGACAATCTTTCGTTGCTGGTCCCTCGACTGCGCGCTGCGCGCTCGGCTCGGGATGACAATCTTTGGTTGCGAGTTCCCCGGTTGGGCATTGCGCGCTTTGCTCGCCGGATGCTTTTTTCGCGGCCTGAGCTTCTTCGTAGAGTTTTAGCTTGCGGGCCTGGTAGCGCTTGATGAATTGTTCGGGATCTTCTTTGACTTCGTCTTCGGTGAGCCAGCCGGATGCGGGGAAGTCTGCGGCGCAGGTGGGTTTGGGCTGGCCCATTTCCTCGCACTGCTGTTCGTAGAGGTATTTGGAGAAGGACCATTGCGGGTCGAATGTGCCTGTGGGGCCGCGGTATTCCTCGTCGACGCCGAGGGGCTCGGAGTTCTCGCTCTTTGTGGTTTCAGAGACCTGCTCGGGCGAGGTCTGCTTGTTTTCTGCGAGCCAGCGCTGATTGAGCATATCGAGGCGGACAAGACCGGAGGCGACCTGGCAGCCGTAGAACATGGTGCGGGCGGCGTGGTGGTCAAAGGTCTGGTCGAGAACACCCTGCATGACCTGGGAGAGCATGAGCTGGATGGAGGCGGCGTCTTCGAGGAAGGCGACACGGTCGTAACCTTTGACTCCGGCAAAGGTGGGTCTGCGATTGTATTTGTGCGAGTAACAATAGTGGTTGCCGGTCATGGCTTTGGCGCGGCACTGGTCGCCGGCGGTTTTGATGTAGCGGCAGCGGCGGGGTTTGTTGATGGGCTGGGGTGGGGGGGTTGTGTGGGAGGTGGCAGTATCTTGAGACATATCCGTTCCTTTCGGTGAGAGCGTTCAGCGCTCGGCGTCCAGCGTTCAGCGCTCAGAAAATCGGCGTTCAGCGTTCAGCGTTCAGCGTTCGGCGTTCAGCGTTCGGCGTTCAGCGCTCGGCGCTCAGCGTTCAGCGCTCAGCGTTCGGCGTTCAGCGTTCAGCGTTCAGCGCTCGGCGTCCAGCGTTCAGCGCTCACCGTTCAGCGTTCAGAAAATCGGCGAGGGTGGTGAAAAAAGGAGGGGCTTGCCGCCCCGGCAAGAACTGGCCCCTCCAATGCCCACCAAAAGGAAAAGCCCCACCGGAATAGGTGGAGCTTTTTTCTTTTTTTACTCTATAAGTTCAGAATAGCAGGTTCAGAGAATAAAACTGCCAACTTTCTTTGAGTAGGTTGGCTTGTAAGTGGTGTGGAATGTGGGGTTGTTACTTTGGATTTTGGGGTGGGGGGTTGACAAGTTTTCCACATTTGGGGGGTTCTTGAGGATTTATGGATGGTCTGTCGGGTCCTTCGACTGCGCGCCGTGGAGCGGGCTTCACGCTGGATGCCTTTGTTGGAGCGCGGTTCACTTCAGGATGAGGGACCGTAGTAATGGGTGAAAAACGAAATGCAGGTGCTTCGACTCGCTCCTGAATTTATTGTTGCGCCAAGAGTCACCCCAGCGAGCAAAAGCGGCTCGCCGGGGACCCCGACGCCTGGGCGCAACGAATTCGGATGCTTCGCTCAGGATGACACTTCCTGTTTTTTGTGGGTGGATTTGTGATGGTTCGGAATGCTGATGCGGGCGCGGTTCGACTTGCCGGGCTCGCTCAGGCCAGGCTCTTCGACTGCGGTTGTTCGCTTGCGCGAACAACCTTTACTCAGGATGAATTTGTTTTTGTGGTTGGATTTCGAGTGGTTCGGACAGCTAATGCAGGTCCTTCGGCTCGCTCCTGAATTGATTGTTGCGCCAAGAGTCACCCCAGCGAGCAAAAGCGGCTCGCCGGGGACCCCGACGCGCGGGCGCAACGAATTCGGATGCTTCGCTCAGGATGACACTTCCTGTTTTTTGTGGGTGGATTCCGGTAGGTCGAGCATAGTCAGAGGAATCAAGGTGTAGTTTGCTTGCGCAGTGAATTGGCGTCGAATGGCTTGATCGGTTTGCCCCATTCTTCGCTCAGGTCGATCCATGTTGGGTTCATCGTTCTGATGAGTGCGAGCTTTTTGGCGCGGCTCCAGCCTTTGAGTTGCTTTTCACGGGCTATCGCTCGGCCGGGCGTCGAGTAGGGCTCGAAATAGACCAGGCGGTTGCAGTTGTAGTCGGCGGTGAATCCTTCGAAGGCTTTTTCTTTGTGCTGAGCGGTGCGGCACATGATGTTACTGGTTACGCCGATGTAGAGGGTGAGGGAGCGGCTCGCCATGATGTAGACGTAATAGCAGCGTTCTTCCCGCATGCATTCGGAGGGTAGCTTCTTCTTGTCCCCCTTTCAAATGACCGTAGTAATGGGTGAAAACGAAATGCAGGTGCCGTTCGGCTCGCCGGCTGCGCCGACTCGCTCAGGCCAGGCTCTTCGACTGCGGTTGTTCGCTTGCGCGAACAACCTATCGCTCAGGATGACACTTCTGTTGGCTCAGCCGACCATGCGTTCCATTTCGACCGGTTTGAGGATGACGATGGAGGCGCCGTGGCGGACGATGAGGCAATCGCGCTCGAACTGGTTGAGGAGGCGGGTGACGGTTTCGCGGGAGGTACCGGCCATGTTGGCGAGTTCTTCGTGGGTGAGGGCCATGGTGAAGCGGAGGTCAGGCTTGCCACAGGAGTTGGTGCGTGCCCAGTCGAGAAGGAGCTGGGCGAGGCGGCCGGCTGCGGAGCCGGAGAGGGCGAGGCGGCGCGCGTCAAGAAAGACTTCGTGGTATTCGCGGGCGATGACCTGGGCGGCGTGGCGGCTGACGTCGCCGTAGTGGCTGAGGAACTCGAGGAAATCGCGGCGGCGGACGCTGCGGACCTGGCTGGGCTCGAGGGTTTCGGCGGTGACTTCGTAGGGCTGATCGTTGAGGGTTGCGGAAAGGCCGAGGACATCGCCGGGGACGGCGATTTTAAGGATCATGGTGCGGCCGTCGCGGGAGGTGGAGGCGAGCTTGATCTGGCCGCTGCAGACGACGAAGATGCCGGCGGCGCGCTGGCCTTCTTCAAAGACGATGGAGCGGCTGGGGTAGGAAATCTGCATGGCGATTTCGTCGAAGCGCTCGATGGCGTCTTCGGGGAGGTTGCAGAAGAGGCGGTCGGCCCGGTCGGTGCACTGGGCGCAGCGATCGGGTACCTGGCGGCCGGCCGGCGACGATCCGTTTTTTACAGGGTTGGGCATTCAGCTCCACCTCTCCGCGGCGGGGGCGCGCTCAGTACCGCAGGCTGGGTTGGCACAACGCATGTTGGTTCTCCGTTCAGTGGAACTTAGATTGGAACCTTGACTACTAACTCTGAAATTCTAACTGTGAACCTTTGAGACTTAACCTGACTTTGTAAAGTTTAACTTGTGAACCAGAGTCACTAACCAAGGACCATGGGACTGGAGAGCTCCTTGTGTTGGGATTTTTGGTGTTCGGGCTCGGGGTTGACGCGGAGCGAAATCACCGGACAGGGGGCGGAGACGAGGATCTTGTAAGCCGCGGGCTCGGTGCCGGGCAGCCAGCTGTGGGCAGGAGCATGGACGCCAAGAACGATCAAACTGGCCGGCATCTCGTGGGCGAAGGAGAGGATCTCCTGGACGATGTTGCCCTCGGCGATTTTGGCCTGCACTTTAGTCCAGGCGCGGGCATGGTCAGGGACGAGGCGATTGAGCTGGTCGGTGGCCGCGGCGAGGGACTTGCCGGGATCGCGGGAGATGGCGGGGCTGGCGTGCAGAACGTGGAGGAGCGTGACCTGGGCTCCGAACTGGCGGCCGAGAGCGATCGACAGGGCTGTGCTGGTTTCGTGGAGGCCGGTCAGCGACACCGGATGCAGGATGGTTCCGAGCAGAGACTCCGTTGTTTTGCGGTGAGCGCGTGGTCCGATGGTGCAGACGGGAATATCGACGATTTCGAGGAGCTGGCGGGCTACGGAGCCGAGAACGAATTTCTTAAGGCCACGGCGGCCGTGGGTGCCAAGGATGAGGCGGCCGGCGCCGGTGTTTTTGACGACGTCGGCAATGACGTCGGGGACGAATCCGTGGCGGACGGCGGCGGAGCATTCGACGCCCTGGCCGTGGACTTCGCGGACGAGGCTGTCGAGCAGGAGGCGCGCATCGCGATCCATGCGGAGGGGATCGTAGTAAGGGATGGCACCGGTTTCGACCGGCATGGACTCGTGGGGCAGAACGGTGTGGACGAGGAGGAGGGAGGCGCCGCCGGCTTTCGCCTGGGCGATGGCGTGGGGCAACAGATATTCAGTGTCGGAGAGATCGGTGGCGACGATGATTTTGCCGGGCGCGGCGAACGCGGAGCCGATGTCGTGGAGCGGAAGGGTCATGGCTGCACCTCGCACAGCGTGGCGAGCGCTGGATGACCCTAGTTTCGATGGGGCTGGGTGGGGGGGCTGTGTTCCAGCGCACACGGGGGTGTGACAGGCATCACAGTGCGATGCGTGGTGGTTGCGATTCCGCGAGCGGGCGTGGAGATTCGCGCGCGACGGCTGCGGGGGGGCCAGTCGAAACGGGGGCCTTGCCGTCAAAAAGCCGCGTCAACGCTGGGTTTTGAGAGCCGTTTGACCCACCCTCGGCAGGTTGTTACGATGGAAGTGCGGGGTGGAGCAGCCTGGTAGCTCGTTGGGCTCATAACCCAAAGGTCGCTGGTTCAAATCCAGCCCCC
>CAWHOU010000024.1:0-122635 GCA_963831055.1 uncultured Acidobacteriaceae bacterium | reverse complement strand
TTGTGTCCTCTACTGGTTCGACTACGTATTGCTCATCTTTGGCGTGCTCCGGGAAGTGCTCCTCGAACCAGCGAATCTTGCGGGTCATCGAAGCATACACAAAAACGTGAAAGGCGCCCGCAGATTTTGCCAGGGTCACGGCGGCGCCGCGTCCGACCACTACGCAGTTGCCCTGGGTGGCCTGCTCCTGCACATATCCGCGGACAAACTCGACCATACGGGAGCCGTCGAAGACTGCGGGATCCTCCGGCAGGCGCTCGAGGGAACCAAGCCAGAAGGCTTTTCCGAAGCGGTAAAACCACGGGTCGACGCGCTCGTCGCAGCGCTTGACGAGAGTGGGCGCGACCCCAGCCTTCCGGGCCACATCTTCGATCAGACAGCTGTCGATGAACTTCCATCCCAGCCGCTCTGCCAGGTGATGCGCGTACTCCGCTCCCTGGCTGCCATACTCGCGCTCCACCGTGATGACCTGAATCATGCCAATCCTTCTTTTCCCGCCGATGCTGCCATTTTTCCGGCAGGCTCGTCAAGCGACGTATAACAGCGGTCCCTTGACGGGCGCCGAAGTCGCGTATGCCTGGACGGTCAGTCCTCGCGCAATTCCACAACCGTTGCCCCCGCCCCGCCCTCGTTCTGCCCCGGCTCCGTCACCGTAGACACCTGCGGATGGTCCTTGAGCCATGTCCGCAGCGTTCGCCGCAAAATGCCCATCCCTGTGCCGTGGATGATTCGGATGCGCGGCAGGCCGGCGAGGAAGGCGCGGTCGAGAAATTTCTCCACATCGTCGCGGGCCTCATCGGCGGTTTTGCCGATGACATTGATCTCGCTGCTCATGGCATCCGGCTCGGCGACAGAGACGCTGATGCAGCGGCGGCGAGCGGCCTGGATGGGAGTTTGCTTGCCGGCGGCGGTGACAACTTCGGCGATTTCGTCGCGGGCCACACGCATCTTCATCGCACCGACGGCAACTTCGAATGTTTTCTCGTCGATCTGCCGCTGGATGGTTGCTGTTCTGCCCAGGGTGCGCAGTTTGACTGTGTCACCTTCAGAGACGTGACGGACGATATGAGGTTGAGCGTTCTGATCGCCGCGGTCCGCGCCGGTATGCTGCGCAACGACTGCGGTATTGAAGCTCTCGGAAAACTCGCGGCGGAGCCGGGCGATGCGCTGCTCGGCCTGTTTGGAGAGCTTCTGCTGGGCCGCACGGTCTTCAATGGCGCGCACCGTTTCGCGGATCTGGTACTCGAAATTTTTGAGCAGCGACTGGAGCTGTCCTTCGAGGTCGCGGACCTTCGCGCGCCATTCCTTCATTCCCTCAGCGTCCAGACGGGCGCGCTCCTGTGCTAAATCCTGTTCGAGGCGGCGCACGCGGGCGCTCTCTTTGGTCAGGGTCGCGAGCTGTTCGTGCAGGCTGTCAAGAAAACGGCCGATGTCCTGGGTCTGGGTGCTGAGCCGCTGGCGCGCGGCGTCGATAATCTGCGTGCTGAGGCCGAGCCGCTGCGCGATGTTGATGCCGGCCGAGGTGCCGGGCACGCCCTGGCGCAGCTCGTAGGTGGGGGCCAGCGTTTTTTCGTCGAAGCCGACGGCGGCGTTCACGGCTCCGGGGGCGTTTTCTGCGTAAACCTTAAGCGAGGTGAGGTGGGTTGAGACGATGGACCAGGCGCCGGCGTTCAAAAAATGCTCGGCGATGGCGACGGCCAGGGCCGCGCCTTCTTCGGGATCGGTAGCCGACCCCAGCTCATCGAGCAGGACCAGCGAACGGGAGGTGGCCTGGGCTGCGATGCGGTTCAGATTGGTGACGTGAGCGGAGAAGGTGGACAAGTCCTGCTCGATGGACTGGGCGTCGCCGATGTCGGCGAGGAAGGCGTCGAAGACTGTTGAGACGAGCTCGTCGGCGGGAACGGGAACGCCGGCCTGCGCCATGATGGCGAGGAGGCCGGCTGTCTTGAGGGTGACGGTTTTGCCGCCGGTGTTTGGGCCGCTGATGATGAGCTGCCGGTTGGCGCCGGCCAGTTCGAGACTGACGGGGACGACTCGCTTCGATTCTGCACGCAGGCGGCGTTCGAGCAGCGGGTGGCGCGCATTTTTCAGGCGGAATTCGGGGGTTTCGTCCGTAGAGAAAACCGGCGGGGCGCACTCGTATTCCTGGGCGAAGCGAGCGCGGGCGAGCAGCGTGTCGACTTCGGCCAGGATCGCGGCTCCGGAGAGGATGGGCCCGGCAAACTGCGCGATCTGCCGCGTCATGTGCAGGAAGATGCGATGAATCTCCTCCTGTTCGTCCTCAAGCAGGCGCACCAGATCGTTGTTGAGCTCGATGGTTTCCAGAGGCTCGACGTAAACGGTTTGGCCGCTGGAACTGGCGCCGTGAACGACGCCCTGCACGCGGCGTTTCCACTCCGTCTTGACCGGGATGACGAAGCGCTCGCCGCGGATGGTGATGAGCTCGTCCTGGGTGCTGCCGCCTTCGGAGAAGCGGCGCAGCGCGGAACGCAGGCTTTCTTCGATGGCGCGCTGCTGGCGTTCCATCTCGCGGCGGATGCGGCGCAGTTCGGGTGAGGCGTCGTCGGCGAGGGTGCCATCGGGCAGAATCTTCTCGCGCATGGAGTCGGTGAGCGGCCGCAGGCTGGAGGCGAGCAGCTGCTGCGAAAGCGCAGTGAGCTCGGGCAGGCGGTCGTGGGCGCTTTCGGGCGGAGTCCGCATCAGCTCGGTCCAGGCGGTGATCTCCTCGGCCAGAGCGATGATGGCGCGGAGTTCTTCGGATTCGAGGGCCACGCCTTCGATGCGCGCCTTCGCGAGCTGGTCGGAAGGGTCGAAGAGGGAGCGCAGCTGGGGCATCACTCCAGCGGTGACCAGGACGCGCATTTCGGCGACCAGGGTCTGTTGCCGGCCGATCCAGGCGCGGTCCATCGATGGCACTAGCGCGCCGATCCAGGCTCGCCCGAGGGCGGACTGGGTGTAGCTGCCGAGGAAGGATACAAATTTGTCCCATTCGAGGGGCAGGCTCGGTGCTATGGGTTTGGGGATCGCGGGCAGCAGCGGCATTCCATCATTATCCTGCCTGCGATGATCCCGCTCTGGAAGATGGGGCTTGAAGGGTCAGGTATTGTGGGAAGGAGTTAGTGGAAGGGAAAGAAAGAGCGTTGACCGTCACACTCGAATCGATCCAGGCTGCTCGCCAGCGGATTCGCGGGCACATCTATCTTTCGCCGGCGCGGCATTCGGCGGGGCTTTCGGAGATTACCGGGCAACAGGTATTTCTGAAGCTCGACAACCTGCAGCGGACCGGGGCCTTCAAGGAACGGGGCGCGCTTAATAAGATCCTGACGCTGACCGAAGAGGAGCGCGCGAGGGGCGTGATTGCGGCGAGCGCCGGCAATCATGCGCAGGCGGTCGCGTTCCATGCCAGCCAGAACGGCATCCGCGCGCGCATTGTGATGCCGCTGATGACCCCGCTGGTCAAAGTGGCTTCGACGTCCGGTTACGGCGCCGACGTTGTGCTGCACGGAGCCAACTACGACGAGGCCTGCGCGGAGGCCATCCGACAGAGCGAGGCCGACGGCCTGACGTTTCTGCATCCCTTTGACGACGACGGAGTGATCGCGGGGCAGGGAACTATCGGCCTTGAATTGCTGGAGCAGGTCGAGGACCTCGAAGCTGTGGTGGCGCCTATTGGCGGGGGCGGGCTGATCGGGGGCGTGGCTTGCGCCATTAAGGAGAGCCGGGCGGCGGCGGGGACGAGTCCGGTTCGCGTCATCGGGGTGCAGACGGAGCGGCTGCCTTCGATGCTGCGCGCGCGCGAGGCGGGGCATCCGGTGACGATTCCGGCCGAAGCCACCATTGCCGATGGCATCGCGGTGAGGCGGGCGGGTGAGAGGACGCTTCCGATGGTGGCGAAATACGTCGACGAACTTGTCACGGTTGATGAAGAGGAGATCGCCAGCGCCATCCTCGTTCTGCTGGAACGGGAGAAGACGCTGGCCGAAGGCGCGGGCGCTGCGGCCCTGGCGGCGCTGCTGCAGAAGAAGACGTCTCTCAACCGGGAGCGCACGGCGGTCCTGGTGTGCGGGGGGAACATCGACGTGACGCTGCTCTCGAAGATCATCGAGCGCGGACTGGTGAAGGATGGCCGTCGGACGCGGGTGCGCATTCATCTGACTGACCGGCCGGGGTCACTGCATCACCTGACGAAGATCATCGCGGATTTGCGCGCCAACATTGTGCAGACGGCGCACGATCGCGCCTACTATGGCGTGAGCCTGGGCGACACGGTGATTGACTTTACGCTGGAAACGCGCGGCGCGGAGCATATCGAGGAGATTCGCGCTGCGCTCACGGAGGCCGGGTATCGGCACGAGAGAATTGAGTAAGACAGGGTGCAGGGTACAGGGTACGGGTTACAGGTTGCGGGTTACGGGTTGCAGGTTACAGGTTACAGGTTGCGGGTTACGGGTTACGGTTACAGGAAGCTCAGAGCTTTTGTACGATGGCCCAAAGCATCTTGCTGGTTTGCTCAACCATCTTCTCCGCCTGTTCAATTTGAGCAGCATCGCCGAATCCAAGATCACGCGCTATCAGCAGCTGGGTTTGCACTTCCAGAGCTGAACCACGCGCGGTTCTCAGAAAGCTGCGGTAATCGTTCCTGGTGCCGCGTCCCGAGCCCTCAGCAATATTGCTTGGTATCGAAACTCCAGCTCGGCGGAGCTGCCCGGTCAATCCGTAGAACTCCTCGCGTGGAAAATGCTGAGTGAGGCGGTAGAGCAGAGATGTCAGTTCCATGGCACGCTGCCAGACCACGAGTTCCCGGAATGATTTGGCCATGAACGACAGGTTACAGGTGACAGGCTGAAGGTCACAGGGTACGTGGGTAATGCGGACCCTTCATAGTAGCGCCTGGCCCCCTCGGCGTTTGTTGTGGCCGCAACCTGCAACCTGGAATCCGTCCTCGGTCACTTGCACTTTGTCCTCTGTAACCTGTCACCTGTAACCTGTAACCTGCTATGGATCAGCTCTACCTCAGTCTCTGGTATCCCAACTTCCGGCTGGAAGCTCTGCCCGCTGCGCTTGAGAAGGTGATGGAGCAGTTTGCGGCTGTGGGCGGATCGGCGCGCGTGTCGGCGGCGACGGTTTATCCCATCTCCTGGAACGAGACGCCTGCCTGGCAGGGCGTTTACCGGAACGAAACCGACGACGAGGAGTCGAGCCCCCGCGCGGTGATCGCCGCTGCGATGGAGAATGCCCATGACGACTACGCGTGGGAGTTCGAACTGATCTGGGAGCTGTGGGTTCCCGAACACGCCGAGGGCCTGGACACGATGTGGCGCCAGGAGCCGCGCACGGTGCGGGTGATTGGGTACGGACCGGAGTTCGACGAGGGGGCGTACGAAACCAACGGCCATATCCGAGTGGATTTTGGCCTGGACACGCCGTTTCTTTACGAGGATATGGATCTGGATGAGGACGCGATCCAGCGGGTGAAGCAGAATGTTGCGCGGCTGGTGGAGTTCACAAACCGGGTGCAGAAGAACGGCGGGATTTCTACGCGGCTGCTGTGGTCGGAATCGGGCGAGAGCCTGGCGCGGAAGCTGATCGAGCGGCTGCAGCAGGTGAACTGAGGGCCGACAGACTGGTCGCAAGGGTTTGCGGGACGACACGCTGCCCGCAGGCTGGCGCAAAAGGGTTCATTTCGAGGCGGCCCGAAAAGAATCCCTGGGACGGCTGACACCGAAAAGGCGCATACTAACGTCTAAGAGCAGCAGGGTAACGTCCGCCTTGCAGGAGGGTCCGTTTATGCCCACCCCGAAAATCTCAATCAACCTGTTGGTGTGCGTGATTCTGGCGGTGCCGGCTGGGTGGGTTTGCGCCCAGACTACGGGCGGGTCCGGATCGCCCGCGGCCCCGGCTGCGCAACAGTCTTCGGCTTCGGCGCAGCAGACCCCCGCCCAGCAGACCCCTTCGCAACAGGCTCCGTCCGCGACGCCCCAGGGTCAGACTTCGGCTTCCGGCAATGCGCAGTCTTCAGCGGCGGACAACTGCTCCGGCCCGGTGCTCCATCGCGCCCCTGAAAAGGGGGGCGACATCTGCTCGACGCCTGCGCCTGCCAGCCCCTCTTCGGGCGATGACGAAAGCGCCGCGGACAACGGCAAGAATTCCAAACTGACCGACCCCAACGTGAATCCTTTCCCGCAGGCGGAGCCGGATAAGAACGGGATGATGCCTGGCGTGCATGCGGGCAGCATCGAAGACGTCAACGCCGTTGGGACGCGGAATATCGGGGCGCGCGGGATGGGCAACTGGTACTCGACCGAGTCGGAAATCAAGATGGGCAAGCAGTACGCCGATGAGATCGAGAAGAGCACGAAGTTCATCAACGATCCGGTGGTGACGGAGTACGTAAACCGCATCGGACAGAACATCGTGAAGAACTCCGACTGCAAGGTGCCCTTTACGATTAAGGTCATCGACACGGACGAGATCAACGCGATGGCGCTGCCGGGCGGGTTCTTCTATGTGAACTCGGGCTTGATTCTCGCGGCCGACGAGGAAGCGGAGCTGGCCGGGGTGATGGCCCACGAGACGGCTCACGTATGCGCGCACCACGCGGCGCGGGAGATGACGCGCGCCAACTACGCGCAGATCGGCATGGTGCCGCTGATCATGATGACCGGCTACAGCTGGACGGGATACGGCATTTATGAGGCGACCCAGCTGCTGATCCCCATCACTTTCCTTGAATTTTCGCGTGAATTTGAGGCGCAGGCCGACTATCTCGGCGTGCAGTATATGTACCGCGCGGGCTACGATCCGCAGGCCTTTGTGACCTTCTTCGAAAAGGTGCAGAACCTCGAGAAACAGAAGCCGGGGGCGGTCGCGAAGGTGTTTGAGAATCATCCGCAGACTCCGGATCGCATCGAGCACACCGAGGAGGAGATCGCGAAGATCCTTCCACCGAAGGATGAGTATCTGGTGACGACCTCGGAGTTCAACGATGTGAAGGCGCGGCTGTCGCGGATCGAGAACAAGCGGCGGATCATCGACAACAAGAAGGGCAAGCCGACGCTGCGCCGCGCGAGCACTTCGCCTGACAGCACCGACTCCGGGGCCAACGGCAGCGATCAGCCGACGCTGCATCGGCGGGAAGACGGCAACGGGAGTGGCAGCGGAAGCGGAAACGGCACTGGCAGCAACTGAAGGTAAAGGCATTGCGGATTGAGCGGGCTTCGTCTTTTGGACGGAGCCCGTTTTGCTTGCCGCGCCACTGGCCTGGTTATCACGCCATGCGGGCGTTGCAACTGGTTCTTGTTTCGCCCTGCGGAGGGTGAAAGAATGCTTTCAGAGTCAGTTATAGAGAGTGGACGGTGAAGTCCGCCTATGAAGAAGATTTTGATGTGGACGGTGTTGATTGTCGGGACACTGTTCATCACCAAGTACGCGAACGACGTGGCCCAGGACGTGCGGCCGCACGGTGCGACGTTTCGGATGACCCGGCAGCAGGTGGTTTCCTGCAGCAAGGACGAGATAACGCTTTCCGGGGCCGAGGGACCCACAACCCTCAAGATCGACAGCACATGGCCGGCCTGCAATACGTTCGATGCCAGCACTTACTACGACCTGTGGATGACGCGTGGCGGCAAGACTGGATTGATCAGCATGGAGAAATCTCCGTGGTGGCGCGCCGGGAGGTAAAGAGGTCGATGAGACCTTTTCGAGCACTGATGTAGGCTGGGTTGGTATGCGGCATCGCGAGTTAGGGAAGACCGGCTTTTCAGTCAGCGACATCGGTTGCGGCTTGTGGGGCATGAGCGGGTGGAGCGGTTCCGACGATGCGGAATCGCTGGGCGCACTGCAACTGGCCGTCGATCTGGGCTGCAACTTCTTCGATACCGCCTGGGCCTACGGGAACGGCAAGAGCGACGGGTTTCTCGGCAGGATTCTGGCGGCGAATCGCGATAGGCGCCTCTACGCGGCCTCGAAGATTCCACCGAAGAACGGCAAATGGCCGGCCAGGCCGCAATATGACTACAACGATGTGTTTCCGGCCGAACATGTCTTCGCGCATGCGGAAATGATCCGGCGCGCGCTGGGCGTGGATACGATCGACCTGCTGCAGTTTCACGTGTGGGACGATTCCTGGACGGATCGCAAAGAATATTGCGAGACCGTCGAGAAGCTGAAGCGGGACAAGATTGTGCGCGCTTTTGGGCTAAGCCTCAATCGCTGGCAGCCGGCGAATGGGATCGGCGCGATTCGCACTGGCCTGGTCGATGCGGTTCAGGTGATCTATAACCTTTTCGATCAGAACCCGGAGGACGAGCTGTTCCCGGTCTGCGAAGAATACAAGGTTGGCGTTATCGCTCGCGTTCCTCTCGATGAGGGATCGCTCGGCGGCAAGATGACCCGCGACACAGTATTCCCGGAGGGCGACTGGCGCAGGGGATACTTCAATCCGAAGAACCTGAACGAGACGCTGGATCGCGTGGATCGGCTGCGTGAAGATTTACCGGCGGGAATGTCGCTGCCGGAGTTGGCGATTCGGTTCATCCTGTCGCATCGCGCGGTCAGCACCCTTATTGTGGGCATGCGGAAGGAAGAGCATGTCCGGGGAAACATTGCGCTCAGCGATGCCGGAGGCCTTGGCCCCGACCTTATCGAGAAAATGAGGAAGCATCGCTGGGAGCGGCATCCGGTTCCGTGGTCGGACTGACGGGGGCTCTGCCGGCGGGAAGCAGGAGGAGTTCATGACAGCACGATTTTCGCTTGTGATAACGGCGGTTGTTGGGTTTGCCGTGGCGCAGGGCGCGATGGCTCAGGCGACGCCCCAAGGGTCGCTGCTGGCGCTTTCGAAGCGCAACCATACTCTGGCTATCGTGAACCCACAGACGCTCGCGGTGATTGCGCGCGCACCGGTCGGAGCCGATCCGCACGAGGTGATTGCGTCTTCCGATGGTAAGACTGCGTACGTCTCGATCTACGGATTTGGCAGGTACCACGCGCTCTCGGTCATCGACCTGGTCGCGCAAAAAGCACTGCCGGACATCGACACCGGCGCGCTGAATGGACCCCACGGCCTGGCTTTTGTGGGCGGCAAGGTGTGGTTCACAGCGGAAGGCGCGAAGGCCATTGCGCGCTACGACCCGGCTTCTGCGAAGGTGGACTGGGTTATGGGCACGGGCCAGAACCGCACTCACATGATCTACGTGACCCCTGGCCAGGATCGTATCTACACCACGAATGTAAGTTCCGGGACAGTGAGCATCATCGAGAAAGTCGCGCTGCCGCCGATGGGTCCGCCGCCAGGAGCGCCCGGTCCGCCGCCAGGAATGCCGGCTGGTTCCGGGCCACCTCCAGGTGCGCCCGGCCCGGGCGGACCACCGCGCATGGACTGGAATGAGACGGTCATCCCGGTCGGCAAAGGATCGGAGGGCTTCGATGTCTCGCCGGATGGGCGCGAATTGTGGACCGCCGGGGCTGAGGACGGCACGATTTCCGTTATCGATCTTGCGTCGAAGAAGGTCGCAGCCACGCTCGATGCGAAGGTGTTCGGGGCGAATCGGCTGAAGTTCACGCTGGACGGGAAATACGTGCTTATTTCAAGCCTGCGCAGCGGCGATCTGGTGATCTACGATGCGGCCAGCCGGAGCGAGTGGAAGCGCGTGCCAATCGGCCATGGCGCGGCGGGCATTTTGATGGAGCCGAATGGCGCTCGCGCGTTCATCGCATGTGGGCCGGACAACTATGTTGCGGTTCTCGACCTGAAGACGTTCGCGGTAAGCGGGCACATCGATGTGGGGGGAGAACCGGACGGGCTTGCGTGGGCAGTGCGCCAGTAACGGACCTTACTTAAGGGGTTCATGCGCCGGCATTCGTGACCGCCATCACTGAGCGGATTGCGCATTGAATTTATCCTGGATCGTTCTTTGGTCCGCGGACTGGATTTTTCCGGCCCCGCGACACAGGACGGACTGGAGATAGCAATGAGCTTGGCAACGATGGCGGCAACGGGACTGATAACAGCGGTAATTCTGATCGTGGTGGCGATCACGGTCATTAATAAGTACGCCCACTAAGGCGCGCACGAAATACATGCTGGAAAGCAACCTGTGTCTGAGGGCGATCTCACCGGTTTCAGGGGATTAGTCGCTGAAACCGGCCGCAACCTTTGAGCCAGCGAATGCTGTCTTCAGGCTGTCGCGTCTCGAGCTACTCTCAACGAGGCTGCATCACTTCCACGATCTGCGTGTCCGGCTCGGTCCAGGCGGCGGTTCCGGTATGCCTTAGCTGATGCGCGTTCTCGTCCCACTCGAGATGCGTGAGATCGAACTGGCCTTTCTCATACGCATAGGTGCGGCCGTCGTCCTGATAGAGGTCGAACTCCGCATTCGCGCCGGGCCAGACCTCGATCTTCGTGATGCTCTGCTTGTCCGCGGTACTGTTCACCGGGCTGCCCAGCGGCACGATCGATCCAGCCCTTACAAACAGAGGCAGCTTATCAATCGGCGCGTCGACGCTCACAGTCTGGCCGCCGTGAAGGCGCTCGTGGGTCCAGTAGTTATACCAGTCGGCCCCCGCGGGCAGATAAACCTGCTTCGTCGTCTGGCCCTGCTCGGTGACAGGAGCCACCAGGAAGGCCGGCCCAAACATGTATTCATCGCCGATGTCCGCGACTTTGGGATCGTTGGGGAAATCCATGAACAGCGCCCGCATAAACGGCGCGCCGGTCTTGTGCGTGAAGTAGCCCTCCGAGTAGATGTAGGGCATCAGCTCATAACGCAGCTTCAGATATTGCTCGAGGATCGGCTCGGCCTGTTTGCCGTAGGACCATACCTCGTTGTATTTGCGGCTGCCGTGGGTGCGGAAGATGGGCAGGAAACTGGCGTACTGAAACCAGCGCGTGTAGAGCTCCGGATAATCGTCGTATCCGCCGACGTTGTCGCGGGCGTCTGAGGGGTCGATGAGGGGCGTGTGGTCGGGATGATGCACCTGCGGCAGATACTGCCAGGCGCCTGTGTCGTTGCTCCAGTAATTCAGGCCGGAGGCGGCCACGTCGAGTCCTGTCGGAATCTGGCGCTTCAGCGTATCCCAGGTCGGAAAAATGTCCGAGGACCATACCATGGCGCTGTTGTGCTGCACGCCCAGATAGCCGTCGCGCGAGAGAATGAGGGCGCGGTGATCGGTGTCGGCGCGGAATCCGTTGTAGAGCGCGGCGGTGTGAAAGAACGGATAGACGTTGAAGTACTGCGTGCCGGGACCAATGTGGTAGTAACTGCCATTCGGAGGCAGGTCGGGCTCGGTCTCATCGGCCCAGAGGGAGTCGAATCCTTTGCTGATGATGTTGTCGCGGATCGTTGCCCAGTACCACTTCGCGGCGTCGGGATTGGTGGTATCGATGTCAGAGCCGGCGTGGTCGTAGGGCAGGCCGTTGGTGGGCGTGCCGTCGGCCAGGTGCTCAAACCAGCCGTTCTTCTCAAGCTCGGAATAAAAGCGATCGGTGGGAACGAAGCGCGGCCAGACGCTGATCATCGTCTGAATGCCCTGCGCGTGCAGTTTGTCATTCATGGCTTTTGGATCGGGCCAGTAGCGCGCGTCGAAATCCATCTGACCCATGTTGGTGTAGTAGAACCAGTCGACGACGATCACATCGAGCGGAAGATGGCGCTGGCGGTAGCCGTCGGCCACGGCGAGTACTTCTGCCTGGCTTGAGTAGCGCTGTTTGCACTGGATGTAGCCGTAAGCCGCTTTGGGCAGCATGGGCGTGTCGCCGGTCAGGAGTTTGTAGCCGGAGTAGAGCTCGTCGGTGGTTTTGCCGGCGATGACGAAGAACGAGACGCGGTTGCCGAGCTCGGAGATCCAGCGGGTCTGCTCGTTGAAGCCCGGCTCGATAGTGGTCTTCGAGGGATTATCCCAGAGGACGGCGTAGCCCTTGTTGGTGACGAGGAAGGGAACGCAGAAGGTGGGCGCAGCGGGGGCGTCGTAGTCGTTCCAGCAGCGGATGGGGCGGCCGCGGTGGTCGAGGTAGCCTTCCTGATTCTGGCCGAGTCCGTAGTAGTGCTCGTCGTCGGGCGAATGAAAGCTGGCGCTCACCTGAAAGTATGCCGCGTCTGCCGGGCGCGGGTCGTAGTGGTCGAAGGCGATCGAGGGATTCACGTCGGCGAGCACGGATGCATTGCCGTCTTTGTGGTTGGGCACGGACATCGACCAGCCCTGCATGTTGAGCAGCGGCTTGCCGTCGGCGCCGGTAATCGAGAGGGGAACGTAGGGCGTCGAGCCGCCGAAGTACTGGCAGGTATCGCAGGTGTACTTCGTGTTGCGTGGGCCGTAGTGCGGTATGGGCATCTTCACGGTCATGCGATCGGAGCGGTAGGTATCGACCGCATCGGTGTGCTCGTAGGTCCAGCCTGCCTCCGCCGGCTGCGCGCTGATGCCATATCCGGGAGGCGCGAGCGCGGCGTCTTTCTTCATGCTCAGCGTGATGCGCACAATGTTGGGCGCATACGGCTCGAGGGTGACGGTGGCGTCACGCCGGTCGAGAACGATTTGCTTTTGCGCGAAGAGAGTGCCGGCGGAAAGAAGCGAGAAGAGGACGAAGCCTGCGGAAACGAACCTTTGAGTCATGGCCATTGTCTTTCGGAGTTTTTGGGGTAAAAGATGCCCCCGGCAGTGTACGCCCGCTGGGACGGCATGTACAGAAAGTCGCCGCGCAGGGGTCGCGTCCAGGCCGCCTGTAAATCGATTTGCCAGTTCAGGCCAGCGCGCATTGACCGTCACGCAAGGCGATTTGTATGATGAGAGGAGCTTCTCTCCAGGGCGGCGTAGCTCAGATGGTTAGAGCGTGGGATTCATAACCCCAAGGTCGGTAGTTCGATCCTACCCGCCGCCACCGCGTCCAGGAAAAGTCTCAAGCCAGAGATCCTTCGTCGCTTTGCTCCTCAGGATTTCGCCTGCGGGCTTGGACGCCCGCAAATCGGCTCAAGTTCGATCCATCCGCCGCCACTGCGTCCAGGAAAAGTCTCAAGCCAGAGATCCTTCGTCGCTTTGCTCCTCAGGATTTCGCCTGCGGGCTTGGACGCCCGCAAATCGGCTCAAGTTCGATCCTTCCCGCCGCCACCGCGTCCAGGAAAAGTCTCAAGCCAGAGATCCTTCGTCGCTTTGCTCCTCAGGATTTCGCCTGCGGGCTTGGACGCCCGCAAATCGGCTCAAGTTCGATCCTTCCCGCCGCCACCGCGTCCAGGAAAAGTCTCAAGCCAGAGATCCTTCGTCGCTTTGCTCCTCAGGATTTCGCCTGCGGGCTTGGACGCCCGCAAATCGGCTCAAGTTCGATCCATCCGCCGCCACCGTTGGCAGGCCTCCGGAAATAGAAAAGCCCCGCCGTGGTGGCGAGGCTTTTTGTTTTTCTACCCTAAGTTCAGAATAGCAGGTTGGAAGGATAAAACTGCCAACTTTGGTGGCTCCTAACTCTCGCTTTATCAATTCTAATTACTTTGGGTAAGTGGTGGAAACTTGACAAAATCGAGCGAAAGAGCAGTTAGTGGAAAGACGATCAGCGGAGGGCCGGTTAGCGAAAAAACGGTTGGCAAAAAAAACGGTTAGCCGGAGGCGTTTAGCGAGAGGCGTCCGGGACCAGTTCACTGGTCTCCTGTATAGCGCGGCGGTTCTGGTTCCCCTTGCTGTCGATCCAGGCGACCGCGCCGGAGCGGCCGCCGGGAACGTTGCCCGCTGCCGACTGACCTAATGTGCCGTACACTCCGGGCGGGCCCGGTATTGTATTGGGCACCGCGCTGCTTCCGCTGATCCAGACCCACTCGCTGGTGGATGGATTGAATTCCCAGAGGTCGTTCAGCTCGAAATTCCCACCCACTGAAGCGGCTCCATAGCCGCCAAAGAGCCGTAGATTCCCTGCGCTGTCGGTCCAGGTCACCGCGTCGATCCGGCCCCGGGGAATGTTGGCTGGGGTGTCCCCATGGTTCCGTACACGCCGTTCTGGCCCGGGGCGCTGCTTCCCGCCACCCAGGTCCAGTCGCCGGTCTGCGCGTCCGCCGCCGGGGGCAGGGCTCCCCACGCTACCAAGGCGAGACAGTAGAGGAGAGTTTGAGACCCGGTCTTCAGGTTTGCTAAGGAGATCGCTTGAGTACACATCGAAGCCTCCCGATGTCTTCGATTTCACGGCGAAGCGGCAGAACAAAGGTCCCGCAACGCACTGGTTCCTTTCACCCTTGGGGTACAAAATCCGCCGCTGCTCTAATCTCGGCAGGGCTGAAAACAACAAATGCAGAAGCATACGTGAGCACGGAGCCTGTCAATGTGAAAGGTCCGCTGGCTCCGCATATTACCGAAGATACTTGGCTCAGAGTCACATTTTTTCGGTATGGGAGCCAACCTACCAAAACAGTCGCACATCTCGGTCCGCCCCCGCCATCCGGCCGGGGCAAACCTCTTGACATTCTCCCACTCGTTTCCTTGCCAGTGTCGCAGCCGCGGTGGGGCAGTCAAGGCGGATGCTAAATCGATGCGGGACAGACGCCATTCCTCTTACCGGCGCTCGCAAATCAGGAGGGCGGATCGCTGCTCATTCTAAGTTTCTTTAACCTTGGCGCAGAAGTAGTCGTTCTCGAACTCTGAGTCGTATCGTCCCCGCGACTAACGGGATACTAAAGTTCTCTTTTCGAGATATAGCTCCAGACTCAGAAGTAAGGCTGCAGCAACGGCAAACGTTACGCACCACATCGATACGGCAGCGAGAGTTATCCTGAAGAACGCGATGACACAGCAATAATGCAAATAATTGCCAGGGTCCAATCCACAGCAAGCATTGGCGTGATCGTACCTGCGGGAATCCACAGGCGCTCCGCCATGCATCCAAAGCCTACCATAAGGCTGCAACAAAGCGCCATACCAACGACGAGTGTCTTCATTTAGCGACCTCTATGGATACGGCGGAAAGTTCGGTATTCCAGGTTGAACTTCCGTACCTGGATAGATGTGCCCAAATCCCCTAGTTAGCCAACCCTGGATAAACGGTGTCTCGGACAGTTCCGAGTGTTGGCTAACACTGTTATACAACGCCTGGTTACAGACTGCCATTGCGGAGGCTTGCTTCGCCGTAGGCGTTGCGCCTCCAGTATTCATCGCCGCAGACACGCCGGCCTTGGCATAGCAACGATCATGTTCGCGGCAGGCCACGTCATCGGCGTCCGTGGTGGGGCCGCCTCCGCCCGGTCCGCACCAATGGGTGCCGAGAAATCTGCTCTCAAATGTCGCAACCTTTGTGCCATATGACTGCTGTTCCCAAGGCGAGAAAGTTCTTGGGTCGTATTTTGTGGTGTCCGTTAAGTCGATTAACCATGGGTTCTGAATATTTCCGGAATCATCCGTCGATATATCCGGTGAAGGGAGCGACAAAACTCCTTGAGTATTGCCGTTCGTAAAGCCTATCTGTGCTACGCCATCTGCCCCATACCAATAGCCTGTCGCGGTGCCATCGACCCAGCTGAAACCCTTAGAGAACAGTTATCCGCACTGGTCGCAGCGTTGTCAATCGTGATCCAATTGCCATCTGCGCTGACTTGGTAACAGAAGTCGCCGTCGGGATCGATGTAAAGCGACGGGTTGTTACGCACATAGCTGTACAGGTTGAGGCTCTGCGGATTCGTCGGATCAGCGTACACCAATCCGGACGGATCCGGGCTCAGGAACCGTCCCGCCGTTGATGCGTAGTACCTGGCGCCGAAGTAGTCGTTGTTGGATTCCTGGTGGCGTTTTTTGCCGGTGGAGTGGTGCTCCGTAGGGCCCTGGATGGACTGCGTGCAGGACAGCGAATCGCCGAAGGGCAGGCTGGAGCAATCCTGTTCCTGGATCCCGGCATAGTCGGTCTGGACGCGGCGCGTCCCCAGCCAGTCATTGAGGTAGAAATGGAGCGCGGCGTCGGGCTGATTGTTCGTATCCGTGATGGCGCTGTAGGTAGCCAGCAACTGGCCGCCGGCCCAGACGTTGGTGTGCGCCCACGCCATGGAGCCGTTGATGTCGCTGCCCATCTCCGTCACCTGATAGCCGGCCTGATCGAGGACGTAGTCGGTCTCGTTCACGGCTGCACTGAAGCCGTTGGTGGTGGGATCGCAGACAAAGCTCGTGACGCTCCCCTTCGCCACACGGCGGCCCTCGGCGTCGTAGATGTAGCCGGTCAGGATGTTCATGCCATCCACCTTAAGGGTAGCCGTAGCGCAGATGCGGCCCTCGGCATCGATGGTTGGAATTGGGTGAGAATGGTCGGGGCGGAGGGATTCGAACCCCCGACCCTCTGCTCCCAAAGCAGATGCGCTACCAGACTGCGCTACGCCCCGATGGTTAGATTTTAGCGCAGGGTGGGCCGAGAGCAGTCGCAGCCTGAGGGAAGGCCGGGGCTTCTACCGTTGCGGGGCTTCGCGGCACCTTCGGCACGGCTGAGCAGCTTGCAGAAAAGACTGACGGGAAGAAAGCCATCCCTCAGAGGCTAAAGCCGGGATCATTTGCAGATCCTTCGGCACAGCTAAAGCTGTGCCCCTTCAAAACAGAACGCAGGGGCTGAAGCCCGCTTCATTTGCCGTGCTTACGGCACGAGTAAACTCAGGATTATTCACTTGACGAAGGGCGTGCCGGAGGCGTTCAATGACGCCTAAGCCGCCGAAACTTCGGACACGTGAGACTTTAATGACGATTGGCATTGGGTTGTTGGCCTCCTCTAAACCCAGACCGCATGTGCCTAGGCCCGATACGGTGATCCTGCTGGCCGATACCATGGGATCGACGGAAACCGATTCCACCGACGAATTGCATAAGATTTTTTGGGATGCCTCCCGCAAGCTTCACGCAACTTGTGCAGGAAGCGTAGCGATGTGCGCGGAGTTATTTTCTATGTTTCAGTGCAACTTTGATGGGCTCTCCCGTCGTACTCACGGAACCATGTTTGAAGCGCTAAATGTGGCAGTTCATGGACACCGAACCCAGCACTTTACTTGGGATTTGCTTGCTCCGAAATATTCGTTTCTCCGCCCCGATGACAACGGGCGTATTCCGATCCCCACTAGTCAGGAAAGTGCCATCGTACGGGAATGGCAGGAGTACGATACGGGGGCTCAGATGATGGTGGGAGCGTTTGATGAGACTGGGCAATCATTTTTGTATTTTATTGGCCGATGCTATGGCGAAAACGGCCCCGCTCCAGGGTTAGTACATGTGTGCCCGTTTCCAGGGCATTGGGCAATTGGTACGGGAGACACAAACGCTGAATCGTGGTTGAACTACAGAGAGCACACTCTCGGAAGAAACGTTCGACAATCTGCATACCATGCCTATGAAGCAAAGATTATGGCCTCTAAAGCCCCGACCGTTAACCATCGGCTAGAAATGGTTATCGCTACAGCGGAACAAAGTTGGCTTTTGACTAATGAGGAGCCAGAGGTTGCAGGATGCGAGGTTTCCTTGCTGGAACTTGCGACCATGTTTAAAAAGTATGGGCCTCAGGACACAACCACTTTGGGCCATCCATCTAAGCCGTCAACTTCTCAAAAGTTAGGGGATCAGCAGTAACCATATGACGCAGCGTGTCTACAAAGAGGTCGGAGCGGCCACGACGATTGAATCGGAAGGTCATCTCTTCAAGGTAGGAAGCGAGATGCTTTGCAGAAATTCGATGCCACGTTCCGATGATGCCCCGCTTGAGCAAGCTAAACGCGGACTCTACGGTGTTGGTGTGGATGTCGCCGTCAACGTAAACCTTCGCTTTGTGCTTAATTGTCTTGTGGCGCTCCGTCATTTTCAGAGCCTTCATCGCTGTCGGATAGGCGTTGAACTCATCGGTCACGATCACGTCAACGTCTTCGCTCACGTTTTCCTTGATGTACTGGGCAAGCGTTCCACTTTTGGCATCTGCTGCATGGAAGAACCTGGTCTCTCCCCCGCGCTGGCGGATGCCCGACAACAATCTGCTTGTTGGAATCGGCCGAATCCCGGCCTTGTGGTAGGCATGCTGCTTGACCCTCCGACGTACGTTTCGTCCATTTCTACGGTCCCGTAAAGCATCGTCTTTTCCGCAGTCGCCATTGCCGCCCGGATGCGGTGGCAGAGATACCAGGCGGTCTTGTAGGAGCCTTTGTGTTCGCCCCAGAGCGTCCGCTTAAGCTGCATGGCACTCATGCCCTTCTTGGATTCGCAAATCAGCAGCACGGCCAGAAACCAGAGCGGCGAGCGCCAAGTGGGAGTCGTGGAATATCGTTCCGCTCGTCACTGTGAACTGATACTCACATCCAACACACTCAAAGCGGGCGTAATCCTTCATGCGCGATACGCGGCGATCCTTGCAGCGCGGGCACTCAACGCCTTCAGGCCAGCGAAGCCGCTCAAGCAGTTCGCGACAGCAATCGTCCGTCGAGTACATCTTGTTAATTTCAGGGAGTGTCATGGCTAACCCTCGCAAACCAAAATCACCGCTTCAACACGTACCGACCCGAAAGCTAATTGCCGCAATAAAGCGGGATTTGCGAACGATACGGCTACCCGTAGATCAGTTGAAACCAAAGAAAGTAAAGGGGTAACGTTCGGCATGAAAGGATTATGCCAGAATTGTTACCCTTCGTCAAGTGAATAATCTTGAGTAAACTCATGCCCTGATACAAAACCTGCTTCAGGCGGGTTGGGAGGCTCTGAGCGGTGCGCAAGAGACTCGATCCGTACGACAAGAATGTGCTCAGGGGCTGAAGCCCGATTCATTTGGGGCGTTTACGGCATGACTGAAAGTCATGCCCCTTCACTTTTCGTGCCGGAGGTAAGTTTGGGGGCTGTGAAGTTATGCAAAGGAGTCCGGGGCTGAAGCCCGCCTTTCAATGAGGCTTGTTTCCCCGGCCTGAAGGCCGGGGCTTCTACCGTCGTGCCGCTTCGCGGCACCCTGGGCACGGCTGGACAGCTTGCAGAAAAAACTGAAGAAGACATGCCTCAGAGGCTGAAGCTGGACTAATTTTGCAGCTTTTATGTTTTGCAGCTTTTATGGCACAGCTGAAGCTGGGCCCATTCAAAAGTGGCGGTTTTTCCGCAAGCTGTGAAGGCCGGGGCTTCTACCGTCGTGCCGCTTCGCGGCACCTTGGGCCGCCACTTGCGACGTTAGAGGCGGTGGGCGATCCAGAGGAAGATGAGCACCAGCACGATGACGGGGATGGCGAGGATGGCGAGGACTACGGCGAAGAGGATTGCGAGGAAGGCGTAGTCGCGCCAGGTGTGGCGGTGGGGCTGGCGGAGGTGGCGCGTCATCAGGTTGTAGTTGCGGCGGTTGGCTTTCCAGGCGATGTCGAAGATGTCGCCGAAGAGGGGGATGGAGCCGATGAGGACCTCGATTGCGATGTTGACCATCATGCGGAGGAGGGTGACGTAGGGGACGCCGCGAATCCAGGCGGCGAAGACGAGGACGAAGGAGGCGATGCCTGCGAGGATGTCGCCGAGGCCGGGGATGAGGCCGATGAGGCCATCGAGGCCGACGCGGATGGGGGTGAAGGGGAGGCGGAACCAGTCGTCGAGGAGATGCGCGAAGAAGTCGAGATTTTCGTCGGAGCAGAGGCGCTCGGCGCGCTGGCGGAGGGTGGGTTTGGAGGCGAGCGCGGGAGCGATGCCGGGAGCGGGCGTGGGGGTGGTTTCCGGAGGGAGGATGTCGGGTTTCGCGGGCTGTTTTCCGGGTTGGTTTGCGGGTTTGGGCATGGGTTTTGGGAGGCGCAGTGGCGCGAGAGAGCTGTGGGGCCAATGTTACAATCAGGGTTGGCATGGCGGCTATAGTTCAGCGGCAGAACGCCTGACTGTGGCTCAGGATGTCGTGGGTTCGATCCCCACTAGCCGCCCCAGTGATTGGCCTTTCGGGCGCCGCGCCGCGAACCTTCCATGACAAACGAGCCAGAGAAAAATGCAGGCAGCCAGGTGTATGTCGGCTGCTCGGGGTGGGCTTATCCGACGTGGAAGCCGGCATTTTATCCGGAGAAACTGGCGTCGAAGAAGTTTCTGGAGTACTACGCGACGCGGCTGAATTCGGTTGAGGTGAACTACACCTTCCGGAGTTTTCCGCGGCGCACGGCGATTGATGCGTGGCTGGCGCAGACGGGGCCGGATTTTCGGTTTTCGTTTAAGGCTCCGCAGCGGATCACGCATTTTCAGCGGCTCAAGGACTGCGGGGCGACGCTTGAGGTTTTTGCCGGGGCTCTGCAGCCGGTGGCCGATGCGGGGCGACTGGGGCTGGTGCTGTTTCAGCTTCCGCCGAATTTCAAGGCCGATGAGGGGCGGTTGGCGCAGTTTCTGGCGGAGGCGAAGGCGTGCCGGTTTCGGATGGCGTTTGAGTTTCGGCATGTGTCGTGGTTTGATGCGGCGATTTATCGGTTGCTGGAGCGGCACGAGGCTGCGTTGTGCGTGGCGGAGAGCGACGAGCTTGAGACTCCGGATGTGGCTACTGCGGCTTTCTCGTGCTATCGGCGGCGGAAGACGGAGTATGGGCAGGGGCAGCTGGCGGAGATCGGCGAGGGATTGAAGGAGCGGGCTGCGCGCGGCGGTGTGTTTGCGTACTTCAAGCATGAGGAGGAGCCGACAGGGGCGTTGTGGGCGGCGTCGGTGCTGGAGTCGGTGAGGGGTGCGGCGCGGAGCGAGGGCTCGTGATGGCTGCGGCGGCAATCACGGAAGATGCGGATTGGCTGACGGAGTTTATTCCTCATCGATGGCTGCGCAATGGGCACGCGCAGACGCTGGCGGGGAACTTTTTGCCGCGGCGGCTGATGCTGCCCGAGCCGGAGCCGCTGCTGGTGGAAGTAGAGGGGCCGGTGAGCGGGTATGGGCCGAGCCAGGTGCTGTGCCACTGCCACTGGCAGCCGCGCGAGGTGCGGAGCGGGCGGCTGACGGTCGTGCTGGTGCATGGGCTGGAGGGGTCGTCGAGTTCGCAGTACATTGTGGGCAACACGGTGCGGGCGCTGGGGGCGGGGCTGAACGTGGTGCGGATGAACATGCGCACTTGTGGCGGGACGGATGCGTTGTCTCCGACGATTTATCATTCGGGGCGATCCGGGGACATAGGGCGCGTGGTGGAGGCGATCGTTCGGGAGCAGGAGCTGGAGGCGGTGGCACTTGTGGGCTACTCGATGGGCGGGAATCTGGTGCTGCGCTGGGCCGGCGAGGTGGGAACAGGAGCGCCGCGTGAAGTGAAGGCTGTGGTTGGGGTTTCGCCGCTGATGGATCTTGCGGCTTCGTCGGCGGCGCTGCACCTGCCGCAGAATCGTCTTTATGAATGGCACTTTTTGCGGTCGATGCTGGAGCGGGTGCGGCGGCGGATGGGGCTTTATCCGCGCATTTACGGCGATGCGCCGGTCGACAGGATTCGCACGATGCGGCAGTTCGATCATGAGATTGTGGCGCGGTACGGCGGGTTTCGCGATGCGGACGATTACTACTACAGCGTTGCCAGCTCGATCTATGCTGGGTCGTTCCGGGTGCCGACGCTGATCCTGCATTCGGTGGACGATCCGTTTATTCGCATGCTGCCGGAGACACGGGCGGCGCTCATGGGGAATCCGCAGGTGACGTTTCTTGAGACGCAGCATGGGGGACACTGCGCGTTCCTGGAGCCGGCGACGGCGGCGAGCGGCGACGGCCGCTGGGCAGAGAAGACGCTGCTCGGATTTCTGATGCGGGGCGATGCCAACGGCACGCGGTGAATGGCTGTGCGGCGATGGGTTGGTGGGGACGATTTACGACTCGCGATGGCCGTTACAATGGGGAAGCGAGGCTGCGAGGCACTGCAGCGGCGGGCGAGTAGCTCAATTGGATAGAGCACCGGCCTTCTAAGCCGGGGGTTGTGGGTTCGATTCCCGCCTCGCCCACCAGACATTGGGGAGAATTTCTAAGACCGGGGTCCTTCGCTGAGGTCCTTCGACTCCCCTTCGGCTCGCTGCGCTCCCTCAGGGTCGCTCAGGATTTCGCCTGCGGGCTCGGACGCCCGCAAAACGGCTCAAGTTCGATTCCCGCCTCGCCCACCATATATTCAGGTCAGAAATTTCAGGTCAGAGTGGCCGGGCAGTTAAGTACTGGCTTCCGGTCACTTCTCAAGCCGCGGCGATGAGGCTGCCGAGATGCGCACCGCGTGTTCGGAGCGAATTGCGTTCTGGACGAGGCCGGCGGGGAAGGACTTTTCGAGTGCGCGCAGCTGACGATCGGTGAGGCCGGGCGCGATCACTTCCACATGAAAATCCCCGACTTGCAAAGGGCGCGCGGAAGGCTGGGCCTCGACGCGAATCAGCAGGCCTTCGCAGGAGAGGCCGCGCAGGCTGAGGTATAGAGCGACATACTGGCCGACGCAACCGCCGAGGGAAGCGAGGAGGAGTTCGGCGGGTGACATGCCCTGGTCGGCGGCCCCGTCTTCGGCAGGCTGATCGAGGAGAACTCGATGGTGGCGAGCTTCCGCGGTGAAACTGGCTCCGCCGGTGTGGCGTAAAGAGATTTCCAAATTTGCCCCTGGCTGAACTTCGTTGCATTGCAGGTTGTGGGCCATTCCACGAGAGCTTGAGAGGCGCGCTATCTTGCGAGGTTCAGCTGGCAGTGTGGAATCCGGTTGCGCGGGAGGGCGCTTGGGGAGCATGTGGCTGCGCGAAATGGCGCAGGCAGTGCGATGAGCATGTGGGCACGGGTACACTATCTGCCTGTTCCATGAAGATAAAGAGATCGTTGGAGAAATCCGCGACATCTTCGGCAACGGTTGACGGCGCGCCGGGCGCGCCGCAGGGGGGAACACGGGAGCAAAGTCCAACAAGCCGAGGCAGGATCTATTGCGCGCGCTGGTGGATAACCTGGACGAAGCGGTCGTCGCTCTTGACCGGGAAGGGAATGTGCAATTTGCCAATGCGGCGGCGGAGCGGCTGTTCGGCATCGACCCGAGGGGTCCGGGAATCTTCGGGTGGCGCGAGGCCTACGGGATCTATTTGCCCGACCGGCAGACACTGTGGCCGGCGGACGAGCTGCCCGGCGCGGTCGCGCTGAGAGGAAAGACGGTGCAGGGCGAGCAGTATGTGCGGCCACCTGGGGCGGCCGATGGTTATTGGATCGATGTGCGGGCTCGGCCGCTTTTTGACGCACGGGGGACGGTACAGGGAGCGCTGCTGGCGTGGCGCGATATCACCGAGGAGAAGCGGACGATCGAGAGCCAGAGGCGGTTGTTGGCGATCGTCGAGAATACGCCCGATCTGGTCATCCTGACCGATCCAATGCTGAAGACAAGCTATATCAACCGGGCGGGGCGGGAACTGTTGGGGCTGGATGCGGCCGAGGGAGTGCAGAACTATCCCGTGTTCGATACGGAGTTCGAAAATCAGCGGGAGTTTTTCGACACCGAGATTTTACCGGCTCTTTTGCGCGGTGAGGCGTGGCTGGGGGAATTTCGCCTGAGGCATGCACGTAGTGGCGGCACGATCGCGGTGGACATGCGGGCCTTCGGCATCTTTGGCCTTTACGGGCAGTTGCTGGGGTTCGCGAGCATCAGCCGGGATATCACCGCGAGACAGCAGTCCGAGGAGGTGCGGCAGCGGCTGGCGTCGATTGTGGAGTTCTCCAACGACGCGATCATCAGCGAATCGCTCGATGGGGTTATTACGAGCTGGAATCGTGGGGCGCAGGCAACGTTCGGATATACAGCGGAAGAGACGGTGGGACAGCCGATCACGATGCTGGCGTGGCCGGGCTACGAAGACGACATGCGGGAGCTGCTGCGGCGGATCGGGGGCGAGGAGGCGATCGAGCGCTATGAGACGCTGCGGCGCCACAAGGACGGACGGCGCCTTGTGATCTCGTTGACGCTTTCTCCTATTCGCGATGGGACGGGGAAGCTGATCGGCATTTCGAAGATCGCGCGTGACATCACCCAGCAGAAGGATCGAGAAGAAACGGCGCGGCGCCAGGCGCAACTGCTGGATCAGGTGTACGAACCGATTTTGGTTCGGGATGCCAGCGATCGGATCGTGTACTGGAATAAAGGAGCGGAACGACTGTACGGGTGGAGCGCTGGGGAGGCTCTGGGGCGGATCAGTCACGAACTTTTTCAGACAACGTTTGGAGAACCGTTAGGGGAAATCAACCGGAGGCTGGAACGGGATGGGCAGTGGGCAGGGGAGTTAGTCCATCGCACAAGGACAGGACAGCGGGTGGTGGTGTTGAGCCGCTGGATTCGCGAGCTGAATGTGGCCGAATCGCACGTGATGGAAACGAACGTGGATATGACGGAGAGGCAGCATCGGTTGGAGGCCGAAGAGCAGTCGCGGCTGGAGAGGCGTTTCCGGCAGTTGCTGGAGGCGGCGCCGGACGCGATTGTGGAGGTTTCCGCCGATGGGCGGATCGTGCTGATGAACAGGATCGCAGAGGAGATGTTCGGCTACGTTCGCGACGAGCTGCTGGGGGAGCCGGTGGATCTGCTGGTGCCGGATGGGATCCGACACGAGCATTACCGGCACAGGGACCGCTATCTGGAGCAGCCACGGACGCGGCCGATGGGCTCGGGTCTGGAGCTGCATGCGCGGCGCAGGGACGGGACTCTGTTTCCCGTTGAGATCAGCCTCAGTCCCATCCAGACCGAGGGTGGGGTGCATGTGACGGCGGTGATTCGCGACGTGACCGAGCGGAAGCGCGCCGAAAAGGAGGTGCGTATCCTGCAATTGCAATACACGGGGGAGCTGGAAGCGCGCAATCGGGAGGTCGAACGGGCCGACCGATTGAAGAGCGAGTTCCTGGCGAGCATGAGTCACGAACTGCGAACTCCGCTGCACACCATCATCGGCTTTGCCGAGTTGCTGCAGGAGGGACATGAAGGCGCGCTAAGCGAGGCGCAGACCCGATTCGTGGGGCACATTCGGCGGGATTCCGAACACCTGCTGGAGCTGATCAACGACGTACTGGATCTGAGCAAGATTGAGGCGGGCCAGCTCACCCTGAAGCGCGAGGCCTATCGGCTGGCGCGAAGCGTGGGGGAGGCGCTCGATGCCATCCGCCCGGGAGCCGCGGCGAAGGGTATCGCGATTGAGGAGCGCGGCGAACGCGATTCGATGGTCGACGCCGATCCGTTACGCGTGAAAGAGATGCTCTACAACCTGCTGAGCAATGCGGTGAAGTTCACGCCCGAAGGGGGGAAGGTGTGGATTGAGGCGGCGGAAGAGACGGGATTTGTACGGGTGACAGTGGGCGATACCGGGATCGGAATCCCCGCTGTGGAGCAGGAGAATATCTTCGACAAGTTTTACCAGGTGGGTAATACGACGCGGGGTGTTCGAGAAGGCACGGGGCTGGGGTTGTCAATCACCAAGGAGCTGGTGCAGATGCACGGCGGCTGGATGGAAGTGGACAGCACGCCCGGAGAAGGGAGCCGGTTCACGTTCACGCTTCCCATTGCCGCGCCGGGGTTGTAGGATGGCTGGTTAAAACCCCAGAGATCGATGGAGGGGGAAACATAGTTGTATTCAGGGCCAATGGAGCTGAGTAGGCATTGTGTCGACATCTCCGGAGAAACCTCTGATCCTGATTGCGGATGACCGGCCGAGCAGCCGGGAACTGCTGCGTCTGGTGCTGGAGCGCGCCGGTTACGCGGTGATCGAAGCCGAGGACGGGGAAAAAGCTCTGGATAGGGCGCGCGCGGTGAATCCGGATCTGGTCCTGCTGGATCTGCAGATGCCGGTTCTTGACGGCTATGGAGTGCTGGCTGCCCTGCGGGGCGAGGAGCGCTTTCGGAACCTGCCGGTGCTTGCGCTGACGGCGAGCGCCATGCGCGGGGATCGCGAGCGAATTATGGACGCGGGGTTCACAGATTACCTGGCCAAGCCCGCGGGGTCTGAGGTTCTGCGGGAAACGGTGGCTCGGCTGCTGCATGAGGCGCGGGTGCGGTCTTTGGAGCGAGAAGAGACGGCTTGAGCTGGCCGTTCTGGACCGGCTACAGCAAACCGTACTTTTTCATTTTGTAGCGGAGGGCGTCGCGGCCGATGCCGAGAGCTTTTGCGGCATGGGATTGATTGCCCTGCGCTTTATCGAGAGCGCTGACGACCAGCTGACGTTCGTGTTCGGCAAGGGAAGGATCTTGCTGGAGGGTGGGGGGCTGACCCGGCAAAACCGAGGTCTCTTCGCCATGGTTGGCCGAGGGGTCATCGAGCAGCGACGCTGGCAGATCGGCAAGGTCGATTTCTGCGGACTCGTCTATTGCGGGCTCGGCCATCATGGCGGCGTGGCCGATGGCGTTTTCCAGTTCGCGAACATTGCCGGGCCAGGAGTGATGTTCGAGGGCGAGGCGCGCACGGGGTGAGACTCCGCGGATGCGCTTGCCGAACTGCTGCGAGAATTTCGCGACGAAGTGGTGGATGAGGAGAGGCAGGTCTTCTTTGCGCTGGGCAAGGGAGGGAACGGAAATTTCGACCATGGCGAGGCGGTAGTAGAGGTCCTCGCGGAAAAGGCGGTCGGCGACGGCCTGGCGCAGGTTGCGGTGGGTTGCGGCGACGACGCGGACGTTGACTTTGCGGGTCTGGAGCGAGCCAACGCGCTGAATTTCCTGGTTCTGGAGGGCGCGCAGCAGCTTGGCCTGGGTGGCGATGGGCATGTCGCCGATTTCATCGAGAAACAGCGTACCGTCGCTGGCGGCTTCGAAGAGGCCAGGCTTGTCGCGATCCGCGCCGGTGAAGGCGCCGCGAACGTGGCCGAAGAGCTCGCTCTCGAAGAGTGTTTCGACGACGGCGGAGCAATTGAGGACGACGTATTGGCCTTTGACAGCGCTGCGCGCATGCAGAGCGCGGGCGACCAGATCTTTGCCGGTGCCAGTGGATCCCTGGATGAGGGCAGAGCGGTAGTGGGGGGCGATGCGGCGGATGCGCGCGAACATCTCCGCCATTTTTGGACTTGTGCCAATCAGGCCTTCGAACTCGGCGTCGGAGCCGAGCTGCTGGCGGCGGCGGGCGTCTTCGATGAGCCGGCCGACGCGTTCACGGAGGACGGGCAGGCGGATGGGCTTCTCGAGATAATCGGCTGCTCCGTTACGAATGGCCTGGACGGCGGTTTCGGTGGTGTAGTGCGCGGTCATCAGCACGACGTCGGTGGCGGGGGCGGTTTCCATAATGCGGTTGAGGACGTCGAGGCCGGTCATCTCGGGCATGACCAGGTCGGTCAGCACCAGTTGCGGATGGTGGAGGCGCACCAATTCCAGAGCCTCACCTGGGCGGGAGGCGGTGTGGATCGTCAGTCCCTGCTGAGCGAGCGCGGTCGAGAGCAGGTCGAGACTGCCAGGGTTGTCGTCCAGAATGAGGATGGAAATGTCCACAGGACAGGGTACAGGGAACAGGGAACAGGAGCGGATCAGTCAGGAAGCGGTCAGCTTTCGCCCGGTCAGCTAAGGTCCGGTCAGCGAGGAGACGGTGAGCGAAACCCGATAGACTGACGAGTGGCGCGGAACCTCTACATCCTGGCGGGGGTATTGCTGCTGTTTGCTGCGGTCTCGTTCGTGATGGCGATGACGTCGGGGCGGATGCAGCCTGCATTACCGGCCAATGGGACGCTCTGGAAGACCTCAGCGTTGTTTCTGGTTGTGGGCGGCCTGATCGTGGCGCTGCTGGGGGTGATGACGGCGATGTTTGAGCAGGTGGACCGGCGCAATGAGGAGCAGAGAATGAGGCGCCGCGGACGGGGCGGCTCGCGAACGGACGGCAGATAAAATAGAACGGAGCTGCCAATTCGAAACTGGAAAGTAACCGGAAAATATGTATGAAGTGACAGTAGAGCGCGGATTTTCTTCAGGTCATTTTCTCCGCAACTACAAGGGAAAATGCGAGAACCCGCATGGGCACAACTACAAAGTACGGATCACCCTGTGCGGCGAGGCGCTGGACACGGCGGGCCTGCTGCTGGACTTTCGCGATCTCAAACTGGTGATGCGGCCGGTGATCGAGCGCATCGACCATCAGATGCTGAACGATCTGGAGCCTTTTACGAAGATCAACCCATCGGCGGAAAATCTTGCCCGGTATTTCTATGACGAAACAAATCGGCAGCTGAGCGAGATGACGAGCGGGCGGGTGCGGGTGAAAGACTGCACGATCTTCGAGACGGACACGACGACTGCGACGTATTACGAGTAGCCAGGTTTTATACTGGCTGGGCGAGGGTTCCATGCAGATCGAAGTCAACGGGAAGGTGCAGGACGCGTTGGAAAAGGCGGCGGCGGCCGCCGGGATGAGTATCTCCGGATACGCCAACTTGCTCATGGAGGAGCACCTCGCTCGAGATTCGCAGACAGCAAAACAGCGAGTTCAGGCGGTCGATATGCTGATCGAGCACATGAAGACCGCAACCTCGGCTTCAGGAAGGGAAGGGCGCAGGTGGAGGGAGTTCATCCATGAAGGCCACGCTGAGTGAGCTTTGTCCTGGACAGCTCAGTGGCACTCAGCTGGTGTTTCAAAGACGAGCAGTCGCCTGAGTCGCTGGCGCTGCTGAATCTGGCCAAAATAAGCGCCATTTTCGTTTCGTCCCTTTGGCACGTGGAGATGGCCAATATTCTCGGCAGGGCATTCCGCATGCAGCGACTCAATGAGGGTGACCTTGCAATAGTCCTGAAGATGTTTGCCACGCTCGAACTGCATACGGACACCGTTTTTCCGCCGATCAGCGCCTCTGTTTTGCTTCCGCTCATGCAGGCCTATTCTCTGACCGCCTACGATGCGGTCTATCTTGAGCTGGCGATGCGATTGAGCTTGCCGCTTGCAACACTGGATGAAGAACTCATCACCGCAGCCAGAGATGCCGGCGTAGTGCCGCTCTCTCACCCCGAATAGCGCGATGTATTTCATCGAAATCTACAAATCCATTCAGGGCGAATCGAGCTTCGCCGGGCTGCCTTGCATTTTTGTGCGGCTGTCGGGGTGCAACCTGCGCTGCTCGTGGTGCGATTCGGAGTATACGTTCACTGGCGGTTACAAATTGACCGAGGACGAGGTGACAGCGGAGATCGAGAAGCTGGCTCCAGTGAAGCTGATCGAGTTCACGGGCGGGGAACCGATGCTGCAGGAGCGGGAGCTGATTCCGCTGATGAAGCGCCTGCTGGGCGCGGGGTATGAATTGATGATAGAGACCAGTGGGGAGCGTGCGCTGGAGCAGGTGCCGCAGGCGGTCCACAAGATCGTGGACGTGAAGTGCCCCGGCTCAGGCGAAGCGGGGAGCTTTCGGATGGAGAATCTGGATCATCTGACGGAACGCGACGAGGTGAAATTCGTGATTGCGAACCGCGACGATTACATATATGCGCGCGATTTCATTGGAGCGCACGAACTGGAGAGGCGGGCAGGGCAGATCCTCTTGTCTCCGGCATTCTCCAAAACGCCGTCGGCGGAGCGCGGCACGGAGAACTGTCTGCTTGATCCTCGGAACGTAGTGGAATGGATGCTGGCCGATGGGGTTCCGGGTCGGCTGAGCCTGCAGATTCACAAATACGTGTGGGAGCCGCAGAAGAAAGGTGTGTGACGAACCCGCGAGACGGCACGCGCGGATCGGGTGACGCAGGGAAGACTCGATGCCGGCCAGAAGTTGCTTTTGCAGGGCTTGCAGTCAGCGATTGCCCTGATAGTGTTCCCCGCGTTACTCTCAGCCCTGTGATCCCCCAACTGCGACAGGACTTCAATCGCCAGTTTCGACCGGAGGCATTTCGGTCGATGCTGGACGGTCTCGACGCTGTTTCGCGCACCCATGTTGGGTTTCCGGTCGCTGAGACACCGTGCTTTTTTCCCCAAGCGATGCTGGAGGAGATGGCCCGCATCGGGATCGACCTGACGCTGCAGCTGGTTTGCGACCCCAGTTACCTTGCCAGCTCTCTTGCGGCCATTCCCGAGGCCTGGAGGGCAGCCGCGCAAAACGACCATCCACATTTTCTGACCGCCGACTTTGGGCTGGTGCGGGAAGAGGATGGCGGGCTGGCGCCTCGGCTGGTCGAGATCCAGGCGTTTCCTTCCGTGTTCGGCTTTCAGTGGGCGCTGAGCGAGGCGTACAGGTCCGCATTTTCGCTGGACGGATCTTTGCGGTATTTGCTGGGCGGGCTCGACGAGGCAGGTTTCTGGGACCTACTCCGCGCGACGATTGTCTCCGGTCACGATCCCGAGACCGTCGTTCTTGCCGACGTCGACCCTGCGAATCAAAAGACGCTGCCCGATTTCCATATCACCGCCGACCGGCTCGGGATTCGAATCGTCGATATTGCTCAGATTCAACCGATGATTGCGGCAGAATCATCGCCGGACCGGCTGCGCCGTCTCGCTTATCGCAACGGTGGCCGGCTGGTCCCGATCCGCCGGATATACAACCGCGCGATTGTTGACGAGATGGTGCGGAGGCAAATCCGGCTGAAGTTCGATTACCGGGAGAGGTTCGACGTCGAATGGGCCGGCCATCCCAACTGGTACTATCACGTCAGTAAATTCTCGCTGCCGTGGCTGCATCAGGCGGCGGTCCCGCCAGCGGTCTTCCTCGATGACTGGTTCCGTCCTCCGGCGGGTGACAACCTGCCCAACCTTCGTGATCGTTTGCCGCAAGATCGTAACCGGCTGATCCTGAAGCCGCTTTATTCTTTTGCGGGGCAGGGGATCGTTTTTGCACCGACGGACGCGCAGCTGGCCAGCATACCTTTGGATCGACGGAGTGATTACCTTCTGCAGGAACGGGTCACCTTCGTACCCGTCATCGATACCCCCTTTGGTCCCACCCAGGCGGAGATCCGTATTCTTTATGTATGGCCCGATTCCACCGGGCTGGACCAGGGCAATCTCATGCCGTTGTTGTCCCTGGTGCGGCTGGGGCGCGGCCAAATGATGGGGGTAGACCATAACCGCGATCAATCCTGGGTGGGCGCTTCGGCGGCTTTTTTCCCGTCTTGAGCCGGTCCGCTGCCGGGACGGGGAAATCCACAAGAATCCTGAGCTTCCCACAGAAGAGGCCTAACCTGCCCCGTTTTGGTCATTGCAGGGGTCAATTTCGTCGTTTACAAATGGAATCGAAGATGTAAACTTTGGTAATTGGCCAGCTTGGGAGTTTGCGGGTACTGTAGAGCTGAATCACAGGAGAGTCCATCATGGAATCCATCGTCTGTTCTTCTCCTGGGACCCGCAACTGGCGCCCTTATCGTGGGGCAGTCCGCTATCCGTTGCAGTTGCGGGTGACTGTACTCGCCGAGGGCCAGGCTTATGAAGCGCTCACCGAGAGTTTTTCCGCCAGCGGAGTTCTTTTGAAGCTGCGGCAACCTCTTCGGGAAGGGCAGCAGATTGAGTTTCTTGTGGAGATTCCGGCCGGAATGCTGGAATTCTCTGTGACTGCGGCGGTGCATTGCTCTGGAAGAATTGTCCGTTCTTATTGGAACGAAGGTCAGCCTTACGCCGCTGCTGTAATTGACGAATACAGGTTCCAGTAGTTCGGACTCGATATCTTATGACGCACATTAACGGAAACGGCACGAGTGTAGTTCCTCAGGCAGCCCAACCCAGCCCTGAGGTACGAGTGATTCTTGCCGACTCGCAGGCAATCTATCGGGTCGGCATGCGCAAGGTCTTCGGACCTGACTCCGGCGTCGCAGTTGTCGCCGAGGCCGATAATCTTCAATCGCTTCAGGACACGGTGCAGCGCACGCCTGCCGATGTTCTCCTGCTTGAGGGGGCGATGATCACGGGCACGGCCAACGCTGTCCCGGCGGTTGTGCGTCTGGCTCCGGATCTCAAGATCATCGTGCAGTCGGCCTCCAACGACGAATCGCACACAGTGGATTTGTATCGGCGCGGGGTGCGCGGCATCATCCCCCGTTCCATTTCGCCCGATCTGCTGATCAAGTGCGTGCGCAAAATTGCGGCTGGTGAGACCTGGATCGACAATCAGTCGGTCACCTGGGTTATCGAAGCGTACCGATCGCAGGCGGGCAACCTGTCGAATCCGCGCAATCAGCCCCGCCTCAATCAGAAGGAAATGTTGATCATCGCCGGCATCACGCAGGGCAAGCGGAACAAGGAAATCGCGTATCAGCTGGGCACCACCGAGCAGGTGGTGAAGAATTATCTGCGGAAGATTTACGACAAGCTGGGTGTGTCCGACCGCCTTGAGCTGGCCCTATACTGCCTGCATCACCAGCTGCACAAGAACGCTGCCGAGGCTGAGACGCGGCCGGTCGAGATTTCGGCTCAGCCTTAGACCGGAAATACTAACTCAGCGCCAGCGACACTTGTAGTCGCGGATGGAGGCTGCGCGTGCCTTCTTACGTCAGGCTCGCTTGAACTTTTCGCTCGCGTGGCCCACAGCGGATGCCTCATCGAGAGTAGATGCGGGCTCATGTTTGGGAGGCGCGACCGAGTACGGCATGACGGTCACAATTCCCAGGAACTTTCCGTTCCGGTGAACCTCGTACCTGACATAACCCGGGCGGCGCTCGACGATCCTGAGCCAGATTTCCGGCCAGGTCCAGCGCTCCATTAATTTGCCAAGCTCTGTTTCGAGGATTCGCGCGGCGATGACCGCCTCTCCAAAGGAGAGAGCCGGTGGTCCATCCTTGTCGAACGGGTAGCGATAGAGTGAGGCGTCCAATCGAATATTCTCCAACCAGCTCTATCTTTCTGGACGCAGGAGAAGCCGTCACTTCCCCATCGGTGATTTCACGGTAGCCAGTTGGTAACGAAGGGATGACTCTGCGGAGAGTAACCGGCGCGGTATTAAGCGCGGCGAGGACGCGACAATTCTAACGAGCAGCGGACTTCTTCGCGGCAGCAGGCTTCGATGAGGCTGGCTTGCTTGCGGCGACCGCTTTGACGCGGGCGTTGAGGCGGCTCTTGTAGCGGGATGCGGTGTTGGCGTGGATGACGCCCTTCTGCACGCTCTTGTCGAGGGCGGAGACGGTTGCGCGGTACTGGGTGGCGGCGGCGCTGGAGTCGCCCGTCTGAAGGGCCTCGCGAAGAGCGCGGAGGCTGGAGCGAAAAGAGGTGCGGTTGGAGCGGTTCACTGCGGTTCGTTTGGTGGTCTGACGGGCTCGTTTGAGCGAAGAAACATGGTTCGCCATGAATGGATTGGATCTCGCTTTCGGAAATGGATGCGGGCAGAGGAGACAGACGCCGCGCATCCGCCGCAAACACCAAGTATACGGCAGGCAACAGGCAATAGGGAACAGGGGTCAGGAAAAGTGGATCAAACTTCGTGGTTGTCGAAGAGGAGAATGTCGAGGGCGGCGAGGGATTGCGCGTGGGCGCCAGCTGCCTGGCCTTCGGGGCTGGCGAAGGCGGACTGCATCGCCAGCATCGAGTCGAAGTGCAGCGTTGCGACGAGGTGATAAGCGGAGGGGCCGAACGGAGTTGTAACGGGACCGTGGCTGACTTCATACTTGCGCAGGCCGGGGATTTTCTTCGCAAGCGGGATGTGAATTGCGGCGTAGTCCCTGTCGAAGGCAGCGGTATCTTTCGGGGTTCTGTAGAGCACGATCATTTGCGCCATACAATCTCTCCTGTTGTTACGCTGGCTGCGATCATACGCGGATCAGAGGCGTCGGGTGCCTGTCAGCGCTCAACATTAGTTTGGGAAGAAGACGGTGATGGTGCCGTCGTCGGCATTGGCGGTGATGATGTCGCCGCGGGAATCGCTGGTGAGGCGGGCTATGGCGACGGAGCCCCATCCACCGGCGATGGGGATGGAGGATGCGGTGAAGCGTCCGCTGGGGCTGCGTTCGTAGAGCATGAGGGTTTTGCTTTCGGCGCAGGCGACAGCGATGGCGTGATGGCAGTTGCCGTTGAGGTCGCCGGCGGCGACGCTGTTGGGGCCGCGGCAGTTTTCGAGAGACAAAGGTGAACCGGGCATGGGGTGGAAGGCGCCTCGCCGATCGCCGCTGAGAATAGTGACGGCGTTCTCCGCGGGGCTGACGATGTCGCGCTGGTAGGGAATCACGATGAGGTCAGGGTTGCCGTCGCCGTTAAGATCGTCGATGGCGACTTGCCAGGGCTTTGCGCCGGCGGGAAAGGGCGAGCCAGGTGGGTTGTGGAATCCGCCCTTACCGTCGCCGAGAAGAATGGAGACGGTGTCGTCGTCGAGGTTGGTGGTGACGATGTCTGGATGGCCGTCGTGGTTGAAGTCGGCGGTGCGGAGGCGTTCATAGGGGCGATGGCCAGTGGGGAAAAAGGCGCCGGGCGTGAGGAGGCGGCCTGTGCCGTCGCCGAGGAGGAGTTCGATCTGGTTCGATCCCCAACTGTCGGTGACGACGTCGGGTTTGCCGTCGGAGTTAAAGTCGGCGGCGACTACGCCGTGAGGGTGGGGATTGGAGTGCACGTCGACGGGTGAGCCGGGCGCAAGACGGAAGCCGCCTCGGCCGTCGCCGAGGAAAACGCGCAGGTAGGGCGACTGATGGTTGGCGATGACGAGGTCTGGGTTTCCGTCGTTGTTCATGTCAGCGATGGCGATGTCGTTGGGGAGATGGCCTGCAGGGAAGGGTGAGCCGGGCGCGGGATGAAAGTCGCCGCGACCGTCACCGAGGAGCACGGCGATGGAGCCGTTATCCACGGTGTCGGAGCCTGCGTTGGCGACGACGAGGTCGGGGTGGTGGTCGTGATTGACGTCGGCGACAGCGATCCAGCGCGGGCTGGGGCCGGTGGGGATGGTTATCTGGCGGAAGCGTGGCGTTTGCGCGTTGGGCGTGGCACAGAGGGAAGTGAGGACGATGAGAAGGGCAGAACGCATGTGGGCACCCTGGAGACGCACAAGGAGGGTAGCGGATGGGGGGCGGATGCGCCAATTGCGGAGTGCGGGTTTTTACAATCCGCGGCTTGCCGGGATCGATGACAATTGGGAGCCATTGGGGGTGCGCGATGGCGATTAATGCAGCGAATGGTTTATCGCAGGGTACGGCAAAACGGATTCATTGGATTCGGATACTGATTGGCGGGTTTTTGGCGGAGGCGTTGCTGATTCTGATCGTGATTCCTATCAACATGAAGTTTGGGCAGACACCGTTGCTTTATGTGGCGCCGGTGGGGTCGCTGGCGACGTGTTTCCTGTTTGGGTGGTGGGTTGGTGGCCGGATCGAGTCGCGGTTTGTCCTGCAGGGGGTTTTGGTGGGAGTGGTTGCGATGCTGATCTATATAGGGCTGACGCGTGCGCAGCCGGAGCCTTTTGCGTATGTGGTGGCTCATGGGCTGAAACTGGTGGGTGGCGGGGCTGGAGCATGGGTCGCAGGCCGGCGAAGGGCTGCTGCCTAGCGTGAGGTTGTCAGCGTGTCATCCAGGAAGCGGCGGAGGGCGTTGGTAAGGTCGGTGGGGGCGGACATGGGGCCGGTTTCCGGGAGCCCTCTCAGGTCGAAGTATTGCTTTGGATAGGGGGCGGCTGCGAAAAGGGCGCGGGTGCGGGGCGTGTCTCCATGCGCGTCGAGAAACAGCAGGGGCGTGTGAGTGCGAGCGATGTCGGAGGTGGGATCCAAATGCTCCTTTTGTAACAGCCACAGTGGCAAAAGGCCGGAGCGCGGGTCGGATTCGAAGATCTGGCGGGCAGAAGGGTTAGGGTCCTCGAGGACGGCTCCTGCGGGGGCAAAGTGCGCGGCGAGATGGGCGGCGAAGGTGGCTCCGACGCCGTCGCCGAGGACGATCAGGTCGCGCGGGGGGATGCGGCGGGTGTCCGTCAGGTATGTCCAGGCCGCGATGGCGTCTTCGGTCGCGAGCCGCTCGGTGGGATGAGAGCCGGCGGAGCGGCCGAATCCGCGATAGTCAAAGGCGAAGACGTTGATGCCCGCGGAATGAAGGGTTGCGAGGGCGGGGACGCAGTCGGAGAGGGAGCCGCGGGCGTCGTGGAGATAGAGGACCGTGGCGGTTACGTATTTCGCCTGGGGGCTGGCTGGGATCCACCAGCCGTCGAGCTGGGGAAGTCCGGCGTCGGAGACGTCGAAGTGGACGTCCTCAAACGGCAGGCCGGCGGAGCCGGGGGTTGCTGAGATGGATCGAGATGGATGGAAGAGCATCTGCCATTGGCCCTGGTAGAAGAGGAGGCACAGGGCGGCATATCCACAGAGGGCGGCGGCGAGGAGGGTGAGGGCAAGAGCGGTGAGGAGCCAGCGAGCGCTGACGTCGATTGGTTCAGGGGGAGTGCGTGCCGCCGGTTTGGGCATTCGCTGGCCTGTGGGTGTTCGACTGCGAACCGCCTCGTCAGGATAACCGGAGACTCAGAATCACCAGCTGATTTCTAGCCGAAAGCGAGCTCGTCGGGGGATTCGAGGGGGTTTCCGCAGAGGCGACAGATGACGGCGGAGCAGTCGCCGCAGACCAGCGGGTCTCCTACGGAGCGGGCGCAGACCGGACACCAGAGGTTTATGGTTGGCGGGGTGGACGGCGGCTGTGACGGAGGAGGTGCGGGCTGGGACATCTCTGAAAATGAGCGTAGCACCTTCGCCGGAAGCAAACCCCGGCAGCAAACATTCGAGGGAGACGAGACCCCGATGTCTGGCACTAATGTGGCGATTGACAGGACAGATACGTAACGAGCTTTATACGCGCGATGAAAAAAGGGTCCCGGGTTAGTCGCCGGAGGCTGTTTACTAACAAATAAGGGGTAGAAAGTGTGCCACTGCGGGGCGCGGCGGCAACGCTGAGAACCGCGACCCTGCGCACCGGCGCTGCAAACCGGAAGGAAGGAAAGCTATGGCGACAGCAGGCCTGAAACGCATGATGTTGTGGGGCGACCTTGAGGGCCGCAATTTGGACGGACGCTGGTTACTGGGCCGGCTGGCGCGACCGCTGGGACGGACAGCGTGGTTCGAGGCGATCGGAGCGGAGGGAATTCCGCTGATGCTCAGCATCACAGAAGCTCTGAACGACGAGACGGAGTTGCTGGGGCGGCTGGAGGCGGCGGCGGAGGTTCGGCATCAGAATGTGGTGGGAATCCGCGAGGCGGTGATCTCGCATCTGGACGATACACCGGTGGTGGTCGCAGCCATGGAAATGACCGAGGAGAACCTGGCGGATGTGTTGCGGGAGCGGACGCTGGATCCGGTCGAGGGACGGCAGGTTCTGGATGCGGTGTTGGCGGCATTGACGGCGATGCATGCGCGAGGGCTGGTGCACCAGCACATGGAAGCGGCGAGCATCCTGGCGATGGGCGAGACGATCAAGGTGCGAAGCGATTGCGTGCAGCTCGGCGGCTCGGCATTTGCCGCGCTCGCGGCGGAGGATGTGCGGTGCGCGGCGCGTACGGTGACGCAGGCGGTGACGGGGTTCCTCCCGAAGGGGGAGAATGATCCGATTCTGCAACTGCTGCCTGAGCCGATGGCGCGGGCCATGAGGCGGGCGTTGACGGGGAACGCGGGCGCGACGGAAGTGGCGGCGCTGGCGGGTACGCGGCTGGAACTGATGCGGGACATTGCGAAGGACCCGACCCGCGGCGAGCCGCTTTCAAAGAGGGTATTGCGGGTGGCCACAGCTTCTGCGGCGGCGGTTGCGAAGGAGAGGAATCCAGCCGGAGAACAGCGGGAATCCCTCTCTCCAATCCGTTCGAAACGAACGGGGAGGAATCCGGAGTCGAGGGGGACACGGGCGCAGCAAATGCTGACGATGAAGGCGTCGGATGTTCAGGCGCAGGCGGCGCTGTTCGCGGATCCCCTTATGTTGCCTGGCGAGCAGCAGAGGGCCGATGTAGCGTGGGCGATGCGGGGTGGGAATCCTGAAGAGGAACGTTGGCCCAGCGCGCCCTATGTGATCGCGGCGGTAATCGCCGTTTTGCTGGTAACAGTTTTCACGGTGTATGGAATGATGCATCTGGAGTCGACTGGGAAGCGATCAGCGGCACCCGTGACTCCGGCGCCGGCGGTCGTGGCGGTGGCGGAGCCCGCGGCGACTACGGTTAGAAGCGCCACGGCGAATGCGCTGGCGAGTGCGAAGGGCGAGGAGTGGCGAGTGATTGCTTACACCTTCGGTCTTGAGGCGGAGGCAGAGCGGACGGCAAAGGAAGTTGCGCAGCGTTATCCGGAGCTGGAGCCTCGGATTTTCGCGCCGAAGGGAACGGCCCCGTGGATGGTAACGCTGGGCGGGACGATGAGCCGGGCCGAGGCGCTGGTGCTGCGCGAAAAGGCAGTTTCACTGGGATTGCCGGACGATACGTACGCGTTAAAGCTCCCCTGAGACCAGATTACGCCCTCAGGCGAAAACGCCAACTTGCGCCACGGAGACGGGAACGGTTTTCCCGTTGTGCTGATGAATTTTTCCGTTGTTCTGATGAACGAGGCACAGTTAGGATGACTTGACATGCTCCCGTAATGGACGATTGTCGAGAGGCAGCTCGCTTTCCGACGTCGTGACGCGCGAGTATCGACTCCGACTCGTTGAGTCAGTGGAGACAGCGTGGACGGCATGAAGGGCGGCAGGACTTCTGTGCTCATTATCGATGACGATCCCACGCACCTGCGGATCTATGGATGGATTGTCGATGCAGCGGGGTATGAGGCATTGCCGGCGCTGGTGACGGCTGATCAGATCGACTATCCGGCAGGCCAGGTCGATGTGGTGGTAATGGACTATCGGCTAAGCGGACAGCTGACCGCGGTTATGGCGGCGGAGGAGACCCGGAAACGTTATCCGCATGCGCCGATTATCGTGCTCTCGGATGTCTACGATCTGCCTGCGGACATTGAGCCGTACGCACGGGCATTCGTGAGGAAGGGAGAGCCGGCGAAGCTGGTGGCCACCCTGGGGCAGATGTCGAAGCCGGCGACGATCCCGCCGGGCAGCGCCGCTAATGACTCCTCGCGCCGCTGTTAATCGAGAGACAACGTAAGGGGCCACTACACGCATCCAACGGCGCGCCGCTTTGTTTCGTTTGTCTAATGGCTGCCAGCCGATTACAAGCAACCGTCATGGTTACAGATGGACGCTCCTTCGTCGAACCTGAGGGGGCGAATTTTGCGGCAGACGCGAGACGGGTAAAAACAGAGCCGCAGCGAACACCGGTTTTGGCGGCCAGGAGAGCGGGCGCGGGTGAGATGGTGGTGAGAGGGCAGGAGCGGGCGCGTTCGAACCGGTTGGCGTGGATGGGGATGCTGCTCCTCGGGGGGCTGGTGGGCGTGGCCGGGGTGGTTCCGCCGCCTGAGGCTGGAGCTCAGAAGGCGTCGCGCGAGGATGTGCAGGCGGCTTATCTTTACAATTTTGGAAAATTTGTACGGTGGCCGGAAAACGCCGGCCGCGGGCCAATCGAAGTGTGTGTGGCCGGGGATGATCCGTTTGGGCAGACCCTGGGGCGTCTGGTGGCAGGAGAGCAAACCAACGGGCGCAGTTTCGAGGTGCGCAATCTGGATCGTCCTGAAGGGGCAGGGGAGTGCGCGATTTTGTTTGTCGGGAGGGGAGACAAGGCTCGGGAAGATGCATTTCTGGGGGCGGTGGCGGGTAAACCGATTCTGACGGTGGGCGACGCCCCGGATTTCCTGACGCGGGGCGGCATGATCCAGTTTTTGATGGTGGAGGATCATGTTCGGTTTTCGGTGAATCTGGAGGCAGCGACTCGTTGCGGTGTGGGACTGAGTTCGCAGCTGCTGAAGGTGGCGGTGGCGGTAACGGGTAAGCCGGAGACGGGAGGGGCGAGATGAAGCCTGGCTCCCGATCGATCTCAGCGAAGCTGATGTGGATGAATCTTGTTGTGAGCGCCACGGTGCTGGCGCTGGCGGTGCTGGCATTCTTCTTCTACGATCTGATTTCCTTCCGGCAAAACATGATCCGGAATCTTGAGTCTTCGGCACAAATTGTGGGGACGAACAGCGTGTCGCCCCTGCTCTTCGACGATCAGCAGAGCGCGGCGGCGACGCTCGCGGCGTTGCGCACCTCGCCGGATGTGGTGGCGGCGGCGCTGGTGGCGAATGACGGCTCGACTTTCGCGGAATACCGGCGATCGGCAAATGGACAACCGGTGCCGATACGCGCGCTCGATGCGGGAAAGAATGACGAAGACTGGGTGACCGGGACGCATTTGCTGCTGGCGCATCGGATCATCTTCGAAGGGAAGGCTGCGGGCACGGTCTACATTGCCGCCGAACTGACGGAGACGTGGCGACGGGCGCGACAGTATCTGCTGATCGCGTGCGCGGTTCTGCTGATCTGCATGGGGGCCGGGTTGCTGATCAGTTCGACGGCGCGGAGGCTGGTAGCGCGGCCCATGGTGGAACTGGCGGAGACGGCGCGGCGTGTGTCGCGGGAGCGGGATTACTCGGTGCGGGCCGCGCCCCATCCGGACAAGGATGAGATCGCCGTGCTGATCGAGGCATTTAACGAGATGCTGGTGCAGATCCAGGACCGCGACACGGCGCTGAACCGGGCGCGGGATCAGCTGGAGGCGCGGGTGCAGGAGCGAACCGCGGCGCTGCGTGCTGCCAATCGGGAGCTGGAGGCGTTCTCTTACACGGTCGCGCACGATCTGCGAGGGCCGCTCGATGCGGTGCAGGGGATGGTCTACATTCTCGAGAGCCTCGGGAAAGAGAAGCGGGAAGGCGAGCGCGCGGAGATTCTCGAGCAGGTTCGGCAGACGACGCATAATATGGCGGGGCTGATCGACGATCTGCTGAATCTTTCGCGGGCAAGCACGGTTGCGCTCAGGAAGGCGCCGGTGAATCTGAGCGAGATGGTGTGGCAGATTGCGGAGGATTTGAAGCGTTCGGATCCGGAGCGGCGGGTCGAGTTCAAGATTGCGCATCTGCCGGAGGTGGAGGCGGACGGCGGGCTGATCCGGGTAGCCCTCGATAATCTGATCCGTAACGCGTGGAAGTACACCTCGCGCCATGAGGAGGCCTGCATTGAGTTCGGCGCCATGCGGATGCGGGGCGAGACGGTGTATTACGTGAAGGACGACGGGGCGGGATTCGACCCGAAGCTGAACGACCAGCTGTTTCAGCCGTTCCATCGATTGCACAGCCGGAGTGAGTTCCCCGGTACGGGAATCGGGCTGGCGACGGTGGCGCGCATCCTGGCGCGGCACGGAGGACGAATCTGGGCCGAAGGCGCGGTGGATAAAGGCGCGACGTTCTGGTTCACCCTGCGGAGCGAGGTGTCGGCGGTCGCCTGAGGGCAGGGGCGCTCCGAGGTTCCGCTGGGTCATCGGGTCGGGAGCGATCCTGAGAACTTTCTAATGTTGGGGTCTCGGTTTGGGGCTTTGACTCGCACCTGAGAGGGGTGCGATGCCTCCTGAAGCGGATAACAAGCCGAAGGCCGGAATGACCGCCGCGTCACCCCAGGCAGGGATGGACGGTGGGGGAACTGGCGCGACACACGCAACCGCGAACAGAGTTGTGGAGGCCGGGGCGCTGGGGGCGGAGCCCGCAACGGTGGGAACCGGGGCGTTGGTGGTGCGCAGCGAAGACGAAATCGGCCAGCTGCCGCCCGAGGAACTGGATACGCGGCTGGACCGGTTGCCCATGCGGCTGGATGGGATAGTCAATGTTCATTCCTTCCGGGTGCAGGACCTGCTCTCGATGGAAAAGGGAACGATTGTTGAGACGGTGCACGAGCATACCCAGGATGTCCCGGTACGCTGCGGAGGCGCTCTGCTGGCGTGGGCGGAGTTCGAGGTGCTGGATCAGAGACTGGCGGTACGGATTACGCGGCTTGCCTAGCGCGGAGACGCCGGGCGGCTGGACCGGGCTCGTCGCAGTTCGCGAAGGGGCCACGTAGGGGGACGGATGGCAGGAACGAGGAACACGATGGGCATGGCGCTGAATCCGGTCTTTGAAGGAAGCACTCCGCTGCCGCGCTACAGCTGGACGATGCGGATGGGGCTCTGGCTGCGCAAGCTGATGAGCCTGCCAACGGCCGGCGAGATGCCCATCCGGCTGGAAGGCAGGCTGAGCCTTGGGCCAAAGAAGTCGCTGGTGCTGGTGAACTGCCGGGGCAAGAGCGTGCTGCTGGCGCTGGGAACAGAGAGCATCACTCCGATCATGGAAGTACCGGCGCAGCGGCGGCGGAGAAGGGATTCAGCGCAGTGAACGCGCTGGTGGCGGCTTCGGTAAAGGCTGGCAGCGGGCTGCCGGGGCTCGACCTGTCCGGTCATATCGGCAACAACAACTCGATTCCCTGGACGATTGTATTCACGCTGACGCTGTTGACGCTGTTGCCGGCGATCCTGTTGGCGATGACGCCAATGGTGCGGCTGCTGGTGGTGTTTCACTTTCTGCGCCAGGCGCTGGGCACGCAGACCGCTCCGTCGAACCAGGTGCTGATGGGACTGGGACTGATGATGACCTGGTTTCTGATGCAGCCGGTTCTGGTCGAGGTGGACCAGCAGGCGGTAGAACCTTTCCGGGCCGGGCAGCTCTCGGGGTGGGATGCAATCGACCGCGGATCGGAGCCAGTGAAGGCTTACATGCTGCGTTATGCGCGCGAAAAAGACCTGGCCTTGTTTGTCTCGGCGTCGATGACGGAGCGGCCGGCGGCCCCCCGCGATCTGCCGATCCGCGTCGTGGTGCCAGCTTACATCCTGAGCGAGCTGAAGGCGGGATTCGAGATCGGCGCCGTGCTTTTTCTGCCCTTCCTGCTGGTGGACCTGGTGGTGGCCTCGATCACGACTTCGATCGGGATGTTCCAGCTGCCGCCGGTGGTGATCTCGACGCCGCTGAAGATTCTGCTGTTCGTGATGGTGGACGGCTGGAACCTGCTGGCGGGTTCGCTGCTGAAGAGCTTCTGACCGCGGCCGGCGAGTCGAGGGCGGGCCTGGTTCGGAGGGCGAAGGAGGCCAGCCAGTTGCACGAACGGACGGAGGGTGGGATGTTGACGAAAGGAAAGCCATGGGGCCGGATGAGGTAGCGGAGCTGATGCGGAGCCTGCTGCGGGAAGCGCTGATTCTCGGAGCGCCGGTCCTGATCGTGGCCTGCGTTACGAGCTTCCTGATCAGCCTGGTGCAGACGCTGACCTCGCTCCAGGATCAGACCATCTCGACGGTGCCGCGGCTGCTGATCGTGGTGGGACTGCTGATGGCGGCGCTGCCGTGGTTTCTGGGGCGGCTGATGAGCTACACGCTGGCGCTTTTCTCGGATTTCCATCGCTTTCTGGGGGCGGGATGACAGGGGCCCTGGACAGCGCGAACTGGGAGCGAACGATCGAGGCCATGACACTGGTGATGGTGAGGATCAGCGGGCTGATGGTCTTTGCTCCTGTGCTTTCCTCCTCCGCCATTCCCGTGCGGGTTAAGGCGGCGTTTGTGCTGGCGGTCTCGTTTCTGGTGGCGCCGGTCGTGGCGGCCTTTCCGCGCGCGCATGCCGAGCTGGGGGTTCTGCCGGTGCTGGGCGAGTTGAGCGTGGGACTGGTTCTCGGCATGACGACGTCGATGTTATTCGCGGCGCTCGATTTCGCGGGTCAGGTGATGGGGTTTCAGTTCAGCTTTTCGCTGGTCAACGTGATGGATCCGAATGCTCCGGTCGAAACGCCACTGCTGGGGCAGATGTTCGGACTGCTGGGAACGCTGGTGGTGCTGGGAACCGGACTGGACCGTACGCTGCTGGCCGCCATGCTGCGGACATTCGCGGCGGCGCCGGTGGGGACAGTCACGCTCGATCCGCACGCCGGGCTGGCGATCGTCGCGATGGCGGGCGGGATCTTTGCGGCGGCGCTGCAGCTGGCGGCGCCGGTGATGGGGGCGACATTGCTGGCGGAGCTGGCGGTGGCGCTGGCTGGAAAACTTTCGCCGCAGCTGCCGGTAATGGCGATGACGGTGCCGCTGAAGACCCTGGTGGGCTTCAGCGTTCTGATCGGGTCGCTGGCGCTGTGGCCGCACTGGATCGAGGCGCGCTTTGCGGCGCTTCTCGACGAGGCGGGGCGGCTGCTGGCGGGCGCTCCGGGAGCGGCCTGATCGATGGCAGGAGACCGCACAGAGAAGGCGAGTCCACGGCAGCGGCAGAAAGCTGCCGAGCATGGCGACCGCGCGCGCAGCCGCGACCTGATGTCGGGCGCCGCCATGCTGGCCGGAACTTTTGCTCTGGGCAGCGTAGCGGGGAGGTGTGTCGAGGGGTGGACTGGGGCATATCGGGCCTTCCTGGACCTGGGCCAGCCGGCGCTCTGGGACCGCTCGACGGCGGGAGAGACAGCGCTGGCGATGCGCGGAATCGTGTTGAGGACGCTCGAACCAGTGGGCATCGTTTTTCTCGCCTCGCTGGCGGCGGCGGTGGCGGCGGGAGTGGTTCAGGGTGGGGGCTGGAGCCTGAACTTCGAGGCGCTGTCGCCGAAACCGGAACGGCTCAGCCCTGCGGAGAACGCCAAAAATGTCTTCTCCCTGCGCGGCGCGGTGCGGCTGGGAAAATCGCTGGCGCCGGTGCTGCTGCTGGGCTTCTTCGCGGCCCGCGCCATTGAGGCCCAGACCGTGATCCCGCCGATGAGTGTGGAGCGGTATCCGGACGTTTTCGCCGAGATGTACAACCTGTTGCTCGACGGGGCCTGGATATTCCTGGGCTGGGCGGGCATCGACTACGTGATGGAGTGGAGGAGCCGGGAAGGCCGGCTGCGGATGTCGAAGCAGGACGTGCGCGACGAGTTTCGGGAAATGGAGGGGAGCCCTCAGGTCAGGGCGCGCATCCGGGGACTGCGCCGGCAGATGCGGCGGCGGCAGATGAAGGCGGATGTTTCGAGGGCGTCCGTCGTGGTGACCAACCCCACCCATTATGCGGTGGCGCTCAGCTTCAGTTTCGAGACGATGGATCCGCCGCGGGTGCTGGCCAAGGGCCGCGACCTGCTGGCGGCGCAGATTCGCGAAGAAGCGCAGTGGGCGGGCGTTCCGATCGTCGAGAATCCGCCGCTGGCCCGCTCGCTCTACCGGCAGGTGGAACAGGGACAGGCGATTCCTTACGAACTCTACGCAGCGGTGGCGGCGATTCTGGCATGGCTCTACCGGCGCGAGGTGGAGGACCGTGTGCGGCGCGAACGAGCCGAAGCCCGGTCCCGTGCGGGGGCAGCCGGGACCCCGTTGAAGAACAAACGGAGCGGCGGCGACGCCGCGCGTACGACGCGATGAAGACGAAACGATGACCAGAAGAAGGAGGGTGATCGGATGAGCGCCGGAACCATGACCCTGGGGGCCCCCGCTGCGGGCGGCGGCGCGAAAGCCCTGCGCAGTCTGGTGCTGCCGGTGGCGGCGATCAGTGTTCTGTTCGTGATGGTGGTGCCGGTCCCGGCCTTTGCGATGGATATGCTGCTGGCCTGCTCGATGGCGGCATCGATTCTGGTATTTCTGTCGGCGGTGCAGTTGCGCCGCGCGGTGGATTTTTCGGTCTTTCCCACCCTGCTGCTGCTGCTGACGCTGTTTCGCCTGTCGCTGAACATCGCCTCGAGCCGTCGCATTCTGCTGCACGGGAATGAAGGAACCTCGGCGGCGGGCCAGGTGATCGGAGCGTTCGGACAGTTTGTCGTCGGCGGAAATTACGTGGTGGGCTTTGTGCTGTTCCTGGCCCTGATCGCGATTCAGTTTCTGGTGGTCAGCCATGGCGCGGTGCGCACCGCCGAGGTGACGGCGCGCTTCACCCTCGACGCGCTCCCGGGCAAACAGATGGCCATTGACGCCGATATGAACGCGGGGCTGATCGATGAGGCGACGGCCAGGAAGCGGCGGCAGGCGATCGCGCAGGAAGCGGAGTTTTACGGAGCGATGGACGGGGCGGCGCGTTTCAATCAGAGAGACTCGCTGGCCACAATTCTGATTACCGCAATCAACATCGTGGCGGGGCTTCTGATAGGAACGCTGCAGCAGGGCGTGGATTTGGGCGAAGCCGTCCGCACCTATACGATTCTGACCGTGGGCGACGGACTGGTGACGATGATTCCGTCGCTGCTGGTCTCGGTCGCGGGCGGGATCGTGCTGACGCGGGCCTCCTCGGCCGGGCAGCTGACAACCGAGCTGGGAACGCAGCTCCTCGGAAGGGGATCGACGCTGTACGTAGCGAGCGGTGTGCTGGGAGCGTTGTGCCTGATTCCCGGCCTGCCGAAGCTCGCGTTTCTTCTTCCGGCGGCGGCGCTCGGCTATGCGGGAACGCGGGTGGCGAAGGGCGTGGCTCCTGTGGCCGAGGCCGATGGGGCGAAGAAGTCCGTGGAGAAGCAGGAGAACCTGGCGCCCGCACCGCGCCTCGACGATCTTAGCCTTGAAATCGGCTTCCAGCTCATCCCGCTGGTGGACGAAAAGCAGGGCGGCCAGATGCTGGGGCGGGTGAAGACGCTGCGGCGTCATCTGGCGGCCGAACTGGGGTTCCTGATTCCGTCAGTGCATATTTCGGACAACCTGCGGCTGAAGGCGCGGGAGTACGTCGTTTCGCTCCGGGGAGCCGAGATCGGCCGCTGGCAGACAGAGGGAAACTGCCTTCTGGCCGTATCGACGGAGCCGCAGCCGCGTCCACTTGCGGGCAGGGAGACAAGGGAGCCGGCCTGCGGAGCTCCGGCGCGCTGGATCCAGCCCGCAGCCGAAGAGGAGGCGCTGGCGGCCGGGTACTCCGTGGTCGATCCGGTGACCGTGATCGGGACGCATCTCGGGGAGCTGATTCGCAGACACGCGCATGAGCTGCTCGGGCGGGCGGAGACCAGGCGGCTGCTCGACTCGCTCGGGGAAAGCCACCCGAAGCTGGTCGAGGAACTGGTGCCGAAAATTCTGTCCCTTGGCGAGGTGCAAAGGGTCCTGCAGCAGCTTCTGCGGGAACGGGTGTCGATTCGGGACCTTGGAACGGTTCTGGAGGCCCTGGTTGAGACGGCGCCGCAGAACCGAGGGCTGCCAGCTCTCGTCGAGGCGGCTCGCCAGTCCCTGGGAAGACGGCTGACGCAGCCTTTGCTCGAAGCCGACGGGACGCTGCGGGTCATTGCACTCGAACCGTCCATCGAGGAAGAACTGACAAGCCTGGTTGCGCCGGAGCCGGGAGCACGTCTGACGACGGCGGGAGGGAATGCTCCGGTCCTCCGACGCATCCTCGATTCTTTGAAACATCTTATGGGGCCGGGTTCGGCTTCGGCCCAGCCCGTGCTCCTCTGTTCAAGTCCGGCGCGGTATCACCTCAGGAGGTGGCTGGAACCGGCGCTGCCCCGGCTGACGGTCATCGCCCCGGCCGAGATTCCGCCGGAGATTCAGGTGCGGGCGGTGGGGATTGTACGGCAGGGGACTTAGGCCGGGAGGCTCCGGATGCGGTGGGCTTCGGCGGCTGCCTGGGAACGGCGCCAGGCGGGGGGGCTGAAGGGTCCCCGGTAACGAGCCGACCCGAGACCGGGAACGATCCAGGGACCGGGAAGGGCCCGAGGCGTGGAACAACGCGAGCAGAAAAGACGAGTACCGAGAGAACGACGGGAGACGAGGAACGACGCAATGGACTATGCAGCAGGTCACGCAGCGGAGACGTGGAGAAAACCGGTCCGGGGCGCCCCCGCAGGAACGCGGAGCCGAGGACAGGACGGGGGACCGGGGCGAAGCGTCGAAGCTTTGGAGGCGCAATCCCCGGCAGGGCTGCCGGCCAGCGAAGAGGAGCGCGAGCGAGCGATGCTCGAGCACATGCCTGCGGTTCGCTGGATGGCCCGCCGCATTCACGAGCGCCTTCCCCAACACGTGGACATGGAGGATCTGGTCAGCGCAGGCACTCTGGGTCTGCTGGACGCGTTCCGTAAATTCGACCCCGCCAAGAAGGTGCAGTTCCGGAGCTATGCGCAGTTCCGAATCCGGGGAGCGATCCTCGACAGCCTGAGGACGCTCGACTGGAGCCCGCGGGACCTGCGCCGCAAGGGACGCGCCGTCGAAGAGGCGGTGCGGCGGCTGACGGCCCGCTGCGGACGGGCGCCGTCGGAGCCCGAGGTGGCCCGCGCGATGGGACTCGGCCTCGATGAATATCAGCAGCTGCTGGGCGAGCTGAAGGGGCTTGAAATCGGCACGCTCCACCTCGAGCGCTCGGAGGACTCGGGCGAAGAGGAGCTGGCCTACATTCCGAATCATCCCGACGAGGATCCACTGTTTCGCTGTCTCCGCGGTGAGATGCGGGAGCGTCTGGCCTCGGCCATCGACCGGCTTCCGGAGAGGGAACGTCTGGTGGTCACGCTCTATTACTACGAGGAGATGACGATGAAGGAGATCGGCCTGGCGCTGGGCGTGGTCGAATCGCGGGTCTCGCAGATCCATTCCTCGGCGGTGGTCCACCTGCGGACGGGGCTCCAGGAATTCGGAGCGGGGCGCGGGTAAAGCGGATGGCGATCGAAAAGGAACTCGGCCAGGAAGAGATCGACGCCCTGTTTCAGGCGGCGCGGTCGCGCAACAGCGTGGTTCTGGAGGAGCCAAAGAGCCGGGTGCTCGCCTGGAGTTTCTCGCGTTCCGGACAGATCTCGAACGAACAGCTGCGAGCCATCAGCATGATCAACGACATCTTTGCGCGCAACCTCACGCATCATCTGGGAGCCTGGTTTCGCAGCCGCGTGCAGGTCAGCCTGGTCTCCGCCGAGCAAATCCAGTTCAGCGAGTTTCTGCTGCGCATCCCCGAACTGGCCTATGTTTGCTCGGTGCGCCTCGATCCCCTCCGGGCGACCTCTGTGCTGCAGATGGATCTGACCACGGCTCCGTCGATGATCGACCTTTTGCTGGGCGGCGAAGGAAAGGCTACCCAGGCGCGCGAGCTGACCGACATCGAGGAGTCGATACTGTCGGGAGTGGTGGAGGCGATCTGCCGCGAGCTGACCATGGCCTGGCAGCCCGTGGGGCTGAGTTTTAGCTTTGAGAAGCGGCAGATGCAGACGCAGACGCCGAGACTGATTCCGGTCTCGGAGAAGACTCTGTGCCTGAGTTTCGAGCTGCGTCTTGCGGAAACCAGTGGGCTGCTGAACCTGGCTTTTCCGGCGGTGGCGTCGAATACGATTCTCCGCCGCCTGGCCGGCGAGCGGTCCCGGCAGCGGCGCCATGCCGAGGAAACACGCCGGCGGATGAGGGAGCTGGCAGGGGCCTGCCGGACCGGAACGGCGCTTCATCTGCCGCCGGCGCGAGTGGCGGCCGAGGCTTTGGCCGGGTTGCACCCCGGGGCGATCCTGCGGCTGGATCTGCCGTTGCGGACGCCGGCGCAATTTCGAGCCGGCGGAGTGGTGCTGTTTTCGGCAGCCCCGGTCGGGCAGGGGGAGCGCAGGGCGGCACAACTGCTGGCGGCGAGTGAGGCGAGGACGTGAGCGAACACGCATCCGGCAGGGGAGCGAGCGGGGAACCGGGTACCGGCGCCAGGGCCAAAAGCGCCGTGGATCCGGGTTCCGGAGTCGGTGCGGGGCCGAGCGAGGGTCCTCGAGGCCAGGGCGCGGGAGCCTGGGTTGGCAGGATCGAGGCCGAGATAGCCCGCGAGCTCGGGCAGCCGGTATCGCTGGACGCCGGGGGCGAAGCCCCCGATCCCGCGAGGAGTTTCGCGAATTCCATCGATTTGCCCGGAGTGCGCCTGACCCTCTTCGTCGATCGCGACGATGCGGCCGGGGTTCTGGCCGAGGGCCGCGTGGTCGAACTTGGGCAGGCGGATGCGCAAATGGTGCGGGAGCTCTGGTCCGGCATTCTCTCAAGTGTCGCAGCGCGGCTGGGGGGGAGGGCGGCCGATCCCGCGCCGGTCGCCACGGAGGTGCGCCCCGATCCGTGCACCCTGCGCCTCGGAAACGCGCGGATGCGCATGGCCTTGGCCGTGGAAGCGGCCGGGAGGAAGGCTCTCGAAGAGGCGCCCGCGTGGGCCAGACCCGTGGGCGAGCGACCGGCGGGCAACTTCGATCTGCTGCTCGAAGTGGAACTCGACGCCTCGGTGCGTTTCGGATCCTGCGAGATGGAACTGAAGGATTTACTTGAATTGGGACCCGGGGACGTGGTCGAGCTCGATCGCCATGTGGCCGACCCGGTGGATCTGATTGTGGGCGAAAAGATCGTCGCGCGCGGCGAGGTCGTGCTGGTGAATGGCAATTTCGGACTGCGGGTGACCGAAGTGGCGGAACCGGTGCGGCGGCTGGAGAGCATCCGATGCCTCTGCTAGCGAACCGGCCATCCGGCAAGATCGAGAAGAGCGGCGGCGGCGTGATTGCGGAACGCGTGGCGGAGGCGCGGCCCGGCTCGCTTTTTTCCCATTGCGCGAATCCTCGCTGCAGCATGGGCTGGATCCGTCTCTGGCGCAGCCGGCGGATCCCCGGATTCGAGGGCCGATGGGCCTGCTCGGCCGAGTGCATGGGCGAACTGGTGGCTTCGGCCGTGCGCCGCGAGATGGACGCTGGGGGCTCGCTTGCGGATCCGCGTCCCCATCGTCTGCCGATGGGGCTGATGCTGGTCGAACAGGGGCGCATCACACCCGTGCAGTTGCGCGAGGCTCTTGAGAGCAGGCAGCGCGCTGTCGAACAGAGCGGGGAGACGATCCGGCTGGGGGAATGGCTGTTACGGAGCGGCATTCTGTCGGAACACGCTCTCACCCGCGCGCTGAGTGCGCAGTGGAACTGTCCCGTTTTCGCGCTCGAAGGATATCGACCGGAAGAGGTGGCCGCGGCGATGCCGAGGTTTTTGTCCGAGGCTTTCGGGGCGTTGCCGGTACGCGTGGCCGCCGGGAAGCTCCTCTACCTCGCCTTCTCGAGCCGCATCGACCGCAGCCTGAGCTATGCCGTCGAGCGCATCGGCGGCCTGCCGGTGACAGCCGGTATGGCTCCGGATTCGGAATTCGAGTGCGCGCGGGCACGGTACTTCGCGACCGCTGCTCCCGGGACGCGCTACCTTGAGGCGGCCAGTTCCTCGGTGCTGGGGCGCGCGATGACCCGCCTGATCGAGTCCGAGAGGCCGGTCGATGCGCGGCTGGCCCGGATCCACAACTATTACTGGCTGAGGATGTTCCGGTGCGGGGTCCCGGAAGCGGGGCTGCCCCCCCCTGAGGCGGTTGAGGACGTGCTCTGCACTGTGGGTACGGCCGGGCCGGGAGGCCCACGGAAGAGCAACAATTCTCCATCGTGAGAATCGGAAAGCTGCCGATAAGACAAGCGTGGAGGATACCGCGCGATGTCCGGAATGACGGTGCTGATTGTCGACGATTCGTCGGTGATGAGAAAGATTGTCGAGCGGGCCCTGCGCCAGGCGGGGCTCGATCTGGCGAAGGTCCTTGAAGCGGGGAGTGGGCGGGAGGGCCTCGAGGCGCTCGACCGGGGGCGTGTGGACCTGATCGTTTCCGATATCAATATGCCCAGCATGGATGGTCTTGAGTTCCTGCGGCAGATTCAAAGCCGTGGCCTGGCCAGGGGCGCTCCGGTGGTGATGATTACGACCGAGAGCGGCGAGGAGCATGTGCGGGAGGCGCTGGCGGCGGGAGCCCAGGGATATATCCGCAAGCCCTTCACCCCGGATCAGGTGCGGGAGAGGGTGCTCCCGCTGCTGGCTCCCGCCTGAGCTTCGCGCGGACGCAAGCGCGGTGCAGTTGCCAGCGAACAGGGCCGGGGGAGCAAACCGCGGAATACTACGGACAAAAGTCAGGAAGGAGCGGCGAAATCGATGACGGCAGGCGGACTTGCGGGCGAAAGGGCGGCGGGCGAAAGGGCGGCGGGCGAAAGGGCGGGCGGCGCGAACAGCTCCGGCGCAATGAGCTGCGGGATGGAGACGGCGCAATTCGAGACAAACCTCGATCAGGCGACGGATGAGGTTTTCAGCACGATGGTAGGGGTGAGCTGCGCGCCGGCTCCGGAGAGTCCCGGGGCCGAAGCGGAAACAATTTCCGCGGTGATCGGACTGGCCGGCGCTCTGAGCGGCTCGCTGGTGCTGCATTCGGGCGCTGCGGCGGCGATCCGTATCGTCGAGCGTATGACCGGCATCGAACCGGACGGGGTGGATGCCATGGTGCGGGACGCTGTCGGCGAGGTCTGCAACATGATTGCCGGGGCCTGGAAGGGCCTCGATCCGGCTCTGGCGTCGGGCTGTCTGCTCTCGACGCCGACGGTGGTTGCCGGAACCAGCTACCAGCTGTTCAGCCAGCGAGCGCCCATCCGTATCGAGCGGCGCTATCGATTTGAAGAGCTCACGCTGACCATCAGCATCTCCTGCGAGCCGCCCGAGTGAGGAGTTTCTAATGCTCCCCCGTCGCCATCGGTCCTGTCATTGCAGGAATACCGGTGGAGGCGACGGGGTGGACAGCGGCTACTACGCGGCATTTTCCGGCTGGCTTGCGCGCAGCCAGGCGCTCGATGGGGCGGCCGGCAATCTGGCCAACGCAGGAACGGCTGGCTATCGCGCCGAGCGAGACTATTTCCGTTCAGCCATCCTGAGTCCGGATGCTCTGAACTCGCAGCTGAGCACGACGATCAATGCTTTCGGAGTGCTGGGCGGCAGCCGCCTGGACATGGGACAGGGTGCGCTGGCACCAACGGGGAATCCCCTCGATCTGGCCATTGAGGGAAACGGATTCTTCGCAATCCAGACAAAACAGGGCATCCGGTACACGCGCGACGGTCAATTCGAGCGCGCGGGGGACGGGACGCTGACTACCCAGGCTGGTGAGCCGGTGCTCGACGCGCGGAATCAGCCGGTCCGTCTGCCGGCTGGGGCGATTGCGATCGGCTCCGATGGCGCCGTCTCGGTGAATGGCGCAGTGGCCGGGCGGATTGCGCTGTTCGGCTTCTCCGCAGCCGATGCGCTGAGGGCCGAGGGGGGGAATCGTTACATTCCCGTGGACGGGGCCGAAGCCACGGCCGCGACAGGCGCCCTGCATCAGGGCGCGCTCGAGTCCTCGAATCAGGACGTGATTGGCGGGAGCTTGCAGCTGGTGCTCATGCAGCGCCAGGCGGAGATGATGCAGAAGGCGGTATCGATGTTCTCGAACGATCTCGACAAGGCGGCGAGCGAGGATTTACCGCGCGTGCTGTAGCAGGGCGGGAAGCAGGGAGGCAGATGTGATTCGAGCTTTGTATACCGCGGCGAGCGGTATGAGTGCGCAGCAACTGAATCTGGACACGATTGCCAACAACCTGGCGAATTCCTCGACTGTCGGATTCCGCCAGCGTCAGCTGCAGTTTCAGGACATGATCTACCAGAACCTGGTGACGCCAGGCGCGGCGCAGAGCCAGGAAACGGTATCGGCGGGGCTGCAGATCGGCCTCGGAACAAAATCGGCGGCCAGCGAAGTCATTATGACCCAGGGCGACATGAACCAGACGAACAATCCGCTGGATCTGGCCATTCAGGGAACCGGTTTTTTTCAGGTATCGCGGCCGGATGGAACGCTCGCTTATACGCGCGCCGGTAACTTTTATCTGAACAACCAGGGCTCCCTGGTCGATGCGCAGGGCGACTCCGTGGTTCCGAGCATCACAATCCCCGCGAATGCGACCGCGGTCACGATCACGCAATACGGAGTGGTGAACGCAACGCTGCCGGGGCAGCAGAACCCGGCGCAGCTGGGGCAGATCCAGCTGGCCACGTTCGTCAATCCGGGAGGGCTGGAGAGCGTGGGATCGAATCTGTTCACGGCCACGCTGTCTTCGGGCGATCCGGTGCTGGGCACCCCGGGCGGAAGCGAAGGGCTGGGGACGCTGCAGCAGGGATATCTCGAAAACTCGAATGTGGACGTGGTCGGAGCTTTTGTGCAGATGGTGCTGGCGCAGCGCGCCTACGAGAGCAATTCGAAAGTGATTCGCGCGGCCGATGACATGTACAGCCAGGTGAACAACATGGCGCGTTGACCTCGAGTGCTCAAGCGGAGCAGGACCAGGGATCGATCCGGGACGGGACGGGAGCAGGCATGGGAGCGACGGGCGTTGTTCGAGCGAGGACGTCAGCGTGTGCGGGAAGGGGCTCTCGAGCAGGCATTCTCATGGCAATACTGGCGGCCCAGCCATTGGCATTGGGCGCATGCGGCGGAGTGAAGACGGTGAGGGACTGGGGTCTGCGGATGGAGTGGCTTGTGGAACGCGACGCGAAACGCCCGGAGAAGCCCGCACGCCTGGTCGAGATACCGTGGAGCGCGCCCGGGGACGTGAAGACGGCCTGTACCCCCGCCCCGCAGGGCTCCGGCGAGGCGAAGCTGGCGCCCGCACCCGAGGTCAGGGCCGGGATGCGAGTCAGCGTATGGCGGCGGGACGAAAAATCGGACATTCGTCTCCGCGGCACAGCGCTGGCAACGGCGCGCCTCGGGGAGAGGGTCTCCGTCAAAGCCGGGCTGAGCGGAGCGACGCTTCAGGGTATCGTGCGCGGGGCGGGACAGGTCGAACTGCCCCCGGGGAAGGTGGAGAGGGAATGGGGGCCGTGAAACCGCAGACCGCGGGAGCCGGGGCAGTGGTGGTTATGCGGGTCGCATTCCGGATCGCGATCCTGTCGGCTCTCTGCCTGGCAGAGGTCGCGAGCGCAGCCAGAACGCGGCCGAAGCAGCCGCAACCGGGCAACACGCCGCCGGATGTGGCGCTGAACCAGTACATAACCAGGGTGCGGGCCGAGAAGGCGGCCGAAGTGCTGACGCCGGGCTCGATCTGGTCGGCGACGGGAAGGCTGACCAATCTGGTCAGCGATGTGAAAGCGTCGCGGGCGCACGATCCGATTGCTGTGGTGGTCTCGGAGAGCCTGGCGGCATCGACCGACGGGACTGTGAAGAACCAGCGGGCTTCAAGCGCGAGCTCGCAGGTTTCGGCGCTGCTGGGCAAGCTTGCGGGCAGCAATGCGCTCAACAATCTGGTGAATCAGAGCTCCGCTTCAGCCCTGAACGCGCAGGGGCAGAGCGTCACGAATTCGAGCATCACGACAACGTTGGGCGGAGAGGTCGCCGATGTTCTGCCCAACGGAATGCTGGTGATTCAGGTGGTACGGCAGCTGACCTTCAACCAGCAGACGCAGCTGATCCGCTTACGCGGACTCGTGCGGCCGGAGGACGTGAACGCGCAGAACGAGGTGATGTCGACGGCAATAACGGATATGGAACTGGAAGTGGTGGGAAAGGGCATCGTGAACGATGCCACCTACCGGCAGAATCCGGTGGTGCGGCTGATTGAAAAGTTACTGGTCTTCTGACCCGGAGGTCGGGATGAGAGCGCGGGGAGCGATGCGAGGACGAATGCGATCGACCGCACTGGGGCTGACGATGGGATTCCTGCTGTTGGTTTCGACCGTGACCGCCTCTGGCGCCGGGAACACGTCGAAGAAGAAGCTGGCGCGGGTCAAGGATATCGCCTCGGTGGAAGGGGTGCGGGACAACCAGCTGGTGGGCTACGGCATTGTGGTGGGACTGCGCGGCACCGGGGACAGCTCGCAGACGGTTTTCCCGCTGCAGACGCTCGAGTCGGCGCTGGAACGGATGGGCGTGAGCCTGCAGGGGAACGCAACCGCTCTGCAGACGCGGAACATGGCGGGGGTATTCCTGTCGGGCACGCTGCCGCCGTTCGCGCGGCCCGGTAATAAGCTGGATGTCACGGTTTCCTCGGCGGGCGACGCGCGAAGTCTCGAGGGCGGCGTGCTGCTGATGACGCCAATGTCCGGACCGGATGGACAGATTTATGCGCAGGCGCAGGGTCCGATGGTGCTGGGGGGGTATTCGGTGACGGCGAACGGAAGCAGCAAATCCGTGAATTATCCAACCACGGCGCGCATTCCCTCGGGAGCGATCGTGGAGCGGGGAGTGCCGCTCGATCTTACCCGGATGCGGACGCTGTCTCTGCTGCTGAACGATGCCGATTTTGCGACTGCGGAGACGGTTGCAGCGGCCATCAACCGGGAGCTGGGCCGGCCGTTGGCGCATGCGGTCGACAGTCGCCGGATCGAAATGCCGCCGGCATCCGGCGAGGATGTTGCGGCCCTGCTGGCGCGAGTCGAAGAGGTGGAGGTCGAGGTGTTTCCGCGAGCCAAAATTGTCGTGAACGAGAGGACAGGAACGGTGGTGATCGGCGGCAATGTGACCCTGCAGCCGGTGACGATTCTGCATGGCGGGCTGGTCGTGAATATTGTGAGCCGCATGGAAGTTTCCCAGCCGAACGCGATGGCCCAGGGCACAACCCAGGCGGTTCAGCAGACGACGGTCGAGGCGCAGGATAAGCCGGCCAACCGGATCGAGCTTCGGGAGGGGGCCACGGTGGAGGATCTGGTCGAGAATCTGCAGCAGATTGGGGCAACCGCGCGGGACATCGTCTCGATTCTGCAGGCGATGAAGGAAGCGCAGGCGCTCGAGGCCGAACTGGAGGTTCTGTGATGTTTCCTCTGGCAGCGATGGCGAAGGCGAGCGAAGCGGCGGGAGCAGCCGGAATCGCCTCAGGAACAGGAGCGACGGCGACCTCCAGACCGCAAACAGGGGCATTACCCGACTCCCGGGTGAAACCGGCGGCGCATGAATTCGAGGCTTGCCTGATGAAGGAATTCCTTGAGCCCCTGCAGCACGACTCGTTGTTCGACGACGGACAGGGCGACGCGAGCGGAGAGGGCAGCGGAAGCGCGCTGATGTCCTTCGGGTCCGAGGCTCTGGCCAGGGCGATTTCGGAACGGGGTGGATTCGGAATTGCCGCGAAGATCATCGGGCACTTCGGACGGGGCGGTTCATCGGAGCCGGCGGGAGCAACCTGAGAAATTTATAACCTGGGGGAGAAAAAGATGACTCAAGTGTGGTTGTTTGGCGCCGATAAAATGAAGTAAGGAGACCAGGCATGAATGTGAACAACAGCCTTCAGGGGATGCAGCAGCTATTTTCGAGCCGGGAGGTCGCCGCGACAAGCGGCAAGACGGCGAGGGCCGAAACCGAGCCGGGGAAGGCCGGGGCAGATCAGGCGACACTGAGCGCGGCGGCAAGCGTTGCTGCATCTTCGTCCCCGGACTCGGACGTGCGCATGGAGAAGGTGGCCGCGGTGCAGGCGGCGCTGGCCAGCGGGACGTACAACGTTCCGTCGTCCGCAGTCGCGGGAAAGATGATCGATCAGATGATGGGGAAAAGTAAGTAGTTGGGAATTGTTTCTCAGTCCGGAGAACGGGGGGCGATCTGAATCCCGTTCGCGGTGGTCGGGAGAACGAGGATGACGGGTCAGATGTCGGCCGTCGAGTTGCTGGGAACAGGAATTGATGCTCTGGCTCGAGCCGACGCGTTTCTTCTGGAGGGGTTAGCAGAGGCCGCTGGCGGGGTGCCCGGTCCCCGCACCGCCTGCGAGGGGAGGCTGGCGCGCGAGCGGCTTCGGACTCTTGAGCATCTTCTTACGCTGACGCGGCGCAATCTGCGGTTGCTGCGGGGCCGCGGTGGATACGGATGGTTGCGAGGGACAAATGGCGACGATTGGGACAGCCCTTAATATTGCCGGAGGGGCTCTGGACGCTGACCAGGCGGCTCTCGATATCGTGGCCAACAATACGGCGAACGTGAACACGCCGGGGTACACGCTGGAGACGCCGATCTGGGAACAAAACGATTCGGTGACATTCGACGGGTTGAACTACGGGATGGGTGTCTCGGTGACGGGCACTGCGTCGCAGCGGGACAGCGTGCTGGAACAAGCCATGCAGCAGCAGACGCAGACCGAGAGCGGGTCCGCGGCGCGCCTGACGGCGCTCGACCAGCTGCAGACGATCTTCAGCGGCGCGACCAGTGCGGGAACGGATACCAGCGATGCGACCGGGATCGGCACTGACCTGACTGGTTTTTTCGATGCGCTGTCCTCGCTTGAGGCGAGTCCGTCGGACCTTTCGATGCGGCAGAGCGTGTTGGGCGCGGCAGCGACGCTGGCGACCGACCTCAACAGCGCAGCATCGCAGATTGAGAGCCAGAGGCAATCTCTCGATGAGCAGAGCACCGATGGAGTGGGTCAGGCAAACACACTGCTAAAGGATATTGCTTCGCTCAACGGTCAGATCGAAGCGCAAGGCCCAGGGGCGGACCCGGGGACGCTTCAGGATCAGCGGCAACAGGACCTGACGAATCTCTCGCAGTTGATCGGAATCCGAACGGTGGCGACGGAGAACAACGGGCTGACGGTGACCACTCTGGGGGGTTCCCTGCTGGTCTCGGAGGGGCGGGCGTATCAGATAACGAGTGGTGAAGAGGACGGGGTGACGCACTTTTCCGACTCTCTGGGGAACGACATCACCTCCGATCTGACCAGCGGAGGGGGGCAGGTGGGAGGAATTCTGACGGCGAGAGATCAGGATATCCCGGAGGTGCAGAGTTCGCTGGATCAATTGGCCTGTTCGGTTGCGACGCAGATCAACACCCTGAATGCGGCAGGATCGGACTTGAACGGCAATAAGGGCGCGGCGATCTTTGGACTGCCCGCGGGCGCCACGCCGAATGATCCGGCAGGATCGGCGGCAGGGATTTCGGTGGTGATGACCGATCCGTCGCAAATTGCGGCGGCCGCTTCGGGTGCTGGATCTTCGGACAATACGAATGTTGAGGCGATGGCGAATCTGGTGAACCAGGGGATCGTTCAGGGCGTCTCGCCAACGGCGTACTTCTCAGACATGGTAACCAGTCTTGGCAGTCTGACATCGGAGGTGTCGAGCCAAAACACGGCGCAGCAGGCTGCTCTGACTCAGCTGAACGACCAGATCAATTCGATATCCGGGGTGAACCTGAACGATGAAGCGACTCAGCTGGAGACTCTGGAGCAGTCCTACCAGGCGGCTTCGAAGCTGTTCACCGTGCTCGACCAGGTGATCGCTTCGGCCCTGAACCTTGGGGTCCAGACGACGTATTCGTAGGGTGTCGCGATAGAAACGCGAGGCTTTTGCGAAGTTGCCGGCGAGGATATCCAACGCCCCGGTTCGGCGGGGAATGCGCCATTGACAAAGGCCGGACATCAGCGGCAGGCCAGAAGGCCAGCGAGGGAGTTGGGAAATGAGAGTCAATCCGCTGTACCTGAACGATCTTGCCGGCTCACTCGATACGGCCTCGGCGAGCGAACAACGGCTGACGGAAGAGCTGGCCAGCGGCTCTCGTGTGAATCAGCTGAGCGATGATCCGGTGGCGGCGGGGGAAAATGTGCTGCTGAGCGCGCAGATCAGCAGCGACGACACCTTCTCGCAGAGTGCGTCGTCGACGCAGAGCCTGCTGCAGGTGGGCGATTCGACTCTGAGCTCTGTGGTGAGCCAGCTGACCTCGGCGATTTCTCTGGCGACGGAGGCCAACAACGGCACGATGAACGCAAGCGACCTCGAATCAGTCAGCAACCAGCTGGTGGGCATTCGAGATGAGGTGATGTCGCTGGCGAACACGACTTATCTGGGGAGGTACATTTTCTCGGGAAGTCAGGGCGGAACAGCGCCCTACACCCTGAATACGACCGTTACGCCGGCGGTGGCGACTTATCAGGGCGACAATGACGTGAGCTATCTGGAGACACCGAATGGGCAGAAGATTCAGCTGAACATTTCCGGAAGCAAAATTTTCTCCGCACAGGGAAGCGATGTGCTGGGAACGCTGAATGCGCTGATCGCGGACTTTTCGACGGGGACGGCGGGGCCGACAGCCGAGGCGGATGCGCAGCAACTCACGACGGCACTGGGAAATGTGACGCAGCAGCGGGTTCTGCTCGATAACTCACTTTCGCGGCTGACCTCGGCTGAGAGCTACACGCAGAGCGAGTCGACGCAGCTGATTTCGGCGCAGACCAATCTCTTGCAGGCTAATGTCGGCCAGATAGCGACGCAGCTAAGCACGGCAGAGACGCAGCAAACGGCCCTCAGCCAGGTCATTGCCACACTCGGGAAACAGAGCCTGTTCAACGACCTCTGATAAGGCAGAAACTCAGGGGCGCGGTGGACTGTCCTGGAAAGCGGCGGCCATGATGGGCAGACCGCCGGGCTTGTTTAATGCAGCTGAAATTCCTGAGTAAGCGGGGTGTTCTCCGACGAATCGCCAACAAAGATGACGAACTTTCCCGGGTCGACCTGCCAGCCGTTCTTCTTTTCGCTCCAATAGGCGAGAGCGCGCCGGTCGAGGGTGGCGCTGACGTGATGGGTGTCGCCCGGACCGAGGCGGACTTTTTCGAACCCCTTGAGCTCTTTGGTGGGGCGCTTGATGGCGGCGGAAGGATCGCCGACGTAGACCTGGGCGACAGTGGCTCCTTCGCGTTGGCCGGTATTACTTACGTCGAAGGAGACGGTGATTGGGCCGTCAGCGCTGGGCTGGTCCGGGGAAACCTTGAGGTTCGAGAACGAGAAGGTGGTGTAGGAGAGTCCGAAGCCGAAGGGGAAGAGGGGCTTCTTATCGTAGGTCGTGTAGTACCGGTAGCCGAGAAAGACGCTTTCCCTGTAGGCGACGTGGGGCGTCTGGCCGGTGGGCACGGGGGCGGCGTAATAGTTATCGTGCACGGGATTTTCATCCCATGCACGCTCGAAGCTGACGGGAAGATGACCTTCGGGTGCTCGCTGGCCGGTAAGAATGGAGGCAAGGGCGTGGCCGCCCTCCTGGCCTGGGTACCAGTTGTGCAGCAATGCCGGAACGCTGTCGAGCCAGCGGTGCATGTCGACATTGCCGCCGGCGGTGATGGTGACTATGGTGTGAGCGTTGGCCTGGGAGACGGTCTGAATGAGCTGATCCTGTCCAAAGGGCAGTTCGTAGGTGCGGTCGAAGCCCTCGCTTTCTGAAGCGGGATCGAAGCCAACGGCCACTATGGCAGCGTCGGCCATGGCGGCGATTTTCTTCGCTTCGGGCGCGACGAGTTCATCGACGCCGCGAATGCCAAGGCCGATGCGAGGATAGGCGGCGTCCGGCCAGTAATCGAGCTCGACCGATGCGGCTTTGCCTGCTGTGAGAGGAACTTCGACATAACGCGGAGCCTGGCCCTCGCGGGAGGGCTGATCGATGACGGTTTTGCCATCGACGAGGAGTTTGTAAGCGTCGGAACCGCCGGCGCCGGTTAGGAAGAGATAGCTTTCGGTTTTCTCCGGCATGTACTTCGCGACATAGCGGATGCTGTGCCGTTCTTTGGCGGGCGGGGTCCATTCTTCGGAGCGGAAGTTGGCGATGCGGCGTGCCGACTGAGTGCTGGGGGTGCCGGTGAAATTCGGATTGTCGAAGATTTCGACTTTGACCTGCGAACCGGTCCATGGATTGTCGGCTTTACTGGAGGGATCGTAGAACTCGGTTTCCTGCATCACGTCCTGGGTGGTGGGCAGGCCGGCGGCGTAGAGGACTTTCACCTTTCCAGCGAGCGCGTCGGAGAGGCCGGTCATGATGCTGACTGGCTCATAAGCATCCACGTGGGAACTGCCCCCGGCGCCGGGCTCGGCGGGCCAGGCATCCGGGCCGATAACGGCAATGGTGTGGACGTTGGCAGTATCGAGAGGGAGCAGATTGCCTTCATTCTTCAGCAGGGTGATGCTTTCGAGTGCTTCCTGGAGGGCGACGTCGCGGCCGTGCTGGCTGAAGCGCGGTATGGAGGGATCCGTCTGATCGCGATCGAGGAATCCGAAGCAAACGGCGGTGCGAAAGATGCGGCGGACCTTCTCGTCGATAGTGGCCTCGGATACCTGACCGCTCTTCACCGCGGGGAGTAGGTTTTTCGGATTCATGAATTTGCCGGATGGCATTTCGAGGTCGAGACCGCCATTGGCCGCGCCCACAGCGGAGTAGGTGGCGTCCCAGTCGGACATCAGGATGCCATCGAATTTCCAGTCGCCCTTGAGGATGTCGTTATTGAGGTGCGTGTTCTGGGTGGCGTGGACTCCGTTGACGAGGTTGTAGGAGTTCATGACCGCGCCTACATGGCCTTCGCGAACGGCTGCTTCGAAGGCGGGTAGATAGATTTCGCGCAGGGTGCGCTCGTCCATGTCGGAGCTGACGTTGTGGCGGTCGTACTCCTGGTTGTTGGCGGTAAAGTGCTTGACCGTGGCAATCACGCCCTGGCTCTGGACTCCGCGGATGTAAGCGGCAGCGGTCTGGCCGGAAAGCCAGGGATCTTCACCGAAGTACTCGAAGTTGCGGCCATTCATAGGGGCGCGGTAGATGTTGACGCCGGGACCGAGGAGAAAATGGACGCCGCGAGCGCGAGCGTCCTGGGCGATGGATTCACCCATAGCGGTGGCAAGCCGGGGATCCCACGCAGCGGCGAGAGCGATGCCTCCGGCGTAGGCGGTGTCGGGCCCCCAGGTGCGGACGCCCTCGGGACCGTCGCTCATTTTGAGCATGGGAAAGCCGGCGGAGGGCTCGGCGCGGATGAACATGTCGTGGAAACCACCGATGAGTTCGAGTTTCTGCTCGAGCGTCAGTTTGGCGACCATCGCATCGACTTGCTGCTCAATCGCAGGACTGTCGGGAACCGGAGCCTGGGCCAGGACAGGAAGCGCGAGAGCGCAGCACAAGAGAGTGACAGCAGTGCGAATCGATTGAATGCGCAAGAAAATATCCTCAAACCAGCGCCCACCAGCCTCGCAGAGCCATGCGGATTTGTAAAGCCGAAATGGGCGCTGAGGCCGTTACTGGTTTGGGAGGAGCGCGGCTCCGTAGTAACATAAGGAAATTTTCCCGGATGACCAAAGACCCTGAAGGGAGCGCAATTGCCGGAGGAGAGGATTGTCGGGCAGCCAATGCTGCGCAAAGAAGGTGTGGCGAAAGTGTGCGGCCGGGCGCAGTATATCGACGACCTGACGCTGCCGGATATGCTGCATGGAGCGACGGTGCGAAGCAGCATCGCGCGCGGGCGCATCCTGGGGATTGAGTTCGGCGAGGGGGTTCCGTGGGACGAGTTTGTGATTGTCACGGCGACGGATATTCCGGGTGAAAACGAAATCGCGCTGATCAATCACGATTGGCCGTGCCTTGCGGCTGAGTTCGTAAATCATCCTGAAGAACCGATCGTGCTGCTCGCGCACCGGGACCGGCACCTGCTGCGGAAGGCGGTGGCTGCGGTGCGCGTGCGCTACGAGGAGTGGCCTGCGGTGTTCACGATTGAGGAGAGCGAGCGGGGCGATCCGGTTGTGTGGGGCGAGGATAACGTCTTCAAGTCGTTCCTGATGGAGAAGGGAGATATGGATGCGGTTCGGGCCACGGCAGACCTGATTGTCGAGGGCGAGTACGTGACCGGGGCGCAGGAGCACCTCTATATCGAAAACAACGGCGCGATTGCGGCGTATTCGGCGGAGGAAGGGCTGACGGTGTGGGGCTCGCTGCAGTGTCCGTTCTATGTGCACAAGTCGCTGGTAAAGATGACCGGGCTGGCGGAGGAAAAGGTCCGGATTGTGCAGGTGGAGACGGGTGGGGCGTTTGGGGGTAAGGAAGATTATCCGTCGATGATCGACGCGCACGCAGCGCTGCTGGCGATGAAATCGGGGAAGCCGGTGAAGATCGTGTACGACCGCGCGGAGGATATGGCGGCGACGACGAAGCGGCACCCTTCGCGGGTACGGCACCGGACGGCAGTGACGCGGGATGGGAAGCTGCTGGGTGCCGAAGTGGAGATTGCGCTTGACGGCGGAGCGTACTCGACGCTTTCGTCGACGGTGCTGTCGAGAGCGACGATTCATGCGGGTGGGCCTTACTACTGGCCGAATTTTCGAGTGCGATCGAAGGCGTACGCGACGAATTGTCCTCCGCATGGGGCGTTTCGGGGATTTGGCGCGCCGCAGAGTTTATTTGCGATCGAGCGGCACATGGATCATGTGGCCGAAGCGCTGGGATTGGCGCCGGATGAATTGCGGCGCAGAAATTTTCTGAAGACTGGGTTGGCCACGACGACGGGTCAGGTAATAAAAGAGAACATCGATCTGGATGCGCTGATGGGGCGGGCTCTGAAGGAGTCCGATTACCACGCGAAGCGCGAGCGGTTTGCTCGCCAGAATGCCAGCCCAGGAATGAAGAAAAAAGGAATCGGGCTGGCTGCGTTTCTGCATGGATCGGGTTTTACGGGGTCGGGGGAACGGTACCTGAATTCGCTGGCGGCGATGGATGTGACGGTGGAGGGTACGGCGAGGGTGCTGGTTTCGAGCACGGAATTTGGACAGGGAACGAACACGATTTTATGCCAGATTGCGGCGGAGGCACTGGGGATCGATTACGAGGCGGTGGAGATGGGGCCGCCGGACACAAGCGTGGTTCCCAATACAGGGCCGACGGTAGCGTCGCGCACTTCAATGGTGGTGGGAAAGCTGGTGCATTCGGCCGCGCTGGGGTTGAAACAGACGCTTTTAGCGAGCGGACTGTTACAAAATGGATATAAGACGGGCGATTTTGTAACTGCGGCACGCACTTATGTCGCGCAGCACGGCGCGCTAAGGGCGGAAAGCCGCTATGAGGCGCCTCCAGGAGTGCACTGGGACGATCAGCAGTATCGTGGCGAGGCTTACGCGGCGTATGCGTGGGCCATCTATGTGGCCGAAGTGACGGTGGATCTGGCGACTTGCGGAGTGGAGGTCGATGACTTTGTCGCGGTGCAGGAGGTGGGGAAGGTGCTGAACCCGGTGCTGGCGCGCGGGCAGATTGAAGGCGGCGTGGCTCAGGGGATCGGGTGGGCGTTGTATGAAAAAGTGGTTTGGAATCGCGGGCGGATGCAGAACAACCAGATGACGAACTACATTATTCCGACCACGCAGGACATTCCGCCGATTCGGGTCTTCTTTGAGGAATTGCCGTTTGGACATGGAGCGTATGGCGCGAAGGGAATCGGGGAGTTGCCGATGGATGGGCCCGCGCCGGCGATCCTGAACGCGATTGCGCATGCGACCGGAAAGCAGTTCGACAGCGTACCGCTTTTGCCCGAGGATATTTTTCGCCAGATTGCGGTGCGGGAGCCGGAGCGGGAGGTCGTCACGCTTTGACTCTTCGGCAATATTCGTTGCGGGTGAACGGAAAGCTGCATCAGGTGGAAACGCACGCGATGGCGCGGCTGCTGGATGTGCTGCGCTCGGATCTGCGGCTGACCGGCACGAAAGAAGGCTGCGGGGAAGGGGAGTGCGGCGCGTGCAGCGTTTTGCTGAACGGCGAGTTGGTAAACAGCTGCCTGGTTCCCGTGGCGCAGGCGGATGGGGCGGAGATCGAAACGGTTGAGGGACTGGGAGCGGATGAGCGGCTGCACGTGGTGCAGCGGGCATTTCTGGAATGCGGAGGAGCGCAGTGCGGGATGTGCACGCCGGGGATGCTAGTGGCTTCGGCGCATCTTCTTCGGAAGAATCCGCAGCCGGACCTGGCAGCGATTCGCGAAGGGTTGAACGGGAACTTGTGCCGGTGCACGGGTTATATGCGAATTTTTGAGGCGGTGGAGCGTGCGGTGAGCGGCGCGCCGGTAAGTAGTGCGAGTGGGGAAGGCGGATGAGGTCACACCCGGCCGAATACGAGATGGTGTCTCCGGGCAGCCTTGAGGGCGTGCTGCGGCTGATGCACGATGAGCCGGGGAAATGGCTGCCTGTTGCTGGCGCGACCGAAGTGATGGTGATGTTCAGTGCGGGGAAGCTAAGCGCACGGCGGTTTGTGAATCTATGGAATCTGCCGGAGCTGCGGGAGATTCATGAGGACGCGGAGTCGCTGACTTTGGGGGGAGGATGCACGTTCAGCCAGATTCGCAATTGTGCGGCTGTGTCGCGGTACTTTCCGCTGTTGGCGCAGGCTGCGTCGTGGACAGGCAGTATTGCGAATCAAAATCGCGCGACCCTGGCGGGAAATCTGGCGAATGCTTCACCGGCGGCAGATTCGCCTCCGGCGCTGCTGGCGTATGAGGCGGAGCTGGAGTTGGTTTCGGCGCGGGGGACGCGACGGATGGCGTATTCGGATTTTCATCTGGGATACAAGAGGACAGCGCTCGATCCGGGCGAACTGATTCTTGGAATCAAGTTAAAAAAGCACTATGACGGTTACTTTTCTTATGGCCGGAAGACCGGAGCGCGCAATGCGCAGGCGATTTCGAAGGTTTGTATGGCGGGAGTGGGACTTTTGCGTGAGGGGCTGGTAGAGGATGTCCGCATTGGGCTCGGGGCGGTCGCGCCCACCCCGATACGGGTAGGCCAGGTTGAGCGGTCGCTAGGTGGAAAGCAGATCGGAGATGAAGTGATTACCGAGGCAAGGCGGCTGCTGAACGAGGCGATTGCGCCGATCAACGATATTCGGTCGGTGGCGGAGTATCGGCGATTTGTTGCCGGGAATCTTCTGGAGGAATTTCTGCGAGCGCTGGCGGCCTCAGGCGAGACATTCAATCCGGTTCTGGCACGGTGGAATGCTCTGCCGGTGATGGAGGCCGAGGAGGAGATCCTCCCGTGCTGCGGGTCGTCGCGCTGGGCGCTGGAAGTGACGCGGCTGCGGCCGTTTACTACGCAGGGCGCGCTGTTCGAGGCCTCGGATCGAGTGTGGCTCGGGCTTGGAATCGAGGACTGGGAAGAGGCGTTTCGGAGCCACCCGCGGATCGGAGAACGCAAAGCGCCCCCGACAGCGACGAAGCAGTCGGCTGCATGGTCGGGCAAGGAGCAGGATCGTGTTGACGCGCGGGACGCGGAGATACTGGCGGCGCTGGCACGAGGCAATCAGGAGTACGAGGCGCGGTTTGGACGTGTGTTTCTGGTTTGCGCTACTGGGAAATCGGCCGCGGAAATGCTGGAGATACTTCATCGGCGCCTCGGAAACGATGCGGAGACGGAGTTGCTTGAGGCTGCGGAGCAGCAGCGACAGATCACGCAGCTGCGGCTGCGGAAATGGCTGGTGCGATGAGCGGAATTTCTACGCACGTTCTGGATCTGGCGCTGGGGCGGCCGGCGGTGGGCGTGCATGTACGACTGGAACGCGAAGAGGGCGGCGTTTTTCGGGAACTTGCGCGCGGCGTGACGGATGCCGACGGGCGGGTGAAAAGTTTGTTGCCGGTGGAGGAACCGCCGCAAGCTGGAAGATTTCGGCTGAGCTTTGAGACGGGAGCTTATTTTAGGGCGCAGGGGAGCGGCAGTTTTCATCCCTGTATAGAGATAACCTTCGAGGTGCAAGATACCGGCGAGCATTATCATGTTCCCTTGCTGGTAACGCCGCATAGTTATTCCACGTACAGAGGAAGCTGACGAACGATGATTATGCTGGGAGAGAACCGGTACGGCAAATCGCGGGTGCGCGTGATGAAAGTGGAGCGCGGGGCCGATCAGCACAAGGTCCATGAGTGGAATGTTGAGGTGTGGCTGAAGGGAGACTTCGAGAGCTGCTTCGACGACGGAGATAACAGCCGTATTCTGCCCACGGATACGATGAAGAACACTGTTTATTATCTGGCGCGTCTGTCAAAGGCGACGGAAATTGAGGGATTTGCAACGGAGCTGGTTACTTATTTGCTGGAGAATAACCAGCAGGTGACCGAAGCGGGAGCGAGTATCGCGGCGAGTTTGTGGGGACCGCTTGTAGCAGGCGGACAGATGCACGGCACAGCGTTTGTTCAGGTTGGTAATGCGCGCGAAACGACGACGGTGACAGGCAAGCGCGGTGAAGGGGTGAGTGTAACTTCGGGATTTCGGGATTTGTCGATTCTGAAGACGGCGAAATCGGGATTTGCCGGGTATATCAAAGACAAGCTGACAACGCTGAAGGAGACGCACGACCGGTTACTGGGCACGCTGGCTTCTGGCGAGTGGAAGTACGGCCCTGGAGCGGTCGATTACAACGGCGCACGCCGGCGGATCAGCGATGCTCTGTTGCACGCGTTTGCCACTCACGACAGCCTTTCGGTACAGCAGACGCTTTATGCAATGGGAAAGGCGGCGCTCGAGGCGGAGCCAGGGATCGGCGAAATCCATTTGTCAATGCCGAACAAGCATTGCAACCTGGTTGATCTTTCACCCTTTGGGCTCGACAATCCAAACCACATTTTCGTGCCGACCGATGAGCCGCATGGCTCAATTGAGGCGACGGTGAGGAGAGCGGGTTGACCACAACAACTACGCGCGAGGAAACGCGCGCCGCACAGGCGAGCAAGGGCGCCGCTACTCTGATACGGCGCTGCGCGTCGATCGCTCAGTGCACCGAGAAGCCAGGTGAGATTCTGCGGACCTTTCTTTCTCCGGCAATGGATGAGGTCCATCGAATGATGAGGCCCTGGATGGAAGCGGCGGGGATGGCCGTCGCAGCGGATGGTGCGGGAAATTTACGAGGGGTGAATACCGCCGGCCAGAGGGGGCTGCCGCGGTTGCTGATCGGATCGCACCTGGATACGGTGCCGAATGCCGGAGCCTACGATGGGGTGCTCGGCGTGCTGATGGGACTGGCGTTGGTGGAGGCTATCCCGGAATGGAAATATCCTTTTGCCATTGAGGTTCTGGGGTTTTCCGATGAGGAGGGGACGCGATTTGGGGCACCGTTCCTGGGCAGCCGAGCTGTAGTGGGAGAACTGACGGGCAGCTTGTTGCAGTGTGTCGACAGTAAAGGCATATCTGTAGCCGAGGCTGTTACGACTTATGGGCAACAGCGGCCAGAGGCGGTTGAGGCGCTGCTTTCGAATCGTAGCGTCGCATATCTGGAGTTCCACATCGAGCAGGGGCCGGTGCTCGAGAGCAGGAATCTGGCGCTTGGGATCGTGGAGGGGCTTGCTGGGCAGAGCCGGTGTTCAGTTGAGTTCCATGGTGTGGCTGGTCACGCGGGGACCAATCCGATGAAGTTGCGCAAGGACGCGCTGGCAGGCGCGGCGGAGTGGATGACGCGCGTGGAGGCAATCGCTAACCGCTTTGAGAACGCGGTGGCGACGGTGGGTCAGATTTCCGCCGAGCCGGGAGGGGTAAATGTGATTCCTGGAGAAGTGCGCTGCAGCCTCGATGTGCGGCATGCTGAAGATCCGGTGCGGGCGGCATTGGTCGCGTCTGCGTTCGATGAGGCGCGCGCGGTTGGTGCGAAGCGCGGTCTCCAGGTGGAGACGGCGCAGTATCACGAGCATCCAGCGATACGGCTAAACGGGGGATTGGTGGCACTGACGGAGCGCGCGGCTGCGAAGGCGGGATATGAAACGATTCGGATGACGAGCGGAGCCGGGCATGATGCGATGGTGATTGCGCCGCATGTGCCTTCGGCGATGGTCTTCCTGCGCAATCCCGGTGGGATCAGCCACCATCCTGACGAGAGTGTGTCGGAGCGGGACGTAGCGGCGGCGATCCAAATGGGGCTTTGCTTTCTGGATGAATTTGCCGCTTATCTGGCGGAGAAAGGGACGGGGGCGATTGTCTAGCGGAGCTCACGGCACGATGCATCATCTGGGGCACACCCGCAGCGTTCGGCGTGCGAGCTATCTTGTGCACACGCCGGACACGTTCATACGGACGCAGATTCCGGGCACCACAAAGGCGAGTGTGATCGTGCACGTATCGCCTGTGATGGGTGCGGCTTTTACGCAGTACACCGTGGAGTTTGAGCCGGGCGGTGTGCTGGGCGATGCGGCGGGGGAAAGATTTGTGTTTGTGCTGGAAGGGGCGGTCACAGTGGACGCGGGGCCACACAAACATGCGGTCGCAAAGGATGGATACGTCTACATACCGCAGGGCGTGGAGCAGCGGGTGTCAGCGATCGAGAAGGCGCGTGCGGCGGTGATTGAGCAGCCGTACCGTGCGGCGCGGGGAATCAAGCCTCCGGAAATGCTGGTGGGGCACGAGCCGGAGGTCACAGCTCAGCCGTTGATGGGAGATGAAGGCCTGCAGGTGCGGTCGCTGTTACCGGATACGATGGCGTTCGATTTCGCCGTGAACACGATGACGTATCAGCCGGGCGCGGCGCTGAGTATGGTGGAGATTCATGTGATGGAGCATGGGTTGCTGATGCTCGATGGTGGCGGCATCTACAGGCTGGACGATGACTGGCATCCGGTGACGGCGGGCGATTTCATCTGGATGGCGCCGTACTGCCCGCAGTGGTTTGGGGCACTGGGAAAGACTCCGGCGAAATACCTGATCTATAAAGACTGGAACCGGCATCCGCTGAGGTGACGATGAAGATCGAAGTGGATGCGGAGCGTGTGGCGCGAGAGATTGATGCGCTGGCTGCGATAACGGAGGCCGAGCCACCGGCGGTGACGCGCGTCGTATTTACGGAGCCGGATCTCCGCGCACGCGCGTGGCTGAAGGCGCGATGCAGCGCGGCTGGGCTGGCGATCCGCGAGGACGCGGTGGGGAATACGTTCATTCGCTGGGCGGGTTCGCGGCCGGAGCTGCCGCCGGTGGCTACGGGATCGCACATCGACGCGATCCCAAATGCGGGGAAGTTTGACGGCGTGGTTGGGGTGCTGGGCGGGTTGGAGGCGATGCGCGCTTTGCGGCGGGCAGGTTTTCAGCCGGAGCGGTCGATTGAGTTGATCCAGTTCACGGCGGAAGAGCCGACGAGGTTTGGCGTGGGGTGTCTTGGGAGCCGGTTGATGGCCGGGGTTCTGGGAGCTGATGCCGATGAGCAACTGCGTGGGAGCGATGACCTGACGTTGCGCGAGGCACGATCGGGCGCCGGGTTCACAGGCGATTTGGCATCGGTGCGGGTGGAAGGCGGACACTATGCCGCGTTTGTGGAGCTGCACATCGAGCAGGGGCCGATCCTCGAACGCGAAGGAATTGACATCGGCGTTGTTACGAATATCGTGGGGCCGGCTAGCTTCTTTATTACGCTGGAGGGCCAGGGTGGTCATGCCGGCGGCGTGCTGATGGCGGACCGGCATGACGCGCTGTGTGCGGCGGCGGAACTGATTGGGAATATCGAGGCGATGGCGAAGGGGTCAGGTTCGGCCGATACGGTGGCTACAGTGGGCATTTGCGAGGTGCATCCTGGGGCGATCAACAGCATTCCGAGCCGCGTAAAGCTGGGCATCGATCTGCGGGATACGGATGGAAAGCGGCGAGATCGGGTGCTGGGCGAGATTGCAGGCGCTGCTCAGCAAATTGCGCAACAGCGGCAGATACAAATTACTACGAAAATGCTGAATGCGGACGATCCGGCGGCGTCTTCGCCGGAGATACTCGATGCGATCGAGCGCGGGTGCGAAGCGGAGGGGCTTTCTTCGCGCAGGCTGGTGGCCCGTGCCTATCACGACTCATCATTTATGGCGCACATTGCGCCGATGGCGATGATCTTTATCCCGTGCCGGGGTGGAGTGAGTCATCGGCCGGATGAGTATGCATCGCTCGAACACATTGCTGCGGGGGTGAAGGTGCTGGCGCAGACGCTCGCTGAGCTGTCGCTGGCTCACTGAGCGTTGCAATACGCCAGGGTGTAGGCGCTGGCTGGGTCGATGGGCTGCGCGATCAGCTTCAAGCCGGAGAGCTGGGTATACATCGCAATCCAGCGGGCGGGATCCATGCGGCCGGTGTTGGCCGGATTTGCGTCGTCAACAAAGTGGCCGTCGCTGAGAGCCTGCCAGGTGAACTGCATCTGCTCGGGGGCCTGAGCGGGGTTGAGCTTGAGCAGATCGGCATTCACGACGGAAGGATCGTGCATATAGTCGCGCCAGCCGCGGATTGAGGCGCGCACGAATTTCGCAACAACTTCGGGATGTTGCGCGAGATATGTGCGTGAGGTGAAAAACACTCGATAGGGCGCGTAGCCGGAATCGTTGATGAGGAGGGTTCGGACGGAAGCGCCGGCCTTGCGGGCGAAGAATGGCTCAGACGTCACGAAAATTTGCTGAATGTAATTGGGGTCGGCAAGGAAATTGGCGATGCTGTAGGTGGCGGGAATTTCGCGCGCGTTTTTCAGGTTATAGCGGCGGACGATGTATTCGAACCATGTGGCTCCAGGCTTGATAGCGATGGTGCGGCCATCGAGATCGGTAAAAGAATGGACCGGCGAGTCGGCGTGGAGCAGGATTCCCTGTGGATCGTGCTGCATTGTGGCGCCGACAGCGACGAGCGGCTCGCCCTGAGAGTCGGCCTCGAGGATGCGGTCGGAGGAGCCCATGGCGAATTGCGCAGAGCCGGTGGAGACTTGTTGTTCCGCGACGTTCATTGGGCCACCGGGGAGGATAGTGACGTCGAGGCCCTCCTGGCGGTAGTAGCCCTTGAGCAGCGCATCGTAGAAGCCGCCGTGCTCGGGCTGCGGGTACCAGTCGGTCTGGAAGGAGATGGGAATGAGGCCGTTGGCAGCGGGCAAGCGATGGCAACCGCTGGCAAGAATGGTCAGGGAGAAACACAAAAAAGCAATGGTGACGCGGCCCATGTTTGAGGTTAGCATGTGGTCTCGCCGTCTTTGAGAGCGAGTTGTTCGCCAAGGAGAGCGGCGAAGCGCAAGAGGCGCCGGTCGTCGTTATGCGCGGCGATGAGCTGAAGGCCGGAGTGAGGCGAGGGGAGCACGACTGCCGGATTGCCGCCAAGGCTGGCGGGGGTGGTGAGACGAAGGATGCTGGCGCGCGATTCGGTGTGGTCGGCTCCGGCGTGCAGTCGAGTGAGAGGTGAAATCGGCGCAAGGATAAAGTCGTAACGCTGGAAGAGCTGTTCCTGCTGGCGGCGAAAGCTCTGGTGGGGCTTGCGGAGTTGCTGGACTTCGTCCTCGCTAAGGGATGCTCCCCATGCGAGGCGAGCCGCAATCGCAGGTTCGAATTCCTGATAGAAGCCGGCGTGGATTCTTGCGGCTTCGAATGCCTGGATTGGAGCATAAATATCCCAGGCTTCGGTCCAGAATTGGGGATTCACGGGGACGAGATCGGATTCGATACCGCGACTGTTACGAATGCGGTCTTGCCAGAGGGTCATCGTTCGCAGGACTGTGGGATCGCAGGCTTCGAGGAGCGGGCCGGTGAGCACGCCGATGCGGGTGACTGCGGAAGCCGGTTTTTCCGACTGCAGGTCGAAAAGTGACTCGGCGAGAAGTGGGAGGTCGCGGAGATCGCGGCATAGCCAGCCGATGGTATCGAAGGAGGGCGCGAGATGATGGCCTCCGGTCCAGTCGCCGATGCCCAGGGAGGAGCGGTAGCCAGCGAGTCCACAGAGCGCGGCGGGAGCGCGGACTGAGCCGCCTGTATCGGTGCCGATAGCGGCGAGCGCGGAACCTTCCTGGATGGACGCGGCAGCGCCACTCGATGAGCCTCCGGTGAGGAGGGTGGGATCGGCGGGCTGAAGGCAGTCGCCGTAATCGCGATTTTCTCCAGTGATGCCGTACGCCAGCTGATGGAGATGGGTCTTGCCGGTGATGATTGCACCCGCACGGCGCAGACGTTTGGCCACCCAGGAGTCTGCTGGTGCCTTTTGCTTATGGCCCGCATAAAATTTCGAGCCGCTGCTTGTCGGAAATCCTGTAAGGTCGAAACAATCTTTAAGAGAAACAGGCAAACCGTAGAGGGGTAGAGAGTGTTCCGCTGAAGCTGCGCGTTCGATCTGGCGCTGCGCTTCGCTGAGGGTCCAGGCGGGATCGAGCGCGAGGTAAGTGTTGCGGCTGGCGTTGCCATTGACGCGCGTGAGGGCCGTTTGGAGTTGGTCGGCCGGGTTGGTGTGTCCTGACTTGTACGCTGCGAGAAGGGCGGCGATGGGCGAGGGTCGCGGCGTCATGCGGCCATTGTAGAGTGGGCGTGGCGGGGCAGGTGAATTCGGAAACGAGGCTGAATGAGTGAGAAAGGGGCGCGAGCGGCCGCTGTGCGGCGGAAGAAGGACGAGGCGATTCTGGCGGAGCTAGTTCGTTTTACGGCGCTCAGCTTGTCGACCGCAACACCGGTTCCGTTTGGCGCAGCGTTGGTGGAGACGAAGACGGGCAAGCTGTTGTACCGCGGACGCAATGCGGTGATGCGGGAGAGCGATCCGAGCGCGCACGCGGAGACACGGGCTGTGCGCAAGGCCTGCAAAAAACTGGGCCGGCCTTCGCTCGCAGGCTATACGCTGTACAGCACGTGCGAACCCTGCCCGATGTGCATGGCGAATGCGTTGTGGGCGGGAGTGGATCGCGTGGTCTTTGGGGCCACGATTGCCGATGCCAACGAGCACTGCCGGCAGATTCACATTGCGGCGCGGGAAGTGACGGAGCGGAGCGATATGCGGTGCGAGGTTGAGGGGGAAGTGCTGAGGGAAGAGTGTCGCGCGTTGTTTAACGATCCACGGATGCTAAAAGCATTTAAGGGCTGGGGGACGCGCAAACGATGAGGGATGTCGAGTTGCTTTCGCAGGATTTAGCGACGCTGGTGGGCGATGCGTCGCGGGTGCTGACCGCGCCCGCAGTAGTGGAACGGTTGTCGAAGGATTTCTATTGGTATTCGCCGGTGCTGCGTCCGGCTCTGGAGGGGAAACGCGCGGATGTGGTGGTGCAGCCGTTGAGTGTCGCGGAAGTGCGGGACGTGCTTCGGTATTGCTATCGGCACGATGTGCCGGTGACGGCGCGGGGGGCGGGAACGGGGAATTACGGGCAGGCGATTCCGCTGTGTGGCGGCGTGGTGCTCGATCTTTCGCGGATGGACCGGATCGCGGAGATCACGGGCGATGGAGTTGCGGTGTGCGAACCGGGAGTGCGGCTGGGCGTTCTGGAAACGGCGGCGCGCGAACAGGGATGGGAGCTGCGATGTTATCCGAGCACGATTGTGAAGGCCACAGTGGGTGGGTTCCTTGGCGGCGGATCGGGAGGGATTGGTTCTGTGGCCCACGGCGGACTGCGGGATTACGGGACGGTGCGCGCTCTCGAAGTTGTCACGATGGAAGACGAGCCGCAGGTGCATCTGCACGAGGGTGAGGCGGTGCATGAAATTCTGCATGCCTGGGGGACGAACGGAATCATCACGAAGATCTGGCTGGCGCTGACACCGAAGGTCGAGTGGGCGCAGGCGGCGGTAGCGTTCGATACTTTCGACGGCGCGTTCGACTTCAGCGAGCGAATTGCGGGAGACGCAGCGTGGACCAAGCGGCTGGTGACAACCTTTGAGTGGCCAATTCCGCAGTATTTTTCGCCCGTGAAAGGGATTTGCCCGGATGGGAAGCACCTGATCTTTGTCATGATTGCGGCGGAGGAGCTTGGGAATTTTCAAGCGGCGGCCGAGAAAGCAACAGGGACGGTGACGTATGCGGCGCCCTATGCGGGTTTGAAGGCACAGCCGCTGCTTTCCGACTACACCTGGAATCACACCACGCTTTGGGCGATCAAACATGATGAGGCTTATACGTATTTGCAATGTGGGTTCGATCCCGAGCGGGTGCGCGAACAGATGAGGCTGCTAAGAGAGCGCTTCGGCGAAGAGATTTTGTTTCACATGGAGTTCATGAAGAACGCGCAAGGGAAGATGATTCCAGGCGCTATTCCGCTGGTGCGGTTCACAACAGAGGTGCGGCTAGCCGAGATGATCCAGGTTTGCCGGGAGAACGGAATCTTTGTTGCGAATCCGCATGTGAATAACGTGGAGGATGGCGGCCGCTACCGAGAAGACCATGTCCAGCTGCGTGCAAAGCGGCGGTACGATCCAAAGGGACTGCTGAATCCGGGCAAGATGCTGAGCTTCGAGCCGGAAGGTGCGACGTTGGCGGGCAGCCGATGAAGACCTGGATTCCTGACAACCGGAAGTTCGCCTATCTGAACTCGAAGCAAGTAGAAACGCTGCCGAAGCTGGAGACGCTGCTGGTGTTGCCGACGGCGGCGATCGAGCAGCACGGACACCACTTGCCGCTGGCGACCGATACGCTGATCAACAATTTTCTTCTGGGCAAAGCGCTGGAGAAATTGCCGCCGGATGCTACGGTGTTTGCGCTGGAGCCCTTGTGCTACGGGAAGAGCAACGAGCATCTTGGATTTCCTGGGACGCTTTCGATTTCCGCGGCGACGTTTATGGCGGTGGTCCGGGATATCGGGGCCAGCGTGGCGGCTGCGGGGTTCAAAAGGCTGGTGCTGTACAACACGCACGGAGGAAACACGTCACTGGTGGATGTGATGGCACGGGATTTGCGCGCGGAGTTTGGGCTGCGGACGTTTGCGCTCTACGGCTCGGGCGGAGTGCAGTTCGAGGGGCTGAGCAAGCAGGAGCGTGCGTATGGATTCCACGCGGGGGAAGTGGAGACGGCGTTTTTGCTGAACGCAACACCGGAGTTGGTGGACCGAGCCGCGTACACGGTGAACTATATTGCCGATGTGGAGAAACCGGAGACGCTGCTGCCGGAGAATGCGGCGGCCACATTTGCGTGGCTGACGCGGGATATCGCGGAGAGCGGAGTGATGGGCGATCCACGGCCTGCCACGGCGGAGAACGGCGCGCGTTGGGCGGAACTGGCGGCACAGCGCCTGGCGCAGGCGCTCGAAGCGATGCTGCGCTGGAAGGGTCCAGCTTAGACGATGACCCTGGTCGACTGCGGCGATGGCGTGCGGTTGGAGCGCGGATTGACTTGCCGCATGACCGGCGGGGTGCGGCTTGTTTCCGACCATTATTATCCGCCGGGTGAGGGGCCGTTCCCCACGCTGCTGATGCGCCAACCGTATGGGCGAGACATCGCCTCGACCGTGGTCTACGCGCATCCGGCCTGGTTCGCGCGGCATGGGTATCACGTGGCCATCCAGGATGTGCGTGGGCGTGGCGGCTCCGAAGGTGATTTCTATCCGTTTCGTAACGAGCGAAAAGACGGTGCGGAAACGATTGCGTGGCTCCGATCGCATCCGCAGTGCAATGGGCGGATCGGTATGTACGGCTTTTCGTATCAGGGACTGACACAATTGCTGGCGGCGGCCGAGCAGCCCGAGGGGCTGGTATGCATCGCGCCGGGCATGACGGCGTGCGATTTGTATCGGGGATGGTTTTACCGGCACGGTGCGCTGCGGCTTAGCTCGACACTGGGATGGGGGATACAGATACTGCGCGAGGATGCGCGTCGGCGTGGACTGGAAGCTGCGAGCGATGCCCTGGAGACGGCGTGGAGCAATCTTCGATCGCAGCTCAACTTCGTGCCCTATGGGGAGATTCCAGCTCTGCGCGATCCTGGATTGCCGCAATATGTCACGGACTGGCTCGCGCACGATCACACTGGGGAATACTGGGAAGCGCTCGATGTGAGTCGGGACATCGAGAAGATTGCGGTGCCGGCGCTGCATGTTTCGGGTTGGTTCGATACGTATCTCAACGGCAGTGTGGACGGGTTCCTGGCGCTGACGAAAGGCGCGGCAACTGAAATCGCGCAGAGGCATCAGTATCTGGTCGCCGGGCCGTGGATACATATTCCGTGGGGAGACTTGATCGGGGGACAGAACCTTGGAGAGGAGGCGCTGCTGGATACAGACGCGCTGTTGCTGCGCTGGTTCAACCACTGGTTGAAAGACTCCGGTGAATTTGAGAGTGAGCCGCGGATTCGGCACTTTGTGTTGGGAGAGAACCGGTGGCGCAGTGCTGCGCATTGGCCGGAGCAACCGGCAGTTGCTCTTTATCTGCGGAGCGGCGGCCGGGCAAATTCGCGCAAAGGGGATGGTGCGTTGGCAGAAAGCGCTGCACCGAACGACGAACCGCGCGACATTTTTGTTTACGACCCGGAGGTGCCTGTGTTTGCGCCCGGTGGGCCGTTGGCCTTGAGCGGGCCGCACGACCAGGCCGAGGCGGAGCTCGGCAACAATTTGCTGGTTTATACCGGGGAGCCACTCCGCGAAAAACTGCATGTCTTCGGGTGCCCAGAGGTCACGCTGTACGCTGCGACATCCGCAGCGAGCGCGGATTTTACGGCGAAGCTGGTACGCGCGCTTCCGGATGGGCGGGCGCAGTTGGTGTGCATGGGCGTGGCGCGGTCGTCGTATCTTTTCGCGGGGGAGAGTTATCAGGCAGATGCGGTGCAGTGCTGGGAGTTCGAGCTTGACCCGACGTCCTGCGTATTTTTTCCAGGCGAGAGGGTGCGCCTCGAGATTGCGAGCAGCGCTTTTCCTCTTTACGACCGCAATCCGTCGACCGGTGGGGGGGCGGCGAAGGCTTCGCAGTGGAACTGGGGTCGATCGACGCAGCAGATTCTGCATACGGCTGCATGTCCCTCAGCCCTGTACTTGCCGGTGGTCGCGGAGAGCGCGGAATGAGCGAGACGGTTCCGGAGATTGCCTTTGCGGGCGTGGGCAAGCGGTTTGGGATGCGTGCGCCGGTACTGGAGAACATTTCGCTTACGATCGAGCGCCGCGAGTTTGTCAGCATTCTTGGGCCGTCGGGGTGCGGGAAATCGACGCTTCTACGCCTGATTGCCGGGCTGACAATGTTGAGCACGGGGGAAATTACGGTGAATGGCATGACTCCGGTGAATGCGCGCGAGTTGATGTCGTTCATCTTTCAGGATCCGACGCTGCTGCCGTGGCGGACTGTCGAACGCAATGTGGGGCTGGGGCTTGAACTGGAGTGGGCGACGCGGGCGGTGCGCGCGCAAAAGGTGAGCGAGATGCTCGGTCTGGTTGGGCTTTCCGCAGTGGCGAAGCTCTATCCGCGGCAGCTCTCGGGTGGAATGAAGATGCGGGTGTCGATTGCACGGGCGCTGGCAACGAGGCCGCGCATTCTGCTGATGGACGAACCGTTCGCCGCGCTGGACGAAATGACGCGGGATCGAATGAACGAGGAACTGCTGCGCCTCCAGCGGGAGCAGGGATGGACCGTGGTATTTGTAACGCACTCGGTGGCAGAAGCGGTGTTTCTGTCTTCGCGGGTGGTGGTGCTGGCTCCGCATCCTGGGCGCATTCATGAAGTGGTGAAGGTGGGGTTGACGCCGGAGCGAACGACGGAGACGCGAGTCTCGGAACAATTTGAGGACGAAGTATCGCGGGTATCGAGAATTCTCCGTGGAGCGCACAGCGCATGAGGCGGCACTTCATAACCGTGCTGAATGCTCTGGCCGTGTTTGCGGTGCTGGTGGCGCTATGGCAGGCCCTTGTTTGGATTTTTCATATTCCGCTTTACTTGCTGCCTGCACCGTGGCTGGTAGCAGAGACGATCGGCGCGCGATTTGCTCCGCTGACGAACTCGCTTCTTATTACCGCGGAAGCCGCGGGCGGCGGGTTGGCAATGAGCATCGTCGCGGGCGTTGCCATTGCCCTCATCTTCGCGCAATCGGCTTGGCTGAGGCGGATGCTGTATCCCTATACGATCCTGCTGCAGACGGTTCCCATTATCGCGGTCGCGCCGCTGATTCTGATGTGGGTGGGATCGGGGACATGGGCAGTGACGGTGGTTGCATTCATAATTTGCCTTGCGCCGATTATCGCCAACACTACGCAGGGCCTGATCAGCGTGGATGGGAATCTGATCGATTTGTTCCTGATGCACAAAGCCTCGCCGGCACAGATTCTTTTCAAGCTTCGCCTGCCGCATGCAGTGCCCAACCTTTTTGTGGGAATCAGGATTTCGGCGGGCATCTCTGTGATCGGCGCGATCACGGGTGAAATGTTCGCTGGATCGAGCCGTGTGGGAGAGGGTGGACTTGGGTATTCCATCCTATACGCCAGCTCGCAACTGCAGACCGCATATCTATTCGCACTGGTGATCGCGGCGACGGTCCTGGGTTTTTCTTTCTTCTTTGTGGTCATGTTTCTGGAATGGTATTTTCTGCATCACTGGCACGAATCGAAAGTTAGAACGGAATAAGACAGAGGACGGGGACCATGCTCAGGCTGGAATCGGAGACAGGGTGGTGGCTGGTTACACACCCCGACCACGCGCGCCTGGCGGGCGCATTCGCGCAAGCCTGGGGGAACGAGCGGTTTCTGCCGCCGGAGCCGCGCAGAAATGTCCTGCTTGGAATTCGGTGCCACGATGACGGTTGGGCGGCGAGAGATGCCGCGCCGCAGATTACACGAGAGGGAAAACCGTCGGCATTTTCAACGGAGTTAGTCGGAAAGTATTCGGCGTTCGAGGAAATCGACTTAGAGGACTATCTGGCGGTGCGGGATCGCGCTGTGCGGCTGATGGCGGAGGAGGATGCTTACGCCGGCCTGCTGGTTTCGATGCACACCTATAATTTGCTGACGGAACGGGCTGACCGGTCGACAATCCAACCAGAAAAGTTACACCTGCTGGATCGTTTTCTGGAGGCGCAGAGAGAATTTCAGGAAGGACTACAGGTGCGTGTGCGATCAGATCGCGGTCTTACCGACGAGGAAACAAGCGAGACGCGCATCAGTGACCACTTCAGACTCTTGCAGGCAACGGACAATCTGTCATTGCTGAGTTGTGTGGGATTTACGAAGCTGGCGACGTTGTTGCATCCTCTGCCATTGCGGGATGGAGCTTATGCGGAAGTGCACGTTGAGTCTATAGGCGAGCGGCGGTTTCGGCTGGATCCATATCCGTTCAGTGATAAGGCGGTTACGCTGGAGTTTCCGGCTCGGCATGTTGAAGGTAAGCGTTTCACGACTGGCAGCGAGTTACAGGCCAGGTTTGCCGAAGCACCGATCACCAACCTTCAGGTCACGGTGAGCGAGTGAGGCAGGGCTCCCGTCACAACGAAAAGGCGGCCCGGAGGCCGCCTTCCGCGTTTAGTGTAACGGTATTCAGAAGTTGAGGTGCAGAGACATCTGAATCTGGCGTGGGCTGCCGATCGTGTGTTTGACCACACCAAGTCCGGTTGGGCAGCTATAGAAGGTGTTGGCTGGCGCGCTGTTCGACTGGCACTGCTGTGGGGTGGGAGCTATCTGGCTGTAAGAATTGGTGGTGTTCGGCGCGTTATTGTAGCCGGCGTTCTGGGTGACGTTATCCGTGGGAATATCGAAGCTGGTGGTGTTGGAAACGTTGTAGACATCGAACGTATAGCGAACGGAATATCTGTCGCCGAACTGCAGGGACTTTACAAGTGACGCATCAGCCCGCTTTTGAAAGGATTGGCGGAAGATATTACGCTCACCCGAGGTAAAGGTAGTTTCAAAGTTATCTCCGGCGGGTACGCCGTCGGTGCCTGGAGAAACCAGAGGCAGAGTGAAGCAGGATGCTTTGAGGGCGGCGCCTCCTCCTGTTGCGTTGTTGTAGAAAGCACCGGAATTGCCGGTAAGAGCGCTCTTGGCCGTGCAGCCGGGAGCCAGAGGAACGATGGGGTTGGTGATGCCGTCGAAGGTGCTGTAGTAGAGGCTGCCCACCGCACCGGAGTAATCGATAATGCTGTAAGGCTGACCACTCTGGATGATGGCGATGCCGGTGAGCGACCAGTCGTTGAGGACCTTCCCCGAGAGAGAACTCTCGTTGTAGAACCTGGGTAAAACGAAGCCGTACGTGAAGTTCAGCACGTGCTTACGATCGAAGTCGGCGGAGCCGTAGCCACTGCGAAGGTTATTGGGGTTGTTGCCGTTGTAGAACAGGCCGAGAGCGCTCTGCTCATCCGTGGCGTGGGAGAAAGTGTAGGAGACGCCGGTCTGAAATCCGCGGCTAAGCCGTTTTTCAACGTGGGCCTGCAAGGCGTTGTAAGTGGAGATACCGGCGGCTGTATAGGACTCGGACTCCGAGGAGTAGCCAATGTAAGGAACGCGAAGATCGACGTTACCTCCTTCATAGTTTTGCTGCATCGGGCCATAAGCGCAGTTCGGATCGTTGTTGACGCAAATGGGGAAAAAAGTGGTGGGATCATAAACCGTGTAGCCATAGCTGAAGTTCTGAGTGGCTGCGCCGCCGGGATGTGTGGGGCTGCCGGACGTGGCGAGTTGGGCCTGGTTGAAGGGCAAGGGGATGACCTGGTGGCGTCCGAGGTTGCCGACATAACCGAGGTCGATCATAAGGTCGTTGCGGGGCTGCCATTCCAGATCAAGAGTGAAGTTAATTGAGTAGGGCAGCTTATTGGCGCGGTTGTAGTCGCCCAAAGTAAAGGGCTGGGAACCGGCGATGATGCCGGCAGCATTGGGGAGGAAGTTGATCAGTTCCGCGGCGCTGGGATTGGATGGGGGAGCCAGGGGAGCGGGACCCCAGGGTTGAGCAAGATTGTAGGCCAGGGTGCTGCCGTCGGCGGGAGTAAAAGGACTGAGACCGCAGATAGGAATGTAATAGAGGTAGAGGAAGCTGGTATTGCCATAAGGCGATGCGCTGTAGGGACAGCTTTGCGCGGTGACAAACGGGGGAGTCTGGCTGACGCCGAAGGGGCCGCCCGACACCTCACCGGCAGCGTAGCCTGGCGAGAAGTAGGTATAGAGTTCACCGCGGTCATAGTAGAAGCCAGTACCTCCGCGGACGACGAATTTATCCTTGAATGTGGATGGTTGCCACGCGAAGCCGAGACGTGGCGCGATGCCCCACTGCCTGCCGGTCAGCGTGGTGTTACTGACGCCCTTCGTTCCGTTCACGTTATTGCCGGCAATAATAAAGCCAGGGTCGCTAATGGTATCGGAGCCGGCGTTGTAACTATAAGCAGAAGGGTCGAAGTTATAGATGCGCCCGTATTTCTCGGTTAGGCCTCCGTTCCAGTCATAGCGAAGGCCGGCGGTGATGCTGAGGTTGGCGCGCACCTGGTACTTATCCTGCAGGAAGAGCCCGGTCTGATTGGCGCGGTAATAGCGGTTGGCGTCGCCCTGGAGGAAGTCGGTGGCGACAAATCCATTAGTCGAGTAGGGTGTTACCCAGTTCATCGCAAAGGTGGAGAAATCGGGAGTTGCGACCGCGCCCTTGCCTGTGCGCAGGTCGCGGATGTTGAGCTGCGAATAGGCCCAGCTTCCGCCAAAGGCGATGGAATGCGGTCCCTTCGTCCATATGGCGGTTGCTGACGGTTCGATGCGATTCTGGAAGACGCCGGTAAAGGCTCCCTGGTTTCCGGAGCCGGGTCCGATGTTCAGACCTACCACCGGAAGCCCGAGGCCGAAGCCGTAGTCGCCGAGAGTGTCGACGATGGTGATGCCTGGGAAATAGGAGCCGAAGGCAGAGGTCATGGCGGCGAGCGGGGATCCGGCCTGGCCGGGCGCCCAGAGCTGGTCGTTGGTGCTGTAGGCCTTTTCGCGTAGAACACCCAGGGTTTCGGTTAGACTGAAGCTGGGGCTTAGGGTCTGGATGTTATTGATGGAAGCCACCTGCGATCCGGCATCCATGTGTTCCGTGAATCCAGGCACGCTCGAGGTTCCGTACGGCGAGCTGTTGGGATCGTGCTGGTAGTAGTACTTGAAACTTACCAGGTCTTTTGTCGAGGCGTTCCAGTCCAGATCGCCGACGGCCTGGTCAGCGGTGAAGTAGGATGTGCCGGTCTCAAAGGCATTCGAGGGTGAGAGAGCGTCGGGGACGTGGCCGTTGTCGTTGGGAATGAGCCACTGTCCGTTGGGGAGCTTAGCCTGGAAAAGGGCAAGCCCGACGGGATTGGCAGCCCAGTCTGAAGCGCCGACGGTGTAGCCGTACAGTTGACTAATAGCTCCGTAGTTGTTATCGACAATCGAGGCCAGGCCGACGGGCGTGCGGTTCGTATCGCTCAGACCCGGTGGTACAGCGATCAGATTGTCTCCTGTTTCCTGATCGGAGATATGCAGGTGCTGATAGCCGAGAAAATAGAAGAGCTTGTCCTTAACAATGGGGCCGCCTAGTGTACCGCCGGCAATGTAGCGATGCAGCTCAGGATTTCTGTCTGCTTCCGGAATGCCGCTGTTGTTCTTAAAGAAGAAGGGCGCAGCGTTGATCCAGTTGGTGCCGCGGTGGCCATAGAGGCTGCCGTGCATGGCGTTGCTGCCCGAGCCGGTGCTCATGTCGATGTGGGCGCCGCTGGCCGATCCCTGCTGAGCGTCGTACATGGAAGCGTTGACACGAACTTCCGAGAGCATTTCAGGCGCGGGTGTGGGGATGGAATTCCCGATGGAGAGATAAACGGAGGAAGCACTGGGCTCAACACCGGCGCTGGTGGTGCCGCTGCTGGCGCTGCCGCCGGTGTTATTCACGACGCGCGCCGATTCCACCTGGCTGGTGCTCTTGCCATTGAAGAGGTTGCTGGAATCGACGCCATTTAGCAGGAAGGCATTGGAAGTATCGCGCTGGCCGTTGGCCCAGATGGGGGCGTTGCCGAGACCGCTGTTCGATCCGGTGCCGCCAGGGAGCTCGGCGTTGACTCCTGGGGAAAGAATGGCGAGGCCGGTGAAGCTGCCAGTAGGCAGAGGGATGGTATCGATCTGCGCTTTATCGAGAACGTAGCCGTTGGTGGTGTCTACGGTGTTGAGCAGGGGTGAAGCTTCGACGGTGACCGACTCACTGATCTGGCCAATTTTGAGGACCGCATTGACGGTGGCGGTGCGATCGGCCTGGACCAGGATGGAAGGGAATTTCTGAGTTTCGTAGCCCTGCACCATAAAGCTGACGGTGTAGGTGCCGATGGGCAGCTGCACAAATTCGTATTCGCCGCTGGCGTTGGTTTTCGTCGTGTGGGTCAAGGCGGTTTGGTCGTTGACGACCGTGACGGCTGCGGCGGAAACCGCGCCTCCCGAGGCGTCCGTGACCTGGCCGGTGATGCCGCCGAGGGTTTGCTGAGCGTGGATGCCGAGGGGAAGGGCAACGCAGGCTGCGACAAAAACGTATAAGGCTAGAGCGAATCGCCTGGACATCAGTGAGTGCCTCCTCAAAAGTTGTAGAAAAAGTCCTGGGCCGCGCCTGAAATGCGGAGCGGCGGGCTGCGTGGTGCAGTCTTCAAACAATTAGTTGAGACATGAGCGGCTGCGAGAACTGGGGAGCCGAGTCGACAGGGACTTTGAGCAGAGCATAACCCGGCTCGCGCATAAGCCAAAGAGAAAAATGAGAGGAAGATGAGAAAGAGTGATTCGGGAAATAAAACCTGTTTATGCCGTGTTGCCTGGCAGGACAGATACATGAGCGGCTACGATCCGCCAGCCCTCGGGCAGGCGAACCCAGGTCTGACTCTGGCGGCCGCGTGCGATACCACCGGGAGTGAGGCGCGAGAATTCGAGAGATATTTCAGCGAAGTCGTGACCAAAGGTGAGAATGTCGAGCCGGTCGATGGTGCGCGCGAGGTTGGCCGACGGGCGGCCTTTGCGGAAAGCGGCGATTTCTTCTATGCCGTGGAGGTTCTCGGTGGCCCCGAAGCGAACCGTATGGGGCGAAGCCCAGAACATGGCGATCAGCGTCGCAACGTCGTTGGCAACGAGGGCGGCTTCGTATCGGGGATAGAGCTCGGACAACTCTTTGACGATGGCGGGATCGTTGATGAGCATCAGAAGAGGCGCCTTTCGGGAAGAATGTTTTTCGCGATGGACGCGCTGACGGTGATCATGGGCTCGTTGACAACCTGGCTGAGGCGCAGGTGCATGGCCACGCTGCAGAGGATGTAGGCGTGTATCTCCGAGATTCCCCAGAGGCGGACGAGCAGATCGACCATGCGGGAGGTGGCGGTGCGGGCGGCGCGCAGCGGGTCTGCATCGGACTCGACGACGATCCAGGAATCGGAGGCTATGGAACGCGGCGGCTCAGCCGATTCGATGAGCGGGCCGTCCAGCTTATGGTCGTGATGCAGATGAAAGCGAAGTACGGCGTCAAGCGCGCACTCTATCCCATTGATGCAGACTTCGCCGTCTCCCTGGGCGGCATGACCGTCGCCGCAGGAGAAGAGCGCGCCGGCATTGGAGACAGGGAGATAAAGGCGAGCGCCGACGCAAAGCTCACGAACGTCCATGTTGCCGCCGAACGGGCCGGGCGGGCGAGTGCGGAATTCGCCTTCGACGGCGGGAGCGACGCCCATCACGCCGCAGAAGGGGCGAAGCGGAACGATGGCCGGAGCGAGAGAACGAGTTTCATGTGGAAGCAGATCCCAATGAAAGAGAAATGGCTCGCGGAAACGTTCTTTGAGGAAGCCGAGGCCTTCGACGATGGTTGAGTAGCCCCAGCCGTGATGGGTGAGACTGATGATCTCGATTTCGAGAACGTCGCCGGGTTGCGCACCGCGAACGAACACCGGTCCGGTGAGGGAGTGAATGCGGCCACGGTCGATGCGGGAGAGATCTTCGAGCGAGATGCCAGGATGGACCTGTCCGCCAGCGGCTTCGACGCACTGGAAGTGGACGGTGTCGCCGGGATCGACCTCGAGGCGAGGCGTGAGCGCGCGATTCCAGCGCGAATGCGTGGAGGCGGCATCGAGTGCGTGATCGGTCATCGCACCGAGACAACCATCTGGAGTTCAACCATGGCGTTGCGCGGCAGAGCAGTGACGCCGATGGCCGCGCGCGCATGGCGGCCCGCGTCGCCGAAGACCTCGACCAGCAAATCGGACGCACCATTGATCACTTGGGGGGAGTCGGGAAATCCCGCGATGGTGTTGACGTAACCGTTGACGCTGACGATGTGCTCGACCTCGTCGAGAGTGCCAAGCGCCTGGCGGATCACCGCAAGATGGGTGAGCGCGCAGCGGCGAGCGGCGTGGCGGCCTTCCTCAAGAGAGCGCTCGTCGCCGACTTTCCCGGTGAGGACGCCGTTCTCGTCCGATGAAATAACGCCGGCAAGAAACAGCAGAGATCCGGTTTGTCTCGCCGGGAGGTAATTGCCGCCGGGCGCGGGAGGCGCGGGCAAGACCAGGCCGAGGGCAGCGAGGCGCATTTCCGGAGTCTGCTCGGTCGTCATTGCCGACACTCTACCACGGACGAGATTTTCTTTTGGAGAGCGGGGAAGGTCGTTTACGATAAGCCGCATGCGATCCGGAATATTGTTGCTTTTTGCTGCGCTGTTGACCGCCGCGATCCCGGGGAATGCACCGCAGCGGCTGGCGCTGGCGGTCGCGCGCAGCTCTCCGCAGGATTTGGAAATATCGGGAGACGTGCCGGGAATCCCGCAGGGAGCGAAGCGGTTTGTTCGCTACGAGGACCTGAGCCGATTGCCGCAGGTCGCATTCACGGTGAAGGACGATGCGAATTTTTCCGGACCGGTGAAGCTGAGCGGCGTGGATCTGGACGAGCTGCTGGCGGCACTCGGCTTCGACAGCGGGAAGCAGTTGATTGCCGCTATTTGCGATGACGGCTATGAGGGGCATTACACGGCGGAGTATCGAGCCGCGCATCATCCTTTTCTTGTGCTGCGGGTCGGCGGGGCGGAGCCCGCGAAGTGGCCGCGGGGGCAGGATCAGGAAAAATACAGTCCATACCTGATCTCACATCCGGCGTTCACACCCGCGTTTCACGTGCTCGCACATGCGGATGAGGCGCAGATTCCCTACGCGGTTGTGGGACTGAAATTCTTCGACGAGGGGACGGCGCTGAAGAATCTGCGCCCGGCGGGCGCGGAATCCAGTGCTGTTATGCGGGGGTATAGGATCGCGGAGCAAAATTGCCTGCGCTGCCATCGCGAGGGGGAAATCGGGGGGACCAAGTCGCCTTTCGGGTGGCCACAGATGGCGCTGATCGCGCAGGGGAACCCGGCAGCTTTCGGGAAGTACGTTGTTCGCCCTAATTCCGTGAACCCGGAGGCAAACATGCCCCCGAATCCGGAATACGACGCGGCGACGATCGCGGCGCTGACGGCATATTTCCAGAGTTTCGCGCCCGAGCAGAAGCGATGATCCTGCGGCTCTCCAAAACGCTGCTGGTGGCCGCCGTGGCGTTCTTCTACACACTGGTGGTCCTGAACAACCTGACCGATTACGGGTCGAATTACGCCTTTGTGCATCACGTGCTGCTGATGGACACGACATTTCCGGGGAATCACGGGATGTGGCGTGCGATCCATGCGCTTTGGATCCAGACGACCTTCTACGACTCGATCATTTTGTGGGAGGCAGCTACTATGCTGCTGCTTTGGGCCGGAGCTGTGCGGTTGCTGCGCGTGGCCGGCAAACCGGCGTCGTTCCAGGAGGCGAAGACGCTCGCGGTCGCAGGTCTCACGTTGAGCTTGCTGATGTGGCTGGTGGCTTTTCTTTGCGTGGGCGGCGAGTGGTTCCTGATGTGGCAATCGCACACCTGGAACGGGCAGGATGCGGCGTTCCGGATGTTTGTGGTGGTGGGAATGATCTTCCTGCTGCTGGTGATGCCGGAGGCGAGTATTGAGTCCTGACGCGGCGCGGGTTATTTGGACGCCTACTGTGGAACGGAGATCAGCGGCGACTGGCGCCCGAACCTCCCAGAAACGTGAGCGCACCGAGGACGTAGCCGAAGTCGTACCAGTGGCCGGCGTTTGGGAATGCATAGATTCGCACGTTGGTGAACAGGCTGCCGATGAAGCTGAACGGGATGAGAAACCCGTGCAGCAGTCCGTACAAGAATCCAGGCAGGTGATGGCCGTACGATGCCGGCTGGTAGGCGCATCCTTCGACCCACAGCAGGACCGCGCACAGGGAGGCAAAGGCGATACCGCGCCGTTGCGCTTCGATCGCAGATGAGATGCGGGAAAGCAGTGGATTTGTGCGTCGAGCCGCTCGTGAGAGACGCATGAAAGTTGCTCCTTTCGAAGGACTGCGCAGTCTACCACCGAGCGGGCATGGCAATCCTCCGATCCCGTAAAATAGAGGTGTGAATGACGGATTGACGATGGAGGACGCTACCGAGGCGTCTGTTGTGGCGAGCCGGCCGAGGGTAGGATTCGTCTCGCTGGGCTGTCCGAAGAATCTTGTCGACAGCGAAGTGATGATGGGGCTGCTGGATCGCGCCGGGGCGGCGATGACTCCCGATGCCAGCACAGCAGATATTCTGGTGGTGAACACCTGCTCCTTCATCGATAAGGCAAAGCAGGAATCGGTGGACGCGATCCTCGAGATGGCGCGACTGAAAACGACTGGCCGGGCACAGAAGCTGATCGTGGCCGGATGCCTTGTGGAGCGCTACCGCGACGAGATCCAGAAGAATATTCCTGAAGTTGATGCGGTGGTCGGAACGGGGGAGTTGGACAAGATTCTTGCCGCGGCGGGACTCGATTCACCCGCACCGGAATCATCTTCACCGTCTCCTTTCAACATCCTTTCGTCCGGCTCTTCGCCGCATGGTCAGGTCGAGGTGCGACCAGGCCGCGAATCCCTTTCGGGGACCCATAAACAGGAGCCGCAAGCGGCCAGCTTTCGCGCTGAGGGAAATCGGCGCGAGGAGCAGGGGCGATTTTCTCGCGTAGTCTGGGATGGCGCTGCCCCTCAACTGCCGCAGTATCTCTACGATCACACGACACCGCGACTGCGGGCGACGAAGAGCGCGTCAGCTTATATCAAGATTGCCGAGGGTTGCGACCATCCATGCACCTTCTGCGTGATCCCGAATCTGCGGGGGAAATTCCGGTCGCGGCGGTTTGAGTCCGTGGTGGCAGAGGCAGAGACTCTGGTGGCAGAGGGTGTGCGGGAGATTACGCTGATCGGCCAGGATACGACGTGCTATGGCGAGGATCTTGGCCTGAAGGATGGGCTGGCGGTGCTGCTGGATCGGCTCGCGAAGATCGAGGGGCTGACGTGGCTTCGGTTCCTTTATGCGTATCCGAATCGAATCACAGGGCGGCTTCTCGAGACCATCGCGAGGCACGACAATATCTGCAAATATCTCGATGTGCCGCTGCAGCACGCGTCGGGGCCTGTCCTGAAAGCGATGAAGCGCGGCGCCGGGGCGGAGATTTTTCTGAAGATGCTCGGGAAGGTGCGGGCGGCCGTGCCGGGTATCGCGCTGCGTACGTCCTTTATTGTGGGATTTCCCGGCGAGACGGACGCTGACTTCGAGGCGCTGTGCGATTTTGTAGCTGAGGCGAGGTTCGACTGGCTGGGGGTCTTTGCGTATTCCGACGAAGAGGGATCCCGATCGTTCGATCTGGGGGCAAAGGTGCCAAAGCGGGTCATCGAACAGCGACGCCGCGCGCTGATGAAGCTGCAGAAGGGAATCAGCCGTCAAACCATGCAGGCGCGGGTGGGGCAGAGCTTCGATGTGCTGGTCGAAGGCGAGTCAGCCGAGACGCCGCTGTTGTGGGAGGGAAGAACGCAGTATCACGCGCCGGAAATCGACGGGACCGTTTATCTGAACGATTTTGGCCCGGTCGATGAGCTCACAGCGGGACGGTTCTATCGCTGCGAGGTGACGGAGGCGCACGAATACGACCTTGTGGCGCGGGTGGTGAGCGATTCTTCGCTGAGCGCTGAAGCTGAAGAACTGGCAGGCGCGGGAGTGGGGTTGTGAGTCTGAAGGGAAGAATAATCCGGTGTCCAACATGCCGGACGGTGGTGGCGGAGAAGGACGATGATTTTCCGTTTTGCAGCGATCGGTGCAGGGTCATCGATTTGGGTAAATGGGCGAGCGGAGGTTATCGGATCTCGTCGCCGATTCTCGACCCGGAGGTGCTGGAAGGATTGAGCCGCGATACGCAGCATGGAGAGCATGACGAGGAAAACTGAGTTGCGCCCGCCGGGGGTGCGGATTCACGAAGGAGGAACGGCAACGCCGGGGGCCTCTCGCACCGAATGGGCGTGGGTGATTGGCACGTTTTTCGGGATTGGGTGGTTGAAGCCCGGGCCGGGAACCTGGGCATCGCTGGCGGCAACTTTGCTGTGGTACGCGGGTCTCCGTGGATTGCATTGGACGGGCTCGGCGGCGACGATAATAACGCTGGCAGGCGCGATGGTTGTGACACTGATCGGGATTCCGGCAAGCACCCTGGTGGAGCGGGAAAACGTGCAGACGGGCGGCCAGACGGACCCCGGGTTTGTGGTGATCGACGAAGTGGCCGGGCAATGGGTGGCGCTGGCGATTGCGCCGATCAACCCGGGTCATGCGCTGTTGGGTTTCGCGCTGTTTCGGCTTTTCGATATTGTGAAGCCGTGGCCGGTGCGGCAACTGGAACGCCTGCATGGTGGAACTGGAATCATGCTGGACGATCTTGGCGCGGGGGTCTATGGTTTGCTGGTGATGCTCGTGGTACGGATATGGTGGTAGAGACAAGGGCAAAAGAGCAAGAGACGCTTAGCAGAAGACGATTGGCGAAAGACGAGTAGCGAAACCCGGATATCTGAGAAGAAAGTGAACAAGTCAGCGGCTTAGCAAAAGCGATGGTGCGTATTCTCAAATCGGAATCGAGCACGACGCCGCGGATCGATGCGGTGTTGCCTGGGGCGGCTCTGCCTGGAGGCGACGTGGAGGTTCGCGGATTCAACCTCGGCGCCATCGCTGCGGGACAGGCCGATCCAAAACGCGCCGGAGGCGGTGAGTGGCGGCGGCCGATCGCGATGCTGGGGGAACTGGCTGCGCCTGTGCTGCTGAGCCGCAGCGCGCGCCTGATGCTGCGCGTGCCTGACGAAGCAGAGTCGGGACGGCTGCGCATTTTGCAGAATGGCGCGCAAAGTAATGCTGTGGATGTTCGCGTGGCCAGCCTGATTGCCACGGGAGTGCATGCGGTCGCCAACCCGGTGATGGATCATGCCGGGGCCATTTACGCCACCTTCTCAGGGCAACGCGGCCAGGAGACTCCGGTTTCTGTGTTTCGCATTGAAGGCGACGGTGAGATGAAGCCGTTTGCGCGCGGCATTGTGAACGCGACCAGTCTGGCGGTGGATTACGACGATAACCTTTATGTTTCGTCGCGGCACGAGGGCAAGGTATATCGGATAGCGAAGAACGGCGCATCAGCGGTGTACGCGGAAGGCATGGGAGTGGCGACGGGCCTGGCGTTCGACGCGGATCAGAATCTCTATGTAGGGGATCGGAGCGGGACCATTTTTAAGATTGCTCCTGACCGGCAGATTTTCGTCTTCGCGACCCTCGAGCCGAGCGTTGCTGCTTATCACCTGGCATTTGGTCTGGACGGAACTCTATACGTTACGGGGCCGACGACCTCGAGTTATGACGCGGTGTACGCGATCAATCGCGATGGCGACATTGCCGTGCTGCATCGCGGGCTGGGACGCCCCCAGGGCGTGGCGGTGGACGTGGCGGGGAACGTGTATGTTGCCGGATCTCTGCGCGGCCGCAGAGGAGTGGCAATGATATCGACCCGAGGGGAAGCGTCGCTGGCGCTCTCCGGATCGGGAATTGTGGGCTTCACGTTTGTGCGAGGCGGCGGCGCTCTGGTGGCGACGAATACTTCTATTTATCACGTTGCGCTGGGCATCGAAGGATGGCGGCTGTTCTGATCGCCCATCGCCCGGCAGATTGAATTTACGCGGGAAGAAATCCGGAGAGCGATGAACGCGGAAATTATCGCGGTTGGCTCGGAAATGCTCACGCCGTACCGCCAGGACACCAATTCCCTTTACATCACGGAGAAGCTGAACGGCCTCGGGGTCGCAATCGCGTTCAAGACAATCGCCGGCGACAAGCTGAAGCATCTGGTGGATGCGGTGCGCCATGCGCTGGGTCGTGTGGACATCGTCGTGGTCTCAGGCGGCCTGGGTCCCACGGAAGACGATCTGACGCGCGAGGCAGTAGCCGAGGCGCTGGGCGTGAGGGTGAAGCGCGACCCCGAGATCATCGCGCATCTGTACAAGCGCGCGGCGGCTCGCCGCTGGACGATGACGCGCAACAACGAAAAGCAGGCCGACGTGATCGAGGGCGCGACCATCCTGCCGAACCAGCTCGGCTCAGCGCCGGGGCAGTGGCTGGATACGGTAGTTGGCAGGCATCGGAAGCTCGTTATGCTGCTGCCGGGGCCGCCGCACGAGCTGAAGGCCATGTTTGAGGGCGATTGCCTGCCGCGGCTCCGGGAGATTGTTCCGGAGCGGCATATTGCGACTCGTGTGCTGAAGGCGGCGATGATCGGCGAATCGGCGGCGGATGCCAGGATTGCGCCGATTTACACGCCCTATAAGGACGTGGAAACGACGATCCTGGCGCACATGGGTGACATCGAACTACGGCTGAGTTGCGCGAAACCGATTGCCGATCTGGCGCAGACGCGCGTTGACGAGCTTGCGGGGAAGATCGAGGAAGAGCTCGAGGACTTTATCTATTCGTCGCAGGGCGAGACGCTGGAGCAGATTGTGCTGTATTACCTCGAGATGCGGGGAGCGACGCTGGCGGTCGCCGAAAGCTGCACGGGCGGCATGGTGGCCGAGCGGTTGACAAGCGTGAGCGGAAGCTCGCGGTCCTTTACCGGGGGCGCCGTGGTGTACACCAACCGGCTGAAGACGGAGCTGGCGGGGGTGGACCCCAGGCTGATTGCAGAGCATGGGGCGGTCAGCAGGGAAGTCGCGATTGCCCTGGCGGAAGGTATTCGTGAGCGGTGCGGATCGACTGTGGGGTTGGGGGTCACGGGCATCGCGGGTCCAACCGGCGGTACGGAAGAGAAGCCAGTGGGGCTGGTCTTTGTGGCGGTCAGCGATGCAGACGGGACAGACTGGGTGGAGAAGCGCTTTTCGGGGGATCGCGCCGGAGTGCGGTTTTACGCTAGCCAGCAGGCGCTGGATTTGGTTCGCAGGCGGCTGATGTAGAGGGCGGAACGCGAGCCCCTCAAACTCTAAAAAAATTTGATTCCCCCTCTTGCGCCGAAGCGCCCATTGTGTGTTACAGTGAGTAACACTATGGCGAGTAACACTTCATCGACTCACGATCCAGCCGAGCTGGGAGAGCTGGAACGGGGCATTCTGGGCATTGTTTGGCGGCTGGGCGCGGCAACGGCCGACCAGGTGCGCGAAGAAATCGATCGTCCGCTGAAGGACTCGACGATCCGAACGGTGCTGCGGCGCCTTGAAGAAAAGGGTTATCTGGCGCACTCGGTCGACAACCGAACCTTCATTTACCGTTCGGCGGAATCGCCGCAAAAAGTGGCCGCGCGGGCGGTGCAGCGCATCGTGGACTGGTTCTGCGAGGGTTCGGTGGAAGAACTGCTGGTGGGGATGGTGGATTCGAAGGTCGTGAGCCGCGCGGAACTGGAGCGGATGGCGCGTCGCGTGGCGGCACTGAAGAAACAAGAGGGAGGCAAGGCATGACGGCGATGATGATCGAAGCGGCTCTGAGGGCGCTGGTGTTTGCGATCGCGGTGGGCGCGGGCCTGCGTGCGCTGGGTGTGCAGAACGTGCCGGTGCGGAAGACTGCGTGGAGCGTAGTGCTGATCGGTTCGCTGGCGATGCCTTTGCTGATGCGATGGCCGGCTGCGGCGGAGTTGAGCGGGCGATTCTCCTGGGTAGTTCCGATTCGCGCGCAGCAGACGGCCGTTACGCGCGCGAAGACGATTCTGCCTGCCCCGGTTCTTGTGGTCGGTTCGGATGACTCGTCGCAGGACCCGGCTTCTTCGAGTACAGCGATCTCAGTGGCGCCGATACCTGAAGCGGCTACATCGCCGGCGACGATTCCACAGCCGCCAAGGCGTTGGCCCGCGCCGGGGAGACTGGTCGCGATGATCTATCTGGCGGTTGCCGGAGCGTTAATGTTGCGGTTGGTGTGGGGTCTGGGAATGGCTTTGAGGCTATGGGTGGCGGCCGAGCCTGTTTCCCCCCTGATTGCGCCGGAGCCGAATGTCCGGTCCAGTTCAAAGATTCCGTCCCCCGTGACAATCGGATCGGGGATCGTGCTGCCTGCGAATTACCTCGACTGGGATATGAAGATGTTGCGTGTCGTGCTGGCGCATGAGCGTTCTCATGTGCGGCAGCTGGACTTCTATCTGCAATTGCTGGCGGGCGTATACACGGCGCTGTTCTGGTTCAGCCCGCTGGGGTGGTGGCTGCGCCGAACCTTGTGCATGCTGGGCGAGACAATCGGCGACCGTGCGGGGCTGGACGCAGCAGCGACCCGCAGCGGCTATGCCGAGGTGCTGCTTGAGTTCGCGGCGACGCCGCGCCGAAACCTTCCGGGGGTCGCTATGGCCCGTTCAGGGAATCTTTCCCGCCGCATCGAACAGCTGCTCAACGAACACCATTTCCGGAGCGCCTTTGCCGTGGGTCGGCGGCGTGCGTTGGCTTCGCTGCTGCTTCTTCCATTGGCGCTTTTTGCGGCGACGGCTCTGATCCGCGTGCCGCGCGTGGATGCGCAGGCAGCGCCTCCAGCAGCTGCGACCGCACCGGCACCCGACGCGGCGGCACACGATGAGGCCGCTCCCAATACCGAAGATCCCAATGTCACAGTCGCGCCTGGGCCGATCCAGACAACGCCACCCCCGCCTTCTGCGCCCGCCTCTTCTCCGGCAGAGCCCATGCCTCCGGCCCCGCCGCCAGCTCTGGGCAAAGGCACAGCGACATCAGTCCTGAATAGTGGGGATTCGGTTACGGTGAGTGGCCCGGATGCGGACGCTCCGATCAGCAGCGACGGTCAGAGTGCTAATGGGTACGCTTATGTCTTCTCAGACAATGGCGACTCGTACGCGCTCATCGAAGGGTCCGGTAACGAATTTACCTTCTCTGGCGGCTGGAACGAGAATCGAAAGGCAGAGATCGAAGCTGCGCGCAAAGTGGCGAAGGGTCCGTTCCTGTGGTTCACGCATGACGGCAAGTCTTATGTCGTAACCGATCCGGCGGTCGTGGCGAAGATTCGCGCGATATACAAGCCGATGGAAGAATTGGGCCGTGAGCAGGGACTCTTAGGGAAGCAACAGGAGGCATTGGGAAAGCAGCAGGAAGCGATGGCTCGCGCTCAGGATGAGGCGGGCAACATCAAGCTGCCCGACTTGTCGAAGCAAATGGCGGAACTGGATGCGGCTCTGGTTAAGGCGAAAGTGGAACAGGAAATATGGAACTCGAAGCAGTTGGCAGATGTTGAAGCGAAGCTTAAGGCCGATCAGGACAAGATGCTGACTCCGGATAAGATAGCTGAGATTCAGGCGAAGGTGGCCGCAGTCCAGGCTGAGCTGACTCCGGAGAGGATGGCGCAGATTGAGGAGAAGCTTGCGGAAATCGAGGCGCGGCTTGGAGATCTGCAGGGAGAGGCCGGTGCGCGGCAAGGCGACTTCGGCGCAAAGATGGGAGAATTGGGTGCGCAGCAGGGCGAATTGGGTGCGCAGCAGGGAAAGCTGGGGGCCGAGCAAGGCAGGCTGGCGCAGCAGGCCGATCGGCAGGTGCGCAGCATCATCGAAGAGAGCCTGCGCAACGGCAAAGCAACGCAGGTGCCGGACGTCCATAGCCCGCAAGGCAGTGAGGTGAAAGGCCCGGGTGAGGTTGAATGAAGGTCTGCGTTCAGCCCGGGCGTCGTAGTGCGAAGTGCGGCCGGCCTGGGCGACTCGTTCCCGGAGGCCGGCGCAGTGCCGGAGCGCCCGTGCCCAACTGATAGACTCAAAAACGCGATGCCCCTGATCTTCTATTCGGTCGCCGGGCTGGTGGCGTACCTTCTTGGGTCGATTCCTTTCGGATATCTGCTGGTGCGGTTCTTTCGCAAGGAGGATATCCGCCAGACGGGCAGTGGCAACATTGGCGCGACCAACGTGATGCGTTCAGGCTCGAAGGGTCTGGGCGCGGCCACATTCATTCTCGACGTTCTCAAGGGAAGTTGCGCGGTCCTGCTATGCGTGGTCGTTGCTGACCGGTGGGGACTGGCGCCGGATGTGCGAGGGAACGGAGCTGCTATTGCCGCGCTGTTTGTGGTGCTCGGCCACATGTACACGGTCTGGCTAGGCTTCAAGGGCGGCAAAGGAGTCGCCACGGCGTTTGGGGTGTTTTTGGCGCTGGCTCCGTTGGCAGCGCTGGCAGGGATGGGTGTTTTCGCGCTGGTCTTCGCCGTTTCGCGATACGTTTCGCTCGGGTCGATTTTGTCGGCGATAGCCTTTCCGGTTTTTGCGCTTTTGCTGCCGCATGCGCCGCGAACTCCCTGGGCCACGGTGGTCTTGTTTGTGATTCCGCTGATCGTGATCCTGAAACATCATCAGAACATCGTGCGCCTGATGAAGGGAACCGAATACAGATTTGGCAAGACGGATCGCAACACACGGACCAGCGCCGCATGAGCCGCATTGCAGTCATGGGCAGCGGCGCCTGGGGCACCGCGATTGCGATCAGCCTCGGGCGGCGAGGTGGGCACAGCATTGCTCTGTGGTCCTATGCCAAAGATGTTGCAGCGGCGATGCGTAATCGCCGGGAGAATCCGGCGTTCCTGCCGGGATTTTCGATTCCCGATTCGATTAATGTTTTCGATGACGCAGCAGAGGCACTGGACGGCGCGGAGATTGTGGTAAGCGTAACTCCGTCGCAGTTTGTTCGATCGTCTTACGAGCAGTTTGCTCCGCATCTGCATGCCGGACAGTTGCTTGTGAGCGCGACCAAGGGCATCGAAGACGAATCGTACCTTCGCATGACCGAGGTCATTGGGGCGGTCCTGGCGAAGCGTGGCATGGAGTTGCCGTGCGGCGTACTCAGCGGGCCATCCTTTGCGCAGGAAGTGGCGGCCGGCGCGCCGACCGCGATTACGATCGCTTCCGGCGACGCAGAGCTTGCCACGCGGGTGCAGCGGGAGTTTTCCAGTGGGACGCTGCGTCTCTACACCAATGACGATGTCGTGGGCGTGGAGCTGGGCGGATCGCTGAAGAACGTGATTGCGATTGCGGCCGGCATCGCAGCAGGACTGGGCCTGGGATTCAACAGCAATGCGGCTTTAATTACGCGCGGCCTGGCGGAGATGACGCGCCTGGCCGTTGCTTGCGGCGGCCGGCGAGAGACTGTGGCTGGGCTTTCGGGCCTGGGTGACCTGGTGCTGACCTGTACGGGATCGCTTTCGCGGAACAGGACGGTAGGGATGCAGCTGGGGCAGGGTAAAAAGCTGGACGACATTCTTGCCGGCCTCGAAGGCAAAGTGGCAGAAGGCGTGCGCACCACCTCCGCGGCGCTGGGTCTGGCCCGAAAACATGCTGTGGAAATGCCGATCGCCGAGCAGATGGAAGCGATTCTGACGCGCGGCAAGCCGCCGGAACGAGCCATTCAGGAGCTGATGCTGCGTCCGGGCCGCGACGAATAACACCTTAGACTTAAGGGAAGTTACCATCGTCGCTTCCGGCAAACCATTACGAGGGTAAGTGATGGTTGACCCGCTCGGACGCCCGTTTTACCACCTTCGGGGGAAGCAGCAAGAGCCATGGCTTCGTAGACTGACGAAGAAAGGCTCGAAATGCAGACAGTACAACCCCGCGCGTCCGAGGAGTCACCGTCTCCCGGGATGCGAATTCGCTGGCGTGTATTTGCCCGCGTTCTCGCCATTTTCGCGGGGACAACGACGATCACCGTGCTGGCGATGCTGGTCGCGCACCGTTTGCTGAGGCCAGGTCTGGCCGACTGGTCGGCGGTGGCGATCGAACTGGGTGGAAGCGCAGCGGCGGCCCTGCTGGTGACCGTATGGCTGGACCGGCGCATTCAGCGGCTGGTTCGGGTCCTCGAGTCGGGAGCGGCTGACCGTGGGGACCCGGTTTCCGCAGTCGCCGACGATCTTTTCGCCGAGGTGATTCCCGCCTGGCGCGCGGCTTTGAAAACGATCCTCGAACGAGGCGAAGAAAAGCACGACGAAGCGCGCACCCACTATGAAACTCTCACCGAGCTCATGCGGATGGTCGCCAAGGCGGTAGACGAGCGGACCGCCTATCTGCGGGGTCACTCCGAACGCGTGGCCGCGTACGCGGCGGCGATCGCATGGAAGATGGGTCTGGATGAAAAACAAGTGGAACGGGTTCGCCTTGCCGCGCTGTTGCACGATCTCGGGTGCCTCGGCGTTGAAGACCACCTGGTGATGAAGCAAACACCGCTGAGTACAGAGGAATTTGAGATCGTCAAGGCGCACACGGTGAAGGGCGCGGCCATTCTGCGGCCGATCGGCATGCTGCACGATCTGGTGCCCGGAGTCGAGCTGCACCACGAGTCACTGGACGGAACGGGCTACCCTTACGGCCTGTCGGGCGATCAGATACCGCTGATGCCGAGGATTGTGGCGGTGGCCGACTCGTTTGACGCCATGACAACTCCCCGGCCCTACCAGGCGGCGATGAACGCCGACTACGTGCTGGACATCCTGGCGCGTCTGGCCGGCGCGCGGTATGACCCCAAAGCGGTCGCGGCGCTGACCGAGTTGGTCACCACCGGAGCGCTGGAAGTGAAGAATGTGCGGAATCCTGTTACGTTCCGCATGAGAAAGCCGGTTCCCGAGCTGGTTTAGGCGCAATCGAGCAGCAACCCCACCCGCGGACTTCGCTAAACTCACAGCAGGTGCGATGAGGGCGCAGTGCCGATGATTCAAACGTTGTTTGGGAGCCTGAACGAAGAGCGGGAACCGGAAAAGAAAAGCATCTTCGAGCGCATGCGCCAGGCGGTGTCGCGGACCCGCGACAGCCTTGGCGAGCGCATCGACGGCGTCCTGGCGATGACCAGAACCGTCGATGAGTCGACGCTCGAAGAGCTGGAAATGAGCCTGATCGCCTCCGATATTGGGGTGACCACCTCGGCGGAGATCGCCGGCAATCTGCGTGAGCGCGCGAAGCGGCAGCAGATTCGAGACGGAGCTGAGCTCAAGGAGTTGCTCAAGGAGCATCTGCGGAAGCTGCTCGACGAGAATGCCACGCCGGCCGCGGCCGTAGCGACAGGACCGGAAGTGATCATGATGGTAGGGGTGAACGGAACGGGGAAGACCACCACCAGCGGAAAACTGGCTGCATTCTATCGGGCGCAGGGAAAAACGGCGTTGCTATGTGCGGCCGACACGTTTCGCGCCGCCGCCATTGAGCAACTGGAAGTTTGGGGCGAGCGCAGCGGCGTGGAGATGATCCGGACAAAGCAGGGAGGCGATCCTTCCGCAGTGCTGTACGACGCCCTTCAGGCGGCGAAGACGCGGCAGATCGATGTCGTCATAGTGGACACGGCGGGGCGTCTGCATACGAAAACGGGTCTGATGGCCGAGCTCGACAAAATGCGACGCACTGCGCAGAGGATCATTCCCGATGCTCCCCACGAGGTATTGCTGGTGCTGGATGCGACGACCGGACAAAACGGACTCCAGCAGGCGCGGTTGTTCACCGAATCGGCCGGAGTTACGGGGATTGTTTTGACCAAGCTTGACGGAACCGCGAAGGGCGGTATCGCCGTAGCCATCGCGCGGGAGATGAAGCTGCCGGTGCGCTTTGTCGGCGTTGGCGAGGCGCTGGATGATCTTCTGCCATTTGACAGTGGAGCGTTTGTGAATTCCTTGCTGGAAAATTAGCTCGTATGTACCGGGGGAAGGTTGTTGTGCCGAAGCGAAACGAGGGTCCGGACGCGAAACTGGATGAAGGATGGATGCAACAAGCGCTGGAGCTGGCGCGACAATCGGTGGGATTGGCTTCTCCGAATCCGGCTGTAGGATGCGTGCTCGTGAAGGACGGGGCGGTTGTTGGAGCGGGACGTCACGAGTACGACAAGAAAGACCACGCGGAAGTGGTTGCGCTGAGGAACGCCGGAACCGCCTCGCGAGGTGCGACCGCTTACGTGACCCTCGAACCGTGCTGCACCACGGGTCGCACCGGGCCCTGCACGAAGGCTCTGATCGAGGCCGGCGTGTCGCGGGTGGTCGCCGCGACGACCGATCCGAATCCTGCAGTGAGCGGTCAGGGACTTGAACAGCTGCGCGCGGCCGGCATACCGGTCACCACCGGGGTGCTGGAACGAGAGGCGCGCAAGCTCAATGACGGCTTCGCTCGCTACATTCGCACCGGTCTGCCCTTTGTGACCCTGAAGGCGGGTCTTTCGCTCGATGGCAGAATTGCGCCGGCACCGGGCAGCGCACCGCAGGGCGCTCCGGTTTTTCTGACCGGCGAGAAAGCGCGGGCGCAGGTGCAGCAGATGCGCCACGGCTCGGATGCGGTGATCACCGGCATCAATACGGTGCTGCAGGATGATCCGAACCTTACGGATCGTTCGGGGCTCCCGCGCCGGCGGCCGCTTCTGCGCGTGGTTCTGGATGCGGGATTGAGGACTCCGCTTGATTCCAGGCTGGTGAGGACGACACAGAAGGATCTGATCATTTTCTGCGCGGTCGCCCCAACGCAAAGGCAGCGCACGTTTGAGGCCCTGGGAGTGCGGGTGGAGCGAGTGGACGCCGGCGAAGTGGTTGGCGCCGGGCCGCAAGGGAGAGTCCACTCCGTCCGCAACAGCGGCGTCTGCCTGAACTCCGTCATGAAACGCCTCGGGGATATGGAGATACTCTCGGCGATGCTGGAAGCGGGGGGACAATTGAATTCGTCCGCGCTCAGAGGCGGGCATGTCGATAAGGTCACGCTATTCTATGCGCCGGTTTTTCTCGGGCCGGGCGCAATTCCGCTTCTACAGGAACCGATGGCGAGATTGCCGTTGCCAGGCCCACCGTCGATCGAATGCATCGATCAGGATGTGCGCGTGGATGCTTACCTGCGCGACCCATGGGGAGAGAGCTGAGTGTTTACCGGGATTATCGAAACAACCGGCGCCATTGCGGCGGTCGAGCCGCTTGAGGGGACTACGCGTATCGCGATTTCCGCGCCCGCGTTTGCCGGGCGCTTGCGCACGGGAGACAGCATCGCAGTGAGCGGGACATGTTTAACCGCGCTGGAGATTGAGCCACCCATCTTTCGCGCCGATCTGGCCGCGGAGACCCTGGCGCGCACCTCTCTGGGCCAATTGAAGCCAGGATCGGTGGTGAATCTCGAGTTGCCGACTCCGGCGGGAACGCCCCTGGGCGGGCATATTGTGCAGGGTCATGTGGATGGATGCGGGGAATTGGTATCGTTCGACCCAGTCAACCGGGCGGTCGATCCGGAGCTGACGGATTGGTGGCTGCGGGTAAGGGTTCCAGAAAATACGCGCTCCTTCATGGTCGAGAAAGGGTCGATCGCCATTGAGGGGATCAGCCTGACGATCGCGAGCTGGGATGGAGAGATCGTCGGGGTCGCGATTCTGCCGCACACGCGCAATGTGACCAACCTGCGCGTTCTGAAGCCGGGCGATTCGGTGAACGTCGAGGCGGATGTGATGATTAAGCTGGCGGTGGCGCAAAGGCGTTCCCAACCAGCCTTCGATGTAACGCTTAACTATTTGCTGGCAAATGGCTACTAAATAAGGCATTTAACCAATCGGCGTATCGCTCTCCTGGCTGCGCACCCGGCGCAGGAAGTCCGCCAGCGTCTGGCCTGCTTTCGGCGTGAAGGGCTCGTCGAGGCAGTCCGCGTGATCGACCCGATCCACGCGGAAGCTGCGAAAGTCTTTGCGCAGCTCACACCAGGCGGCGAGGGTCCAGGTGCCACCCCAAAAGTAGAGAGCCAGCGGGTGGACGCGGCGCACGCTGGGCTGTCCGTCTTCGCGAGAATATGCGAGGAGGACGACACGGCGCTGCTGGGCGGCGGAGTGGAGCGTGTCCAGCTTGCGGCGCAGCTCGGGCGGCGCTTTGAAGCCCGGCGCGTAGAGAAGAACGTCGTCGATCTTCTCGCGCAGACTGGCCGGCAGGACTGCCTCGATCTTCCGCAGGGCGCGGTTGGCGGCCTCGGTCAGTTCAGTGCCACCCCAGGCTTCCACCATGCGGGCACCGAGCACCAGAGCGGCGATTTCTTCGCGATCGAACATAAGAGGCGGAATATCGAGGTCGCGGCGCAGGGTGTAGCCGACGCCGGCTTCGCCCGTGATGGGCATGCCGGAGAGCTGCAGGTCCTGAACATCGCGGTAGATGGTGCGATGGGAGACCTGCAGCTTTTCGGCGAGGCTGCGGGCGGTCTGCAGCCGGCCGCCGCGGAGGAATTGCACGATGCGGAAAAGGCGGTCGGCGCGGCGCATACCGGCATTGTAGAAGGCGCGGTCCTGGACTTTGCTTTGCCAGCGATCGCGCTCCCTTTTCGAACTACACGGCGGCGTGGAGTCCGACGCGGTTTCCCTCCGTGTCGCGAATCTGCGCGACCCAGCCGACGTTGGGGATGTGGTTTTTCGGTTCGACGATCTTGCCGCCGGCCTTTTCGACGCGGGCGAGTACCTGATCGATGCGGCCTTCGCAGTTGAGGTAGATGACGGTGCCGTCGGAGGAGGGACGATGGCCCTCGCCGTGAGCGACGCAGCCGGAGATGCCGGGCCGTTCGTAGGGGAAGATAGCCATGCCGGGAAAGGCTGCGACGTGAACCATCGGAGTGGCGAAGATGGTTTCGTAGAAGCGGGTGGCTCGACCGAAGTCCGAGGCTGGGATTTCGAACCAGGTGATGGTGGAAGTAGCGGTCTGTTCTGCGGTGGTCATGGGTGTGTCCTCTCGGTTTGGGAATTGACTACGAGAGGAGCGTAAGCGAGGGCTGCTGACAGCGTGGTGTCAGCAGAGAACCGGGGAACAGGTTGCCGGGAACAGGTTGCAGGGTACAGTTTGCAGGGTACCCCTCCCCCTGGGTATGGGATCACGCCAAGTTGCTGATGCAGTGAGGCTTGTGGAGAGGCTGTTCGAGACAGTGACATCTTTATGAAAGCAAACGGTTTGCCGGGGGCGTTTGGTACGTCGTCGAGTGCGCGGCCGGCGGTTCAAGGGGAAGTGGCATGTATGTATTTGGAAGCAAGGTAGAAACTGTCAACGTATTTGGATTAAAAGTAGTTAGGGCGTCGAATGGAGAGATCGGCTGTAGCCTGTAGCCGGTAGCCTGTGGCCTGTAGCCTGTAGCCGGTAGCCGGTAGCCTGTAGCCGATAGCCTGTAGCCGGTAGCCTGTGGCCTGCAGCCTGTAGTCGGTAGCCGGTAGCCTGTAGCCGGTAGCCTGCAGCCTGTAGCCGGTAGCCGGTAGCCGGGGGCCGGTAGCCTGTAGCCGGGAGCCTGTGGCCTGTAGCCTGTGGCCTGTAGGCGGTAGCCTGTGGCCGGTAGCCTGTGGCCTGCAGCCTGTGGCCTGCAGCCTGTGGCCTGCAGCCTGTAGCCGGTAGCCTGTAGCCGGTAGCCTGCAGCCGGTAGCCGGGGGCCTGTAGCCTGTGGCCTGTAGGCGGTAGCCTGTAGCCGGTAGCCTGTAGCCGGGAGCCTGTGGCCTGTAGCCGGTAGCCTGTAGCCGGTAGCCTGTAGCCGGTAGCCGGGAGCGGATTGGAGCAGAACTCGATCATCAGGTGTGCCGGAAAACTGAAAGGCACGAGCCGTGTGGGCTCGCGCCTTTTATTTCTTACCCTCTATTATCAGAATACCAAGTCTGACGGAAAAAACTGCCAACTTTGCTGGAGTGGAAGTGGCGCTTTATGAGCGAAAGTTACTTTGGGTAAGTGGTGGAAACTTGACAAGAACGGCTGACAGCTAACAAGCGGTTAGCTGAGAAACGGTCAGCTGAGAAACGGTCAGCTAAGAAGCGGGCAGCCAGGGCTCGCAGGGAGCCACTGGCCTGTAGCCGGTAGCCGGAACCCGGTGGGCGGAAAGCGTATTGGAGCAGAGCGCCGTCCAGCCCGCCGTCCAGCCCAAAAGTGGTCGGCCTTTCGACGCACACTTCGCTTCTTCAGGGCTTGGTCAGTGCAGGCCTCTAAATCCGTGAGCGGGCATGAGGCCTCGCTGCATACCCCCCTAGCGTGCCGGAAGGAACTTTAGTTGCCACACTTAAGTTGTATGGTCCCCAATGTGCCATTAGTAATTAATGACAGTACAGAGGTAACTTGACCGGCACGCAACGCCAGAACAGTTGGGACCTCGTTGAGATTCAAATGGGACAATACGTCCGGCCCGCGGCTTGGAGTTCTCCTTGCAACGATGTTTGTGGGATTGGTGACTGGAGCGAATCTTCTGCCGGAAGAGGCTCTTCGTTACTTACGGCCAGGCGGGGCGTCGAGCTATATGCATTTTTTCCCTGGCCTGGGAGCCATCGCATGCATTGTATTTGGCCTTGGAATTCTCGAAAATTCCATCGATCGACAACAGCGGCTTGACCGTAACCTTCTCGAGGCGTTTCTGGAACATATTCCGGACAACGTCTTTTTCAAGGACCTTGACAGCCGGTTTGTACGGATCAGCAGCGCGATGGCGAAATACTGCGGGCTCAGGAATCCCGCGCAGGCTATCCGGAAGACGGATGCGGACATCTTCAGCCCGGAACATGCGGAACAGGCTCTTGCCGACGAAGGGGAGGTCATCCTCACCGGGCGGCCCATCATCGACAGGGAAGAAAAAGAGACCTGGCCGGACGGCCGGGAGACGTGGGTGTTGACAACGAGGGTACCGCTCAGGGACAGGACCGGCCGAATCACCGGGACGATGGGGATTACTCGCGATGTTACGGCCCGCAAGCAGGCGGAGCTGCGAATCCGGCATGCGGCGCTCCATGACTCGCTGACGGGCCTGCCGAACCGGATGCTTCTGGAAGACCGCCTGAACCAGGCCACAGCGTCGGCCAGGCGGGAGAGGAAAAGCGTCGCCATCATGGTCCTCGACATGGACCGGTTCAATTACGTGAACGACTCGCTGGGATACTTTGTCGGGGATCGTCTGCTGGAGGCGGTGGGGGTGCGGTTGAAGGATTGCATGCGCGAGAGCGATACCGTTGCTCGCGGCGGCGGAGATGAATTCGTCATTGTGGTTCCCGGGATATCGGAACGGGAGGAGATCGACCTGGTAGCGAAAAAAGTCCTGGGAGTGATCGCGGAGCCATTTCAGGTTGAGGGTCACGAATTACGAATCACCGGCAGTATGGGTATCTCGCAGTTTCCGAAGGATGGAGAGATCCCGGAGAAGCTTCTGCAGGAAGCTGACGCCGCGATGTTCAACTCGAAGAAGCGGGGGCGGGGATGTTATAGCCTCTGTTCGCCCGCGATGACGGAAGCCAGCCGAAGGCAGCAAAGGCTCGAAGCGGATCTGGTGCAGGCATGTTCACGGGATGAGTTTGTTCTGCATTATCAGCCTTTTGTCGAATCGGAATCGGGGCGCATCACGGGGATGGAGGCATTACTTCGCTGGAAGCATCCGGGGCACGGCCTGATTTCTCCGAATCAGTTCATTCCCTATCTGGAAGAAATGGGAATGATGGTGGAGGTGGGCCGCTGGGCTATGAGAAGCGCATGCCGGCAGAACGTCGAGTGGCAGCGCCAGGGATTCCCGGCCATCCGCATAGCAGTCAACGTATCGTCGCAGCAGCTTTATCAGGGGAATATTGTCGATATGGTCGAATCGGTATTACGGGAGACCGGGCTGGATCCGAAACTGCTTGAACTCGAGCTGACCGAGAGCCGCGTGCTCGATAACTCACAGGGGACGATCTCCATCATGCGACGGCTGAAACAGATTGGCGTGAGCCTGTCGCTCGATGACTTCGGCACTGGCTGGTCTTCGCTTTCGTATCTCCGAAGCTTCCCCCTGGACCGGATCAAGATCGATCGTTCGTTCGTGCGGGACATCGCAACAGAGCCTACGGCGCGGGCGATGGTGAAGAGCATTCTCGGTTTAGGACAAAGTCTTTCCGTTGACTGCATTGCCGAAGGGGTTGAAACGTCTCAGCAACGGGACTTCCTCAGAAACCAGAAGTGCCCTGAGATGCAGGGCTTCTACTTCAGCCGTCCGCTTGCAGCGGTGGATGCTACGGCGTTGTTACGCGCGGCGACGCTTGACGCGAGAGGCTTTTCCGGGAAATGGGGAACCAAAGCTGCTGCAGGCAACGCGGTGCCGTCCGCGGCTTCGAGTATCCAGCCGGCTTTTCAGTTGAGTGAGTAAGTGCGATCCGGGGGTACCCGGCGAGACGGGCGGGGCGCACTGGAATTAAGCCGCGCCGAAGAGCAGCGTGCAGGTATTGAGGGAAGACCACTTTAACCTCTCGGGGCGAACATATAAAGCCGGAGTTATCGTTAGTCTGGTCAGACTTGCTTACACAGGAGTAATGATGCCGCCGACTGGGGTCCGTTGTGGATATTTCTTTGCGGCGGGGCGGGTGAGGTTCATGGCTTCTGCGATGGCGTCTACATATTTGAGGCCGGAGCCGGTATTGAAGAGGACGACGCGGTCGTTGGGAGTCAGGAAGCCGGTGGCGAGCAGGTGGTCGTAGGCGGCAGTGGCGGCGGCGCCTTCGGGGCAGAGCAGCAGGCCTTCGTTGCGGGACCAATCGAGAAGCGACGCGAGGATCTTGTCGTCGGAGAGGTCGACGACAGTGCCGCCGGATTCGCGGACTATTTCGAGGATGATGGAGTCGCCGTAGGGCTTAGGGACGCGGAGGCCGGAGGCGAAGGTGGCGGCGTTTTCAAACATGGTGGACGCGGCTGCGCCTTCTTTCCATGCACGCGCGACCGGCGCGCAGCCGGAGGCCTGGACGGCGATCATTTTGGGGCGCTTTCGGGGCCGGGCTTCAGAGGGCTCGGAGGACTGCTCGGGGGTTGGGGAAACCCAGCCGAGCTGTTCCATTTCTTCGAAGGCCTTCCACATGCCGATGAGGCCGACTCCGCCGCCGGTGGGGTAGAAGACGGCGTCGGGGTAAGTCCAGCTAAGCTGCTCGACGAGTTCGTAGCCCATGGTCTTTTTGCCTTCGACGCGGAAGGGTTCTTTAAGGGTGGAGACGTCGAACCAGCCTTCGCGTTCGCGGCGCTCGGCAACGAGGCGGGCGCAGTCGGAGATGAGGCCGTCGACCAGGGTGACGTGGGCTCCGTAGGCGACGCCTTCGAGGTAATTGGCCATGGGCACGTCGCGCGGCATGAAGATGTGGGCCTCGATTTGGGCGGCGGCGGAGTAAGCGGCCAGCGCGCTGGCAGCGTTGCCGGCCGAGGGCGCGGCGAGCTTCTTCAATCCATAATGACGAGCCATGGTGACGGCCATGGACATGCCGCGGGCCTTGAAGCTGCCTGTGGGGTTGTTGGCTTCCTCCTTTATAAGGAGGTTGGGATAGCGGCGCGAGGGAAGCATGGGCGTCCAGCCTTCGCCGAGGGTGACGGGTTCGGCGCTGGGGAGGACGTTGGCGTAGCGCCACATGGAGGGCGTGGCTCCGCAGGCGGGGCGGGTGGCGGTGTGCTTGAGCGACTCGAGGTCATAGCGGACGTAAAGCGGGCCGGCGCAGGCGGGGCAGACGGTCTGGGGCGTGTTGGCGGAGACCTGGTGGCGGCAGCGGGAGCATTCGAGGTGGGAGATGGGGGGCACGATTTCAGGGTACAGGGTGGAGGGTGGAGGGTGCAGGCGCAGGGTGCAGTGGAGTTGAACCAGAGCGCACTGCCGGGGGTCAATTTTGTTTTTATCAGTAGTAATATTTACTACCAGAGGTACTTATGAGCGATGTGCAAAAAGTCAGCATTGCTCTGACTGGCGAGCAGATCAGCGTGCTGAGGTCAGCGGTGGAAGCAGGTGAATACGCAACGACGAGTGAAATCGTGCGCGAGGCACTGCGCGAGTGGCAATGGAAGCGGGAGATGCGAAGCGAGGATCTGCACCGGCTGCGCGCGCAGTGGCGGGCGGGAAAAGAAAGCGGCGTGGCGGCTCCGCTTAATTTGAAACAAACCCGTGAGCGCGCACGACGGAAGCTGAAGGAGACGGCCGAGCAGCGCGCATGAAGCCGGTCGTCGTGTGGACACCGCTGGCCCAGCAGGATCTGCTCGACATTTACGTGGCGATTGGCCTCGACAATCCATCGGCTGCTGAGCGGATGTTTTACGGCTGTCGAAGGACATGTGAGTCTGCTGCGAAGCTCACCTCGTCTCGGTATGCGGAGGCCGGAGATTGCGCGATCGGCGCGGATGCTGGTCGAAGGGGTTTACCTGATCTTCTACGAAACGCATCCAGATACGGATGCGGGGCCGATCGATACCATCGAAGTTGTTCGCGTCGTGCATGGGTATCGGAACCTCAGCAATGTTTTTTGAGTCCAGGGTTTTAGCTTCGATGTTGGCCGGCGACGCGATTCAGCCGGCGGCGTGGGCGCTGGCTTCCTGACCCGTTGCCGCTTCGCGATGCTGTTCCTGGCGGTAACGCCAAATGCCGAAGAGGATGCCGGCGGCGACCAATCCGAGAAATGTATAGAGGATGGCGGAGGAGTATCCGGCGAGGTAGTGGTTGAACCAGCGGATGATGCGTCGGCCGTAGATGAGCGAGAGGGCGGCTTCGGCGCCGTAGCGGATGGTGCGCGCGATGCCGATGGCGGCGAAGAGCTGTCTCCACGAGACGCCCAGGGCTCCGGCTGCAAGGAGAAACGGGAGCAGAGGAATGGGCGGCGGGAGGAGCGCGGCGATTGCAACCGTCAGGATGCCGTGATCCTTCACCCAGTTTTCGATGCGGGCGCGAAAGCGCTTCGGGACGGTGCGCTCGAGCATGGCTTCGCCGCCTTTTTTCCCGGCTTTCCAGGTGAACCACGCGCCGGTGAGGCTGCCGGCGATGGCGAGGGGCGCGAGCAGCCAGGGGGATTCGCCATGCGCGCCGAGCACCAGGATCAGGATGTCGGTGCTGCCGGGGATGGGCAGGGGTATCGGCGAAGCGTCAAGAAAAGCGACAAGAAAGACACCGAAGAGCCCGAAGTGAAGCACCCAGGCAGGGATCAGACGGTGACGCGCGTGGCGCGTGGCTGCTTTCGCTGCGAGGTACACGCATGGTAAGACGCGGTATGGGGGCTGCGGGTCGCGTGGGGGGAAGAAAAAACAGGGAACAGGCAACAGGCACTCGGGAACAGAAGAGCAAAAGCTCGGCACTTCTGTCGGGTGAAGACGTTAGTGGAGGAAGCGGATTGTGGGGGCCAGGGGCAGCGCGCCGCATTCGACGCCGTAGCGGTAGAAGAGCTCGAGGCCGGCGAGCGCGGGCTCGTCGAGCAGGTACCAGATGTTCTCGGTCAGATAGGTGCGGATGGTCTCGCGGGGGACTGCGATGCGCGCGGACCATTCATCGGCAAGCGCGTCGATGTGGGCGAGGCCCTGGTCGCGGGAGTGCTGGAAGTCGTCGACGACCTGGGCTGGCGGAGTGCGTGAGGCTTCGATGGCTCCGGGGCGCGCGGCCCAGAAGGCGGAGACCCAGACGGTTCCCGTGAGTGTGTGCCATTCATGGGCGAGGTCGAGGTAGAGGAGGCGCTCGCCGGTGCGGCGCTGTCGGGCCTCGCGGTCTTCAAGGGCAAAGAGGGCTGGATCGCCGATGAGGAGGGCTGCGTCGGCGGTTTGGAGCATGGCTTCGAGGTCGGGCGGGTGCGGGACGAAGGCCGGCTCGATCTGCCAGAAGCGCTGGAAGAGGATGCGAGTGTAGACGGCCGAGGTGCGCGAGGCTGTGTCGAGGGCGACGCGGCGGACGTGGCTGAGGGAGTCGGGGGGGGCGCTGGCGAGGGGATCGTCGCCGGGGCGAGCGACCAGAAGGATGGAGCGGACCCGGTCTTTGGAGGCGATGGCGCAGCCGGGGATGACGGCGAGCGACGGCGTGAAGGCCAATGCGGAGACAGGGACGAGTCCGATGTCGGCGGCGCGGGAGGCGAGTTTGGTGGCACACTCGGCAGGGGTATCAGAGGAGAGGAGGTAGCGTTGGCTGAGGCGGGAGCGGTCGGGCTCGTGGTCGAAGGACCACATGAGGGGTGCGGGATTGATGAAGCGGATGGCGGAGACGCGGAGGGGAGCTGGGGGCACTGGTTAGTGTAGCAATGGGCTGGGGTGAGCTGACTGGGGTTGACCCCCGGGGTATGTTTTTGATTCTGCTGCGGGGGTTGTGGGGGCGGGGCCTATCTATTAACTAGATGGTTAGTGGGATGCGGCGGCTGGGAATCGCGTGAGGATTCCAGGCGATTTTTTCCGGAGGCAGTGCGAGGGGGGAATCCTGGGATTCGGGAGATGCAACTGGGATTGTCTGGCGGGCAGACTGTCCGCGTGGTTTGAGGGTGGGGAGTTAGGGGAATTGAGGCGGGGAATCGGACGGGGAGCGGCACGGGAGTTACGAGAGGCGCGGGACGGGAGAAGGAGCGGGAGATACTTTCTGGATGGCCGGCCATCCGCGGTGCGGCGAGCAATTTGGCTTCTTTAGTGAAATCATTGTTATAAGTTTTGAGTCTTCAGCGTAAAGTGTTGACGACGAAAGCAACGTTCTCTCTGGACATTGCGGGAGGTAGAGGTGGGGATTTTGTCGCGGCCTTTCCTCAAGCGAGCAGAACGGGAGTATAACCTGCGGTCACTTGACAATCTGGCTAAGGATTTCGCAGAGTGTTTGCGCGCACTGCAGGTTGATCTGTTCGCAGACCTTAGTTACATTTATTCTTCGCAAATGGACGGTGACGCGGCCAAAACTCTCGCCGCACAAGTTGCAAATTTCCTTAAAGGCGGAGACGTCGAAGAAATTGCCCGCGTTTCTGACGAGCCGTTGCGCTCCCGGATCATGGCCATGTTGCCCCATGTCAGGCAAAGGGCAGCGGAATACATGCAATCTGACCGACAGACTCGCGAGATCGTCGTTGCGACTCTTCGCATGACAACTTTCCTGAATTTCGGGGAGTACGGAATAGCGTGGCTTCAAAGCCCCGCGAAAATGCGAATCGAGCGGCTGTTGGTTGAGTACGGTCCTGAGTTCCCGGAAGAGATAACTCCGGCGGCATACATCCGGTTGTTCGCCTCATATCATGAGGTCAAGCGTTCGGCGTGGGCGCGGCGAAGTAGCTGAGGACACATTTGGGAACGGGCCATACGGGTCGGTCACGGTTTGATCGTACGCAAAAAATATGCTATGTCGTTCTTTACGAGTTTGTTAAACGGATATGGGCCTCGGACAACTTGATCATGAACAATATTTACAAACTCTTGGAGAGCCTTGAAGTATTTCTCATCATCGCCATCGGCAAACGTCCCCAGCGTAGCGTCTGACACTATTGTAGCGAGATCGTAATGTGACAATATCTTGTTGCGAGCGCCCCGCAGTTCTTTATCTGTAAAGTCATCTAGTTGTTTCTTCAGCTCCTCGAGGCGAAGGCGCACCGAGTCAGACCAGCCACCGTATTTGAGCACGAAGTCAATCCCAAGAGTGACATTGACATTTATGACGGCTTTGTCATGGAGTTTGACGATTTGAAGCAAAGAATACTCCTGGCTCATGATCGAAAGGCGGACCAATTCGGCTTTGGCAGCCGAATTCATAAGTTCGGTCAGGCGTGGGTTATTGTCAAATAGTTCGAGGTGGTTAAGCCATAACTCATGCGCCCGACTGCAGAGCGTACAGAACGCCACAATGACGGAGGCAGAAAGCGCCTGCATTGGTTTGGTCATTCCCCGTCCCCGTGGTGGGTTGTCGGCCGTGAGGGCCTTTTTCGAGCCTTTCATTTCTTTAATCGCGATGTGCGCCCTGTCTGACTCCTCATTTTATTCTGTAAAGCTACTCATGGACTTGGAATGACACGCAGTCGCCGATTCGCTGATCGATGTGTTCTTGCCGTAATGCCGGCATTTCCGCATGTTGCGCGCGATGGTTGTGTCTCCATCGAGCGGCGGCAGTTTGCGCGCAGGCGCGGGCGGCCTTCGGTAATCTTGACCCGCGAAGGGGGCGGTGGGATGGATAGAAGCAGGTCCCTCGCTCCGCCTACCCCATCTTCGATGGGGCCCCACGGCGCTCCGCTCGGGATGACAAGTCTATTGTTGACGGGTCAGCTGCGCTCAGGATGACAAGTCTGGAGTTGTGGTGATGAGGTCAGATTCGCTCGGGGTGACAAGTCTAGAGTTGTGGTGATGAGGTGAGGTTCGTGGCGACGGAGCAGCGCTATTTCGTGTATCTGATGGCGAGCCGGAGCCGGACCCTGTACTGCGGGATTACCAGCGATATAGAGACGCGAGTCAAACAGCACAGGAACGGTACGTTCGGTGGGTTCAGTTCGCGATACAAGTGCACGCGGCTCGTTTGGTTTGAGCGCTTTGTCTATGTCGAGAGTGCGATCTCGCGGGAAAAGGAGATTAAGGGCTGGAGGCGGGAGAAGAAGGTGGCGCTGATCGAGGCGGAGAATCCTACGTGGGAGGATTTGAGCGCTGGGTGGAGATGAAAAGCAGGTCCCTCGCTCCGCCTACCCCATCTGCGATGGGGCCCCACGGCGCTCCGCTCGGGATGACAAATTTTCCTTGAGGAGGATTGGAGTGCTGGGTGGAGATGAAAAGCAGGTCCCTCGCTCCGCCTACCCATCTTCGATGGGGCCCCACGGCGCTCCGCTCGGGATGACAAATTTTCCTTGAGGAGGATTGGAGCGCTGGGTGGAGATGAAAAGCAGGTCCCTCGCTCCGCCTACCCCATCTGCGATGGGGCCCCACGGCGCTCCGCTCGGGATGACAAATTTCCCTTGAGGAGGATTTGAGCGCTGGGTGGAGATGAAAAGCAGGTCCCTCGCTCCGCCTACCCCATCTGCGATGGGGCCCCACGGCGCTCCGCTCGGGATGACAAATTTTCTTTGAGGAGGATTGGAGTGCTGGGTGGAGATGAAAAGCAGGTCCCTCGCTCCGCCTACCCCATCTGCGATGGGGCCCCAAGGCGCTCCGCTCGGGATGACAAGTCAAGGGTTCTGCATTTCGGCCTCGCGGGAAAGAACGTCGTCTGATGGGCTGGGCGCGAGACCCATCGGTAATCTTGACCGTCCCGGAAGAGTGCCGCTAAGCTCCGGGCAGGAAAAGCAGGCAATAGGCAAAAGGCAATAGGGAATAGGCAACAGGGAATAGGGAATAGAACAGACGGGGATCTGGGATTAGCAAAGCAAGATCAAGGGCAAAAGCAAACGCAGGTTCCTCCCTGCGCGCTCCGGCCGGGATGACAACTTTGTGGTGATGACGGAACAACGCGCCGTTGCCGAGCCGAGAGCTGTCTCGTCTGAAGAGCGGCATGCGTGGCTGGCTCTGGCGATGACGCCGGGGGTGGGGCCACGGCGGTTGTTGCGGGCGGTGGAGCGCTGCGGGTGCGCGGCGCGGGTGCTGCATCTGCCGCTCACAGAACTCGAGGGCCTGCAGCTGCCTGCGCAGTCGGCGCAGTTTATTGCGTCGGGTGAGGCGGCTCATGCGGCGGATCAGGAGCTCGAAAAGCTGGCGGGAACGGCCGCGGGCATCGTGACGTTCCACGATGAGGCGTATCCGGAGCGGCTGCGGGAGATTTACGATCCTCCGGCGCTGTTGTGGACGCGCGGCGATGCGGCGCTGCTGGCGAAACCGGCGCTGGCTGTGGTGGGCACGCGGCATCCGACGCCTTACGGGACGGGAATGGCGGAGCGGCTGTCGCGCGACCTGGCGATGCGGGGGCTGATTATTCTGAGCGGAATGGCGCGGGGTGTGGACACCGCCGCGCACAAGGGAGCGCTGGCGGCGAAGCGGCCGACGATTGCGGTCTGGGGCACGGGGGTGGACGTGATTTATCCGAAGGAGAACAAGTCGCTCGCCGAGCAGGTTGTCGCAGGCGGGGGATTGATCCTTTCCGAGCTGCCGCTGGGGACGTTTCCCGCGCCGCAGAATTTTCCGCGGCGGAATCGGATTCTGAGCGGGATGAGCGTCGGGGTGCTGGTGATTGAGGCGGCCGAGTACAGCGGCACGAGGGTGACGGCGCGCTGCGCGCTCGAACAGAACCGCGAAGTTTTTGCGGTGCCGGGGAACGTGACGACGAAAAACGCCTGGGGCCCTAACATGCTGATAAAGCAGGGCGCCAAGCTGACTTCGTGTTGGGAGGATGTGTGGGAAGAGCTGCCGACGCAGATCAGGATGGGGCTCGAGCAGAGCGAGGGATTTGCATCGGAAGGCACATCTATAGCATCGTTATTCGAGGAACCACCCCTGCCGCCCTCGGAGGCGCGCGTGCTGGGCGTGCTTCGCCAAGACGAAGCATTGCAGATGGACGAGATCCTCGAAAAGCTCGAGCCGGAAGTGAGTTCTTCCGAGGTTTTCACAGCGCTGTTCGAGCTGGAACTGGCCGGGCGCATACGGCAACTTCCTGGGAAGAATTACGTCAGGAGCTTTTGAAAGCCTGGGCGCGCTGGGTTGCATATCGGATGCGCGCCGGGCACACAGGTGTAGATTCGACGCGGCGGGACGTGGTAGAACCGGTCTCATGTGCAGGTTCACCCGCTGTGCGCTGCGCGCTCCGTTCGGGTGACAAGAAGCAGTAAAGGAAAAGATGAGTAAATCTCTGGTTATCGTCGAGTCGCCGGCCAAGGCGAAGACGATCAATAAATATCTCGGCAAGGATTATCAGGTGGAGGCCTCGTTCGGCCACATCATGGATTTGCCGAAGCGGGACATCGGCGTAGAGCTGGAGAACAGAACGTTCGAGCCCACGCTGATCGTCACTCCGGACAAGGAAAAGATTGTTCGCCATCTGCGGAAGCTGGCGGAGAAGGCGGACGCTGTGTATCTGGCGCCCGATCCCGACCGCGAAGGCGAAGCCATCGCTGCGCATCTGGCGATCCAGCTTCGTCCGGTTGTGAAAGACAAGAAGAGCATCCGCCGGGTGACCTTTAACGAGATCACGCAGAAGGCGGTGCGCGCGGCGTTTGAGCATGCGCGGGATGTGGATGAGAACCTGGTGGACGCGCAGCAGACGCGGCGGGTGCTGGACCGCATCGTCGGGTACCAGATTTCTCCGCTGCTGTGGGATAAGGTGCGGCGGGGACTCTCCGCGGGCCGGGTGCAGACGGTTGCGGTGCGGCTGATCGTCGAGCGCGAAAAGCAGATTCAGGAATTCAAGCCGGTCGAATATTGGACGATCGATGCGGCGGTGGCTCCGGTTTCGGACGGGCCGGAGTTCATTGCGCGGTTCATCGGGATCGATGGCGTCAGAGCCGAAGTGGAGACGGTGAGCGCGCCGAGCCTGCCGGATCAGAAGTCGGCAGATGCGGTTCTGGCTGCGCTGGGCAAGGCGAAGTGGCGCGTCCGGAGCGTCGAGAAGAAGGAGCGGCGCAGAAGCCCGGCGCCTCCGTTCACCACCAGCAAGCTGCAACAGGATGGTTCGCGGCAACTGGGCTTCAGCGTGAAGCGGACGATGGGCGTGGCGCAGCGGCTGTACGAGGGCATCGATCTGGGCGCGGAGGGAACCGTAGGCCTCATCACCTATATGCGTACCGATTCGACGCGGGTGGCTCCGGATGCGATTGCGGCGGTGCGCGACTATGTCGGCTCGAAGCTGGGCAAGCAATATCTGCCGGCCGAGGCCAACATTTACCGGTCGAAGAAAGATGCGCAGGACGCGCACGAAGCTATTCGGCCCACCAATCCTGAGTTGCATCCTGACGAAATCAGGCGGTATCTGAGCGATGAGCAGTACCGGATGTACAAGCTGATCTGGCAGCGCTTTGTTGCGTCGCAGATGGTGCCGGCGGTCTTCGACCAGACGACGGTGAATATAGAAGCGAAGGCAGATCGGTCGTACGATTTTCGGACGACTGGGTCGGTGCTCAAATTCGACGGATACCTCAAGATTTATCAGGAGAGCAGCGAGACCGCGGACGAAGAGGAGGACGAACTAAAGAACGCGTTGCCGCCTCTGAACGACGGCGATCCGCTGCGGCTGGACAGGACGATTCCGGAGCAGCACTTCACGGAGCCGCCGCCACGTTACAACGAAGCTTCGCTTGTAAAGGAGCTGGAAGAGCGGGGCATTGGGCGGCCTTCGACTTACTCGTCGATTATTACGACCATTCAGGATCGGGAATATGTGACGAAGATTCCGCCCACTGGACGTGGCGGGCGATTTTTTCCCACCGAGATCGGGACTGTCGTGACAGACCTGCTGGTCGCTAACTTCCCGTATATCTTCGATACGCAATACACGGCGAAGCTCGAAGAGGAGCTGGACGAAATCGAGGAAGGCAAGGAGAAGTGGACCGATCTGCTGAAGGGCTTCTATGGGCACTTCGAAGAGGAGCTGAAGAGCGCCGAGAAGCACATGGAGAATGTGAAGCGGATGGAGAAGCCGACGGATGAGAAGTGCGATCTGTGCGGCTCGCCGCTGTTGCTGAAGTGGGGCAAGTTCGGGACGTTTTATGCATGCAGCGCTTACAGCCAGGAGAAGCCGGTTGCGGTTTCGGTCGCGGCGTGGAAGAAGGATCCGAAGAAGCTCATTAAGAAGGTGGAATCGAAGCTGAAGTATCCGCTGTTGGTGAAGTCCACGGAAGGCGATGAGTCGAACACCGTGGCTGAAGTCAAGAACAAGGCGGAGATGGCCGAGGCCATCGAAGGGGCTTTGGGCAGCGGGCGCAAAGTCACTGTGGAGCAGGTGAGTTGCGGTTTCACGAAGGAGCATTTCGCGCCGAAGCCCGATCTGCAGACCGGTGACGGACAAAACGGGGCGCCCGCAGAGGAATACTGCGAGAACTGCGGGCGGGTGATGGTTCTGCGCCGCGGGCCGTTTGGCGCCTACATGGCGTGCCCGGGTTATAACGAGGATCCGCCGTGCAAGACGGTTCGGCGGCTGAGCCAGAAACAGCAGCAGAAGCCGGCGGTGCCGCTCGATGAGAAGTGTCCTCAGTGCGGCAAGCAGCTGGTGCTGCGTTCAGGGAGCTATGGGGAGTTTGTTTCGTGCTCGGGCTATCCGAAATGCAAATACATTAAGCAGAACCTGATCGAGGGACTAAAGTGTCCTAAGTGCGGGCAGGGAGATATCGCGGAGCGTAAGGCGCGCACCGGCAATATTTTCTGGGGCTGCACACGCTATCCTAAGTGCGACTTTACTTCGAATCTGAAGCCGGTTTCGCAGGCGTGTCCGGAGTGCGGATCGCCCTATGTTGTGGAGCGGGTCGTGGATGGCGGGCTCTATCTGGTGTGCCCTAATAACAAGGAGATGATGCCGAGGCGGCGTCCGCGGAAGGGTCAGACGGCGGCGGATGTGCAGAACGCGATCGAGTGCAACTTCTCGGAGCGGATCGGCGATGCTCCCGCGCCTGCGCCGGCGCCGATTCCGACCGTGGCGACGCATGGGCCAGTGGTGGAGGAAGAATTGCCGGTTGGATAAGGGCAGGGAATAGGGAGTAGGGAACAGGGAGTAGAGTTTAGGGATCAGGAAAAGCAAGAACAAAGCACGGCAGAAGATAAAGGCGAAAGCGTCACTGCATCAGGGCGTCCCCTCGGGACAACCTCTCCTATCGCCGAAGCCGAGCCCCTTTTTAGGGAATAAATAATCGGAAAGAAAGGACCCGGCGCAGCGGGTCCTTTGTGTTTGAGGCCGGCGATTACTTCGTTTTCCCCGCACCTGAGCTAATGCCCCAGCGGTAGACCAATTCTGCGTAGCCTAACTGGATCGTCTTGCCGGTTGGGTAGATGGCGCCGGGGACGCTTTTTCCCCATCCGCGACCATAGTAGAAATTGAGGCCGACGTTCTTAGTGGCCTGCCAGTCGGAGCTGATGTCGTAGACCGACGCGAAGGAAGTATGGCCATTGGCGGGCCGGCCTGTGAAGCCGAAGACCTTGGTGTCGAAGGCTCCGCCACCGAGATACCACAGGTCTTTGCCGGAGGTTAGGTCGAGCCAGTGTAAGTCGCTGCGGAGGTCCCAGGACTTATAGGGCTTGTCGACAACCTGGACGAAGCTGTCGGTCGAGTTCATGAGGTTGTAGAAGGGCAGGCGGGCGTAGACGCGGGGCGTGGGCAGGACCTGGAAGAAGGTATTGTTCTTGTCGTCGGTGGGGTTGTTATCGCCGGTGGCGCGCCACCATCCGCCACGGAACCAGGGGGTGGTGGGGACACTCGTGAAACGATAGCCTCCTTCAAGGGCGGCTGCGCCGGCCGATTGTGTGAGTGCGCCCCAGTTGCCGTTCTGCAGTGCTCCCCAGAAGACGAAGTCGAAGGCACCGGGGCCTGCGGGCTGCGTGGCGATGAGGTCGCCACCATAGGTGCCGAGGCGGATGTTCTTGTGGTCAGCGGCGCGGACGGCGAGGGGGCGGTTGTCGGTTTTGGTGATGCCGGGGCGGCCGTCGTGATAGCCGAGACCGAAGGCGCGCGCGACGATGCGTCCGTGGGCGGCGATGCGCGTGAAGGCGAGGTACTGGATGTCGACGTTGAGCTCGGGATTGCCGTTCATGTTGAAGACGCCCTGGTCGGCGCGGCCGGCCATGGCGGTTAGATCCCAGTCGCCGGAGCCATAGTGGCCGTCGATGCCATCGAAGCTGCGCTGGGCGTTAGTGAAACCGAAATTGCCGACGAGGCGTTGCTGGACGCGGTTGTTCTGGAGCCAGAGGACGGTGGAGTCTTTGGGATGGGTTTCTGTCCCGTCGAAGAATTCGAAGCGGCCGAGGCGAAGGTTTTTATCGGGAGCGGCGTTGTAGCGGAGGAAGCCCTGCTTGAAAAAGGCTGCGACGGGCTCGGTGTTGGCGGCGTTGGAGGCGTAGTAGGTGCCGCCGAGGCCGAGTTGTCCCTGGGCGGAGACGGCAGCGACGGAGTCGTTGGGCAGCGGTCCTACCCAGGTTTGGGCGAGCTCAGCTTGCCAGTCCCAACGGTCGATGCGCTGCGCAACACTGATGCGAAGCAGGGACTGTATGTAGGAATAGCTGTCGTTATCGGGCGGTGCGGCGAACCACATCCAGTTATCGTTGCGGGCGCGCTCATAGATGGAGAAGGTTATGGGGTGCGCGGACGGGGTTGGTGCAGAGGCAACGGGTTCAGTGGCAGGCGTGGCTGCGACGGCCTCGCTGACCGCGGCGTCTGGCGCGGAAATGAGGGTTTGGGCGGTTGCCATGGAGGCGAGAGAAAGAAGACAGAGGAGTCCTGCTGGGGCGCTGAGCATAGGTTATGGCAGCATGCCGGAACATTGCGGCAATGAACAACCAACTTTAGATGGATTTCTAAGTAGTACCCGCGAGGTCGGCAACAGGGAAGGACGGAATGTGGAGTGAATTTCTATCGATCAGTGCGATAGGGCACGACCGGCGAGGGGCTCTCGACGGAGCCCCCGCGGGAACGATCAGAAGGTGAACCGACTACCGATTGTGGGAGCAAAGTTGCTGTCGTAGTTGTAGCGGACTCCGGGGCCGTGAGGAATGGCGATGGCCAGTCCCCCTCCTACGTAGGAATACGCAATTCCGGCGAAACCGTCCCAACGCTTTGTGAAGTGATGATCGGTGTAGAGCGAACCCTCGTCGAGGGAGCCCGCGCAGGAGGCGCGGAAACCGGCTGTGGCCGAGCAGGTTTTCGGAACCCGGAAGTCGTTCTGCCGCTGCTCATACCAGGCAACGGTGAAGTCGGTTTTCTCGCGCCAGGTGTACTTCGCGCCGGTCCACCAGATCTGCACCCGCTTTTCAGAATCGAGATTGGTGTCTTCGACACCGCTCATAAGATAGCCGCCCTGGTCAGTGGCGCCGACGCCTAAGGGGCGAGAAGGGTTGTTCTGCCCGATATATTCGTAGCCGGCAAAGAACTTGAATGGGTCCGGCGTATATTTCGCGGCAACCATGACAGCGTTGTTGTCGGTGACGATGCCGTAGACGGTGTTGGTGGTGGAGATCAGATTGACGCCGGTGATTTGGTTTGTATTGATGCTGTCGGTGGTCGACTGATAAGGAGCGGCTGGACTCTGCGGCCCGAGCAGGGGATTCAGTACGCTGATTGCCTGATTGTAGTGTTGGTAGACGGCGTCGGCGGATAACTTGCTGTATTTACCCCCGAGATTGAATCCATAGGCGTCGTTATGGGGCTGTTCGGGCGTACAAGTGGCGGCGGTCCAGGTTGAGGAGGCGGAGTAGCAACCGCCCGTGCCGTCGACAAACTTATACATTGCACCGAAATGGACCGGGCCATAGGTGATGCGATACTTCATGGCGTCATCCCAGCGGGTGTCCTCGGTGTCGCCGCCGCCGGCCATGGTTCCGTTGTAGCCGATGTAGGAGAAGGCATAACCGCCGGAGACTGGATCGTAGAGGAGCATGGTATCGGTGCCGAGAGCGCGCTGGCGGCCGAAGGTCAGCGTGCCGGCCGATTTGTAGGAGATGCCGCCGTAATATTCGTCATTGAAGGGTTGGCCCGCGCGCGCACCGTCGATGGCCTCCGAATAGTCGGCTCTGGGCTGGCCGTTGTTCTCAGTGTCGGTGGCTGAGGCGTTCGCCAGCTGGCCGGACTGAGGGTTGATGCCAGTCGAGGCGTTGAAGACGACGGCCCAGTTATGGGCAAACTCTTCCTTGCCCCTGATGCCAAAACCGGTCTGCGACAGGTTATCCGGTTCGAGGAGAAATCGAGAATGGTTGGCGTTTCGGTTCACCAGAGACGAGCCTTCATAGTTGTACGGATTTTGCGGTAAGCCGTGGCTGACCCAACCGAGGCCGGCGTCATACGCACCGTAGATGGTGATGCCATGCCAGGTCAGCGTGCAATCCGTGGTGGCAAACTCGCGGCCGTTGGCGCAGGGATCGGGGGTCTTCGCGCCGGAGGGTCCCGCTCCGGTCTGGGGCCACGCCGGGAGCGTCAGCGCCGATGAGAAGAAGAGAACCGCTGCCGCGAGAATCAGTTTTGCTTTGTTCACAATTCCTCCATAGCAAAAAATGGCCACGCTGGGGGCACGTGGTTACAGGTTGGGATTGCTTCGCGCGCGAAGCCGATCAGGGATGAAGGCAGACAGAAAGACAGCAAGTCGTCAAGGACGATCCTTTGTATGACTTTATTCGACTAGGTCCGTTATTTCTCTATTGTACTGGATGAATCGGCGAGATGAACAGGGCGGAGGATGGAGGTGTTCCGCCAATCCACGCCGTTCCTGCGGGCGCGGGCTTGCCCAACGATCTGACAAGCGAGGCAGCCGGCGGGCCGATGCTCGAGGAGTGGGAGTTGCTGCGGCGATGGCAGGCAGAAAGAAAAGGACCCGCCGAAGCGGGTCCTTTGTGCTGGAGGTGGATTTTCGACTACGGCATGTAGTAGCGGAACGACGTCCAGAACATATTGTCGATACCCTTCGCGCCGCCGCCGGGGTTTGTGGTGGCACCGGCACCGGACCACAGGTCGCGCTCGAAGCGGGCGTACTGGAGTCCGAAGCGCATTCTGCCCTTCGGGCCGTTGTAGAAGTTGTACCAGTCGCCCATGGTGAACTCCTGCACGTCCTTGTTCTGGTTGCCGCAGCTGCCAGGAGTGGAAGGATCGAAGCCAGTCCCGTTGCCGCCGTAGGTGTTGTTCGTACCGCCGGGCGCCGGCTCGGTGTCGCAGCCGGTCATGGAGGTCAGCGGGGAGCCGTAGCCTTCTTTGCCGTTGTAGTGGCGATAGACATAATCGCCGCCATAATTGAAGTAGACGGTGAAGCGTGGAACTGGGGTGACCTCAATCGTGCCGAGGGCGGAGAATGCCTTCAGCGGATCGATCTCGCCGTCCGGCTTGAGGGTGATGTCGGCGATGGTCGAAGAGCCGTAACGGCCAACGCCCTTGCCATAGAGACCCTTCAGGCCAACCTGGAACTTTTTGGTACCGAGGGGAACGCGAAGGCCGCCGCCGATGCCTGAGCCGATCGCGTCGCTGTTATAGGCTCCGGTGGTGTTGCCGGTGCAGGTGGTCTGGGTGATGCCGGAATTGACGCCGGTGGTGCCGGTGGGGACCGCGGCATTGGTGCAGACTTCGTTGGGGTAGACACGGTCGCGGAAAGTGCGATCGATTCCGAAGACTTCCCAGTGACCCCAGCCTGGCTCGAAGACCATCTTGGCGATGAAATCCGGGGCGACGTTATAGGAGTAGTTCGCGGTCGCGTTGTAGAGACCGCCGCCGACGCCGGCCGAACCGATATCGATGTTCAGAGGCAGGCTGCTGCCGGCTGGATTGAGGGTCTCAGGATTTTCCGCGGAAGCACCGAGCCAGAAGCGATGGGCAAAGTCTTTGGTGACGCGGAAGCTGTACTGGCGGGTCCACACGAAGCCGGCGGTGTACTGGGAGTCGATGGTGGAGGGCAGGATTTCTGAACCGCGCGTCTCACCCTGCGTGGTTTCAGTTGCGAGCGACCAGCCCTGGCCGCCGGAGACATCCAGGCCATTGGCAAACAAAGCATCGGCCCACAGTTGCCGCTGACGCATCACGTAGCTGTTGGACTGGTTGTTATTGGAGGTGATGCCGGTGCCCAGCCAGTCCATTTCGTAGTAGCCGGACAGGGTTGAGCTGGCGAGCTTGCCGGTGGCTTTCAGGGCTAAGCGCGACTGGCGGCCGGTGCCGAAGAACTCGCTCTGCTGCGCGTTATCGGAGTGCTGCAGCGGAACGCTGGTAAAGGGAGTATTCACGTCGCTGCCCGTAGCGCCCTGGCGCCACACCGTTTCGGCCGCGATAAAGCTGCCCGCAGGGGAGAGCAGGATGCCTTTGTAGTGGATGGCATCAGGGTTGTCGAACATCTTCCTGGTGGCTGCCTGCTGTTCCTGAATGGTGCCGGCGAGGGA
>CAWHOU010000023.1:0-388769 GCA_963831055.1 uncultured Acidobacteriaceae bacterium | reverse complement strand
AGATGCTGTTGGCCTTGAGATCGCTGACGGAACTTTGCAGGCTGGAGACGGCTTCCGAATTGGAGGAGAGGGTCTGCTGCTCGGCATTGGCGGCTGCCTGGGCCGCCTGGGCGGCTGCCTGGGCCTGCTGAGCGGCCTGCTGGGCGGCCTGGAGCTGGGCGTCACGGTCGGAAAGCTGCTGCTTCAGCGAGTCGATCTGACCGCGATCCGACTGTTCCTGCTGCCGCAGTTCCTCGATTTGGGACTGGACGCTGGGTCCTTTGGGAACCGGCTTCCTGTAATGATGGACCGGCTTTGGCGTATCTGGGGTGCTGGCCGTGGTCTGCGTGTAGCCAGCGGTCACAGCCGAGCCCAGCGCAAGGATGGCGAGCGCCTTCAATTGGTTAGTCATTCAGCCTCTCAGGAGTTGGAAATACATAACGATGAAATTGCCGGGGGGAAATGCGATTCTTGAGCGGGTCAGGCGATAGCAACGGGTTGCGCGCCAGTTCCGAACTGGCCCACAGGTACCCAAGAGGGATGGTCGCAGGCGATTGTGAATGCCCTGAGAATTTGCGGTAAATGTTCGGGGAAAACCCCTTGGTGGGCCGCTCGGAAATGAGTGACGGCGCAACGGTTACAAGATTTATAACCGTGACCAACTGGATAAGGGGAGCGTCCTGCGGATCGCCAATGACCGGCTGGCTGGTCGCAAGGCGGGTTACGGTTGCGAGGGATTTTTCCCGGCGGCGATGAGATTGGCCAACAGCCGATAGGCCCCTGGGACAGCTTCCGGCAGCTGACGATAGGCGGCATATGCCATATAGAAGTAGTTGCCCTTGCCGTAGCGCGCATAGAGCAGGCCGCCCTTTTGCGGATCCTGGCCGGGATCGTGGACTTCGGTCAGCGGTGCGAATTGCGAGGACCAGGATTCGAGGAAAGAGTGACCGCGCTCCTCGACCCAACCGTCAAAATCGGCGGTGGTGATGCGGTTTGGCCAGGAGAAGAATCGACTGCCTGGGTCGAGGAGGGTCACCGGGGCGTGCTCATCGACGACTTTCTCCGGGTTGCGCCCGAGAGTAAGCGGATAGGGGGCGGGGAACTCGACGCTCTGGTATTGAACCAGGAGGGTTCCGCCGTTTTGGACGTAAGCGAGCAGGCGCGGCGTGGCTGCAAAGAGGTCGGGGATGGCGGAATAAGCGCGGATGCCGACGATGATCGCGTCGTAGGAGGACAGCTCGCCCTGGGCAAGGTCTGAGGGGGTGAGCAGGTGCGGGTGGACGCCGATTTCGGCCAGCGCTGCGGGGACCTCGTCGCCTGTGCCCATGATGTAGCCGACTTTCAGATCGGGCGGAAGCTTCACGTCGACCGCGCGCAGCTTGTATGTGGCGGGGCGGTACAGATAATAAGGACGCAGTCCGGGATATCCCACGGTGGTGAAGCCTTCGGTGAAGCGGTCGTTTCCGCTCTGGGCGATGGCGCCGATCCTATAGGTCTCGTCGGTGAGCAGACCGGGATGGAGCGTGAAGCGGACCTCCTGGCTGCTTTGAGGAGTAAGGTGAAACGGCACTTCCGGCGGTTCGGCGGTCCATCCCGAGGGCAGGTCGAGGTGAAGCGTACCGTCGTCGTTATCCTGCTGTTGGTTGCTGACCGTCACTGTGAAAGGGATCGTCGTGGCGCCGAGAGGGACCGCGCCCGCCGCAGCGGGAAGATTGACGGAGAGCTGCGGCACAACTGCCAGGGGCTGATAGACGCCGCCGATTCCGTGGACGCGATGCACGGTTTGGACGACCTGTCCGAGGCGAACGGGAACGCCCATGTATTTGAACTCCGCCCACCCGGCGAGCGGATAGGGGGCGAAGGGCAGAGTGAGCCAGCGCGGATCGTTGACGTCGTAGTATGCCTGCTCTGTGTTGGGCCGGGTGAAATAAGGACGGGTGAGCGCGGCATTGCGCGGGACGTAGACGCGGAAGATCGTGTCGCCGGCGTTGCTGGAGACGGCGTCGAGTCCGGGCGCGCCGATGCGCGTGATCTGCCAGGAGCTGCCGTCGGGCTGGTCGAGCCAGGTGCGGGCTAACTGCAGGCCCTCGACGGACGGTCCCCAGAAGGGCGCGGCGGTGACGTGAACGCGCACGTCGATCTCGGAGCCGGGGGTGACTGCGGGCGGGGTTTCCTCCGGCACAGTGGGCGGCGTGGGATTGGCGCCAGTCGCCGTGTGCGGCATCACGAGCGCGTTGACTTCGAGGCCAAGGGATTCGGCCAGCGCGGTGTTGAACTGCGCCAGCTTGATGTTGAGTTCGTGAACGACGCTGGCTTTGTCGTCAGCGTTGAGGCCGCTGCCATTGACCCAGGCGATCAGTTGCTGGGTGACTTTGTAGCCGGTGGCGAGCTCGGGCGCGATCTTCTCCGGATGGGTGGGCCAATCGCTGTAGAGAGCCGTGACAATGTGATGGTGAATGTCGGTCAGCGCCGTGACCAGCGGCGCGGTATCTCCGGAGTGGACCAGGGAGGCGATGCCGGGCAGAGTGGTGTCGATGCCGTCGAAGAACGATTCATCTTTATCGGCGGCCTTCACCTGCGATCCGTAGCGGTGATATCCGACGCTGACCGGGCCAGGTAAGGGCAGCGTGCCGCCGCCATTCTGCGATTTCTGCTGGCTCCATCCGGTGCGGGCCATCTGAAAGTACGACTCGCCCAGGATCGGATCCCAAGTGCCTTCGGGAATTTCGATTGTTGCGGCGGGGAAGCTGTCGCTGAATTGCCTGGTAACGTAGTCGTAGAAATGCGCGGGCGCCCATTTGTTGGTCGCGTAGTCGAAGACGCCCTTGCTGCTGGCCGCGAAGAATGGGACGCGCGCGTAGACCTTGAGCGGCGACCATGGTCGAAGGCCGGCGGCGATCTGGTCGGGGCAAACGGTGGCATCACCGGCGGCGGCGAAGGCCTGCTGATTGATCTCCCCCGACACCTGGTGATGGCCGTGACCATCGGTGATGTTGCCGGTGAAAGTGGAGGCAAGGACCAGGGGGCGCCAGGTTCTCACGGCGCGCACCACATCGCAAAGCACGCGATCGTGCCCCCATTGCTGGTGGGCTTCATCAATGGTCTTCGAGAAGCCGTAATCGGCAACGGTGGCGAAGAACTGCTCGGAGCCGGAGTATTGATCGGCGAGCAGCAGCTCATTGGTGCGGATGAGGCCGAGCGCGTCGTAGCTCTCGCCGGACATCGCATTCTGGCCGCCTTCGCCGCGCGTGAGGGTCATGATGGCGGTGCGCGCGCCGATGCCGCGCGATTCAAAGGCCAGCATGCCGCCGTCTTCGTCGTCGGGGTGGGCGACGATGAACATCAGGCTACCCCAGGTGTCGAGCTTGCGAAGAGTCTGCGCGAGGCCGTCGGCGCCTCGATCTTCAGGAAGAGTCTGCGCGTCGGGTGAGGCGGCGATCTGGGTGCGCCATGGAACCGCCTGGGCGGAAGCGGCGAGGGTTGTGACAAGGGTGAGCGCGAGCGCCGCGGCGCTGCGGACAACACGGGGAATCGGAGCAGAGCAGGGAAGCATGAGTTGGGAATTTTCAGTGTACCGTGAGGCGATTTGATACAAAGGCAGAACATGGTCTCCGAACCTGTTGCTCCGGGCGGATCGGGTGGGGGCGCGGGCGCGGCTCGGCCTGAGCCGGTTCTGGTTGTGCCCGCAGCGGCTTCGCCGGGTGGGCCGTCAAGTGCGCCGCATCTGGAGCGCCGCATCGGCCTGGCCAGCGCCGTCTCGCTGAACATGATGTACATGATCGGGGTTGGCCCGTTTATCACGCTGCCTCTGATTGTGGCGGCGATGGGTGGGTCGCAGGCGCTGCTGGGCTGGTTGCTGGGCGCGCTGATCGCGGTCTGCGATGGGCTGGTGTGGGCAGAGCTGGGCGCGGCGATGCCGGAAGCCGGCGGATCGTACGCGTTTCTGCGGGAGATTTACGGCCGTGAGGGCGCTGGGGGATTCTTTTCGTTTCTGTACATCTTTCAGCTGGGATTCAGCGCGCCGCTCTCGATTGCTTCGGGCTGCATTGGATTCGCCGAGTTCGCCTCGTTTTTGATTCCCGGGCTGCGGCTGCCGATCTTTGCGGTCTGGTCGAATGGGCCTCACTGGACCAGCGTTCTTGCGGCAGGCGCCTGCGCGGCGATCGTGGGCATGTTGTACCGGGACATCAATGCTATTCTGCGCACCGCCTGGGTGTTGTGGGCGGGAGTGATGGCCGCCATGGCCATCGTGCTGTTTGCGGGGCTGACGCATTTTCACCCGGCACTGTTACGAATGTCGTCCCACCCCTTCAGCTTTTCGCCCGCATTCTTCGCGGGCCTGGGATCGGCGACCCTGATCGCCACCTACGACTACTGGGGCTACTACAACGTTTGCTTTCTGGGTGGGGAGATACGCAATCCTGGCCGGACGATCCCGCGGGCGGTTCTGATTTCGATTGCGGTTGTCGCTGTGCTCTACATCGCCATGAATGTCAGCGTGCTCGGCGTCATTCCGGCACAGGGCATGGGCCGCACCGTGGTTGCGGAGATGGTGGCTCGCACGCTGGGGCCAGGTCCCGCGGTCGTCATCGTGTTTCTGATTATGTGGACAGCGTTTTCATCGGTGTTCGCGTTGCTGATGGGATACTCGCGCGTCCCGTATGCGGCGGCGCTCGATGGAAACTACTTCCGCTTCTTCGCGCATCTGCATCCGAAGAGGAATTTCCCGGATTTTTCGCTGCTGGCGCTGGGCGCGGTGGCCGCGGTTTTCTGCTTTCTTCGCCTGGCGCAAGTGATTGCCGCGCTGGTGGTGATCCGCATCGTGTTGCAGTATCTGCTGCAACAGGTAGGCGTGATTGTGCTGCGTGTTCGACGGCCGGATTTGCCGCGTCCGTTTCGGATCTGGCTGTATCCGCTGCCGCCGTTGCTGGCCCTGGCGGGATTTTTGTTCATCCTTTTCTCGCGGGCCCAGGGTTTGCACGACCTTTTGTATGCGGGGGCGATTGCCCTGGCGGGCGGCATCTTATATCTGCTGCGGGCGCGGAAGCGCCACGAGTGGCCGTTTAAAATGGAGGAGCCGGAGATGAGGTGAAACGATGGTCGATCTGTCGATAGCCGAAGGCAAGCTGTTGCTTCATGTGCGGGGAATGGATCAGCTGTGGGCGCTCAAGAGCTCGCTTGAGATTCCTCTCGAACACATCGCAGGAGTTCGCGCCGATCCGAGCATCGCCCGCGGCTGGTGTCACGGGCTGAAAATGCCGGGCACAGTCATTCCGGGGGTGATAACCGCTGGAACCTTTTATGCGGATGGCAAGCGCGTCTTCTGGGACGTTCATCACGCCGACAATACCGTGGTGATCGATTTGGTGGATGAGCGTTACAACCAATTGGTGGTCGAAGTCGCGGACCCGGGTGCCACCGTCCAGCTGATAGAGCCGTACCTCCCGCGAAAATAGCCGTGAACGCCTTTGTTCTTGCCGGTGGACAGAGCACACGGATGGGGCGCGACAAGGCACTGCTCGAGGTTGACGGCAGGCCGCTGGTGGAGCACATGCTGGAGTTGCTGCGTGGTATCGGGCTCAATCCGCGCATTTGCGGCTCACGGCCCGATCTGGCCCGGTTTGCTGAGGTTGTTCCGGATAACTTTCCGCAATGTGGGCCTCTGGGTGGGATCGAGGCGGCGCTGGCGGTTTCTCAAACGGGGCTGAATCTCTTTTTGCCGGTGGACGCGCCGGGGTTGCCGGGCGCATTTTTGCAATGGATGATGGAGCGAGCCGAGAGCAGCCAGGCGGTGGCGACGATTCCGCATTTTCAGGACCGGCCTCAGCCGCTCTGTGCTGTTTACAGCCGCCGGCTACGGCCGGGGCTCGAGGGGTTTCTGGCCGCGGGGAACTACAAGGTGATGACGGCTGTGCGGAAGGCGGCCGCGGCTCTCGAGGAAGCTGTCGATGAATTTGACGTGGAGTCTGTTGCGGCAACGCTGTGGCCTGGGGAGTGGCCGTCGCACCTGAGGATGGCGTCGTGGTTTCGCAACGTGAACAGCCCTGAAGACTATGCATCGCTGGCGGCTGTGGCTCGAGCAAAAGCCATCCAATAGTGGAAGAAGAAAGGTAAGCTGAAAGAAGAAGAGGCAGGCGAGGAACCGCGAGGAACATCGCGCGAGGCACACAGGGCGAGGAAACAGGAACGCGTGAGTAATTCCCCGGACGTACCTATCGAGGTCCAGGCAGAGTCCAACGGTCATGGCGACCGTCGTCCCTACATTGCCTTTGAAAATGTCTCAAAGTCTTTCGGCAGCCTGCATGTGCTGAAGGACATCAGCTTTTACGTCAATCATGGCGAGACACTTTGCATCCTGGGGCGGTCCGGCGTGGGCAAGTCGGTATCGCTGCAGCTGATCATGGGTTTTCTGCGGCCCGATGCGGGAAGGATTTTCGTTGCCGGGGAAGACATCACCGGCTTCACCGAAGAACAGATGCAGGCGGTTCGCCGCAAGGTGACGATGGTCTTTCAGAATGGCGCTCTGTTCGATTCGCTCAGCGTCGGCGAGAACGTGGCGTTTCCCCTGCGCGAGGGCCGGGGTCTCTCCGAGGACCAGATTCAGCAGATCGTGCATGGGTTGCTGGAGATGGTAGGGGTGGCGGAGATGATCGACCAGTTGCCATCCGATCTTTCGACGGGGACGAAGCGGTCGGTGGCGATAGCGCGGGCTCTGGCGGCGGAGCCGCAGGCGATTCTCTACGACGAACCGACGACGATGGTCGATCCGCTGATCGCGCGGCTGCTGGGCAACCTGATTCTGAAACTGCGCAGCCAGCTGCACCTGACCAGCATTGTTGTGACCCACGACATGCGCTTCGCGGAGCGGCTGGCGGATCGGGTTCTCTTCCTGCATCAGGGGAAGGCGGAGTTCTTCGGCACGGTGGAGGAGATGAAGCACACCAACGATGAGGTATTGCAGCAGTTTCTGGAACTGGACGCGCTGGTTCTGCCCGAGGTATAGCGGCCGGATCGGGCTCCAAATCATGCAAATCCCCTGACTGCCGATAACGGGACCAGTCATGATTTCAATGCGGAGAAGCCTTGTCCCCCGGCTCCTTGTCCCCACAGTGACGATGGTTGTGGCGATGATGGTGCTGCTGAGCGTATGTGCGGCGCATGTTTTCGAACTGGAGATTCGCGACCGGGCCTCCCAGCAGGTGGCGGAACAGACCGGGCGGGTGCTGGACACGCTGAAGACTGTGGATGCGCTGAGTTCGGCGAGCGTACGCGCCGCGGTGAAGGTGCTGATGCGGGAAGGGCGGGAACGAGGCGAGGCGTCTCTGGGACCGGGGGTGAAGCTGAACGGCAGGCTTGTGCCGGATTTGCGGCTGGACAGGAACTCCCAGGTGGGCAATTTCGATCTGGTGGATGGAGTCAAGGACCAGATGGGGGGCACAGCGACCCTTTTCGTGCGCGACGGCGACAGCTTCGTGCGGGTCTCGACGAATGTTATTCGGCCGGACGGGGGGCGGGCGGTGGGCACGGTTCTCGATCCGAAGGGCAGAGCTTACGCGGCGATTCGCGAGGGGCAGGCGTTCTACGGGGTCGTGGATATCCTTGGCAAGCCGTACATGGCGGCGTACGAGCCGATGCGCGATGCGACGGGCGCCATCGTGGGCATCTGGTACACGGGGTATCCGCTATCCTCGTTGGGCGATCTTGGCGCGTACCTTGCGCGGGCGCGGATTCTGGACCATGGCTTTATGGTTTTGCTGCGCGACGACGGAACGACAGTCTTCAAGCCCGCGGGCATTGAGGATGCGCTGCTCCGTTCCGTGCTGTCGGGACAGGCGAGAGGCTGGGTGGCGACGACGAGCCGGTTCGAAGCATGGCGTTACCGGCTGGTGATCGCGTGGCCGGAAGCGGATGTTTCGGCGCGGCTGCTGCACATGAAAGGGCTGCTCGCGACCTGCACGTTGCTGATCTCGGCGGTGGTGGTGGCGGTCATCGTTTTCCTGCTCCGGGCGCTGGTACTGGCGCCGGTACAAGGGCTGGCCACGCGACTGGAGAACGCCGATCTGAACACGTTGCTGGGGGAGCGGAGGCTGGATGAGGTGGGCAGGCTGGCCGTGGCCTTCGACAGCTTTGTGCTGCGGGTGCGTTCAACGCTGCTGGAAGTGGCGCATGTTTCATCCGATCTGAGCGACAGCGCCACGGGAATTGCGGCGTCGGCCGCTATCCAGGCCAGGGCATCGGCGGAAGGATCGGAGCAGGCCGGGCAGATCGTACAGGCGGTTGAGGAAATTTCGGCAACCATCGAGCAGGTCTCGAATCACTCGGAACGGGCGGCGCAGGTGGCGCAGGAGACGGCCGAACATGCGCTGAGCGGCCGCGAGGCGGCGGCGGAGAGCGCGGGGAGCATGAAGAGCCTGGCCGCGGAGGTCGAGGCTACGGCGCAGGGGATTGCAGAGCTGGAGGGCCACTCCGGGAAGATCGGGACCGCCATCGCGCTGATCGGCGAGATTGCCGCGCAAACCAATCTGCTCGCGCTCAATGCGGCCATCGAGGCGGCGCGGGCGGGCGAGGCGGGTCGCGGGTTCGCGGTGGTGGCTGGAGAGGTGAGAAGGCTGGCGGAGCGCACCACGGCCGCCACGCGGGAGATTGGCGCAATGGTGAGCACCATTCAGGCGGAAACGCAACGCACTGTCCAGGCCATCACCCGGAACCGGGATGCGGCGGGCGCCGAGAGCCGCCGGTCGGGCGAAACGGGAGAGCACCTGGACAGCATCACGGAGATGACGCGGCGCGTGGGGGAGATGATCGTGCAGATTGCCGGGGCCGCAACCGCGGAGACAGGCAGCATGCGGGTGATCAGAGAAAACATCGATCGGATGGCGCAGGTGGGGGAAACCACGGCGCGGGAGGCGGGGCAAAGCGCCGAGGCTTGCCGCAATCTCTCGGGACTTGCGATGAAGCTCGCATCGCTGGTCGGCGAGTTTCATTTGAAGGGTGAATCGCCTTCGGCCCCGCCCCCCGGTCATGGCTCGACAGCGCGCCGGCCGCTCAGAGCAAAGCCTGCGCCAGACAGATCGGCGGCGCAGATGGATTTCGATTCGACCGCTACTCTGACCGCGGTCTGACCGCCCTTCGCATCGGGGATCCGAACACCGGACCTGTCCATGCCGGTTGCTACACTGAAAGAGTGAAGGTTGCGCTGGCCCAGATCGATCCCACCGTGGGGGATTTCCGCGGGAACACCGCAAAAATCATCGATTTCACGCGCAGGGCGCAGCAGGGTGGCGCTGACCTCGTCCTGTTTCCCGAGCTGGCCATTTGCGGTTATCCGCCGGCCGATCTGCTGGAGAAACCTGAATTCGTCGCACGGTGCGGCGAGTCGCTTTGCGAGATTGCCCGCGCCACGGCCAGGGATCGCATCGCCGTTGTAGCCGGATATGTGACCGCAGCCGAGCATGGGGCGGGGAAACACGTCATGAACTCAGCCGCCCTGGTGCGCAACGGACACATTGAGTTTGTGCAGTCGAAGATGCTGCTGCCCTACTACGACGTCTTCGACGAGCAGCGATACTTCGCTCCCGCGGCGCGGCAGCGCCTCTGCCATCTCAACGGCGCGCCGGTGGCGCTCACCATTTGCGAAGACGCCTGGAATGACAAGAGCTTCTGGGAGAACCGGCTGTATAACGTCGATCCGGTCGAAGAGCTGATGAAGCAGGGCGCGTCCCTCATCCTCAATATCTCCGCGTCACCGTGGTGGCAGAACAAGCGCGCGCTGCGCAGGGAGATGCTCGCGGCCATCGCGAAGCGGCATCACGTTCCGGTCGTGATGGTCAACCAGGTGGGGGGCGACGACAGCCTGATCTTCGATGGATCGAGCCTGGCGATTGGTCCCGACGGAGAGGTTATCGCCCAGGGGAAAAGCTTCGAAGAGGACCTGATCTTCGCCGATCTGGCCGCGCTGACCGGCGATGTGCGCGAGCAGCCTGGCGGCGAAGACGAAGCCATGCTGGAGGCGCTGGCGCTGGGCACCCGCGATTATGTGCACAAATGCGGATTTTCGAAGGTCGTGATTGCGTTGAGCGGCGGCATCGATTCGGCTCTGGTCGCGGCGATTGCGGTCCGCGCTCTGGGCCCTGAGAACGTCACCACCCTCGGCATGCCCAGCCCTTACTCATCGCCCGGTTCGATTGACGACAGCCGCCAGCTGGCGAACAATCTCGGAATCCGTTACGAAGTGGTCCGCATCGATGAGATTTTCTCGGGCTTCAATCACGCTCTGGAGCCGGTGTTTGCGGGGCGCGGGCCGGACATCGCCGAAGAGAACGTACAGTCGCGCATACGCGGCTCGCTGCTGATGGCCTTTTCGAACAAGTTCAACGCGCTGGTGCTCACCACCGGCAACAAGAGCGAGATGTCTACCGGCTACTGCACGCTTTACGGAGACATGGTGGGCGCGCTGGCGGTGATCGGCGACGTCTTCAAAACGCGGGTCTACGATCTTTGCCGGTGCGTGAATGCGGAGCGGGAGGTGATCCCAAGGGCGATCATCGAGAAGGCGCCATCGGCGGAGCTTCGCCCTGGACAGAAGGACACAGACTCGCTGCCGCCGTACGAAGTGCTCGATCCGATCCTCGAAGCTTATGTTGAGCACTACGCGACGCCGGAGGCCATTGCCGCCGAGCGCGGGCTCGATCTGGAAACTGTGCGCACCGTCGTCAAAATGGTGGAGCGCAGCGAGTACAAACGGCAGCAGGCGGCGCCCGTGCTCAAGGTGACCTCCAAAGCCTTCGGGATGGGACGGCGGTTTCCCATCGCAGCTAAAGTTCAAGTTTGAGTTTAAGAATTACCCTGAAAGGACTGTATGCCATTCCGTTCCTTCTCCTGCGTGCTTGTTGCGCTCGCTTTCGCCGGACCTCTTTGCCTGGCTCAAACGGAGACACCCTCCGCCCCCACACCCTCCACTCCAGCTCCTCAGGAAATGCCCGCAGCCCCCGCAGCTCCTGCTGCGCCCGCCGAGCCGCAATTCCCACCCGTCAATCCAGCCAATTTCGACGCGGCCTCACCGACGAAGGCGGACGTCGAGTCGTTCGTAAAGACATCCTGGGGCTACGACCCCAATCGCGTGTGGGAGGTCTACGGCATCCAGAAAACGACGGCGCCGGGGGTGAGCAAGGTCACGATCCTGGTCGCCGAGAAGCAGAGCGCGCAGCAAATTGCCACACTCAATTTCTTCGTTACGCCGGACGGGAAACACCTGATCGCGCAGGATGCCGTCCTCGACTTCGGCGCGCATCCGTACGAGAGCAATTACCGGCTTCTGCAGGAGCGAGCGGAGGGTCCTTCGCGCGGCGCGACGGCCAAGCAGTTTGAGCTGGTGGAGTTTGCCGATTTCCAGTGCCCACACTGCAAGGATGCGCAGGCGATCGCCGAAAGGCTGACGCAGGATTTCCCTCAGGCGCACTTCGTTTTTGAGAACTTCCCGCTCGTGAACATTCACCCCAAAGCCTATACGGCCGCGGCCTGGGGAGCATGCGTGGCGCAGCAAGGCGGCAGTGAAGCCTTCTTCAAGTATGCAAGCTCGGTGTTTGCCGCCCAGAACGATCTGGCGGGCCAGGGGGCCGATCAGGCGCTGAGAAACGCCGCGACCGCGGCGGGCGCCGATCCTGACAAGATTGCCACCTGTGCGGATTCGCCAGCAGGCAAGAACGCGGTGGATGCGTCGGTGCGGCTCGGCCAGCAGCTCAACGTCGACCAGACGCCGATGTTGTTCATCGACGGACGCGCGGTTCCTATGATGGCGGTATCCTACGACCAGCTGAAGTTGATCGTCGAATACCAGTTCTCGCTCGACAAATAAAACGAGAGGGAGAAGCCTGTGGCCATCGATTTCTCTCTGCAGCCGGCCCATACCGCCGTCCTCAGCATGGATATGCAGGCCGGTATTGTTGCGATTTATGCGGGAGATCAGACTGCGTTCACCGAGCGGGCAGCCGAGGTGCTGGGGCGCGCTCGCGAGCGCGGGATGACCATCATCCACGTGCAGGTCGGCTTCCGTCCGGGATTGCCGGAGGTCGGCCCGCGCAATCGGCTTTTCGCGTCGATAAAGAGTTCGGTCGAGCGCCAGCGGCTCTTTCAGGGCGAGGCGGGGAAGATCCACCCCGCCGTTGCGCCGGTGGGCGAGGATATTGTTATCGTCAAGCATCGCGTGAGCGCGTTTACGGGAACCGACCTCGAAATGATCCTGCGGGCTAAAGAGATCGACACCCTCGTCATGTTCGGAGTGGCGACCAGCGGTGTCGTTCTTTCGACGCTGCTCACGGCCGCCGACGACGATTACCGGATCATCGTGCTCCGCGACCTGTGCGCCGACCAGGACGACGAGGTGCATGCCGCGCTGCTGGATAAGTTCTTCCCGAAACGCGGGACGGTGATCACCGCCGCGGAATTTCTGGAGGCGTTACCGGCCTGAGAGCTGCTGGCCTTGGCCGCTTCACTTTCCCCGGAAGAGCGCTCGATCCACCGCGAGGTACCCCGGACCGTCGGCCAGAATCAACAGCGCCAGCGCAAAGAGGCTGAGAGCCATTTCGTAGCCCTGCGGACCCGTAAGGCCGTACTTGAAGTCTACTTTCACGACGGCGACGGCCATCTCGATGGCTACGGCAAGGGCGGCAACCGGGGTAAGCAGACCGAGGATGAGCGCGATGCCGCCGAAGAACTCCGTGAAGGCGGCCACGTAGCCCAGCCAGTAGGGGAGTCCCAGGTGAGCAACGGTATGCGCGAAGTTATACAGCGAGCCGTGGGGGATGACCTTGGTCCAGCCGTGCGCAAGCATAATGGCGCCGAGGACAACACGTCCGATGAGAGCCGCCAAGGGTCGCATTCGCTCAAAATTTTTCGACAAATCGTGTTCCTCCACTCATTTTATTGAGTTTATTCGATTCGACCAGTCGGCGCCCGGGGCTTGTTCAACTTGCAAATGGCTGAGCCGCCATTTCGACAGTACGTTTCGGATCGGAATGACATCTAATTGTCAGGGAAGTGTTTAGTCTCGGGCAGATGTGCGACCGACCAGCATTTTTCTCTTGATTTTCATAGGAAAAATACCTAGAATAGTAAGGTTTGTGACTTCACGGCGAGGTGTGCGGTCCCCCGGATTTTTGTAATGTCACTCATCAATCGTTGAGGGTAAATAATACATGGCAAAGCGTCGTGGTAATCCTAATTGGGGCAAGCCGGAGCCAATCGGTCCGGTCGTCCCCACCGTGACCTCCTTCGAGCAGGTGGTCAAGGAGTTTAAGCTCACCCCGGATCAGTATGTTCGTTCCACCCGTCTCCGCGAGTGGGCTCGCCGGAACCGGAACTCGAAGTACATTCCAGAATCTCTGCTGGAGGCGTGGGGCTTCGAGATCGAATCCACACTCTAGCTGGATCGGGTCAACGTGTCGTATCGGACGCCGCCTTCGGGCGGCGTCGCTGTTTCCGGGGCCCCGTAGCCGACCAGGACCAGAGAGTTTTCCCGCCAGCGCTTCCCGTGGCATGATGCACTCGACCATGTCCGTAACCAACCGCCTGCCGTTCGCCAGCTTGCTATCCTTCGCGCTGGTAGCCTTCACCATCGAGTTCGATAACGAGGCGGAACATCGTCTCCCGCACCGGACCACGAGGCACGGGTCTGGCTTCGCGTCCGGGCCATGGCTGATTTCGATGGTGATGTGGCTCAACTGCCTGCGTTTCGTTCCAGAGCAGGGAATTGTAGTCCGCGAGCTGGAGCGGCTGGCGCGCACAACAACGAACTGGGATGGCATGCGGCGTTGGGGCTATGTCTATTTCGAGCCCGACCCGGCGGATAACCGGCCGAAGCCGCCACACTCCGCGCTCGTCGTCCGCACCACAACAAAGGGCAGGATGGCTCAGGGGATATTGGAGCCGCTTGTCGGCGTGATCGAGGACCGCTGGCGCAATCGATTTGGGGCTGCCGCCATCGACGAACTGCGGAGCGCGCTGGTGGCGATAGCAAAACAATTCGAGGTTCCGCTGCCTAACTGCCTTCCCATCCTGAAGTACGGTTTGACCAACGACTTAGTCTGCTTGGGAAAATCCGGGCCGGGGGCTCGCGAGGCTGAGGACATCGCAGCTCTGCCTTTGCCGTTCCTGCTGGCACGTGTCTTGCTGGCCTTCGCCGTGGAGTTCGAACGAGAGTCGAGCGTCTCCCTGGCCATCTATTCCGACGTGTTGCGGGTCCTGGGCGAGAAGGGAACGGCAGTTAGCGAAATTTCCTCGCTGAGCGGGGTTTCAAGGGAGGCAATCGCCATGGCCCTGGGATTCCTCGCGAAGCGTGGCTATCTCAAGGTTATGGCTCTGGAAGGGAAGCGCGGCAAGCGGGTGCTGCTCGATTCCCAAGGTGTGGAAGCCTGTGAGGCCTGCATCCGGCTGCTGGCCAGAATCGAACATAGCTGGGCCCAGCGCTATGGCGAAAATCAATTGCAGAAGTTGTGGAGCTGCCTGGAGCGCATCGCGGGTGACGGCACGCCGGAAGGATCGCCGCTGTTTGCCGGTTTGGAACCCTATCCGGATGGCTGGCGGGCTAAGGTGCCCAAGCCGAAAACGCTGCCGCACTTTCCCATGGTTCTGCACCGCGGCGGCTACCCGGACGGCAGCTGACGTCGCCAGCTGCTTCATGACTGGCTAAGACAGGTTAGTAGACGTTCAGCTTGCTCGCAACGTAACGAGTGCCATCGAAGCTGGCGCTCACGCTCACATGCGAGCCCTCGTGGAGCTGGCGGCTGTCCGGGAAGCGCGCGGGATCGAAGGCAATAGTGTAACTCCGCTGATCGCGAGGATCGGTAAGCGCGATCGTTCCGGCATGCAGATCGAGAAAGGTCACGTCGCCGCTGAAGTAGAAACCCGAGCCCGGCGTTGCGAGAATGGAAATTTGGTCGGCGACGCCGCGTCCATTGTCAGATTCGAACCTGACCGCGATCAAAGCTCCTCGCATCAGGTCCGAAGTACCCGTTTGCGCCGAAGCAAAAGCGGGCTGGCCCATGCGAGCGATGGTGGTCTGCGGCTCGACACGCAGTTGGATCGGCTCGCCGGATAGCGTGTTGCGCACCGTCAATTCGCCGTTTCGGGGATCAAACGCCAGCACCTGGCCTTGGCAGTCACCTTCAGGTGAGTGCGACAGCATGTGCACGCTGACGGCAAATACATTGTCGCCATCCAGCAGTGTTTCCACCGACGCGTGTTCCTCCGGGCGCAGGTCGCTCAACGGTGTTCGCACTCCATCCCGGAAAAACTGGGTGCGCTCGTCGAAGAGAATCTTCATCGGATGGCCGCCGCCGTAGACCTTGAGCGTCATCTGATCCAGTACAGGATCGACACCCGCGATCACTCCGCCGATGACCGTGCTTTTGCCGCGGGGCACCGCCGGCAGAGGAGGCAGAAATCCGGGAACAGTATCCCCCGCCGCGCCAGGATCTGTGGCTGCGGTCGCGGAGGCCGAGGGCGCTGGCAAGGGAGGTGCGCCCGGACCACTCGCCGGCAGCGAGTTCGCGAAGGCTACTGAAACCAGCACAAGACCCGTCAACAAAACCGGAATCGGATAGAGCCGCATTTCAGTTAGTCTCCGCTCACGAACTTTCAGCGATGGTGGGATGTAGGAGGACGCGCAGCGGTTGGCCTGAGAGCGATTTTTGCGTGCGTTTTCGGCAACACATTTCGCGCATTCGCATCCCAATCGTAGGCTGCAAAAGACCAGCTGAAAGGCCCCGGTGGGCAGGGTGGACGAATGAGTAGTATTTCCAGCATTTTAAGGGGACTGGCTCCCGTAGCCATTATCGTTTGCTTTGGTGCTCCGGTGCCCCGGGCGCAAAACCTGAAGATCACCCTCCCGAAACGCAGCGAGCTTACGCCGGTGCAGAAGCTCAATCGCGAGGGGGTTGACGCCGTCCGCCGTCAACAATACGAGAAGGCCGAAGCCATCTTCTACAAGGCCTATCTCTACGATCCGTCCGATCCCTTTACGCTGAACAATCTCGGTTACATCGCTGAGTTACAGGGACAGCTTGATCGGGCTCAGAGCTTCTACAAACTGGCTTCCGAACAGGGTACCGATGCATTCATCGACCAGAGCAACGACAAAGACCTGCAGGGCAAGCGGATGAGTTATGCCTTGAACAGCCTGCAGGACATACCCATGCGGGTAAACCGCATGAATTTCGATGCGATGACCTTGCTGTCTCAGAACAGGGGGGCCGAAGCTGAAACTTTGCTGCAGACAGCTCTGAAGATCGATCCACACAACAGCTTTACGTTGAATAACCTCGGCGTAGCTGAGGAAGCAAACGGCGACTACGACGAGGCCCTGATTCATTACCAGGAGGCTGCCTCGTCCCGCTCTGCGGAGCAAGCGGTTGTAACTCTGACCGGCGCGTGGCGTGGCCAGCCGGTCAGCCAGATGGCTGGCGCCAATGCTCTGCGGCTGGAAGAGCGGATGCGGGATCTGACCAGCAAAGATGCGCGCGCGGCACTGATGGCTTCGCGCGGCGTCGCAGCCATCAATCGCAACGACTGGAGTACGGCGCGTAAGGATTTTCTTGATGCCTATTCGCTGAATCCCTACAGCGCCTTTTCCCTTAACAATGCCGGCTATGTTGCTGAGCACGACGGCGACATCGAAACTGCCGAATTTTTCTATGCCAAAGCACAACAAGCCAACGACGCGCGCACGCCGGTCGGCTTGGCCACGCAGCACGGCGCGGAGGGCAACCCGCTCGTAACGGTCGCTACAAAAAACGACGAGGAGACGGAGAGCAAGCTGGATCGGGAGCGCGAAGCCCGCCACCGGCAGACCGGTCCGATCGAACTGCTTCATCGCGATGGAACACCCGTCGTGACATCAAAACCAGCGCCTGCTCAGCCCTCTTCGCCAGATGGTTCAGCGCCTCACTCCACAACCACGGCGCCGCAGCCGCAATAGTAAGCTAGGCCATTCGAACTCAGGGACCCTGCCAGCATGCCCAACCTTTCTGCCTATCCGGCGAACAATTCAATGGATCTGCTTTCCGGGCTTTTACTGGAGCCGGAAGTACGCCCGCTGGACTCTCCAGCACAAACACAGCTGCGCGATTCGCTTCTGAACCTGGGCCGCCCGGAATTCGACGAGTTAGCAGCGCTCGCCAGCTCGAACCATGTGATTGTGCGCGGAATGGAACGCATTCTTAACATTATGCGAGCCGTCGGCGATGAGGTGCGTGCAGCCTGGGCCATGGCCGCGCTCGACGCGGAACGCGCTCGCATCCGAAATGCGCTGCCCTTCCTCCACGCCATCTGCAATGCGTTCGAGGAAGAGGGAAAAGATGTAACGGTGATTAAGTCGCTCGATCACTGGCCCGACCTGGGCAGCGACCTTGACCTTTACACGAACGCCGAACCAGCCACGGTCATCGACCTCATGAAGAGACGCTTCCAGGCTCGGATCGCGCCGCGCAGTTGGGGAGACCGCCTGGCCTGTAAGTGGAACTTCCTCATCCCGAGCCTTCCCGAAGCAGTTGAAATCCACGTGGGTCGTCTGGGGCAGACAGGAGAGCAGGTGGTTCTCGCTGCTTCTTTGGCGCAGCGGGCACGCTCGATTGATGTCGAAGGCTGGAGTTTTCGTGTACCGGCGATCTCCCACCGTCTGATGATCTCTACCCTGCAGCGCATGTACCGTCACTTTTATTTCCGCCTCTGTGACATCGTCGACAGTGGTGGTCTTATAGGAAGTGGTGCGGTCGACTACCAGGACCTGCGAGGTTGGGCGCAGCAGGCCGGCATCTGGGAAGGCGTCGCCACCTATTTGGTTATAGTCTCCGATTACGTCCGGCAATTTCGGGGCTCGGGTTATGATCTGCCGGCGTGGGTGGGAACTGCAGCTCGGTTTGGGGGAGAACAGGTTTACTACGCCAGAGAGTTTCTGCGGATTCCCATTCTTCCGCAATCTGCGGGCCTTTATCGTTCACAGTTAACGGGCCTGCTGCGAAGAAGGGAATTAGAGAGTAGCGCCCGCCTTGGCTTGTTGCCCTGGCTGGCCACAGCTGCTCTGTTAGGTCAGAAGGTCACAGGCAGTGACAAAGGAATCTGGTAGCTGACTTTAGCTCGGGGATGCGCTCACGCTTGCATGCCGAATAAATGGCCGTGTGATCCCATATTCTGTCTGTCTCACACCTCGCTCCCCTTCTGAACCCTGCCGTTATATTCATTTGGTCACGGCCCCATATCCGTCGGCGTGCATGGATCGTAGCCGAGCGACTGTGCTGTGACCGGACTCGGCGGGGTCGGTGGCGTCGACCACGGGATATTGGAGAAGTCGAAGAAGTCCAGCAGATTGGGCTGTGCCGCATCGCGGTTGGTAAGGTTCGTGGTGCTGTTAATAAACCGATTTTCAACAAACTTGATAATCGCGGTATGATCCATCGGCGTGTGCGAGACATAGTGCTTGCGGGTGAAAGGCGATATGACAATGTTGGGAATGCGAAACCCCAACTGAGCTGCAAATCCCTGTTCCGCGGCTGCGTCCCCTGAGTTAGCTCCCGGATCGGTAGACACAAGGTCGCAGTGGAGAGTAGGCGTTCCGCCCGGGGGCAGGCATGGATTGTAACTGTCCGCGTTCACCGCGATCTGCGATATGTCGGGAACGGTTCCGAGGGAAGTATTGGTATAGTCGTTCGAATGTCCCGGAACCGGGGGCACATGGTCGTAAGGCCCTCCGCCTTCGTCATAGCCCAGGAAGAAGACGGAATCCTTCCACGAACTGCTGGACATCAAGGAGCCAAGAATGCTGGCCACTTGCGCCTGACCCAGAAGAATCGACTGTCCTGAGCCTGGGTGCTCATCGTTATTTCCGTATCCGGCTTCAATAAAGGCGAAACTGGGCAATGTATTGTTATTCAAGTCAGTGAAATATTGCGACAGCGGCGCAATGTGATTTGGATCGATGCAGAAAGAATTCGATGAATCTCCCACCACGCTGGAAGGCTGCGTAGTACCGGTGCAAGGCGCTCCTGATGGATTCTCGTAGAGGTACATGTACGAATAGCTCAGATTGGAAAAGTCCGTCGCGGGGTACTCGGCATTCGAGCCTCCTGTGCAGTCGTCCTCGTCCAGGCAGAATCCTTCTGTGACCGTGTAATAGATTTTCCACGGTACATTGGCCTGATCCAGTTCTTCGAAAATCGTGGGTATGTCAAGTTGCGTGTTCAGATGGTCATCACCTCCCGGATCTCTGACCAATCCCTGAGTTGTGCCACCCGTGAAAGTGGCGATCCGGTTGGCGATGCTCTTGCTCGAAACGGGCGAAAACCAGCGATCGGACAGCGCGAACTGCGACGCCACGTAATAGTAGTAGTTAAGAAATCCCTGGTCGTAATAGCCCATTGACCGTTGGCCCGTGGTGTCGGTAAAGGCTCCGGCGCAGGAACCGCCCCCGCTCTGACAACTCTTTGCATAACCTTCGGCGTTATGCACGAATCCGTCCATCAGAATGGGCCGGTTCGCGAGGAAGTCGTAGCGATTGACGTCGCCGTAACTTGCCACCCAGTCCGAAGTTTCGTCGTCGATGCACGTTGTCTTGAACTTGAAAAGCGGGTAGATCTGGCCCTCGTCGTCCTCGTTACTGATCGAGCTGAGCTTGTCGTCGATGCCGTCGACGTTATAAGTGTTGCCGTCGTCCCCTACGTTATATCCGCTCGCCTGACGATACGGATTGAGCATTCCAAAGTAGTTGTCAAAAGTATGATTTTCCTGGAGCATGAGAATTACGTGATCGACTGACTGCAGGCTGCCAGCCGGGACTACCGTTACGGTTGCTGTTGCCGATGCGTTGCCACCCGCTCCGGTGGCGGTGGCGGTGTAAGTCGTGGTGGCAGTCGGACTAACCACAGCCGTACCTCCAGCCGCCTGCAACGTGTCGGAACTTCCGTCCGTGCCAGTTACTGTCACCTGGGTTGCGTTGGTGGCGGTCACATTCAAGGTCGACGAATTTCCCGCCGTTATGGACGTTGGATTAGCGGTGATCGTCACGGTCGGCGTTGGTGTCTTCGCAGCCGATACAGTCACCGTTGCAGTCGCGGTCGCAGTTCCCCCGGTTCCGGTTGCCGTGGCCGTATAAGTGGCAGTGGCCGACGGGCTTACCGCCTGCATACCGCCTCCGGCCTGCATCGTGTAGGAGCTGCCATCCGTTCCGGTAACTTTCACCTGGGTGGCATTAGCGGCAGTCACGGTTAGAGTTGACGAAGCCCCGGCCACGATCGAGGCAGGGCTGGCCGCGATGCTTACGCTGGGCATAACAGTGTCCCCGATTGTGGCTGCACCCGTGTTCGTGCCGCAACCTGCCAGGGATATAACCACGGGGAGAACGGTGCACAGGGCGAGCAAGGAGGCAAGGCAGCTCGGCAGGTGATGAATCGGTCGCCTTCTCATGATATCGTTCCTCCTGGTTTCGTATAAGGCCACTGAGCGTCTACGGCATTTCCGCGCTATAACTCAACACTCACTTTTTAGGGTTGGGCCGGACGGATACGGGTCGATGACGGATCCGTCTCTGGGAGCACTCGGCTTTTTCGATGCACCCGAATGCGCAAAGCCCATGGTTAGCTTTCTGCCATCTGCTGATTCGAAGCCGTCAGGCGGCCCACCACCACGCAGCCCAATACGAGTTCCATCGTCTTCCACGAGGCCCGGCGGCGAGGGCCGGCCTGTTTGTACGGAAATGGCCGCGGAGTTAACCCCACTTGGGGAAACATCCGGCTGCTGTGCGGTTTCGCAGCCATTACTGATCGCCTTCTTACAACGTTGCAGATCAAACCAGCGAAGATAGTTGCGGACCACGCAGCTCATCGTCATGCGCACACCGGCGGTGTAATTATGTTCCGCCATGCGCCGCTGGAGTTCCGCAGACTGCAGGATCGTGGTTAGCTGGTCCGCAAGATGAAGCGCATTTCCGATTTGGTAGAAGCTGACTGCCATGTCTTCGTCGATTGCCATCTCACGCAGATCGGCGATATCCGCGCACACGATCGGCACTCCGTATTCGCAGGCCTGATGGGCGGGCCCGCTCGATCCTGTCGCGGAATCGTAGGGCATCACCAGCACCGACGTTGTCTGATACAGCTCGGGGATGTCGTCCTCGGGAACGTATCCGCGAAATTCGATGGGCAGGTGCGGGGGCTGCGCCGCGCGGATCGATTCCCAATAACCCGCTTTGGTGTGATGATTGGCTCCAGCGACGATCAGCTTTGCATTGGGGACTTTCTCCAGGACAAGCGGAAATGCCTCCATCAAGGTCTCGAGTCGCTTGTAGGTTCCCCAATGTCCGATCGCCAGAATGCGGAGCTCCGGATTCCCGCGCTTTGCAAAGTCAGGGGGAGTTGGAGCGGACGCAAATGTGCCGTGTGTGCCCAGCAGTACGTTTTGCGCGGCGTACTTCGAAATTAAAGTGCGCTGATAACCGGGAAGCAACACCGAAACGGAGTCGGCCTTCAGCAACGCTCTGGTCGCGATATCCGTTCCTATGCGGTATAGCCGCTCTTGTCGAACTCCGGCAGCAACAAAGTCCACGTGTTCGAGAACATGATGCAGCGTGATGTGGGTGAAAAAGCCGCAGGCGCGGGCCAGAGCCGGCGCAGAGAGACCGGCGAGGGCCGCTACCGGGTTCTCCGGCGTCGCGAAACTGGAGAAGACCAGGTTGAACCAGACAACGTCAGGTTTGATTTGCCGGATGATATTGATGAGGCGTACGGGAGTGGCGAGGCTGCCGAAGTTCCAGCAGCGGATGACATTAAAGCCGGGTAACTCCTCCTGCCTGCGGCCGTTCAGAGAGCGACCATCCTGGTCTGTTGCGAACTCATATTCGGTGAGCTCGTCAGCCAGAATGGTTAACTCAATTTCCGTATGCCGCTGTAACTCCCGCGCAATATGGAACGCATACTCGTTGAGCTGGCGCCCGCTGGGAGGAAACGTGGCAACAAGACAAATCTTCATCAAAGTCCCTTCAGAATAAGGTGATGCTCACATACGGACGAAACTGCTCACTTTGCCCACCTGCAAAATTGAAGAAGGTCTCCTGTTGCACACCCGCCGAAAAGCGGATTGGATACTGCAGGACAACATCCCCCGTTTCGTCTCTGAATTCCCGGTGGAAAGGCATTCCATAAGAAACCGACAAACTGCTCTGGACTGCGTCGTATACGTGAAAGCCGCGGTTGTTGGAGTAAGCTCCGGTGGCCTGCAGGCTCCACTTCCGCGCCGGAATGAACTGCACACTTCCGGCCGGGCGCAAAGCCTGCGCAATTCCCGAGCTGGTTCCAACAGTGCGCCATGCGCGCAGATCCTCGGCTACGGCTCTGACGTCCAGCCGGTCGGTAAATCGGCGATCCAGGCCTATGTAAGAGGATGTGTAGTAATCCTCAATCCTGACTGGCGTGAAAATCTGATCGTTCTGTCCCCACCCCGTAACAAGAGCCGTCTTGCCCCATGGCGCCCCAACGCGGAAGTTGACCGCGGCGGCGGTTGCATCCGCGTGGAGATTGCTCTCTGTGAAAGGTCCCGTTTCGCGCAGGACATAGCCGTCCATCGAAAGCACATTGAAGAATGAACTGGTCGACACGTAGGTGAATACGCGAAACAGATTCTGATCCAGTTCGACTGGAGACTCGGAGTCGCGGCGCACCGTGGCCTGAGCACCACTGTTGAAAGTAATAACATTCGTGCCGAGATGGACAGTGGGATTGAGGCCGAAGTTGAACGAGTAGTCGGTGGTATTGCGATTTACAACGGAATTGGTGGCCGGCACAGAGATAACACCGCGGGCATTTCTCACCTCGAAGAAGCCGCTGGCTGTGGGCAAGTAATTCAGGTGAACATGGAATGCGGCTGTACCCTGCGACTCCAGGGACGAGCGCGGAGGTGGTAACAGGGAGGTATCGGAAATCGGCACCGGAAAGGCCGCGTCCAGCTTGGAATCGAGCACATAGACGGTTGTGTCTTCGAATATTCCGTTCACGGTTGTATCGCCGAGCACGCTTAGCCGGGAATCGACCCTATAGCCTTCGTCACCTGCCGCCTGCAGCAGATTCTGCTCCGCAGTTTGATCTTCGCCTGCTGCGTCGGACGCCTGCGCGAACGCTGTGAGAGCCTGAGTGTTTTGATGTTCCTGCCGATAGACGTTGGCCTTGGCCAACATAAACTGATAATCCGGCTCGTCGTCCGGAGAACTCCTGACCGCGGAGAGCTCGCCCTCGGCGCGCGCCGTGTCGCCCTGAGCAAGGTACGTGTTGGCCAATCCGACTCGCACAGCAGTATCGGATGCGCCTGCCGCCCCGGCACGTTGGAGGTAGGTCTCCGATAATTGGTAATCATGCATCTGACGAAACAGGTCCGCGGCCTCGATCATCTGCTGGCCGGTGGGTGGAAGCGTAGTGCCTGCTTCGGCTTCCATGAGCGCCAGGGCGATTTGGCGGCTTGCATCCTCCGAGTGATTGTCGTTAGCCATCAGTTGGGCGATGGCCAGGCGTACTGTTACGCGATCGCTGGCGGGCATGGTAAGCGCCCTGCGAAATCGCTCCATGGCAGCGCTCTGGTTGCCAAGGTGACTCAGCGCTTCGCCCGTAAAAACAAATACCTCAGGTGCGTCGGAGCGTGGCTGGCTCGCCGAAGCCGGTTTGAGCATCGCGTGCTGCTCGGCCAGCTGCACGTAGTGCAGGGTCTCCTGAGTATTCTGCAACTGCGACCACGATCGCGCCAGCCAGGCGTAAACCAGGTCATCGCCCGGGAGCAGCTTTTGCGCAATGTCCAGTTCGTCGACAGCGTCGTGATAACGCCGCTCCGCGTAGAGCACACCCGCTAAGTCAAGATGGAGAGAACCGTCGTTGGGTGTGTATTTGAGTGCGGCGCGATATTCTTCCGCCGACTTGCCCAGCGCACCCTGCATTCCATAAGCCGTCGCGCGAATCAGATGGATCGGCTGCGAGTCGCCAAGGCCCTCTTCGGCAAGCTGGACCTGGCGGAGCGCCATCTGGGATCGGTGCAGATCCAGACTTGTGTAAGCCAGGCCCAGATGCGCTTCCGCATTCTTTGGCTCCCGCTTCAGGGCGGATTCGAAATCCGCCGCTGCCTGGCCGGGCTGATGGAGGTCGTGAAGCACGTAACCGCGATTGACATACGCTGTTACGACCTCGGGGTCTCTCCGCAGTGTCTCGGTAAAGTCGGCGCGGGCATCCTGTAACTGGCCATTATGTTTGTGCACATAGCCGGCCAGCAGCGGAATATCCGGTTCTTTGGGCAGGATCTGATCGTACTTCGAGGTCAGACTAAGCAGGTCGTCGTATTGGTTCAGGTGGAGAAGGTCGTATCCAAGGTAGACCACGACGTCTCTGTCGTTGGGTAAGACACGAATAGCCTGAGCCGCGACGTCGGCCGATTGCTGATAGTCGCCATGAAAACTCAGATATCGCTCCTCTTCGCGCAGCACCTGAGGTTCGTCCCGCATGTCCTTCGTCACCCGATGAAACCACACCCCGGCGCCATCGATCTTGTGGGCTTCGATGTCGGCGTTCATGCCGCCAGCGACGATGAGCGCGTTGGCCGGGGCCAGCGCATAGCCCTTGCTGTAGGCGCTCTCCGCCCGCGTATAGTCGCGGCGCGCGGTATACATGTCCCCGAGAGCCAGCCAGGGAATGTAGAGCTTCGGGTAGGCCTGGGCCAGGCGCTGGAAGTACTTCTCCGCATCCTGGTCACGCCCCACGGCGCGAGAGGCGTAGCCAAGGGAAGTCAGGGCGAAGCGGCTGTTGGGATCGATAGCAAGAATCTTCTTATAAACGTCGATCGCTTCTTCGGTATGGCCGAGCTTCATCAGTACATCGCCGTCCAACTGCAGACTGTTCGGGTCGGTAGCGTTGATTGCCAGCGCTTCGTCCATATCGCTATGCGCGCCGGTGAGGTCGCCGGCGTTCAGCCGGATGAGCGCGCGCAGGCGCAGAAACTGTGCTCGGTCAGGCCCATGTTCATCAAGCGCATTGATGGCAGTCTGGGCGGTGGCCAGCTGCTGTTGAGCGGCATCCGGCTGTCGCAGGCTCTGGTAGAGCTCCATCAGATCCATGTGGAGTTGAATGGGGTAGAGCGGACCCTCCGCAGGTTCCGCGGGAAGGCGCGCCAGAGCCGCGGTGAATTCCTGTACCGCATCCTGGTCCCGTTCCTCAATCCGGGCAATCTCTCCGCGAATCGCGTGCAATCGATATTGATTCGGATCGATTGCTGCAGCGCGTTCCAGAAACCTGTTGGCCTGGTCCAGGGAACCGACAGCGACCTGAGACTGAGCGGCTGCAAGCTGCAGATCGATGTTCTTTGGCAGACTATTTGCTACCTGCACGTAGAGTTTCGCGGCTGCCTCCTGTTTTCCGTCGAGTTGGTAAGTGTAAGCGAGTTCGGCGAGGACATCTGGCCGAGGCCAGCGAATCGACTTCAGCGCGGCGATGGCATCGCCGTAGTTGCCTGTCTCCCGGTAGTAGCCGGCCAGCGATCGCTGCACATCGGGGTTATTCGGAGTACGGGCCCGGGCCATGTCAAGATAGCGTCGAGCCAGGTCCAGTTGTTTCAGATGCTCATACGAGATGGCCAACAGTAGCTCCGCGCGGGCGCTCCCCTGCGCGCGCTCCGCGGCGCCTAGCGTTTCGACGGCGGTCTGATAATCCCCGGATCTCATCTGCAGGTCGCCGAGGAGCACAGCGTCGTCGGTCCGCTTTGGATCGGACGCCAATATTTTCGTCAGCAGATCCTGCGCCTCTCTGGTTCGGCCCATTACCGCATACGTCTGCGCGAGACCGGAGAGCCCTTCGAGCGAGGAAGGGCTGAGGCGAAGGCCGTGGTTGTATGCATCAGCGGCCAGCCCGGGCTTCGAGTCTAACCGCGCGGCATAGCCGAGCAGAAACCAAAGATGCGGATCGTTGGGAGCAGCCTGTGCGGCACGTTGCGCGTAGGCGACCGCCTGCTCATGGTCGCCGCGCTTGATGGCCGCCTCCGCGGCGCCTGCCAGGCGAGCATTCTGAATATTCGATCCCCAGCCCAGCGACTGGTCCTGCGACTGCGGCTGATTCGGCTGATTCGACGCGTTCTGCGTCTTTGTCGACCCGTCAGAGCCAACCTTGTATGTCTGCGCCAAAGTCGGGCATGCAAAAGGGATAACGATCAAAAGAACGCTTGCAAATCTCAGGCAGCCAGGTCGAGCAAGAGGTCGAGCAATCAAAGTATCACCGAGGTATTGCACAGAATGTCGGCTTGGATGCCGCGGGCCTCTGCAACGTTGGCTTTTGCGAGGGGTTTCGCAGCCGTTTATCAGGCAACCAGGAGGGTCACCGGTCGAATCCAATGCTTTTCGCGAGGCATTTCTTTGCAGAAGCTCGAAGCTGTTTCTCCCTCAACACGGCCCATCCCCTTGAGCCTCATCTTCATGGCGGTTTTCGCCGTTCATCTGCCGCTGCTTTTGATGGAACTGCCGCTGAAGTCGTACGACACCAACTTCCATATATTTTTCGCGTCGCATTATCTGCACCACTGGTTCGATCCGTGGAACCCGAAATGGTATGCGGGATTCTCACAGACAACGTATCCGCCATTGCCCCAGCAGTGGGTGGCGCTGGTGTCGCACGTCTTTGGTTTGGACATGGGCTATATGGCGGTGCAGTTCGCGGCTGTTCTGCTTCTCACTCTGGGCGTATATCGCTTCGCTCTGCTGTGGGTCAATCCGCGGGCAGCGTCGCTGGCGGCTCTGGCGAGCGTGTTTTTGGGTTCGGAGAGCTTTCTCATCTATTCCGCAGGCCAGCTATCGACCACCTTCGCTGCGCCCCTGTACCTGAACGCGCTGCCGTATCTTTTTGAGTGGGTCCGGGAAGGGAAGTGGCGTTCCTTCGTCAAGGGCGCGGTTCTGTTTACCGCAGCAGCGGCTGCCCACCACGCCACGTTGCTCTTCGGATCGATGTTCTTCGCTATTCCGGTTCTGGCGCTTGTTCTGATCGATCGCCAGGATGGCGAGCGGGTTGCGACTTCCACGTTCCTGATGCGCACCGTGGTCATGACCGTCGTTGTCGGCGCCGCAGTCGCCGTGGTGCTCCTGCCCTTCTGGATCGCGCTCATCCACTATCCCGTTACTCAGACACCCATCCCGCATCCGAGCCGCGCTAACTACATCCTGAGCCCGCAGTGGGGTCTGAACTACTTCGTCATCCCTTACGGTGCGTTGATTCTGGCACTGCCATTTATCTTCGTTCGTGGATCTGCTGTCACCCGTCTGCGTCCACTGCTGCTGGGCTTCTGGGTTGCGTTCCTGGTGGGCCTCGGCGGGACTACTCCGGTTGGCCATCTGCTGCTTGGTCGCGCGTTTGAAGTCCTGACCATGGAACGGTTTAGTTACTGGGCTACCCTGCTGGCATTGCCGTTTGTCGGGCTCCTCGCAGCGGAACTAATCGACCGTTATCGCCTGCGGGCAATGGTGGGTTTGACGATTGCAGCTGCGTTCACCTGCGGGTTGGCGGTCGCCTGGTCCACCTATCGGCCAGCCGATGCCGAAGACTTCAAAGTAGATTCGGTTGCGGCGTGGCTCAACCGCGACGGTCACGATAACTACCGCTACGTGACCCTTGGATTTGGCAACAAGATTTCGCGGCTCGCCGTACTTACAGACGCCAGCAGTGTCGATGGCGAGTGGAATTCCGGACGTATGCTGCCGGAGTTGACGGCCCACGGCGGCGGCGCGCTCACCAGTTCAAAGTATTTCGGTAAAGAAGGCCTGGACGCGCTCCACGCCATTCTGGATCACGCCGATCGCTACGGTCTGAAGTGGGTCTTCGTCCGGGATCCCTACTACGAACCATTGTTGTCATTCGGCGGTTGGCGGCGTGTCGACGATCTGGAGGACCGCACCATTATCGTCTGGAGCAAGGACGGCGTGCCTCCGGCCGTTCCCGTGAACGCGCCCCAGATTCCGCCGCGCTGGCAAGGATTGATGTGGGGCACGTTGCCGTTCGGGAGCAGCGTGCTGGCGATTCTGGTCGTCCTGGTACTGCAGGACAGGCGGCGCCGGCCAGCGAGCGTCGAGCCTGCCGCAACTCACGAAGATCGCATCCCAGGAAGGTTGGTCTCGTAATGGGCGGACGTCTGCTCGCAGTCCTTCTTTGCCTTGCGACCGTGGGGCTGGTCGTTATCGGGACTCTTTGGCCCGTTCCCGCGGCGGCGGCTTATGCGGGCGGCGGCGCCTTCACCAGTTCATCCTCGACTCCGGAGGAAGCAGTTACGAGCTTCGCCAACGACCTGAGCCATCTGGCTTGGCAGAAGGCCTATTCCTCACTCAGCAACAGGGGCGAATTCACCGAGCAGGACTTTGTACGCGACATAACCGGAACTTATCCCAGCCTGCGCAGCTACGCGACTCTGGATAACTTTCAGGTACGCCCGTTGCATGCCTCAGACAATGAAGCGCAGGTTGAGCTGCGGTTGCGCTGGTCAACCGTAGTCGGCACGTTTCTCGACACGCGGACGCTCCGGGTCATCAACAGCGGCGATCATTGGGCGCCGGTATGGCCCATAGTGAAGGAACCGCGCGTCCCGCCGCAGGTTATCCCGGTCACCTACCTGCGCTGGGATGTGATCTACCGCGGTCCGGAAGATGACTGGGGTGCTCAGGATGTCGACGCGCCCCATGTCCGCATCGTCGATATGCATCCGGTGGAGCGGGCCGCTGGGGTTGTCGTCCTTGGCGAGTTGCTGAATGAAGACGTAGTGCCGGCTTATGTTTCGGTGAAGGCGACTCTGTTGGGGAAAAATGGATCGATGATCGCCTCAGGCGACAGCTTCGACAAGATTTCTCACCTGCTCCTGCCCAAGCAGGTCACGCCTTTTCTCATCACCTTCCCCAACGTGTCGCTCTCTCAGGTTGACAGTATCCACATGGATCCGACTTCGAACCTTGTGGCCGCTTCGGCCGATCCAGTCATTGAGATTCAGAATCAGAAACTAAGTCCCGCGCCGGACAGTTACTTTACCGGAAGCCTGGTAAACCAGAGCGGCCAGAATGTGAGTATCGCCCACGTTCTTGGCACCTTCTATGACAAGTCAGGTCAGTTGGTCTGGGTAGCGGATCAATACACCGACCGGGCGCTCCTGCCGCAGACCCCCGTGGCATTCTCCATCCCGGTTCCCGAAGACCTTGCCAGAACAATCAGCACCGAACGCGCCGTGGTTGCGACTTACAGTGCGGGCGGCTTCCAGTGAACGTTACCCGGTCCTTCCTGATTGGCGTAGCGATCTCCGCGTCATCGCTGCCGGCGCTGGCCCAAAGCAGAAAGCTCGACGTGCCGAAAAGCGTTGTGGCCGGCAGCGCGTTTTCTATCGAGACAGAGGGCGGCGGCCAGGGCGTTCTCTACGTCGTCGGCCCCAGCCAGGTGCTGAAGCGCGATGTGCAACTCGGCCAGCCCGTCGCTATTGCCGCCGGAGACCTGGACAATGCCGGCCACTATCTCGCGGTTCTTAACAGCGGGTCTTCGACAGAAACGGGTGAGTTCGATGTTGTTCCGGCCAACCAACCGGCGACCCTGAGTTTCCTGGCCAAGCCGTCGCGTCTTCCGGTCGGATTGCAGAACGGCATTACCGGCGCTGTCTATGTCTTCGACGCGTTTCAGAATCTGATCACCGCGCCAACGCCTGTCTCATTTCAACTGTCGATTCCCTCCGAATCGGTGCAGTCACGAACAGTAGAGAGCCATCTGGGCGCGGCGTGGACCGAGATGAATTCCGGCGCAAAGGACGGCAATGCCAGGTTTGTGGCCCGAGCCGGCGATGTTTCCGCAACGCGCGTCATCGAGCAGGTTCCCGGCGATCCCTGCGGGTTGAAGATGAACGCAAAGAAAGCGGGTGGACAGATCGATCTCGAGACCGATCCGTTGCGCGATTGCAGCGGCAACGCGGTCACCGACGGTACTATCGTCACGTTTACAGAATCCTGGAACGGTGGGCAAACTACGGTGGACGTGCCTCTGAAGCACGGAGTCGCGCAGGCCGAGGTTCCCGCTTACAACGGAGCAAGAATCTCCGTAGCGACCGGCGTGGTGATGGGGAACGAGATTCGGTGGACAAACCAATGATCAGTCGCGCCATAATTCCGCGTGCGGTGATTCTGCTGGCCGTATTTGCGGCATCCGGCGCATTTGGCGCGGATAACGGATCGGTACAAATCGAGCCCACCAATATGCAGGGGCCGCGGCCGCTGGCAAAGCAAACCGCAACCGCGGTGGTGCGCGACTATCTCGAAGCGTGGCAGAGCTTAAACGCCGCTCTTGAGCAAAATCGAACAGATTTGCTGAATCAGGATTTTGTGGGCACGGCCAGGGACAAGTTCGCGGAAACCATCGAAGAACAAGCCAGACTTGGCATTCGCACCCGCTACCAGGTGCGCTCCCACGACATTCGGATCGTTTTTTACTCGCCGGAAGGGCTATCCGTCGAGCTGGTTGATAACGTCCAATACGATGTGCAACTTCTCGACCACGAGAAGACTCAAACCACACAAATGATTCGTGCACGCTACGTTGCTGTGCTTACGCCTGCCGAAGTTCGCTGGAGAGTTCGAGTACTCCAGTCTGATTCACAATGATCCACCTGCCATGCAATCGAAGACCGTACGACCGCCATGCAGAAAAACTATAGGGAGGAAGTCCATGATCTCGGTCGTCGTACCAATCTTCAACGAGGAAGAGAATATCGCCCTCTTCCACGAAGCCGTTGCCGTTGCGTTGAAAGACATCGGCGAGGACTGGGAGCTGGTCTACGTCAATGACGGATCAAAGGACTCCTCACTGGAATTACTGCGCGGTTTGCAAGCCCGGGATTGCCACGCCGTCGTGGTGGATCTGTCGCGGAACTGGGGCCACATGGGCGCTATCTCAGCGGGGCTGCAGACGGCACGCGGCGACGCTGTGGTGCTGATGGATGGTGACTTTCAGGATCCGCCCGAAGTGCTGCCGCAGTTGATTCAAGCCTGGCACCAGGGAGCGCAGGTCGTGGTGGCTGTAAGAAGGAGCCGCCAGGAGCGCCGCAGGCTTCTCGCCAAATTATTCCCCCTCTTTTATCGTGTGCTGGGCGCCCTCTCCGATTTTCCAATCCCACTGAACGCCGGCATCTTCGGCCTCATGGATCGGCAGGCAGTCGATTCCATCAATGCTATGCGCGAAAACAACCGTTACCTGCCGGGCCTGAGAGCCTGGGTCGGATACAGTAACGCCGTGGTCTATTACGATCGGCAGGATCGCGCCGCCGGCGACGGTAAGCTGACGTTCATCAGCCGCATCAAGTACGCGATGGATGCGATCACGAGTTTCAGTTACAAGCCCCTGCGGCTCTGTTTTGCGCTTGCGGGACTTTCCTGCTGTACAGGAGCACTGCTGGTGATTGCGAGCGTCTTATCCGGCAGCGCATTAAATTCAGTCGGATTTGGCCTGGCATCCGCGATATTTCTGGTGGGAGCCGCGGTGCTCCTCTGTCTGGGCGTTCTGGGTGAGTATCTGGGCCGCGTCTACGATGAAGTCCGTCAGAGACCGTTGTCGATCATCAACAAGGTCCACTACGCCTCGGATATGGCCGGGGCTCTGGCGGATCAGTCTGCAGAAGAGGAGCAGCCCGCGGCCAGGATACTGCGGATTGCTTAGGAGCGGTTCCTCAGGGCTGAAAAGTCAAACTTAGCACGCCCTATGGCGACCCAGCCGGGCACGTCGGGATTCCGGGCTCAACCGCGGTGCCTTCCTCATAGTCGTTCCAGGTTTCGATCAGTATGAACGGCAGGGTATCGTCGGATGGATAGTACTGCCGCCAGAAATTCAGCGTGTCGGTAAAGGTCTTACCGCAGCGCGCTGCGATATGGCGGTTGAGGCTCCACGATGCCTTGCTGTCATCGAACTGTGCCCAGGCTCCGCCCACAGCAATCTTATCGGGATACTTCGTTTGCATAGTGCTGTAGAAGTCGGCAAGATAGTCGTCTCCCCAGTTGCTGCCGTCCGCCGCCCAGCCTTTTTTCCCAGGCTGCACCCAGGCGTAGAAGCCGTCAAACGCATCGGCATAGGCGGCCGGCAGGTTCTCATAGATCAGCAGAGGCGCCGGATTCCACTGATTCAGATCCTGCCGGACACGGTCCCAGTCCGTGTGCATACCCTTGGGGAATATGAAAATGACGGGTCGACCCTCGTATTCGAGGTAGGCCTGTCTTCCCGGCGAGTCCTTGGCCATGTAAGTATCGTGAAACATTTTGAAGTCGGAGAGCGCATCGTCTGTAGCTCCGTCTTCGCGGTCGGTTTCGTCGTACATCATTGCGACTTTGAACTTCTGCTCGGCTGCCGCTGTCTGCATCAGGGCGTAGGTCTCGTCGTTGAAGGGATCGCGATCGCCGTACCAGTCGATCACAAAACCGGAAATACCCATGGCCTTTGCCTGCCGAATCTGTTTACGAAGCTCCGCTGGATCATGCGAGGAGTAGCCAACGGAAATGTGGTTCGGGTGGCCGAACCAGGGCTCATACACGGCCAACAGCCGCGGCGCGGCGCTGCCGTGCTTCGGTCTAAGCCGTGTGAACTTCTGCGGTGGCGATTGAGAACATCCGTGAGCAAGCAGAAGAAGAGAAAGAAATGCAGTCGTTATACGAGCCATTACGGAATGAGTCTTGGACGCCCACAAACGGACCCGGGTTGTCCGAGCGCTCCGGTCCAAAGGGCAATGACAGCGTGCCGGGGGGCAGCCGCCATGGTGAGGGTTGCATCCAATGCTCAGTTCAAAAACGCCTCTTGTGAGCGCGAGGCAGCCTCGATGAAAGCGAACGATTTTTCGCCGCTAAGCGCACCGCGACGGAGTTTATAGCTTTGGAGTCAACCACGGCAGAGCGATCGAAGACCCTCCACGCCCGCATTCTGTCGGGCAGTTTCGTGCTGCTCCTGGGTTCCGGCATCGCGACGGCGACGAACCTTGCTTACAACATGGCGGTGGCGCGGTTCCTTGGTCCTACAGGGTACGGCCACGCAACCGCCGTCTACACTCTTCTGATTCTGATTTCAGCGGCCACACTTTCTTTCCAGATTGTCTCCGCAAAGATGGTGGCGCAGCAGAGTTCTGCCGAGGCCCAGGCCGCAGTCTATCGCGGGTTTCACCACGCCGGGTGGGCATGCGGCATTGTCACTGCGCTGGCGCTTCTGCTGTTTCAGACCCAGATCGCGGCGTATCTGAATCTGCCGAGCCCGGTCCTGGTCGCGCTGCTGGCGGCTGGAGTGGCATTTTACGTTCCCCTGGGCAGCCGGCGCGGCTACATTCAGGGCGTTTGCGGCTTCCGCAGCCTTGCCACCAACCTTGTGCTGGAAGGAGTGGTTCGCCTCTTTGGCTCCCTCCTGCTCATTCAGCTCGGTTTCGGGGTTCGCGGGGTGGTCGCCGCCAACGCTGCGGCGGTTGCGGTTGCTTACTTTGCGGCTACACCCAGGCGGGCTCCACGGATAGCAAACCCACTCCGGTTCAACTATGCGCTGCGAGAGACTTTCCAGGCACTGGTTTTCTTTTCCGGACAGGTTCTCATCAATAACTGCGACATCGTTCTGGTGAAGCACTTCTTCCTGCCGACAGCGGCGGGACTCTATGCCGCGGTGGCGATGGTTGGCCGCGTCATCTTTGCCTTTTCGTCCGCGGTGGTGAACTCGATGTTTCCGCTGGTAGCCGGCACGCGCCAGGAAGAGAGAAGGGGACTGAAGGTCATCGCGACGTCATCCTTGCTGGTACTGGTGATCGGCTCGGCGCTGGCGCTCGGGTTGCGCCTTGCCCCCCCCGCAATCTGGACAACCTTGTTTGGGAAGGGTTTTTCGATTACCGGGGAATATGGGCTCCCTTACCTGCTCGCCATGTACGCCATCACTACAGTCGTGTACTCACTCAGCGTGGTGATCATCACCTACGAAATGTCCTACAAAATCGCAAATACCAGCTGGATTCAGCTGGCTTTCAGCGGCGTCGTTATTGCCGGTATCTGCCGGTTCCATTCGTCGTTAAGAGAGGTTATCTGGGTCCAGTTGATTGTGATGGTGGTGTTGCTCTTCGTTGTGGCTGTGCCCTTCATCCTGAACTCGCTGGCAGAATCGCGCATTGCGCAGCGATCGGCCGGCACAGGGCCAATCAGGATTCTTCGCCGCGTTTCCGAAAACGAAGTAATCGCCGAGTTTCTCAGGAGCGACTTCAATAGCCCCGCCTTCCATGGATATCGAGAAGCCTTGCACTACCTCGTTACCGACCCAAATCTCAATGATCCCGGAGAAAATGCCAAGAGGCGTGCGCTCCTTTTTATCCGTCATCTCGCTCTGTGGAAGGAGATTCCGAAAGATACCGAATGGTATGAGGTAGAGTTGCGGCCAGCGGAATTCCGGCAGATCAGGGTATTTCCCCGAGCCCAGTGGCGCAAGCTCGCCAGGGGTGATTTCTCAGCTCCCACGATTGTCGAGCGCCTGCGCAGCCCGCAGAGCCTTGCCCATCCAGGCTTCCAGTCGAAGATCGACGCTATACGCGAACGGCTAGGGCAGGAAGATGCCGAGTTGGGCGCTGTGGTTCTGATCGGCATCAGCGATACGGAACCGGTGACGGTGCTCGACGGCAATCATCGCCTCGCGGCGGCCCTGCTTGCCTCTCCGAACAGAGTTGAGAAGCTGCGCTTTTTTTGCGGACTGTCCCCGAGGATGACGGAATGCTGCTGGTACAACACCAATCTTGTCACTCTTCTGCGCTACGGAAAGAATATTGTGCGTCACATCGTGCGGGATCCCGAGGCAGAACTTGCGCGTTTATTGCAGACCACTACCGGTTAGTTCATCGGTTGCGGGTACGAACAGAATAAAGGGAAGGGAATTAGAAGTTATGACGACTGGGTTACGGGCCGTTGCAGTTAAGCGATTTCCCGAAGAGTTGAATGTAAAGCGAAAGGTCACCTTCCTGCACGAGATAGGAAGCGTGATGAGCGTCAACCGTCCACGGCTGGTCATCGACTGCTCGACGCTCGGCGAATGCAACACGGCTGCCATTCATCTTCTCCTGCATTGCCTTGAGGAGGCTATGAAGCGCAATGGAGACGTGAAGCTGGCTGCGATTCCGCCAGCCGCAGCCGTGGCTCTGGTGAGCAACGGGGTAGCGGGGCTGTTCGAAACATTCGACACGACTGCGGAGGCGGTCAACAGCTTCCATCAGCTTCCGAGAGATGCCCAGCAACAGCCGCTTGTGGTCAGGCAGCCGCGGGAATCAGAAGAGGCTGCATGATTTGTGGGTTCGCCGCATCGAACGTGGCCGGATTGGTACGGAGGTAAGACATGAAGGTTGCAGGACTCTGGTTTTATCGGATGGTCGCGGGTTTTCTGATGTTCGTGCTCGCTACTCCTCCTGGCATAGCGGCAACAATACCGCAACAGCAAGGGCAGCCAGCCCCGCAAACAGCGGCAACTCAGCCTGTGCCGCAGACGGCGGGCCCTGCGGCGTCTGAGCAGGCGGCGAACGCTGGCCCATCGAGCCCGCTGCCCGACAGTCCCAATCCCGCCTTGAGTTCGGCAGCTCCCCAATCCAGTTCGGCGAGCCGGCAAGCCAGCTCTTCACAGTCAGCTCCGCAGCAAAATGGCCCGGCTCAACCGATGGGCACTGCGGCCGCGCCCTACGAACCTGGTACCGGAGTTGCCGCTTCAAGGCCGTCCGGCGCCGCCATTGCCCCGGCGCGTCAAAAACGGACGCGATCCTTCGTTATTAAGGTTGGGCTGCTGATCGCGGCCGGCGTTGCTGTCGGATCGGTCGTGGCTTTGTCCAGCGCAAGCCCCAGCCGCGCATCGGGCCAATGAATGAGTCTGCCGCATCGATTCCCGGAGGGCCAGCAATGTCATCGCAAAGGAAACGCAAACTTCCCCGATTCGTAAGCTTCTCTGGTGTCGATGGCGCCGGAAAGAGCACGCAGATCAATCTTCTGCGCGCTCGGTTGCAGGCCGACGGCCTTCGCGTTCGCGTGATCACATTTTGGGATGACGTTGCGGTCCTGACTGGATTGCGCGAGATGACCGGGCACAGAATCTTCAAGGGGGACAAGGGCGTCGGAACGCCCGAAGCACCCATCAGTCGGCGTGATAAGAACGTCCGGTCAGGCTTCATGACAATTGTGAGGTTATTCCTCTATATTGCTGATGCGGTATCACTTCGCCACACAATGAGCAGGGAACTGGCCTCTGATGCAGACTTCGTGATCTGCGATCGCTACGCTTACGACGAGCTGGTGAACCTAACGCTGCATCATTGGTTCATCCGCGCCTACGTGCGCCTGGTGATAAAGCTCGTGCCGCGGCCCGATATCAGCTTCCTTCTCGATGCGGACCCCATTCAGGCGCGCGCCCGCAAGCCGGAATATCCGCTCGATTTTCTCTATATCTGCCGCGAGTCGTATCTGAAGCTCAGCGAATTGGCCGGAGGAATCGTGGTCATACCTCCGATGCCGGTCTGTGATGTGGAACGCCAGATCGTGGAGCAACTCAGCTTGCCGGAGCTGCAGGATACCGTCGGGGCAGCCATTGCTGGCAGGGATGATTTGCGCGTTTCGGCGTGACGGAAATGGCCGGCGAGCCGCCGTTTCCCACCATAGCGCAGTCGAGCGGTTCCTGCGGTACGGGAGGTCTCAACCGATAGTACCCAGCCGGAGATCAAAAGAGTAACGTGCCCTTGCGCAGGCCTCCTGGAAATGGCACCATTTACGTTCAACCGCTGAATTCCGCAGTCCTGGAATTCGGTTGGCGTGGTGAATTGCAAGGCGAATATTTTGGAATCTTAGCCGCTGCCATTTCGGGTCGGCCTTGTTCGAATTTCTGCTTTGGAGCTCGACCGATGACATCGATCACCATGTATGAGAGGCGCGAGCCGGACGGCGCGCCCGTTCCTGTCTCAACCACACTCACGCTCGTCGACGTATCCACGAGGAAGCCAGCGGCGGTCGAGCGGCCGAATCCCGACCAGACGCTCGCCGAACGCGTTTGCCTGTTTCTTGACCGGCGCAGCGCGTAGGGAAATGAACGCAGCTGCGCGGTGCTTCGAATTGCCAGGGTAGCCAAACGTCCATTCAGGTAAGGGCGTCTCGCTCCTCTGCAGCGTTGCTGGAGCACGTCCATCGTTTTTTTCCTGATGTAGAGTTTCCTACCTTGCGCATTTCAGATCACCTGGACCAACGCTCAGCCCAAGACTCGCACTTCACCTGAAATTGTGAGCAATATTGACCATTCAGGGGATTATCTGCGCGCCTATATTGGCGTCGGAAACTCTTGGGGTCGAACCATCGATGGAGTGCCCCAGGAGAAGGCTGCGAATTGATGGACTGGATTGCAAGAGCCCTGCGGAATCCCAATGCCAGGATAACTGGGGCTGTCTATCTGCTTTACTTTCTCACCGCAATTTCCGGTTCCCTCCTCGCCGGTTGGCCGCGGCTGAGTCTCACCGTCAACCTGATCTCAACCGCGCTCTATATCGCATTGACTCTGCTCCTCTATTATCTGTTCAAGCCGGTGAACAAGAGCCTTTCCTTGCTTGCGGCCCTCTTCAGTCTCGCGGGATGCGCCATTACCGCTCTTGCCTTCATTGATCGCGCTCCCTCGAACATCAGCCCGCTGGCATTCTTCGGGCCTTTTTGCCTCCTGATCGGCTACCTCATTTTCCGATCGACATTCCTGCCCCGAATTCTGGCCGTGTTGATGGCGTTAGCCGGTTTGGGTTGGTTGACCTTTCTTACCCCGTTCGCAACTTACCTGGCTCTCTACTTGAAAGTTCTCGGCTTCGTGGCGGAATTATCGCTGATGTTTTGGCTCATCATAAAAGGTGTAAACGTTCAGCGATGGAAGGAGCAGGCCGGCGCGACCAACCGTGCATGATACCGTCGTCTATTGCCGCAACGGTTCGAACGCGTGACCATCACGAAGCGATTTGATACATATGCGCTTGACTCAATCGCTCGGAAGAGGAGAAAAGAGAATGAGCACAGCGATGTGGAAGGAACGGATACGAGAGGTTTCGCCACGGTTAGAAGCCAGGATGGCTGGTGGCCTTTACTTCTTCAGCGTATTTACGGCAATATTCCTCGAGTTGTTCCTTCGCGGCAGGTTGGGTCACGCAGCGAACACCATCCAGATTTCGGGCATGGCAGCGATGACGCTGCTGTCCTATTACATCTTTAAGGCGGCGAACAGTAACCTGTCATTGCTTGCGGCGTGCTTCAATCTACTGGGACTTACATTTGAGGTTTTTCGACTGAATCCTCATGGCGTGAACCTCGCCATTGTGTTTCACGGAGTGTTTTCCACCTTGACCGGCTACCTTATTTTCCGGTCGGCTTTCCTACCTCGAATCCTGGGCGGGCTGATGACGTTTGCCGGTCTGAGCTGGCTGACGTTTCTCCTCCCGTCGGTGGCAAGCTATTTATCCCCCTACAATATGGCCTGCGGCCTCATTGGGGAGGCATCGATGTTCCTGTGGCTACTTGTGATGGGAGTAAATGCTCGACGATGGAGGGTTCAGGCTGGCACAGTGAGTGCGTAGGACGTTGGCAAGTTGGCGTTCGCTGCGCTGCAAAATGGCCCATCGAGCTAATATGGAGGTTACGCGAACCTGAAGAAGGACGCCGATGTGTCGCGGTCGTTCGAGCGGGGCGCTTCGTTCCTGAGGTTGACGACGTAGACGCGACCTTGGCCGCAAAGCAGGCCGCGCCGATTGTAGCGCCGGAGCACAAGACCTTCTACGGATCGACGGAGTTTACGGTGGAGGACCAACCGGCCACTTAATTACGTTAGCGTTCGCCGTGAGGACGTAGACAGAGTCCGACAATTCCCATTGGTTCCCGGCAACTTTGATATCGGCGAATTGGTCACGGCCCAAGAAGCACCGGTCTATCAAGTCGCATCCCCCCCAATGAACAGCTACTCCTGCCTCGTCGTCTTTTGATTCTGAGCAGTTCGAATTCGCTCTAGTCTCAATGTTGGTTTGGCGCAACCAGGTGCATGATTGTTTCCCATCGGATATTTCCGAATGGAGAGTGTCATGCTCGAACATTACTACGTCAAACCTTCAACAATCGATAGAATCCGCGGCAGCTGGCTTGGCTCTCAAATTGAGAACTACGCGGGATGGATGGAAGCCAACGGCTATTCTTCCCGCACTGTCTTTCGCCGGTTGCCAAGGCTTTTCGGCTTTGCTGAGTTCGCACAGAAGAGGGGCTGCACAGATGTTGCTTCTGCCTTTGCTCTCGTCGAGGACTTTGTTTCCGAATGGTTGGTTCAGCACGGGCCGGAAGCAAAGTCATCGGCCTCGCTGCGCAAGCATGCAATTGATGTAGGGAATGCCACACGTCAGATGCTTCGGCTGGCCTACGGTAGCCGGGTAAGGCATAATCGTCTCCGCCGCCCATTTCCACTTGAGTCAGAGGTTCCTGGGTTCCAAGAGTATTTGCGGAGTGAATGCGGACTGATGGAGAGCACAATCCACGGGTACCGTCATCATCTCCACGAGTTCGGGCAATACCTGCGGAAAGCCGGGATCACTTCGCTCGGCGATTTATCTCCTGCGCTTTTGGCATCTTTCATCGTCGAATGTGCGCCGGGAATGGCTCCCTGCACGCGTCGCGATCTCTGTTGTCATCTGAAAGTGCTGCTGCGGTTCTGCCATCGCGAAGGAATTACCGACCGGGACCTCAGAGGTGCAGTCGGTATGCCCCAGGTATACCGTCTGGCCGATGTGGCCTGCCCGATATTTTGTACCAGAGAGATTGTTAGTGTAGCGCAACGGATGAGTTAGTAACTCCGTCGCCGTCGGGGGTGTGGAAAAGTGGGAAGCGTTCTTTGCTTTCCACTTTTCCATGCCCCTTGTTGATTTTCTCCTGCCATGCCCCGGGCGCCGGAGGCCGGTAGCCCAGCGATGAGTGCGGCCGCTCGGTGTTGTAGTAAGTCCTCCATCGTTCCGCCAGCACCTGCGCCTCCTTCAGTGTGTAGAAAATCTCCCCGTTGAGGAACTCGTCGCGCAGCTTCGAGTTGAAGCTCTCGCAGTAGCCGTTCTCCCACGGCGAGCCGGGCTCGATGTACAGCGTCTTCGCTCCGGCTGCCCCCAGCCAGTTACGCAGTCCTCTGGCCACGAACTCCGGGCCATTGTCCGAGCGTATGTGCTCCGGGATCCCGCGTTCGGTCATGGCCTCGGCCAGCACCTCGATCACGTGGCGGCTGCCGATCCTGCGCCGCACGTGGATCGCCAGGCACTCGCGCGTATATTCGTCGATCAGAAAGGATGCAGCTCACACGAAGGCGAGGCCCGCGACCGATTCTGTTGCTTTAGGTTATTGGCGTGAACGGCGTTTGCGCGGGCGAGGTTCGCTCATCGCGGAGTGCGCGGACGCTACTACTTGAAACAGACGGCGGTCGTAAGCGATTCTTTTGGCCCACTGGATGGTGAGCTCCGGGGCGTCTCGATGAAGTGGGTTGAACAGATAATTAAATGACTCGGGACAGACAGCGGACGGCACCTTAAAAAGCGCTGAGATCCCCGCGCGGAGCCACGCGTCGCCGAGCGCGCGCGTCGCCTTCTGGTTTTCGCGCCAGTCATCCGGAAGTGCCTCATCGAAGGACGACAGCGATCCACCCTCCTCAGCCTCGATCCTGAGCAGTTGGTAATCCTGCGGGAAGAACTGCGGATGACCCTTCAGGTGAACCAGGTTCTCAAGAAGGGCGGCCGCCGGATGTTCCGCAAGATAAACGATGCGCTTTCCCGGCGCGGCAGTGTGCCAGCGTGCTGTGAGCCTTTCTCCTCCCAGGCCGGCGAGATCTGCGTGATTGCTGATCCGCCAGAGTGTTCTCAAGCGGAAACACCTTCATCGATCTGCCAAAGCATGTTTTCGACGAGCCGGCCACCGGATTCCGTGCGCAACAGGCTCAGTGGCGTCCGATCCTTCATCCGATCGTCCGGACAACGCAGCCAGCCAAGGGCTTTTTCGTGGTCTCCGAATACCTGTTCCGCGAGGGCGAGAATGCGCGCCACACGCAGGTAGCGGTCGGTCTCGTTCTCCGACAGATTTTCGCGGCGCGCCTTGCGGTGTTTGAGAGTGCGGGGAGAAACAACAATGTCGGAAACCTCGGAAAACGTCAGGCCCTTGCTCTTCAGCAGTTCGATACTGGCTGTGGGCAGCCCCTTTTCCGCGAGTTCAGTGAAATCGAAATCGGATGCGGCCGGAATACCAACGTACTGCGAAAGGCCGGACACAGTGGCCATTGGGGAAATCTCCTGTACGGACATTATGCCACAATGGGCCGTGGCATGTTGCCCGGCCCGTCTCCCGGCTTTCGTTGGTCTTACGTCTGATAACAGATATTCTGTTTACTTGATCGGAGCCTAAGGCTTCTCCTGGCCCCACGCTCCGCTGGCCGCCTGCACCGACAATGCGATCCGATTCCCCGCGCCGACTTTCTTCATCAGCCGGAAGACATAATGTTTTACAGTCTGTTCCCGAAGGCTGAGCGCCTGAGCGATCTCCCGATTCGACCGCGCGAGAACCAGCTGCTGAAGAACTTCCTCCTCGCGCTCGGTAAACCGCGGACTCTTCTGGCGGCGCCGCGCGGCCGCACCGTCCAGAGTGCGGTCCACAAAGGTGGACAAAACCTGTCTCGGCACCCACATGGACCCATTCAGGACGGCGTTCGCGGCTTTCAGTATCTGGATCGGATTCGCGGTCTCTTCCAGCCAGCCCTTGGCTCCGGCATGGACGGCTGCGAGAATTCTCTCCGGCTCCGAACCGGGGCCGATGACCAGAATCTTAACGTTCTGATTCCTCGATCGCAGCCTGGCCAGCAGCGCGAGGGAGAACGGCTGTTCCCGCAAATCCACGACCGCCAGATCGAGGACCTTCTCCCTGAGGGCCATGGCCCACTCTGTTGCCACAACCTTGAGATTGGGCTGGGAGGCGAAAATTTCCCGCAATCCGGCGATGCGGATGGGTTCGAAATCGAGCAATCCTACCCGCAGAGATCCTGGCTGGTGAGAGACGATATCCATAAGGCTTGCAACTTCGGCAGAACAATCCCCTGCTCATTTTGTACTGACTGCTTCCGGCCGGTGCAGCGAAACTCGGGGCCATTCATCCGGCTGGACAGGACAAACTGCACTCACAGCAATGTTTACGGCGTATAGCCTGATTTTCCCATGCAAATGTCTGCAGGTCACGCGAAACTTCAACCAAACGGGCTGTGTGAAGCTGGGGAGGAACGGTCGCTGAATCTTACAGCAAGGCCGGCGCATTGACAATGCGGGAAAACGTTTCTACGATCAGCCTTGGAGCGGACTGTTCGCCTGACCGGAGAAAACCTTGATAAAACAGGACATCATTCACCATGTGATCGAGCGTACCGGCCTTCAGCGCAACAAGGCGGAGGCTGCCGTGGATACTGTATTCGAGAGCCTCAAGCGCGCTCTCGCCGAGGGACAGCGCATCGAGCTGCGCGGCTTCGGCGTTTTCAATGTCCGCCCGCGCAAAACCGGGATCGGTCGCAATCCCCGCACAGGCGCCGAAGTCAGCATCGCCCCCGGTAAAGCCGTCCGTTTCAAGCCAGGAAAGGAACTCCACCTTCTCGACCAGTAAGCTCTGCCCGAAGTTTTGCCGCCGAAGGACTCTGCCGGTAAATTGGTCCTCCTCCGGTGTTTCCTCGATCGGACTCGGCCTCCTCATCGCGTCCGTCAGCCTCGTGCCCGCCGCCAGCTCTGGTCCTCCGCGCTGTTCCCCCAGGCTACCATCGCTGTAACTTACATGCAGGAGCCACGAGGATTCGCCACGAACGCATCCACAACCATCTCGCTGGCGGGCTCTGCGCGCTCCGAACGCTGGTTCGCCACCGGCCCCGCCATCGTCGCGGCTATCGCGATCCTCAAGCTCGCCCTGCAGCTCTTCGCCGCATCGCACTACGCCATTTTTCGCGATGAAATGTACTACCTGGCCTGTGGCCAGCACCTCGGCTGGGGCTACGTCGACCATCCACCGGGGATGCCGTTCATCGCCTGGCTGGTCAGCCACACCCTGGGCAATTCGCTGATCGCGCTGCGGGTCCTGCCCGCGCTCGCGGGAGCCGCGCTCGTCTGGCTCGCCGGCACAATGGCTCGCATGATGGGCGGCGGACGACTCGCTCAAGCTCTGGCCGCTCTTGCCGTTCTCGTCGCGCCGATCTACATGCTCATGCAGCACTGGTTCACCATGAACGCCTTCGAGCCGCTGCTCTGGATGATCTGCGCGTGGTGTGTCCTGCGCTCTATCGAAAGCGCGGACCCGCGCTGGTGGCTCTGGATCGGCATCCTCACCGGCCTCGGCCTGGAGATGAAGTACTCCATCGTCCTCTTTGCCGCGGGATTGATCGTCGGACTCGCACTCACGCCCCATCGCCGCATCCTCGCCTCAAAGTGGTTCTTGCTTGGCTGCCTGGCTGCGTTTCTTATCTTTCTTCCGCATCTTGTGTGGCTCATCCACCACCACTTCCCTTTTCTCGAATACGAGCGCAACGTCCGCAGCACGCCGCGCGATGTGCGCCGCGGACCTGTGGCATTTCTTCTCGACCAGGCCAACATCCTCAACCCTCTCTCAGCCCCGCTGTGGGTTGGCGGACTGGTGTGGCTCTTCACCCGCGCCGGCGCGCGCTATCGCATCCTGGCGTGGACCTTCCTGGTGGTTCTGGTCGCTTTGATGGCCACCCAAGGCAAGAACTACTACGTCGTGCCGGTGTATCCGATGATCTTCGCTGCAGGAGCCGTGGGATGGACGCAATGGATCCGCAACGCATGGCTGCGCGGCGCGTACACCGGTCTGCTGGCCGCCTCCGGCATCCTCCTTGCGCCTCTGGCGATCCCGCTGCTGCCGGTCGAGAGCTATCTCCGCTATGAGCATGCGCTGGGCATCGCTCCGCCTAAAGCGGAAAACCAGCGCACCGGCCCGCTGCCGCAATTCTTTGCCGACGAATTCGGATGGGAGGACATGGTGCGCAAAACCGCCGCCGTCTATAACAGCCTGCCGCCTGAAAAACGTGCCCGCACCGCCATCTTCGCCAACTCCTGGGGCCAGGCGGCGGCCGTCGACTACTTCGGTCCGAAGTACGGCCTGCCCCGCGCCATCAGCGCGCACAATTCTTACTGGCTCTGGGGCCCGCGCGATTACGACGGCAGCACGATGATCGTTCTCGGCAGCGATGGGAGTGGCGACCGCGAACACTTCCAGACCGTCATCGATACGGGTCAGAAGACCGACAACCCCTGGTCGCGGGAAGACGAGCATTTCACCATCTGGCTCTGTCGCGGATTGAAATGGGATTTGCGGACGGTGTGGCCGGAACTCAAACACTGGGGATGAAACGGGTTTCTTTCCCTGGGGGACCATGCCGAAGGCCGAGCAACGGACTTGACCATCTGTAACCCGAGTCGTTACACTACACGAACATGATCCTGCGGTTTCGCCACAAGGGTCTGGAACGGCTTTTTGCCTCCGGGCAAACGCGAGGGCTCAACGCTCAACATGTGCCGCGCTTGCGTCGCCTGTTGGCGTCACTTTCGACAGCCACGAGCCCGCTCAATATGAATATTGCCGGATATCAACCTCCATCCGCTCGGGGGTAAGCGCAAAGGCGAGTGGGCAGTTTCGGTGTCGGGTAATTGGCGGCTGGTTTTCCGCTTCGACGGCGAGGATGCAACCGATGTCGATCTGGTCGATTATCACTAACGACAGGAGAAAAGCTTATGGATATGTATGACCCTCCGCACCCCGGCGAGATAATCCGAGAAGATTGTCTCAAGGCGCTTGATCTGACTGTTACCGAGGCGGCGAAGGGCCTGGGCGTTACACGCAAGACTCTCTCGTCGATTCTCAACGGCCACGCCGGCATTACAGCCGAAATGGCGCTGCGGCTGTCAAAGGCATTCGGCAGTACACCAGAGCACTGGCTGCAGATGCAGCTTGCCTATGATCTGTGGCAGGCAAAGCGGCGCACCAAAAAACTGCGCGTCAAGCAGTTCTTCGCTACCGTGGCAAGCCAAGCATGAAGGTGGCTGTGCGCGAGAACGATGGACGAGACCATTTGCAAATTCGCCAGCTTCGAAGAGATGAAGGACGCCGAATACCCTGTAGTGGCCGTTCGATTCTCGCGAAGATGAACAGCACACCCGCTCAGAGCAAGGTCTTGCTTACGACCGGCGCTGGTCCTTAAGGCTGGAGATATCCGCGTCGTGGCGTCCGAGGTCGCGATAGAACTGCCGCAAATCGCCTTCCATCGTCGTCAGTCGCGATTCGATCGTATTGAAGCGCGCGTTGTTGAGGAAAATTCCTAACAGGACGAGGATGGATGGAACACCAACAGTCAGAACCGATTGCAGGTTCGTCATAGGTTCCCCTCCCTACGACGCTAATCTCCCGAGAAGCGGCCTGTGCCAATTCTACAGCGTCTCTGCCTCGATCCTGATGTTCGTCTCGCCCGCTGCCTTCTTCTCCCAGTACTTCCTCACCCAGGCCTCGAAGGTGCGGCCGGCAGCGTTGTCGCGCCCGGTGAACGCCAGCGCGGCGATATCGGAGTACGGGATGCTGAGCTTCGTGCGCTCCTCTGACGGAATAACCCGCACGGCGGAGTCCTGGAGCGTCGCTCCGGTGCGCCGATCGAAGACATACCCATGCACCACGCGGCCGTCTTTCAGCGTCAGGGTCACGTCGCCGCGGTAATCGAATGCTTTCTCGAGCGCCTGGCGAATATCATCGTCGCTCGCCAGCGACGGAATCCATCCCTCCAGCTGCTCGCGCTCGCGGCCCTCCATTACCTCGACGCTGTTCGGATCCATGGCAGCCGGCCGGCCTGTCATACGCGAGTTCCCTCTTCGACCGTCACGTGGGTCTCAATCTGAACCAAAGGATTAAAGCTATGCACCGGCTTCACCGGCTCATGCAGCAGATCGAGCGCGCCCTTATCCGGATACAGCTTCGTCATCGCCTTCGCGGTCTCCCACAGCCCCTTGAGCGAGCCGAATGTGTAGTTCACCGCCGTGCCTTCGTAGCCCGAGTGCACCATGCAGTTCGCGCATTTGGGATTGCCGCTCTCGGTCCCGTAGTTGTCCCAGTTTGTCGCCTCAATCAGCTCCTGAAAGGTATCCGCGTAGCCGTCCTGGAGCAGGTAGCAGGGCTTCTGCCAGCCGAAGATGCTGAACGTCGGCATCGCCCACGGCGTGCACTTGAAGTCCCGCTTCCCCATGATGAATTCGAGATACAAGTAATTTGCGTTGAACTTCCAGCGCTTCTTGCGATTCGACAAAATCGCCCGGAACAGCCGCCGCGAACGTGCCCGCCCCAGGAAGTGCTTCTGGTCCGGCGCCTTCTCGTAGGTGTAGCCAGGCGCCACCATCATGGCCTCGACGCCCACGTCCATCAATTCGTCAAAATGCGCACGCACCGAGTTGGGATCGGCCCCGTCAAACAGCGTCGTGTTCGTGGTCACCCGGAACCCAGCGGCGATCGCCGCCTTGATCCCTTCCATCGCGATGTCGTACCCGCCCTCGCGGCACACCGAGAAGTCATGATGCTCGCGCTGCCCATCGAGGTGAACCGAAAACGACAAGTACTTGCTCGGCTTAAACAGGTGAAGTTTTTCTTTCAGAAGCAGCGCGTTCGTGCACATGTAAACGTACTTCTTCCGCTCAACCAACCCTGCAACAATCTGGTCGATCTGCGGGTGCAGCAGCGGCTCGCCGCCGGGAATCGAAACCATCGGCGTGCCGGCCTCTTCGACCGCGCGAAAGCATTCCTCGGGCGTCAGCTCCTGCTTCAGGATGTGCGGCGGATACTGAATCTTGCCGCAGCCGGCGCATGCCAGGTTGCAGCGGAAGAGCGGCTCCAGCATCGTGACCAGCGGAAAGCGCTTCCGGCCCTTCAGTTTCTGCGTCAGAACGTAGGTTGCAACCGTCCACGCCTGCGATACGGGTACCGCCATTCAGATCCTTCCTCCGTCAATAGCTTTGTCATCCCCACCGGAGCACGCTTTCGTAGGCGTGCGGAGCGAGGGACTTGTTTTTCCGAGCCAGCTAATCAGCCTTTTCCATCGCCCGCTTGTAATCCGTCAGGGCCAGCAGCGGGAAATAATCCCGGTACAGCGGATACGCCAGATAAAACACCCGCGGAAAACCAGTCCCGGTGTAGATCGCCTGCCTTGTCTTGCCCTGTCCCAGGCTCTCGTCCCACGAACCGTCGGTTCCTTGTTTGGCCAGCAGCCATTTGATGCCCTTCGCCACTGAGTCGCTCCGCGTATCGCCGGCCGCCAGCAGTCCCAGAACTCCCCACGCCGTCTGCGAAGGCGTGCTCGCCCCGATGCCTCGCGTAACCGGATCGTCGTAGCTGTTGCAGCTCTCGCCCCATCCACCATCGGCATTCTGCACCGAGCGGATCCACTCCGCGGCCTGCTGCACCTGCGGCTCGTGGTTCCACACCCCGATGGCCTCGAGGCCGCGCAGCACCAGGAAGGTGCCGTAGAGATAATTCACGCCCCAGCGCCCGAACCAGCTGCCGTCGGCTTCCTGTTCGGAGTAGATGAACTTGATCGCCTTCTCCACGCGCCGGTCCTTGCGCGTGTAGCCGTAGGTGGCCAGCATCTCGAGAATCCGCCCCGTAATATCGACGGTCGGCGGATCGAGCATCGCGTTGTGGTCAGCAAACGGGATGTGCTGGAAGATCATCTTCGTGTTGTCTTTGTCGAAGCTCGCCCAGCCGCCGTTACGGCACTGCATCGAGAAAACCCACTCGATGGCGCGCTGGCAAACGTCGTATTGATAGCGCTCGCGCGGATTATCGATCTTATTCAACGCAAGAAGAACCTGCCCGGTATCATCGACATCCGGGTAAAACTCATTGTTAAACTCGAAGTACCATCCACCCGGCGCAGCCCGCCGGTTCTTCACTGCCCAGTCGCCCTTGTGGCGCACTTCTTTCGACAACATCCAGTCGGCAGCCTTCAGCAGCCGGGGATCCTTCCGGTCCAGTCCCGCCTCGCCCAGGGCGTAAACGGCCTGCGCCGTATCCCACACCGGCGACAGGCAAGGCTGCATCCGGAAAGTCGGCTCCGGATAATCCTTCGTCCCCTGAGGCTCGTCGATGCCCAGCTTCTCAAACTCGTCCATCGCCCGAATCACCTGCGGATCGTCGAGCGAATAGCCCAGGCATCGGAGCGCGATAATCGAGTTCAGAATGGCGGGATAGATCGCCCCCAGGCCATCGGACATCTCCAGCCGAGCCAGCATCCATTTCTGCGCCTTCTTCAGCGCGATCGACCTCAGCGGCCGAATATGCACCAGCTCAAACCAGTGCGTCAACCGATCACAGAGGATAAAGAAATTGCGCCAGCCGAAAATGTGCTCGCGATCCCACTGGAGCCGAAGGTCGGCGTTCTCCCGCCCCCCCACAAACAGTTCGCTGATCCCATGCTCCGCCGGTATCTTTTTATAGGGCTTCTTCGCATAGGCGATCGACAGCGGAACCAGGATCGCCCGCGACCACGAAGAAATTTCGTAGATGTTGAACCAGAACCAGCTCGGAAACAGCACGATCTCCGGCGGAATCGCCGGCACCGAGTTGTACTCGTACTGCCCCAGCGCGCACAAATAAATCTTCGTAAACGTGTTGCAGGCCGTCACGCCGCCATGCGCCAGAATCCACTCCCGCGTCTCGGCCATATGCGGCTCGTCTGCGGCAACCCCCATCAGCTTGTTCGCGAAGTAACACTTCACCGAAAGACTGATGTTTCCCGGACCGCCGGGATAGAGCGACCAGCTTCCATCGTCGTTCCGGTAGCGCATGATCTCGGTCAGCGCCCGCCGCATCTTTCCTTCATCGCCGGTGCCCAACAGCACGTGGAGGAAGATGTAGTCGGCCTCGAGCATCGAGTCGCCTTCCAGTTCCCCGCTCCAGTAGCCCTCCGGATGCTGGCGCGACAGCATCGACTCCCGCGCTCGCTCGATCCCCTGCGCAACTTCTTCCGGAGACGCATCGATCCGCCCAAACTTCACGCTTGCGGAAATCGGCCGAACCTCCGCCACTTTGGCAGCGCTGCCGGAACCTCCGGAAGGAGAGGTGGCTCTGGCCGGGATGGTTTCAAAAGGTGTGCTCATGCCGATGAGAAAACCGTTCTTCCCTGATTACCTTTACTGCGTACTCAATGCTCCCTGACTGATGTTTCCCCTCAATGCGTTGCCGATTCGATGCTCGCGCTGTCCGTTTAGACGCGCGCCGGCGCCGGCGCGGACCGGATCGCCTGTACGATCTCCGGAGGAAGCCCAAACCGGACATTTTCCGGCATGACCTCGACTTCCTCGACCGTCCGGAAGCCGTTGCGCTTCAGGTATTCGATGACGCCCTCGACCAGAATCTCCGGCGCCGAAGCGCCCGCCGTCACCGCCACGTTCCTGACGCCCTCGAGCCATTCCGGGTCAATCGCGTCGGCATTATCGATCAGATGCCCCTGGGTTCCCAGGTTCCGCGAAACTTCGACCAGCCGGTTCGAGTTCGAGCTGTTGTTCGAACCCACCACCAGCACCAGATCGGCGCTGTGCGCCACGTTCTTCACTGCAACCTGCCGGTTTTCCGTCGCATAACAGATGTCCTGGGAATGCGGCCCGACAATTTTCGGAAACTTCAGCTTCAGCGCCTGAATAATGTCGCGCGACTCGTCCAGCGACAGTGTGGTCTGCGTCAGATACGCCACGTGTTCGGGGTCCGGCACTTCGAGTGTCCGCACTTCTGCAACGCTTGATACTACCTGCGTCACGTCCGGCGCCTCGCCCAGCGTGCCTTCAATCTCATCGTGGTCTCGATGCCCAATCAGCACCAGCGAGTAGCCCTGCTGCGCGAACTTCACCGCCTCCACATGGACCTTGGTCACCAGCGGGCAGGTCGCGTCGATCACCTTTAGCTTCCGTTCCGTCGACTGCTCGCGAACCGCGGGCGAAACCCCGTGGGCCGAATAGATCACCCGGGCCCCTTCCGGAACCTGGTGAATATCGTCGACGAAGATCGCGCCCTTCTCCGCCAGCTCGTTTACCACAAAGCGGTTGTGGACGATCTCTTTGCGAACGTAAATCGGCGCGCCAAAGGTCTCAAGCGCAATACGCACAATGTCGATCGCCCGCACTACGCCCGCGCAGAAACCGCGGGGCTTGAGCAGAAGGACGCGCTTTTCCTGAGGGTCGGACACAAAATCCAGAGGAGCGACTGGGGTCGCTGATGTGGTAGCACTCACAAAGTTGATTATACCGTGAATGAGGCTGCTGAGCCCGAATGAGGCAGGCGGAGTCCATTGCTTCAAATGGCTCATCGCTGGCTTCAGCATGTAGGCAGTCCGCCCCATTACCGTAAACTCAGAACGGTTCATCCACTGCCCGAGGCCCTGCTCATGCCCATCCTCCTCAGCCCCGTCGAAGCCCGCGTCCTCGGCGCGCTGATCGAAAAAGAAGCCACCACCCCGGAGTATTACCCGCTCTCCCTCAACGCCCTTGTCAACGCCTGCAACCAGAAGAACAACCGCGATCCCGCGATGCAGCTCAACGAGGAAGAGGTCCGCCTGGCGCTGAATCGGCTGCGCGACCAGAACCTCGCCGCCGCCGTCCATGACAGCCGCGTCGCCAAATACGAGCACCACATCCAGGAAGTCTTCAACTTCACTCGCGGTGAGACCGCCGTCCTGTGCGTGCTGCTTCTGCGCGGCCCCCAGACTCCGGGTGAACTGCGCGGCCGCACCGAGCGCATGCACCGTTTCGAGGAGCTCGACGACGTCCTCTCCGTCCTGCAAAAGCTGGCCCAGCGCGAACCCGCCCTGGTCGCGGCCCTGCCCCGCCAACCCGGCTCACGCGAGATCCGCTACACGCACCTCCTCTCCGGCGAACCGGATCTCACGGAGCTCGCCGCTGGCCACGAAACGCCAGCTTCCACTCTCCGCCCCTCCGACCGCGAACGCCTCGACCAACTCGAAGCCGAAGTCATCGCGCTCCGCGAGCAAGTCGCCGAGCTCAAGGCGAAAATCGACGAGCTCTCCACTCAGGCCCCCTGACTGGTTCCGAGGGCCGCGCGCCGCACTCCTGCAGATGCATGCACATGCATGTCCGCGCTATACTCGATCTATGCGTACCACCGTCGAGATGAAACCCCAGCACCGGGCAGCTCTGATCGCCCTCGCGACGAAACGCGGCAAAAAGGGCTTCTCGGGAGTCCTCGCGGAGGCCATCGACACCTATCTGCAGGGTGAGGACGAGCGCGCGAAGCGCAAGGCTCGGTTGCTTGCGCTCGGAGGGTCGCTCTCCGCAAAAGATGCCGAACACCTCAGGCGCGTCTCCCGCAGATTTCGCGAGCACTGGCGGTGATCGTCGCCGACACCGATGTCCTCATCGATTTCCTTCACGGGATTGCACCGGTGCGCGAGCAAATTGCCCGCTACATCGACGCCGAAGAACTCGCTATCACTGTCATTACAGTTTTCGAATTGATGAGCGGGGGCGACGAAGGAAAGCGGGCGCGAGCAACCCGGGAGTTTGCCGAGTCCCTTACGGTTCTACCCCTCGAATTCCATTCCACCGAGCGGGCGGCCGCGCTCAGCCGCCGTCTGGCAAGAAGTGGAAGGTTCATCCCCATGGCGGACTGCCTGATTGCCGGCATCGCTCTTGCCCACGACTTGCCTCTGCTTACCCGCAATCGGCGCCACTTCTCGCGCGTTCCAAACCTGAAGCTTGTCGATATCCGGAAAGTCTGAAGGCGGACGCTCCTTCTGTTCCCTATTGCCTGTTGCCTGTTGCCTGCATTGTGACTCCCATCACATCCCAGCCCGCCCCGCCCCTGCAAACCTATCCCCATGGACATCCGTCAATCCATAACCAAGCTCGACTACGATCGCGCCCCCTTTCTCGCCATCTGGGAGACGACCCAGGCGTGCGACCTCGCCTGCAAACACTGCCGCGCCTCCGCCCAGCCGGTGCCCCACACCAATCAGCTCACCACCGCCGCGGCAAAGAACCTCATCGATCAGATCGCCGATCTCGAAGTCCCCCTCTTCGTCTTCACCGGAGGAGATCCCCTCAAGCGCCCGGACATCTTCGAGCTCATCCAGCATGCAGCCGCTAAAGGCGTGCACGCCGCGCTCACCCCCAGCGCCACGCCGCTCCTTACCCGCGACGCCATCTTCCGCATGAAAGCCTCCGGCCTCTCGCGCCTCGCCGTCTCTCTCGACGGCTCCATCCCCGCCATTCACGACTCCATCCGCGGCATCCCCGGCACATGGGAGCGCACCGTCGAAGCCATCCTCTGGGCCAACGAAGCACAGCTGCCCATCCAGGTTCACACCGTCGTCAGCCGCCTCAATATCGCCGACCTCGACAACCTCGCGACGCTGCTCACCCTGAAGCAAATCGTGATGTGGAGCTTCTTCTTCCTCGTGCCCGTCGGCCGCGGCAAAACCGACGACCTGCTTACCGGGCAGGAATTCGAAGACGTCTTCGCAAAGATGTGGGACCTCACCAAGCGCGTCCCCTTCGCCATCAAAACCACCGAGGCCATGCACTACCGCCGCTACCTCATCCAGCAGCGATTGAAAGAAAATCTCCCCACCACCGGCGTGCATGACGACGCCGGCGCGCGCCCCACCGCGGACCCGACCCGTCACCCGGCTGCTCACCCAGGCTGGACTGTAACCTCCGGCCATCCCGGCCGCGGCTCCGAAGATAAAGCAGTAGGCTGGGCCACCAAGCGCGTTAACGATGGCCGCGGCTTCGTCTTCATCTCCCACATCGGCAAGGTCTACCCCAGCGGATTCCTGCCCATCGAAGGCGGCGACCTGCACAACGACACCCTCGCGCACATCTACCAGGAGTCGCCCATCTTCGTGCAGCTCCGCGATTCCGGCCTCCTCCACGGCAAATGCGGCGCCTGCGAATACCGCAACATCTGCGGTGGCTCCCGCGCCCGCGCCTACGCCGTCACCGGCGACATCATGGCCGAGGAACCCTGCTGCATCTATCAGCCGCGCGGCTACCATCCCGACCCGAACGATAAAGAGGCTTCCCCTCAATGCGCCGCCCATGATCTGATTCAGTTAGAGGTTGCGCATTCGTGAAGAGAATCGCCATCATCGGCGGAGGCATCGCAGGCCTGAGCGCGGCATGGTCCCTTGAAAAGGCCCGTCGCGCCGGCGACGCCCTCGAATATCGCCTCTACGAAGCCTCCGGCGACCTCGGCGGAGTCATCAGCTCGGAGACCATCGACGGCTGCATCATCGAGGGTGGTCCCGACTCCTGGCTCACGGAAAAGCCTGCCGCCGCGGCCCTTTGCCGTGAATTAGGACTGGCCGATCAGCTCCTCCCCTCGAACGACGCCGAGCGCAAGACCTACATCGTCGTCAGGAACCGCCTCATCCCGCTGCCCGACGGCCTTATGTTCATGATTCCCACCCGGCTCGTGCCCACTGCCTTCACGCGCCTCTTCTCCTGGCCGACCAAACTGCGCATGGCGCGCGAATATCTCTTCCCGCCCGCGCCCGCGACCCAGGACGAATCCGTCGCCGACATGACGCGCCGACACTTCGGCCAGGAAACCGTCGACCGCCTCGTCTCGCCCCTGCTCTCCGGCGTCTACGGCGGCAACGCTTCGCAGCTGAGCGTGCGCGCCGTTCTGCCTCGCATGGTCACCATGGAGCAGAACCACGGCAGCCTCACCCGCGCCATGCTCGCTGCCCACAAGAACGCCGCGCATCCTCCTTCAAACTCGCAGCCGTCCGGAAAGCCCGGCGCACCTCGATCCCTCTTTACCACCCTCCGCGGCGGCATGCAGCTCATGGTCGACTCCATCGCCGCCCAACTACAGCCCGGAACCGTTCACCTCAGCTCGCCGGTCCACGCCGTCGCGCGCCCGGCACGCGATCCCCGCCGGTCGCGCCTACACCCCGAAACCGAATCCGGCTGGGTTCTCGAAACCTCCTTCGGCCAGGAACGATTCGACGCGCTCATCCTCGCCCTGCCTGCGTGGGCCTCTGCGGGTCTTCTGCGGCCGCTGAATACACCCCTCGCCGAGGCGCTTGCGAGCGTCCCCTACAGCTCCTCGATCACTGTCACGCTCGGCTATAACAGATCGGATCTCGAAAGCCTGCCACCTGGCTTCGGCTATCTCGTCCCCGCGACCGAGGGCCGCAGCATGCTCGCCTGCACCTTCGTCCACGCCAAGTTTGCCGGGCGCACTCCGCCGGACAAAGGCGTCCTCCGCTGCTTCCTCGGCGGCAGCGGCAATGAGCACCTGCTCGACGAAACCGACGCTCACCTCACCACCATCGTCCTTCAGGAACTCTCGGCAATCCTCAAGCTGAAAGCGCAGCCCAACTTCGTCCGCATCCGGCGCTCGCGCCACTCCATGGCGCAATACGCCGTAGGGCACCTGGAGCGCATGCAGATCGTCCGCGACTCGGTAGCCGCGATCCCCGATCTCGCTCTGGCCGGTAACGCCTACGAAGGCATCGGCGTGCCGGACTGCATCCGCACCGGCCAACAGGCGGCTGAAACGGTCCTGCGCTCACTTCAGGAGCAGCCCACCGCCGCGACTGCCTGAGGATAGCCATGGCTGACTCAGCGCTGCCGAAACGAAAGACCATTCGCACCGGACTCGGCATCCTGTTGCTTGTCCTCGGGGGTTATTCGATCTATACAACTCTCGCGCCATCCCCAGGAATGGCTCGCGCAAGCAATTACGGGGAACTTGTGGTCATGCTCTTGGTCGGCGCTGCGCTTGCGGGTGGAGGCGCGATCATGATCATCGCTGGAACCCGAAGGCAGCGTTCCAAACTGGAAGACCCCTACTAATCGCTTTTCGCTATTAGTTTCCTGCTAACGGCCTTTTTGCTAACAGCCCTTTTGCTAATCGCTCCTCGCTGGCCGCTTTTCGCTCGTCTTCCGCTCGCCTTTAGCTCGCCTTTAGCTGCCTTTCGCCGTCTCCGTCATCGGCTTCAAAATATCATCCAGCCGGTCTGGCGTGCCCTCCACGCGCTCAATATGCGGGAAGCGCAACCCATCGTGGTAATCGATGCCAATCACCTTATAAACGCCGGTGTTCACCACGATCAGCTCAATCGGCGCGCTGTTCCCCTTCGCATCGCGGATCGCATCGCTCAGCAATTGCCCGCTGAACTGCCTTCCGTTAACCGCGACAATCTGCATCCCCGGTCCCAGCTTCGCCTTGTCCGCCGGCGAGCCGACCAGCACATCCTCAATGTGCCCATCGCTCGCCACATCGATCCCAATCGACCACCACTCCGGCATCGTTCCCGTCGACGTGATCCTCGCCTGCGTGATGTCATTCGGCTGATCCGTGTACACCAGCTTGTATCCGCCGTTCTCAATCCCTCCAAGCGGTGCATGAGGCGACTTGGTCGTCAGCCGCTCCTTCAGGAACCCGGCCCAGTCATACGCCACCACATTATTCAAACCATGCACCACATCGTCGAAGGTGTAGGGCACCACCTTCGGCGGCGTGTTGCCGCCCAGCCCTTCAAACGCGGCCAGAAAATCGTTGAGGCTCTTCTTATCCTTCGTCAGTTTGCGGATCGTCGTATCCACATCCAGCCAAACCAGGTCGCCTTCGCCGTAGTAGTCCGTGCTGCGCCGCCAGTTGTCCCACTGATCCGATGTCTCATAAAGCAGCTGCGCCGCGGTCGCCGTATCCTGCAAATCGCGCCACGTCCTTCCCGGGCGATAATCGAGCATCGCCGCATCGCTCGCCAGATAATCCCGATACTGCGCGGCCGTCTCAATCTTGCTGCGCGCCGCCAGCACGTTGCCCAGGTAGTCCGTCAGCCCCTCATACACCCACAGCAGATTCCCGATCATCGGGTCTTCGTAGTTGCCCGTCGCCAGCCCAGCCGGCCTCCGATACTTCCCGTTCCAGGAGTGCGTGAACTCATGCGGCAGCAAATCCGCCGACAACAGCAACAGATTGTCGTCGACAAAAGTCTTCTCCGGCACCCGATCGTCGCTCGACTGGTGATGCTCGAGTCCAAAGTGCGCCACCTGATCGCTCGCGGTCACCAGAAAGTGATAGCTCTCATAGTGCCGCGACTGATACAGCGCCCCCGTCTCCCGCACCAGATTGCTGTAGCCCTGAATCGTCTCCGGCGTCAGCTTCAGATCCTCCGGCCCATCCGCCGCCACGTCCAGAAAATGCTTCGGCGTGATCTCGGGAGCCAGCGGCACCTCAAGGAAATACCGCCCCGTCAGCAAGGGCGAGTCGATCAGCTGCTCCAGCGAAACCGTCCCGAAGTCCACGTGAGAAGCATCGCCGCCCGTCTTTGTTAAAGCGGTCCCATACTGCCATCCCTGCGGCAGAACAATCGACGGCTGCACATAAATGTCGGAGTCATTGGCGTGCCCGGCCGGATACAGCACCAATTCATTCCAGCTCAGCAACGCCAGATTCGCGCTCGTCGAAGCGCCCGCAGAAAATCCTGTAGCCGCCGCCGTCGCCAGAAAATCGTCCTTCACATCGAGCTGCGTAACACCGGGCGGCACCGTCACGCGGATCGCATACATGTTCACGTCATCGCGCACCCAGGCCAACTGCTGTCCGTTCGCCGCGATAAACAACCCGGCCAGGTTATCGATTGGCCCATCCGGCATGTGCTCACCCGGAATCCACTTCGCGTAGAGCAAAGTCAGCGGACCGGGGCTCACCGGAATCGTCATCTGCGCATGAATGATCTTGCGCGGCGCATCGGTCAGGTCGGCGGTAATCTTGATCGGACTCGAAGCGGTCTGGGCTTGAAGGGAAAGTACGGCAGCGAACATCAACCCCAACATCGGGCACCGGCGAAATGGCATTCATCCTCCTGAAGCATCGCACTCATCAAAGTGCAAACGTCTAGTGTAACCATTGCCCACCATCCGCCAACACGCCCCTTGCCCTTCTGTTCCGCCGGAGTACACTACTCCGTCCAGAGGTACACGCACGATGTTTGCCTCGACCCCACGCCCCACCCTTTACTGGAACTTCGGCCTGGCCTGGATCGGCTTCGCCCTCGCTGTCGCGTTGCACGTTGCCGACGAAGCCACTCACGACTTTCTCGCCACCTACAATCCGAATGCGCTCGCCATCCGCCGCCGCCTCCACATTCCCTTCCCGCCGGTCTTTACCCTCCGCAGCTTCCTCACCCTACTCTCGGCCGGCGTTTGTCTGCTGCTGCTGCTTTCTCCCTTCGCCCTGCATGGTGTTCGCTGGATTCGCATCGTCGCCGTGCCCCTCGCCATCCTCGTCGGAATCGGCAACGGCTGCCTCCACATCGGAGCCTCGATCGTCTACCGCCGCTGGATGGCAGGCGTCCTCAGCTCGCCAGTATTGCTCGCCGCGGCCGCCTGGTTGTTGTACAGCTGCGCTCAAACATAGCGCAGAAAGTCCTGCCGGTCCGTCCAGTCGGCGCTGCCGAACTCGCGAACAGTCCATGCCAGGGCGCGCACCAGCGACCCGATGTCGCCCGACGACACTGTCCGTTGACTGACGTAGATGACACCAGCGTGACTGCGGCCTTGCTCTCGCCACGACTTAAGAAGAATCGGAATCGTTCTGCAGTCGTAGGTCACCAGGGTGAGCTGTTGCCGCGCGGCCTCAGCGAGTATTTCAGCGTCCGGGCTTCCCAGAAATGTTCCACCCCCCCATTCATTCATTGAATGCACGGGAACCGGCAAGCCCAGCTCGCGCAATCCCTCCGCAATCTTCGGCGACAGGTGCTCATCAAGAATTAAGCCGATCATGTGGAGACTTTCTTTGCTGAATCCCGATCACCCTGTTTTTCGCACGCTCTTTGGCACGCGCAACAACTCAAGATTCGGCAGAATCTTCTTGAGCGCGTCGAAGTCCATGGCATCGTTCTCCGCCAGCGCCTCGTTGATCTCTTTCGGATACGCCTCGGTGTAGTGCACCGCCGCCTTCACCCTGAACTCCGGCCACTCCAGATACTCCGCTGCCTTCTTCGCATTGCCCTTCAATGCGCGGACGATCATCATCACTTCCCACACCGCCAGCGTGCTTCCCTGGATGTAAGCCTGCCGCCCCACCGGCGAGTCGCGAAAATCGATCAGCGCAAATTCCGACCGCCGCAGCCCCTCCTCCACCAGCCGCGCACTCAGATCGCTCGCCGTCCAGCCATGCCGGCGCGCCATGCGCTTCAGCCGCGTCCCGCTCTCCACCGGCAGCCGCATACTCACCACCATCGAACGCGTCGCCTTCATCCGTACCTCCCACAAGCAATGTAACTATTGTAAGCGATGTAAGGCTCATCCCGTTGCGGACCCGTACCCCGCATCGCGGACCAGTCCCTGTACCCTGTCCCCTGTAACCTGCATTTATGGGCTTCTTCCTCACCTTCGAAGGCCTCGACGGCTCCGGCAAAACCACCCAGCTTCGCAAGCTCGCCGCTCACCTCGAATCCCTCGGCCTCCCCGTCACCGTCACCCGCCAGCCCGGGGGCACGCGCATCGGCGACCGCATCCGCGGCCTCCTGCTTGACTCAAAGACCGACCACCTCGCGCCCCAGGCCGAGCTCGGCCTCATGTTTTCCGACCGCGCCGAATGCATCGCCGAGGTCATCGCTCCCGCCCTCCACGGCGGCAACATCGTGCTCTGCGATCGCTTCACTGACTCCACCGAAGCCTACCAGGGAGGCGGCCGTCAGCTCGGTAGCCAAATCGTCCTCGATATGCACCGCACCATGTGCGGAGGCCTCCAACCCGACCTCACCCTCCTTCTTCTCGCCGACTTCGACCAGTCCCTTCGCCGCGCTCGCCGCCGCAACGACCGCAACGCCACCGCCGAACACGACGAGGCGCGCTTCGAGCGCGAAGACGAAGCCTTCTACCGGCGCGTCTACGACAAGTACCGCGAGATCGCCGCGCGCGAGCCCAACCGCGTTGTTGTCATCGAAGGCGACCAGTCCATCGAGGCGATCCACCGCCAAATCTCCGCTCTCGTCGACGACAAGCTCCGTGCCGCCAGTATCCTGCCGCACCGCCCTGAGGAAAGTGTCCGCTAATGGACACTCCGTTACGCAAACGGCCACTCCATCCCCAAAGACCCTCTTCAGCATCCACATAACCCACGCACTTTCAGGCACCTGACCGCCCCCTGGATTGGCGTGGCGCATGCAATTACTCTTGCGGAATGGATATCGCTCGCCCCGATCTTCGAAAAAAGAAGCTCCGCCGCCAGATCATCGTGCTGGCCATCGTTGCGTTAGGCGTGACCGCTGCCGCCTGGGCTGTGATGCGTCTCAAACCGGCCGTCCCCACCGTCGACGCCAGTACCGTCTGGCCTGACACCGTCAAACGCGGAGACATGATCCGCCAGGTCCACGGCCTCGGCTCACTCGTGCCCCGCGAAGAGAGCATCGAGCTCATCCCCGCGCAGACCGACGCTACCGTCATCCGGATTCGCGTTCTGCCCGGCACCATGGTCAAGCCCGATACCATCCTCCTCGACATGACCGACCCCCAGCTGCAGCAGGAGGTTCTCAACGCGCAGTTAGCGCTCAAGGGCGCGCAGGCCGATTACAAGAGCCTGCAGGCCACACTGCAAAGCACGCTGATGGATAAAAAAGGCGCCGCAGCGGCAGTCAGCTCCGACTACGCCCAGGATCAGCTACAGGCTCAGACCGACAAACAGCTGCTGAGCCTTGGCGTCATCAGCGGCCTCCAGTACAACCAGTCGAAGAGCAAGGCCGATCAGCTCACCGCGCAGCACCAGATCAGCCAGGAACAGCTGGACGTGAATCAGAAAGCCATCGAAGTCCAGCTCGCCTCACAGCAAACCAAGATTGACCAGGCGAGGGCGCTCCTTGACCTCTACGAGAAGCAGGAAGCCGCCCTCCAGGTCCGCGCTGGAATCTCCGGCGTCCTCGCTTCCCTGCCCACCCCAGTCCAGGTTGGCCAGCACGTCTCCGCCGGAACCTCCGTCGCCGAGGTCATCGATCCCCACCAGCTCAAGGCCGCGCTGCAGATTGCTGAAACCCAGGCGCACGACATCCTCATCGGTCAGCAGGCCGAAGTCGACACTCACAACGGCATCGTTCCCGGCCACGTCACAAGAATCGATCCCTCCGTATTGAACGGAACGCGCACCGTTGACGTAGCACTCGATGGCCCCCTGCCGGCCGGGGCGGTTCCTCAGCTCAGCGTGGACGGCACCATCGATCTCGAGCGTCTGCACGACGTGCTCTACGTGGGACGCCCGGCATTCGGCAACGAAGACAGCACCATCAGTTTGTTCAGGGAAGATCCCAGTGGCAAAACCGCCACGCGGGTTCAGGTTAAAGTAGGCAGAGCTTCAGTGACGCAGATTCAGATACTCAGCGGGCTCAACGAGGGCGATCGCGTGATCCTCTCCGACATGTCGCGCTACGACGCCACCGACAAGGTTCGTCTGGATTAGCAAGGCTCAGATTCACACGCAGGACGCACATCAATTCGCACGCAGGAGAGAGCAGGATGGAGAACAATCAGGCGTTGATTGAAATCGAAGGCCTCACCAAGGTCTTCTACACCGATGAGATTGAAACCCACGCGCTGTCCGGCGTCCACATGAAGATCGACAAAGGCGAGTACGTCGCTATCTCCGGCCCCTCGGGATGCGGCAAGTCAACCCTGCTCTCGATCATCGGGCTTCTCGACACACCCACCGGCGGCAGTTACACCCTCAACAGCCACTCCGTCGAGAACCTTAACTTCTCGCAGCGCTCGCGCATTCGCAACCAGGAGATCGGCTTCATCTTCCAGAGCTTCAATCTTATCGGCGATCTCACCGTTTATGAAAACGTCGAGTTACCGCTGACTTATCGCTCCGGTATGTCCTCGGCAGAGCGCAAGCGTCGCGTGCAGGAATCGCTCGAGCGCGTCAGCATGGCGCACCGCATCCGCCACTATCCATCGCAGCTCTCCGGCGGTCAGCAGCAGCGTGTCGCCGTCGCCCGCGCCCTGGCCGGTTCGCCCTCGATCCTGCTCGCCGACGAGCCCACTGGAAACCTCGACTCGCGCAACGCCGAAGCTGTCATGGAGCTACTCCAGAATCTGCATCGCGAGGGCGCAACCATCTGCATGGTGACCCACGATCCGCGTTTCGCCCGCCATGCCGATCGCCAGATCCACCTCTTCGACGGCAAAGTGGTCGCCGAAGGTGAGTCGCTGGAACAGGTCCTCGAAGTTAAGTAACCAGCCGGTAGCCTGTAGCTCGCAGCTAGCCAGGCCATCAGTGTGCGTCTCGGATGACGCACAGGCTACAGGCCACTGGCTACCGGCTACAGGCTCCCAGCTACAGGCTACAGGCTACAGGCTACAGGCTCAAATATGATTCAACTAAGAAACATCGAACGCAGCTACAAAACCGGCGCCGGCCAAACCTGGGTCCTCCGCCGCGTCAATCTAGAAATCAAAGAGGGCGAGTTCCTCACCATCATGGGGCCCTCCGGAGCCGGAAAATCCTCGCTCCTCAACGTCCTCGCCCTCCTCGACGACCAATGGCTCGGCGAGTACTGGTTCAAAGACGAAGCTGCGCACCGCATGAACCGCCGCCAGCGCGCCGAACTCGCCAAGCGCAATATCGGCATGGTATTCCAGAGTTACCACCTTCTGGACGACCTTACCGTCCAGGAAAATATCGATCTTCCCCTCTCCTATAAAGACATGCCGCGTGCGCAACGCCAGGGCCTCGTCGCCGATACCCTCGACCGCTTCTCGATCGTCGGCAAGAAGGACCTCTTCCCTTCCCAGCTATCCGGCGGACAACAGCAGTTAGTCGGCGTCGCTCGCGCCGTGATTCACAAGCCAGCCCTCCTGCTCGCCGATGAGCCCACCGGCAATCTGCATTCCAGCCAGGCAAAGGAGATCATGGAGTTGTTCAAGGAACTGAACGAGCAGGGCACCACCATCGTGCAGGTCACCCACTCTGAAGCCAATGCCGCGTACGGCTCGCGCGTCATCGAGCTGCGCGACGGCTGGCTCACTGCCGATTCCTCCAATCCCAACCTCGGCGTGGAGGTCTCCGCATCGTGAAAGAGTGTCATCCTGACCGAAGTATCCGAATTCGTCGCGCCCGGTTTTGGCGCACCAAAATTCAGACGGGAGTCGAAGAGCCTGGCCTGAGCGCAGTCGAATGGCGCCTGCATTTCTCTGTGTTCTTACGCGCATGCGTTCTGCCGATCTGCGCTCTGTTTGCTATCGGCGCCGTGGCGCAAAACGCAACGCCCCAGCAGCCGCAAACCACCCCCGAAGCTCCCGCCCCCCCGACAACACCTGCGCAAGCGCCCCCGCCCTCCATCGCTCAGCAGGCCCAGCAAATTCAGCAACAGACCGTCGTGGCGCCGCAGCAGCCGTTTCACGTGCAGCTGCCGCACTCGCGCAACCCGTTGTCTCCCTATCGGCCCAGTTTTGTGCCCCCTGTCGATCTCACGAACTCGCCCCGTCTGCAAAGCCTGATCCGCGAAGGCAAGCTCTACATTTCCCTGCGGGATGCTATCGCGCTGGCGATTGAGAACAACCTTGACCTGGCCTCGTTCCGCTACAACCTTCCCACAGCACTCACCGATCTTGCTCGCACCAGGGCCGGTGGCTACGCGAATGGCGTCAGCACCAATGTCACCAGCCCAGTGGGAGCGTCGGGCGGGGGCGTATCCGGCAGCACAGTTTCCTCCGGAGCCGGAGCAGGCGGGGCAGGGGGTCTGGTCACCTCCACCCTCGGCGAAGGCACTTATGTGAATCCCTTCGATCCAGTCTTCACCGTAAAGGCTGCGGTCGACCACACCAAGACACCGGAAATAAATACAATCCAAACCGGCGTTAACCTCCTCGAGACCAACACCATTGGCTACACCACCCAGTACACCGAATACTTTCCCTCCGGTACCGGCATTCAGTGGGCTCTTAACGGGCAACGCGTGACCTCCAACAGCCCGTTCAACATTGTGGACCCCCAAATCCAGCTTTTCTGGGAGGGCCTGATTACCCAGCCCCTGCTGGCGGGTTTTGGCTTCGGCACCAACGAGCGATGGATTCGTATCGCAAAGCGGAACCTGCAAATTACTGACTACGCCTTCAAAGCGCAGGTCATCGCCACGGTTACAGGAGTCGAGGACATCTATTGGGATCTGGTCAACGCTTACGAGGACGAGCAGATTAAGGAGCGCTCGCTGGCCTTTACTAATCAGACTCTCAGCGACGACCAGAAGCAACTCGATCTCAAGGCCATCCCCGCCATGCAGGTCATGACCGACCAGTCCGCCGTTGCCACCGCCGAGGGCAACCTTACCGTTTCGCGTGCGAATCTGCGAGGCGCTGAGTTGAATCTGAAAAACGCCCTAACCAAAGCCGACGATCCGGCGATCGACGAGATGCCCGTGGTCCCTCTGGATTTGAAAGGCGCGCCCGATCCCAACGAGAGCAAATCGATCGACGATCTCATGGCCGAGGCCCTGAAGAACCGCCCCGACGTATCCTCGGACCAGATCGGCATGCAAATCGCTCAGGAGAACCTGAAAGCCATCAATAACTCCCTTTTGCCTCAGCTCAACGCTTATGGATTTTTTGCCGGAACCGGACTCGGCGGTCCCCTGAACCCGTTTTGCGACCAGGGCCCTGCTTACTGCAGCACGACACTTCCTGTCGACACGCCCGGTGTGCTCAAGAATGCTTTCGACTACTCGGCGCCCGAATACCAGGTCGGCTTCACGCTCAACATCACCATCCGCAACCGTATTCAGAAGGCCGATCAGTTCCGGGCTCAGCTTGCCTTCCGGCAGAGCCAAATTACCTACGAGCAGCAACAAAAGAACATCCGTTTCGACGTGCGCAACTCGCAGTTCGCCCTCCAGCAGGCACAGGCACGCATCGACGCAGCGCAAAAAGCTCGCGACCTTTCTCAGCGCACTTTCGATATCACCAAGCAGGAACAGCAGCTCGGTGCGAAGTCCAGCTCCGATACCCTGGTTGCGGAGAACGCGCTGGCGCTGGCCGAATCGGCGCTCTACGTTGCGCAGACCCAATATGAAAAGGCCAAAGTCGATGTCGATCGCGCCACCGGCTCGACGCTGGACCGCACCAACGTCTCCATCGACGACGCAAAATCAGGCGTAGTAACCCACGGCCCATAATAGGAGTTGTTCGCTCGGGTTTCGCTCGTCTCTCGCTGGTTGTTAGCTCGCGTTCCGCCTTTCCCCCAACCTGTAACCAGCAACCTGTAACCTGTAACCTGCAACCTGTGACCTGTAACCTGGTATGAGCACAGCCGCCCAACCCGTTCCCGTAGAAATCACCGGCCGACTCGCGCCCTTAGTCCTCATCGCCGACGACCAATCCCACATCCTCGACGCCCTCGAGTTACTCCTCGAACCCGAGGGCTACCGCATCGAAAAGGCGACCTCGCCCTACATGGTCCTCGACGCGCTCAAATCCAGCACCTTCGACGCGCTCCTCCTCGACCTCAACTACACGCGCGACACCACCTCCGGACGCGAAGGCCTCGACCTCCTCTCCCAGATTCGCTCCCACGAGTCGCACATCCCCGTCATCGTCATGACCGCCTGGGCCAACGTCGAGCTCGCCGTTGAAGCCATGCGCCGCGGCGCCAACGACTTCATCCAGAAACCCTGGGACAACGCCCGCCTGCTCACCGTCCTCCGCACCCAAATCGATCTCTCCAACGCAGTCCGCCGCGCCCAGCGCCTCGAAGCCGAGAACCGCCTCCTCCGCACCGCCAACCTCCCCGAGATGATCGCGACCGCGCCAGCCATGCAGCCGGTCCTCGCCACCATCGCCCGCATCGGCCCCTCCGACGCCAGCGTGCTCATCACCGGAGAGCATGGCACCGGCAAAGAAGTCGTCGCCCAAACCCTCCACGCCCTCTCCTCGCGCGCCTCCCGCTCCATGGTCGCCGTCAATACCGGCGCGCTTCCCGAAGGCACCTTCGAGTCCGAGCTCTTCGGCCACGTCAAAGGCGCATTCACTGACGCCCGCACCGAGCGCATAGGCCGCTTCGAGCTCGCCGAAGGCGGCACCCTCTTCCTCGACGAGATCGCGAACGTGCCCATGCGCCAGCAGGCCAAGCTTCTCCGCGTCCTTGAAACCGGAGAGATGGAGCGCGTCGGCTCCTCAAAAACGCGCCGCGTCAACGTCCGCATCGTCTCCGCCACCAACGCCGACATCCGCGCCGAAGTGGAAAAGGGCAATTTCCGCGCCGATCTGCTCTTCCGCCTCAACACCGTCGAAATTCACCTGCCGCCCCTGCGCGAGCGCCGCGAAGACATCCCGCCCCTCGCCGCTCACTTCCTCTCCCGCTACGCGCAGCGCTATCGCAAGCCCGTCCAGGGCATCGACCCCGCCGCCCTCCAGCTCATGCTCCACTACGCCTGGCCGGGCAATGTCCGCGAACTCGATCACACCATCGAGCGCGCCGTCCTCATGGCTCGCGAAGACGTCATCGAAGTCCCCGACCTCGGCCTATCCCCGGCCCGCGTCTCCACCCAGGCCCTCGAAGAAATGTCCCTCGAATCCGTCGAGAGTATCCTCATCCGCAAAGCGCTCTCCCGCTGCAACGGCAACGTGAGCCAGGCGGCAGAAGCCCTCGGCCTCAGCCGCGGCGCCCTCTACCGGCGGATGGAAAAATATGGCATCTGAGCCTCCCCCTTCACGCCCCCAGCGAAGCTGGCCAAAACCAAAAACAAAACCAGCGAGGGCCAGGTTCACCCCATAGCAAGAAGCAAACTCCAGTGCACCCCTCTTATCAACACAATCGATTCCAGCTTCACCCCGAAAGTACTGTCCTGAACCGTTTTGAGAATGTGCTGTCCCAATCCAGCTCCGGCCCCGTGCAATTGCTTCAGCCATCCCGCAGGAAACCCCGGCGCAGAATTATTGACCCTAATTCCCCCGGAAATACGTAACATCATCGGCAATACAGTCTGATACAGGAAAAACCCCTGTGCCGCAGCATCCCCACTACCACCGCAAGCCCAAACGCCAGAGCATCTCCTTTGAGGCGCGCCTCCGCGTCTTCTGCACCGTCGGCGCCCTCTGCCTCCTAGGCCTCTCGGCCATCGTCCTCGCCCTCCTTCACGTCACCATGGGACCCATGCTCGCCACCCTGGGCATCCTCCTCCTCATCCTCCTCCTCGTCTTCGCCGCCTTCATCGAAGAAGCCATCCGCCCCATCCAGACCCTCGCCAACGTCGTCGCCGCCCTCCGCGAAGAGGACTACTCCTTCCGCGCCCGCGGCGCCAATCGTGAAGACTCCGTCGGACAGCTCTCCCTCGAAATCAACGCCCTCGCAGACACCCTCCAGTCCCAGCGCGTCGGAGCCCTCGAAGCCGTCGCCCTCCTCCGGCGCGTCATCGCCGAAATGGACGCCCCCGTCCTCGCCTTCGACCAGGAAACCCGCCTCCGCCTCCTCAACCCCGCCGCCGAGCGCGTCTTCTCCCTCCTTCCCGCCCGCGACCTCGCCAAAACCGCCACCGACCTCGAGCTCACCAGCCTCCTCAACGAACCCAGCGAAGCCGCCGTCCAGCTCGAACTACCCCGCGCCACCTCCACCGGCTCGCGTCGCTCCGAACCCACCCAGCCCCAGCGTTGGATGATCCGGCGCTCCACCTTCCGCCAGCGCGGCGTCCCCCACACCCTCGTCGTCCTCTCCGACGTCTCGGCCGCCCTCCGCGAAGAAGAGCGCCTTGCCTGGCGCCGTCTCATCCGCGTCATCGGCCACGAAATCTCGAACTCCCTCACGCCGATCAAGTCCATCGCCGGCAGCCTGCGCTCCCGCATCCTCCCCAAATCCCCCAACGGATCGGAACCCGCAACCACAGCCACCGCCAACTCCGCGGCCAACTCCGCGACCACGTCCCACGCCAACCCCACGACAGCTCCGCCTGCCTCTCCGCAATCTCCCGCGGCCGGCGTGCTGCAGCGCGATTTGCAGCGAGGCCTCAGCGTCATCGAAAACCGCGCCGAGTCCCTCAACCGATTCGTCCAGGCCTATCGCCAGCTCGCCCAGCTTCCAGCGCCCGTCCTCAAACGAGTCCCGCTCGTCCCGCTCCTCGAACGTGTCGTCTCGCTTGAAATCCGTCTCGAGGTCCACATCCTCGCCGCCCCCGACGTCGACCTCCTTGCCGACCAGGACCAGATCGAGCAACTCCTCATCAACCTCGTCCGCAACGCCGTCGAATCCGCCCTGACCTGTGCCGAAGAAGAACCCGAACCAGTACCGCGTGTCATCCTGAACGAAGCGAAGCGGAGTGAAGGATCTGCGTTTCCTGCCAGCATCCCCACAAATCCTGCGGGAAATGAAAACTCCGTCACCCTGAGCGAAGCTTCCGAATCCGTTGCGCCCGCTCCTGGGCGCAACAACCAGTCAGAGCGCGAGTCGAACGGACCTGCATTTCCCGTGCCCTCCCCCACGGACTCCGTCATGCTGAGCGAAGCATCCGAATCTGTTGCGCCGGCCTTTGGGCGCAACAAACAATCAGAACGCGAGTCGAATGAGCCTGCCCTGAGCGAAGGTCCCGCAAGGGACCGAAGTCGAACGGGACCTGCATTTGCTGCAGCCGGCCGTTTAACCCCACCCTGCGCCCCCGAAGTCACCCTCCGCGCCACCGACGACGCCGACCTCGTCACCATAGCCATCGAAGACAACGGCCCAGGCCTCGCCAATCCCGAAAACCTCTTCGTCCCCCTCTACACCACAAAAAAAGCCGGCTCCGGAGTAGGCCTCGCCCTCGCCCGCCAGATCGTCGAAGCCCACGGCGGCACCATCGAGCTCCGCAACAAACCCAACCACACAGGCTGCATTGCCGAAGTCCGCATCCCCATCGCCGAACGCGCGTGAGCGCCTGACCAGGTCCGGACTGGGAGCAAGCGCTCCCTTCGTTTTCCTGCAGGAACGGGCGCGCCACTACGATGGTCGCGCCCGCAAAGCCGCCTGCCGGAAACGTGACCTATTTCTCCGTTACCCGCATAGAAATGCGACGGTTTTTCTGCCGTCCCTCGGGAGTGGAGTTATCAGCCACCGGATGCTCTTCGCCGTATCCCTTCGCGCTCAGCCGCGAGGCGTCGACCCCCTTGCCCACAAGCGCCTGCATCACGGTGTCGGCACGCTCCTGGGAAAGCTTCAGGTTGGCGCTCTCGTTGCCCGTGTTGTCGGTGTAGCCGCCAATCCGCATCTTCACCTTCGGATACGCATTCAGGATGGCAGCCACCGCTTCGAGCTGCGGCCCGGATGCCGCCTGGAGCGTGGCGCTGCCGCTGTCAAAGAGAAGGCGATCGAAATCGAACCAGGTGTGATCGTCGGGCGTCGCATTCGAGTCCAGGTAGTCGAGGAGCTTATTCTCAACCCCCAGCTTGGGAATGCTGATGGAAACTCCGTTGGGCAGCTTGCGCGGAAACAGATCGCCCAGCGCTGCAAAGGCGGAGGAAGCCGCGTTGCCTGCGCTGGCAGCCGCATTGCTTGCCGTATTAGCCACAGCCGAAGCAGCATTTGAAGCTGTATTCGCCGCATTCTGCGCCGCGTTGCTATGGGCGAAGTACCAGATGAGCCCGCCGATGATGAGCACGGCCAGCAACGCGACGATCGGCCAAATCTTCATGCCGCCTGCCGGAGCCGGTGGTACAGCCGTTCCCAACTTGTTCGCAGCAGCCGAACCCAGGGAGGAGATTCTTGCCGCGATCCCCCCTAACCCGGCAATGCCTGCCAGACCGGCGGGCAAAGCGGAGAGGATGGAGTTTTTCTGAGAAGCGAGCAGTTCGGAGAGTGACGAAGCGTTGACGCCTCCAGGAAGCGCGCTGGATATACCACCTAAAGTCAGCGGAGCTGCCATCGAGAGCACGGACGCCGCCGAAGAGGAACTGATTCCGGCGTGTGCTCCGATGGCGTTGGCGACCGCGGGGGCTTTGTCCCCGAAAATCGACTGAACGATGTTCTTACCGCGGTCTGCGAGCGAGGATGCACCAGAGCTGCCGGCCAGGGAGGAGAAGTTCTGGAGGATGCTCGCATCTGCGCCGCCCGGAACGAAGAGCGACAGGACGCTGCCGGCGCCGCCGCCCGACACTTTGCTCATGATGCCGGAAAGCAGGGCCGGAATCCCCGCTCCGAACGCCTTTTGGATCGCATCCGGCGACTCGCCGAGCTTGTTGCTGATCGTGGAGATTGTGTCAGGGGTCAACGCACCCTTGACCGTACTAAGCAGATCGATTGGCATGGGTAGTTCCTTTCAAAGTCCGAGTTTTGGCATTCGAAAATATTTACGATTGCTTTTGGGAAATATGCGCGGGGGGGGCGCAGTTAGGGTCCGAGCACCAGCAATTTTGATCGGCCCTGGGAGGTATCGACCACTGTAACACTCACAGCGAAGGCCTCGTGTAATCGGGGTCCGAAATCAGCCACGGAATGGCCTCGACAATCCCGAAAACTCCGACGCCAATTTGCCGCGAATGTACCTTGTAAGGTACACTTGAGAAGCAGGCTCAGACAGTGAGCGAAGAGAAAAAGCTGGCCGTCGCGTTCTATCGCTCGCGCTCGGGAGCCGAACCCGTTCGCGACTGGCTCAAAAACCTGCCCATTGATGATCGACACACCCTGGGCCGAGACCTGCGCCTCGTCGAGATGGGCTGGCCAATTGGAATGCCTTTATGCCGCTCCCTCGGAGGTGGACTTTGGGAAGTACGCAGCACCCTCGGAAGCAATCGCATCGCGCGCGTCCTTTTCTGCGCGACCGCGGGCCACATGGTCCTGCTCCACGGCTTTATCAAAAAGACGCAGAAGACTCCCGAAGACGAATTGCAACTGGCACGCAAGCGACAGAAGGATCTGACCCTGTGAAGAAGGACCCCCATATCGGCTCCTCCCTCGATGACTTCCTCAAAGAAGAGGGCATCCACGAGGACGCGACCAACTACGCGGTCAAACGAATTCTCGCCTGGCAGATTCAGAGGGCCATGCACGAAAAAGCCCTCACCAAAACTGAAATGGCGCGCCGCATGGGCACCAGCCGCGCCCATCTCGACCGCCTCCTCGACCCGGAAAACGACAAGGTCCAGCTCGACACCGTCGAACGTGCCGCCTCCGTCCTGGGACGCCGCCTCCGCCTTGTTCTCGTTTAGCGGCCGCGACTGCATCCGGGACCACATTCCGTCCGTCACGCATCGCCCCTGCCCTCGCTTCACCGTTCGCCTTCCCTCAGCGCTGAGCGCGCGACAGCGCGGCAGAACAACCTTTCGCTCCTGCGCCGGAGTCTTACTGGATATCAGCTGGACATGCGAAAGCGAACGATGTGCGTTGCAACAGCATCAGGAGCAGAACCATGGCTGAAAATAACGACGGACGCGCCCACAACAGTCCTTCACACGAAGCGCAGGTAAAGGGCGGCGAGCACTCCCAGAGCGGAGGTCAAAGCTCCCAGGACAAGACCGGCAGCGGTCGCAATCAACCCAGCCACGAGGCAAGTGTCAAGGGCGGTGAGCATTCTCACTCCGGCTCAGGCCGGAAATAATTCATTCTCATACAAAGGTGCCCGCCTCATTAGGAAGGCGGGCATCGCTTTTTCTGCGCTTGATGGGTTTCCAGTGGTGCGGCGGTCGCGCCTGCGTGAAGCGGGAAGGGCTCGCACAGCCCACCGAAGCCGCTTCTCTACAGATGAGACCAGGCCTAAATCTCCCATCGCAGGAGCGCCGCGCCCACTGTGAAGCCTGCGCCGACGCTGGCGATCAGGGTGAGGTCGTTCTTCTTCAGCTTCCCTTCCTGGCGGGCGGTATCCATGGCGAGCGGAATGGTGGCGGCGGTAGTGTTGCCGAAGCGGTCGATGTTGATCACCACCTTGTCTTCGGGCAGGCCGAGGCGATCGGCGCTCGACGAGATGATGCGCCGGTTCGCCTGGTGCGCGATGAAGCAGGCCAGGTCGGAGCCGGTGATGCCGTTGCGCGCGAGCACGGATTCCGAGGCCTCCACCATTTTGCGCACGGCAAATTTGTAAACGGCCGCGCCGTCCTGGTGGACGTAGTGCATCCTCTTGTCGATGGTCTCGTGGGATGAAGGGTGCAGGCTGCCGCCGGCGGGCATGCAGAGGGAGCATCCCCCAGAGCCGTCGACCTCGTGATGGAAGTCGATCAAGCCGAGCTCGCCATCGGCGGCTGGTTCGAGGAGAACCGCGCCCGCGCCATCTCCGAAGAGCACGCAGGTGGTGCGATCGGTGTAGTCGATGATCGAGGACATAGTATCCGCGCCGATGACGAGGACTTTCTTGTGCGCGCCGCTCTCGACCAGCTTGGCGCCGACCTGCAGGGCGTAAACGAAACCGGAACAGGCAGCGGAGAGGTCGAAGCCCCATGCGCCTTTTGCGCCGAGGCGATCCTGCACGAGGCAGGCGGTCGCGGGGAAGAACATGTCCGGCGTGACGGTGGCGACGATGATGGCTTCGAGCTGGCTCCCGTCGATGCCGCGCTCGGCAAGGCAGCGCTTTGCCGCTTCAACGGCCATGTGGCTGGTGGCCATGCCCGGCTCGACGATGTGGCGCTGGCGGATGCCGACGCGGGAAGTGATCCATTCGTCGGATGTCTCGACCATCTTTTCGAGATCGGCGTTGGTGAGAAGGCGGGGCGGGACGAAAGTCCCGAGGGCACTGATTTTGGCGCGAACGGGCACGCGAGGCCGCAGAGTGAGGCTCAAAAGATGGCTCCTGGACAAAGCAGTATTGTCGCAGAAAAACGGCTCGGAGAATTCAGCGAAGGGACGGTCGGAGGAAAAGCGATGAGCGAAGGAGGATTAGCGGATGACGGTTAGCGAGAGGTTGTTAGGCGAGCGGGCAAACGAGCGTACCGCAAGCTCGGTTTTTAGTGCACCGGGTGACCTGCTGCGCACGCACTGGCCCGTTACCGTTGCTTCCTTCCGGACCTGGCGGGGTTGGCGGGATTGCGTCGCGCAGGACCCGGCACACGTGTGATTTTAGCACCCGAGAACCGGAGCGAACGGCGAGCGGACTGCGAGCGAAAGGCGATCAGCAGAAGACGATTAGCGAAGTGCGATTAGCCAAGTGCGAATAGCCAAATGCGATTAGCCAAGTGCGAATAGCCAAGTGCGATTAGCGGAATGCCGTTAGCGAGCGGCAACCGAGCGAACTGCAAGCTGGGGAATTGGTGCACCAAGTGACCTGCTGCGCACGCACTGGCCCTCGGACCGTTACTTCCTTTCGGGCATGAATGAATGGGCGGGGTTGGCGGGATTGCGTCGCGCAGGACCCGGCACACGTGTGATTTTAGCGCTGTGAAAGACGAGAGGAGCACGAGCGAAAGGCGAGCCAACTGCGAGCCAGGAACGAATAGCGAAAAACTATCAGCAAAGAACTTTTAGCGAAGTGCTTTCGGCCGGTTGCCATCGGCGATCCGGAGCCCGAGGCGGGCGAAGAGCGAAGCCCGGGCTGCGTTGAGTCGGGGCAGAAAGAAGAAGGGCCGCCGAGGCGGCCCTTGAGGTGAGGACTGATTGTCTGCGTGATCGCAGAGGCTCAGAAATAGACTTTGCCGGCGAGTTGGACGGAACGGCCAGGCGAGGGGTCTCCGTTCGGGTCGGCCGACTGGTCCACGCTGGTGATATCGCCGAAATGGGGGCTGGCGAAAGTTCCATTGGGTCCGGCAAAGTTGGCATGGTTGAAAGCATTGAAGCCTTCCAGACGAAGCTGCACATACCGCGAGCCGTCGGCGTTGATCGGGAAGTTCTTCGACACCAGCAGGTTCGTGTAGTTGAAGCCCGGCCCGTGGAAGAAGTTGCGGGGTGTGTTGCCAAAGGTCCCGATTGGTTCAGGGGAGAAGGGCGAGGTGTTGAAGTATTGGTTGGTCGCGCTTCTTGGGTTCATCGAATGGAGGGCCGCTCCCGACCAGACAGGATTATCGCCGCACCCGAAGTAGCTGTCGGCCGAGCACCAACGGGAATTAGGGATCCCCATGTTAATGCCGACCGGGAATCCGGTCTGCAGCGCGGTGACGCCGGCGACTTCCCATCCGCTCAGCGCTTCACGGCCAAACACGTTCTTCCTCAGAAATCCGGCCGCTGGCACCGTGTAAACGTAGGAGGTTGAAAGGCGGTGACGGGCGTCGTAGTCCGAACTGCCATAATTCAGATACGTAAATCCAGGTGTATAGATGTGATCGCGGCCATGGCTGCCGGTCGCGCTTTCATATCCTGAACCGTCATCCAGCGCGTGGGAATACGTGTAGGCAGCGGTGAACTGCAACCCGTGCGAGGGGGCCTTGATGAGACTCGCCTGCAGAGAGTTGTAGTTCGAAGATCCGTCGGTGGTTTGGTTCGCAACCGACAAATAGTAGGGAAACCCGGCATAGTTTGCGGTGTCTGCCATGTATTGAGGAAAGGCACGGTCATAGTACGGAGTTCCAGCGCAGCCAGGGTTAGCAAGGCAGGCTGTGTGTCCGGCAGCTGTAATTGGATCCCCCTCATTCCAGGAGGCAAGCCGGTGAGCCACGGAGCCGACATAGCCAACCTGCGCAACGATGTTGCCACCCAGGGAGCGCTGGACGTTGAGGTTGAAATTATATGTGTAGGGAACACTGTAGGAGGGGTCAAACACCGCCAGCTCCTCCTCGAGATAATTGAGCCAGTTGATCGTCGAACTCGGTGTCACAGGGGCCAGGGGAAAAGGATTTGCCTCCGATGTTGCGGCACTGCCGGTAACGTCGCTGAAAGGATTTGCGAATGCAGGACTGCCTCCAACGTCCCCCGCGCCGAAGGACACTTTCAGGAACGGCGGGTCCTCGAGGTTCTGCAGCGACTGCTCTTCCTGGTCGCGATTGTAATAGACGCCAAATCCGGCGCGGACAGAGAAGTCATGTGCGCCTGGCGCTCCGATGAGCATGGAGGGACCCTCGGACGGGGACCAGGCGAAGCCGATTCTGGGTCCAAAGCGGTCGTAGTGAGGAACAGGAGAGCCAGCGTTATTGCAGCCTGGATCGCCGGGGAAGCTCAATCCGGGCGAGGCGCCGGGGAACACTTTGGACTCCGAGGAGCTGTTGGACCAGCAAACGATACCCAGACCGCCGTCCTGGTGATTCTGGTTGGGCTTCTCCACATCCCATGCAAGTCCGAAGTTAACCGTCAGGCTGGGAGACGCTTTCCAGTTATCCTGCGCGTAGCCATAGAGCTCTTCGGCAACCGCGTTGATAAAGCCGTCGTTGGTTTGGTAATACGCATCCGGAATACCCAGGCTGTAATCGAGAAGCGGGTCGCCGGAGCTGTAAGCTCCGCCTCCTCCGAAACTGTAATACCCGTTGTTGTAAACGTCGAACGGGTTGTGCACTCGGAACTGCTCGAACAAGCCGCCGAACTTGAGGTTATGGTTGCCCTTCACCCAGGTGAAGTTATCGGTGTAAGTCAGGTTGGTATCGAGACGAGGTTGAGGCCCCTCAAAGCTGAAGCCAAGGCTGAAGTAGTTACCGACCGCGATATAGGGAACGCCCGATTGAGGGTCCTGCGGGTTGATTGCAAAGCCGTAGTTGCTCGGCGGGTCGACCTTTTGCACGCCAACTGCTGCGAAGGGGTTGCGATAGTAGGAGCCGCGCAGCTCATTCAGCAGGCTGGCGCTAAAGGTATGAGTCCAGGAAGCCGAGAAGAGCTTGAAGTGACTCGACTCCTGCGAGGGAAACCCGGGGAAACTGCCACCTCCGAAGGTAAGGGCCTGTGTCTCAGGGTTCGACATGAACACACCCGACGCCCAGAGGCTGTCTTTGGTAGTGGGAGTGTAGTCGACCTTGATAATTCCCTGATCCTGCGCGTAGGTGTTTGCCGGCGTGAAGTTGGCCTCATCCTGTTGACCGTTTGCATCCGGAGAGCCGTAATTTGCGGGCAGAACAAATTTGCTCGTCAGTGTCTTTGCGATTGGATTCCAATTGGCCGTTGGGATATTTACTGTTCCGCTGGGGAAGCAACTGGCCCACGTTTCGCCCGCCGTGCAGGAACCTATGTTGAAAGGAATCGGATTGTTCGTTAAGCCAGCGCTGTTAGGACCCGAGGTCACATAGTTAAGGTCGTTGGTGAAGTTGCCGGCGAACTGATCGGCATCCAGCGTGGTTTGGACGGTTGTGGACGCGGTCCGCTGGCGCTCGCCCTGATAGGCGAGAAAGAAGAAGAGTCTGTTCCTGACGATCGGGCCGCCCAGAGTGCCGCCATAGAGGTTCTGGTGAAAAATCTGTTTGGTCGATCCGCCCGGCGTTACCGGCTGAGTGAAATAGTTGCCGTTGGTCAGAAAGGTATCGCGATAGAACTCAAAGCCGCTGCCGTGCAGTGCATTGGAGCCGGCTTTGAGAATCTGATTGACGACCGCGCCTGAGTTGCGGCCGAATTCCGGGTTCATCGTGCTGGTGACGATGTTTTCTTCCTGAAGAGCGTCCGGGTTGATCTGAATGCCTTCGTTCTCCAGCGCGGGATCGTTAATATCGACACCATTCAGGAGATAGGAGTTCTGCGGGGTCTGGTTACCGTTGCTGGAGAAGGTGCCAAACCTGTCAGAGGATTCAACAACCCCTGGTTCAAGCTTTTGCAGGCCAGCGGGGTCGCGGCCCTCCAGCGGAATCTGCTCAAGCTGGGTAGAAGTTGCGATCTGTTCCAGCTGTGTATTGGAAGTCTCAACCTGGACGGCGGTCGCGGCGACATTAATCGTTTGGGAGCCTCCTCCTACCGTGAGGGAGGCGTCGACGTCACGATTGTCATTGACGTTCAGGTTCAGTCCGGAGGAGGCGAAGGTCTGGAATCCCGTGGCGGTGACGGTGACCGTGTAAGGACCGCCGACCTGCAGCTGGGGAAAGATGTAGTATCCCTTATCGTCCGCTGTGGCTTTGGTTGAAATGCCCGTGCTGGTATTGATGACAGTGACAGCCGCATGGGAAACGACGGCGCCCGACGCATCGGTGACCGTGCCATGGATGGTTGCATAGACGTCCTGCGCACTGGAGCGAGGCGCTGCGCAAAGCAGCAGACACAGAGAGAGAAGGGCAAGTAACCACCGGTTGCGTCTGAGGTTCATAGTTCCTCCGAAATAATTTGGGGCCTGACGTGTGGGTCGGGTGAGGGGAGACCCCTCTGGAGAAGAAAATCTGTTCGTGGATCGGCGGCTGCTGCGCCCTGGTGCGGCTGACCTCTTAACTGGATCAGGGATTGTGGATGCACCCTCGGAAATATCAACAGCACACATGCGTAAGGCAAGCAGAGTTGCACTCGGCATACCATCGCCGGAATGGCTCGAATGGTTCACTCCGACATGAGTCGTGTTGGTGGGCCAGGGAGGTGCTGCTGTACGCAGAAGTGCTTATTTATCAGTCTTGCAGTGGGCATGCCGGAGGCGTTCCGGGGTGCGACAAGTTGGCGCGACAGTTACTAATGAAGGGCTTAATGAATCGAGTGAAATTCAACAAAGTGTAAGGGATAGCAGCGCATCTATGAAAAATGGGAGACGGCGGGCGGAGGCAGGGCCGATGCCTGGAACTCCAGTGGCTCTTCAGATGCCGAGTTTCTTCACTTCCTCGTTGTAGTACTTGCGGTAGAGAATGTCCCACTCCTGGCTGCCTTCAGGGATGATGCGGCGCTGCGACTCGATCTTCTGGCGGGCGGCCGCGTCGATGCGCATCTCTTCGAGCAGCAGGTGCTCGAGCGCTTTGCGGGCTTCCTGGCGAACGGTGTTGCGGTCTTCGAGGAAGTCGCATTCGGGAGTTTCGGCGAGCGTATCGGCGACAACGTGGGCGAGCTTGTTGAGTTTGTCGCGCGAGATCCTCACAGCACCGCCTTGTATTTGCGGGCCAGCTCGGTCTTTACCTTCTTGAACATCTCGGAGTAGCTGGCGCCGGTGCGGTTCATCTCGTCCTGATAGGCGTCGAGGATGACGCGGACTTCTTCGTTGATGCGGTCTTCGAGGGAGAGCTCTTCGAGGATGCCGGCGTTGACGCGCTCCTCGACAGCTTTGGGTTTAGTGGTCTGGATCGCTTTGGCGTCGATGAGGCTCTTTACGGTGTGGCGCGCCAGGTAGCCAATGTACTCGCGGGAAAAGATCATGGAGTTCACTGGGAATATAGCAGAAAAGCAGTGGGGAGCGGGGAGAGGGGCAGCCTGTAGCCGGTAGCGAAAGGCGGGCGCACTGCGAGCGAGCTGCGAGCCAACTGCGAGCGAAAGGCGCTTAGCGAAAAACTGCGAGCGAGGAACGTTTAGCGAAAAGCTGTCAGCGAAAGGCGCTTAGCGAAAAACTGTTAGCGAAAGGCGGGCGCACTGCGAGCGAAAAGCGTGTAGCGAAAAACTGCTGCGAGTCAGGTCAGATTGGCGGGCGGTTGGACTCCCGGGATAGTTCCACGATTTTGCGGGGCGGGAGGAGCCAGAGGATGGCGACGATGACGATCAGACCGATGGCGATCCGGGGAGAGACTAAGGCCATGGGGATGGAGCCTGCATAGAGGCAAAACGAGGCTGCCTGCTTCACCATGCCGCTGGCTGGAGGCGTAGCACTGCGTCGTTGGATGAGGGTGGAGAGGACCATCCAGGAAACGCCGGGGAAGGCGCAGACAGCTCCGTAGAGCGCGATCGAGAACGATGAAATACCCCGGACCGCAACCCAATTGGTAGCGGCGGGGATGAGCGACAGCGAAAAAAGGAGGGCGAGGTTGGACCAGAGGATTCCGTGGCTGACCTGGTCGAGGTCGTCGACCAGGTAGTGGTGGTTGACCCAGTAGATACCAATCTGGATGAAGCTGAGGAGATAGACGAGGACGAGCGGAAGTTCAACGCGGAGCGCGCCGAGGTCTCCGATTTCCTTGCCGGGAACGTGGATTTCGAGGACCATGATCGTGATGATGACGGCGATGACGCCGTCCGAGAAGGCTTCGAGCCGGGCGGGAGTGAGGCGGTCTGTTTTTTCCTCGGCCATCGGTTGAGCGTCCAGCGAAAAGCGATTAGCGGAGAGACTACCAGCGAAAGGCATTGAGCGAAAGGACGATTGGCGAAAGACGCTTACCGAAAGACGATTAGCGAGAGGCGATTGGCGAAAGACGATTAGCGAAAGACCATTAGCAAAAAACCAACGAGAAGAGAAGGACGCAGCGAAGAGGATCAGGGGCGGAGCCAGTTCTCGACCCGCAAACCGGGGACGCGGCTAAACTCGCGCAGATTATCCGTAACCAGGATGCAATCGGAGGCCAGAGCGTGGGCGGCGATGAACAAGTCGTTCGCCCCGAGGGATTCTCCGGTGCGCTCCAGATCTACGCGAATCTGAGCATAGTGAAGATCAGCATCGGGCTGGAAGGGGAGCACTTCTATCTGGCCGAGAATTTCGTCCACTAATCGAAACAGCCGTGGAGCGTTCTTTTTGACCGCTCCAAAGCGTAGTTCGGCTGCGACTACGATGCTGGTGCAAAGCCTAAGACGCTGATAGAAGGGCAACCGGGCGATCTTAGCTGCAACTACGCCCTCTGCATTGCGAATGAGATCCGAAATGATGTTGGTATCGAGGAGGAATCGAGCCGTCACAAATCTACCGGCTCAGGGGGATAATCGGGAATTTCGGGCATTTCTTCATGCTCGCCTGACGCAGCCCATGATTGAAGAAGCGCCAAAAGATCCTTCTGCTTTACGGGCTCAAGAATCAGCCGACCGGTGGTTCCGTCCCGCCGCAGGATAGCTTCTTTTCCGGGCAGTTCAAATTCTTTCGGAATGCGGACGGCCTGATTTCTGCCATTGCGGAAGAGGTGGACACGGCGGGATGGACTTCTGGGCGCCACGACATCATTTTAGCATAGGCCACGGCATAGGCCATTCACTCTTTTCGCCTCGCCTCGCGGATCTTCCGGATCTCTTCCATGCGCTGGGCGAGGAGTTTTTCGCGGCCTTCGTGGGTGGGGTGGTAGTAGCGGCGGCCGGCGAGTGATTCCGGGAGGCATTCCATGTCGGCGACGCGGCCTTCGACGTCGTGGGCGTACTGGTAGCCTTTGCCGTAGTCGAGGTCCTTCATGAGCTTCGTTGGGGCGTTGCGGAGGTGGAGCGGGACGGGTTCCTGGCGGGTATTTTCAATGTCGGAGAGGACTGCGCCGTAGCCGATGTAGAGGGCGTTCGATTTGGGCGCGAGAGCCAGATAGACGGCAGCTTCGGCGAGGGCGAGGTCGGCTTCGGGCGAGCCGAGGAAGTCGACCGTGTCGCGTGCGGCAAGAGTAATGTGGAGGGCTTCCGGCGCGGCGAGGCCGATGTCCTCGACGGCCATGCGGACAAGGCGGCGGGCGACGTAGAGCGGGTCTTCGCCGGCCTGGAGCATGCGGCCGAGCCAGTACATTGAGGCGTCGGCGTCGGAGTTGCGGATCGATTTGTGCAGCGCGGAGATGAGGTTGTAGTGTTCCTCGCCGGACTTGTCGTAGGTGAGGACGCGCTGCTGGAGGGCTTCCGTGGCGATTTCGCGGGTGATGATTTGCGGCTGGCCTTTGGCGTGAGATTGCGCGAGTTTTGCGGCGACTTCCAGAGCATTAAGGCCGTTGCGGGCGTCACCTGATGCATAGGAAGCGAGGAGTTCGAGGGCACCTTCGCCGGCGGTTAGATGCTGGGCGCCGAGGCCGCGGACGGGGTCGGCGAGGGCTCGATCGAGGAGGGCGACGATTTGCGCATCGGTGAGGGCGTGGAGCGTGTAGACGCGGCAGCGGGAGAGCAGGGCGGAGTTGATCTCGAAGGAGGGGTTCTCGGTGGTGGCGCCGATGAGGCGGATGGAGCCGCGCTCGACCCAGGGGAGGAAGGCATCCTGCTGGGCGCGGTTGAAGCGGTGAATCTCGTCGATGAAGAGGATGGTGCGCGTGCCCCAGGCGGCGGCTTTCTCCGCGTCGGCCATGACCTGCTTGATCTCTTTAATGCCGGCCAGGACAGCGGAGAACTCGATGAAGGTGGCCTTGGTGGTTTCGGCGATGATTTTGGCAAGGGTGGTTTTGCCAACACCGGGAGGGCCCCAGAAGATCATCGAAGAGGCATCGTCGCGCTCGATCTGGACGCGGAGGGGCTTGCCGGCGCCGAGGAGATGTTCCTGGCCGAGGAACTCGTCGAGGGAGCGTGGGCGCATACGCTCGGCGAGGGGCGCCGGGACGGCGCGGGTGGTGGATTCGGGAGTGGGGTTGAAGAGGCTCATGGAGTCGCTGCCTCCTCTCTCTAGATGAAGGGATTCTCGACGCGCAGGCCTCCAAAGCTTTGGCCGTGCTGTAGATCCTCAGTAAACAGGATGCCGCAACGGGATTGCGTGGCGGCACAGACGATCAGGGAGTCGTACCACGACAAGCCGCGTTGCTTTTGGAGATGCAATGCTTCAGAGTAGAGCGCCAACGAGGATTGTACGGCCAGCAATGGACGAAAGACCGTTCCCATGTACTGTTCGGCTTCGGACACCCTCAGGGGCTGGGCGAAGCGTTTGGTAGCGACGTTGAAAAACTCCTGAACCACTTGAAAGCTGATGACTCCCTTTTGTGAAGCGAGCGCTTCGCGGATAAGCCGTTTAGCCTTGGTTGCTTTTTGGGGGGCGGCGCGATCGAACGAGTAGACAAAAATATTTGTGTCGAGAAAGAATTTAGCGCTCATTGAGCTGATCCCGCGTGTAGTGTCCGCCGGCATCGACGCGGCGCAGATCTTTCATGAGGGCGTCGAAGCTCTGGGCATTTCCTTCGCTGGCGGCAAATTGCGCCAGCCACTCGCGGAAAGCGGCGTTGAGGGTGGTTCGCTGCGCCTTTGCGATGGCGCGCGCCTTCTCGATGAGGTCCTCGTCCGCGCTGAAGGTGAGGTTTTTCATACGAAGTTAGTGTACACGAGTTTCGTGCAACGTGGGCAGCGCCGCTTCGAAATGGGTTTCGAGAGTTTCTTGAGGAAGTTTCTTCATCACACCGGTGCTTCTGCTCTCGGCCAACGATGGCGTGGCCCGCGAAACCGGCGCCCTGGTGGCGGAACTACGGGCGAGGGCAACCAGCGGATCACTTCGATTCATGCGGACACGGGTCACAACTGGTCGGATAAGCGGATTTTTCTGGAGGGTGCGATTATTACGTGGCTCGGGACTCTGCAGTGAGAGGGTTGGTCACGGCGCCTCTTCCAGACGGTTCCAGTCTCGGGATAAGCAGAACCCTATTGCGATTCGGTCAGAGGCGTACAAAATATCACGCCGAGAACGGCGATTGGAATCAATGAGAATCTGGCTGCTTGCATGGGACCTCCTGAAAGTCGCTCTTTAAACAAATTGAATCCACGTTGGAATATGATTCAGCGTTTCTACCCGATGGTTGTCGTATCATCCGCCATCCGGTAAATCTCATCGTTGGGCGTCAGGATGTCTTCGCTCCGCGCTGCTTTGCGGCTTCGTAGAGCAACACGCTGGCGGATACGGCGGCGTTGAGGGATTCGACGGGGCCGGGCATCGGAATGGCGATGCGCGCGTCCGCGCGGTCGAGTAGTTCTGCGGAGAGGCCGCTGCCTTCGTTGCCGATGAGGAAAGCGATGGGGCCGGTAAGGTCGGCGTCGGAACAGGGAATAGCGTCGGAATCGGTGGACGCGGCAACGGCTGCAAAGACCTTGATCTGTCGCTCACCGAGCGCGGAGAACGCCAGAGACGACTTCTCAGCGACAACAGGGACTCGAAAGGCCGAGCCTGCCGAGGCGCGCAGGGCTTTCGAGTTCCAGACGCTGACGGTTCCTGGCATGGCGATGACTCCGCTGGCTCCGAAGGCTTCTGCCGAGCGAATCAATGTTCCGAAGTTGCCAGGGTCCTGGAGAGCAGCGGTGAGAACGACGAGGGGATTTGAGGGGGACGCGTTCGGGCCGGAGGCGTTCGGCGCGGCAAAGGCTTCGGCGAGCGAGAAGACCGGTGGCTCGACCAGAGCAGCAATTCCCTGGGGGGATTCCGTCTCGACAGCGCTGTCAAAAACAGGGGAAGTTAGCTCGACCACGGGCACGTTGGCAGGGAGCGCGAGGCGATCCAACGCGCGAAGGCTGCCATCGCGGCGGGCCGATTCGGCTGAGGAGGGATCGCGCCGGACGAACACGGTGCGGAGCCGGAGACCGCTGCGGAGGGCTTCGGCAAGCAGGTGCTCGCCTTCGATGCCGATTACTTCCGATACCTCCCGGCCGTTGCGAGCGAAGGCGGCGCGCAATTCCCGGACCCGCGCGTTCTGGCGACTCTGTACAATGCTGATGAGGCGCGAACGATCCGAAGCCGCTGGCATGGGTGGATTCTAATCTTTCCAGAGTCACGCGGTCCTGGCGAGGCAGTTCGGTTTCCGGACAGACCCACGGTGGGAGGACTCAAATCCACCTGACATTTAAGGACCGGGATCGTCCACGGATTCGCTGTGCCGACGCATTGCTCGACGGGAGAAGCCTTGTCAGCAGAAATTCTGCGCATCCATCCGGATGAACCTGAAGCGGACCGGATTGAATACGTCGCGACCTGCATTCGCGCCGGCAAAGTTGTGGGCCTGCCGACCGACACCTTCTATGGACTGGCGGTCGACCCGGTCAATCTTCGCGCGGTCGAGAGCATTTACGAGATCAAATCGCGCCTGAAGCAGAAACCGTTGTCACTGCTGGTATCTGGGCTGTCGCAGGCCTATGAACTGGCGCGGGAGAGCGGGCTTTGCTTTGACCTTCTGGCGGAGCGTTTCTGGCCGGGGCCGCTGACGGTGATTGTGAAGGCGAGCTCGCGGTTGCCGCTGCGCAGCACCGCCAATACGGGCAACGTGGCGCTGCGCGTGCCGGATGCTGCGATTCCGCGAGCGGTGGTGGCGGCGCTGGGACTGCCGATCACAGCTACCTCCGCAAACCTCGCAGGCCTGCCAGAGTGCACCTACGCGGCGTGCGTTCGCGACCAGATTGGCGACAGGATTCCGCTGATTGTTGACGGCGGTCCAACGGGACGCAGCGTGCCAACGACGATTGTGGATCTCTCCGGGCCGGATGGGACCTGGCAGATTCTGCGCGAAGGGGCGATTCCGACCCATGCCATTGCGCTCGCGCTGCAGGAGAGATGATTGTTCCGGATGACAATCTGAGGGCCGCTCGCCGGGGAGGCGGAAAACCGGCTCGCTCGCGGAGCGGCGTGCTGCTGCTGACCGTTGGGGTCGTATTGGCTGCGGCCCTGGGGTGGGTCTTGTGGGTGGACGAGCAGATTCGGTTCTACGCGCATCGCGACGAGGCACGCCCTGCCCATGCCATCGCGGTGTTTGGAGCGGCGGAGTATGACGGGCGGCCCTCGCCGGTGTTGCGGGCGAGGCTCGATCACGCGCTGGAGCTTTATCGGCGGGGGCTGGCGCCGCTGATGATCACGCTCGGCGGAGGCGATCCCGCGGACCGGCACTCGGAGGGAGGAGTCGGGCACGATTACCTGCTGGCGCACGGCGTTCCGGAAAAGGCGATCATCGCGGAGACACAGAGCGATAATACGGAGCAGTCGGCCGAACGGCTGGCGGTGATTGCGCGCGTCAATGGGCTGAAGACGATTGTTGTGGTCAGCGACGGGACGCATTTGTTCCGCGTTCATGCCATCTGCGAGCATGATGGCCTGCAGGTTTATACTTCGCCGCGGCCGGTGGGACGAAGTATTCCGAAAGAGCAGCGGATCAAGCGGCTGACGCATGAGATTGTGAGCTACACGGCGTGGAAGATGCGGCTGCATTGAGACGAGCGAAAGGGCGAGCGAACACCGAGCGAAGACGGAGCGTAAAGCGAGCTTGAAGGGAACGAAAGAGGGAGCAGCGCGACCGCGAATCGGCGCAAGCGGGCGCTGGGCGAGCAAACCCCGAGCGAAAAGCGGAGTGGGCTGTCGAACATAACTTCGGTGCTCTTGTCCATCGCGTTTGTAAAGGCTCTTATCGAGGGATGAAGACCAGGCATTTTCGGGATCTGCAAGTTTGGCAACGATCTATGTCCCTCGCGCGGGAAGTTTATCGCCTTACTGCACATTTCCCGCAATCTGAAATGTATGGACTTGCGCAGCAGATGCGACGCGCCGCAGTTTCTGTACCCAGTAACATCGCGGAAGGCCACGGCAGGCTCACTGACAAAAGCTTTGCGTTGTTCATAAGTCAGGCTCGCGGTTCGCTCAATGAGTTGGAGACTCAGCTGGAATTGGCAACCCAGCTTGGTCTTGCTCAAATTTCGCAATCCGCAGCCGCCCTGCAGGATATCGACGAATTAGCCCGGATGCTGAAGAAATTCCTGACGGTGCTACAAAACCACGCAGCACAACATTAGCCGTGCGTCGCTCGTCTTACGCTCGATTTCTGCCGGTCTCTGCTGGGGTTTCGCTCGCTTCTCGCTCGTCTCTCAGCCCCCAAAGTGGTTCTCATGCAGCTCCCGCGCGACTTCGCCGTCGCGCAGCATTTGCGCGGCTTTGTCGAGATCGACGCCAGCCGGCGTTCGGTGGTAGTCGCTGGTGACCTCGTCTTCCTGGTCGCCGATGGTTTTGAAAAACAGCGCATGGCCTGAGATGTGGACGTGGGTCTGGGTAATCTGCCAGCTTCCCGGGCCTACCTCTTCGCGGATGATTTGAAATGTTCCCCCGGCATTAATGCGTCCGAGCAGTCCCCAGCCGAAGACCACGTCTTTATCGAGATGACCGGAGAGGCTTTTGAGCCGCATTTCGCGCTCGTCGACGACCAGCGTTCCCGACATGGCAGCCAGCACTCTTCCGCTCATGCTGTCGGGAGAAAACCTGGGATTGGGGCGGAACGTGAGTTTAACGTCGCCGTTCTCCCGGCCAACGATGTTCCAGATGAAAGCGTTGGGAAGCATGTTCATCATGTCGCGGGCCTGCTGCCCATCGTGCTGTTCGTTCCTTTTCAGGCGTTGTCGGAAGGCAGGGTCGGTGAGCATCAGGTGGATGCGGTCGAGGTCGGCCTGGTGCTGCTGGGCGCCAGGTGGGTGGCCGTTGTCTTCGACGACTTCTGATAGATTGCCCTGCGACGTTTCAATGACCAGCTTGACGATGTTCTTCTCGGGTGATTTGTAGGCGTCGCGGTACATCCATGAAGTGTGGTCGTTGGTGTCAGCGTCCAGCTCGTTTTTAACCACGGTGCGAACGATCTCATCGGCGGACTGCGCGTGGGCGGCGTGGGACGGTAAGGCTGAGAGCAGAACAACGAGCAGCGGAGCGAAAAAAGGAACGAACTGCGACGCGAGCTGTGCAACCAGGGGGCTGAGCCGGACATGTGTTCTCATGCCGGCTCGTCTCCCACGCGGTGTAGGGAGAACGGGATGATTTTCATAGGCAGAATTTCTTTATATCCTTGCGAGGGAGCAGTTGGCCAGCGGGGCGGGATCAACGGAGAGCCGGAACGAAGCCTCTTCTCATTTTGAGAAGCGCATTGCGGTGAAGCGTTGCCTGTGCTGTGGGAGAAGAATGTCGCGGAAGCCGTTACAATAAGCAGAGAGACCGATACCGATGCCGCACATGGTTTTTTGCGCACGCTACAAGCAGGAGATGGAAGGGCTGGACGAGGCGCCCTTCGACAGCGACTTTGGCAACAAGGTCTACAACAACGTTTCGAAACAGGCGTGGCATGAGTGGGTGGAGCGGCAGAAGATGCTGATGAACGAGTACCGCCTGCAGCCGTGGACCCCGCAGGCGCAGGAGTTTCTGGTGGAGCAGATGGATCAGTTTTTCTTCGGCGAGGGGGCTGCGCTGCCGAAGGAATATGTGCCGCCTTCAGGGCATTAAGGTTGCTGCGGTTTTGCGCCTGCCGGAGCAGGGCGAGTTGATTCGCCACCTGGTTCGAGCCTGATTAGTCTTCCCTTTTCCAGCTTAAATTTTTCTTCACGCCAGCGGACGGTGTCCGAGGCGTAGCTCCACGCCCAGACGCCGAGGGCGATGATGTCGCGCGGTATCAGGAGCCAGAGGTCGCGCAGCACCTGGCGATCCCCGAGGATGCCGACTCCCACTCCCAGGGCAACAGAGACGCGGAAGAGCAGCGCCAAACTGAACAGAGCGAGGGCAAAGAGGCTGAGGCCGGAGGCGATGAGATTGAGAAGCGCCCAGGCAAGGCCATAGGAAAATACCAGACCAGCATAGCCCGCGGGACGGGATTCGCGCATCGTTCGCGCCCAGCGTAGCTGGTGATGAAGATAACCGGAAAACGTCCAGGCGGGGACGGAGGTCTCGACGATTTCACTGCTCAGTTCGACACGAAAGCCGGCAGCGTCGATGCGTGCTCCCAGTTCGTAATCGTCCGCGAGATATTCGGAGAGCGGCGCGAGGCCAGCCTGGAAGGCGGCGTCGAGAGCAGTGCGGGAAACGGCAAGCGTGGAGCCGAGTCCGAAGTGGAGGCCCTTTTCCAGGAAGCGCGCTGTAAGAACGCTGGGGACGAAGTCAGTGGCGATGCCCAGGGCTTCGAGTCTTGAGCCGACGGTTCGATGGGCGCGGCCACGATAGAGAGCGGTGACGAGGCCTGCTGGACGATGATTTTCGCGGGGCGCAAAGGCCGCGAGGATGTGGGTGAGATAGTGAGGGCCGACGCGGATGTCGGCGTCGTTGATGATGAGGTAATCGTGGTGCGCGTGCGGCAGGAGTTGCGCGAGGTTGCTGACCTTGCCGTTCGGACCGAGGACCTTCGGGCAATGAACAAGCTGGATAGCCTGGTCCGGGAAATCGCCCGGGAGTTGGCGGACGACGGGGACTGCGGGGTCGTCGAGGCTGGAGACTCCGAAAAGGATTTCGTATGCGCCGGAGTAGGTCTGGCGGCAGTGACTGGCGAAGGCTTCCATCATGCTGGGATCGAGGCCGTGGATGGGCTTGAGAATGCTGACGGGCGGAGCGAATCCGGCAGCACAGCGGGGGCGACGCAGAAAGGCGCGGGCGCTCCAGAGGGCAACAATGTAGTAGCCGAGTCCGGCGAGGGTGAAGAGGGTGGTTAGGCCGGCGATGATAGTGGCAAACACTCTGGTTGAGTTTATTGGAGTGGTGGGCACGATGCACGTATCATGGGAAACATGATGCGTACCACAATCAGTCTCCCGGACTCCGTATACCGTCTTGCCGAGCCTGCTGCAAAGAGCCGCGGTGTGACGGTGGAAGAGCTGCTGGTAGCCACGTTTGAACGCGTGGTCGCTTCGGAGCCTGATTTGGCTTCATCGACTGGCAAGGTGAAGCTTCCTCTGATTCCGTCAAGGCGCCCCGGTTCGCTGGATCTGAACAAGTTCGACTTCGATGATCTGCTTGCCTGATGTAAATGTGTGGATCGCGCTGACCTCGGATCGGCATATCCACCACTCGATCGCAACCAGGTGGCTGGATAACTCTGAGGACTTGCAACTGGTCTTTTGCCGCATCACGGAGATGGGCTTCCTGCGTCTTCTGACAAACCCGCACGTGATGGTTGAAGATGTGCTGGATGCTCAAGCGGCGTGGAGCGTTTACGAAGCCTGGCGAAGCGACCAACGCGTCGCATTCATGCCGGAGCCGCCCGGTTTCAGCGCGCGCTGGCGAGAAGCCAGTTCCCGGATTACGACCGGTCCAAATACATGGACTGACGCATATCTTGCTGCTTTTGCGGAGGCAGAGCAGGCCACTGTAGACCTTTGATCGCGGTTTCTCTCAGCTTAGTCTCTGTAAGGTCAAGATTCTGTCACCGGCGTAGAAGCAGCTTTCACTCCCCCAGCATGGGCATATCAAGAGGCGGCTGCGCGAGCCAGCCCGCATGCGCGATGCGGTCGATAGCGCGGCGCAGCGCAGACGCCGCGCAGGGCTCCACGGTCACGACAAAAGGCAGATTGCCTTTTTCATAGCCGGGGCGCTGGAAGAGGGCGTCGATGTTGATCTTCTCTGAGGCGAGAGCGCCGGCGATTTCCGCGACGATGCCGGGGCGATCCTGCACGATAAAGCGGATGTAGTGGCGGAGTTCGAATTCTCCGCTGACCAGAGCGGCGCGGCTGGGCAGATCGGCGGCCTTCGAGCCATGCGCGAGCGAGATGAGGTCGGAGACGACAGCGACCGCTGTGGGATTGCCGCCGGCTCCGTGGCCGGAGAAGACCACGTCGCCGCCATACTGGCCGCTGACGAGGACCATGTTCTCGGTGCCGCGCGACCAGGCGAAGGGCGAGCGCAGCGGGACGAGCATGGGACCGACGGTCGCAGAGACGCCATCGGGGCGCAGTTCGGCTTTGGATATCTGCCGGATCGTGCAGTTGAGGTCGCGGGCGTAGACGAGGTCGACCGCGTCGACTTCGGTGATGGAGCGGCAGGCGACGGATTCGACGTCGATGTCCGCGCGGAGCGCGATGCGGGAGAGGATCACCAGCTTGGCGCGCGCGTCGTAGCCGTCCACGTCTTCGCTGGGATTGGCTTCGGCGTATCCGAGTTGCTGTGCTTCCCGAAGCACGTCGGCGAAGGCCGCGCCCGCCTCCATGCTGCCGAGAATGTAGTTGCAGGTGCCATTGAGAATGCCTTCGATGCGCGTGATGCGGTCGCCGGCGAGCCCTTGCTGCAGGCCCGGGATGACCGGGATTCCCCCAGCGACGGCCGCGCCGTAGAGCAGGTGCGCGCCTTTGGAGCGGGCGAGCCGATCGAGCTCAATGCCGTGCTTCGCGATGAGCTTCTTGTTGCCGGTGACGGCGGATTTGCCGGCTTCGAGAGCGGAGCGCACCCATGCACCCGCCGGATCGAGGCCCCCGACCAACTCGACGATCACGTCGGCATCGGAGCGCAGGACTTCGTCGAAGTCTTCCGTCCAGACAACGGTGGGCGGGGCCCAATCGGCTTTTTTTCGCGACACCTCGCGATTGAAGACGTGGGAGAGCTCGATGCCGTCGGGCTTGAGATCGCAGAGGATGCGAGCGACCGAGCTGCCCACGGTGCCAAATCCCAGGAGGGCGACTTTCATGAATACAGCGTACAGCGTTCAGCGATCAGGGTTCAGGGTGGAGACTCTACAATCGAAACTGGTCTGCGGAGCTGGCTTTGGGTCTTTTTCGAAAGAAGCTCAAACAGGAACATAAAGTGATGCTGCAGGCGGAGCGCGCCGGGGGCGAGCTGCTGCCGGAGTATCACCGCGCAACTCCGGAGTGTCCGCACCCGGAGCGCTGGAGCATGTACGACTCGATGACAGCGGAGGCCGAGGTGCTTGAGTTTCTAAGCACGCTGGTGACGACCCTCAAGCCGAATCTGATCGTCGAGACGGGCGCCTTTCTGGGGGTGAGCGCAGTCTGGATGGCGCGGGGGCTCAAGAGGAACGGATTCGGCAGGATCGTGAGTTGCGAATTCGATCCGGTGGTTTTTGCGAAGGCGCAGGAGAAAATTGCGGCGTCGGGCTTGGAGGAGTGGATCGAGCTGCGCAACGCTTCTTCGCTCGAGATGCAGGTGAGCGGGACGATCGATTTGTTTTTCAGCGACAGCGATCTGGAGATTCGCGAGCAGGAGATTCGCCGTTTTCTGCCGCAGATCAGCCCCTTTGGCCTGATCCTGATGCATGATTCCAGCTCTCACCCTGGTTTGGTGCGCGAGGCGGCGCTGCGGATGGAGGCTGAGGGGTTGATTTCGGTTGTGCTGCTGCCGACGCCGCGTGGTCTGGTGGTTGCTCAGAAGCGCGCGGGCCGGCAGTAATCAGCTTCCGGGTCAGAGAGCCGCTTTTGTTGCTCTCGGACGGACCCGGAATTTCTTCGTGGTGATCGCCAGGGTGCGCTCCATCTTGCGCAGCGCATGCGTTTCATCGGGCGCTGCGAAGGTGGAAGCTATCCCACGGGCAGACGCGCGGCCGGTTCGGCCAACGCGGTGCACATAGTCTTCCGCTTCTTTGGGCATATCGAAGTTGACGACATGGGCCACGTCGGCCACATCGATGCCGCGGGCAGCCACGTCAGTGGCCACCAGGACACGATGGCGTCCCTGCGCGAAGCTGCGCAAAGCAGCGTTGCGCTGCGACTGCGAGCGATCGCCGTGAATCGGGGTGGCCGAGTGACCGGAGCGAACCAGGCGGCGGGCGACGCGATCGGCCCCGTGCTTGGTGCGCACGAAGACGAGGAAGCTGCCGTCACTCGATCCCAGCAGGTGCTCGAGGAGCTCCTGCTTCTTGTCGGTGGGGACCTCGAAGCTGCGCAGCTCGACGTTGGGCGAGGGCTTGAGGACCGAGCCGATTTCGACGCGAATTGGATCTTTGAGGTAGTCGCGAGCCACTTCGCGGATCTCGGGGCTTAACGTCGCCGAGTAGCAGAGGGTCTGGCGATCCTTAGGCAGGGCGGCGGTGATGCGCTTGATGGAGGGCTTGAAACCCATGTCCAGCATGCGGTCCACTTCATCGAGGACGAGGATTTTGATGCCGCTCAGGTTGACCAGCTTGCGCTGGAGGTAATCTTCGAGGCGGCCAGGGGTGGCAACGATGAGGCGAGCTCCATGGCGGATTGCGTCGAGCTGTGGGCCTTCAGCGAGACCACCGCAGACCAGTGCTGCCGTGCCTTTGGCCTGGGTGAGATGGCGATAGTGTTCGAGGACCTGCATGGCCAGCTCGCGGGTAGGCAGCAGCACGAGAGCGCTCGCGCCCTTGATGCCTTTTGGCATCCGCTCGATCAGCGGGATGAGGAAGCTGAGGGTCTTGCCGGTGCCGGTTTGGGCGGTGGCAATCACGTCGCGGCCTTCGAGGGCGGGCGGGATTGCTCCAGCCTGGACCGGGGTGGGGATGACAAAGTTGGCGGCGGCAATCTGCTGTTGCAGGGCCGGCGAAAGGTTGAGTTCAGAAAAAAGTTTCAATTTGTCCTTGCTCGGGCGCGCCTGGGATCCCCTCGTTGAGGCCGACCTTCGGATCGGCTCTGCGTTTCATCCAGGGAATCCGACTCGTTCTAACGATGCGAGGCGGCCGGAGTTGCTGTGTTCCCGGTGTGCGGCCCGGCTAAGTGCGGAGCTGCGCCCGGAGCTTGAGTTTTTATGCAGGGGAAATTCGGGGGAGCGCTTTACGAGACGCCGGTTCGATTTTGTCCCACACATACCTCTTCGGCTGAGATGCGCTCCGGCGTTAGCCTGGGACGCGGCAGCCTGGCCTGGTCAAGCTACTTGACGCATGAGGCCATCACGCTGAGAGGGCTGGGAAGATTACGGGAGGACGGTCTTGCGGATGAAGGCGAGAACGACTCACAACCAAACAACTGAGCGTAAAGACATTGTAGCACGACTCCCCCTCGGTCTCCGCCGTCCCTGGTCGGGGCAGCCGGTGCCGGCGACAATACTGGACGGGGGAGGCAACCAGCTCTGGTCGTTCTAAAGGCGCGCGTCGGGCTGGAGCTTCTTCGTTCGTGTGGGGAAGTAGCTCCGGCCGATTCATTGCATGGTTGCCTCTGTCTCGCGATCCCCAGGAACCGAAATCGGTGCCAGGCGACCGTTTTTCCTGGGGGGCTTTTTCGGTTTGACCGTGTGCTCTTACCCGTGTATTCAACAGCTCCCGCGGCCGCTCGCCTCAGCTGGCCCGAACGCCCACCACCACCAGTCCAATCCCCCCCACCAGTGCAACCGTGCTCAGAATCGGTGAAATCGGCACTGTCTTCGTCTGTTTATGCGAGATCTGGACGGGTCCCATGTCCACATCTTTCTTCTCGTGGGTGAAGCTGATGCCTCCGACGGCGAAACCGATAATACCCACCACGACAAGCAGAATTCCTACAATGGTTGCTGGTTTCAATGCATTCCTCTTTTCTTTGAATGGGCTGTGCCCTTGTGAACTGGCGTTCGAGCATGCGAGGCGCTCGAACGCGTTCCAGCAAATAAGATGCGCAAATACGACCTCGTTGTTAGCGCCCAGCCCGCCAAAGCGACGTCCGTGAGACTGAACATGCGACAACGATGGCAAACCCTTTCCTGTTCCTCTGCATCCGCTACCAGGCCTTGAAACGAGGAGCAAAAGGAGCGCGGACAGGTTCGCGAGCGTCTATGAGCATGGCGGTCTACCGGAGCCGGTTAACATAGTCGTGAGGGGACACTGCCTTGTTGAAATCTCGTTTCGCACGTCTCGGCTGGCCGGTAATCAGCGCGGCTATCTTGGTGCTCGCAGGCTGTGGCCGATTCTTTCCGCCGCTGGCCAGCGGCACAGGCGGCTCGGGCTCATCGAGCGGAAACTTCCTTTACGTGGGCAATCTCGGAACCAATCCCCTCACCATCGCCGGGTTCGCCGTTGCCAGTACCGGCCTCACTAAATCCTCAGGCTCTCCGTATTCCGTCAGCCTCGAACCCACCGCGCTCGCCATCACTCCCACCGATACCTATCTGTACATGGGAAGCGCCGCCGGCGGAATCTACGTCTATACCATCGGGTCGAACGGCGCCCTCACTCTGGGCAATGGCGGCACACCCGTTGCTACCGGCGTTGAACCTTCTGTGCTGCGTGTTGACCCTACCGGCAAATGGCTGCTCGGCGCCGATGCTTTCGCAGGAGAAGCGTACGTCTTCCAGATCGGAGCCGGCGGCGCACTCACCTCAATCACTTCCTCGGTCGTAATCCTGAACGCCAGCGATCCCGCCACCGATCTCGAAATCACTCCCAGCGGCGCGTTCGTCTACGTCGCCTGCGGCACTGGCGGCATCTACACGATGAGCTTTAACACCAGCACCGGCGCTCTCGCGCAAATCAACAGCGTCCTCGCCGTTAAGCAGTCCGGCGATGCCGACTATGGCATGGCCATCACGCCCTCCGGCGGTTTCCTGTTGGCAGCGGAAACCGGCATCGGCGCGGTGCGCGTCTTTTCCATCTCCTCAAGCGGAACGCTCATGGAAACTTCCGGTTCACCCGTCACTACCGGCACGGGCGCCTTCGCGGTGCTGGTTGACTCCACCGGCAGCTACGTCTACGTCGCCAACCGTACCGAGGGCAACATCAGCGCATTCCTGTTGACGAACAGCGGCGCCCTCACCGCCATCGCGGGATCGCCCTTTTCAACCGGCAGCCTTCCGGTAGAGATGGTCGAGGATAAAACCAAAACCTATATCGCCGTCGTTTGTGCTGGAGGCAGTCCCGATTTACAGGTCTTCACTATAGGCACCACCACTCCCGGAGCCCTCACCAGCCTCGGCACCGCCACCACCGGAACTGACCCGACGGAAGCTTCCAGCATCGCCGCAACCCATTAAGCAAAACCTTCTGTGCCAGAAGAGCGATAACGCCCGATGTTGGCGTCAGCCTAAATGGCCCCCTTGAGTTGCCCAGTTACTTTCAGGATGCGCCACTTCCGGGAGAAGCCGTCTCACCTCCTGTGCCTTTTCTACCCTCTGGAGTCCCTTCTGAGGGCTGCCGCCAACATTCGCCCGCACCAGGAGAATTTTCGTGCCGCTCGCAACCGCTTTTCTGAATTTTTCTTTCTTGGCTAATGTGAAATCACCCGAATGCGATAGCATGGGTCGGACCACAGCCGGGGCCTTACGGCCCCAGGAGGAATGAAGATGAGCGATGCCAGGAAGCCAGGCCTCGACGGACGTGAGCGGGATAAGAGTGGGCAGATTGATCGCAAGCACCCCACGACGAAAATCAAACATCTGCGGGAGCACTATGGGCACAACTTCGCGCCGGGATGGGACGGCGAGCGAACCCTCGGCGAGTTGCTGAAGGAGTCAGGATTCGATTCACTCACACAATACGTTAAGCATCATGGACATAAGGAGCCAGTGAGCTGATCACCGCGATCTCCTGCTCAAAAGAAGCGGCCGCTCAGGCGGTCTTTTTTGGGGACGTGTTGACACCCCACCAAAGGTGTTCAGCCTGATTTGGACACTCATCGCTGATCGCCATCGGCGGCCTTGCTGCTCGCCCTCCGCAGTCCGTTTTTCTGATCGCTGAACGCTGTGTCTGAGCTTTGTCAGTTCCCTGCCCTCACTGCGGCTTCGGCGTCAGCCGCACAAACCGCGGCGCCAACTCCTCCCACTTCGACATCAGCCAGTAGGCCCTGGTGCTCGCAGTCTTTTCGGCATGCAACTGCACAAGGCCCAGGATGCTCTGATGCGCCTCGGAATCCAGTGTGCCGTAGGGCTCAGGGGTGAGAAAACCAGGGTGATACCTCTGCTGCGCCAGGAAGAGTCCCTCGTCGTCGAAGACCCAGGCTTCGCCGCCGGTCATGCCGGCGCCGAAATTCGTCCCCGTCGCCCCCAGCACCGCGACCAACCCTCCGGTCATGTATTCGCACCCATGGTCGCCCACCCCCTCGACCACTGCGAGAGCGCCCGAATTGCGCACGGCAAAGCGTTCACCCGCGCAGCCAGCCGCGAAAAGCGCACCGCTGGTCGCTCCATAAAGCGCGACGTTGCCGAGGATGGTGTGCAGCTCCGGCTGCAGCGCCGCTCGGCCCTGCCCGCGCAAAATAATCTCCCCGCCCGATAATGACTTGCCAACAAAATCATTCGCCAGACCTTTAAGGTTGAGCACCATCCCTGGTACCGCAAACGCCCCAAACGACTGTCCCGCTTCTCCAGTCAGCCGAAAGGTCAAAGGAGCCCGCGCCGAAATGCCCGCGGACTGCAGCATCGCTAGCTCTCCCGCCAACCTCGCCCCAAAAGTCCGGTCTTCGTTCGCGATCAGCGCATCCACGAGAAACGGCTCGCCAGCCTTGTAAGCCGCGACCCCAGGCTCAACCCACGCATCGTCGATCGGCGCGTGATCCTCAGGCCGAAGGTTCCGCCGCCCCTGCCAGTGTGTCGCACCTGCCCTGCCGCCGTCCGGGGGCGCGCCCAGCATCGGGCCCAGATCCAGGCACCCATCGAAACGCGTCTGCTCCAGCAGGTCGGTGCGGCCAATCGCCGCCTCCAACGACGGCAGACCCAGCCCCGCCAACAGCGCCCGAATCTCCTCCGCCAGCCCCTCAAAGAAACGAACCAAATGCTCAGGCTTGCCCCGGAACTTCGCCCGCAAATCCGGCCGCTGCGTCGCGATACCCGTGGGACAAGTATTCAAATGGCACTGTCGCGCCATATCGCAGCCCAGCGCCACCAGCACCGCCGTGCCGAAAGCAAACTCGTCGGCCCCCAACATCGCAGCCACCACAATATCGCGCGCCGTGCGCAGGCCGCCGTCGGTGCGGAGACGCACACGGCCCCGCAGACCATTCCGGATCAGCACCTGCTGCGCCTCCGCCAGCCCCAGCTCCCACGGATTCCCCGCGTACTTGATGCTCGACAATGGCGACGCGCCCGTCCCACCGTTGTGCCCCGCAATCACGATGTAGTCCGCGTAGGCCTTCGCCACACCCGCGGCCACCGTGCCCACTCCGCACTCTGAAACCAGCTTTACGCCAATCGCCGCCTTCGGATTGATCCGCCGCAAATCGTGAATCAGCTGCGCCAGGTCCTCAATGGAATAAATATCGTGGTGCGGCGGCGGCGAGATCAGCTGCACCCCGGGCTGCGCATGTCGCAGCCGCGCAATCAGCTCCGTGACCTTGTGCCCCGGCAACTGCCCGCCCTCGCCAGGCTTCGACCCCTGCGCGATTTTGATCTCCAGCTCCTCGGCATGCATCAGATACTGCGCCGTCACCCCGAACCGCGCAGACGCTACCTGCTTCACCTTGTTGTTCAGCAGCTCCGAGGGATACGAAACCCCTGCGACTGGCAGCTGCGCTCCAGGTTCGTAGACCGCAGGGTCTTCCCCGCCCTCGCCTGTGTTCGATCGCCCGCCCAGCATGTTCATCGCTGCCGTAATCGTCTGGTGCGCCTCAGGACTCAGCGACCCCAGCGACATAGCGCTGGCAATGAACCGTCCAAACATATTCTGCGCCGGTTCCACGGCATCGACAGGCAGCCGCGCCGCCGCCGCCCGCACCTCCAGCAGATCGCGCAGCACCGCAGGTTCTTTCTCTTTGGCCTGGCTCGTGAAGGCTCCCCACGCCTGCGCCGAATCAGCCGCAGCCGCCGCAACCTTCGTAGCCCCTGTGATGGTCTGCAACAACCGAACCGTCTGCGGTTGCCATCCATGCGGCTCTGACCTGTCCGCCTTCCGGAACCGGACCCACCCGTAATCTGGCAGGTCTTTCGTCGCCACAACCGTCACCAACGATCCGCCATTGTCACCGGCCTCCGGACGAGCATCGCCATTCTGCGTCCCCAGCCACAGCTCGCGCAGGCTCGCCTCCAACTCGGGGAAGCCGATGCCCCCTAGAGGAGCCGGTGTTCCCTCGAAACATCGTTCCACCACATCCTTGCTCAGCCCCAGGCAATCGAAGAGATGCGCACCGCGGTAGCTGTCCACCACCGAGATGCCCATCTTCGACATGATCTTCGCCAGACCCAAATCGAAAGCGTGCAGTAAATTCGCCTCGCCCTGCTCAGGATTCAGCTGCCGCGCCGTCTCCAGCGCCAGCCACGGGCAAATCGCTCCCGCCCCCATCCCCATCAGCACCGCCGCATGATGCAGGTCGCGGCAATCCGCCGCCTCTATCGCCAGCCCGACCTTCACCCGCTCACCCGCGCGAATCAGCGCGTGATGCACCGCTCCCGTCGCCAGCGCCATAGGAATCGGGATCGCCTGCTCCCCGCATCCCCGGTCCGTCAGCAACAGAACCGCCGCGCGCCCGCGCACCAGCTCGATCGCCCTGGCGCAAAGGTCATCGAGCGCCGTCATCAGGTTGCATGCCGGATTGAAAACGCAGTCCAGCACCGCCAGCGGCATATCCCCCGCCAGGTTGTGCTTACGCCGATGCAGCGAATCCATCTGTGCCAGCGAAAGAAAAGGCGAACCCAGCGACAACCCCGGCAGCCGTTCCCGCGTGCCTAACACATGCGGCCACGGTCCCAGCCGCGTGTGCAGCTGGATCACGCAAGCCTCGCGCAGCGAATCGATGGGCGGGTTCGTCACCTGAGCGAAGCGCTGCCGGAAAAACGCGTACACCGGCCTGGGCGTCCGGGCCAGCGGTGCTATCGGCGTGTCGTCCCCCATCGACCACACCGCGTCCTTGCCCTCCATCGCCATCGGCTTCAGGATCATGTTGACGTCTTCTTTGGTGTACCCGAAACCCAGCTGCAGCCGGTTCAGCTCCGCCGCATCGAGCGCCGCCACCGGCTGCCCTGACTCCAGCGTCGCATTCTCCAGCAATGCCTCATACTCCGGCGCTGACTTGTCAAACAGCGCCTGCAGCTCATCGTCCTCATAGAAAACGTGCTTCTCGAGATCGGCCAGCAGCATCTGCCCCGGACCCAGCCGCCCGCTGTGCACAATCTTCTCCGGATCGAGATCCACCAGTCCCGCTTCTGATCCCGCCACCACCAACTGATCTTCGGTCACAAAGAATCGGCAAGGCCGCAGCCCATTCCGATCAAGCGCCGCACCGATCAGGTGCCCATCTGTGAACGAAACCGCCGCCGGCCCATCCCACGGCTCAATGCAGTCTCCGTGGTAAGCCAGAAACGCCGAATGCCTCCCGCTGTCCGCCGGCGGCATCACCATCCGCACCGCCTCAGCCACCGTGCGCCCATTCCGCGCCAGCAGCTCGATCACCTCGTCCAGACTGGTCGAGTCCGAACCGCTGGGCGTGAAAATGGGCCGCAGCTCATCAGGCAGCGTGGCTGCCCGGGCCGTCATCCGTGCCCGATTGCCCCAGATCGTGTTGATCTCACCGTTGTGCCCCAGAATCCGAAACGGCTGGGCCCGATCCCACGACGGCGCCACATTCGTCGCGTACCGCTGATGAAAAAGCGCAAACGGCGTTACAAATCTCGGATCGGACAGATCGGGATAGAACTCCGGCAGCAGCCGCGCGTCGCACATAGCCTTGTAAATAATCGAAGATGACGACAGCGAACACACATAACCCTGCGCCCCGCTACGCTCAAAGCACTTCCGCGCAAGATAGAGCCTTCGATCGAGATCCTGGTAAGTCGCGCCGCGGCCAGCATCCGTCAGCAGCACCTGGCGGATGATCGGCAGCGTCGAGGCTGCAATCTCACCCAGAATCTCAGGCCGCGTCGGAACCTCCCGCCAGCCGAGGATCGAGAAGCCCTGCCCAACAATCGCCTGTTCCAGCTCGCGCACAGCCGCTGCGGCCGCCGTCGCTTCCGCAGAGAGAAAAACCATGCCAGCCGCCAACGGTTGCGCTGGATCGACAGAAATCCCGGCCGAACCCAGCAGCAGTTCGCGGGGAATAGCAGTATGAATCCCGATGCCGTCGCTCGATTTGCCGTCCGCAGCCACGGCTCCGCGATGCGCCAGGCGCGCAAGCGCCGTCAGCGCCTTTGTCAGAATGTCATGCGAAGGCTGGTTGTCGAGAGTAGCAACAAACCCGACGCCACACGATTCAAAATCGAAACGCGAATCGATGAGACTTTCACCCCAGCGAGCACGCTCGCCGGGGACCCCGATATTGGGCCGGGAGCCGCCGGTCGACAGGGCCGGAGCAGCACAATTTCTCGTTCCCATATCCAACTATAACGGCCTTCCTTTTTTCTGGAGAAAGAAACATCGACTTTTTCGGACTTTTCCCGGCCCAGCAGCCTCCGCCCGGCATTACCACCAGCCATCAACTATTACCAACTCCCAGCTTCCGGCTACCGGCCACCGGCTGTTTTTCCCCTTGCATATTTATACAGCATTGCTGTATTTTTATACATAGTGAGGCGCGGCTGGCCGCTCAGCGGCTGGCCGCCATTTTTTCGTTCGATTTCGTGCTCATTTTCAGGAGATAGGTGTGAGCAAACAGGACAGGCACAGCGCAATCCGGCAACTGGTGACGGCGGAATCCATCGCCAGCCAGGACGAGCTGCGCCGCCGCCTGGCCCGTCTCGGTTTTGACGTTACCCAGGCCACGCTCTCTCGCGACATTCACGAGCTCCGGCTCTACAAAGGCCCCAATGGCTACGCGGCCCCCAACGGCAATGGCCACTCGGAGGAGCAGGAAGACGAACCGCCACCGGTCGACGAAGTCCTTTCGAGCTTCGGCCTGGCCGTACGGCAGGCCCAGAACCAGCTTGTCCTCCGCACCACCAGCGGCGGCGCACAACCCGTTGCCCTGGCCATCGACCACGAGGAATGGAACGACGTGGTGGGAACTTTGGCCGGCGACGACACCGTATTGATCATCTGCCCCGACCCCCGACGAGCCTCCACCATGCGCGAAAAACTCGAGCGCATGATCGGCTGAAACACACAGAGCCCAGGGCTCAGCAAAGAGGCCCGAAAAACCGCCACAAAAAGAATCACGAGGGAGTTTCAGTAGTCCAACAAGATTTGCGAAAAATGTCCGCCACTATTTCAAACTCGGCAAAGACCACGAGAGCGGCCTCATCCCGCCTGCACCCTGTCTCTGTCGCCGTCATGGGCGTCACCGGCTACGCCGGCATGGAACTCGCCCGCCTCCTAATCCGTCACCCCGCGCTCGCCGGATCGCCGCCCCTCTTCCTTGGCCGCCCCGACACCGCGCCTGAGCCGCTCGCCGCAATCCATCCGCAGCTTATGGATAACAACGGCGCCGGCCTCGCCCCCGGTGCCGCGAAAATCGAGCCCTTCTCCTGGGATCTGCTGAAAGCTCGCGGCATCCAGATCCTCTTCCTCGCCACTCCCCACGAGCAGTCGCGCGAGTGGGTGCCCCAGGCCCTCGACCATGGCCTCCGCGTGATCGATCTCAGCGGCGCGTGGCGTCTCGCCGCCGCCGAAAATCGCGCCGTCTACAAGTTCAACGACGAAGGCTCGCCCGTCGCCACCACCGTCCACACGAAAGCCATTTACGGCATGCCCGAGCTGCATCGCGATGAGATTCCCGACGCCGATCTGGTCGCCAATCCCGGCTGCTACGCGACCTCGATCATCCTTGCCCTCAAGCCGCTGCTCGCGGCCGGATGGGTCGACCTCGATCGCGGCATCGTCGCCGATTCAAAGTCCGGCGTCTCCGGAGCAGGCAAGGCCCCCACTGCGAAGACCCACTTCATGCATGCCGCCGACAACCTCTCCGCCTACGGCCTCTTCTCCCACCGGCACACCGGCGAGCTCCTCGAACAGCTGGACCTCGCCACTGAGCAAATCGTCTTCACGCCGCACCTGCTCCCCATCCCGCGCGGCATTCTCTCCACCATTTATGTGCGCTTCAAAGAAGCGCGCCAGCCCGCCGACGTCGAGTCCCTCTATCGCAGCTTCTTCGCCCAGAGCCCGCTCGTCCGCATCTTCCCCGCCGGCCATCTCCCGGAGATTCAGTATTCGATCCACACCAACTACTGCGATATCGGGTTCCATCTCGCAGACGACGGCCGCCGCTGCGTGATCGTCTCCTGCCTCGACAACCTGCTCAAAGGCGCGGCCGGTCAGGCGATCCAGAACATGAACCTGATGTGCGGTTTTAAAGAAGAAGATGGGTTATGAGAAGTGAAGCAGAAGGGTTATGAACCTATGAGATACGTAGTCAAACTCGGAGGCGCCACCCTGGAGAATCCCGAACTCCTGCACGAGTGCGCCAAGGCCATCGCCGAACTCGTCAAGGACGGCAATCAGGTCGCCATCGTCCACGGCGGAGGGCCGCAGCTTACTCGCACGCTCAAGCAACTCGGCAAGCAAAGTGAATTCGTCGCAGGCCTGCGCATAACCGACGCCGAAACCCGCGACACCGCGCTCATGGTCCTCGGCGGCGGCGTCAACAAAGCGCTCGTTGCCTCGCTCGGCTCCCACGGCCAGCCCGCTGTCGGACTCTCCGGCGGCGATGGCCTCGTCTTTCGCGCCCGCAAAAAACGTACCGCCCCCGACCTCGGGTTCGTCGGTGAAATCGTCGCCGCCGATCCGCGCTGGCTCGAAGCCATCTGGCAGATGGGCGCGGTCCCCGTCATTTCTTCCATCGCCCTCGGCTTCGACGGCGAGTATTACAACATCAATGCCGATGAAATGGCCGCAGCCTGTGCAGGAGCCTGCAAAGCCGACGCCCTCGTCTTCCTCACCGACGTCCCCGGCGTCCTCGGCGCCGACGGTAGCGTGATGCGCTGGCTCTCCATCGACCAGATCGCCGGCCTCACCCGCGACGAAGTCATCACCGGAGGTATGTTGCCTAAACTCAGCGCCTGCCGCGAAGCCCTGCTCAACGGGGTCAAGCGCGTCCGCATCCTGCCCGCGTCGGTCGCTGCACTGCTGCCGGACCTCTGCAGCAGCCGCATCAACCAGGGCACGGAAGTGATGGTCGCATGACTACAGCGATCAGCGATCAGCGTTCAGCGAACAGGGAAAGTGTGCCCCATGGACGCGCGGAAAAATGCTCTGGGCCACGATGCAAAAGCTGTGAACATCAACGCGCTGCATTTTGAACGCTGAACGCTGAACGCCTATTGGGAGTGTAGATGAAACTCGACGAAATCAAAGCCGTGGAAGCAAAGCTGCTCCTCGAAACCTACGAACGCAATCCCGTGCTCTTCACCCACGGCGAAGGCGTGTACCTCATAGACGAGAACGGAGTCCGCTACCTCGACCTCCTGAGCGGCATCGGCGTCAACGCGCTCGGCTACGCCCACCCCGCCATCGAAAAGGCCATCGCTGACCAGAGCCGCAAGCTCATCCACATCTCCAACCTCTACTACCACGAAGGACAAGCCGCCCTCGCCCTCCGCCTCACCGAGGCCACCGGAATGGATCGCGCCTTCTTCTGTAACAGCGGCACCGAGGCCAACGAAGCCGCGCTCAAGCTGGCCCGCGCTTACGCAAAACTCAAGCGCAGCGAGGGCCTGCATCTCGGCACAAAGTTCCTCGCCCTCGAAAACAGCTTTCACGGCCGCACCATGGGCTCCGTCGCCGCGACCTGGAAGGACAAATACCGCGAACCCTTCGATCCCGTCATGCCGGGAGTCGAGTTTGTCCGCTTCAATGACGTCGCCGACCTCAGGGCGAAATTCTCCACCGAATTCTGCGCCATCCTCGTCGAACCCATCCAGGGCGAGGGCGGCATTCGCCCCATGTCCCGCGAATTCCTTCAAGCCGCCCGCGAGCTCACCCGCTCCACCGGTGCGCTCCTCATCGCCGATGAGATTCAGTCCGGCATGGGCCGCACCGGCAAGTGGTGCGCCTATCAGCATTACGGCGTCCAGCCCGATGTCACCACCCTGGCCAAGCCCCTCGCTGGCGGCATCCCCCTCGGCGCACTGCTCTGCACCGAAGAAGCCGCGCGCGCCATCCACGCCGGTATGCACGGAACCACCTTCGGCGGAGGCCCGCTGGCCTGCGCCGTAGCCCTCGCCGTTATCGACACCATCGAACGCGAGCATCTCCTCGAACACGTAACCGTGGTCGGCACTTATTTCCGCGAACAATCTGCCCAGCTGGCAAAAAAACACGAAGCCATCGTGGATGTCCGCGGCCTCGGCCTCATGCTCGCCATCGAGCTCGACTCCGCCGACCTCGCCAAAACAGTCCTCGCCGAAATGATGAAGCGCCACATCCTCATCAACCGCACCAGCGAAACCGTCTTGCGCCTTCTGCCGCCCTTCATTTTGCAGAAAGAGCACGTCGATGAGGCTATTGCCGCACTCGACGAAATTCTGTCCGAACAGCCCGCGGCCCACGCCGCAACCCCAATCACCGGAGGAACAAAAATTGGCCAGTAAGCCCGCCGCACTCCTGCAGGAAATTGATTCCTCGCCCGCCGAAGTCTCGCTCGCCGGCCGCGACCTCTGCTCCGTCGCCGACCTCACCACCACCGAGCTCGCCGGCATCCTCGCGCTCGCGCACGACGTCAAGAACAACTCCGCCGCCTACCGCTGGGCGCTCGACGCGAAGCAGATGGTCATGTTCTTCGAAAAAGCCTCCCTGCGCACGCGCCTCACCTTCGAGACCGCGATGAACACCCTCGGGGGCTCGGCAATGTTCGTGGATCAGACCCAGTCGCCTCTCGGTGAGCGCGAATCCCTCGCCGACATTGCCCGCAACGTCGAGCGCTGGGTCTCTGCCATCGTTCTCCGCACCTACGCGCACGAAACCATCACCGAAATGGCGCAGTACGCCAGCGTTCCCGTCATCAATGCCCTCAGCGATCTGGAGCATCCATGCCAGGCCATCGCCGATTTCATGACCCTCGAAGAGCGCTTCGGCAATCTGCGGGGGTTCAACTTTACTTACGTCGGCGACGGCAACAACGTCTGCCATTCGCTCATGCTCACGGCCGCGCTCCTGGGCGCGCACTGCACCGTCGGCACGCCCAAAAACTATGCTCCCAAGGCCGACATTGTCGCGCAGGCACGAGCCATCGCCAACGTCACGGGTTCGAACATCACCCTCGTCAACGACCCCATCGCCGCAGTCACCGGCGCGGAGGCAGTCTACACCGACATCTGCACCAGCATGGGCTTTGAGCACGAGGCCACCAAGCGCGCGCCCATCTTCAAACCCTACCAGGTGAATGAGGCGCTGATGTCGCAGGCCGCGCCCAATGCGGTCTTCTTGCACTGCCTGCCCGCGCATCGCAATGCCGAAGTCACGGATGCTGTGCTTGACGGGCCGCAGTCCGTTGTCTTCGATCAGGCCGAGAATCGCATGCACGCGCAGAAAGCGCTGCTGCTGATGCTGCTCGGCAAGGGCAGGAAATGTCTGTAATTCTTGAAAGTCTGCCGATAGGCCAAAAGGTCGGCATCGCTTTTTCCGGTGGCCTCGATACCAGCGCCGCGCTGCACTGGATGAAGCAGAAGGGCGCGCTGCCTTATGCCTACACGGCCAATCTCGGCCAACCGGACGAGACCGACTACGACGCCATCCCGCGCAAAGCGCTCGAATACGGCGCGGAAAATGCCCGCCTGATCGACTGCCGCGGACCGCTGGTGCGCGAAGGCATCGCCGCTCTGCAGTCCGGCGCCTTTCATATCTCCACCGCCGGCGTCACCTACTTCAACACCACGCCCATCGGACGCGCCGTAACCGGAACCATGCTCGTCACCGCTATGAAAGAGGACGACGTCAACATCTGGGGCGACGGCTCCACCTTCAAGGGAAACGACATCGAGCGCTTCTATCGCTATGGCCTGCTTGTCAATCCTCGCCTGCAGGTCTACAAACCCTGGCTCGATCCGCTCTTCATCGACGAGCTCGGCGGCCGTGCCGAAATGTCGGCCTTCCTGCAGCGCTCCGGCTTCGGCTACAAAATGTCCGCCGAGAAGGCCTACTCCACCGACTCCAATCTCCTCGGCGCGACCCACGAAGCCAAGGACCTTGAGCAGCTCTCGACCAGTATCCGCATCGTCGATCCCATCATGGGCGTCGCCTCCTGGCTCGACGACGTTGCAGTCCCACCCGAAGAAGTTACCGTCCGCTTCGAAGAAGGCTTTCCCGTAGCCCTCAACGGCAGCGAATTTTCCGACCCCGTCGAGCTGCTGCTCGAAGCCAATCGCATCGGCGGCCGCCACGGCCTCGGCATGAGCGACCAGATCGAGAACCGCATCATCGAAGCCAAGAGCCGCGGCATCTACGAAGCCCCCGGCCTCGCGCTGCTCTTTATCGCCTACGAACGCCTCATCACCGGCATCCATAACGAAGACACGATCGAGCAGTACCGCGAGAACGGCCGCAAGCTGGGCCGGCTGCTCTACCAGGGACGCTGGTTCGATTCGCAGGCCATCATGCTGCGGGAATCCGCGCAGCGCTGGGTCGCGAGCGTCGTTACCGGGGAGGTGACGCTGGAACTGCGCCGCGGCAACGACTACTCGATCCTGAATACCGAGTCGCCCAATCTAACATTCCACCCCGAGCGCCTCAGCATGGAGAAGACCGAGTCCGCCTTCTCTCCGCGCGACCGCATCGGCCAGCTCACCATGCGCAACCTCGACATCACCGACACCCGCGCCAAGCTGATCGCCTATGCTCAGAGCGGCCTTATCACCCTCAGCCAGGGCTCGGAAATGCCGCGCCTCAACAACGGAGCCACGTTGGGCGAGTCAAGAAAAGTCGAGGAAGCTTCATGACCGAACAGCCTTCCCAGGAACAATCCGCCTCGCAGCAATCCGCCAAGATGTGGTCCGGCCGCTTTCGCTCCGCCCTCGATCCACAATTTGAAGCATGGCAGCGCTCGCTCGGGTTCGACTGCCGGCTGCTGCCCCAGGAACTCGCCGCCAGCAAGGCCCACGCCCGCGTCATCGCCGCAGCCGGCATTCTCTCGCCGGCTGAACTGGAAACAACTCTGCGCGGCCTCGATGCAATCGCTACCCGCTTCCTGAGCTCCGCAGCCATCGCTTCTTCGAAAGCCGAAGACATCCACCACTTCGTCGAGCTCGAGTTGACAGCCGAAATCGGCGACCTCGCACTCAAGCTTCACACCGGCCGCAGCCGCAACGAACAAATCGCCACCGACCTGCGCCTCTTCGTTCGCGACGCCATTGACACAACCCTCGCGCAAATCGCCGCATGGGCGACCGCGCTTCTTGAGCTCGCCGCCGAATGCGAAGACGCCGTAATGCCGGCCTACACGCACCTCCAGCGCGCCGAGCCGGTCCTCGTCGCGCATTGGTTGTTAGCGTACGTCGAGATGATCCTCCGCGACGCCTCCCGCTTCGAAGACTGCCGCGCGCGCCTCAATTTCTGCCCCCTCGGCTCAGGAGCCGTCGCCGGCGCGACGCTCGCCCTTGACCGCGCCATCGCCGCCCGCGAGCTCGCCTTCACCGCGCCCACCGCCAACAGCATGGACGCGACCAGCGACCGCGACTTCGCCCTCGAATTCGCACAAGCCGCCGCGACCCTCGGCCTCCATCTCTCGCGCTTCGCTGAGGAGCTCACCCTCTTCTCGACCGCCGAATTCGGCTTTCTCGATCTCCCCGAAGAGTTCTCCACCGGATCGAGCGCCATGCCGCAAAAGAAAAATCCCGACCTCACCGAGCTCCTGCGCGGCAAATCCGGCCGCCTCCTCGGCGCAGCCACCACCCTCGCCACGACGCTCAAGGGCCTGCCCCTCGCCTACAACAAAGACATGCAGGAGACGCAGCAGCCCGTCTTTGAAGTCGCCGACACCCTCGACGGCATCCTCGCCCTCTTGCCCGCCTTCACCGCCGCACTCAGCTTCCGCCACGACCGCATGCTGGTCGCAGCGCAGACTGGATTCCTCAACGCCATGGCCGCCGCAACGTACCTCGTTCACAAAGGCGTGCCCTTCCGCAAGGCGCACGAGAAGATCGGCAACGCTGTCCGCTACTGTCTCGACAAAGGCTGCGAACTCGGCGACCTCTCCCTCTACGAGCTCCGCCAGTTCGGCGAAGAATTCGACGACAGTTTTTTCCCCGCCGTCACCATCCAGGCCACGCTCGACTGCCACGACGTCATCGGCGGCACGGCCCGTCCGCGCGTTCGCCAGGCACTCGCCGATGCCGAGCAGCGGGTGCGCGCCCTCGCCCAGCGCTCTGGCCACGTCCCTCTTGAAGAAACGGAGGCCACCCATGCAGGTGCGTAAGGCACGCCTCCAGGACGCCACCAATATCTACGAACTCGTCAATTCCCTCTCCGGCGACGGCACGCTTCTCCGCCGTCCCTTCGCCGAAATCTGCGAGAACGTGCGCGACTTCACCGTGGCCGAATCCGAAGGCGGCATCTTCCTCGGCTGCGGCGCGCTGCACCTTTACGGTCCCCATCTTGCCGAGGTGCGCTCCATCGTCGTCAAGCCCGAGGCCAAGAGCCACGGTGTCGGTGGCGAATTACTCCACTCCCTGCTGGGCGAAGCCGAAGAGCACGGGGTCGGCTGCGTCTGCCTCTTCACCCGTATCCCCGATTTCTTCTTCCGCTACGGCTTCCGCGAGGTCGAGGACCGCACCGCCCTCCCCGACAAAATTTTCAAGGACTGCCAGAACTGTCCCCGCCTTTACAAATGCGACGAAGTGGCCATGGCCCGCGGACCTGTGCCCAAAGTCTCCATCCTGGGCCCCCGCATTGAAGCCGAGCAGCTCGTCCATCTCACCACTTAGCCTGGCTCACCTGGAGCAACTCGAAGCTAGGACTCCATCGCAGCATCAGGCTTCCACACATACGCCCCTGCCTGCTCCAGCCCAAAATGCCCCAGCACCCGCAAGACAAACTGCCGCGCCATCTCGGTCGAGTCGATGGGATGGTTGTAGAACGTCGGAATCATGGGAAAGATCGTCGCACCCGCATCCGCGGCCAGTCCCATGTTGCGAATGTGAATCTTGTTGAAGGGCGTCTCCCGGAGACAGAGAATCAAGGGCCGGCGCTCCTTGAGACAAACATCGGCGGCACGCTCGATGAGGTTGCCGGCCATGCCGTTCGCGATCCCCGCCAGCGTCCCCATGCTGCAGGGCATGACGATCATGCCGCTTGAGGGATAGCTCCCACTGGCGATCGCGGCTCCAATGTCGTTTTCGCTGTGCTGCGTGATTTTGGTGGAGGACTGCCCGAGCAGCTTCTCGACCAAACCGCTGCGCCCGGAGATGGAGAGTTCCTCCGCCATCACCCGCAAGGAACTCTCCGAAGCCACAAAATGAACACGAGCGACGCGCTCATCGGCTTCCAGCGCGCGCAACAACACTTGACCAAAGACGATGCCGCTGGCTCCCGTAACAGCGACCGTTACATTTATAGTGGGATGCGCCATCAGGGTCCGTACTCGTGGCCATCCGGCGATCCCAGCACCCGCGCAAAGATCGCGTCCACGTTGGCTAGCTGGGGATGCAGATCGAACGTCCGAGCCAGTTGCTCCTTGCTCAGGCGGCTGGCGATCTCCGGATCGGCCTCCACCAGGTCGCGAAAGGCAAGGTCGTTCTGCCACGCGTTCATCGCGTGGCCCTGCACCAAGCGATACGCATCCTCGCGCGACATGCCGGCTTCCGCCAGATCCAGCAGCAGCTGACCGCTGAAAATCAATCCGCCAGTCGATTCCAGATTCTTCATCATTCGGGCGGGATACACCACCAGCTTATCGACCAACTCCGCGGTCTTCGCCAACAGATAGTCGGTCAGAATCGTCGAATCCGGCAGAATCACCCGCTCCACCGATGAATGCGATATATCCCGCTCGTGCCACAGTGCAACATTTTCAAGCGCCGCCTGGGAGTTGGCCCGCACCACGCGCGCGAGCCCGGAAATCTGCTCAGCGGTGATCGGGTTCCGCTTGTGCGGCATCGCCGACGAGCCCTTCTGCCCCTCCGAAAAATACTCCTCCGCCTCGCGCACTTCAGTGCGCTGCAGAAGCCGAATCTCCGTCGCAATCTTGTCGAGGGTCGCCGTCATCACCGCCAGAGTCGCGATGTAATACGCATGCCGGTCGCGCTGGATGACCTGCGTGGCTACCGGGGCTGGGGCGAGTCCGAGCCGCGCGCAGATGCGCTCTTCCTGTTCCGGTCCGATGTGGCCGAAGGCGCCCACCGCGCCCGAGAGCTTGCCCACGCGCATCTGCTCGGCGGCTGCTTCAAAGCGCTGCTGGTTGCGCAGCATCTCCGCATACCAGTTCAGCAGCTTCAGGCCAAAGGTGGTCGGCTCGGCATGCATTCCATGGGTGCGCCCGACGATCGGCGTATTTTTGAATTCGAGCGCGCGCGTTTTAAGCACGGCGATCAGGCGCTCGATCCCATCGCGCAGGATGGAGGACGCCGCTTTGATCTGCAGCGCCTGCGCGGTATCCACCACATCGTTCGACGTCAGGCCGTAGTGCAGCCAGCGCGAGTCGGGGCCGATCTTTTCGGCGACCGCCGTCGTGAAGGCGATCACGTCGTGCTTCACTTCCGCTTCGATCTGGCGGATGCGCTCGATGTCGAAGTCGCCATGTTCGCGGATGGATTCGGCGGCTGAGGCCGGAACAATTCCGTCTTCAGCGAGTATTTCGCTCGAGACAATCTCGACTTCCAGCCAGGCCCGGAATTTGGCCTCGTCGCTCCAGATGCGGCCCATGGGCGCGCGGGTATAACGGGGGATCAATGCGAAGCTCCTTGGGACGAACTCACCATTCTATCTTGTACTTTTTTCCCGAACGGGTGGGAAGGCGGGTGGGAAGAACCAGCCTCTCCACCTGGGTGCTTCTGTCGCAACGGCAAACGTCTCGGTTTCGCCGCGGGACTGAACCCTATTCGATGCCCTCTTCCGATTCGCACGCGAACTTATTCGAAGGCAGGAGCAGGCCGGTAACGGGAATCGCGTACGTATGAAATCCAACCTCGCGCACAGCCGACAGCACTCGATCCTGAGTGGAGATGCCTCCGAATTGCGGATCGATCAGTTCCAGCTGCTGCGATCCGTCGTCGGATTGACGGAATTGAACTTTGTACTCGAGACGCAGGGCGCGATGAGGCGCCTTTCCACGAACGACGAACACAAATACCGATCCCTGAGAATGCACCGGGCTGGAGTAGTCGACGAGGTAAAACGGATCGCCTCCCTGCCAGGAACCGGGGCCAGAGGCGTAGCCAAGTTCGACCTCCGATGCATCGTTGGTCAGACCAAGCCAGTCAGTCTTCGCGGTGGCCAGACAATGGGCAGCATCCAGAAGCGGCTCGGGGGGCGGCCCTGTCATCTGAGCTTGAAGAGTGGGGCTCAGGCAGGTAAGGGTCAGGACAGCGATGGTCTGGGGGGCTAAGGTCAGCGCGGCGAGGCATCTCACCATGAGGGGCTCCGGCAGTCAGAATGCTTTCTCAAATTTGCTAAATAAGATGAGAACAATGACGATGGGAGCGGAGCTTCAAGGAGATTTTATGTCAAATGTTGTGACAATTGCCAATTTTACCGAACCGCTGGAAGCGGAAATGGCGCGACTGCGCCTGGAATCGGCCGGCATCGAGGTTTTTCTCTCGGGCGAAAACGCGCGCATCATGGAGCCGGGACTGGGACCGCTGCAGCTGCAGGTGAGCTCCGACGACGAAGAGGACGCGCGCGCCGTACTCGCCGACCCAGGTACGCCGCAGGAAGGTGGGAAAGCATCTTAAGTCGGGACACGATATATCGTGTTACGATTGTTTGCATGATCCTATCTGAAGTCCACGGAGCCAATTCCGAGACCCGTAACGGACAGAGGCATTCTGCTCTGAAGGAGCCGCAACCGCTCAGCCGCGCACAGATGCGGCGGCTGGCGGAATTCCGTTTTCAGCTGCGAAAATTCCTGCATTTCTCCAGCCTCGCCGCGGATTCGGCGGGAATCCGCTCCCAGCAGTACCAGCTCCTGCAGTGTGTATGGGGCATGCCGGAGGAGCTCGACCCCACCATTGCCAATGTCGCCGCGCGCATGCTGCTCAAGCACAACAGCGCTGTCGAGCTCGTCGACCGCACCATCGAGCAGGGTCTGCTGAGACGCTGCCCCGACCCCACCGACCACCGTCGCATCCTGCTGCGCATGACTCCGCTCGGCGAGAAGCTGCTCGGTTCGCTGGCCGCGTGGCATTTGCGCGAGCTCGAAGAAACGGGGCCGGAGCTGATCCGCGCCTTACGCCGCGTCCTGTTGACGCCGCAAAACCCAGGCAAACCGGACGCAGGCCAGACTCAGCCAGCGCGCGCAGCGCGATAACCAGCCCAACCAAAGTTGCAGAAATAAAGCCATCCTTGTCCCGACGACACAGACGCGCCAGGATCATATTCTGTCTCTGTTCAAAGAATTACCTCCTGTAAATCCCCGAGCGCTCCCGATGCGAACGGGGATTTTCTTTGTCCAGTTTCTGTCCGGTTTTCGTGCTCGAATTTTGGCTGGCTTTTCCCCGCCAGGAAGAACCGGGCAGCGGAGAATAAGTCGATCTCGCGCTGGCCTAATGTGGAAGGACATAGTCCATCGGGAAGTTGCCGCCAGCCCTTCGCAGTCGCTCATTTTCAATCAACGATGTCATCAATTCCTGCTCCATTTGAAGAACGCACGCCGTCGCTTCGAGCACGATGGAGGGGATCACCCTTGGGTCTCCGCGCTCAAGCGCGGTATTGATCTCCCGCAATCGATCGAGAAGCGTCGTGGCAATCGGCATCGGCATACCAGCCACCTAAACGGCGTCGCCAAAGGGGCCGAAACGCTCTTTCAGGCGATCCAGCGCTTCTTGTAATGCCGCCTGCTCACTGTGTGACATGATGAGCGGCGCGCTCCGTCTCACCAGGTCGATGTAGCGTTGACGGGCATTAGCGATTGTCTGTTCGACGATTGCTCGGTTCCCGCGAGCGTCCTCAACTTCAGTGAGTGCCGTTACGCGGTCCGCATCTGCCAGCGGACCCTGAACTGCTCGGTTCCATTCATCCATCGGCGTCATCGAACTGTCCTCTCTGCCGCGAAAATCGGACTATGGGTTCTCCCCTCAAGGAATGATGCTCGCCGAACAGCGAATGGCGGGCTTAAGGTGATGGTTAGTCAGTGTAGGGACAAACACGCTCATCGTCTGTTCAGTATTGCTCACTGCCCATTTTCAGAGGCAGTCGACGGTATTACTGCCCCAAAACGCCAGTCAGGAGGGCCCGCGGCCTGGTAGGTGGAACTGTTGTGAGCTGATAGTCGTGATGTATTCCATCAAGCACCCAAACCCCACCGGCGCACCCGTGCGCAATTCAAGCTTCTCATCTGCCACTAACACGAAAGTGTCATGGCGAGTGTGCATTATTGAACAGTTCCCGAAATTGGAGTCATGGGAGACTGTGCGCGTTCCCGGATCAGTTCAGAGGTAGCCGCCCGAGGTGATGGATGCTTAACCCCGAAGCAAGCCTTCTGGTTGTAGACGATGAAGCGCCGATTCGCAAAAACCTGTCGACAATGTTCAGCGCGCTTGGCTATGCGACACGGACCGCATCGAACGGTTTTTCTGCTTTGGACGCTATCCGGGACGAGAGTCCCGACCTTCTTCTCTCTGACCTGAACATGCCCGGAATGTCGGGATTTGAACTGCTTTCGGTAGTGCGACGCCGTTTTCCTTTAATTCGGGTAATCGCCATGAGCGGCGCATTCACAGGTACGGAGGTGCCGCCGGGCGTTGCAGCCGACGCCTTTTATGAAAAAGGGAGCAGTCGTATACGTTTCCTGGTGGGTGCGGTGGAAGCGATGACCCGGCCCCGGAAATCATTGGCAGGTTATCGTTCTCCACGTTCTGCTGCACCGATCTGGATTCCCCCAAACGGCCACGATCCCACCGGAAAACTGTACGTCATGATTTCGTGTCCTGAGTGCCTCAGGACATTCCCGCAGGTTTTAAAGGAGAGCGGCGCTCCCACGTTCGATACGAAATGTGCCCACTGTTCCAACCCGATCTGCTACGCGATAGTCCACTCCGCGGACCATTTACGGTCCGCCGCTGCCCTTTATCTGGACCACAAAGGGCGCCGGCATCCTGGAGAAGGTCAAGCCCGCCAGAGGCGTACAGCACAAGCGGCCATCTGAACGAGACACTAAACTAGTTCGCCGCCGTCTCTCCAACCGGCTGGGCCAAGGGCGGAATGATCCCCAACTGCTCGTAAACGGGCCGCATCTCCCGGCGAATCGCCGGCAGGCGTGTCCAGAACCACAAGCCTCCCGCGATGCAGCACGACCCCGTGAACATCACCGTACGCGGCGCCCCCACCCAGTTCGCCAGTGAGCCGGCCAGCAGGCTGCCGAACGGCGCCATCCCCATAAACGCCGCGGTGTAGTAGCTCATCACCCGGCCTCGTTTGTCCTCCGGCACCAGCGTCTGGATGATCGTGTTGCTCGCCGTCAGCCCCTGCAGCATGCCCCATCCCGTAAAGAGCATCAGGATCAGCGAGAGCCACAACCATCGCGACAAACCAAACAGCACCAGGCCAGCGCCGAACACCATCGCCGCGATCGGAATCATCCTTGTCAGTCCGCGCACGGAACGCCGCAGCACCAGCGAGAACGCGGAGACCAGCGCGCCCGCCCCCGCTGCCCCCATCAGAAAACCCAGCGTATGCGCTCCGCCATGCAGCACGCGGCCGGCGAAGACCGGCATCAGCACCATATACGGCATGCCCATCAGGCTCACCAGCGCAAACAGGGTCAGTATCGTCCGCACCGGCGTGAACGTCGATACATACGACCATCCCTCGCGCAGCTGCTCCACCATCGACGTCGTCGCCCGGCGCACCGCGGCAATCTCCAGGTGCATCATCAGCAGCGAAATGATCACGGCGATGTAGCTGATGCCGTCGACGAGGAAGCACCACCCCTCGCTGCTGACCGCGATCACCATGCCGGCCAGCGACGGGCCGATCAGCCGGGCCACGTTGACCATCGAAGAGTTGATGGCGATAGCGTTCGAGAGGTCGTTGCGATCCTCCACCATCTGCACCATGAACGACTGGCGCGCCGGCATATCCACCGCGTTGATGATCCCCTGCAAAGAACTCAGCACCAGGATTTCCGCAATATTGATGCGATGCGCAAGCGTGAGCCATGCCAGCAACAGCGACTGGATCATCGACAGCGTCTGCGTCCACACCAGCACCTGGCGGCGGTCCGAGCGGTCCACCAGCACGCCGGCGAATGGGGCCAGCAGAAATGTGGGAATCTGCCCGGCAAAACTGACCGTGCCCAGCAGCAACGCTGATTTTGTCAGCCGATAGACCAGCCACGCCGTCGCGATCCGCGTCATCCACGTGCCGACCAGCGAGATGGTCTGCCCACCGAAGAACAGCCGGAAGTTTCTGTGCCGCAGCGCCCGCCATGCGTGCGAGAAATCTCCCTTCGCCGGGACGGTCTGCGATGCTTCGGGTTGAGTTGGTTGTGCGATTTCGGAGGCCATGGTTTCGGAAAGCCGGTTTGGGGGCAAATTCTCAGCAGAGCTGAATCGCAACAGACTGCATCAAGCCGTCAGATGCTTCTTGAGGAATTCGAGCGATCGTTCGCGAGCCAGCTTTGCCGCGTCCGCGTTGTAGCTAGCGCGATCGTTGCAGCTGAACCCGTGCCCTGCCCCCTCATACCAGAAAATCGGAATCTCCGGATAAACCGCGGCAACCTTCGCGTCGATTTCATTCTTCGGAATGTGCGTATCATCCAGACCGAAGTGGAGAATGATGGGCGCCTTCGGTTTCTCGCCGGCGAATGTCGCGATGTAACCGCCGTAGTAGCCCACCGCGACATCGGGATCGAGCCGCGCCGCCGCAAGCCACGCGAGGCTTCCGCCGAGGCAGTAGCCGATCACGCCGACTTTTTTCCCGCTTTCGCGGCGCGCGTATTCAAGAGCCGCGGCAACGTCCTTCACATAGTCGTCCGTGTTGCCGCCGCGGGCCAGGGCAATTCCCTTCTGCAGATCTTCCGGTGTGTAGCCCAGTTCAACGCCCCGTTGCATCCGGTCGAAGAGCGCTGGAGCAACCGCGAGAAATCCATCCTTCGCAAAACCGTCGGTTACAGAGCGGATATGGCTGTTCACGCCAAACGCTTCCTGGATCACAACGAGTCCGGCAATCGGTTCGCCGGCGGGACGCGCAACGTATCCGTCCAGTTCGTGACCGTCCGATGCCCGCAGCGTTACATGTTCGCCCATGGTTTCTCCCTGAAGAGGTTCTTAGCCGTCGCTACTCATTCGGATGCGCGAAGGACGGCATCGATTCCGGACCTGTGTGCTCATCATCGCGCAGGATCGCCCAGTAGCTGTTGCGCGCCACCACTCGCGCCCCGTAATCCTGCGTCAGCTTCACCTGGATCGCGTGCAGCCCCGGCGTCAGATCGGTCGGATGAAAGCTCAGAATGTAGCGATTCCGCGCGTGGCTCGCAACCTCCGCCACCCGCGTCTCAAACCCCTTCTCTTTCGTGAAAGGATCGTACTCGCCCCCGCTCAGCGCCGCCAGGGTCTTCGGCGTATTCCGGCGCATCGCGTTCACCGTCATCACCAGCGGAGCCAGGATATTCAGCTCATTGCCGCCATTCGCATTGCCGCGTCCCCAGTCGATGATCTCCGCCTTCGAAGGCGAAAACACCAGGCTCAGCACCAGCGTATTGCTCGTCCCAATCCGCTCCACCAGTTGAGGAATATTGAAGTGGTGGCTGCCATGGTCGCGCGATTCGCTGATCAGCAGCAACACCCGCCGATGATTGTCCGGCTGCTGCTCCAGCAGATTGACCGAGTAGCCAACCGCATCCAGAATCGCCGCGCCGCCGTCGCCGGCAGGCATCTGCTTCAGGTCGCGCGTGATCGAATCGAGATCCTGCCCGAACGGTTCCACCCAAGTCGCTTTTGAATCGAAGGCCACCAGCGCAACATCGCCCCGCCCGTCGCGCGTGAAAAGCTCGAGCAGCGGCCCCAGCTTGCCGATTTTGTCGAACTCCAGCGGTGCGTCGCGCCCCCGCTCAATGCAGACCACCAGCGACACCGGCTGCGTGTCCAGATCGTCGTCCACGTGAACCTTCTGCGCGACACCATTATCGAAAACCGAAAAATCCTGGGGCTTCAATCCGTAGAGGACTTCGCCGTTCGGCTTCTCCACCAGCGTGGGCACAATCACCACGCTGGTGCTGACGCGAAAGGTCGGCAGGTTCTCGTTAGGATCGGCAGGAAATTCCTGAGGCTGCGCCTGCTCGCCCTGCTGCGGCCGGCTTTCGGGCTGGCCTTGCTGTTGGTTGGCGGGCTCGCCGGGGAAAGGCTCCGCCTGCTGTTGTTGCGGCTGCTGAGCAGGCTGGCTGGGCGGTTCGCCCGGAAAAGGCTGCTGTGCAGAGCACAACGCCGTCCAACAAAAGAACATCGAGAGAACCACCACAGCCCAGCGGGATCCCCAACCCGCCCTCGCCTGGCGTGATGGGGCAAAGCTTCGCGTCATACCGTCATTACATCAGACGGCACGGCATTCCATCAGGCATGCTAAAGCAGTGTGAAGTTACGGAAGGTTCCAGCTCTCAGATGCCGGCGTACCAGGCATAGCCGCCCTCCGGCGAAGCCGAGCCCAAACCTTTACCGAAGTGCTTGAGCGAGTCGGTCACCGTCACTCGCGTGATGTATTTCACGCTCTTATAACCAAGCTGCCGCGGCACTCGCAGACGCAACGGGCCTCCGAACCCCACCGGAAGTTCGCCGCCGTTCATGCCCATGGTGAGGAAGGTATGCGGATGCAGAGCATCGGCCATGTCCACGCTCTCCCACCAGTCCGGCTGGATCGAGTAGTACACAACATAGCGCGCCTGCGGCAGAACCCCGACCTCGTTCAGCACCCCAGCCAGCGGCGTTCCAATCCACTCCGCGATATACGACCAGCCCTCCTCGCAAGCCACTTCCGTGATCTGGCTGTGAGTGGGAAGACTCCGGAGATCGGCAAGCGAAAACGACGCCGGATGAGCGACCATGCCATCCACGCTCAGCCGCCAGTCCTTGAACCCGCCGCCCTGTAGCTTTTTGAACGCATCGCTCGGCGGTGCGGTCTCGTTGGCAAATGGATCCTTCGAAATCATGCTGCGCGGAAACTCGCGCGCCGGCGCGTGCGTCGTCAGCAGCCTTTGGGCAGCGTAGGTCAGCGTCTCGCCGGCGCCGTAAACCCCACCGTGATCCGGCGGGATCAGTCCATAGCGCTGCGCCAGGCCAGCAGCGGTAGCCAGGCCCGCCACGCCGGCAGTCGCGGCAACTCCGCCGGTGATCAGCTTGCGGCGCGAGATTGGGCTCATGATTTGTCCTCCAGCTTTCCGCGAATCGGGGCAGCCTCGGCACGGCCCGTGATCATGGCCCGCATGCGGCTCCAGAAACCGGCCATCGCAATCATCGTAACGTGAACAATAAGGAAGAGCAGCAGCAGTCCAGAAACGAAGAAATGGATGGTGCGCGCGGACTGGCGTCCGCCCAGCAGGATCACCGACTCAGGAACCGCGGCCGTGAACGCGGGAGACATCGCAAGCCCGGTCCAGATCACAAGCGGAAAAAGAACGAAAATCACCGCCAGGTATGCCGTCCGTTGAACAACGTTATAAGAGCGCGCGTCCGCCGCATCGGGCGGTGCGCGACGAAAATATCTTGCGAACACGCCTCGAAACGCCCGCCAATACCCACCCCACGACCGCTCGCCCTTTACCGGCAGCAGATTGCTGCGAAAGTGCCGCGTCCACAATCCATAGACCAGATAGACCAGCCCCGTCAGTACCGCAACCCATGCGGCTTCGAAGTGTAGATACCGGCTCCAGCCATTCTGATCCGGCATCACGTAGTTGTAGCCGGTTGGTACCGTATCGCGCGACGAGGCAATGGGGATGGTGAACAGCGGCCGTGTCATCACATTGCCGACCTCGCCCCAGTAGAAACGCGGATGGGAGATAACGATCTCGCCGCCGGTGATGAGCAGAGCCAGGAAGGCGACCACCGTAAGCCAGTGCGTCACGCGAACCACCGCAGAGTGGCGCGGCCCAACCTGCCGCGGTGTTTCCGATTTTGGAGGCGACGCAACGGCGGACATTGCGGGGAGCATAGCACAAACCGCACGCGGTTGAGCCAGGTTAATCTCTGCTGTCGGTCCGTCCGCTCAGTCGTAGTCGCCGCGAAGCCCGCTCTGCCCCGGACGAAACGGCGCATAGGGATCGCTGCCCGGCTGCCCCGCCCTCTTCCGGCTGTCGATCGCATCGCGCTCCGCAAAAAACGCCGGCGTCGGACTGTAGTCGTAGTCGAACGGCAGCGGTCTTTCCGGCTTCCCATCGGGCCGCCCATTCTTTGGACCGTTCAGCCACGTGTACCGATCGGTGATGCCCCAGGTCAGCGCCACGTTGACGTTTGGTTCGGCCAACATCATGGTCAGATAATCGCGATAGGTCTTCGCCACAGCAGCGTCACGATCCGCGACCGAATCGGCCAGCTTGCGGTCGTTCACGTCGAGCTCGGTGATAAAGACCTGCAACCCCATCTCGCGCAACTCGCGCACAAAATGCTGCAACCCCGCTCCCGGCGCATCGCCCGCTGACAGGTGGCTCTGCACGCCCACAGCGTCGATCGGCACGCCGCGCGCTTTGAGCCGACGCACCAGCATCATCACCTGTCCACGTTTGTCGATCTGCTCCGGCGTATCCAGTTCGATGCCGTAATCGTTGTAGGTGAGCAGCGCGGTCGCATCCGCCTGGCGCGCCGTGCGAAAAGCCAGCTCGATATATCCCGGCCCAGCCAGCTGCAGCCACGGCGAGTCGCGCAGCCCATCCGCCCGCCCGCTCTTCACATCGATCGCTTCGTTCACCACGTCCCACGAATGCAGCTTCCCGGCATAGCGTCCGGCCACCGTGAGAATGTGCTGCGTGAGGAATTGCGCCGCGTTGTCTTTGGTCACTGTACCGGCAAACCACGAAGGCAGCGCCTCATGCCAGCACAAATTGTGCCCGCGCACCTTTTGATCGTGCGAAAGCGCGAAGACCACCACGTCGTCCGCCTTGCGAAAATCGTACTGGTCGGGAGTGGGGCGGAGCGGTCCCCACTTCAAAGCGTTTTCAGGAACCAGAATGCTCGCCTGCTCGGCCACCGTGCGCGCATAATCGGGTTCGCCGTCAAGCTTTTCGGGAACCACTGCGCAGCCCACCAGCATGCCGTGCTCCGCCGCATGCGCGCGCAATGAGCGCGGGCCTCCGACCTGTGTCAGTGTGGGAGCCGCAGCTCCGTTGTTGACTGGGTCGGCCTTCGCTTTGCCGCAACCAAGGGGAAGAGCGCTTGCCAAGCCGCCGGCTGCTGCCACTGCCGCCGCATTCATCAGGAACTCGCGCCTGGTTTTTGGGCTTGCTTGTACGCCTTCTCTTCCGCTCACACCCGCATGCTCCGCCATCATTCTCCTGCTCCATGCCGCTGATCTGCGCCGGCCTTCTTCCATGACTCCATGCGGCTCGTCCAATGCAGGAAGCGCAGTAGGTTTCCCTTCTCCCGCCAGACAAAGCTGAACACGTCGCGCCCCTTCAGCTCTTCAGCTTTTTGGCCGGAGTAGGTCTCGATGCGCCACTTCAGATATTCGCTGCGCCAGGGGCGGAAGCGGTGACCGCTGGTGGCATTCCAGAGAAATCGCAAAGACACAAACAATGCGGGGGATCCTTTGAGGTTGAGTATAGCCGCGCGGATGGGGCGAGTTGGCAGGACGCAGCAGGCAGGAACATCACGACTGAGGCGAGGACATACCGGCAAGCTTACGCAGAGCCTCGCGGTATTCGCGCATCACTTTTCTGCCCTCACGCAATTGACGCTCGAATTCGGCAGAGTTCTGATCCGATGCCGGGTTGTTTGAGACCGCAATGCACCTCGGCCACTCAGTACCGGTAGAAATCAATATCGAAGTGAATTTTCGGCGGTACTGATGAGGCTCCCCGCCGCTCAGATATTCATGACAGAGTCTTCAATCGCCCGCCGCACATTGCCCTCAGCGCGAGCCAGCCTCCGCACCGCCTCAGGCTTGTCCACTCCCGCCTTCAGCATTACCAGAGCCACCGGCACGCTGCGTCCGGCGGATTTGATCACCTCGACCGCCTGCTCGCGCCCGACGTTGCAGGCTCGCATCAGAATCCCGATGCCGCGCTCGATCAGCTTCGAGTTATGCATGTGCACGTTCACCATGAGGTTCTCGTACACATAACCCAGCCGCGTCATGGCGCCGGTCGTGATCATGTTGGTGATCATCTTCTGCGCCGTGGCCGCCTTCAACCGCGTCGAGCCGGAGATGACCTCGGGGCCGACCTCCGCCACGATGCAGGTTTCCGCCGCGTGGGCCAGCGGCGTGTTGGGATTGCAGGTAATGCACGCGGTCTTCGCGCCCAGCGTCCGCGCATAAGCGACGGCGGAGACTACATAAGGCGTCCGCCCGCTCGCCGAAAGGCCGATCACCACGTCCTTGCGGCTGGGCCGGCGCCGCGCGATGTCGCGCTTGCCCAGTTCCTCGGAATCCTCGTTGACTTCGACCGGCGAAGCCAGGGCCTTCGGGCCTCCGGCCATGATGTACTGCACGGTTTGTGGACTGGTAGAGAAGTAGGCGGGAATTTCGCAGGCATCAAGAGCAGCCAGGCGGCCACTCGAGCCCGCGCCTATATAGATCAGGCGCCCACCCTCGCGCAAACTGTGGGCGACCATGTCGATTACCTCGGCAATTTCCGGGATCGCCTTCTTTACGGCCGCCGCGACCTTTTGATCTTCCTGATTGATGATGCGCGCGACTTCCAGCGCCGACCGCGTATCCAGGCCGCGCGTGGCTTCATTCGCCTTTTCGGTGAGCAGGTCCTGAATATCCGCCGACCGTCCATTGGACCCGTTCGAACCACTGGAACCGTTCGAACCGTTGGACGATCCGTTCTTCGATCCTTCAGCGGCCTCGGGATTTGAATTGACTGTAGTTCCCATTTTTTCCGGGTTTTGGCCGTACAGGCCCTCGATAATTCTAACGCCTTATCTCATGCACGCATAATCAATTTTGCTGAACGAAAGTGGTACCGTTTCTCCATCGAAACGGGAAAGCAACCGGTTACAGCGCCTACCAGGTGTGCTGCCCCACCGATCCCTGGCCCGCTTCAATCCCCCGAATCTTTCCGTCCCGCATATGAATGATGCGGTCGGCGATCGACGCGGCCTCCGGATTGTGGGTGATCATCAGCACCGTCTGGCGAAACTCCTTATTAGACCGCCGCAACATCTCAAGGACAGCATCCGAATTCTCCGTATCGAGGTTCCCCGTCGGCTCGTCGGCCAGCACAATCGAAGGCCGCGTGATCAGCGCGCGCGCAATCGCCACCCGCTGCTGCTCGCCCCCTGAGAGTTCCGAAGGGCGGTGGTTGAGCCGTCCCGCGATGTTCAGCAAACCGGTGAGCTGGTCCAGAAACTTACCATCCAGAGGCTCGCTGCGTCCGGCAATCTCATACGCAATCTCGATATTGCCGCGCGCTGAAAGCGTCGGCAGCAAATTGAACTTCTGAAAGATGAACCCGATCCGCGACCGGCGCATCTGCGTGCGTTCGCCATCCCCAAGCGCCGCGAAATCCACGCCCCCAATGAACACCTGGCCCGTCGTCGCGCGGGTCAGCCCTCCCAGCAGATAGAAAAGTGTTGACTTGCCGCTGCCGGACGGGCCGACGATCGATACAAATTCACCTTCGTCGACGGAGAACGTCGCGTCGCGCAGCGCCGGAACTTCAAGTCTTCCCGTACGGTAGACCTTGCCGAGGTGCTCGGCGCGAATGATCGCATCCACTCAGCGATTGTAAATGGACCAGCGGTCTTCCACTGGTCCACTCTCAACGCGTGCGCGATGACGGCATCAGATGTCGCTCAGGGTCGAAGCCTGGAAGACCTGCTTCAACCCACTCACGACGCCACGGCCTGCACCATCGGCTGAAAGACCTCCCCATCCGGCGCATCGAAGGCCGGCCGGAGCGACTTCTTCGGACCTCGCTTGCGCGCGATCATCACCCGGATTCGCTCCAGCATCTCACTCGGCGTTGAACTGCCCTTAGGCAGGAAGGCATCGGCGCGGTTGGCATGGTCGAACACCTTCACGCTGCCGCTGATCAGGATCATCGGCACCTCAGGCGCGATTTCCTTCATCCGCCGCACCAGTTCGTTTCCATCCATGTTCGGCATCACCAGATCGCTCAGAACAAGATCGATGCCGCCTCCGCGAAATCGATCCACCGCCTCTTTTCCATTGCGGGCAGCTACCACCCGATAGCCTCCACGGGTTTCCAGCAGGAATTTGCGTACAGCCAGAGCCTGTTCATTATCGTCAACACACAGAATCGTCTTCTTGGGTCTCATGTTTCTCCTGGCAATCCCCGCACAAGGCGGTCGTACTGCGGCGAGGCGCAAGGCAGAGGCGCCCGTCAGCGGGTTGATCGATCACCGCATCCCGGCGTTACGGCACTCGCGGCGCCTGCCTGCTCTAACCAGCACGCGAGGCCGCGAGCCCGCCGTGTTGGCAGGATGCGGGGAACAGTGCGGTGGGCTCCGGCGTCGTCGATGGCTCGCGGTGACATCCGCGCTCGTTCCCGCACTGATTCCGTGCTTGTTCCCGGAATGATGGCGGGCGGCGGTGACGCGCTCAGGCTGCTTCGTTACTGTTCCAATTCAGTTTTCAGCTAAGGCAAAAGTAACGTTCCTTTTTGAAACGCCACGTCAGATTACGAAGCTCTACCCACCCTGTAAATGGCGAAAATTTAGAGAACAAATGGCGCGTTTTTAGCAGGACTTGCACCGGCCTCTGTTATAGGCCGATGAATATTGCCTCACACGCATGCCGGCTCTGTTGAAAGGATGTGGATCACGCAGGGAAAAGCCGGTTTTTTGCAGCGTTTGCGGTGCGCCCCGCAAACTGCGATCAGCCCGGCGCCACGCGTCCGAGCCTCAACAATCGCTTTTTCAGCGATGGAAAATCTGCAGCATCATCTCCGACTGCACCTGATTCAGCTGCTGAATCGTCGCTTCGAGCGTCGGACGGTCGTCGAGCGACGCACCCGTCATCAGCTCCTTTAGCCGGAACGCGGTGTGGCGGATGAGAATCTCCGCGTTCTTCAGCTTCTTCGCATCCCGCAGCAGGCTCATCTGGATCTTGCCCGCGTACCCCTGCGCCGCCTTGAGCGAAGCCGAAGCGTGCTCGACATCGCCGGACTGAAATTGCGCGGTCGCCACCTCGGTCATCGAGTGCACCAACTCTGCGTAAATGTACGGCTGTTCGTTGGGAGAGGCGACGGACGCCCTGGCCTCTAAATCCGCCAATTCGTGCGCATCGGGAGCGCGGTCATCCATGCCATGGGCCCAGGCGAGACTAGCGGGGAGAACCACAGCGGCAACCACAGCGAGAACTCGCATGGTGCACCTCCGGGGGGAGCGTTCGGAAAACCATAACTCAGATGGAGTGCTTCGCGCCAGTGCCTCTAAAAATAAACCTGCCGCAGTCACTCAAAAAAGTAACCTCGGCATAGAGGCTGTTAGCACTATCGGGATGGGCCCTGGTTGCGAAACACCCCCGAGAACGGGACTGCGAACGCGCGCCTGTGGGCACCGATCACTTGGCAAGGGCGGCAAGCCGGTGCTTTGCCTGCCACTCCTGATCCGGGAATTTTCCCTGGGCAGCGGCCAGAAAGCGCTGATAGTAGTCCGCTGCTGGTTTCCTTTGATGGAGATTATCGTACGCAGTTGCCCAGAGAAATAAACTTGCCGGATTTTCTTCCGCGTACTTCGATCGGGTCGTAAGAGCTGCCAGTTCGTCCTGATATTGGTGCGTCTCGGAATCCGCAAAGGCGATCCCCGACCAGGCGTCGACGTCCTCCGGCCGCGCCGCCACCGCTTTCCTGAACGCCGCGATGGCCTCGTCGTAGCGCTGCCGCCGGATCAGAATTTGCCCCCGCGCATCGAGCAGCGCCGGATCGTTGGGGGCCTGCGCCAGCAACTGCTGGTTGAGCGCATCGGCTTCGTCCAGATTCCCTGCCTGGAAGTCAGCATCGGCCAGCATCGTGGCCACCGAACGGCTGTCGGGCTCGAGCTTGTGGAGCTTCTCCAGCACCGCTAGTGCATCCGCCGGCTTGCCCTCGGCGTTCAGAATGGCGGCCAGCTGAGTATTCAGGACCGGATCGGCAGGGTCACGACGCAAGGCCCCTTCCACCACCGCCTGGGCATCGGAATAGCGCTTCTGGTCGATCAGCAGGTGCGCCAGACCTGCGTTCGCGCCCGGCAGATTGGGGTCGGCATCGATGGCCTTGCGATATTCCTGCTCCGCAATCTCACCATCGCCAGCGGCTTCGGCGATCTCAGCCGCAAGCAGCGTGTCCGCCGGAGTCTCCGGAGTCAACTTCAGCGCATCCACCAGCGCATCCCGCGCGCCGGTGGGGTCTGTGGACCGGACCAAATTCGCCAGCGCCCGGTCGGCGTGCGCTTTGGCGGCAGGGTTCGGCGGATTCGGCTCCAGCTGCGCGGCCGCGTAGAGCTGCTCGCGCGCGGCCTGCGTGTCCCTCTCGTCCCCCTTTGAAGCCAGGAGCAGCCCGAGCGCCATATGCGCCTCAAACTGCTTCGGGTCGGCGGCGACGGCTTTGCGGTACCAGTCTTCCGCCGAATCCGCGTTGCCCTGCGCATCCTCAACAAAACCGCGGTCGAAGAGGGCCCGCGCATCTTGAGGATGCGCCGAGAGATAGAGCTCGAGGCGGGCCGTAGCCAGCGTGTAGTTCTTCACTTCGATGGCGGTTTCAACGTCGCCGAGCGGATCGGAGGCCTGCTGCTTTTGGTCCTGGTCGTCGATGGTGGTGCCGGGTGGGAGCGGGACGGGTTGGGCTGCGGCAATATGCAATGACGCCACGACAAGGAGCGCACAGACGAGTCGCTTCATTGGAAGACTTCGCTTTCTGTGGCGTGCGCCAGTTCTGTTGCAGCATGGCCGCCCAGCACACGTCCCAGCCATTGCCCTGTATGCGAAAGCTCCTCGCAGGTAATCTCCTCCGGCGTCCCGGTAGCCACCACCTGGCCGCCCTGCCATCCGCCCTCCGGCCCCAGATCGATCACCCAGTCCGCCGATTTGATCACGTCGAGGTTGTGCTCGATCACTACCAGCGAACCGCCGGAGTCGATCAGCTTGCGAAACGCAACCAGCAGCTTTCCTACATCGTCGAAATGCAGCCCGGTGGTCGGTTCGTCGAGGATATACAGGACCCGACTGCCACCGCCCTTCCTGCCCTCCGCCGAACGCGATTCGGACCGCGTTGCCGCCAGGTGCGCCGCCAGCTTCACCCGCTGCGCTTCCCCGCCCGAAAGCGTCGTCGCCGACTGCCCCAGTCGCACGTAGCCCAGCCCAATCTCCTCGAGCACCGCCAGCTTGTCGACAATCTTCGGGTGCCCCGCAAAGAACCGCAGGGCCTCGCGCACCGTCATCTGCAGCACGTCATAAATGCTCCGGCCCTTGTAATGGATCTCCAGCGTGCTCGCCTTGTAGCGCGTCCCATTGCATTCCTCGCAGGGCAGCTCCACATCCGCCAGGAACTGCATCTCGACCGTCACCGTCCCGTCGCCCTCGCACACATCGCAGCGGCCGCCCGGCACATTGAATGAGAAGTGCCCCGGGGCGTACCCCCGCCGCTGCGCCTCTGGCTGCGCCGCGAACAGCTCGCGAACCGCATCGAACGCCTTGATATACGTCACTGGATTCGACCTGGGCGTCCGTCCGATCGGCGTCTGATCGACCAGCACAATATCGTTCAGCCGCTCCACGCCCTTGATGTCCCGATAAACTCCAGTCGGATCGCCGCCTTCAATCCGCCCCAGCCGATGCGCGACCGCCTTGTACAGCACATCGTGTACGAGCGTCGACTTCCCCGACCCCGAAACGCCGGTAATCGCAACCAGCAGGTTCAGCGGAATGTCCACGTCGATGCCTTTCAGGTTGTGGGCGCGCGCCCCCTTCAGCCGCAGCCACTCCTTCGCCTGCCCCGGCGTATGACGCCGTACCGGCACCGGGATGGTCAGGTGACCGCTGAGATAGCGCCCGGTGATGGAAGCAGGATTCGCCGCGACCTCCTCCACCGTTCCCGCCGCCAGCACCTTGCCGCCGAATTCCCCGGCGCCCGGACCGAGATCGAGCAGATAATCCGCCGCACGCAGCACATCCGGATCGTGCTCGACCACCAGGATCGTGTTGCCCAGATCGCGCAGCTCATTCAGAATTCGAATCAGCCGCGCCGTGTCTCTCGGATGCAACCCGATCGACGGCTCATCCAGCACATAGAGCGCGCCCACCAGACGCGATCCCAGCGATGTCGCCAGCTGAATCCGCTGCGATTCCCCTCCGGACAACGTCGACGCCAGCCGATCCAGGGTCAGATAATCGAGGCCGACGGCGTCGAGAAATGTCAGACGCTGCCGAATCTCTTCCAGAATGCTCCCCGCGATCTCCTCCTGCATGGGAGACAGCCGCAGCGAACTGAAAAACCGCGCCGCCCCACCAATCGTCAGCGCCGCCGCCTCGCAGATGTTCTTGCCAATCTCGCTTCCCTGCTCGCCGATGCGGACAACTCGCGCCTCCGCCCTCAGCCGCTGCCCCTTGCATTCCGGACAAAGCGCGTACCCCCGATATTTGCTCAGCATCACCCGCACGTGCAGCTTGTACTTCTTGCGCTCCAGCAGCGCAAAGAAACCATGCACGCCAGGAAACGATCCGTCGCCGTCGAGCACAAACGCCTGCTGGTCCGACGTCAGGTCCCACCACGGCACGTCCATCGGAATCCCATTGGCCTTCGCAGCCCGCCGCAGCTCCGTCAGGTACGAGCGGTACTTCGGCCGATTCCACGGATCGATCGCGCCCTCATCGAGAGTCTTCGCCTTGTCGGGAATGATCAGATCCAGGTCGAAGTCGATGGTGTTGCCAAACCCCTGGCATCGCGGGCAAGCGCCATATGGATTGTTGAACGAAAACAACGTCGGCTCCGGCTCGCGATAGACCCGATGACAGGTCTTGCACTCGAAGGCCGCCGAGAATCGCAGCCGTTCGCGGGGCGTGGTCCCTTCCGCCTCGCGCGGGACAATTTCAAAGAGAATCTCCCCCGACTCGCGATAGCCGATCTCCGCCGCATCCACGATCCGCGCCCGATTCTCCGCCGCAACCACGATGCGATCCACCAGCACAAACACCGGCAGCGCAAAATTGATCTCCAGCAACGACTCCGGCGTCGAGAACTCGTAAATCGCGCCGTTCTGGTAGAGCCGGTTGAACCCTCGTTTGCGCAGGTCGAATAGCCTCTCGCGCAATGGATCCGGCAGCGTCGCAGATCCCGCCGCCGCAACCGCCTTCTCCTGCTTTGCGGCCTTTCGTCCGCGTCCTGCGGCCTTCTTCTTCGGCGCAGCCTCACCGGCGCTCGTCCCGGCCTTCGATTCAGCAGGCGTAGTCGCCAGCGGCTGAACCGGAAACAGCGCATGGAGCCGCACTCCCTCCCCCAGCGCAAGAATCGCCGAGGCGATTTCGTCCATCGTGTCGCGCTTCACGATCCCATTGCACACCGTGCAGTGAACCACTCCGCAACGTGCCCACAGCAGCCGCATGTAATCGAAGATCTCCGTCGCCGTCGCCACCGTCGACCGCGGATTCCGCGTCGTATTTTTCTGCCGGATGGCGATCGCCGGGGCCAGCCCGTCGATCAGGTCCACATCCGGCTTCTCGATGCGCTCCAGAAACTGCCGCGCATACGCCGACAGCGACTCGACATACCGCCGCTGCCCCTCGGCATAGATCGTGTCGAAGGCGAGACTCGACTTGCCCGACCCCGAAACCCCGGAAACCACGGTCAGCTTCCCGTGGGGAATCGAGCAGTCGATGTTTTTCAGGTTGTGGGTCCGCGCGCCGCGGATGATGATCTCGTCGCTCAATGGCCGGGTCTCAACGCTTCAGGGAAAAGTGCCCCAGTTTGATTATAGGGGCGGCGTCGAGCCTCTCGGCCTGTGTTAAAAATTGAACCCTATGCACCTGACCGGAGCCTTGATTCTGCTGCTGTTCATCGTCCTGCTCGCCGCCGTCATGTTGTTGTTCCTGCACCTGACGCGCGCCGGACGCATCCTTCACGAGCGCATTCCCGATCGGCCACGCCGCCGCCTCTTTCTCGCCGCGGTCAGCTTCTTCATCACCTTCCTCGGCGTACGCCTCCTCGTCTGGGCCATCGTTCACCACATCGGCCCCTTCGGCTGGGTCATGGTCGGCGGCCGCCATATCCATCACCTGGTTTGGGGAATCCTGCTTCTGCTCGCCGTCGGTTATTCCGAGATGGCCGAGATCGGCGACGGTTCCACGCCCGGATCGCTCTTCCTGAGCCGCCTAATCTCCATCTCTTTCGGCATGGGCGCAGCCCTTACGCTCGATGAATTCGCGCTCTGGCTCAACCTGAGCGCGGACGCTTACTGGACGCGCCAGGGACGCGAGAGCATCGACGCTGTCATCCTGTTTGGCGCGCTGCTGGCCATCGGCGCGCGTGGCGCTCCGTTGTTCACGAAGCCAAAGGCCACCACCACCAAACCAAACTGACTCCGATTCGGCTATGCCACCGGCTCGGGTCTGAGACTGCTCATGCACCAGTGAAGTCATCCGCAAGCGCTGGCGTCTCACCCCGCGACGGCCTGTTCCGCCACGCTCAACCTGCCGATAGATACCGGTGGCATGGTGGTGTACACCTTGGCTCCCATTGCACGATTGATGGCTATCCCGCTGGTCAGCCAGACTGTCAGAATGGTGGTCATGCACTGGCAGGCTGCGTGGGTCCTCCTCGTCTTCATGGCAACGTGCGCAGCGGTGATCCTTTTCCTGCTGCACCGGACCCGCGCCGGCCGCGTCCTGCACGAGCGCATCCCCGATCGCCCGCGCCGTCGCCTCTTTCTGGCCGCGCTGGGCTTCGCCCTCACCTTCCTGGGCGTGCGCCTCCTTGTCCTCCTCATCCTCTTTCACATCGGACCCTTCGGATGGGTGATCGTGGCCGGCACTCACATCCACCATCTCGTCTGGGGCATTCTCCTGCTCCTCATCTCCGGCTACGCCATGGTCGCGGAGGTGGGCACAAGCGCCACACCTGCCTCGCTCTTTGCCGGCCGCCTCATCGCCATCCTCTATGGCATGGGAGCCGCCCTCACCCTGGACGAGTTCACCATGTGGCTCAGCATCAGGGACTCCGTCTGGTCCTTCCAGAGCCGCGCCAGCATCGACGCCGTAATTATTTTCGGCGCGCTGCTCGCCGTCGGAGCGTGGGGCGCTCCGTTGTGGACCCAGCGCCCAGGCAAAACGCGGCACAAACGCACGCAGAAAACCGCGGCTCGTTGAATCGAACTGAATCACAACGACACAACAAACTTGATCCGGACGTGTCGGTTCAGCGTGACCGCGTAGAATCTGTGCCAATTCCACGGAGAGCGAAAAACCATGCGCCGGTACCATCACATCGGAATTCCCACGACCGAAGCAAAGCCTGGCGAGACCCACTTGAAACACCTGAAGCTATTTGTCGTCAGCCACGACAAGAGCGAATTTGGCGTCGAGTGGATGCGTTTCGAAGCGGACGCGGCCATCCCCGATCTCGTCCGGCAAGTTCCACACGTGGCGTTTGAAGTGTCGGATCTCGCCGCCGAGCTTGCCGGCCGCGAAATCCTGATTCCTCCCAACAGCCCATCCGACGGTGTCCGCGTCGCGTTCATCGTCGAAAACGGCGCGCCCATCGAACTGCTCGAATTCACCGACCCCAACCATCCTGCCCGCCTGCGGAACAGCATCTGACCGAGACATCCCCCCTGAGCTAAGTCGACGATTTGGACGAGGCTGCTTAAGCGCCAATCCTAGTCCCGCTAGACCGGCGACCGGCGGCCGATGATCCGCGCGCTTTGCCTTCTCAGATCTTGATGAACCAACTCGGATCAATGGTTACTTCTTCAACCATTCTGGTGGTCACCCCAAGCTTCAGGCTCTTTAGGAGATCGCAGAGATAGTCGCCGTCAATGAGGTCAATTGCCGGTGCTCCATCACGTGTTGCCTCCTTTTTTGCCTCAGCCGTGAACGTTCCAGTCGTTATGAACAGGCCCTTGTCCGTGCGGCCGACCATCGCGCCGCGGAAGTCTCGGATTGCGCCTGCCGAGACGCTTCCTTTGTACCTCTTACATTGAAAGTAAACCTGGAACGAAAGTAGTGCGAGGCGCAGCACTCCAACGCCGTCGATGCCGCCGTCGCCACTTCGTCCAGTCACTTCTACTTTCACGAACCCTGATTCGCGAAGGACGCGTTGCGCCAAGCGTTCGAAAGCGTCTGGCCTGAGTTGGCTAGTCAACACTGGCAACAACCCGTCCTTCCAATCCCCCAATTCTGGTGACAGATCTTCTGTTTCCTGGTGATCCTTCGGGTTTTTTCCTTTCTCGGCCTTGTAGAGCTTTCTGACTTCAGGTGGAATCTGTTCAACCTCGTTTGCTGTGAGAGCGTTGCCTTTTTCTGTGATCGCCCACACACCGTGGGTGGGATTTTCGAGTGCACCTGCCTTTCCGAGGTAGGTTCTTGCCCACGCAAGGCGATAACCCAATTTCGTCTGACGCTCGGTGTGCATGATGTTCTGGACCACATCAGGAAAGTGCTCCAACTCAATCACTTTATCCAGTAGTTCGTCATTTGTTGCAGACCCACCAAGGGCTTTGATTGCCTTTAGAGCCGGCCACATGAGTTTGTCATACGTCGGCACTTTTGCTTCAGAGGGCATGTCGGTCTACTCCGCTTTGAAACTCAAATCTGATGACAAATGTTGCGCCTGTTTCCAGTGAAGGCTTGAAACAGCCTCTGTCGAAGATCGGCCAATACAGAATGAAGGTTAACAATCAGCATAAACCTTGCGGTCGTCAGCCATGATGACCTACAGCTGGAAACTCGGAGTCAACTGACGAGTACGGCCGAGGCGCCTATCGAGTCCGTCTGAAGTTCGAATTGCACCTCCCCTCAGGATCGTCCGATCCAAAAGCTCACCAACTTTCAGCGCGCAATCGTACTCGACCAGAAGTTTATTCCTGCACGATTCCAGCCAATCAAGGAAAAATCCCATGAAACCACCGAAGCTCTATGAGGCGCTTCATGCGCTCATTGGCGAATGCGTACCCCTGCACATCTGGGGCGCGTGCGGCGTTGGGAAGTCGCAGATCGTCTCCCAGGTCGCCAACGATCTCGGCTACGACTTTCTAGATGTACGGGCCGTGCAACTTGATCCGGTCGACTTACGCGGCCTTCCTCGAATCGCAGCGGATCAGACGGAATGGGCGCCCCCGAAATTTCTCCCGACAACCGGCAAGGGCACCCTCTTCCTCGATGAATTGACTTCTGCGCCGCAGATGACCCAGGCGGGTTGCTACCAGCTGGTGCTCGACCGGAAGCTCGGCGAATATACGCTGCCCGATGACTGGGTTGTCGCAGCTCACCCCCTCGATAGCGCCTCTTGAAGGGCAGGCGAGCACTTACCACTTTTCAACAGCAGCCAGCCAACGCGTTCCAAGCAAGCTCCCTGAATCTCCTGTTGCTATCGTTCTCGCGCTCGCCTCGCCTGTTCCCTCCCTTGATTCCCGCCCCATTTCCTCGCCATTCACAACCCTCGCCACGTTATAGTCAAAGCGGCGATTCTCACGACCTTGCTCAGGCGTGTCGAAAACCAACACAGGCAGCGCGAGCGCAACGGTTCTCGATGAGCCGTCGGCGGACTTCTATCGTCCGGCGGCCGGCCGCGATTCCGACACGCGTCCCTCCCGTCCGGCTCGGCCAGCCGCCGATCCCGAAGACGATGCAGGTGAGCCCTTCCTGCGCAGCCGCCGCCGTGTCCCCGTCCGCCGCGGCCTCATTCCCTCATGGGCCCGCACCCGCTGGGGAATGCCGCTGTTCGCAGCCACAGTCCTTATCGCCCTGGGCGCGATAGTTGCCCTGGCCCTGGCCGTCCGCAACTCCCTCGAGCGCGATCCTGGCTTCCGCATCGAATCCGCCGCCTCCATCCAAACCCTCAGCAACAGCGCCGGATCCCCAGCGAGCCCGCTCGCTGGCGCTGAGCTGACCCGCGCCGATCTGCTCTCCGTCTTCGGCTCCGATGTCGGGCGCAATCTCTTCCTCGTGCCTCTGGCGAGGCGCCGCGCACAGCTCGAGCAGATTCCCTGGGTCGAGAACGCCACGGTGATGCGCCTGCTCCCCAATCAGCTGCGCGTGGCGATCACCGAGCGCACTCCCATCGCTTTCGTTCAGGTCCATGGCCGCATCCAGCTGGCCGACGCCAACGGCGTCATCCTCAACATGGCGCCTCTCGAGATGGCCGCCCGGCGCTACTCTTTTCCGGTCGCCAGCGGCATCAGCCCCGCCGATCCTCTTTCCGTCCGCGGCGCGCGGATGCACATTTACCAGCGCTTCATCGCCGATCTTGATTCATCCGGCGAACACATCTCGTCCCAGCTGAGCGAAGTCGATCTCTCCGATCCCGACGACGTTCGCGCTACCGTTCCATCGAACGGTTCGGACCTCCTTCTCCATTTTGGCCAGGAAGATTTCCTCGCCCGCTGGCGCAGCTACCAGGCGCACATCGCTGTGTGGCAGCAGCAATATCCACATCTGGCCTCCATCGACCTTCGCTACGATCATCAAGTGGTCCTGAAGATGGCCGGCGATCCCGGCGCCGCTCCCGAAGCAAATTCCAGCCCGAAACCAGCCGAAGCCGCTCCGAAAACCACCCACACTGCCACGGCCGAGCACGGCCCGAAGTCACACAAGCCCGAGCGTCTAATACACAATCCGCTTCTGAAAGCCCACGAAGCACCAGCGAAACCCCACCCAGGCCGGGGGCCAGCGTGAGCCAGCAGGACAACATCATCGCCGTGCTCGACGCGGGCAGCTCGAAAGTCCGCGCCATGATTGCGGAGGTTCACGAAGGCGCGCTCCGCTACCGCGGCCACGGCGTCGCGGACGCGGCCGGCATGCGCAAAGGCCTCATCTCCGACCTCGGCCCGGCGGCATCGGCCATCGATCGCGCGGCGGTTGCCGCGGAAACCTCGGCGCAGACCGTCATCGAACGCTGCGTCGCCGCTGTCGGCGGACCCCACATTCGCGGCGTCAACAGCCGCGGCGGCATCAGCCTTGGCACCCGCCTGCGCGAGATCACCCGCGAGGACGTCCGCGCCGCCGTCGATCGCGCCCGCTCCATCGCCCTGCCGGCCGATCGCGAGATCCTTCACCTGCTCCCGCAGCAATTTATCCTCGATGAGCAGCCCGGCATCCTCGACCCGGTCGGCATGGTCGGCAATCGCCTCGAAGTCAATCTCCACATCGCCACCAGCTCCGCCAGCGCCCAGCAGAGCATCATTACCAGCGCCAACCGCGCCGGCCTCGAAGTCACAGAAACAGTCTTCGAAGCCCTCGCCGCCGCCGAAGCCACCCTCTCCGCCGACGAGCGCGAACTGGGGGTCTGCCTGCTCGACATCGGCGCCTCCACCTCCGAGCTCGTCGTCTTCTTCGAAGGCTCAGTCGCCCACACCTCTGTCGTTCCCATCGGCGGCGATCACTTCACCAACGATCTCGCCGTCGGCCTCCACGTCACCGCGCCAGAAGCCGAATGGCTCAAGTGCAATTACGGCCACGCCGTCGTCACCTCCGTTTCCCAGGACAATGAAGTAGAAATCACCGGCCTGCCCGGCTATCAGCCGCGCACCGTCAGCCAGCGCCTTATCAGCGAGATTCTCGAGCCCCGCGCACGCGAACTGTTTCAATTGCTCCGCGACAACCTCCGCCAGGGCGGCGTGCTCGAAGCTCTCGGCGCCGGTTGCGCACTCACCGGAGGCGGTGCCCGCCTGCCTGGGCTTCTGGAAACAGCGGAGAGTCTGCTCCGCGTCCAGGCTCGCCTCGCATCGCCCGTGCCCCTCTCGCGCATGCCCGCTGAGCTGGCCGCGCCTGAATTTTCGGTCCTCACAGGAACCTTGCTCTATGCCCACCGCACCAGCCTTACCCGTGCGGCGGAAAACCAGGGACTGCGCGCCAAGTTGCGCGCCATTCTAGCCGGTAGTGTCTAGCGAAGGAGTCGATGCCCATGAAAACCCCCACCCCCACCCAGCCCGAAGAAATCCGCATCCAGTATCACGAAGAAATCCTCCGCGGCGCGAAGATTAAGGTCATCGGCGTCGGCGGCGGCGGCGGCAACGCCGTCAACCGCATGATCGCCGCCAGCATGGAAGGCGTCGAGTTCATCGCCGCCAACACCGACCGTCAGGCGCTCCAGCTTTCCCACGCCCCGGTCAAGCTGCAGCTCGGCGCCAAGCTCACCAGTGGCCTCGGTGCGGGCGCCAATCCCGACGTCGGCCGCCGCGCTGCGCTCGAAGACTCGGAAAAAATTCTCGATGCCCTCGAAGGCGCGGACATGGTCTTCGTCACCGCCGGCCTCGGCGGCGGCACCGGAACCGGCGCGGCCCCCGTCATCGCCTCGCTCGCCAGCGAAATGGGCGCCCTCACCGTCGCCGTCGTCACTCGCCCCTTCTCCTTTGAAGGCAAGCGTCGCATGGCCCAGGCCGAGCGCGGCATGCAGGAACTCCTCGACAGCGTCGACACCATGATCGTCATCCCCAACGAAAAACTCCTCGCCGTCGCCAAGGACGCAGGCTTCTTCGAGTCCTTCCGCATCGCCGACGATGTTCTCCGCCAGGGCGTGCAGGGCATCTCCGACATCATCACCATCCCCGGAATCATCAACCGCGACTTTGCCGACGTAAAAACCACCATGGCAGGCATGGGTTACGCTGTCATGGGCACCGCCGTTCGCAGCGGATCCAATCGCGCTATCGAGGCCGCCCAGGCCGCCATGGCCTCCCCGCTCCTTGAAGCCGGCGCGATCGACGGCGCACGCGGCATCCTCATCAACATCACCGGCTCTTCGTCTCTGAAGCTGAGCGAAGTCAACGAAGCCTCCACCCTCATCCAGAACGCAGCCCACGAAGACGCCAACATCATCTTCGGCGCGGTGCTCGACTCGACCATGGCCGAGGACGTCAAGATCACCGTCATCGCCACCGGCTTCCGCCAGGGATCCGCCGAACGCCGTGAGCAGTTGCTTGCCGCCGCCCTTCGCCAGGAAGTCATAGCTCCGCGCATCGAATCCCGCCCCGCTACGCCCCGCTTCGCCAGCGAGGAGCAGGACGAGGAGTTCGTCGCGACTGCCGCTCCGCCGCAACCCAACACCCTGATTCCCATCTCCGCCCGTGAGTTTGTCTCCGCCTTCCGCGTTGATGATTTCGCGAGCCAGGAACCGGAAATCTCGACGGCGGCAGAGGAGAACGGAACACTCGCTGCGGTGGCCATCGCCGAAGTTCCCGAACAGCCCACCGAGTACACCCCAACTCATCCGGCGTTTATCGAGGAACCCAGCGAAAACCTCGACATTCCCGCCTTCTTACGAAAAGGTACCCTTTGACACTCCGCAGCGGTACCCTTTTTGCCGTCTCCGGGCGGGTGACTGCCCTGTGACCGGAAAGAGGCACCGAAATCCGCGAAAATGTACTGGACAGACAACAGTTTCCGGTTATAGTGAACCAATAGTTCCCGCCTCCCATCCAAGCACTTGCAGTTCGGCAACCCCCGAATCCGCAACTGGGTGGGTGTCTTCAGGGTTTGGACGAAGAATAATGGCGAGAACCTTAATTCCCAATGCGGGAAGCTGTAGCCCGCGGCGGGAACGGTCGATAAAGAACGGTACGAAAGAAAGCTTTCGCCAGATTGGGTTCTGCGGCATCATCAGTCAGCCTGTCTGGACTTTGCAATTGCGAGTTGCCCGATGAAGCGTGTTCTTCTGCCTTGCCTTCTCTCTGCCCTGGTCGTTCAGCCGCTCCTCTTCGCGGCTTCCACTACCACGACCCACCGGACCACCCACCGTTCCCACAGCCGCGTCCATGAATCGGCTACCGCGCGTCACCACCTCGCCAACCTGCAGCACAGCGAGCGCGTTACCGGCGCACACCTTTCGACCGCCAGCCTGACGACCGTGCGCCACCACGGCTACGTGCGCCACACACGCCATCATTATTACGAGCGCTTCACCGCCAGCTCCTTCGCCAATACCGATCTCACCGCCGGCGACATCACGGCGGGTGAGGATCCCATCGTCCGCCAGGCCGCCATTGACGCCCTCGGCGACATGAACGGCACCGTCGTCGCCATCGATCCCTCGAACGGCCGCATCCTGGCCATGGTCAACCAGAAGCTGGCCCTCTCCAGCGGCGCCGAACCCTGCTCCACCATTAAGCTCTCTGTCGCCCTCGCCGCCCTCGACGAAGGCATCGTCACCAAAGACACGCCCGTCAACCTCGGTGGAAGCTACCACCTCAATCTCACCGAAGCTCTGGCCCACTCCAACAACGCCTATTTTGAGACCCTCGGCCGCCGCCTTGGCTTCGACCGCGTTCGCCACTACGCCACCGAATTCGGCCTCGGCGAACTGGCGGGCTACAACATTGAAGGCGAGCAGCCCGGCATCTATCCGGATCAGCCGCTGGCTGAGAACCTCGGCGGCGTCGGCCGCATGTGCTCCTTCGGCGAAGGCGTCTCGATGACCCCGCTGCAGCTCGGAGCCCTCGTCGCGGCCATCGCCAATGGTGGCACCCTTTACTATCTCCAGCACCCAACAAACCCGTCCGAAGCGCTGACCCTTCAACCCCGCATTAAGCGAACCCTCGACATCGCACCCATCCTTCCCGAGATTCATGACGGAATGCAGGCCGCTGTGCAGTACGGCACCGCCCGCTCCCTGCGCGCTAACTTCAACGAGTTCCCAGTCCTCGGCAAGACCGGCACCTGCTCTAACGACGGCACCCGCTTCGGCTGGTTCGCTTCCTACGCGGACACGCAATATGGCCGCATCGTCGCCGTCTTCTTCCTCGAAGGCGGACGCCCCACCTTCGGCCCCAAAGCCGCTGAGCTCACCGGCGTCTTCTACCGCAATCTTTGGGACTCAAGCTACTTCGCCGCCAAACAAGCGCCCGTAACCTCCGACGCTGCTCCAGCCACCGCGGTCGGCGCTCCTCAGTAAACGCGATAGCTGTCATCCCAGGCGAAAGACCAGGCAATGAAAATCCCCGCCTCAAAGGTGGGGATTTTCTGCACTCGCATTGACCCGTGTAAATTCCGTGCCTCGGCCACCCCCGACCGCAAACCCAAAAACTTAAAAGCAGCCAAGGCCAGGTTCACCCCACAGCAAGAAGCAAACGCTCTGGCCACAAGATTCGGCAAGATGATTCTCCGCTGCTAAGACCCAAAAGTACCGCCTGGCCAGCCGGGAGTTTCCATCTTTCCCTCACCCATACTGAATTCTCCCTATGACTCAGCCAGAGTCTCGTTGTCCCCGGGTGCCAACCAACGCAGCCGGAACGACAAGCCCCACCTGGTGGGCGTACCTAACCGTTCTCTACGCGTGCCTTTATGTCCGAATAAGCCACCTCAATCAGCGCGCGTAGCGATGCTGCGTCCGTGGTCTTTCCCGGTCTCAGCTTCACATGGCGCATGAACTTGCCACTGCCTTCCAGCAAGCCCGCCGGATCCGCCAGCTCCGCGCCCTGAAAGAACCCCACATTCACATGCGAAGTAAACACGTTGACGTATCCGAAAGGCACATCGCCCAGACATGCCACCGGACACCCATCATGCAGAATCTCCCGCACCTCGTCGCCGCACTTTCGCATAACCTCGAACCACTCCCGCGCGATGGCCCCTGATTCCCCACTATGCTCCTTCATCCACCGATCGATGGCGGGGTCGCGTTCGACAGTCCCGTTGAACCGCAACAACTCCGTTCTCACCAACGCTCCATCTTCGCTTTCGAAAATTCATGTTACACGGCGCCCCTGGTTCAGTGCAGAGCCGGCAACGAAACCAAATTCAGACAGCAACTCTGAACCCCGTCAACCCCGGCGTCACCGCACCGCGGTCCGAACATATCCCGCATGCGATCGTCGAGTTGGCCCGGGGGCATCGTTACGAGACGAAGCGGTGCGGCGGGGGGGGGTGGTGGACCGGTTGCGAGTTGGTACCTTGCCCTCTTTCTTGCCGCCGCCCTCTCGCCCTCCCCCCCGTATCTGCGCGATGCGAACTCTCAACACCCAAACTGTCTTAAATGATGGTCGATGTGTTTCCAGTTCAGCGCATTCCAGTCATCAATCGTGAGCGTGCCAAAGATGAAGTGATCCGGACCCTTCCCGCGCGGCAACCCCGCCATGCGCTCCATCCGATCCACCACGCCCCGCCGGTCCGCCTCGAAATTCCCAGGCGATGTCTGCAGCAACTCCGCCGGCGCCTTCGCCCCCTTCGGCATGGGAATCACGTAAATCGCCAGATGCTTCAACGGAAAATGCCGCAGCACCCGCGGTCCCGTCGGCGGTACCGCTGGCCCACCCAGCCCCGTATCGAGCGAATCCGATAAGTGACACACCATCCGCGGCGCATCGAAGCTCCCCCACTGCGCCTTCGACTCAGGAGTCAATCGTCCCAACCGCTCCACCAACCCCCGCCGCACCGATTCGTCCCGTAACGTCGGCATGCCCCACTACCCCCGTACCACCGCCCATTCTCACTCAGCAATGCGCCCCCGTCCAGCGCCAACGAGTCACTAAGCAGGCCATGGAGGCGCGGCTCTACCTCCCAAATCCCCGATCCGCTCTGTTTTGAAAGGGCGCAGCTTCAGCTGTGCCACGTAAGCTACGAAATGAGTCCGGCTTTAGCCGCTGAGAGCTTTGCCGGGTAAGTTTACTGCCACCCTTCACGCGCAATTCGCTCGCCTTCGAAGTTAGCCTCCAAATTGATCTTCTTCCTGTTCAGCATATCTCCGGGTATAGTTACACTCAATCCAGCGGTGGACCAACAGCGCGCCCGGGCCGTTCGAACAGTGCAATTCCTGAAGGCGTAGCAATGGCATCTGAGAAACCCAAAGAACGAGATCAGGACGCGGGTCGCGTCGCCGCCGGAGCTGCGGCCTCTGTCGACACCCCAGAGAGCCGGCTTGAAACGGGTGCCGTTCCCAAATCGACTACCACCGCACGGCTCATCGGCCCCTATTCTCTCCTCGAGCTGATCGGCGAAGGCGGCATGGGCGAGGTCTGGCTCGCCGAGCAGAAGGAACCAGTACGCCGCCGCGTGGCCATCAAGCTAATTAAGGCAGGTATGGACACACGCGAAGTCGTAGCGCGTTTCGAGTCCGAGCGCCAGGCCCTGGCTCTGATGGATCACCCCGCCATTGCCAAGGTCTTCGATGCAGGCTCAACCACCGAAGGCCGGCCCTACTTCGTCATGGAGTATGTCGCGGGTACGCCTATCACCACCTATTGCGACCGGCACAAACTGACCACACGGCAGCGGCTGGAACTCTTCATTCAGGTCTGCGACGGGGTCCAGCATGCGCATCAGAAGGCCATCATCCATCGCGACCTGAAGCCCTCGAACATTCTGGTAAGCGAAGTGGATGGCAAACCGACGCCTAGGATCATCGACTTCGGCCTGGCTAAGGCCACGTCGCGTCCTCTCACCGATGCCAGCATCTATACGCAGGTGGGCGCGGTACTCGGCACGCTCGACTATATGAGCCCGGAGCAGGCCGACTCGGGCGGCGAGGATATCGACACCCGCAGCGATGTGTACTCGCTCGGCGTGGTGCTCTATCAGTTGCTGGTCGGCGCGCTACCGCTTGATTTGAAGAAGCTCGCTCACGAAGAGATGCTGCGCCGGCTGCGTGAACAGGATGTGCCTCGGCCCAGTTCGCGAATCCTCGCCCGGGGCCGCGACTCGGCCATCACCGCGCTTAACCGCGGCACCGATCCTCCATCGCTGATGCGGCAGCTGCGCGGCGATCCCGATGCCGTAGCCCTGAAGGCGCTTGAGAAAGACCGCAAACGGCGCTATGGCTCGCCCTCGGAACTGGCCGAAGACATTGGAAGGTATCTGCGCGACGAGCCGGTCGCCGCGCATGCGCCCAGCGCCGGGTATCGTGCGCGGAAGTACATCCGCCGCCATCGGCTCGGCGTAGCCCTCTCCGCGGCGACCGTACTTCTCCTCGCTGGCGCCGCCATCACCGAAGCAGTCCAGTTGCGGCGAATCACCCAGGAGCGGAACCGCGCCACCCGCGAGCGCGACCGCGCGAACCGGATCGCAGATTTCATGGTCGGCATTTTCGGCGCGGCGCACCCCTACGCAACACCCGGCCACATCGTCACCGCCCGAGAAATTCTGGACAACGGCGCAAAAGAAATCGGTAGCGACATGAGCAATGATCCGGAACTGCAGGCCAAAATGATGCATGCAATGGGGGCTTCCTACAACGGTCTGGGGGAGTACTCCCGTGCACAATCCGAGCTCGAGGGGGCTTTGAAAATTCGCCAACTGGTTCTGGGACCCGAAGCCCGAGACACAGCCCATTCGATGTTCCTCTTGGCTTGCACTCTCGCGTTTGAAGGGAATGAAGCGGAAGCGGAGAAGCTCCTGCGCAGGACGCTTGACATTCAGCGCCGGATTCTCGGCCCCGATGACCCAGAGACGCTAACAACGGTGTCTGAGCTGGCGGCGAGTCTGAAGCTGCAATATCATTCCTCCGAAGCCGAGAAACTCTACCGCGAGGCCTATAACAGCCAGCGCCGCATCGACGGGCCAGAGTCCGGTAACACCCTGTATTCGATGAGCGCGCTGGGAAGCACCCTGGGCGACGAGGGACGATACGCCGATGGGGAGAAACTCCTGCGGGAAGCCCTCGACATCGATCGCCGCGTATTCGGCGAGGACGACTGGAACACGATGTTTACGATGGCGTGCTTATCCTATCTTCTAAGGCAGGACGGACGTTACGAAGACGCGGAGAAGCTGAACCGCGAAAACCTCGCAATCCATCGCCGCGTGCTTGGTCCGGAGCACCTGCACACGGCGGAAAGCATCGAAGATCTTGCCGTAACCCTCAGCTACGAGGGTCGATACGACGAAGCGCAACGACTGTTCCGCGAAGCGGTCCAGACGGTGCGCAAAGCGAACGAAGCGACCGCGATTGCCAACGCCTGGTATAGCTTCGCCTGCGGGGCGGCTGTCGCAGGGCACCGCGATCAGGCGCTCGGGTATCTGCGTCAGGCAATCGAACTCGGATACACCCATTCCGACGTGATCGCAGCCGACCCAGACCTCAAGTCCCTGCGCGGCGATCCCCGCTTCGACGCCCTCCTCGCCAAAGCCACCCAGATCACCGCCGCCAGGGCGCAGTGAATTCCTGACTTTCTCCAAACGCGAGCCCGACTACCAGTCCGTTCCCCGACCCCAAGTACTTCCGTACCGTCCACTCCCCCGAATTCCCTTGCCCCCAATTCTCCGAATACCTATCCTGAGAACGGAGGAAAGCTCTGTCCGCTACGCGAACAGAGCTTTTCCTTTCTCGGAAGCTTTTGAGCGTCCATCGATCCAGCGACCCTCGGCCCAGGCCGAGCTCGAACAAAATCGGCTCTTTGAAATTCCGGCAGGCCGCGCAACCTTCAATGCGCTGGGACGCGGTACAAACCGCCTGCCCGCAGACGGTCTCAAGTCCCCGGGCTCCTGGCTCCGAGCTCCCGGCTCCGAGCCCGCGATTGCTCGGCAGCGATCGCGGTAACGGGTACCCAAAGAAAAAGGTTACTATGGAAATCGCACAAAACAAAGGGCGTGCCAGACCACCCCCCCAGGGGTCCTACCCAGGCTCACCGCACGAAGTGCAGAATCACCTGGTTGGTGGCCAAAGCCGCCAGATAAGCCAGCACGCTCATGTAGACAAACTGCAGCGCCGGCCAGCGCCAGCTGTTCGTCTCCCGCCGCACAATCGCAATCGTCGAGGTGCACTGCAGCGCAAACGCAAAGAAAACCACCAGCGCCATCGCCCCGCCCAGCGTCAGATCGTGCCGCAGCGCCGCCTGCAATCCCAGCGACTGCGTCGCCGGATCGGCCCCGTACAGCGTGCCCAGCGTCCCCACAATCACCTCGCGCGCCATCACCGACGTCAGCAGCCCAATCCCGATCTTCCAGTTGAACCCCAGCGGCTTAATCGCCGGCTCAATGAACTGCCCCAGCCGTCCGATCACGCTCTGCGCCAGGTCCGCATGAAACGGAATGTGGCTCAGAAACCAGAGCACAATCGTAACTGCCAGAATCACCGTGCCCGCCTGCTTCAGAAACACCTGGCCGCGATCCATCAGCCGCAATCCCAGCGAGCGCAACGTCGGCAGCCGATACTGCGGCAGCTCCAGAATAAAGGGCGCCGAAGAAGCCTTCAATATCGACGACTTCAGCAGCCACGCCGTCCCGAGCGCCGCCACAAACCCCAGCACGTAGAGCGATAGCATCACCGCTGCCCGCAGCCCGAACAGATCGCCCAGAATCGGCTTGTTCGGAATGAACGCCGCGATCATCAGCATGTAGATCGGCAGCCGCGCCGAGCACGTCATAAACGGAGCCACCAGGATCGTCGCAAACCGGTCGCGCTTGTTCTCAATCGTCCGCGTCGCCATAATCGCCGGCACCGCGCACGCATACGCCGACAACAGCGGAATAAACGCCTTTCCGTTCAGCCCGATCGACCGCATCACCCGATCCGCAATCAGCGCCGCGCGCGCCAGATAACCCGAATCCTCAAGCACGCCGATAAACAGAAAAAGCAAGAGGATCTGTGGCACAAACACCAGCACCGAAGCCACACCGCGCCACACTCCGTCGATCAGCAGCGACTCCACCCAGTTGTGGCCCAGCAACGCCCCAACCCTGTCGCCCGCCCCGTTCAGCACATCCCCAAACCCGTCGCTCAGCGGCTGCCCGATCGAGAACACCACCTGGAATACGGCGAACACCACCGCGAGAAAAATCAGCGGCCCCCAGATTCGGTGCAGCAGCACGCCATCGATCCGCTTCGTCCACTCCGAAGAGATCGGCGCCTTGTACTTCGTCCGCGTGCTGATCCCCGTCGCCCATTGCCGGTACGACCTGGGATTCCCCATCACCGGCAGCTCGATGCGCCCCGCCGCCGGAGCCGCAGGCCTGCCCGCCTCCGCATTCCCATGCGAGCCGTTTCCGTTGACCGGCGGCTCAGCCTTGCGATTCAGAAAACGCGTGATGGAATCGAGTCCCGCACCCCGCGTCGCCGAGATCTTCGCCACCGGCACGCCCAACTCCTGCGCCAGCGCCAGCGTGTCCACCACCCCGCCGCGCGCCTCCATCAGGTCGCTCATGTTCAGCAACACCAGCGTCGGCAATCCCAGGCTCAGCACCGGAGCCGCCAGCATCAGCTGTCTTCTCAGCTGCAGCGAATCCAGCACCAGAAGGATCGCATCCGGCGCTGGCGTTCCCGGCATCTCGCCGTGCAGCACCTCGACCGCCACCCGCGCATCTTCTGAATAAGAATCCAGTCCGTAGATGCCAGGCAGATCGATCAGCGTCAGGTCGCCGCGGCCAATCCCGTTCAGCCGCCCCACACGCTGCTCCACCGTCACGCCCGGATAATTCGCAACCTTCTGCCGCAGCCCCGTCAGCCGGTTGAACAAAGTCGACTTCCCCGAGTTCGGCGGCCCCACCAGCGCGACCGTGCGAATCCGTCCCGCCACCCGCGGTTCAATCGGGACTTCAATCGTCGCTGGGCTGCAGCAGTCGCTCATCTACCTGGTCTCGTATTCGCGAACCCGAATCGCCTGTGCCGTGTCGCGCCGAAGCGCCACTTCGAATCCGTCAATCGAATACACCGTCGGATCCCCCGCAGGCGCCCGCCTCACCACCACCACCCTCGCCTCCGGAACGAACCCCATATGCATCAGGTGATGCTGGATCTCCCCAGGCAGCTCCAGTGACTCCACCACGCCGGTCGTTCCTATCGGCAATTCGCTCAGCAGACTCAACTTCCATGCTCCGGACAGCTCGATCTCGTCCTCGGCCTCGGCCCCAAAACCCGATAATAACGCAATTGCGACCATTTTGCTCCTATATTGCCAGGCACACGCAGAATACGGTCGCTGTTCACGTGGGCGCCGTGACCCATATCACACCCTCCGTCTGCCGAATCCAGAACGGTCATAGCATCGAGTAGACGCGCCAAATCGGGTTCCTCGCCAAATGGCGCGCCAGACCAGCGGATCGAACGACTCCCCAACTCACTCCGAATCGTATTGAAGGGCCACGACTCCAAAAGCCTGCGAAAAAGATGAGCCCTCTTTGAATCCGCATGGCCGCCGGCCGCAAAACTTCCAAAACAGAGAAACGGTTTTAAGCCACTGAGTGTCTACGGAGGGATGATCAACAGGAGAAGGTCTGCCGATTCGACGCATTGCCTTTTTCGCAATCGTTTCAGCCCAGTTGTATTTGAAGCAATACTGGGTCCGGCCTTAGCCGCGACCGGCAGTTTTATCTTTAGATTCGCCGACCTTCTCCGTAAGCTTATTACAAATGGCAATGCGTGGAGGTTCCACCCAACCCGCACAGTCTGTCTCCCGTAATCTGCTCAGAGCGCAAACGCCACCGTCTCGCCCACCGCCAATTTATGCTTCGCTATCGAACCCAACGGCAGCTCCAGAGCATACTTGGAAGGCTCATGCCCGCCGTAGCTAGGACAATTAGTCGACTTACCCTTGCACGGCGGCGTATCGGGGCTCATCTCCACAATCCGGTGATCCGCATCCATCCAAACAATGTCCAGCCCAATCCTGCAGTGGTACATCCAGTACGGATGCTTCCCAGCATCCTGATGCACAAACAGCATCCCCCGGCCATCCGGTAAACGCGTCCGGCCCATCAGCCCATACTCCATCTGCGCCTCGGTCGTCGCCAGCTCCACATGCACCGTTGACCCATCCGGCAGCATCACCAGCGTGTCAGCGGGGCGAGGCGCGACATAAGGAACCACCAGGTCCTGCGCCCAGGCCGGTGGCGCCGCCGGCAACCACATCGCAGCAAGCGCAACCACGCATCCACAGGATCCAAGACGCAACCTCATCTCTCCACTCTACCGCTGCTGAATCGCAAAGCGCCCGGCACAGATCCAGAGTCGTCTCGATGTGAAAGAAGATGGAAAACGGAATAAGGACCCCGGGAGGTAGACCTGAACGCTATTTGCAGGCTTGCCTGACCGCTGATCGCCGACCGTTCTCTGAACCCTGCGTCCCGTGCTCAGATCGCTGCTCTTAGACCGCCGCCTCAGCCTCAGCCACCGTCGGCTTCAGCGTCAGCAGCGCATCCACTTTCGTCATCTTGAACAGCTCCATTACCCGCCCGTTCACGCCAGCCACAATCAGCTTCTTCCCAGCCCGCTGGCACGATACGAAGTAGTTGATGATCGCGCCCATCCCCGCCGAATCCATGTACGGCACGGATGTCAGGTCCAGAATCAGCGTCGGCGGAGGATCGGCTCTTATCGCGGCTTGAAAATCGAAAAGACTGCTGAGTGTGAGCGGGCCCGTCAGGCGCAAAATCCTGCACCCCGGTGCCTGCCCTGCGACGCTTTCAAGCGTCAAAGGTTCGGCGGGCATAGCTGAAAATATAAAGGTTGTTCCGATCCTTAACCGTTACAATTCCATGAATTGCGCATGCCCTCCTCGGAACATTCCCTCTCACTCCCGCGTCTATCCTCCAGCCTTGCTTTTTCTCCACAACGCAGGAGAATAGTTCCAGACTGCGTGCACACCTCGCTCTCATCGCGGAACCATCCTCTCCCGCTGCTCCTCCTCATCGCAGCCCTCCTCCTCGCGCTTCGAGCTCCCGCGCAGGAGATTCAGCAGGATATCTCCGCCGCGACCGGCTACTCTGTCCGCGGAACTGTTGTGAACGCCATCGGCGGCCAACCCATCGCGCGCGCGCTCGTATCTCTCAGCGGGAATTACGCCACACTCACCGGCAGCGGCGGAGAGTTCTCCTTCGACAACGTCCCAGCCGGTGATGCTTCAGTCTCCGTGATGAAGCCCGACTACCAGGGCTTGGGCGGACCCACGGGAATGGCTTTTTTGGTAAAGATCGGCGGCCGGCACTTTCCGCAAATCCCTCCCCGTCAGATTGAAGTCGGCCCGGACATGCCGACCCTCACCTTGCGCATCACTCCCCTCGCCATGATCTCCGGCCACGTCACCCTCTCCACCGCGGATCCCGCCGACGGCATCCGCATCCAGGTCTTTTCCCGTCAGTTCCAGAACGGCCGCGCCACCTGGAGCCCCGAGGGCGAAGCCACAACCCGCAGCGATGGCTCTTTCCGCATCCCAGACCTTTCACCTGGCAGCTACATGCTCGCCACCCAGGCCTCCCTTGATCGTCCCGGTTATGCCGGCCGCGGCAGCGGCGCCGTCTGGGGGTATCCATCCCTCTATTACCCCGGCGTTACCGATGTTGCCTCCGCTGGCATCATCACCCTCACCGCCGGTCAGCAGGGCGAAGCCGACCTCACCCTCACCCGCCAGCAGTTCTTCCCCGTCACCGCGCTCGTCCGCAGCGCGTCGGACTCTACGGTTAACTTCGACATCCTCAACAGCGGAGGCCAATCCACCGGCCTTCCCGAAAGTTTTAATCGACGCGAAGGCATCGTGCGCGCAGACATCCCCAACGGCACGTGGGCCATGGAAGCTCACGCATACGGCCGAACCGCGGAGTGGGGCCGAACCGACTTCCAAGTCAACGGTGCGCCCGTCTCCTTCGCCATCAGTATCCTGCCCGTCCCGAAAATCCCCGTCATTATCCATCGCGAATTCGCCACGAACTCCGATGCCTCAGGCGCCAGCATCATCGATTCCGGCCCCGGCATGAACCTCTTCCTCGTTCCCGCCGACGGCCTCGCTCTCGGACGATCTGGCGGCAGCATGAATCAGGAGGGCGACGCACAATGGCTGAACATCAACCAGCCCGGCCACTACTGGGTCGAAGCCCAGGCTTTTCCGCCCACCTATATCAGCTCCATCACCAGCGGTGGCGCCGATCTTGCCAGCAGCCCTCTCGTTGTTATTCCCGGCAGCGATCCCATGCCCATCGAAGTCACCCTCCGCAACGACCCAGGCACCATCACCGGTCAAATCTCCGGCCAGGGCGCCGCGACCTTCGGCACACCCGGCGAGCAAGCACACGTCTGGCTCTACGCCATTCCCCTCTTCCCCACCGCTGGCAATCTTCCCGAGGGCTCGATGCAGGCCTCTGGCCAGTTCACTATCCCTAACCTCGCCCCCGGCTCCTATCGTGTTGTCGCCTGCGACGCACCACAGGAGATCGACTTCCACTCCACCGAAGGCCTCGCCGCCTGGGCAGCCAAGGGTCAAACCATCACCGTCGATCCGGGCGGAACCGCCAGCGTCGAACTCGAAGTCCTCCACACCACGGCGACAGCCCAATGAATCAAACCCCGGCCCAAACACCAACCCGCACGCCACAGCGGAACCCAGCCCGCGCCATTACTCTCGCGTCTCTGCTTCTTGGCCTCTCCTCATTACTGGCCGCCCAGGTTCCCCCGCCCCCACCTCCACCAGCAGCCACCCAAGCCGTAACCCCGCTATCCGAGCCCGAGCCATCCTCAACGGCTTCCGGCCCCGGCTCCTGGTCCATCACGGGCACCGTCGTCAGCGCAACGGCAGGCACGCCTCTCGATCGCGCCGACGTCACCCTCTCCACAACCGGTCCGCGAGGCTCGCAGATCGCCGAATCCCTCACCTCAGAAAATGGCAGCTTCCGCTTCGACCATCTCCAGGCCGGCAAGTACCTCCTCCAGGCCTCTCGCCGCGGCTACATCGCCGCCGGCTATCAGGAACACGACGGCTTCTTCACCGGCATCGTCGTCGGCCGCAATCTCGATTCCCACGATCTCCGCCTCCAGCTCTTTCCCACCGCCATCATTGCCGGTGTCGTCACCGATGAATCCGGAGAGCCAATCGGCGGCGCTCAGGTTCATCTCTACCGCGTCGATCAGACCAATGGCGAAGGAAAAGTCGTCGGCTCGGGCTCAGACAACACCGACGACACCGGCACCTATGAATTCGCTCACCTCAAAGGCGGCACTTATTACATCGGCGTCTCCGCCTCGCCCTGGTACGCCTTCCATCCTCCGCGCAAGACCGACGCGAGCGGCGCGCCCCTGCCCGACGATCAACAGCCCCACTCGCCTCTCGATGTCGCCTACCCCATCACCTTTTACGCTAACGCCACCGACTCTGCCTCGGCCACGCCCATTCAGCTCAACCCAGGCGATCGCACCGGGATCAACTTCTCCCTCCATGCCGTCCCCGCCATCCACATCATGGTGCAGGCGCGTCCACCGGACCGGCCAGGCCACGGCATGGCTATGCCCACGCTCACCCAGCAAGTCTTTAGCTCAGACCTGATACAACAGGGCAGCGTCACATGGATGAGCGGTCCCAATCACGGCCAGCCCGTTGGCGACTTCAGTGGCGTCGCCCCTGGCCAATATGTCCTGCACCAGTATGGGCAGCAGGGCGAGTCTCCTCGTTCCGTCAGCGTCGACCTCACCACCGACCAGGTCGTCGACTTCTCTTCCACTTCCTCCGTCAGCGGCGTTGACGTCTCAGGCAAATTCGTCATGGCGTCGTCGGATCCCCTGCCCGTCCGAACCAGCGTCATGCTCGTCCCCGCGAACGGAGGTCCATCCCCCGCTCCCACCCGCATCGATAACGCCGGTGCTTTCACTCTTCACGGCGTATCGCCCGGCACCTATGAGGTCCAGGTCCACGCCCCCGGAAGCTCACTCGCTGTCACGCAGATGGCCGCGACCGGCGCGGAAGTTTCGGGCAGTCACATTGCAGTCGCCAGCGACCCTGTCCTGCTAGCCGCCACCATCGCCAGCGGGTCGACCACCCTCAACGGCTACGCCAAACGCGGCGACAGAGGCTTCGGCGGCGCAATGATCCTGCTCGTACCCCAGGATTCCCGCGACACGCATGAACTCTTCCGCCGCGATCAGAGCAACTCCGACGGCAGCTTTACTCTGAGTCGCGTCATTCCCGGCAACTACACCCTGGTCGCCATCGAAGACGGCTGGACCCTTGACTGGGCTCGCCCCGAAGTCATCGCCCCGTATTTAGCCCGCGGCCTAAGCATCCAGGTCACCGGCAATAAAAAAGACCAGACCATCCCCACAGCCGTCGAAGTCCAGCCTCGCTGACAGCTGATGAATTCCCCGTCATTCTCCACGCTCTCCCTGTCCTCCGTGGTGAACGGGCAGACAGTGGCTCACCCCACCCGCACAACAATCAGCGAAGCCTCATCCTGTAGCTTGCCCCCGCGGAACTTCGTCACCGCCGCCAGAATCTTCTGGCTCGTCTCCGCCGCTCCCAGCCCTCGCGCGCTCTCCACCGTCTCGATCAGCCGCTGATACCCAAACTCCTCGCGCCGCCGATTCTCCGCCACCAGAATCCCATCCGTCACCAGCACAAGGCAGTCGCCGGACCGCAGCTCCACCTCCTGGTTCTGATAAAGCCAGTGCGAAAAAATCCCGATGACTCCGCTGAAACTGGCCGGAAATTCAACTCCGCCGTCACCACGCACCAGCACTGGCAGGCAGTGTCCCGCGCTCTCGTAGCGCATCCGCCGCTCGCCCCGCTCCAGCATCGCGTAGAACATCGTGATGTACCGCGTCTGCGGACCCGCAGGCCCGCACAGCGCCTGGTTGACCTGCGTGCAAAGCTCCGCCGGCGACCCCGCATGGGAGCCAAACTCCCGCACCGCGGCCTGCAATCGGCCCGTCATCGTCACCGCGTTCAGCCCTTTGCCCGATACATCCGCTATGCAAACCCCAACGCGGTCCGGACCCAGGGCAAACACATCGACGTAATCCCCGCTCACCTCCGCCGACGGCTGCCACGCGCACGCAATGTCAAAACCCTCCAGCTGCGGCGTCGACCCGGGTAAAAGCCGCGACTGAATGGCCCGTGCCTGGTCCTGCTCCGCCCTACGCCCCCCACGTATCGGCAATCCGGGCAATCGAAATCCGCGCAGCCCTCGTCTTGCTTCCGCTCCACTTCGCATATTCCAGCCAGCGTATCAGCGCCGGCCGCGAACCAGCCAGAATATTTGCGCCTCCACCGCCCGCAAAGAGAAAGGGCGCACCCGATATGGATGCGCCCTTCGCAAATGCTTGAGGCTCGCTCTTCCGCTGAACGCCATACGCTAAAAGCTGTCCGCGAAGAGCTTCTCGCTGCTCTTTGCCGGCTTTACGCTCGCCGCTCGCTGCTTCAGGAAGCCTTCTCGTCCCCGCCCTCGGCCTTCTCGCTTTCGGCCATCGCCTTCTGCATCTCCTCGCGGCGCTTCGTCCGAGCCTCGGCGCGCTTCTGGCGCTTCTCGTCGAGCACCTGCTCTGCGTCCACCAACTCGATATAAACCTTCTCCGCCCCATCACCGCGCTGGAAACCCGCGCGAATAATCCGCAGATAACCACCGTTCCGATCCCCATACCGCGGCGCAACCGTGTCAAACAGACGAGTCACCGCCTCGCTTGTCTGCAAATACGAAAGCGCCTGGCGCCGCGCATGAAGGTCGCCCTTCTTGCCCAGTGTGATCAGCTTCTCCACGTGCGGCCGAGCGGCTTTGGCTTTCGCCACCGTGGTCTGGACCCGATCCTCCAAAAGAATGGACGTCACCAGATTCCGCAGCAGCGCGCGCCGATGGCTCGGGTTCCGTCCCAGTTTGTATCCTGCATTGCGATGACGCATGGCAATCTCTCTATCTGAACAATCTGAATTTCGTCTCGAACTCTTCGGGAAGTCGGGAACAGGTTTTCTACTCCCTGTCCCTGCTCCTGGGTTTTCGGGCTTCTTTCTATTCCCTATTCCCTTTTGCCTACTCCCTGTTCCTGGGCGCTTCTACTCCCTGCTCCCTATTGCCTACTCCCTGCCTCTAGAAGTTCTCCGTCTCGGGCTGAATCGGCAAATCCGAGTCCAGTCCTTCGTCCTCGTCGTCGTCGAATCGGCTGTAGCTCGCGGCAAGCTGCGCGGCCGGCAACACGCTCGTCGGTCCCGGCACCGCATTCCCCTGCTCGTCGATCCGCATCCCCAGCGACAACCCCATCTGCGCCAGGATTTCCTTGATTTCGTTCAGCGACTTCCGCCCGAAATTCTTCGTCTTCAGCATCTCGGCTTCGGTCTTCTGCACCAACTCGCCGATAGTCTGAATATTCGCATTCTTCAGGCAGTTGTAACTGCGTACGCTCAGCTCCAGCTCTTCCACGCTCCGGTTCAGGTTCTCGTTCTTCAGCTGAATCCGGCCCTCATCGGCCATGTGCTCCGCTTCGATCTCTTCCTCGAAATTGATGAAGATGCTCATATGATCCTTGAGCAGCTTCGCCGCCAGGCCAATCGAATCCGCCGGCAGCACCGACCCATTCGTCCACACTTCCAGCGTCAGCTTGTCATAGTCCGTAATTTGACCAAGACGCGCCGCATCCACCGCAAAGTTCACCTTCCGCACCGGCGAGTGCACCGAGTCCACAGGAATAAACCCGATCCCCAGATCTGAATCGAAGTTCTTGTCCGCCGATACGTACCCGCGGCCCCGCTTCAGCCGCATCTCCATGCTCAACCGGCCGCCTTCGCTCACGGTTGCGATATAGACTTCCTTGTCGAGAATTTCAACGTCCCCATCGGCTTCGATCATGCCGGCGGTGACCACCCCAGGCTGTTCCGCATTCAGATAAAGCGCCTTCGGGCCGTCTCCGTTCAGTTTGAATGGAATCTGCTTCAGGTTCAGCAGAATGTCGGTCGCGTCTTCCACTACGCCCGTGATCGACTGGAATTCGTGCAGAACTCCCTCGATCCGAACCGCCGTCACTGCCGCGCCTTCTATCGACGAAAGCAGCGTCCGCCGCAGTGCGTTGCCAATCGTGGTGCCGAACCCGCGCTCGAACGGCTGCGCGCTGAACTTGCCATACTTCTCGGTTAGCGTCTCGGTCTCAACCGCCAGACGTTTCGGTTTTTGAAATCCTCTCCAAAGCATATCGATATCTCCGCACAGCGAGCGCCGCGATGCATTTTGCAGCGGCTGTGCCGTTTCACTCCATGATTGAATTCACGCCTCGCGGCGTCCTGCATTTCCTACCGCACTTACCAGAGGTCAGGGAGCAGGTTTTCTAAACCCTAATCCCAAACTCTAAACTCTCTTACTTGCTGTACAACTCCACAATCAGCTGCTCATTCACCGGCAAGTTAATATCTTCCCTCTTGGGTAGCGACATCACCTTCCCGCTTAGGTTATTGGGATCGATCGTCAGCCACGATGGCGCCGGCTGATGGCTGGCAAACTCCCGCGAACTCTCCACCACTGTCAGCTTCGTGCTGTTCGGACGAATCTTGATCTCGTCCCCCACGCCCACCTGGAACGAAGGAATGTTCACCTTGCGCCCATTCACTTCAATGTGTCCGTGGCGAACCAGCTGCCGAGCCTGGCGCCGCGAGCTGGCAAAACCCAGCCGAAAAGTCACATTATCCAGACGCCGTTCCAGCTGCTGCAACAGCAATTCGCCGGTTACGCCGGGTGTGCGCGCAGCCTTCTCGTAATAGGCGCGGAACTGCCCTTCCAGGGCAAAGTAGATGCGGCGCGCCTTCTGCTTCTCGCGCAGCTGCAGGCCGTAGCCTACGATCTTCGCCTTGCGATCGCGGCCGTGCTGGCCAGGGGCAAAATTGCGCTTCTCAATCGGGCACTTGTCCGTGAAACACTTCGCGCCCTTCAGGAACAGCTTCATGCCTTCTCGCCGGCACAACCGGCAGACAGGCCCCGTATAACGTGCCAATGCAGTTCTCCTTAATTCAGAGGCCGACCGGTTTACGGATCGAAATCCTTCGTCCCGGTCCACTTCCAGTTTACAGTTGTCAGTCGCCAGTTACCAGCAAACCCCACACCGGGGACTAAGAACTGGCAACTGGAGACTTGTCTTATACTCTCCGTCTCTTCGGCGGCCGGCACCCATTATGCGGAATCGGCGTAACATCCCGAATGGACCGTACGTCGATCCCCGCCGCCGCCAGTGCTCTCACCGCGGACTCGCGGCCCGAACCCGGCCCGCTCACCCGCACATCCACCGAACGCACCCCGTGATCCCGCGCCATGTTGGCCGCGTTCATCGCCGCCTGCTGCGCGGCAAACGGAGTGCCCTTGCGCGACCCGCGGAACCCAAGCGAACCCGAACTCTTCCACGACAGCGTGTTGCCCTGCTGATCCGTGATCGTCACAATCGTATTGTTGAACGATGCCTGAATATGCACCAATCCAAACGGCACATTCTTGCGCTCGCGCTTCTTGAACTTCTTGTTCCGCGCGGCCTTCCCGGTCGCGCCCTTCGCTGGTTTCTGGTCGGCCATTAGGTCTTCGCACTCGCTTTCTTCTTGTTCGCCACCGTGCCCTTGCGCGGTCCCTTGCGCGTCCGCGCGTTCGTGTGCGTGCGCTGCCCGCGAACCGGCAAACCACGCCGATGCCGCTGGCCGCGATACGACTGGATATCGACCAGCCGCTTGATGTGCATGTTCACATCCTTGCGGAGATCGCCTTCCACATCGCCCTGTTCTTCAATGACCTGACGAATGCGGTTGACCTCGTCCTCGCCCAGATCCTGGATCTTCTTGAACGGATCGACATTCGCCGCCACCAGAATCTTCACCGCCCGCGGATTCCCGATCCCGTAAATGTAAGTAAGCCCGATCCTCGCCTGCTTGTTCCTCGGCAGATCGACGCCCGCAATACGTGCCATACCCTATCCTTCATTGTGCCCGGGGAAATTCCCCGCGGCGGTTATTCCGGCCCATTCCCGTACCGGAGTGATGAGAGCCTGACCGCCCGTTTACCGGGCCCTGAACTCTGTATTCCGAGCTCTGTTTTCTGTCGGGGTTCATCGCAAGCCTTAACTACGGCTAACTAGCCCCAGCTTCCACCAACTAACGTCCGCGGAAGCTCAGCCCTCGAATGCAGCACCACAGTTATTCGCGCTACAGGCTCCAGGTTTTTCTATTCCCTATTCCCTGTTGCCTGTTGCCTGCCTTTATCCCTGGCGCTGCTTATGCTTCGCAATCTCACAGATCACCCGCACTACTCCCCGCCGATGGATGACCTTGCACTTGTCGCAAATCTTCTTTACCGATGCCCGAACCTTCATAACAACAGCTCCTAGCCGTTAGCTTTTAGCTCCTAGCTCAGGGTTTCAGGCTGCAATGCCTGGCCCGTACCGCCGCTCTGGCTAAGAGCTAACGGCTAACAGCTAATAGCTACTTGTACCTGTAAACAATTCGTCCGCGATTCAAATCGTACGGACTTAGCTCCACCGCCACCCGATCCCCCGGCAGTATACGAATGAAATTCTTCCTCATGCGCCCCGACACGTGAGCCAGCACCTCGTGCCCGCCGCTGCTCTCGAGCTTCACCTTGAACATCGCATTCGGCAACGTCTCCAGCACCGTTGCCATGACCTCAATCGCGTCTTCCTTCGACAATCGTTATCCTTGAACTCGGTTCTGTTGCGTCTCTGCTGCCTCTGCGCCGGAGCCTGCCTCCCGGCCCCTTAAACGCGCCACCGCGGCCATCACTTCCGCCGCCACCGCGCTCACCGGCTGGTCGCCGTCCACTTCTTCAAACCGCCCCTGCGCGCGGTAATGTTCCACCACCGGAGCCGTCTGCGTTTCATACGTCCGCATCCGCTCCCTGAACACTTCCTCAGTATCGTCGGATCGCCGCTCCAGAGGTGTGCCGTCCAGATCGCACTTCCCATCGACCTTCGGCGGTTGCAGGTAGATGTTGTAAATCGTCCCGCAGACCGGGCAGATGCGCCGCCCGGTAATACGGCGCAGTAATACATTGTATCCGACCTGGATGCTCACCGCAATCACCGGCAGCGCACTGGAGTCGGCCCCGATGTGCTTATCCAGCCAGTTCGCCTGCCCCAAAGTCCGCGGATAGCCGTCCAGAATGTAACCTGCCGTCGTATCCGGCTGCTTCAGCCGCTCCGCCACCATCTGGTTCACCAGGTCGTCGGGAACCAGCTTGCCCTCGGCCATGATCTCTTTCGCCTGTAAGCCCAGCGGTGTACCGTGGTCGCGATGGTACCGCAGCAGATCCCCCGTCGAAATCTGTGGAACCCCCCACTTCGCCATCAGCTCTTTCGCCTGCGTTCCCTTGCCCACCCCCGGAGCGCCCAACAGCAAAATCGGCCCAGGCCTTACATCCAGCGTCTCTTTCCTCTCAACACCTGCATCCGCGACTGCTAACGCCATTACCAGGCCCGCCTTCCTCGAATCCTCCCGCTCTTCGGCGAGAAGCCCTCATAGTGCCGCATGATCAACTGCGACTCGACTTGATTCACGGTATCCATCGCCACACCTACAACGATCAGCAGCGATGTACCTCCAAAATAAAAGTTAAAGCCCAGCCCGTTCGTTACCCACAACGGCATCGACTCGAAGAACCGCCCCACCAGCCATAAATGGTTCAGGTGAATGCCGCTGATCAAAATCTGCGGGATGATCGAGATCACAATCAGGTACAGCGCCCCGACCAGCGTAATCCGCGTCAGAATCTCATTCACATAGTCCGACGTCCGCCGCCCTGGCCGAATCCCCGGAATAAACCCGCCATACTTGCGCATGTTGTCCGCGATATCGTCCGGGCGGAACACGATCGAGATATAGAAGTACGCGAAGAAGACGATCGCGATCATGTAAAGCAGCTCGTAAGCCGGCTCGCCCACCCGTAGCGCGTCGAAGGTGCGCGACAGCCACGCGCTGTTCTTCACAAACCCTGCCTGTCCGAACAGCATCGGTGCCGACAACACCGACGCCGCGAAAATTACCGGCATCACGCCGCCCGAGTTCACCTTCAGCGGCAGATGCGTCGACTGGCCACCCATCAGCCGCCGTCCAACAATCCGCTTCGCGTACTGCACCGGAATCCGCCGCTCGCTGCGCTCCACATACACGATGAACGCGACAATCGCCACCATGCCGAAAACCAGCAGCAGCAGCGCCGGAATCGTGAACACCCCAAACCGCTGCGTCTTTGCAGTGGTGTACAGATCCGGAATGCCGCGCGGCAGCCCCACGACAATCCCCGCGAAAATCAGCAGGCTCATCCCGTTGCCGATGCCGCGCTCCGTGATCTGCTCGCCCAGCCACATAATGAAGGTCGTGCCCGCTGTCAGCGTGATCACCGTCATCGCGATGAACCCGAATCCCGGATCGATCACCAGATTGCCCGATGAGCTGCGCAGCGCAATGGCAATCGCTGCCGACTGCACCACACCCAGCAGCACCGTCACGTACCGCGTCCATTGCGTGATCTTGCGGCGTCCGAGCTCGCCTTCCTTCTGGAGCTTTGCCAGCGGCTCATATACCACCGTCAGCAGCTGGAAGATGATCGAGGCCGTGATGTAGGGCATAATGCCCAGCGCGAACACCGTCAGCCGCCGCAGATTGCCGCCGCTGAACAGATCCACCAGCCCCAGCGAGGAGCCCGCCTGGTTATTGAAGAAATTTTCCAGCGCCGCGACGTTCACACCCGGCGTCGTGATGTGCGCGCCCAGCCGATATACCGCCAGAATGCCAAGAGTGAAAAGCACACGCCTGCGCAGGTCGGGAACGCGGAAGATATTCAGAAACTTTTCAAACATGAGTCGCTGCTCTCATCATAGGCTTTTTGCCGCTTTTGGCTCGTCTTTCGCTGGCCTTTAGCTCGACCTTTAGCTCGCTGTTCGCTCGCTGTTTGCTGATCGTTTTTCGCTGATAGGTTTCCGCTGATAGCTTTTCGCTCGTCGTTGGCTAGCTACCTCTCCGCCTTCTTCTTCAGCTTTCCCTTCGGCTTCGCCGGCGCATCTCCGCCCAGCACAATCGCCTTGCCGCCGGCCTTCTCGATCTTCTCCTGCGCCGACTTTGAAAACTTATGCGCGTGCACCTTCACCGCGAGCTTCAGCTCGCCATCGCCCAGAATTTTAATCAGCCCATTCCGCTTCTTTACCAACCCCAGCTCCGTGAACTTCTCGAGCGTCAACTCCTTCTCGCCAAGCTCCGCCAGCCGATCCAGATTCACCACGGTATATTCGGTCCGGAAAATATTCGTGAAGCCGCGCTTCGGCAAACGCCGATGCAGCGGCATCTGGCCACCCTCAAAGCCGCGCATCAGGCTCGATCCCGACCGCGAACCCTGTCCCTTGTGGCCGCGTCCGGATGTCTTACCCGTCCCCGACCCCATACCGCGCCCAATGCGCTTCTTATTGCGGTTGGCCTTCTTCGGCGCTCGCAGATTCGATAAGTTCATGTTCATCCTCGCTCAACGCCGGCACGGAATTTCACCGCCCGACTCGCTTGATGCTTTCGCTAACTTGGTAACTCCCTATCCCGCTAACGGGCTACTCCACAATCCTCACCAGATGCGGTACCGTCTTCACCATCCCCCGGATCGAAGGCGTATCTTCCCGCACCACAATCTGGTTCAGCCGCGTGAACCCCAGCCCCTTGATCACCCGCTTGTGCTTCACCGGCGCCTGAATCTTCGACCGGAAATACTGGATCCGAATCGTCGCCTTCGCCGTGGCCTTCGCCCCAGCCTTAGCTTTAGCCCCAGTCGTCTTCGCCATTGCTTCCTTTTTCGCCTCGGCCATCGCTAAATCTCCTGCGCCGTCTTGCCGCGCATGGCGGCTACCTCGGCGCGATCCCGCAGCTGCACCAGCGCATCGAACGTCGCCTTGATCACGTTGTGCGGATTCGCCGTCCCCAGGCTCTTCGTCAGCACGTTTTGCACCCCCGCCGACGTCATCACCGCCCGCACCGCCCCGCCGGCAATCACTCCCGTGCCTTCCGGAGCCGGCTTCAGCAGCACCCGCCCCGATCCAAACGATCCCAGCACCTGGTGCGGAATCGACGTCTGCGTCAGGTTTACGTGCACCAGATTCTTCTTCGCCGCCTCGATCCCCTTGCGGATCGCCTGCGGAACCTCGCGCGCCTTCCCCGAGCCATAGCCAACAACAGCCGCCCCCGGATCGCCCACCACCACCAGCGCGGCGAACGACATATTCTTGCCGCCCTTCACCACCTTGGTCACGCGGTTGATCGCCACGACCTGATCCTTCAGGTTGTACTGCCCCGAATCCAGCTTCTTCTTCAAGATCGCCATTCGCTTCCCCCAATTCAGGGGTTAGGGTTTAAGGATTAGTCTGTACGACACCGAAATCATTCACCGGAACCTGCGTTGCTAATCCCTAACCTCTAATCCCTAATCCCCGCTGTTAAAACTCCAATCCAGCCTCGCGCGCGGCATCCGCCAACGCCTTAATGCGCCCGTGATACAAATAGCCGCCGCGATCGAAAACCACCTTCTTAATGCCCTTTTCCTTCGCGCGCTCCGCGATCATCCTGCCAATTTCCTTGGCAGCGGCCACATTGCCGCCCGTTTTCGCCTTCGCCGCTACCGTCGATGCCGAAACCAGCGTTACGCCCTGCGAATCATCGATCACCTGCGCGTAAATATGGTTCAGCGAGCGATAAACATTCAGCCGCGGCCGCTCCCCCGTCCCCACCATCTTCCGGCGAATCCGCGTATGCACGCGCTGCCGAATCTCGTTTCTCTTCCTCAACGGAATCATTGATTCTCTTCCTTCCTAAAAGCGAAGTTGCCCTGCAACCTCGTTCGGTTATACTACAGCTCTTAGCTACTAGCTCTTAGCTTTTAGCTCCCGGCTCCTGGCTCCAAATCTTCCAATCTGCACTGCCTTAGCTAACAGCTAATAGCTAGCGGCTAGCAGCTATTTCGCGCCCGTCTTACCGACCTTCTTCTTCAGCTTCTCATCGGAGTAACGCACGCCCTTGTTCTTATAAGGATCGGGCTTGCGCAGCGAACGCATATCCGCCGCCACCTGGCCAACCTTCTGCCGGTCGATCCCGCTTACTGTCAGCCGCGTCTGTTTCGCATCCACCGTCGCCGTAACTCCAGTCGGCAAGGGAAACTCAATCGGGTGCGAATACCCCAGCGTGAATACCACCGTGTTCTTCCCCTTCAGTTCCGCACGATACCCAATGCCCACAATGTCCAGATCCTTTGACCAGCCCTTGGTCACACCCTCGACCGCATTCGAAATCAGCGCCCGCGTCAGGCCATGAATCGCCGCCTGCGAATCTGTCTCGCGCACCGCGTTGATGTGACCGTCCGCAGTCTCGAGCTTAATCCCCGCCGGAATCGCCTGCTCCAGCTTGCCCTTCGGGCCCTCAACCACAACCACATTCCCCTGCACCGAGTACTTCACGCCCGACGGCAGCGGTATCGGCTTTTTTCCAATCCTCGACATCTTCAGATCCTTTGCGGCTTGCGAGTCCCGGCTTCGCTTACGCTCAACCGTTCCACTGCAGCCTCGCCGGACCAAAGTCCGGCAGCCTTTAAGCTTTCAGCCGTTAGCTATTAGCCGGCTGTCGGCCAACTTCACCTCGTACCACGCCCCCCTTCGTCCGAAGAGCATGGGATCTAACAGCTAGTAGCTAGTGGCTACCAGCTGCCTCTACCAGATTTCGCACAACACTTCGCCGCCTACGCCTTCGCGCCTTGCCTGTCGCCCGGTCATCACGCCCTTCGGCGTCGTCATAATGCTGATGCCGAGCCCGCCCTGCACCCGCCGAATCTCGTCGCGTCCAATGTAGACGCGGCATCCCGGGCGCGAAATCCGCTCTAAGTCGCGGATCGCCGCCTCGTTGTTTGCGCCATACTTCAGATAGACGCGCAGTACTGCCCGCCCCTCTTCCTCGGTCGTCTTGAAGTTCGAGATATAGCCCTCTTCTTTAAGAATGCGGGCTATCTCCGCCTTCAGCTTCGAGGCCGGAACATCCAGCTTCTGATGACGCGCCCGTATCGAATTGCGTATCCGCGTCAGAAAATCCGCTACCGGATCGGTCAAACTCATCGTTTCTCCTTCATCCCCCGTTCGCTCTGCCCATCCTGCTCGCTCGGCAGAGAACCCGCGGAAATGTCTTTTCGCCCTGACCTCGGCCTCTCAGCCTTCGGTCTTCACTGTTGTCCCGCGCATAAGCGCGGGCTCCGCCCGACCCGGCCAGCGTCTACCAACTGGACTTCACTACGCCGGGAATCTCGCCCTTCAGTGCCAGACTCCGGAAGCACAGCCGGCAAATCCCGAACTTCCTTAAGAAAGCCCGCGGCCGCCCGCATAGCTGGCAGCGGTTATGCTGCCGGCTCTTGAACTTCGGCTTCCTTGCATCCTTCACTCTTTTTGCAGTTGTCGCCATATCTTCCCTAATCCCTCGCTTACGCCGTCTGCCTGAACGGCAGCCCGAACTGCTTCAGTAACGCGCGCGCCGAGTTATCGTCCCCCGCCGTCGTCACAATCGTGATGTTCATTCCCTTCAGCTTCTCCACCTTCGAGTAATCGATCTCCGGAAAGATCAGCTGATCCCGTATGCCCAGCGTGTAATTGCCCCGTCCGTCGAAGCTCTTCGTCGAAACACCCCGAAAATCGCGCACCCGAGGCAGCGCCACCGAGACCAGCCGATCGAGAAACTCGTACATCGTGTCTCCGCGCAGCGTCACCATCGCCCCAATAGGCATGTTCTCGCGCACCTTGAAAGCCGCAATGGACTTCTTGGCCCGCGTCGTTACCGGCTTCTGCCCGGCAATCGCCGCCAGGTCATTGGCCAGCGGATCGAGCATCTTCGAGTTCTGCGTCGCCTCGCCCAGCCCCATGTTCACTACGATTTTTTCCAGCCGCGGCACAGCCATTGGGTTCTCAAGCCCCAGTTCCTTCTGGAGCGCGCCCTTGATTTCCTTGTGATACTTCTCTTTCAGTCTCGCTGCCATTTCCGTCTCTCTTCTCTCTGTCTCCGCTCTCGGATTGGCCGTGGCCGTCTACCGTTTCGGAGGAGTAGCTCTTAGCTGCTAGCTTTTGTCCTCACCGTACTGCCTGAAAGCTACTGGCTGAAAGCTAATAGCTAATAGCTGCCTTACTTCTTCTTCGCGGCAATCGTTCCGCCGCATTTCTTACAAACCCGCACCTTCACGTCCCCCTCGAACTTATGCGCTATCCGCGTCGGCTGATTGCAGCCGGGACAAACCAGCATCACGTTCGAGCGGTGTACCGACGCCTCCTGCTCCGCAATCCCGCCCTTGGTCCGCCGCTGCGGATTCTCCTTCATGTGCTTCTTCACAATGTGCACATGCTCCACCAGCATCCGCCCGGCATCCGGAAACACACGCAGCACGCGACCCTTCTTGCCGCGGTCGCTCCCCGAGATCACCTGCACAGTATCGTTCCGCTGTATATCCAATCCCGCCATATCTGCTCTCTATCCTGTTCCCTGTTGCCTGTTCCCTGTACTTTGAAGCCTCGCTTCAAAGTACTTCAGGCGCCAGGCTCACAATCTTCAAAAACTTCTTCTCCCGCAGCTCGCGCGCCACCGGTCCGAACACGCGCGTTCCCACCGGCTCTCCGGCATCGTTGATCAGCACCGCCGCGTTGGTATCGAAACGGATGTAAGTCCCATCCCGTCGCCGCGTCTCTTTACGCGTCCGCACCACCACCGCCTTTACCACCTTGCCCTTCTTTACTTGCCCATCGGGCGAAGCTTCCTTCACTGCCGCGGTGATGATGTCGCCCAGCCCCGCCTTCGAACCGCTCGCGCCGCCCAGAGGTAAAATCATCTGCAGCTTGCGCGCGCCGGAGTTATCGGCGACCTCGAGCATCGTTCTCATCTGCACTGCCATGGCACTCTCTCCTTACTTCCGGTCGCGATCTTCAGCCGCGATCCTGAAATCCCATAACTACCGGGTTACTCCGTCGCCGCCGTTACCGCCGCCTCGGCTTCCTGCACCTGAGCCAGCGCTGAACGCCGCACGATCTCCTCGAGATTCCATCGCTTCAGCTTGCTCAGCGGACGCGTCTCGCGAATCCGCACCACATCGCCCAGCCGCGCCAGCTTCTCCTCGTCGTGCGCATAGAACTTCCTGGTCGACCGCACAATGCGCTTGTACTTCGCATGCGCCTTGCGCATCTCCACTTCCACCACGATGGTCTTCTGCATCTTTGTCGAGACCACCTGTCCCACCTTCTCGTTGCGCCGTGATCCCTTCACGGCCGTCGTCCCGGCCGTCTTGCTTCCCGCGATGTTCCCTGCCGTTGCGTTCATCTCTTAACCCTTCTTCACACTCGTGGACCGTGACGCCTTCTTCTTATTTGCCGATGGCTTTGCTGTCGATTTCCGCGCCGTCGGAATCCTGCCGCCTGACTTACGGCGCGATTGCTTTCTTCGCAACCTTCTTCTTCGCCGATTTAGCAGTCTTCTTCCTTGCGTGCTTCGCCGGTGCGCTTGCCGCCTCACTCTCCGCCTCCGCATGGTGCTTCGGCGCCACTACCGTGTGAATCCCCAGCTCGCGCTCCCGCTCGATCGTGTTAATCCGCGCCACGTCCTTCTTCAGCTCCCGCAGCTTCTTCACGCCTTCGGTCTGTCCGAGCTTCATCTGAAAGCGCAGCCGGAACAATGCTTCCGCCGCTTTCCGCCCTTCGAGCGCCAGCTCGTCGTCGCTCAGGTTCCGAATCTTCTCTACTTCCATCTCTTCTCTTCTCTCCGGCCGAACCCAGATCCACGGCCCAACCTGTGTCTCAAATTCCGATAACTTCCCGATCCCCGCCAATTACTTCGCCGCTACCGTGACTTTCGCGTCGTGGCGCTGTACGAACTTCGTCTTCAGCGGCAGCTTGTGCGCCGCCAGACGCATCGCTTCCTTCGCCATCTCCACCGTCACGCCTTCCATCTCGAACAGCAATCGCCCCGGCCGAACCACCGCGACCCAGTGATCGGGCGCGCCCTTGCCTTTCCCCATACGAGTTTCGGCCGGCTTCTTCGTTACCGGCTTGTCCGGAAACAAACGCAGCCATATCTTCCCGCCGCGCTTGATAAAACGTGTCATCGCCACGCGGCTGGCTTCGATCTGCCTATCGGTGATGTAACCGCACTCCATCACCTTCAGCCCGAAGTCGCCGAACGACAGCTCGCTCCCGCGCCACGCCTTGCCGCGCATGCGCCCGCGCTGCTGTTTGCGATACTTCACTTTCTTTGGCATCAACATATCGGATTCCTATTCCCGGTTCCCTATTGCCTATTCCCTCTTCCGTGTTCCCTAGAACACGGAAGTCCCCACCGCCGCCTGCGGCTCCCGCCGCTTCTGCTGGTAAATGTCTCCGCGATAAATCCACGTCTTCACGCCAATAATGCCGTAGGTGGTGTGCGCCTCGGCAAACCCGTAATCGATGTCAGCCCTGAGCGTGTGCAGCGGCAACCGTCCCTGCAGATACCACTCCGAACGCGCAATCTCATTCCCGTTCAGCCGGCCACTCACCCGCACCTTAATTCCCTTGCAGCCAAAACGCAGTGCCGAATCCACAGCCTTGCGCATCGCCCGCCGGAAACCCACCCGCTTTTCCAGCTGCAGCGCAATATTCTCCGCCACCAGCTGCGCGTCCAGCTCCGGCTTGTTCACCTCAAGTATGTCGATGAATACATCGCGGTTGGTCCGCTTTTGTAACTCGCCCTTCAGCTTCTCGATCTCCGCGCCCTTGCGCCCGATCACAATGCCCGGCCGCGCGGTGCGAATCATCAGCCGCAGCTTGTTCCCCGGCCGTTCCACTTCGACCGAGCTCACGCCCGCCGCCTTCAGCTTCTCCTTTAGCTCCCGCTTCAGGTGAACGTCCTCGATCAGCAGCCGGCTGTAATCTTTCCCCGCAAACCAGCGCGAGTGCCACGGCTTGTTAATGCCGACCCGGAATCCATAAGGATGGACTTTCTGTCCCATAATTTCTTAACCCTCTCTACTCTGCCTTCTTGCTCGCCTTTAGCTGCCGTTCGCTCGCTCCTGGCCACTGGCCGTTTGCTCGCCTTTCGCTGCTCTTATCTACTTCCTTTTCGCGGACTTCTTCGCCGCGGCTTTCTTCGCCGGCTTGTGTGCAGCCGCCTTCTTTGGCGCCGCCTTCTTAGCCGGAGCTTTCTTCGCTGCCGATTTCTTTCCCGCCGTCTTACCCGCCGTCTGCTTCACCGGCTGCTCCGCGGTCTCCCCTTCCACCCGATGCACCAGCCCGCTCGCCTGATCCCGCTCCGCAACCGCAATCGCTATGTGCGACAGCCGCCGCTGATACCGGTACGCCCTGCCCATCGGAGCCGGCCGGATCCGCTTCATCCGCGGCCCGTCATTCGCCACCGCCGACTTCACGTACAGGTTGTCCAGATCCACATCGAGTCCCTGTTCCTGGCTCAGATGGTTCGCATTCTGCAACGCCGAGCGCAGCACCTTCTCCACCAGCGGCGCAACCGACTTCTTCGCGAACGCCACCGTGTTCAGCGCTTCTTCGACGCCCCGGCCCTTGATCATGTCCAGCACCAGCCGCGCCTTCTGCGGCGATACCCGCTGGAATCGCGCCTCAGCCCGGAACTCCCGTGTCTCTGTCTGCATTCCCTTACTCCAACCTTCCCAACTCGCGCGGCTCCCATACCAGCTTGCCGTTTCTCGCTAACCTTTTCTCGCTAATCGTTTTCCGCCAAAAGCTTTTCGCTCGCACTCGCTTCTCGCTCGCTTTTGGCCGCCTTATTTAGGCTTCGCCGTCGTCTCCGCCGCCTTCATCGAGTGACCCTTGAAGGTCCGCGTCGCAGAGAACTCGCCCAGCTTGTGTCCTACCATGTTTTCCGTCACATACACCGGAATAAACTTCTTGCCGTTGTGAACCGCAATCGTGTGCCCAATCATCTCCGGATGGATCGTCGACCGCCGCGACCACGTCCGCACCACCTTCTTATCGTTCGCGCGGTTCATCGTCTCGATCTTCACCATCAGGTGTACATCCACAAACGCGCCCTTCTTCGTCGACCTTGCCATTAGAAAATCCTCTTCGCTTCTCGCTAACTACTTTTCGCTGATCGTTTCCAGCTTCTTGGCTCGCTCCAGGCTCGCTTTCTGCTCGCCTTTCGCTAAATGCTTTTCGCTAATCGCCTCTGGCTAATCACTGCTAATCGCTTCACCAACTGACTGCTTTTTAGCTGACCGGCTCTTAGCTAAATCACTTGCTCCTGCTGCCGGCCACCCTACTTGCTGCGTCTCGAAACAATAAACGCATCCGTCCGCTTGTTATTCCTCGTCTTGTAACCCCGCGTCGGCTGTCCCCACGGTGTCACCGGATGACGTCCGCCGGAGGTCTTACCCTCGCCACCGCCATGCGGATGGTCCACTGGATTCATGGTTACGCCGCGATTGGTCGGCCGAATTCCCTTCCACCGATTACGCCCCGCCTTGCCGATCGAAACATTCTCGTGGTCGGTATTTCCCACTTGCCCGACCGTCGCCATGCAATCGACCAGCACCCGCCGCGTCTCCCCGGATGGCAGCTTCAGCAGCGCGTAATCGCCTTCCTTCGCCACAAGCTGTGCCTGGGCTCCTGCCGACCGCGCCATCTGCGCGCCCTTGCCAGGCCGCAGCTCAACGTTGTGCACCGTCGTGCCTGCCGGAATATTCTTGAGCGGCAGCGCATTGCCCACCAGAATGTCCGCCTCCGGTCCGCTCATCACCTTCTGACCCACCTTCAGCCCCACAGGCTGCAGGATGTACCGCTTCTCCCCATCCGCATAACTGATCAGCGCAATCCGCGACGAACGCCCCGGATCGTATTCAATCGTAGCCACCGTTCCCGGCACGCCATACTTCTCGCGCTTGAAATCGATCAGCCGCAGCTTCTGCTTATGCCCGCCGCCATGATGACGTATCGTCAGGTCGCCCGAGTTACGCCGACCGCCCGTCCGCAGCTTATTCGTCACCAGTGGCTTGTACGGCTTATCCGTCGTGATCTCGTCCCGCACCAGCGTCGTTTGAAACCGCAGCGTCGGTGTAATCGGTCTGTATGTCTTAATCGGCATTGTTATTCTTCTCTCTGCCCACCGGCTAACTCCGCCGGTTCCCATCTTGCTTATCTATTGCCTGTACCCTGTACCCTGTAACCTGCACCCTGTCTTTAGAGGTTATTCACATAATCCGGCATCTTCTCGCCCGCCTTCAGCCGAACGTACGCCTTCTTCCAGTCAGGACGATAACCCGCGAACTTACCCCGCCGCCGTTCCTTGCCCACCATGTTCGCTGTCCGAACCGCGCGCACCTTTACCTTGAACAGCGCTTCCACAGCCTGCTTCACCTGCGTCTTTGAAGCGTTGGCGGCTACCTCGAACACCAGGGTACCCTCGGTTTCCTTCGCCGCAAGAGCCTTCTCGGTGATCATCGCCCGCTTGATTACCGTATAAGTCGTTGCCGCCATCAGGCCACCTCCGCCTTCCTGCGCGTCGCAGCCGTTTTCTTCAGCGAGTCCTGCAGCTTTTCCAGCGCCGGCCGCGAAAAAATCACCCGCTCCGCACGGAGCAGATCGTACGGATGCACCTCGCTGTTCAACATCAAATCCACGCCCGCAAGATTCCGCGTGCCCTTCTGCAGATTCGGTCCAAGACTCGCACCGCTCTCAACCAGCAACGCTGTCCGCTTCGCCTCGAGCTTATTCAGGGCCGCCCGATACAACTTCGACTTCGGCTCCTCCGCCTCCAGCGACTCAACCACCGTCAGCTTCCCATCGGCAAACTTCACCGCCAGCGCCGAACGCAGCGCACCCAGCAGTTTCTTGCGCGGAAACGCATATTCATGCGAGTGCGGAACCGGCCCGTGTACCGTACCGCCATGCCGCCACAGCGGCGAACGGATCGAACCGATCCGCGCGCGCCCCGTGCCCTTCTGCTTCCAGAGTTTCTTGCCCGACCCCGAGACCAGCTTCCGATTCTTCGTCGCAGCCGTGCCCTGGCGCAGCGCCGCGCGATAATGCTTCACCGCTTCCCACAGCAGCGCCTCGTTCACCTGCCCGAAGACCTCATCGGCCAGCTCAAATGAGCCAACCTTCGCGCCTCCGAGATCCACCACGTCAATATTCGCCATCTTCGTCTCTTTCGACCCAGCTCTTAGCTACTAGCTATTAGCCATTAGTCAGATTCCGGCTAACTCAAACTCGGATTGCAGCACAGTAGCTAATAGCCAAAAGCTAGCAGCTAGCGGCTACCTTACTTCTTCTTACCCGCCGCCTTCTTCGAAGCCTTCAGCGGATCCACCGTCCCGGCGCCCGCAAATCCACGGCGCTCCCTCGGCGGAGCCTTCGCCTTCGTAATCAGCACATATCCATCCCGCGGCCCCGGCACCGCGCCCTCGACCATAATCAGGTTCTCGTCGAGATCGATCCCGCGTATCCGCAGATTCCGTACCGTAACTTTGTCCACGCCCATGTGCCCAGGCATTCTCTGTCCGGGAAACACGCGCGAAGGAAACGACGACGCCCCAATCGAGCCCTGCACCTGGAACATATGTCCGTGCGACTTGGGACCGCCGCCAAAATGATGCCGCCGCACTACCCCCGCAAATCCGCGGCCCTTGCTCGTTCCCTGCACATCCACGTACTTCTCGTCCGAAAAGATATCCACCAACACGCGATCCCCGGCCTTCACTCCATCGGTTCCGGCCTCTTCCCCGGCCCCTGCCTTCGCCGCTTCAATCCCAACTTCTTTCTGTAACCGTACCGGTGCCACATTTGTCTTCGCAAAATGTCCGGCTTGCGGCTTGGTTACCTTGGACGCCTTCACAAACTCCACCAGCCCAATCTGCGCCGCATCGTACCCATCCTTCGTCGCGGTCTTCAGCTGCGTCACCACGCACGGCCCCGCCTGCAACACGGTGATCGGATGTACCTCGCCCTTCTCATCGAAGACCTGCGTCATCCCGACCTTTTTCCCCAAAATTCCGTTAACTGGCATATCTTCCTCTCCTCATCATGCGGAGCCATATGCGCCGCACTGCCGGAATTACCTTAGGTTCTCAATGACCCGTCCTCAGTTGCCAAATTCCCGTGTTGACTGGGGACTGACAACCTGCAACTGACGACTCACTTCTCAAACGCCTTTATCTCCACATCCACGCCCGCCGGCAGATCCAGCTTCATCAGCGCATCCACCGTCTGCTGCGTCGGCTCCAAAATGTCGATCAGCCGCTTGTGCGTGCGAATCTCAAATTCCTCGCGTGACTTCTTGTCCACATGCGGCGACCGCAGCACGCAGTACTTGTTCTTCACAGTGGGGAGCGGAATCGGCCCCGCCACCTGTGCCCCCGTCCGTTTCGCCGTATCGACAATCTCTCCCGTCGATGTGTCGAGCACCCGGTAGTCGTAAGCCTTCAGCCGAATTCGTATTCTCTGTCCAACCATCTCATTTTCTTTCCGCCGTCAACGGAGGCTGGCATGTCGCCGCCTCCGCTAACTTGCTAACTCGCTGCCCGCTTCTTAGCTGACCGCCTCTCAGCTGCCCGCTTCTCCAGCTAAGCAATAATTTCCGAGATGGTGCCCGCGCCCACCGTCCTGCCGCCTTCGCGGATCGCGAACCGCAACCCCTTCTCCATGGCCACCGGCGTGATCAGTTCGATCTCCAGCGACACGTTGTCTCCCGGCATCACCATCTCCGTGCCCGCCGGCAACTTCGCTACGCCGGTCACATCCGTGGTCCGGAAGTAGAACTGCGGACGATACCCGTTGAAGAATGGCGTGTGGCGTCCACCCTCGTCCTTCGACAGAACGTAGATCTCGGCCTTGAACTTCGTGTGCGGCGTAATCGATCCGGTCTTCGCCAGAACCATCCCGCGCTCCACATCCTCTTTCGCGATGCCGCGCAGCAGCAATCCGGCATTGTCTCCGGCCATGCCCTCGTCCAGCTGCTTCTTGAACATCTCGACGCCCGTCACCACCGTCTTGCGCGTGTCGCGGAAGCCCACAATCTCCACTTCCTCGCCCACCTTCACCTTGCCGCGCTCGATCCTGCCCGTCACCACCGTGCCGCGCCCCGAGATCGAGAAGATGTCCTCAATCGGCATCAGGAACGGCTGCTCGATGGCGCGCTTCGGCAGCGGCACCTGCTTGTCCACCGCTTCCATCAGCTCGTCGATCTTCGCTTCCCACTGCGCTTCTCCGTTCAGTGCCCCCAGCGCAGACCCGCGAATGACCGCGACGTCATCGCCCGGGAACTGGTACTTCGACAACAGCTCCCGCACCTCCATCTCCACCAGGTCGGTCAGCTCCGGGTCCTCGACCGCGTCGCACTTGTTGAGGAACACCAGCACGTACGGCACGCCCACCTGGCGCGCCAGCAGCACGTGCTCCTTGGTCTGCGGCATCGGCCCATCGGTTGCCGCCACCACCAGGATCGCGCCGTCCATCTGCGCCGCCCCTGTGATCATGTTCTTGATGTAATCGGCGTGGCCCGGACAATCCACGTGCGCGTAGTGCCGGTTCGCCGTCTCGTATTCCACGTGCGCCGTCGCGATCGTGATGCCGCGCTCCCTTTCCTCAGGCGCGTTGTCGATCGAATCGAACGAGCGAAACGTATTCTTCGGATTGTGCTTCTGCAGCACCTTCGTGATCGCCGCCGTCAGCGTCGTCTTGCCGTGATCGATGTGGCCGATTGTCCCCACGTTCACGTGCGGCTTCGACCGGTCAAATTTTTCCTTCGCCATAAAAGTCCTGTTTCCCTTTCGTAGCTTGTACTACTTGTTTCTCAACGGAGCGCCGGCTGTCCGGCTCCAGCCCCAAAACTTGTCCAGTCAATCCGTTACTTCCCCTGATTCCGCCCGATGATCTCTTCCGATATCATTCGCGGAGCCTCTTCGTAACGCGCAAACTGCATGCTGTACGAAGCCCGCCCCTGCGTCGATGAACGGATGTCGTTCACATATCCGAACATCTCTTTGAGCGGCACCATCGCCTTAATCACCTGCGATCCGCCCACGTGTTCCATCCCCTCAATGCGGCCCCGCCGCGAGTTGATGTCCCCGATGATCGTGCCCATGTGCTCTTCCGGTACCGTCACTTCCACAGCCATCACCGGCTCCAGCAGCACCGGCGAAGCCTTCCGCGCCGCCTCTTTGAATGCCAGCGATCCGGCAATCTTAAAGGCCATTTCGTTCGAGTCGACCTCGTGATAGCTTCCGTCGTACAGGATCGCCTTGAAGTCCACCACTTCGTAACCGGCCAGAATCCCGCCCAGCGCCGCCTCGCGAATGCCATGCTCAATCGGCTTGATGTACTCTTTCGGAACCGTGCCACCACGAATTTCGTTGATGAACTCAACGCCCTTGCCCGTCTCGTTCGGCTCCAGGCGAATCTTCGCGTGTCCGTAGTTCCCCGAGCCGCCCGTCTGCCGAATGTACTTCCCTTCGGCCTCTGAGTGCTTGCGGATCGTCTCGCGGAACGCGACCTTCGGCTCCCCTACATTGGCCTCGACCTTGTGCTCGCGCTTCATGCGATCCACAAGAATCTCCAAATGCAGCTCGCCCATCCCGCTGATGATCGTCTGTCCGGAGTCAACATCCGTCCGCACTTTAAACGTCGGATCTTCCTCGGCCAGCCGCTGCAGCGCCACACCCATCTTTTCCTGATCGGTCTTCGTCTTCGGTTCCACCGCCACCGAAATCACCGGCTCCGGAAAATCAATCGCGCTCAGTGCAATCGCATGGTGCGGATCGCACAGCGTATCGCCCGTCTTGATCTCCTTCAGTCCAACGCAGGCGCAGATATCACCGGCGTATATCTCGGTGATCTCCTCACGCTTGTTGGCGTGCATCTTCACCAGCCGCCCCACGCGCTCCGTCCGCCCCGACCGCGGATTCAGCACCGTATCCCCGGTCTTCAGCGATCCCGAGTACAGCCGGATGAACCCCAGCTTCCCGTACTGATCGTTGATCAGCTTGAACGCCAGCGCCGAAAACGGCTCATCGTCCTTCGCCTCGCGCTTCAGCACCACACCCGCGTGATGTGGATCGATCCCCTCGATCGGCGGAACGTCCAGCGGGCTCGGCAGAAAATCCACCACCGCGTCCAGCAGCGTCTGCACGCCCTTGTTCTTGAACGCCGATCCGCACAGCACCGGGAAAACCTTCATCTCGATCGTCGCCCGCCGCAACGCGCTCTTCAACTCTGCGGCCGTCGGCGTCTCGCCTTCGAGGAACTTGTGCAGCATCTCGTCGTCGTTTTCCGCGACCGTCTCGATCAGCTGCATCCGGAAAGCTTCCGCCTTCTTCTTCAAATCGACCGGAACCTCTTCGGTCGAATACTCGGCGCCCATCGTCTCATCGTGCCAGAGGATCGCCTTCATCTCGATCAGGTCCACAACACCCTTGAACTTCGCCTCGGCCCCGATCGGAATCTGCGTCGCCACCGGCCGCGCGCCCAGCCGCTTCCGGATCGTCTCGATCACGTGCTCGAAGTCCGCGCCCGCCTTATCCATCTTGTTCACGAAGCAAATGCGCGGGACCTTGTACTTGTCGCCCTGCCGCCACACCGTCTCCGTCTGCGGCTGCACGCCGCTCACGGAATCGAACAACGCCACCGCGCCGTCCAGCACCCGCAGCGAACGCTCCACCTCGGCCGTGAAATCCACGTGCCCAGGCGTATCGATAATATTGATCCGAATATCCTTCCAGGTGCAGGTCGTCGCCGCAGACGTGATCGTGATCCCACGCTCCTGCTCCTGCTCCATGTAATCCATCGTCGCCGTGCCTTCATGCACCTCGCCAATACGATGGGTGATCCCCGTGTAATAAAGGATGCGCTCCGTCGTCGTCGTCTTTCCGGCGTCGATGTGCGCCATGATTCCGATGTTCCGGCAACGATTCAGCGGTACTTGTCGCGGCACAATACTCTCTCAATCTTTCGCCGGCTCCATTCCAGAACCGGCGGTCGTTTCTTGCTGCCTATTCGGTTTCGGGTTTCTATTCCCTACTCCCCGTTCCCTAATCCCTAGTAAGAAGCGATCTTCGGTCGCTTCTTACCACCTGTAATGCGCAAACGCCTTATTCGCCTCGGCCATCCGATGCACATCTTCCTTCTTCTTCATCGCCGCGCCGCGCCCATTCGCCGCATCCAGCAGCTCGTTCGTCAGCTTGTCGATCATGCCCTTCTCGCCACGCGCCCGGCCGTAACTCACCAGCCACCGGATCGCCAGCGACGTACGCCGCTCCGGATTCACTTCCACCGGAACCTGATAGTTCGCGCCACCCACACGCCGCGTCTTCACCTCAAGCAGCGGCTTGCAGTTCTCCACCGCCTTCTTGAAAAGCGTCAGCGCCTCGGCCCCGCCCTTCTGCTCCAGGTTCGTCATCGCGGTATAAAAAATCCCCTGCGCCGTCGACTTCTTCCCGTCCCACATCATCGAGTCGATGAACTTGGTCACCAGCGTCGAACTGTAAACCGGATCCGCCGCCACTTCCCGCTTCGCGATATGTCCTTTTCTCGGCATGCTCTCTCTGTCCTTCAATCTCTGCCGCTCATCCATCCCCGGCCGCGTTGTTCATGAACGCTGATCGCTGAACGCTGAACGCTTACTTTTTCGCGGCTCCGCCCTTGGCCCGCTTCGTCCCATACTTCGAACGTCCCTGGTTCCGACCAGCAACGCCAACGCTGTCCAGCGTTCCGCGCACCACGTGGTACCGCACCCCAGGCAAATCCTTCACACGTCCCCCGCGGATCAGCACAATCGAGTGCTCCTGCAGATTGTGACCAATCCCAGGAATATAAGTAGTTACCTCAATCCCATTCGTCAGCCGCACACGAGCCACCTTCCGCAGTGCGGAGTTCGGCTTCTTCGGCGTCTGCGTATAAACGCGCGTGCACACCCCGCGCCGCTGCGGCGATCCCTGCAGCGCCGGCGACGCCGTCTTGTACCGTGGCGCCGTCCGCCCTTTTTTCACCAGCTGATTGAATGTCGGCAAACCAAACTCCTTCTTCCTTCAACCATCAAAACCCGTCCAAACTCAAGCGCGGCAAACAAACCGGCCCGCTTCGTTCGCGTCGCCAATCCGTCTCAACCGGATTCGGCACGCGCTGCGATTCCCAAAAAGCCACACGGGGCTCCTCAGGATAGCCGCACGAAGTCCCGATCTGCTTCGCGTCCGCTCTTCTTCCCTGCTCGACGAGAACCTGCGACGGTGACCGAGCGTGCCTTTTAGCCCTCGCGCTCTCTGAGGGCCCCTGGAACAGCCGATTCCGTTTCGAAGTTCCGGCCCGCATAGCCTGCCAAGGGTGGCAGGTGTCGCGAAGCCCGTTGCGATCCAGCTGCGATCAAAACCTCAATCCGGCGTCCGTGAAAACTTCAGCCGTCTCCGGCTCCCACGTCCGCCCTGTCACGCTCCTCCGCCCCGCTTTATACAGACGAAACAGCCATTGACAGACAGCTTTTTGAGAATAGCACAATTCGCCTGGCCGTCAAAGTTGTGCTATCGCTCGGTGGTGGGCCAAATGATTTCCACAGGCCGCTCATGCGGTCTTAAGCAGCCCGTGGAGAATCGACCGGTTGTCGAGAAGTGAAACGAGTTCGCTCACGTCCCACACATGGCTGCTCAATCCAGCTTCCATCGCTGGCGTGACCCGCAGCGTCTGATGCACGCGGCAGTAGTTGTAATACATGAAGTAGATCGCCAGCATGTGCTCATGGTTGGCAAGCTTCTTTAGAAAAACCCGAAGTCAAGCGGGTGAACCGCCTCATACTCATTCGCATCGTGAGGTTCTGTCGCTCCACATAGCTGGTAGAGATGTGTTTAGGATCGGGTCGCCCAACGATCACCTTCGTGTCGATACCGATCACTTCGCCGGGGCTATAGCGTGTGTCAGGATTCACAGGATTCCCGTACAGCTTTATCAGCATCGCGTAATCGACATCCGCCCCAAACGCATTCTCAACGGCGTCCACGTAGACGTGGTGCCCGTCAGTGGTCAACTGGATGCGGTTCGACACACGCGACGCTACGTCCTCCAGGAAAGCTTTGGCCCAGTCAGCTCCGCGCTGGCCTACGAGGTACGAGACGATCAGCTTTGAATCGGCATCAAGGGCAGTCCAGGTCCATACATCGCCCCATCCGGCGGCCATCTTTTCCTCTGATACATTTTTTTGCTTGGCCCCCACAAAACTCCAGCATTCGTCGGCCTGAATTCTCTTCGTCTTCACGTTGCGAACGTGCTCGTCGTGGTAAATGGAGCACTGTTCTCCGAGATCAGCAAGAAGCGCCAGGACTGTTCCCTTCGCAACTCCCGTCATGCGGCAAGTGGAGCGAATACTATTCCCCTCTATCAACGCCATGACGATCTGCGAACGCTGATGATTCGTTAAGCGGCTCATCGGAGACCATTATGCGTGAGCGCTTACGCAGTGTCAAACAGAAAAGTTCATGGAACCGTGAAAGTTCATTTTGCCCCATTTCGCCGGAACTTCGCCCGTAGGCGGGCGCAGAGATGAAGATTGGCGCTTGACCGGGGAAGGATTGGAGGTTTACTCTCTATAGAGTTAAGAGGATCGGGGAAGCAGCAGTAACTTTTCTCAGGGGCTACACGCTGCTCCCCGATTCGGGAGGGAGGAGATGCATTTGATAGTGACCACACCCTGACGGGTGAGGGGGAAAAACCGCAAAAGCGGAAGTGCTCAGGCGCGAGAGGATTGTCATGGCGGAAATGGACAAGCTGCTCGCGCTCACCGATGAGGATGAGTTCTCTAACACAGTGGAGACTGTCTATGGGATCAAGCGCGGCTCGCCGCAGCACGAGGGACTTCTTGCGATCTGGCGGGAGACTTCAGCTTCGCGGTAACAGCTTTAGTGACCACGGACATCAGCTGTGCTGTCTTCTCATTTTTCTCCGCTTCACTAAAACCTAAGTCGGTCATGTGCTGTTCGAGAAGTTGAGCGATTTTTCTCAATCCCGCCTCCCGCTTTAGCTTCACCGAATCAGGTGAAGTTTTTCCGGCCCATCTAGCTTGCGCCGCGCGTGACGCCGATGCCCTCCTAGCCTCGGGAGTCATCTTCGCAGCTCTGCGCCTCCCGCCTATTTTCCCGCCTATACTTCCCATCTCTGCCATGATGCGTTTCCGATCTGTGCCCGACAATGGTCCCAGGGTGGAACCCGTTGCGGTTTCGGCAACCCTTAGGGCAGTTTGAGCAAAATCTGATTTGCGTAAGCGCTTAGGCATATACCTATTGTGCTTTACGCGGTGCGCAAAATGCAACCCTCCCGGTACCTACTGTGGAAATCACCTGACCCATCACCTATCGCTCTTTTGATTTCGCGGAATATGGCTGCTAACAACAGGGGTTGCGAATATTACCCATTTTCGTTGTACCCGAATTCAATTGTGGAGAGCTGAGTTGCCAGTGCTCCGCTGAATTTCACCCCTGAGGCATCCATCCCCGCCAAGTAGACAAGTCCGCCCGTCCCAACGACAGGTTGTGCCGACTGTAAAATAGCCTCACCGGGCGATCACCCACTTCTGGTCTGTCAGTCTTACGGGTGGTATTCGCAAGCCGGGCGGTGAGCAGACCGCTCTCTTCAAATCGATGGATAAAAACAGTTGAAAGTCTTAAGAATCCTCTGGGCGGCCGTGGCAGTCTCGGCGCTTTTTCTTGCCTCTGGTTCGCGCGTTGAGGCTCAACAGAGCCTCACCGGCGATCAGGTCAAGGCCAAATTTGAAGCCGATAATCCCACCCTGCAGGCCGACGAGTCCAATGTCCAGGAGATGAAGGCCGAAGAGATCACTGCATATTTGCGGCCTAACCCGCAGTTCACGTTCTCTCAGGACGGCACACAAATCGCGGCCAACGAACTTCCGGAAGAGCTCCCGCAAGCGCCTGGAGCGCCACCTTCGGCTGCCTCCGCACCCGCTCCTTTAACTCTGGCGCAGGTGCTGGATGTCGCGCGGGCAAAGAATCCGTCGCTGCTGTCCGCCGAGCAGCACGTCGACGCCACCAAAGCAGCGGAAATCACAGCTGGCCTACGGCAGAACCCCAGCTTCACCGTTTCTGGCGCCGACATCACTTTGCCTGCCAGCAACCCGGCCAGCCCCTACTCCTACTCGGCCAATGTCACCCGCCTGTTTGAGCGCGGGCAAAAGCGCCGCTGGCGCCTCGACTCCGCGCGGGCCACTACTGACGTAACCCGCAGCCAGTATAACGATCAGGTGCGCCAAACCGTGCTGCAGATCAAGAACGCTTTCACCAATATGCTCATCGCCAAAGAGGCGCTGCGCATCGCGCAGGATAACCTCGAGAGCTACAACAAAACTGTTGACCTGAGCCGGGTACGCTTCAATGCCGGCGACATCAGCAAGACCGACTTCGAGCGCATCGATCTGCAACTCGCCGAATTTGAATCCGATTACGACAACGCAAAGCTCGACCTCATCCAGGCCAGCGATTCCCTGCAGCTGCTCATGGGAGTGGAAAAACCCACTCCGGCCTTCGACATCACCGGCAATACAATTCCGCCCGATCTGAGCACCAGGCTCGAGCAGGTTGAGCAGGAGGCGCTGGCTGCGCGCCCCGATTACCTCGCCGCCCGCCAATCTGTAACCGTGGCGGATGCAAATGTGAAGCTCGCCGATGCCCAGGGCACCACCGATCCCACCATTGGCGGCGAGTACGAGCGCACCGCGAGCTACAACAGCGCCGGTTTTCAAATTTCCATTCCCCTGCGCATCTTCGACCGCAATCAGGGCGAAAAGGAGCGAACTCGGTTTGAGGCGCAGTCTTCCCGCTTTGCTGAAATCGCAGCGCGCAATCAGGTCTTCAACGATGTGGATCAGGCTTGGGCCGCTTACGATGCCGCGATCGACCTCGCCAAACGCTACAACAGCCACTACACCGACGAGGCCCAGCGCGTGCGCGACAACATCGAATTCAGCTATCGCAACGGCGGCTCCACGCTGCTCGACTATCTCGATGCGCTGCGCGACTACCGCCAGGTGAATCTCGACGCGCTTACTGCCAATCAGCAGGTCTGGCTCAGCCTTCACCAGCTCAGCTTCGCCGCTGCTACGGAGATCGTCCCATGAAACGGCACAAGCTCTCCTCATTCTCTCTTCTTTTAGCCGCCGCGCCCGTTCTGCTCATTGCCACAGCGTGCAATCATGACGAAGCTCCGCCGCCAACGGCCACACCGAAGGAGCAGGTGGTCGAAACCGTCACCGTCCACCCTCAGCCCGTCGCAAGCCAGATGGTTCTCGCCGCGCGCATTCAGGCCAACCCTACTGACATGGTGCACATTTATCCGCTCATCAGCGGCCGCGTGCTCTCGCTCAGAATTCTTCCCGGGCAGGAAGTCCGCAAGGGACAAAGCATCGGCACCCTGCAGAGCAGCGACGCCGCCCAGGCCCGCTCCGATTTTGAGAAAGCAAGAATTGAAGCTGCCCGCGCCGATCTGCAGCTCAACCGCGCCAAAGAATTGTTGCAGCATGAGGTCCTGGCCCAGAAGGACTATGACGACCTGAAGGCACTCGACGACTCCGACCACTCCGAACTGGAGCGCGCCCGCCAGGCGCTACACCTGCTGGGCTTCAGCGAAAACGACACTTCCGACGTCGTCCCCATCCTCGCGCCTATCTCCGGCGTGGTCCTCGACGTCGGGACCGGTCCCGGCGAACTGCAGCGTTCCCTCGACAACGCCACAGCCATCGCCACCATCGCCAACATCGACTCCATCTGGGTGGTGGGCGACATCTTTCCCCGCGATGTGGGATCGATTCACGCCGGGGAACCGACGGACATCACCGTCAATGGCTATCCGGGGCTCACCCTCCATGGTCCCATCGACAACATCTCCGACGCCGTCGATCCGGTGTCCCTCACGCTGAAGGTCCGCGTCGTGCTCCCTAATCCTGGCCATCGGCTCAAGCCGCAAATGTACGCGAACATGGCGGTCACCGGCCGCCAGCGAAACGTCATCGTCGTCCCCGCGACCGCCGTCATCCAGAACGGACGCGAAGTCTTCGTTTTCGTCGAGACAGCGCCCGGCAAATACGAACGCCGCGCCGTCACCCTGGGCCAAACCCACGCCGACACCGACGAGATCGCTCACGGCCTGAATGACGGAGACCAGGTCGTCAGCAGCGGAGCAGAGCTTCTGCGCGCGCAAGAGGCGCAGTAACCATGCAGTCTCTCATCCGCGTCCTGCTCCGCTACCGTAACGTGGTCCTCATCGTTTTTCTCGCGATGCTCGGCATCGGCGCCTACGCCTTTCTGCAACTCGACATCGAAGCTTACCCCGACCCCTCGCCGCCCATGGTCGAGTTCATCACCCAGAATCCCTCCTGGTCTGCGGAAGAGATGGAACAGCAGGTCACCATCCCGATGGAGACCGGCCTGTACGGCACCCCGGAACTCGACCAGATCCGCTCCATCAGCATCTTCGGCCTCAGCGACGTGAAGATGTATTTCACCTTCGACAGCGATTACTTCATCGATCGCCAGGAGGCTCTCAATCGCCTGCAGCAAGTCAGCCTCCCGAACAACCTGCAGCCGCAGCTCTCGCCGGAATCCCCGGTTGGCGAAATCTACCGATATCAGCTCACCGGTCCAGGCTACTCGCTCAATGAACTGAAAGCCACTCAGGACTGGCTTCTCCTGCGCGAGATCAAACAAGTCCCAGGCATCATCGACGTCGCCACCTTCGGTGGAACTACCCGCCAGTATCAGGCCGAAATCGATCCCAATAAGTTGCTCACCTACGGCATCACCATGACCCAGGTGGTGAACTCCATCACCAGCAGCAACGCCAACGCCGGCGGCAACTACCTCACTATCGGCAGCCAGAGCGTCAACGTTCGTGGCATCGGTCTGCTGCATTCGCTCGACGACATGCGCAACATCGTCGTTGCCGAGCACAACGGCGTCCCCGTCCTGCTGCGCGATGTCTCCGATGTCCGCGAAGGCCATCAGCCCCGCCTCGGCAAAGTCGGCCGCAGCGACTTCGACCATCATGACGATCCGGACATCGTTCAGGCCATCGTGCTTCTGCAAAAAGGCGCAAAATCCCTCCCCGCGCTCGCTGCTCTGCGCGAAAAAATCGACCGCCTCAATCACGGCAATCTCCTGCCGCCGGGCATGCACATCAGCACCATCTACGACCGCACCCATCTCATCAACATCACCACGTCCACCGTGCGTCACATCGTGATCCTGGGTTTGACTCTTGTCACGCTGGTGCTGCTCAGCATGCTGGGCGACTGGCGCATCACGCTCATCGCCGCCATCACCATCCCCTTTGCGGTGCTCTTCGCATTCAGCCTGATGGTGCTGACCAATCAGTCCGCGAACCTGATTTCCATTGGCGCGATCGACTTCGGCATCCTCGTCGACGCGTCCATCGTGGTCCTTGAAAGCGTTTACCGCAAAGTCACCCGGCGCATCGAAGGCGAAGAAATTTTCGATCTCATCCTGGCAGGCGTTGGCGACGCTGCCACGCCCGTTCTGTTCGCCACGCTCATCATCCTCGTCGCATTTATCCCGCTGTTCACGATGCAGGGCGTGCCCGGCAAAATCTTCGCGCCCATGTCCGTTACCTATGGATTCGCCCTGACCGGCGCGCTCCTTTTCGCCCTCGTCTTCGCTCCCGTTCTCGCCTCCCTCGCCGTGCCTAAAAACATCAAAGGCGACACCAAAGAGACCTGGCTCAGTGGCTTTTTTCGCCGCCACTACGGCCGCGGCCTGAACCGTGCACTTCGCTTTAAAGCAATTACCTGGATCATTGCCTTTCTCGCCCTCGGCTGCGCTGCTGTCCTCTTCCACTTTGTCGGCGGCGAATTCATGCCGGCACTCGAGGAAGGGAATCTGTGGATTCGCGCCGATATGCAACAGGACATCTCATTTCAGTCATCGGAAAAAATGTCCGACGACATTCGCGCCGTTCTCCGCGCTTATCCCGAAGTTACCCAGGTTGTCTCGCAGATGGGCCGTCCCGACGATGGCACCGATGTGAGCACCTTCAATAACATCGAATTTCTCGCCGACCTCAAGCCGGTTGGCCAGTGGCGCCCCGGGTTCCATGGCAAAAAAGACGACCTGATCGCCGCCATCAGTCACAGCTTCGAGCAGTTCCCCGGAGTCGATTTCAATTTTTCCCAGAACATCCAGGACAATGTCGAAGAAGCAATGTCCGGCGTCAAGGGAGAAAACTCACTCAAGCTCTTCGGCAACGACTTCGACGAACTCACGCGCATCGCCGGACAAATCTCCGGAATCATGCAGAAAGTCCCAGGTATCACTGACGTCGGTGTATTCGACGTCACCGGTCAGCCGAGCCTGCTGGTTTCCATCGACCGCACGAAGGCGGCGCGCTACGGCCTTCAGCCCCAGGACATCAACAACGTGGTGCAGGCTGCCGTCGGGGGCGCCCCGGTTACCCAAATCATCGACAACGACCGCCGCTTCGACTTTGCCGTTCGCTATGGCGCGGATTTCCGCAGCACTCCAGACGAGATCGCCCGCATTCTGCTCCCCACACCTGACGGCAACCAGGTGCAGCTCGGCATGGTGGCCGACGTAACCATCCGCAACGGCGCCTTTATGATCTACCACGAGGCCGGCCGCCGCTACATTCCCATCAAGTTCAGCGTACGGGGCCGTGATCTTGCCAGCGCCATCCAGGATCTCCAGGCCCGCATGGCTGACCAGGTCAAGCTGCCTACAGGCTACGAATACACGTGGGCGGGCGAGTTCGACAGCCTCAAAAAAGAACAGCGCCGCCTCGCCATCATCATCCCCGTCAGCCTCGCTGTCATCATGGTGTTGCTTTACATCCAGTTCCGCACCTGGCGCGATGCTTTCATCGTGATTGCAACACTCCCCTTCGCCGCCATCGGCGGCATCCTCTCGCTCTTCATCACACATACGGCCTTCAGCATCTCTGCTGCCGTAGGATTCACCTCACTCACAGGCGTCGCTACCCTCGGAGCGGTCGTTTTTCTCTCCGGCATCCGCCGCGCCCAGCGAGAAGAAGGGATCGAGCACGGCCTCGAAAAAGGCTGTCTCGACGAGATGCGCCCCGTCGTCATGGCCTGCATGGCGGCCGGCATCGGACTTCTTCCCGCCGCCGTCGCCACCAGCATCGGCGCGCAGGCGCAGCAGCCGCTGGCGCGCGTGGTTGTGGGAGGCATGGTCACCACCGTCTTCGCGATCCTGTTTGTGATGCCCCTTCTGGTGCTCCTCTTCACCTCAAAGCAGGATTTTGCTCGCGAACTGCGCAATAACAGTCTCGAAGAAATCTGAGGTTCACTGCCCCGCGGAACTGACGGTCCTTTAAGCGCTATCTCCTGCACCCTGGTTCCCTGCACCTTGGTTCCCTCTTCCCTGTACTCTGTTTCCCATGACCCTCGACCGCCGCCAGTTCCTCTCCGTAACCGGCAGCTTCGGCCTCGCCTCCACCCTCTTCCCCGGCATCCTCTATACGCTCGCCGCCCAGGCCGCTCCCGAAGCCGCAGCCCAAACCCCCGCCCAGCCCACCGAGCCCCAACTCCCCAAAATCACCCCCGAAATGATCGACCAGGCCGCTGCCCTCGCCGCCATCGTCATCCCCGCTGAAGACAAAGCCGCCATGCTCGAAGGCCTCAACCAGCAGCGCGACGGCTACCAGGCCATCCGCAAGCTCGACCTCCCCAACTCCATTCCCCCCGCCTACGTCTTCGATCCCCTCCCGCCAGGCGCGACCATCAATACCCAGCGCGAAAAGCCCATCTACAGCCAGGCCCCAGCCGCCCTCACCGTCCCCGCCAATCTCGAAGACCTCGCCTTCGAGCCCGCCATGCACCTGGCCGACCTCATCCGCCGCCGCAAAATCTCCTCCACCAACCTCACCCAGATGTACCTCACCCGCCTCAAGCGCTACGACCCCATCCTCCACTTCAACGTCACCCTCACTGAAGACCGCGCCCTCGCCCACGCCCTCGAAGCCGACGCCGACGCCAAGAAGGGGAAGTACCGCGGCCCCCTCCACGGTCTCCCATGGGGCGCAAAGGATCTCCTCGCCGTCAAAGGCTACCCCACCACCTGGGGCGCCGGCGGCTTCGAGAAACAGTCCATCGATGAAGACGCCACCGTCGTTCAGCGCCTCGACCAGGCCGGAGCCGTCCTCGTCGCCAAGCTCACCCTCGGCGCTCTCGCCATGGGCGACGTCTGGTTCGGAGGCCGCACCCGCAACCCCTGGAATCCCAAACAAGGCTCCAGCGGCTCCTCCGCCGGTCCTGCATCCGCCACGGCCGCCGGCTGCGTAGCATTCTCCATAGGCTCTGAGACCCTCGGCTCTATCTCCTCACCCTCCACCCGCTGCGGATGCACCGGCCTCCGCCCCACCTTCGGCTTCGTCCCCCGCACCGGCGCCATGGCCCTCAGCTGGACCATGGATAAGCTCGGCCCCATCTGCCGCGCCGTCGAAGACTGCGCCGCCGTCCTCGAAGCCATCTACGGTCCCGACGGCCAGGACCTCTCCGTCCGCGACGCCGCCTTCAACTGGAACGCCGATCTCGACTGGAAATCCCTCCGCATCGGCTACCTCAAAGCCAGCTTCGATCCGGACGAGGCCCCACCCCCCGAAAAACCCATCCCCGCCAACGAATCCGCCGAAGACAAGAAGAAACGCGAACAGCGCGACCACGAAGCCGCCTCCTACCGTGCCCGCCGCGCCTACGACCGCAAATACGACCTCGCCGCCCTCGACAAGCTCCGCGCCATGGGCGTCAACCTCATCCCCCTCGACCTGCCCAAACTCCCTTACGGAGCCATGACCAGCCTGCTCACCGCCGAAGCCGCCGCCTCTTTCGACGACCTCACCCGCTCCGGCCGCGACAAACTCCTCACCGCACAGGGCCCCGAAGACTGGCCCAATGCCTTCCGCATCTCCCGCTTCTATCCTGCCGTTGAATACATCCAGGCCAACCGTGCCCGCAGCCTCGCCATCCGCCAGGTCTCAGCCCTCTTCGAACAAGCCGACGTCATCGTCGCCTCCACCAACTCCGAGCAACTCGTCGTCACCAACCTCACCGGCCACCCCGCCTGCATCGTCCCCAATGGTCTGCGCGGCCATGACGCCCCAGCCCCGCCCGCAGTTGACACCGGCGAAGACGACCAGATCGGAGGCCCCGGCACCCCCGTCAGCCTCACCTTCCTCGCCAACCACTATCAGGACGCGAAGTTATGCGCCTTCGCCCGCGCGTATCAGCAAGCCACCGGCTATGAAAACCTCCACCCAAAACTGTGAGAGGTCCAAGCGGGCTGGGCCGCTCCAAACCCGCTCTTCCATCCAGTTCCCAGGGGACTTTTTGCCTGGATTTTCCGTTTTGGATGGGTAAGCCAGAGGCCCCTCCCCCGGGCATATGGATCTGCGCAGGGACCTCAAAACAGGGAGGTTAGCGGTGTTATCGAGTTTGATATCTCCTCTTTGTTCACCCTTCTGCGTTTCCAACAGGGCTTTGGGGCGTAGAGCCGATTTGATTCGCTTCTGTTGCAGCGGGGGTTTTGAGATCGTTGCTCGCTGGATTGCTTGCCGGGGTGTTGGCCGGGGTGGGTTGGGTTTGGGCCGGGTCACGGGAGCGGGATCCGCGCAGGCCTTGAGGCTGGCGATGACCTGGTCGCCTGGGTAGAGGGGATCGGAGGGGTCCATTTTCATCTCGCCGGCGCAGTAGGCGCATTTGTGGGAATGTTTGGGGCCGTCGCACCAGTAGGTGTCAAAGGGGCAGACAGGATTTTTGCGTTTGAGGTGGGGATCGGGGAGGCCGGCGGCGAGGGCGGCGGCTGTCTCCTGGGCTTTGCGCGCGTCGTCCGCTTTGTAGAGCTCGAGTTTGTGGGCGTGGGTGCGCTTGATCCACTCTTCGGGGTCTTCTTTCATTTCTTCTTCGGTGAGCCAGCCGGAAGCCGGGTAGTCGGCGGCGCAGGTGGGTTTGGGCTGACCGAGTTCCTCACATTGCTTCTCGTAGAGGTATTTGGAGAAGGACCACTGGGGCTCGAAGGTTCCGGTGGGGCCCTGGTATTTTTCGATGGGGGCGAGGTGTTCGCCATCGGGGGTGGTGACGACATCGGCGACGGGTTCCTGGAGGTTTGCGGGGGCTGCGGATTTTGCATTAGGGGTGGCGGGGCGCGGGAGGGTGAAGGCGGCGACCTGGCAGACGTAGGCGAGAGTGCGGGCGGAGGCATTGTCGAGGGCGCCCGAGAAGATGCCGTGGGAGAGCTGGGAGAGGACGAGCTGGATGGCGGAGTGGTCCTCAAGGAGGGGCATAACGATTTTGGAGCCCTTCCTGGGGCACTCGGGGTGGCGATAGTGGCTGTGGGTGTAGCAGAAGTCGCCGTTGTCGCCGAGGGTCCAGGAGTTGCACTGGATGCCGTTGGTGCGGAGGCAGCGGCAGCGGCGTTTGGGTTTGGGGGCGGTGGGGGTGGGGGCTTCGGGGGAGGTGGGTGTGGGGGTAGACATGGGGTTTCCTTTTTAGGGGCGTTCAGGAGCTCTTAGGAGCGATCAGCGTTCAGCGGCACGAGCGTTCAGCGTTCAGCAGTACGAGCGTTCAGGAAAGGCTCCCGGGCGCGGAGATTTTGGGTGTGTGCAAAGGAAAAGCCTCGCGGTGGCGAGGCTTTTTCGAGGGCACAGTTTTCCCTGTTGTCAGGATAGGAATTTTCGGGGGTTGGGGGCAAGGGAAATGTGGGGGGTTGGGGGTACGGAGGTAATGGGGGTTGAAGGGTTTTAGGGGAGGAATTGGGGGGGGATTTGGCGCTGCCTGGCTTGTTTGTTTTGCTCTGATCGAGCTTGCTTCAGCGGACTACAACATATGTGACCAGGATAGCTGCGATGGCGAGAGCGGCGATCCGGAGGCGATGTCTCTGGTCCCAGGTGCGATGTATACGCTGCCAGTCGGCGACGCCTTCTGCCACGCGGCTGTTCAGCGGAACCAGGAACAGGATCGATGCCACCGAGGTAAGAACCCAGATCGCATCCGCTGTGAGCAGGATTGCGCGGCCGGGGATGCGCCAGCAGAGCCAGGCCTGGATAAGGAGAAGCAGGGTAGAGACCGGGTACCAGACCGGCATCACCTTACCAAGGACGAGGGCAAAACGGCTCAGCATCTTCAATTGGGATTGGGGTTCGAGCCGCTCCGCGGCAGGGTGCACAAATGCAGATACAGAAAACTCGACGCCTACCAGGGTAAGAACGACGAAGAGGGTGACCACGTTGACGAGGTGCATAAGGGGCTCCTATTGAGGGTTCGTTTGAGATGCTGGTGAATTGGAACTGATGCAGAAATGAGGGCTGACTGATGTCAGGATATAAGGAGGGTGTTCGCGCAGCGAACACCGGCGGTTCTTGTTGTCCGCTGCGGCTGTCGCCTGCGCGGACGGCCTGCGGCAGCATGGTTGGCGCTTCGCGCCGGTTATTTATGGCACGACCGAAGTCGTGCCCCTGATACAAGGTACAGACCGGGCAGAGAGGTAACAGGGTGGACCGGGGACATGGGTAACACTTCGCGTCGCGAGCAAGGGCATGTAGAAGTCGGAGATGCCCTGGAGAGTGAGCGGAGTGGTGGAAGAACGAGCCCGGTTCGCAGTGGAGTACGAGAGCGGAGAGTGGACGATGGCGGAACTGTGCCGTCATTACGGAATAGCGCGCAAAACCGGCTATAAGATCGTGGAACGGTGGCAACAGCAAGGCGCCGACGGTCTGATAGACCTGAGCCGGGCGCCGCTGCATCATCCCAACCAGACCCCGGCCGAGGTGGAAGCCGCGGTGCTGGCGCTCAGGCGCGCGCACATGAGCTGGGGTCCGCGCAAGCTGCGCGGCTGGCTGGAGGACCATCATCCGGATCGGGAGTGGCCCGCGGCCAGCACCATCGGTGCGCTGCTGGGACGCGCCGGCCTGGTACACGCGCGACGCTGGCGCAGACGAACGCCGCCGTACACCCAGCCGTTCGCCGCCGCCACCCGGGCCAACGCGGTCTGGTGCGCCGATTTCAAGGGCTGGTTCCGCACCCGCGACGGCGAGCGCATCGATCCCCTCACCATGACCGACGCGGCCAGCCGCTATCTGCTGCGCTGCCAGGCGGTGGACAAGACCGACACCGCGGCGGTGCGTTCGATTTGCGAAGCGGCGTTCCGCGAATACGGGCTGCCGCTGGCCATCCGCACCGACAACGGGCCGCCCTTCGCCTCGCGCGGTGTGGCGGGGCTGTCGCGGCTGAGCCTGTACTGGATGAAGCTGGGCATCGTGCCGGAACGCATCCAGCCCGGGCACCCGGAACAGAACGGCCGCCACGAGCGCATGCACCGCACCCTGGCCGAGGAAACCGCCAGGCCGCCGGAGACCAATCGGCGCCGCCAGCAGCAGGCCTTCGACCGTTTTCGCCGCACCTATAACAAGGAGCGACCGCATGAAGCCCTGGGCCAGAAGCCCCCGGCGGCGCTCTACACCCCCTCGCCGCGCCCTTATCCGGCCCGCGTGCCGGAGCCGGACTACGACAGCGGCGTGCTGGTGCGGCGCGTGTATCCGCATGGACAGTTCTTCTGGCGCGGCCACGATGTGTTTCTGAGCAAGGTGCTGGCCGGAGAACGCATCGCTCTGGAGCCGATCGACGATCGCTACTGGTGGGTCTGCTTTGGCGATTTTCCCATTGCATGGTTCGACAGCAGGGAGCAAACCACCGGGAACCTGCCCGCACAGGGTACAGTCGGCGATGGAAATCCGGAAATCTCCAGCAACAGAGATTCCCGGATTCCCACCGCCGCGGCTACGGCGGCGGCTGGAGATGCATCATGACCAGCCCCAACCAACCTCAAACCCGGCGAAAAAGTGTTACCCATCTGCCCGGTCTAAACTGTTACCCATCTCCCGGTTCGCACAACAAGGGCCACGCTATCTTGTTCGGGGCATCGTCGTCGGGGCTGATTACGCGAATAGCCGGGCGATAATACAGCTTGACGGGTGGGGGAATGTGGAAGATCATGAATGGTCCATCTGGGAAGCCAGAAGATAGGCGGAACTATGGTTCGGCAACTTTGTCGGTTTGCCATTGCGGTTCTCTTTTCTCCATTACTCATCGCGCAACAGGCTAACGCTAGCCCCCCTGCGGCTCAGCAGTTATCAACGCCGCCAGTCACGTCACAGTCCACACAGCCGCCCCCGGCGAACGCCCTGCTGGACGGCACTCCTATCAAGCTGCGCTTAAGTCAGACCATTTCATCAGCGGACGCGAAGGTTGGTCAGGAGATTCCCTTCGAGGTTGTGGAGGACGTGAGCGTTGACGGCGTGGTGGTTCTTCCCAAAGGATCGGTCGCGATTGCCAACGTGACCGAGGCCGAACATAAGAAGAGCATGGGGCGTGCAGGAAAGCTGAATGTTACGCTCAGCTATGCCCGGCTTGCCGATCAAGAGAAGGTTGCCCTCCGTGCAGTAAAGGAGTCCAAGGGGGGTGGTCACGTTGGCGCGATGACCGGGGCGATTGTCGCCACGTCGATTGTGTTCTTTCCGGCAGCTCCACTCTTCTTGTTTATTCACGGCAAAGATATCACGATCCCCCAAGGTACGGAGATCACAGCATTTGTCGACGGTGATATGCACCTTGACATGGCCCATTTCGGTGTTGTCCCTACGGCTCCGGCGCAAGCCGCCGCTTCTCAGGCTAGTGTGGCAATCGATTCAGCTCCGGAGGGCGCTGACATCGAGATTGATGGTGGGTTTGTCGGCAGCACGCCGTCTACGGTAAGCATTACTCCTGGCACTCACAACATTGCGGTCAAGAAAAAAGGATTCGCGGATTGGACAAAGGCTCTCACTGTAAGTGGCGGGAGCATTCACTTGAACGCGGAGTTGGAAGCAGCGCCGGCCCAGCCTCAGCCCGCCGCACCGGCCAACCCAACGCAACCGCAATAAATCGTGGAAAAATCTCCCCTCAGCGGCTGAAGCCGGATTCGTTTTTGACCTGTTACGGCACGGCTGAAGCCGTGCCCCTTCACTTGAGGTGGCCGGGAGGCAGGCCGGGGCTGAAGCTGTGCCCCTTCACTTGAGGTGGCGGGTTCGGGGCCGGGGCTGAAGCCCTCTGAGGGAGAGGCACACGCGAGGAAAGGTCTCCCCTCCCTCAGCGGCTAAAGCCGGATTCTTTTTTCACCTGTTACGGCACGGCTGAAGCCATGCCCCTTCACTTGACGTGGCCGGGAGGCAGGCCGGGGCTGAAGCTGTGCCCCTTCACTTCAGGCGCCGGGTTCGGGGGCCGGGGCTGAAGCCCGGGGCTTTGAGGGAGCATTATTCGCCGGGTTGAAAGTCACCCCAACAAGCAACGGCGGCGTGTTGGGGAGCCCGCGACCTGGCGCTTCTACCCCGTTCGACTCGTCGTCTGCGCCGACTCGCTCAGGGCGGGCTGTCTCTTCGCTTCCCGGGGATGGATGAGCCTCGGGGGTTCGGGTTGGCGGATGGCGTTGTGATCCGTGACATGTTCTTTAGGTTCGTGGCATGGATGGAGCGGCCAAACCGCAGATCCTTCGACTTCGTTTGCCGCAAGGATGCGGCAAACTTCGCTCAGGATGACAGATTAAGAGCAAACGCTGGTGTGATGTTTTTGAAGTTCTTTACAGGCCGACGTGAAGAAAAAGCAGGTCCCTCGCTCCGCCTACCCCATCTGCGATGGGGCCCCACGGCGCTCCGCTCGGGATGACAATGTAAAGGAATTTTAGAAACACGACACCAGGTCCTTCCTCGGTCGCTCAGGGTCAGGATGACAGATTAAAAGCAAACGCTGGTGTGGTGTTTTTGAAGTTCTTTACAGGCCGACGTGAAGAAAAAGCAGGTCCCTCGCTCCGCCTACCCCATCTGCGATGGGGCCCACGGCGCTCCGCTCGGGATGACAATGTAAAGGAATTTTAGAAACACGACACCAGGTCCTTCCTCTTCGGTCGCTCAGGGTCAGGATGACAGATTAAGAGCAAACGCGGGGTCCTTCGACTTCGTTTGCCGCAAGGATGCGGCAAACTTCGCTCAGGATGACAGAATAGGGGTATGCACGACGGGACGGTGATGACGGATGTGGCGGGGGCGCTTGCGGAGATACAGGCGGGGCGGATGATTGTCGTGGTCGACGACGAGGACCGCGAGAATGAGGGCGATCTGACGCTGGCGGCGGAGCATGTGACTCCGGAAGCGATTAATTTTATGGCGCGGTATGGGCGGGGGCTGGTGTGCCTGGCGCTGACGGAGGAGCGCGCGGATTATCTGCGGCTGGGACCGATGACGGCGGAGAATTCGTCGCGGTTCGGGACCGCGTTCACGGAGACGATTGAGGCGCGGGAGGGGGTGACGACGGGGATTTCGGCGTACGACCGGGCGCACACCATTAAAGTAGCGATCGATCCTGGGTCGACGGCGCACGATCTGGCGCGGCCGGGACATGTGTTTCCGCTGCGGGCGCGGAAGGGCGGAGTGCTGGTGCGGGCGGGGCAGACGGAGGCGTCAGTAGATTTGGCGCGGCTGGCGGGGCTGATCCCGGCGGGCGTGATCTGCGAGGTGATGAAGGACGATGGGACGATGGCGCGGGTTCCGGACCTGATGGAATTTTGTAACAGGCACGGTCTCAAAATGCTGACGGTGGCGGAGCTGATCCGGTACCGCTTGCAGCACGAGCGGTACATTGTGCGGGTGGCGGAGAGCCCGATGCCGACGGAGTGGGGCGATTTTCTGATGATCGCTTACGAGAGCGAGGTGCATGGCGGGGAGAGCCATGTGGCGCTGGTGCGGGGGGATGTGGACCAGAGTGGGGGGGCGGCCGGTTCTGAGCCGGTGTTAGTCCGGGTGCATTCGCATTGTCTGGCGGGGGATGTGTTTGGGACGACGCTGTGCGATTGCCAGCGGACGATGCGGCAGTCGCTGAAGATGATTGCGGAGGCGGGACGGGGTGCGCTGGTTTATCTGCACAATGCGGCTCGGGGATTTGAGATTGACCGGACGGTGGCGCCACACCGGATTGTGTTTCACCGCGAGGCGCGGGCACGGGAGCGGCATGAGGATCGGCACCAGCGGATTTTGCGGGAGGTGGGGCTGGGGGGACAGATTCTGGCGGATCTGGGGATTCATCGGATACGGCTCTTGAGTAATACGCCTACGCATGTGCCGGCGCTGCAGGGGTTCGCGGTGGAGATTGTGGAGCAGGTGGCTATACCGGTGGGGGATGCGGTGCGGCGGTAGGTGCGGAATTTCGCCGCAGAGAGGCGCAGAGAGCGCAGAGGAAACAAGCCGAGCCTGGGGCAGCGTGAAGTTGATTGGGGTGGGATGGCGCTTCTGATCAGGTCTTAAGCGGGAGCAGGCTCGGGTAGCTCTGCGAGCAGGCTGCGAGCGGCGAGGTCGGCGCGAAGCTGCACGATTCCACGAAACTGGATCGCGTGGAGGCCAAGTTGTTCTGCGGCCTCAATGTTGACGAGACGGTCGTCGATGAAGAGAGCTTCTTCGGGGGGGACGCCGAGGTGGGCGCACGTCCAGATGAAGATGGCGGGGTCGGGCTTGGCGATGTGGAGTTCGCAGGAATAGGTTTGGTGGGTGAAGTGGGCGAGCCAGGCGAATTCCTGACGCATGTAGCGCAGGACCTCGGGGACCATGTTGGAGAGGATGGCGGTGAGGACGCCGGCCTGCTGGAGGGCGGCGGCCCAGGCGAGCATGGGCTCGTCAACGGAGACCCAGAGGAGGACGTCGTTCTCGATGAGGGCGGCGATTTGGGCGGGTGAGAAGGTGAGGCCAGCGTCGCGGCCGAATCTGCGCCAGAAGGCGGGGCCGTCGAGGTTGCCGAGGTCGTAGTCATGGCGATCGCGCCAGTAGAAGCGCTCGAAGGTGTCGTGGTCGAGGCCGGTGATGTCGAGAAGACGGCGATGGGCTACGGGGTCGGGAGAGCAGAGGACCTCTCCGTAGTCGAAGATGACGGCTTGAATGGGCATTAAGAGCAGGGTACAGGGTGCAGGGTGCAGGGTGCAGGGTACAGGTTGCAGACGCTTTGGAGGTCCGTTCGACTCGCCGGCCTCCGACGGCTCGCTCAGGCCAGGCTCTTCGACTGCGTTCGGCTCGCGATGCTAACCGAACTTCGCTCAACCGAACTTAGCTCAACCGAAGTTAGCTCAGGGTGACGTGACGGCGGTGTGAAAAGATTGGCAGGTGCGGTTTTCGGCGAGGACGGCGTGGGATGTGGCGGAGACGCGGCTGGCGCGGGCTTTGCGGGAGCGGCGGGCTGCGGGGCTGCCGGTGGCCGACCAGACGGCGTCGAATCCGACGCGGTGTGGATTTCAATATGACGAGGCTGGGATTTTGGCGGCGCTGGGGGATCGGGAGGCTCTGGTTTACGATCCGGACCCGCGCGGGATGCGGCGGGCGCGGGAAGCGGTGTGTGAGTATTACGCCGCGCGTGGTGCGGAGGTTGGGGCGGAGCAGATTTTTCTGACGACGAGCACGAGCGAGGGGTATAGCTGGCTGTTTCGGTTGCTGTGCGATGCGGGGGATGAGGTGCTGATCGCGGCGCCGAGTTATCCGCTGTTCTATTTTCTTGCGCAGATGGAGGATGTGCGGCTGGTTGCGTACCCGCTGGTGTATGACCATGGGTGGCAGATCGATTTTGCGGGGCTGCGGGAACGAGTGACGGCGCGGACGAGGGCGGTAGTGGTGGTGCATCCGAACAATCCCACGGGGCATTTTACGAAAGAGGCGGAGCGGCGGGAGCTGGAGGGGATTTGCGCGGAGTTGGGTTTGGCGCTGGTGGTGGATGAGGTTTTTCTGGATTATGGGATGCCGGGACATGAGGGTTCTAGTTTTGCGGGCGGCGAACATTCGGCCCTGACGTTTGTGCTGAGCGGGATCAGCAAGATTGCGGCGCTGCCGCAGATGAAGGCGGCGTGGATTGCGGCATGTGGGCCGGGGAGGGATTTGAAATCGGCGCTGGAGCGGCTGGAAGTGGTGGCGGATACGTTTCTGTCGATGAATGCGCCGGTGCAGTGCGCGTTGCCGGCGTGGCTGGCGGGCGCGGGCAGGATACAGGAGCAGATTCGGGCGCGTGTACGGGGGAACCTGGGGAATTTGGATCAGACACTGTTACGATTTCCGACGGTGACGCGGCTGGAGGTCGAGGCGGGGTGGTATGCGGTGCTGCGGGCTCCGGCGCTGGGCGCGGATGAGGACCTGGCGGTACGGTTGGTAGAGGAGCGGGGTGTGAGCGTGCATCCTGGCTATTTTTTTGGGTTCGCGGGAGAGGGGTGGGTGGTGATTAGTTTGTTGGGGCCGGAGGGGGAGTTTCGGAAAGGCGTGAAGGAGGTTTGCGGATTGTTTGGGGATTAGAACTGGTATTTGCGGTCGCGGATGGGTATTGGGGGGATTGAATACAGCGTTTGCTTTCCGAATGCTCCTCGAAAGCAAAATCGCATGTCCGCCCAGACAGAGATCCTTCGAAGCCGTAATCCCGTCCCGTCCGCTTTTGGTCGACTCCCGCCCCGCAGATAGCGTGATCCGGATCCTCTTTGCCGAAGCTGGGGGGAAGCCAGGATCGCCCCATTCCGGCGGTCCCGTGACACAAGTCACTTTCCCTCATGCCTAAAAGGTGCTACTGCTTATAGTCGAAAAATTTCTGCATCCCCGCCCGCAATTTCCGGGGCGGCCAACGGAGGACTTAGATGCGCAGCAACCCGACGCCATCCGCACTTGCCTTCACGACCCTTGCCCTGGTCCTGGCCGGCTGCTCATCCTCCAGCCAGCCCGCCAGTCCTGCTGCCCAGCCCGCCGCCCAGCCGGCGGCCGCTCCGGAGATCTTCACGGCCAAAACGGCCTTCTGGCCGATGTACAAAGAGGCCCATAACTGGGCCAACGACGTGGTTGTCGTTCGTCTCACGGCCAAGCCCGTCCCCGGCTTCCAGAACCAGGCCGGCAAAGCCGCCATGTGGGAAGCAGTTTTCGCCTCCCCCAGCCTCAAAACTTACAGGACCTATACCAACTCCATCGCCGCCGCTCCACCCGACATCTTTAAAGGAGTGGTCGCTGGGCTCGCGATGCCCTGGGGCGGGGCCACCCGCGACGCCATGGCTATCGATCTCTCACTTTTCACGGTCGACTCCGACGCGGCCTTCACCGCCGCATCCGCCGACGCCGCCGACTGGCTGAAAAAAAACCCCGGCAAAGAATTATCGGCTCTCGAGTTAGGCGACTCCTACAAATTCCAGGGTCCCGTCTGGTACGCAATGTGGGGAACCAAGACCTCCGGCTACGCCACCTTCGTCGACGCGAGCACCGGAAAAGTCCTCAAACACAAATAGCGCAGCCTGGGCACACGACATAGCACCTGAAGCTCCTCGATGTCACATTTTCACCCATGCTCTCGGCCGACGAAACAACGCGGCGGCCGCAGTGCGAATCCCAATCCCCGAGGAGTACCCATGAAAGCAATCTACAGAGCTTTAGCCGTGTCCACACTCGCACTCACTCTCACTGGCGGCGTCGCCATCGCCCAAGACCATCCCGATCATCCCGACCAGCAGGATCACCATAATGTGAAGCACGATGACTGGAAAAAGGGCTCGCACATCAATCATGACGACTGGGCCCGCGGCGCCCAGGTTGACTGGCAGGCTCACCACCTCAGAAGGCCTCCAGCCGGCTACGAGTGGCGCGAAATCGACGGCAATTACGTCCTCGCGTCGTCCGGGGGAGTGATCTCCGCGGTTGTCGTCGTCCACTAAGTCCTCATCAACGCGCGGCTGTTCCCCGAAGAAACCATTACGAGCAGGTACGCCCGGGGTTTTCCCCCGGGCGCGGCCGGGGAAGAAGGCGGCATCTCTGTAGCGATAAACCCGAACGCACGATCCGAGAGCCAGGGAGTTGACCCCTTGGTGGGGGGCAGTACGGGAGTAATCCCGCTGCCACCTGAAGTACGAATCAGGAACAAGATGAACGGCGGGACTGAAGCCAGTAGCTAAGCTGCTGAGAGCCAGCCAAATGACCGCCGTCGCAACCTGTGGAAAACTTCCGCCTTGCAGCGACCCACGTTACCTGAGTACGTGATCCCACGAACGGAAGATTGACGCGTAAAATGGCGGCTGGTAAGGTTCAGGGAAAAGCAACGACTTCGATTTTTCGCTGTTATACGATAACCTGAACGACAGGAGCTTCCGAGACCATCCGGAACAGAGCCTTGCGCAGACGCTATTACATCATCTTCGTTGCACGTGAAAAGGATGGCCGCCTCCGCAAGATCCCGATCCCTCTGCATTACGCCGGCGTATTTGTAGCCGCCGCGGTGGTTGGCGCATTCACGATTACCGGCCTGGCAGGCTCTTACACCCGCATGCTGCTGAAGACGGCGAGCTTCAACCAGGTTCGCTCGCAGCAGGAAGCCTTGCGCAAGGATTACAACCAGCTGCAGATGGTTGCGCACGAAAAGGACATCCAGGCCGCGTCGCTGGGCTCATTGGCGAGCGAAGTGAGCGCGCTCTATGGATTACGGGAGAGCCGTTTGGGAAAAGCGGCGACTGCGCCCGTGGCGCCGGACACCGCGGATAGCGCGCCGTTGTTCACCGAACAGGCTTACGCTCAGTCGCTCGATCAGCTTGCGTTGTTGCGCACCAGCGCGCTTACCGGCAGCGTCCATTCATTCGGTTCCGGGATCGCTTCAACGTCGGTCACAAACTGGGTCAGCCTGGCCGGTGCGCCGACGCTGTGGCCGGTGATCGGTCCAATTTCCAGTTCATTCGGCGAACGTGAAGACCCCTTTAATGGGGAAGGCACTTTCCACTCGGGGGTGGACATCTCGGCCGCCTTCGGCGATCCGGTGCGCGCGGCCGCCGATGGAATGGTCGAAACTGCCTCGATGGCCAGCGGCTATGGCCGGGAGATTCTCATCAACCACGGCAACGGGATTCAGACTCTCTACGGCCACCTGTCGGGGTTTGCCGTCACTGCCGGCCAGCAGGTGAGCCGCGGGCAGGTTATCGGCTATGTCGGCATGAGCGGCCGCTCCACCGGTCCGCATCTGCACTATGAAGTCCGAATTCACAACACGCCAGTGAACCCGCACCATTATTTGCAGGAGACCATCCAGCAGCTGGCGGCTGCGTCTCCGGCTTCGGATCCCAGCAAATCCGGAAACTGAACATCGGCTGGGTTTATTCCCAGATCGGCCTCGGTTTATAGATCCCTGAAGAGGTAGTGACGCTGCATCGGGAGGCGCACCGTGATGTGGCACCCAAGGGCCATTTCCTGCTTCTTCTGCGGGTGAATAGGGTCCCCATTTGGGATTTGCAGGAAATCCTCACAGAGCGGTTTCGGGCGCAGAAGGTTCGGCGCATAATCGGCGTTAGCCGTGTATCGACCTGCGTCAGCAGCGTCGTAAGCTCATTTCAATCTGGAGTGCTTTTTATGGGAACTTCACCCGTTGCAGCCGGGCCTGTCTCTTCATCGCGAGCCGGCATGGGAGCGATCCCGTACCAGGGAGGCGTAACCTTCCGCGTCTGGGCGAAGTTTGCCTCTTCGGTCTCTGTCGCCGGGGACTTCAACGGCTGGAGCACGACAGCCAGCCCGCTGGCTCCGGATGGCAGCAGTGGTTATTGGTCGGTCGATGTGCCGGGCGCGAAGTCCGGCGACCGATACAAGTTCTACATTCCTGGACCGGGGTTGCGGGTAGATCCGTATGCGACGTCAATCTATAAGGATGCGGTGGCTGGGGCGCAGAACGGGCAGCTGCTGTGGAAGGCGATGGTATCGAGCCAGGACGTGGTGTTCGACATGAAGACCGGCTTCACCATGCCGAACTGGAATGAAATGGTTGTGTACGAGCTGCACGTCGGCACGTTCACGACGCAGGAGGACGGCAGCCAGGGCACGCTGATCACGGCGCTGGAGAAGTTGAGATCGATCGGGGACCAGGTGAACGGGGTGGGGTTCAACGCAATCGAAATCATGCCACTCGGTCAATATCTGACCGTCACCTCTTCTGGCTACAATCCCGGTTACATCTTCGCAGTGGAAGACACGTACGGGGGGCCGGATGCGTTCCGAATGTTCGTCAATGCCATTCACGAGCTTCAAATTGCGGTGGTCCTCGACGTGGTCTACAACCACCTGGGCGATACCGATTTATGGCAATTCGACGGCTGGTCGATTGCTGGGATCGACTGCCAGTGGTGCGGCTGGGGGCCAGTGGACGGCGGCGACTATTTTTATGAGGATCCGTCACTCGGCCATACTGACTACTCGCACTCGCGGTTCGACTTCGGACGGCAGGAGGTCCAGCAGTATCTGTGCGACAACGTGGCGCGCTGGCTGGAGACGCGATTCGTGGATGGGCTGCGCTTCGATTCGGTGGTGAACGTCCGAGGAATCCAGCACAACGGCACGTATGAATGCGACGACACCAATGGCGCGGCGCTTCTTCGGCGGATCAACCAGCAGGTGCAGGCCACCCAGCCCTGGAAGGTGACGATCGCTGAGGACCTGCAGGGCTGGGATCAGATCACGGCGCCGGTGGCGAACGGCGGCTTTGGATTTTCCGCGCAGTGGAATGAGTCGCTGTGCTATGCGCTGCGAGGGGCGGTCATTCCGGCCAGCGATGCGGCACGGCCGATGCAGCCGATCGTGGAAGCGCTGAACTCGCTGGCCGGACCGAACGCTTTCAAATACGTGGTCTACAGCGAGAACCACGATAAGGACGATCCTGCGAACGGGGAAGGCGGCCGTTTGCCGGACCTCATACACCCGGGGCAATCGGACAGCTGGGAGTCCAAGAAACGCTCGACGCTGGCGGCGGCCGTGGTGATAACGGCGCCGGCGATCCCGATGATCTTCGAAGGGCAGGAATTTCTGGCCTGGCAGCCGTTCCCCAATGGCGGAGCCCAGCCAGCGCAGATCGATTGGACGATGGCGACGAGCTTCGCCGGCATCACGCGACTGTACCGCGACATGATTCATCTGCGGCGCAACTGGTTCAACAACACGCGCGGCCTGCAAGGGGCCAATCTGCACGTCCTGCCGGTCTTCGCCGACAATGTGCTGATTTATCACCGGTGGGATCAGGGGGGGACCGGGGACGACGTGGTGGTGGTCTGTAACTTCGGGAATGCGGGCTATGGGAGCTACACGATCGGGTTTCCGCGGGAAGGAATGTGGCGAGTTCGCTTCAACAGCGACGCATCGACTTACGACTCGTCGTTTTCCAACTGGAACAGCTTCGACACGATAGCGGAGGGGACGGCGTTGAATGGAATGCCGTTCAGCGGGAATATCGGGATTGGGCCGTACACCTGCATTATGTTGTCGCAGGATTGAGACAGTTGTACCGGTCATCGCTTTGCGGCGAATCAAGCTATGCTTCGGACACCGTCATTGGACGAATCGGAGGGCGGCAGCTCGACTGAAATCGACACGAACGCGCCTGCTTGAGTTAGAGGAGCAGCTGAGCGCAGTTTGGTCAATCGACCGTCGTTGTATGCTTATAGACCACGAATTCTGTTTGCTTGCCCCGGACCCTGGCAGGGAGGCTGCCATCGTTGGGAAGAATCCAATTCGCATCCTCATGGTCGAGGACCATCCAATCTTCCGGGAAGGGTTGAGCACCATTATTGGTTCCCAGCCTGACATGCAACTAGTGGCGCAGGCTCCGGATGGAGCGGAGGGCATAACCCAGTTCAGGAGGCACCGGCCCGACATCACGCTGATGGATCTTCGCCTGCCGGGCGTCGACGGCACGGACGCGCTGGTGGCGATCCGCAGCGAATTTCGCGATGCCCGCATTATCATGCTGACCACCTCGGACAGCGACGGCGACATCCAGCGGGCTCTGCGAGCAGGAGCGTCCGCGTACATCCTCAAGAGCATGTCAAAGGATGAGATCCTCAACGTGATGCGCTGTGTCCATGATCGCGGGCGATACATTCATCCTGCTGTGGCCGCGCGTATCGCCGAGCATCTGGGTGAGGAGAATCTCACAGCGCGAGAGGTCGAAATTCTGCAGTTGATCCGCGACGGTTACCGGAACAAACAAATTGCAGACCGGCTGTCGATTGCGGAAAGCACCGTCAATTTCCATATCAAGAATCTGGTGGATAAGCTCGGGGCCAATGACCGAACCCATGCCGTAACGATTGCAACCCGGCGTGGGCTGCTGAAGGTCTGACCCCAGCTGTAGAAAACCACAGGGCAAATTCTGTAGGTCTCGATATTCCTACAGATGGCTGACCGCCGGTATGGTTATGTTGCGGTGTGAGCGGCTGGTAAGGTGAAAACTTTGCGAATCCTGCGGCCCGGCTTGCTTTGGCTCTTACCGGCCCTCTTCGGACTCCCATCGGCGTGGGCTGTGGAACCATCGTGGCTGCTCTCCCAATATGCCCACTCCACGTGGAAAACGGCGGACGGCGCTTTAGCCGGATCGCCGGTCACCATTGCCCAGACAACCGATGGCTATTTATGGATTGGCACCAATCTTGGCCTGCTTCGGTTCGACGGCGCCCGTTTTATCCAGTGGACGCCACCGGCGGGAGAGAGACTGCTCGATTCCAGAATATTCTCGCTACTGGGTTCGCGGGATGGCAGCCTGTGGATTGGTACTGGTTACAGTCTGTCAAGGTGGAAGGATGGTCATCTTACCAATTATCCGCAACTAAGCGGGAGGATCGAAGCGCTCCTTGAAGACTCCGCGGGGACCCTCTGGCTGGGACGCACGCAGGCTACGGACCACATGGGCCCGGTATGCCGAATCCAGTCGCCGCAGCCGCAGTGCTTCGGAACCAGGGATCAGGTTCCTTTTCTGAACGTCCTGCAGCTCGCAAAAAGCGATGACGGAGACATCTGGCTTGGCGGCTATTACGAACTGTGCCTGTGGCAGCCTGGAACCTCGCGCGTCTATTTCCGCAGGCGCGCCGGTTTTGAAGGCTTCTCCTCGTTCAGGGCGATCGCCACAGGGCCGGACAGGTCCACATGGGCAGTGATCGAAAGCTCTGGCCCCATTCTGCGTCTCGAGCACTTTATCGATGAACACTGGGTGTCCGTCGCGTACCAGGACATACCCGTAAGAAATTCGCAGGTTACATCACTGTTCGTCGACCGGGACAATCAACTGTGGATTGGCACGGAAGAGGGGGGAATCTTTCGAGTCCAGCGCGGCCGCGTCGAACACTTCGACCGGACCGATGGACTGTCGAGTAACTTCGTGCGCAGCTTCTATCAGGACCAGGAAGGAACAATCTGGATCGTAACCTCTGCCGGCATCGATAACTTTCGCGATTTGCACGTCGCCAGTTATTCGATGCGCGAAGGTCTTGTGGCTGACGGCGCCGTGTCCGTGCTGGCTTCGCGCGACGGGGGGCTTTGGGTTGTCGAAAATAACCAGATTGTGCAGAAACTGCAAAACGGCAACTTTTCGACATTTCTGCCGCGGCCCGGCTTGCCGGGGCACCATGTGTCAACACTATTTGAAGATCATGCCGGAAGGCTCTGGTTCGGCCTCGAAAATGGATTGTATGTCGATGACCACGGCTCCTTTCGTCCCATCCTCGACGCCAACGGCAGACCTATCGGCATAGTTTTCTCTATAGCCGAGGACGCGCGCCACGACATCTGGGTCCGCGCCGGGCCTCACCTGGATCAAATTCACGATTTCAAGGTTCGCAGCGACTTGACTTCCCCAAAACTCGGGACAGCTTATATCCTCGCCGCCACGCCGGATGGCGGCATCGTCCTGGGCTTAGTCGACGGCGAACTAATCAGGTATCGGGATGGTCAGATGCAGTCCGTAGCCTCCAATGAGACGGGCAACACTCGTCAGATCCGCGACCTCATCGTCGATCCCGATGGCTCTGTCTGGGGCACAACGCTCGACGAACTGTTTTGCCTGAGGGGCTTGAAAAGGGAAAATCTGACCATCCGTAACGGTCTTCCCTGCGATGGAATCTTCGCGGTGGTGGCAGACGACGCGCACGCGCTGTGGCTGTATTCAAAATGTGGCCTCATCAGGATTGCCCGATCCGAGCTGGATAACTGGTGGCAACACCCGGCGAGCATCGTCCACACGCAGTTACTGGACGAGGGCGATGGCGTTCAACCTGGGCTTACTTCCCTGAAACCTCAGGCTGCCAGAACTGCCGATGGCCGCCTTTGGTTCGCCAATGGACGGGTGGTACAAACCATCGATGCGGCTCATCTGGCCGGGAACCAACTACCGCCTCCGGTGCGAATTGAATCGGTGGTCGCGGATCAGGTGAGTTATCTGCCGAAGGAAGGAATGCGCCTACCCCCTCACACGCGCGACCTTGAAATTTCCTACACCGCCCTCAGCTATGTGGCTCCTCAGAAAGTGCGCTTTCGCTACAAGCTGGAGGGACGCGATGCGGGGTGGCAGGAGCCGGGAAGCCGGCGGCAGGCTTTCTACACCGATCCCGGTCCGGGCAAATATCGTTTTCTCGCGATCGCATGTAACAACGACGGAGTGTGGAATGACACAGGCGCACAATTGAATTTCAGCATCGCTCCCGCCTGGTATCAAACGGCCCGTTTCAAGTTACTCTGCGGCGTCTTTATTCTCTTAATCGTCTGGGCGCTTTACCGGTTGCGGGTGCGGCAGATCGCGTCAACCATGAGCGCCGGCTTCGATGAGCGACTGGCGGAGCGCACGCGCCTGGCGCGCGAATTTCATGACACGCTGCTCCAGACGATTCAGGGAAGCAAAATGGTGGCCGATGACGCACTCGACGAATCGGCCGATCCGGCGCGGATGCACCACGCGCTCGAAAAGCTCTCGACCTGGCTGGGGCAGGCCACGCAGGAGGGGCGCGCCGCGCTTAATTCTCTACGTGCATCGACGACGCAAAGGAACGATCTTGCGGAGGCCTTCCGGCGCGCGACGGAAAGCGATCGCATCCCGGCCTCCATGTCAGTGAGCTTTTCCGTAATCGGTCACCCCGGCGAGATGCACCCCATCGTTCGTGACGAGGTGTGCCGGATCGGGTACGAAGCAATTCGCAATGCGAGCCTGCATTCGAGGGCCACTCGCCTCGATGTGGAGCTGGGTTATGCGCAGGACCTGACTCTGCGTGTGAAGGACAACGGAGTCGGCATCGACCCTCTTGTTCTGGACAAGGGGAGGGACGGGCACTTCGGACTGCAGGGAATGCGCGAAAGGAGCGCGCGTATCGGCGGTAAGCTAACACTCCTAAGTTCCGCCGCATCAGGGACAGAAATCAAGCTGTTCGTTCCGGGAAATATCATCTTCGGGTCTACACGCCCGTCTCGGCGGAGTTTCCTTGTCAGGATACAAAAGTTATTCAGAAGGGCGGGCCGATCATCTGCTCCCGACCGATCGAAGTTGTGATCACCTTCCGGGCCTGAGGAAGACTCCAGCGTTATATCTCTCGATTTGTGCGTACGAAAGCTCGATCCACACGGGACTCCTGGAGCGGGGCCTGTTGGGCAGGCCAGCCCCACAGCATGCGTGAGCGACCATCGATTCCGATGCAGGTTGTCGCAGAAGTCCGGCTCCACTACGGAACGCAAAACAGGGTCCCGGCTAAAATCTAACGTATTGCGTACACAGTACTTTTACCGCAGTTAAGATAGCCCTTTCGGGACGAGGCTTTTGGCCCGCCAGAAACAATCCTTGATTTTCGCCTGCCGTTGTCCAATTGAAAATCGGTGCGGCCGTGGCGGTTGTGGGTTTTTGAATATCGTTACCAAGTGCCTTCCTCGAGTTTCGCCGCAGCCAGCGTTTTCGATTGCCTGCTTGCGGAAAGTTTTCTCGGACACGACGATTCACCACAGGTGCAAGACCCGGAGTGCCCTGGTCGGGGACACTGTGGTCACCACAGAGGGAGTTACGAGAGCGCCTCAAACACAGTACCTATTGAGGAAGCGAGCTTCGCAGGGCATCCTCTATCGTTTTGGAACACAAGAAGAAAAAGCAAGGAAGTATCGGTTTCGAAACGAGAGGGATCCCTTGAAGTTCGGGTTTTGCTTTGGCTTCTCCGCTGCTGTGGCCCTGGTTCTGTCTGCGGCACAGGCGCACGCTCAACAGCGTGTCCAGGCGCTGCATGGTCACGTGGGTCCTGCGGTCTCCAGCGGGCAGGCGAAAAGAATCGGCGATATGCGGGGAACTGAGCGGCTAAACGTCACTATTGTGCTGGCGCCGCACAATCAGCCTGACCTAGTCGATCTGTTAGGGCAACTCTACGACCCAAGTAGCCCTGCTTATCACAGATTTCTGAGTACGGCGCAGTTCACCGAGAAGTTTTCGCCCTCGGCGGAAGACTACGAGGCGGCAGTCGATTTCGCGCGTGCGCACCGTCTTGTTGTCACAGACAGGCCAGCCAATCGGTTGATCATTCCAGTTACGGGAACCGTGGAGCAGATTGAAAGCGCGTTCAACGTGCGGATGGGACTTTATCAGCACCCAACAGAACCGCGGACCTTCTACTCGCCCGACCGGGAACCGTCGCTGGAACTGGGAGTGCCTGTGGCACACATCGCGGGGCTCGATAATTACTCTGTACCAAAGCCGATGGTGAGGCGATCGACCGCAGTGCAGGGCGCTGCGACACCGGCTGCAGGGACGGGGCCAGGGGGAGCCTACCTTGGGAGTGACATGCGATCGGCCTATTACGGGGGCACGGCGCTGACCGGAACGGGCCAGTCGGTGGGGCTGGTGGAGTTCGATGGCTACAATCTGAGCGATGTGAATCTGACATTCAGTAACTCAGGACAGTCATACAGCGTACCAATCAACAATGTCCTGCTCGATGGCGCCACAGGGGCTGCCTGCCAGCTAATGCCCTCCGACTGCAGCGATGCCGAGCAGGTGCTCGACATAGCACAGGCCATCTGGATGGCCCCGCAGCTGAGCCAGGTGCGGGTCTACATTGGCAGCAACGATCCAGATATTCTGAATGCGATTGCCGCGGATGACATTGCACAGCAGGTGAGTATCTCCTGGACATGGCTGCCCGACGACCCTTCCACTGACGACATTTTCTTCGAGGAAATGGCGGCGCAGGGCCAGAGCGTCTTCGCAGCATCCGGAGACGATGGCGAGTTCGATCCTCTGATCAACAATTTCTACCCAGCTGAGGATGCCTGGGTAACCTCGGTTGGAGGGACGGACCTGGTTACTACGGGAGCAGGCGGAGCATGGAGTTCGGAGACTGCCTGGACGGACAGCGGAGGGGGGATCAGCCCGGATGGGATAACGCTACCCAGCTGGCAGTCCGGTGTTGCCAACGCGTCGAATGGCGGATCGAACGCGCTGCGCAACGTACCCGACGTGGCCATGGAGGCAAATACCGATAACTACGACTGCAACCTGGGAACGTGCGCTGGCGCCTGGGGTGGCACCAGCTTTGCGGCACCGCGGTGGGCGGGTTTTATGGCGCTGGCCAATGAGCAGGCAGCGACCTCGGGCGATACTCGAATCGGCTTTGCCAATCCAGCTTTGTATGCCATCGGGGAAAGTTCGAGTTATGGCAGCAATTTCCACGACATCACGAGCGGCAACAACGATGTTGAAGGAACTTGCTGCGGCCAGGCCTTCTATAATGCCGTGCCGGGATACGATCTTGTAACCGGATGGGGAAGCCCAGCTGGACAGGATCTTATTAATAGTCTGGCGCCGGCGGGAGCATCCGGATTTCAGCTTTCCGCATCTTCCACGAGTCTCACCATTACCCCAGGAAGCTCCGGCACTACAACCATCACCGTTAAGGATCTAAGCGGATTTACGGGTAGCGTCGAGCTTGCGGTGTCGGGCTTGCCGAGCGGCGTCACCGCATCCTGGGGGAGCAATCCAACCTCTGCGAGCAGCACGCTTATCCTGACGGTTGGCAATTCGGCGGTCCGAGGATCGTACCTTATTAACGTCGCGGGTACCTCTGGATCTTTGACCGGGAGCACCGAGGTTGCGCTCGAGGTCAACGCACCGGGCTTCACGATTGCGGCATCGCCTGAAACGCTGACCCTCGAGCCGGGACAATCCCTCTCAACCACGGTGACAGTTACCGATGAAGCGGGGTTTAGTGGCAGCGTTAACCTGGCCGTTACATCCGCACTGCCGGCCGGGGTAACCGCGGCGTGGAATCCCGACCCTGCAACCGGAACAAGCGTGCTGACGCTGACCGCCAGTAGTTCCGCGACGGCTAACCTACGCGGCATGGTAACGATTGAAGGATCTTCGGGCACGGCGGCTGCGAGTACCACGGTGGCGCTGAACCTGGGCGGGCCGATATTCCTGCTGGGCATTTCGCCCGAGCCGGTCAATATTGTTCGAGGCAATTCCACAACATCTACAGTTACGGTGCTTCCCGCGGGGGGGTTCACTGGTTCTGTCACACTTTCCGCTACTGAGTTGCCTGCGGGAGTGACGGCGACTTTTAATCCGGTTACGACAACCGGAACCAGCACGCTCACGATGACGGCAAGCAGTTCGGCCGCTCTGGGAACCTCGGCTGTGCAGATCATGGGGACGAGCGCGGGTTGCTGCACAAGCTACACCACTTTTAATCAGACAGTAACTACATCGCCGACATTTAATCTCAGCGAGTCGAGTCTCAGCCTCAACGTGACGCAGGGGGGAACGGCAACGGATACCATCACGGTCAATCCACTGAATGGATTCACCGGAAGCGTGAATCTGGCCGCGACCAACCTGCCGAGCGGCGTCAGCGCATCGTGGAGTAAGAATCCGACGTCGGGCACAAGCGTGCTTACAATATCGGCGGCAGCGAACGCCCCTGTTGGCGGGCAATATCTGATTATTGTTACAGGATCGTCCGGGAATCAAGGGTCGCAAAATTCAATTGAGGTAACAATCAACCCGCCGCCTGGATTTACACTCAGCCCGTCGTCGTCATCGTTATCTGTGATGGCAGGATCATCGGTTACAGATAAGATCACGGTCACGCCGCAGACAGGATTCAGCGGCAGCGTGAATCTGGCAGTGACATCGGCACTGCCCAACGGCGTGAGTGCGTCGTTCGGTACAAATCCGACGACAGGAAGCAGTGTTCTGACGCTGGTGGCGAGCAGTTCCGCGGCCCCGGGGAATTATCCGGTCACCGTGGCCGGCACGTCGAATGGAATGACCGTCACGACAAGCGTCGTGCTCAGCGTTGAAGGGGCTGTCGGCACCAGCACAGTGCTTTCCGTCAACCCAACCGGTACTTTGACCGGCGGAACGGCTTATACGCTGACTGCCACCGTAACTCCGGCGAGCGGAACGGCGACGCCAACTGGCAATGTGGTTTTCACTATAGGTACGGGTACGCAGACGGTGGCGCTGAATGCGGCCGGAGTGGCGGCTTATTCGGGCACGGCGCCGAGCTCGGCTGGACCGTTCACGATCTCAGCGACTTATCAGGGTTCGACGGGGTTTTTGGGGAGCACATCGAACACCCTGAATGAGACGGTGGTTGCTCCGCAGACGACTACAGTCACGAGCGCAAACAGCACAACCTTCACGGTGGGAACGGCAGGCTCTTTTGCGGTGACCGCAACGGGGTTCCCGGCGCCCACGTTCAGCGAGACAGGCGCTCTGCCCACCGGAGTTACATTCACCAGCGCGGGAGTCCTGAGCGGGACGCCGGGCGGGGGTACCGGCGGGACGTACAACATTATTATCACCGCGCAAAACGGAGTTAGTCCCAACGCCACGCAAGGCTTCACGCTGACCGTTGACCAGCCGCCAACCATCGACAGCGCGAGCAGCACAACCTTTGTCACTGGAACCGCTGGCAGCTTCAGTGTGACCACGTACGGCTATCCGGCAGCTACTTTCAGTGAGTCAGGGGCTCTGCCCACCGGAGTTACGCTGACCAGCGCGGGAACGCTGTCGGGTACGCCTGCCGCGGGGACAGGAGGCAGCTACGGAATTACGATTACCGCGTTGAACGGAATAAGTCCGAATTCGACACAAAGCTTCACGCTGATCGTCAATCAGGCTCCGGCCATCACCAGCGCCAGCAGCACCACGTTCACTGTCGGAACCGCGGGCACGTTTGCGGTAACCGGCACGGGCCACCCGGCACCCACCTTCAGCGAAACGGGGACGCTGCCCAGCGGAGTTACATTCACCGGCGCGGGTGTTTTCAGCGGCAAGCCGGCTGCCGGGACCGGTGGTCAATACAGCGTTACGATCACGGCTTCCAACGGTGCAGGTCCCAACGTTACGCAAAACTTCACGTTGATCGTGAATCAGGCTCCGGCGATTACCAGCGCCAGTGGAACGACATTTGCACCCGCTACTTCTGGTTCCTTTACTGTGACGGCCACGGGTTACCCCACCCCGACCTTCACCAAGACCGGCGCTAGTCTGCCTGGGACCGTCACTTTATCGAGCAACGGGACTCTCTCGGGAACGCCAGGAGCTGGCACGGGCGGTACGTACTCCATCACCATCACGGCGTCGAATGGCGTGAGTCAAAGCGCCACGCAGAGCTTCGTTCTGACCGTGGGTTCATCGAATGTAACCATTAACTGGACACCGGCGACGACCATCACCTATGGCAGCGCAGGGGCGAATGTCCTAAATGCGGCCGCAAATTGCGGAAGTGGCTGCGGCAGTTTTACCTACGCGGCGACCCCGATGGGCGGTTCGCCGGCGAGCATTACGTCGACGTCGGGTTTGGCGGCGGGTACTTACACCATCACCGCTTACTTCACTCCGTCCAACAGCAAACAATATAGCGCGAACAGCGCCACCGCCACTCTGACGGTGACCAACGCAACTGCGTGCACGAATCCGAACCCGAATCCGAATCCGAATCCGGCATCGTTTGCCAATCCGGACGACTTCAACGGCGACTGCAGGAGCGACATCCTGTGGCGCAATAACACCTCAGAACAGGTCTACGAGTGGATGATGAACGGGACCTCAATTGCGAACCAGGGAAGCCCCGGCGGTCCCACCTCGGCATGGGTCATTGAAGGCGTTGGCGATTTCGACGGGGATGGCAAGAGTGACATTCTGTGGCAGAACAGCAGCACGGGAGAGGTCTACATCTGGCTGATGAACGGCACCTCAATCGTGAACCAGGGAACTCCAGGCACCGTGTCACCCTCCTCCGGCTGGGTCATTCAGGGCGTCGGCGATTTCAATGGAGACGGCAAGGCCGACATCCTGTGGCGCAACAGCACCAGCGGAGACGTCTACATCTGGCAGATGAACGGGACCAGTATCGCAAGCCAGGGGGACCTCGGCATCATCTCACCCTCATCAGGATGGGTGATCCAGGGCGTTGGCGACTTCAATGGGGATGGCAAGGCCGACATTCTGTGGCGGAACACAACCAACGGTGAGATCTACATCTGGCTCATGAATGGGACCAATATTGCAAGCCAGGGGGAAGTTGGCATCGTGTCCCCATCCTCCGGATGGGCCATCCAGGGGATAGGCGATTTCGACGGAAATGGCACGAGTGACATCCTGTGGCAAAACACCACCAGCGGAGAGGTCTATCTCTGGCTGATGAGCGGAACCACCATTACGAGCCAGGGAAGCCCGTTCACGCTATCGCCATCCTCCGGGTGGGTCATTCAGGGTGTAGGCGATTACAACGGGGATGGGAAAGCCGATATTCTTTGGCGGAACAGCACGAGTGGGGACGTCTGTATCTGGCTGATGAATGGCACCAGTATTGCGAGCCAGGGAGACCTGGGCGATGTCTCCTCGAGCTGGAAGCTAACTCCCCTTGTATCTCCATAATCGACCCAGCCCGTCACCTACTTTCGGTGAGTTCTTCAGGATGGGTTCAGAACTGGTCTCATATATAGCGCAGTGGCTTCGGCGAACTGCATGAGCCCCGCTTCGATGGCGGGTCTCACCCGCTACATTTCGGTGGTTGGAGGTTTATGAGACCAGTTCCAGTGAAGTGTGCGCCGGCCGGAGAATAGTCCTCATTCATTTCAGTTTCATAAGTGGGCATGGTATGAATGTTGCAGGCTTCTATGCCCACAGTGAGGACCTCTTGAAGAAGATTTCTGACCGCTTCAATCTGATGTGGCTTCTGCTCGTCACACTTGCCCCGGGCTTTTGTGCCCACGCACAATGGGCGCCCATGGTAACGGATGCCGATGCAGCTTCCCGCATTGCGTGGTGGCGCGAGGCGAAGTTTGGTCTGTTCATGCACTGGGGCTTGTATTCGATCCCCGGCCGCGGCGAATGGGTGCAATGGGAGGAGCAAATTCCGGTCAACGAGTATGCGAAGCTGGCCTATCAGTTCCATCCCGATAAATTCGACCCCGATGCGTGGGCCGCTATTGCAAAAGCAGGGGGGATGAAGTACACGGTGCTGGTTTCCCGGCATCACGATGGTTTCGCACTGTTCGACGATGGGGGCAGCAATTTTACATCGGTGAAAACAGCGGCTCACGAAGACTTTGTTGGGGCCTATGTGAACGCGGTTCGCAAGGCAGGCCTGCGGGTCGGCCTTTATTATTCACCGCTCGACTGGCGATTTCCGGGATTCTTCTTCCCGCAACTCTATGAGCCGAACGCCATTGAGATGCGCGAGCAATATCACCGGCAGCTCAACGAACTGGCGTCTCACTATGGGAAGCTGGACATCCTGTGGTTCGATGGCGGTGGTGGCGACTGGCTTGGATTTGGTGGAGTCAATTTCAAGGGACACTGGCAGGCGCGACCGCAAGAGGAGCGTTATACAGGAGCGTTTTCCTGGCAGGATGACGAGGCGGTCGGGAACCTGAGGAAGTTGCAACCGGAGATCATCATCAACGACCGCACCGATGCGGCGGCGGATTTTCGATCACGGGAGGGCGATGGGGCCATGGGTAATTTCGATAACCAGCACCCATGGGAGCTTTGCACGACACTTACTTACGGTGCGTGGGGCTATGAGCCGGACGCGAAGATCAAGTCGCTGGACTATATCATTCGCCTGTTGGTTGGGGCAGTAGGGCGTGACGGGAACTTTCTGCTCAATGTGGGTCCGCGGCCTGATGGACAGATTGAGGCGGCGCAGGGGCAGCGTCTGCGCGAGGTGGGCGATTGGCTGAAGCAATACGGCCAGAGTATTTATGCGACGCGCGGAGGGCCGTATCTGCCTGGGGATTTTGGAGTGTCGACTTATCGTGACAATACAATTTATCTGCACATACTGAATGTTGCCGATGGCACAAAGCTCCGGATGCCGCCGCTGCCCGCAAAGGTGACGGGTTGTGCAGTGCTGACGGGAGGGACTGCGGCATGCTCGCAGACGGTGGCGGGCGTGGATGTTATGTTGAGCGGAACTCCGGACACGGTGGATACCATTGTGGCGTTGTCGCTGGATTCGCCTGCGGCGGCAATAACGCCGATTCAGACCGAAGTGACTGCGAAAGCCGGGGGCGGAAAAGCCGGCGGCGGTACGTAAGCAGGATGCCGCTTGCATTTCGCAAACAGCTGTAGTAGAAAATACGACAACCATAGGAGGCGCGCCCTTGCCGACTCCAAGATTGTCGAAGCTGGAGTTTCAGATCATGGAGGCTCTATGGACTCGCGGCGAATTGTCGATTCGCGAGATACAGGAGTCGTTTCCCGCGCGGCAAATGCCTGCCTATACGACCGTACAGACAACGGTCTACCGGATGGAGACGAAAAATATTGTTCGGCGGGTGAAGAAAGTCGGGAACTTCCACGTCTTTGCACCAGTAGTCTCCCGTGACGCTGCGCAGAGGCGGATACTGGACGATGTACTGGGGTATTTTGGAGGGCAGAGCCAGCCGGTGATGGCGCACCTGATCGAATCGGGCAAGTTGTCTATCGGCGATATTAAGGACGCGGAACGGACGCTGAAGAAGCTGGCGGGAAAGGGGGACAAAGGATGATTTCTCCTGTACCCTGGACGACAATCTGGTCCGCAGCATGGTCCTGGCCCTCGTCGTCGGCGGCGATCAACCAGATATTCAATCGTCTGGTCGATCACCTGTGGCAGTCGACTATCTTTGCGCTCGTTGCATGGGTGCTGGCGCTGGTTCTGCGGCGGAACCAGGCTCGCACGCGATACCGCCTGTGGCTGCTGGCTTCGGTGAAGTTTCTTGTCCCGTTCTCGATTTTTGTGACCGCCGGCGAGCAACTTCAGTTGCGAATGGGCGCCACCGCCGCGAAGCCACGGCTATCGAGCCTTCTCGAAAATGTAGCGCAACCGTTTCTGGTGACCGCGACGGATTCGGTGACAAAGTACGACAGTTCGTTGGCTGGTGGTCCGCTGGCTTCGACGTCGACAGCTCATCACTTCTCGCAGTGGGTTCCACTATCGCTGATCAGCATTTGGGTGTGCGGTGCATTGCTGCTGCTGGTAAGGTGGGCGCGGAGCTGGTGGCTCCTTCGTCGTGTGGCGCGTGTGGCTACGCCGATCAGGACGTTGTCTGGAGTGCCGGTATTGGTGACTCCGACCAACATTGAGCCTGGGGTCTTTGGCGTCGTGCGGCCCGTGTTGTTACTGCCCCGGGGCATCACGGAGCGGCTGAGCGCTTCGCAGTTGGATGCGATCCTTGCCCACGAGCTTTGCCATGTGCGGCGGCGCGATAACCTGACGGCGGCGATCCAGATGGTGGTGGAGACGCTGTTCTGGTTTCATCCCGCCGTGTGGTGGATTCGCGCTAAGTTGATGGAAGAGCGCGAACGCGCTTGTGACGAGGCGGTGCTTGCGTCCAGCCGCGAAGCGGTGGTGTATGCGGAAGGCATTCTGAACGTATGTAAGTTCTATGTGGAGGCGCCCATGAACTGTGTATCCGGAGTAACAGGATCGGATTTGAAGAAGCGGATCGCGCGCATTCTGACGGAACGTGTGACGCGCAAGCTGGATTTGTCTCGTAAACTGATGCTGACGGTTGCGGCGGTGCTGGCGGTTGGACTGCCGGTGACGTTCGGATTTGTGCATGCGGCCGCAGCGCAGCCCGGGGCACAGGCGCCTCAACCAGCAGCGGAGAAAAAGGGGATTGAGGGGACGTGGCAGGGGACGCTGCACGTTCCGAATCACGATCTGCGCACGGTGCTGAAGATTACGAAGACACCGGCGGGCGCTCTGAGCGCGATGTTCTACAGCATCGACCAGGGGGGGCAAGGTATTCCGACGACGTCGATTAGCCTGGACGGCGGCGTGGTGAAATATGGCATTCAGTTTGCCGATATCACTTACGAAGGCAAGTTATCTGCCGATGGTAAGTCGATTACCGGAAGCACGACGCAGGGCGGCAACTCGTTGCCACTGGTCTTCGAGCGGGCGACGCCGGATACGGAATGGGCGATCCCGGAGCCGCCTGCGAAGATTCCCCCGATGGCTGCCGATGCCAATCCGAGCTTTGAAGTGGCGACTATCAAGCCAACAAAGCCGGATGAGCAGCGCAAGATCATTACTGTGCGTGGGCGCGAGCTGGTCGTCGTTAACTTTACACTGAGCGATCTGATTCAGTTTGCGTATGACGTTCAGGAGAAGCAGATAGTAGGTGGTCCCGACTGGATGGGGTCAGATAAGTTCGACGTGAATGCGCAGCCCGACGTGCCAGGGATGCCGAACGAGCAACAGATGAAGATGATGATCCAGAAGATGCTGGCGGATCGTTTTCAGTTGAAGTTCCATCCGGATAAGAAAGAGATGTCGGCGTACGTACTGACGGTGGGCAAGGACGGACCGAAGATGACGAAGAACACGGGCGATCCGAACGGATTGCCGGGGCTGTTCTTCGGACCGCTGGGTGTGCTGCACGTGCGCAATGCCACCATGGCCAATTTCACAAACCTGATGCAGGCGACGGTTCTGGATCGGCCGATAGTGGATCGAACCGGACTCGATGGCAAATGGGATTTCATCCTGAAGTGGACGCCGGATGAGTCGCAATTTGCCGGCATAGGCATTAAAGTGCCACCGCCGAGCGATGCCGCGGACGCGCCGCCACCGCTGTTCAGGGCTATCCAGGAGCAACTCGATCTGAAGCTGGAAGCTGAGAAGACGGCGGTCGGCGTGCTGGCGATCGATCATGTCGATCATCCTTCGCCGAACTAACTGACTCTATGGAATGGCGAAGAATATGCCGGCTTCGTCTTCTGCATTTGTTGTGCGGGCTCGCGATGCTGCTCGCGCCCTGCGCGGCGTGGGCGACGGAGTATCACGGGCAGGTGTTTTACCAGGGCATTCCGGTGCCAGGCGCTACGGTCACGGTGAGCCAGGGCGCGAAGCAGTCGACGACTATTACCGACGGGCAGGGATTGTATGAGTTTCCCGACCTGGCCGACGGGCCGTGGAAGATTGAGATTGCGATGCGCGGGTTTGCGCCTCTCAATGGCGATGTTACGGTCGCGCCGGACCTTCCGCAGAAAACGTGGGAGCTGAAGCTGCTTGATTTCGAGCAAATGCTGGCTGAAACGCAGATCAGCAAGGGGGAGCATGAGCCGGAGGTTGTGCAGCGGGCTCAGCAGACAGAGAAAGAAGAGAAGCCGAAGCAGGAGGGCCCCGGGGCGAACATGCCGCCGCCCGACGATTCCGAGGGGAAAAACGCGGGTGGGCTGCTGATCAACGGGACTTCGAATAACGCGAATACTTCGCAATTTTCGTTGTCGCCTTCTTTCGGCAATCACCGGCCTGGAACCAAAGGGCTTTATACCGGTGGGTTCGTTGCGGTAGTCGATAATTCCGTCTTCGATGCGCGGCCGTATTCGCTGACCGGGTTTCAGATTCCGAAAGATCAATACAGCCGGGTAACTCTGGGAGCTACGTTGGGTGGGCCGCTGAATATTCCGCACCTCTTTTATCACGGACCCAACTTCTTTTTGGCGTATCAATGGACGCGCAACCGGGATGCGGCTACCGATGCGGGCCTGGTGCCGGACGCGGCAGAGAGAGGTGGAGACCTTTCGGGGTTGCTGAATGCGCTGGGGCAGCCGGTCACGATTTATAACCCGGCTACTGCGACGCCGTTCACGGGGAGCATTCCGGTGAGCCCGCAGGCGCAGGCGTTGCTGAATCTTTATCCACTGCCGAACCTCGCGGGCAATGCGCGCTACAACTATGAAGCCGAGGTGCTGAACAACACGCACACCGACGCGCTGGAGTCGCGCCTCGACAAGACGCTCGGACGCCGAGACCAGGTGTACGGCAAGTTTGGCTTCGAAAGCACGCGCGCCGATGGCGCGAACATCTTCACTTTTCGCGATAACACAGACACGATCGGACTGAAGGCACAGGCTAACTGGGCGCATCAGTTTCATCACCAGATTTTCGCGGTCTTTGGTTATCAATTCACGCGGCTGCGGACCGAGGTCAGGCCTGAGTTCGAGGATCGCGAAAACATTTCGGGTGAGGCCGGCATCACGGGGAACGATCAGAACCCGCAGAACTGGGGACCGCCTTCGCTGGTTTTTTCCAGTGGCATCGCGGGGCTCACCGATGGCAACAGCGCTTTCAATCGCAACCGGACCGATGCTGTTTCGCTGAAAGCCGAAACGACGCGGCGGCGGCACACGGTGACGTTCGGCGGCGATTTCCGGCGCGAGGAGTTCAACGAATTCACCGAACAGAACCCCAGGGGCAGCTTTGTGTTTACTGGCGCGGCAACGGAAGCGCCGGGCAGCTCCGGCAGTGGGGTTCCTGCGACTGGTTCCGATTTGGCGGATTTTCTGCTGGGTATTCCAGATACAAGTCAGGTGGCTTACGGCAATCCGGAAAAGTATTTTCGCCCTCCTGCCTACGACGCTTACGTTACCGAAAATTTCCGAGTAAGGCCGACGTTCACGATTAACGCTGGCATCCGGTGGGAGTATGGCGCGCCCATCACCGAGCTATTCGGACGCATGGTCAACCTGGATATCGCGCCTGGTTTTGCGGCGGTTGCGCCGGTGCTGGCCAGCAATCCAACAGGTTTAGTTACCGGCACCAGGTATCCCAGCTCGCTGGTGCGGCCCGATTATCGCGGGTGGGAGCCACGGATCGGGATGTCGTGGCGGCCGATTCCCGCGTCGACGCTGGTGGTAAAGGGCGGATACGGGATCTACGACGACACGTCGGTCTACTTGTCAAGCGCGGAGGCCATGGCGCAGCAGGCGCCGCTTTCGACCAGCGTGAATGTGGCTAACAGCAGCACGTGTCCGCTCACGCTCGCCGAGGGATTTCGTAACTGCGCAGGAACCACGGCGGACACTTATGCTGTCGATCCGCATTTGCGAGTAGGTTATGCCCAGGACTGGCAGTTATCCGCACAGCAGGACCTGCCCGGAGCGCTGGTGATCACGGCTACTTATCTCGGGATCAAAGGCACGCGGGGCGCGCAGGAATTTCTACCGAACACTTATCCGCTGGGGGGCGTGAATCCGTATGCGGGACTGCCGGTGGGGTTTGTCTATCGTACGTCGAACGGGAATTCGACGCGGCAGGCTGGAGAGTTGCAGTTGCGGCGGAGGTTGCGGAGCGGGCTGACAGCGACGCTGGACTACACATGGGCGAAGGCTCTCGATGACGATTCGCAAATTGGGGCGCAGGGACACGTAGCTACAACGGAGGCGACTGCATCGCCGAGCGACACGGCCAACCGCCAGCCGGCTGCGGCGATCATTGCGCAGGACTGGCTCGATCTGCCAGGCGAGCGCGGGCTCTCCACTTTCGATCAGCGCAATTTGCTGAAGGCGTCGTTTCAATACACAACGGGCATGGGGCTTGGCGGCGAAACGCTGCTGAGCGGCTGGCGGGGCCGGTTCTTCAAGGAATGGACGGTGATGACGCAGATCACGGCTGGTAGCGGACTGCCGGAGAATCCCATCGTTCTGGCGGGCGTGCCGGGTACGGGATACACGAACATTATTCGTCCCGACCCGACGGGCGCGCCGCTTTACACGGCCCCCGCGGGCTACTATCTGAATCCGGCAGCATTCACTGCGCCGCCCGCGGGACAGTGGGGCACCGCGCGGCGCAATTCCATCACAGGGCCGGATCAGATCAGCCTCGACAGCGCGTTGGCGCGGACTTTTCGAGTGCGCACCAAGTGGAATCTCGACACACGCTTCGAGGCGACGAACGTTCTGAATCATGCAGCGTGGACCGCGTGGAACACCACCGTCGATAACACGCTCTTCGGATTGCCTGCGGCGGCCAACCCAATGCGGAGCCTGCAGTTTGTCGGAAGGCTAAGGTTCTAGCGATGCGCTGGTTTAGGGTGTTTTCTCAAATGGCGGTTTTCGCGGCGATGGTCGCAGCGAGCCTCTCTGCGCCGGCGCAGCAGACGGGTACGAACGAGATGGCGGGGCAGAACGGGACGTTCACACTCACCGTCAACTCGCAGCTGGTGATCGAGACGGTTGTCGTGAAAGATATGCAGGGCAATTTTGTTCCTGGCCTGACAGCCAAAGACTTTACCGTCACCGAGGATGGTCAGCCGCAAACCATCAAGATCTTTGAGCATCAGGCTCTGTCGACGGCTGCAACTCCGATGCCTGTAACCCCGCTCGACGACGAGCAGATCATGCTCTATAAGACACTCACACGGACACAAATTGCGCCGGAGAGCCCTGGCAAGCCGCAGTACAGCGATCATCGGCTGCTGGCGCTCTATTTCGACATGACGGCGATGCCGCCCGACGATCAACTGCGTGCTCTTGCGGCGGCGGGGAAGTTTGTCCGCACACAAATGACCGCCGCCGATCTGGTCGCCATCATGCGCTATCAGGGAGGATCGGTCGATGTGGTGCAGGACTTCACGGGGGATCGCAATCGGCTGCTCAGCATTCTCGAGACGATGATCGTGGGCGAAGGGCAGGGATCGGTGGAGTCGATCGACGACGCAAGCAGCGCGGACACCGGCGCTGCCTTTGGGCAGGACGACAGCGAGTTCAACATCTTCAATAACGATCGGCAGCTCTCGGCGCTGCAGACAGCGGCGAAGATGCTGGGTTCGCTCAGCGAAAAGAAGTCGCTGATTTATTTCGCGAGCGGGATGCGGCTGCACGGGCTCGACAACCTTGCGCAGTTACATGCCACGGTTGACGCGGCGGTGCGGGCGGGTGTTTCCTTTTGGCCTGTGGACGCGCGGGGGCTGGTGGCCGGCGCGCCGCTCGGCGATGCGAGCCAGGGATCGCCTGGCAACGCAGGCATGTATTCGGGCGCGGCGGCGGAGGCGGTCACCACGCAGTTCCAGCAGTCGCAGGACACGATGTACTCGCTGGGCGCAGACACCGGGGGAAAATCGCTGTTCGACAACAACGACCTGACGCGCGGCATCGTACAGGCGCAGCGCGCGATCGAGGATTACTACATCGTTGGCTATTACACGACAAACACGGCGCAGAACGGGCGTTTTCGCCGCGTGAAGATCGCAGTCGATTCGCCGCTTGCCGACAAACTGGATTATCGCGAGGGTTACTACGCCAACAAGACATTTAACAAATTTAACGAGGCGGATAAGGAGCGCCAACTTGAAGACGCGCTAATGCTGGGCGATCCCGTGACCGATCTCACCATCGCGATGGAGATCGACTACTTTCAGCTGAATCGCGCGGAGTATTATGTGCCGATCATCGTGAAGATTCCCGGCCGCGAGCTGGCGCTGGCGAAGAAATTCGGCGCCGAGCACACGTTGATCGACTTTGTGTGCGAGGTCAAGGACCAGAACAGCGGGATGACGATGAGCAACGTGCGCGACTTCGTAAACATCAAGCTGAGCGACGCTACCGCCGCGGAGCTGGCGCATCGGCCGGTCGAATACGATTCCGGATTCACGCTGTTCCCTGGCAAATACACGATCAAGTTTCTGGCGCGCGACGATGAGACAGGACGGATTGGAACCTTTCAGACGACTTTCGTGATCCCGGATCTGAACAAGGTCACGAAGCGTGTGGCTATCAGCTCGGTGGTGCTCAGCAGCCAGCGGGTGAATCTCAACGATGCGCTCTACAATGCGACCCGCGGCAAGGAGCAGGCCAAAGACGACGCTGCAAATCCGCTGGTACAGGAGGGGCAGAAGCTGATCCCGAGCGTGACGCGGGTTTTTAGCAGGGATCGGCAACTGTATGTTTACCTGCAGGCCTATGAGAAGGATTCGGCTGGAGCGTCAGAGGACCTGGCACCGGTAGTAACGGCCACGAAGAGTGCCGCGCCGCTTTTCGCCTATGTGAGTCTCTACGGTAACCAGAAAGTAGATCTCGAAACTCCGGCCATCGCTGTCACGGCACAGCCGGCAACGCGGCTGGGTATCGTGCCTTTAAGCTTCCACATTGGATTGGCAACACTTAAGCCGGGCCAATATCAGTGCCAGGTAACGGTACTTGATCCCGAAGGCCATCGCGCGGCTTTCTGGCAGGGGTCGATGATGGTCGTGCCGTGAGAAGGTTCTTAACAAGGCGATTACTAGTGAACCGTGCAGTTTTGGATTGGCTGGTTCCAGAGGGGCACAAAAGGCGCTGAAAGTTGTATAGCAGGTGCCGAGGACCCCGGCGATCATTTATGGATGGAGCGAAGCGGCGCTACGGGTATCCGCATGGCCGCCATGCTTGTAACAGCGCTCGGTGCCGCTATTGCCTGCACGACGCTGGGGCAGTGGTCATTTCTCGTGCGGCACAATTCGATTGGGCAACTGCAGGAACTGCCGGTGGATTCCATCGTCCACCTGGTGGGAGTTGTCATTTACGCGGATGAAGCCGGCGGTCAATTCTGGATTGAGGACAATACTGGCGCGGTGCCCGTGGGGCTGAGTCCTGGCTGGCCTGGGATTCATGTCGGAGAGACGATCTCGGTCGAGGCGAGAAAGCAAACTAATATTCGTCCGTCAAGCGCGCCCAGAAGCATCGATTTGGGGCATAGCGGCGGGCAGGCCGCGCTTTCACCGCAGCGGCCATCGGCGAGCGCGAAGAATTCGTCCGAAAGCAACCGCGCGGCGGGATTGTCGTTCACGGATTCGGCGCCCGAAGTTCAATTGAACGTTGTCAAATTCGAGCGCAGTTACCTGCACTGGCTCACGGTGGCTATTCTCGCAGTGATGTCGGTGATGCTTTGGCTGCTGGTGCTGATCCGGCGGATTCGCATGCAGGCGAAGGCGCTGAGCAAGGCATCGGAAACCACGCATGCCATCAGCGATTTGTCGACCGCGGTGCAGCGGGTTACCCAGGACGCGAACTTCAATGTGGAGATCTCGGTTCGGAGCGTGGCGGAAGTCGCCCCGCTGGCGGACGGATTCAACGCGATGCTGGCGGAGCTGCAGAAGCGGGATCGGGCGAGGCGAGACGCTGAATCGAGGCTGCAGCATATGGCGCTGGTGGATGAGCTGACCGGCTTGCCGAACAGGCGATTGCTTTCGGATCGCCTGTCACAATGCCTTGCCCGAGCGCGCCGCGACCAGAGGATGGTTGCGCTGTTATGCGTGGATCTGGACGGGTTCAAGCTGGTGAACGACAGCTTTGGCCACGCCACCGGAGATGCGCTTCTGGCCCAGGTGGCGCAGCGTCTCAAGGCGCGCTTCCGGCAGTCGGATACGCTGGCGCGCATCGGTGGGGACGAGTTCGCGATCATTCTCGACCACGTGGAGAGCAGGGACGACGCCCAAAGGGCGGCCGAGGCTCTGCAGGATTTGCTGAAGCCGCCCTTCCAGATCGTCGGCCAGACGGTTCGGGTAAGCGCGTGTATCGGGATTGCGATATTTCCCGATGGAAACGAGAGCGCGCAGCTGCTGCAGCAGGCCGACTGCGCGATGTTCGCGGCCAAGCGAAGCGGGAAAAACAGCATCGTGCACTTTGGCGACGATCTGGGCAGCGCGGCGCGCGAACGTCTCACGCTCGAAGGAGAACTCCAGGACGCGCTGGCCAAGGGCGAGATCTCAGTGCATTACCAGCCGGAGTTCAACCTCGGCAACTATTCGATCGTACGGTTCGAGGCGTTGGCGCGGTGGACGCATCCGCGGCTGGGGCAGATTGTCCCGCTGAGTTTTATTCCCATCGCCGAAGAGAGCGGGCTGATTCTGCCGCTGGGCGCGCACATTATGGAGCGGGCGTGCACCCACGCGGCCACCTGGCAGGACATCGCGCGCCGACCGGTGCAGGCCGCTGTCAACGTATCGAGCGTTCAGTTTGCCCGGGACTCCTTCTTTGAAGAGGTCGCCGACGTTCTGCATCGCACCGGACTGCAGCCGAACCTGCTGCAGATCGAAATTACCGAATCGGCGACGGTGTCGGGCGTAGAGCGCACGGCGGAAACGATGCGGCGCCTGAAGCGCATGGGGGTGAGCGTGGCAGTGGACGATTTTGGCACGGGCTACTCCTGCTTGAGCTACCTGCCGAAGCTGCCGTTCGATGCGCTGAAGCTGGACCGTTCTTTCCTGCACGAGCTGATGATTCGGCGAGAGACCAAGGATTTTGTTCGCTCGATTCTAACCATGGCCAACAATCTGCAGATGAAAGTGATTGTTGAGGGAATCGAGAAGAAAGAGCAGCTCAAACTGGTGAAAACTCTGGGCATCAACGAAGCCCAGGGATTCCTGCTGGGCCGGGCATCCGCTGACCCGGAGTCGGTGCTTCGCCAGCCACAAGCTGACCCTGAGCAGGTGCAGGAAGAGCGCGTGAAGGATCTGGAGACCGAGGCGGTTCTGTAAGCCAACGCGGCGATCGCTCGTTGGCTGGAATTTGGTGACCCCGGGAAGAGTCGAACTTGAGGCGGTGTCTGAAATGTGCGTTGAGACACTACCAGAACTTGAGGCGTCTTGCGGGGGGGCAGCCCGCAGCCGAAATCCTGAGCAGAGCGAAGGATGTCATCACAGCGCGGCCAGCGATGGCCTGGTGACCCCGGGAAGACTCGAACTTCCGACACGCAGTTTAGGAAACTGCTGCTCTATCCACCTGAGCTACGGGGCCACGTTTGTGTAACTCATTTACATACAATACATTATTGGGATTCACCACGCCTGCCGCTGCAATCCTTTTACCACCGGTGACCGATTTAGTGACCATTCTGTTTTGGCAACGACCGCTCTGCTGCCCTTCGACGCGCGATTCGGCAGTAAGGCAGGGACGAGCCGATCCACTGCAGCGCGGTTCCCGGAAAAGATATACGGGCTGGCGATCGGCTCGTCGTATCAGAAACAGGGGTTGACGCTGAGCAAGCAGTTCGTCAGGGCGGGGTGAGTCTCTGACGCCGATTGGGGCTGGGCCGTAGCGGCCGGGGTGGTACTGGGCACCCCCCTCCCCCTGGAGTTGGGGCTGTGGCAAGCCATTGATCCTAAGCCGCTTATTTTGATGTCAAGTTTGACACCTCCTCCGGAGCCCTGGAAAGCGGGCCGTGCTGATCCCACATCTGCCAAAGACAGGCAGATATTGGGCACCCGGCGGTCCCCGGGTCTCAAAATCGAGACCCGGGCCAGCCAGCCGGGGCAGCTTGTAGCCGGTAGCCTGAGCCAGGCAGGGCGCATGCCGACCGAATCATACCAAAAGGAAAAGCTCCGTACGCGATGTCGCGGACAGAGCTTTCCTGGTACAAGGCTAGGGGTTGAATCGGGCTGTTGCAAGGGAATTTGCGGGAGGGCTCGGTACGAAGGTCATGAGGGGCATCTGGGAGCTGGGAGGCAGGAGCCGGGAGCCGGCGGGATCCCACGTCTGCCAACCGCAGGCAGATATGGGGCACTCGGCGTCCTCGTCACGATCCGATGATGGACATGTTCACGGTCCGCCAGAGCAACCAGCACGTTCACATCGAGGAGAAACCGCGCGTGCTTGCGGCTCATTCTTCATCTTCCTGAGCTCTCTTCACCATCTCCGAGGTCAGAACGCGTCCGCGGGATCGAAAAACAGGCAGGCCGTGCGATCCCATTTCGATTTCCTGGCTGATCTCCACGGGCGCCCGCTGCCCCTTGCGCGCGAGTTCGCCCAGCGCGGCGCCCAGGGTAATTCCCCGAGCGTGAGCATAGATGGCCGCCAGCTCGTGGACATCGTCATCAAGTGTCACACTGGTGCGCATACCAAAGTTATGCATCACCTTTCATTTTGATGCAAACCCGCTGCGAAGTTCCTCTGCGAGTGACCCCGCGGGGGTCCCGGTTCGATCCTCCACCCCATTGCGCCAAAGGCAGGCGCATGGGGGCCACGGCTTCGCGCCGACTCTTTTTACGAGTGCCGGGTTTTGGAATCGGCTTCTTTCTGATGCAGGGCCTGGTGGATGAGCATTTTGAGATAGGTTTGATAGCGGAGTCCGTGGTGCGCGGCCTGGGAACGAGCCCTGGCGATGTCTTCGGGATCGAGCCGAATGGTGGTAGTCGGGGTGCTTCCTTTGCGCGCCGCTGTGCCGCGCCCCAGTGTGCCGGTGGCTGCGGCCCTCTCGAACTCATTGGCCAAAGCGTCCTGGTGTTCGTCCCACCATTTCGCCTCTTCCGATTCATTCCTGAAGCTCTTCTTCTTTAGTTCTTCTCTCACGGGGAGTTTCCCTTCTGGGCGAGGTACAGTTTCCGGAGCTTTCTGTTCGCCGGAATCGCTGTCACAACCCGGATCTTTTCGTTCCGCATCGTGGTGACGACAACCAGAACTCTGCCGGTATCGGTTTCGCCGACCTGAGCGATGCGCTCCTCTCCGCCTCGAACCTCGAACTTGAGATCGATGGGACTGTTGAGGACTACCTGCTCAGCCTCCGCACGGGTGATGCCGTGTTGGGGGACGTGATCGGCATTGCCGCTGTCCCAGTCGAATTGCTGGTTTTCCTTCTCGTGGAGCTTCACTTCCTCCAGTGGAAAGGATAGGGCGTGATTGCAGGCCCCGAACTCGCGATGATGCCACCCGTTGGTACTGCGGCGCCGATCTCTATTGTAGCTGCATTGTAGCTACACATCAAGGGGTCCTGGATTGACCCTGGCGGAAGGCGCTTCGCGCCGACTCCTTTTTTTGGCACGGCTTAAGCCGTGCCTTGATACAAAAACGCCACCTGTTGAGATCTCGCATTTTCACATCCGCGAATAGCGGGCAAATGTGGGCCACCCGGCAAAGACATTGTTATTTCAGGCCCAATTTCGCCTCAATGTAGGCAGTGGCCACTTGGCTCGCAACGGGGCCTATCGATTTGACTGCTCGAAATAGAAAGCCTTTCAGGCTTCGTCCGGACGCTAATCTCTGCGACTGGGGCATTTCTGGGGTCGGACAGGATTTGTACCGAATTTCGGAGTTCGTGAACCTGCTGACCGCCGTGGGCTTCAACCAACGCCATCAGCTGTCGGGACCCGTCGGAGTTATCTACATCGCCGATGATTTCCTGTGCGACTATTCCTTTCACGGCGTGAATGATTTGGGGCCTAATGTTGATGGTGACGCCACTGTCGCCCGCGAGTTGAAGCAGAGTAGTTCTGTCTTGTGCCGCGGATGCGAGCATCGCAATGCTGTAGGAATCCGGGAAAGCACTTGCCGCTAGACGAGTGATGAATTGCCATTCAGCTTCCCCTGAAATGACTTCACTGAGTTCCGTTTCGAGGCGATGACGTATTCCGAGCAACTTCTTCTCTCTTTCTTGCTTTAGATCTAGACGGATTCGCTTCGCCTCTTTGGCGTAGCGGGAGAGGATACCGACAATATCCTTAGGATCGGAAACTCTCTCTTTCAACATAACCTCCGCCTTTACCGGATCTAAAACGCACAGATCGAGGAGTTGCGAGAATTCGTGAAATTCGCCCGCGATGGACTCCGATGATGAAAACTCATCCCCATGAAATTCATACGAGATACCGTGCTCAGTTTTGATCTGGTTCAGGCGTATTCCTCTTCGTCCCGTCCGCGCGAGGTAGTCTCGGAACAGGTCGCGCAGACGATCTACCTCATTGGCCCACAGGCGACCCGCCGGGACGTATATGCGAAACAGAAGACCATCGAGAGCGTCTTGCAAAATTCGAGACGCTATGACGGTGATCTCTGCATTCGACTGGTAAGGGATTAAGGTCAGTCCGCGCTCTAGCATCATCTCATTAACTTTGGCGTATTTGGCGCGGTTATCCTCATCGAACTGGCGTTGCCCATCCCAGCCATATCCATGGTCCTCCCCGTCGACCGATCTTGGATTTTCGTCGCCCGACAACATTTCTTCGTGCACGAATATCGCATGTCTTGTCTTTGCGATATTTGCGAAGAGATCATCGGCAATGCTGCTGTAGTTTGGCGAGAGCAATAGGCCGTAAACTGGGTAGGTCATCTTAGCGATTACAGCGCGCACCGCATACCCGAGGAAATATCCCAAGATATCTGTCCAGTTTTCTAGGCTTGAGACAAGGATTTTCTTCTTGTATTGCGTTCCTCCCGATTTCAGAGGGCTCGTAATTCCCTCATGAGCAACGTTGCCCAGCAATAAGATCAGCGATGGCTTGCTCTCGTTGCCGCGTTCGGAAGCGTGAGACGATTGCATGATCTTTTAGGATACCCCGTTCGCTATTGTGGCTGACGATCCTCGCGCAAGGCGCTTGCGATGGAATGACAAGTTTGGACCAGGGCGATGAAGCAAAAAGCGGGCTTCCCTTTCGGGAAGCCCGCTGTCTTTCCTGCTCGCAATCCGCTTGCCTGAAGCTCGCTTCTCGCTCGCAGTTCGCTCGCCTTGCGGCTCGCTTTAGTACATGCCTTCCATGCCGCCGCCGTGTCCGCCGCCCGCGGGGGCTCCGGACTTGGCTTCCGGAATTTCGGAAACCATGGCTTCGGTGGTGAGCATCAGGCCTGCGATCGACGCGGCGTTCTGCAGCGCCGTGCGCGTCACCTTAGTCGGATCGATCACGCCGGCCTTCACCAGGTCTTCGAAGGTGTTGGTCTGGGCGTTGTAGCCGTAGTGGGGGTCTTTGCTCTCGAGGATTTTGCCTACGACCACTGCGCCTTCTTCGCCGGCGTTGCCGACGATCTGGCGAAGGGGCTCTTCGAGCGCGCGGCGAACGATCTGGGCGCCGATCTTCTCGTCACCCTGGAGGGTGCCGATCAGGTCGTTAACGTCCTTCTCGCAGCGCACCAAAGCCACGCCGCCGCCGGGGACAATACCTTCCTCGACCGCTGCGCGGGTTGCATGCATCGCATCCTCGACGCGAGCCTTCTTCTCCTTCATCTCGGTTTCGGTAGCTGCACCGACCTTGATGACGGCGACGCCGCCGACCAGTTTCGCAAGCCGCTCCTGGAGCTTCTCGCGATCGTAGTCGGAGGTGGTTTTCTCGACCTGGCTGCGAATTTCCTTCACGCGGCCTTCGATAGCCTTCGACTCGCCACGGCCTTCAACAATGGTCGTGTTGTCCTTGTCGATGGTCACGCGCTTCGCACGGCCAAGGTCCTCAAGCTTGATGTTTTCGAGCTTGATGCCGAGGTCTTCGGTCACAGCCTTGCCACCGGTAAGGATGGCAATATCGCCCAGCATGGCCTTGCGGCGATCGCCGAAGCCGGGAGCCTTAACGGCCGCAACGTTCAGCGTGCCGCGCAGCTTGTTGACGACGAGGGTGGCGAGTGCTTCGCCGTCGACGTCCTCAGCAATGATCACGAGCGGCTTGCCGTTGCGGGCAACCTGCTCGAGCAGAGGAAGCAGATCCTTCATCGAGCTGATCTTCTTTTCGTAGATCAGGATGTAGGGCTCTTCGAGCACCACTTCCATGCGGTCGGGATCGGTGACGAAATAAGGGCTCAGATAGCCGCGGTCGAACTGCATGCCTTCCACGACTTCCAGCTGCGTCTCCAGCGTCTTCGACTCTTCAACCGTGATGACGCCGTCCTTGCCGACCTTCTTCATCGCCTCGGCAATGATGTTGCCGATGGTGGTGTCGGAGTTGGCGGAGATGGTGCCGACCTGGGCGATCATGTCGCCGGTGACAGGCTTGGAGAACTTGGCGAGCGCTCCGCCGGTGACGGTGCCGTCCTCGGCGCGCTTGCCGACAACAGCCTCCACTGCCTTATTGATACCGCGCTGCAGCGCCATCGGGTTCGCACCCGCGGCAACAGTCTTAACGCCTTCGCGATAGATGGCCTGGGCGAGGACAGTCGCGGTGGTGGTGCCGTCTCCGGCTACGTCACTGGTCTTCGACGCCACTTCGCGCACCATCTGGGCGCCCATGTTCTCGAGGGCATCCTTGAGCTCGATCTCTTTGGCCACCGTGACACCGTCTTTGGTGATGGTGGGCGAACCGAATTTCTTCTCGATGACGACGTTGCGGCCCTTTGGCCCCAGCGTCACTTTCACCGCATCCGCCAGAATGTTCACGCCGCGCAGAATTGCCTGGCGGGAATCTTCTCCGTGCAGAATTTGCTTTGCCATTGCTGAAATCTCCTTAGAACTTGTTGTGGGCGCCGGCCGGTAGCCTGTAGCCCGTAGCCGGTAGCCAGTAGCTTGCTTGTCGAACAGCGCGACAAGTTGGGGACCCCTACTTCTTGAGGATGCCGAGGACTTCTTCTTCGCGCATGATGAGGAATTCTTCCCCGTCGATGCGGATCTCGGTGCCGGAGTACTTGCCGAAAAGGATGCGGTCGCCCTTCTTCACATCGAGCGGGAAAACCTTGCCCTCGTCGTTGGATTTGCCCTTGCCGACGGAGATAACTTCGCCTTCCTGGGGCTTTTCCTTAGCGGTGTCGGGGATGATGATGCCGCCGCGCACAGATTCGTTCTCCTCGATCCGGCGGACGAGGATGCGATCATGCAGCGGAGTAAACGTGCTGATTGCGGTTGCGGATGCAGTTGCAGTTGCTGTAGGCATTGCGTTGCTTCTCCTTCAGAGTTCCTGGAGCGCGCACATACGGGCGGTCGCTCGGCGTGGTGTTGCCCGCGAGATCGATCTCGCGGAAGGGTACAAACTTTTGAGGCCGTCACCTGAGTTCGGGTTTGGGGCGACCGCCGGAGGCCTTCTCGCACCATCCGGAACGGCATCGCGTCTTTTCTTGCCACGAACGATACCGTCGTTTAGCAGTTTCGCCCTACGATTGCTAACGTACCTGCTCTTCCGTGTGGATGTCAAGAGGCCCCGAGGCGAAAGATGAGTCATTTACGCTCAGATAGAGTGAGCCGGTCGGCGGTTGGCGGTAGCTTGTAGCCGTTAGAAATAGCCATGAGCAGGGGATGGGAGCGGGACCCGAGGGCCGATCTGATGGAATAAGCTGATACTTTGGTTGTAGTTATGTATATGCGAAGCTTCGCATATACTGGGAAGAATGCCCGATTCTCTCCGCCAGTTCAAAGCCGAGATCTTCCAGGCCCTGGCCCATCCCACGCGCATTGCGATCCTCGAACAGCTCAAGGATGGCGAGCTGACGGCTGGGAGCTTTGTCGAACGGCTCGGTCTTGAGCAGGCCAATCTCTCCCAGCATCTGGCGGTGATGCGTGCGCGGCAGATCGTCGTCACCCGCAAAGCGGGCAACCAGGTTTTTTATTCTGTCCGCGATCCGCTCATGTTCGAAATCCTCGCGCTCATGCGCCGATATTTCCATAAGCAAGTGGGGGACTCGATGGCGATGCTTGAAGTGATCGAGAAGGCCGAGGGGCGCGAGCCATGAGCTTCCCGGCAAAGACCAGCGTCGCGGAGAATTGGCTTCCTCGATCTGTAACAGCGCTGCGCACCTATTCAGCGCGCCGCTTCAGCCATGACCTGGCCGCCGGCGTGACTGTAGGACTGGTGGCGCTGCCTCTCGCGATGGCTTTCGGCATCGCCTCCGGGGTTACGCCCCAGGCCGGCCTGTACACCGCCGTGGTCGCTGGATTCCTCATCTCCGCACTCGGCGGCTCACGCGTTCAGATCGGCGGCCCAACAGGCGCGTTTGTCGTGATCGTGGCCGGCATCGTTGCGCGCTTCGGCACGGCAGGGCTCGCTCTGGTCACGCTCATGGCCGGCGGTATGCTCATCGTAATGGGCATCACTGGCCTCGGCTCCGCGGTTAAGTTCATTCCCCGCCCCGTCATCATTGGCTTTACCAACGGCATCGCACTGCTCATCGCGTCCACGCAGATCAAAGATTTCCTCGGACTCCGGACCGCCGCGGTTCCCAGCAGTTTCCTGCCCCGCATGAAGCTGCTGGCCGAGAACATCGGCACCGTGCATGGGCCGGCGATCGCCATCGGCGGCCTGACCCTTGCCATCATTCTCTTCTGGCCGCGCGTCAACCGTCGCATTCCTGGTTCGATCCTCGCCGTCCTAACATGCACCGCGCTCGCTACCCTGCTGCATCTTCACGTTGAAACCGTGGGCACACGCTTTGGTGGTATACCGCAGGGCTTTCCCCCGTTAACCCTCCCGCATCTCCACGCCGAACACATCCTGCCGCTGCTGCCTTCCGCATTGACGGTCGCTCTTCTCGGCGCCATTGAAAGCCTGCTCTCCGCCGTGGTCTCCGACGGCATGTCCGGCGATCGGCACAACTCCAATGTCGAGCTGGTCGCCCAGGGAATCGCGAATATCGCATCTCCCCTTTTCGGCGGCATTCCCGCAACCGGCGCGATCGCACGCACCGCCACCAACATTCGCTCCGGCGCTCTCACCCCGGTTTCGGGGATGGTCCACGCCCTCACTCTGCTCGCGGTCCTGCTGGTCGCGGCTCCCATGGCGCGCTTCATTCCGCTCGCGACGCTCGCCGCCGTTCTCTTTGTCGTCGCGTGGAACATGGGCGAATGGCGGGAAATCGGCGGCGTGTTCCGGATGGCGAAGGCCGATGTTGCGGTGTGGGCCGTGACCTTCGCCCTCACCGTGATGGCGGACCTCACTGTAGCCGTAGGCGTGGGCATGGCGCTCGCTGCCCTGCTCTACATCTACCGCATCGCCGAAACCACCACCGTCGAAGCGGTGACCGAACAATACCTTCGCGAAGGACAGGCGCACGTCCTCCAGGACAAAGACATACCTTCCAACGCTGCCATCCTCCGCATTCACGGTCCATTTCTTTTCGGCGCCACGCAAAAGCTCGAAGATGCAACCAGCGACCTCACGCAATTCCCCGCCATCGTCATCCTGCGGCTGCGCAACATGACCGCGCTTGACGCCACCGGACTCTACGCCCTTGAAGTTTTCGCCGAACGCCTGCGCGAATCCGGCCGCACCCTCCTGCTTTGCGGCGCTCGCGCTCAGCCCGCCCGCCTCCTCGCCAGAGCGGATTTCGTCGAAGAGGTTGGACGCGAAAACATCCTCCCTAACGTCCAGGCCGCTCTCGCTCGCGCCCGTGAGATCGGCGGCAGCTTCGAGGGGCTGGGAGCGGAGATCGCGAACGACATGCAGCTGATGCAGACGTAGCGGTCGCCCACCCACTTTTCTCCAACCAGCTTCCCTTCTGTGGCACTATGGCTGAACCATGCCCGGAACCACACCCAGCGCCGTGTCCGGCACAGGAACCCGCGCGAATGCCGGTGACCACCACCTGCACCGCACCCTGCGTCTCGGCGATCTCGTGCTCGCGCAGGTCCTGTGCGTCGTGGGCACTTCATGGGTCGGCGTCGCCGCAGGCCTCGGGCGCGCGCAATCCCTGGTCTGGGTCGCAGCGATGCTGCTCTTTTATGTGCCCATGGCCGCCTCGGTGGTTTGCCTCAACCGCCGCATGCCTCTTGAAGGCGGCCTATACGTCTGGGCCCGCGAAGCTTTCGGCGACCTGGGCGGCTTTCTCACCGCATGGAATCTCTGGGTCTACGGAGTCGCCGTCACTGCTACCATCCTCTACGCCATTCCTACCGAGCTGTCGTACCTTATCGGTCCGGCCGCCGCGTGGCTGCCGGAGAATCGTCTCGCATCGCTGGCCATCGTCACGCTCATGCTCGCCGGCGTCACGTATGCCGCAGTCCGGGCTCGAGCTCGGCAAGTGGATTCACAACATCGGCGGTATCGCCATCCTGATTGTGTTCGCCGGGTTGATCCTGTTGCCGTTGGTGGCCTTTGCGCGGCACGCGCCCGCACACTACACGCCTTTCTCGATTGCCGCTCCCACTCTCGACTTGCGGTCGTTTGCGCTGTTCGGGCAGATGCTCTTCGGTGCCTTGTGCGGACTCGAGTACATCGCGATCCTGGCAGGTGAGAGCCGTGACCCGGCACGCTCCATCGGCCAATCCGTCATCGTGTCCTCGCCCATCATCTGCGCGATGTTCATGCTCGGCACGGCGTCCATCGTCGCGCTCGTTCCGCGGAGCCACATCGATTTCATCGCGCCCATTCCCCAGGCCATGCGCATCACCCTCGGCACTACAGGCATCGGCAATGTCGTTGCTGTCTTCGCCATCCTCCTGCTGCAGCTTCGACTCCTGGGCGCTACAAGTTATCTGTTTACCGGAGTCACGCGGCTGCCAATGGCCGCAGGCTGGAACCACCTCGTCCCGGAGTGGTTCACGCGCCTCGACCCGCGGCGCGCGACGCCCATTAACTCCATCGTCTGCACCTCAGCGCTTGTCTTCGCACTTGTCTTGCTGGCCAGTACCGGCGTGCACGCGCAGGAGGCCTACCAGCTGCTCACCAACGCCAGCCTGACCCACTACGAGGTCGCCTACCTCGCGATGTTCGCCGTGCCTCTGGTTGGAGCCCCGGCCCTTCGCCGTTCCCTGCCCGCCTGGCTTAAGTGGACTTCTGCAGTCGGCTTCGCCGCTGCACTGTTCAGCCTCTTTATCTCAGCTTATCCGTTCGTGAATGTAATCAGCCCGCGCACCTACGCCATCAAAATTCTAACGACGATCGTCGTGAGTAACCTCATCGCCGTAGGCTTCTATGTTCTTCGCACACGCACCACGCGCGAAGAAAAGGCCGCGCTCGAAGACGCGGCCTGATCCCGATCCGGCTTAACTGCCTGGCGAACGAGCGCCTGGTAAGCCCGAATTCCCTGCTCCGGCTTACTGCTTGGCCAGGTCCAGGTCGATCGTGATCTTCACGTCATCGCCCAGCATCGCCGACGGCATCCCCGCGCCAACCCCGAAGTCCGTGCGATGAACGGTCGTCGACGCCGAGAATCCCACATGCTGCTTCTTATCCATCCCCGTCACCGGCGCTGTCGGACCCTCCACGTCGAGAACCACCGGCTTGGTCACACCCTTGATCGTCAGGTTCCCGCTGACCTGCAAACCCGATCCGCCCTTCGCCACGCTGGTACTGGCGAACGACGCGGTGGGATAGGTGGTGGCATCGAAGAAGCGCGCGCCCTTGAGGTCGTTATCGCGATTCGGCACGCCGGTGTCGATGCCGGCCACGTTGATGGTCGCGCTGACGGTCGACTTCGTCACGTCCTGGTCGTTGTAAACCAAGGTAGCGTCGACGGTGCCAAACCGCCCGCGAACGTTCGAGACGGTCATGTGCTTGATGGTGAAATCCACCTCGCTATGGTTCGGGTCGGATTTCCAGGTAGACGTTTGGGCCATCGCAAGCGGGGCGGCCAGGGCAAGAATGGCTGGAGCAAGAAGGGCTGAGGCCAGGACGGAGGGGAATCGGACTGCAAGCTTCATTCTGAATCCTTTCGGGTTGTGAGGGGACTGCGGTTCGAAGACCTTCCAAGCTTAGACAAACCTCGGTGTGTTTGGGAAATCGTCCCTGCCCTTTTGGGAGATTCTTCCCCAAGCCAATACCGGACATGGGCCCGCCGAGGATCGGGAGGTCCAGCGCCAGGGTAACCCCGAAGTAATATCTGGTTGGATAACGGTGGTTTCCCCCTCCGGGGGATGGACCGCCCGTCAAAACCTGAGCATACTCAACCATGGGAACCCCCCAGTCCAATCTGAATACGCCCAATCGGAATGCCGGCCTGAATGCCGCCCTGCATTACAGTCACGCTCCGCTTCCGGCGGTCGCTGCCTGCTCCCAGCCGACGTTCCTGATGTGTCCTCCCACGCACTACGAAGTTAACTATGTCATTAACCCCTGGATGGCCGGCAACGTTCACCGCTCCTCGCGCGAGCGCGCAGCCCAGCAGTGGGACCAGCTCCACGCCGCCCTCCGGCAGATCGCCCAGGTGCTGATCGTCGAACCGCAGCCCGGGTCCCCGGACATGGTCTTCACCGCCAACGCGGGCCTGGTCCGCGACGGCATTGTCGCCCTCAGCAGCTTTCATCACCCCGAACGCCAGGGTGAGGAACCCCACTTCCGCCGCTGGTTCCACGAGTCCGGTTTCGCCGTGTGCGACATCCCCCGTGTCACCCCGTTTGAAGGCGAAGGCGACGCCCTCTTCGAGGCCAATGGCGCGCGTCTTTGGGCCGGCCACGGTCCCCGCACCCGCCAGGACAGCCATCGCCACCTCATCGGCCTATGGGACGTCGAGGTTGTCTCTCTACGCCTGGTCGACCCCCGCTTCTATCACCTGGATACATGCTTCTGTCCCCTATCGAACGGCGACGTGATGTACTTCCCCGCCGCCTTCGACGACGAATCGCAGAGAAAAATCGAAGCCCGCTACAGCCGCTCGAAGAGGATCGGCGTATCCGAGGAAGACGCATTGCAGTTTGCCTGCAACGCCGTCAATGTCGGCCGAACCATTCTGCTGAATACCGTGAGCAAAGAACTCTGCGCCCGGCTCGAAGCGCGGGGCTTTGAAACCATCCAGGTCGAGCTAACGGAATTCCTGAAAGCCGGCGGCGCCGCCAAGTGCCTCGTTCTGCGCCTCAGCGAGATGGATGTAACCCACCGCGCCTGACCGGCGCCTCACATCCGGGGGCCAGAGATGTCGTGCTGGATACAGTCGATGTTTGCGTGCGACGGTATGCCGGCGTCGGAGGCTCCTGACAAATTTCGGAGCGCAACAGGTGATCGAACCGAGAGCACTCCCGTCGCGTCCGGTGAGCAAATTCAACCAGTATTTTGCGTGCCCTGGTGGGATTCTCTTATTATGAATAGCCATATGCGCCACGATCACGAAGAATTGCTGGAGAGCCTTCTGAGCGGCAAGCTGCCGCGCAACCTCGCCTGGAGCGCGGTGGTCGATCTGATCGGCCAGATCGGAGAAGTTCAGCCGCACGGCAACGATGAGTTTGCCTTCGTCGTCGGCTCCCAAAGGGAGTTGTTCAAGCGTTCGAGCTCTCACAATCTCGATGTGGAAGAGATCGCCCGTTTGCGCCGGTTCCTCAGGCAGGCTGAGGTCCGGAGCCAATCCGCGGCAGCACAACCGGCCGGGCGCATGGTCGTGGTCATCGACCATCAGTCCGCCCACATTTATCACGATCGCGGTGCCAGCCGGCCGCGGGACGAGGTTGCCGTCAAGCCATATGACCCCTACGGATTTCAACACCACCTCATCCACCGCAAGGAAGCCCATTACCAGGGTGAACGTGTTCCCGAGGAGGACTCATTTTATGAAGAGATATCCAAAGATCTGGTCCATGCCGATACGATCGTACTGATCGGGCACGCGACCGGAAAGAGCAGCGCCGTTGTTTATCTGAGCGAATATCTAAAGAGCCATCATCCGGAGACCTTTCAGCGGATTATTGCCACCGAGACAGCCGATCTGTCGGCCCTGACGCCGCCGCAAATCGAGCAGATCGCCAGGAAGCATATTCAAAAGCCCGCGGCTTGAGGGGAGTTCGATTGGTCAGCAGTTTGCCAGCGGGCACGATCATCGGAAACTGAGAGGAGCCTCCGCAATCGGCGTTCAGCGATTGAGGCGGATCTGACAAATCTGGCCCCACCAGATTTTGAAACCGCCCCCGCCACCACCAGGCGAAACCGTCAGCAAATCGAGATACGAAGCCGCCGCCTGAGGAGTGCGGATACCGCATCCGAAATATGGGACTTGGTGTTGAGCATCTGGGATCGCGCTCCGCCACGACCGATGTTGTTTACGATGGCAATGCGAGCCGCGACGTGATATCTCTCAATGAATGTCGTCGGCTTGCACGCAGACCGGAGGATCGATGCTCCCTCGCATCAAACGCATGCTCGGCTGGATCGTAGGCCCCCCTATTGCCCTCGTCATCGTCCTCGCCGTCCGATTCTTCGAACGCGGCCTCCGCTTCGATATCCGCCGCGACCCAGCCTGGCGCTCCCACTGAATCCGGCTTTGCCAGCCTCCGCATTGCCCCCTACCTCTCCGCTGTTGCCTACTCGCTTCTTCCTGCTCCCTGCCTTTTGACTTTGCCCCCACCCCCCGTTAAAGTCAGAGATGGCCCGCACCGCGGCAGAAGCCCCATCAGGCCCCGCGCATCCAGCGTCCCCGTCGTCTAGCCCGGCCCAGGACACCGCCCTTTCACGGCGATAACACGGGTTCAAATCCCGTCGGGGACGCCAATCAATTCAATAACTTACGCGATTGAATGATTTTCTCGTACGTCCGTTTTGTTCCAATAAGAGCGGTGCTCTGTGTGGTGAGTTGTCGTCAAGCAACATGCTCACGAGCCGGCTCTGCGCCTGGCGCTTCGCCTGCGTGACAGCTTGTGCGTAAAGATTCATGGTTACCAAGCTGTTTGCATGCCGCAGAAGTTCCTGCACGGTCTTCACGTCTTCGCCATTGGCCTTGAGAAGCGTCGCATAGGTGTGGCGGAATGTATGCCAACCGATTCGGCCCTGAAGGCCCGCTGATTTCGCAGCAGGCTGAAGATGCCAACGGTTCAGCGTCCCAGGCCAATAGGGCTGCACCCCGTTGGTGTGTGGACTGGCGAAGACCCAGTCCTCGGGACGCGGATACGCGCAGATGGTTCTCCAGTTCCACAACGCATCTGCCAGGCGCGAATCGAGTGGCACTGGCTTACGACTGGCTTCGGTTTTGCACTCGCCCACATGCTGGAGCGAGATCGACCGTGAGACATGGATCTGAAATCTCTCGAAATCGATGTCCGACCATTTGAGCGCCAGTAGTTCTCCCACCCGCAATCCAGTCATCGCGTCAACCAACACCGCAGTGCGCGTCGGCTCCTCCAGATAGAGAAGCAGTTCCTCCACTTCGTCGAGGGTCAGGACAACGGGAATGTGCATCCGCTTGTAGCTCTGACGCACCTGCGTGATGGGATTCCGGTCGTGCCACTCCCAGCGAACGGCGTGATTGAAAACCGCGTGCATGATGTTCCGGATTTTTGCCTTGCTGCCGTTCGAGAGAACGAGTGAACGTAACCACTCCTCGACAGCAACCGCTTTGACATCCTTCAGGCGGTAGTTCCCCCATCGCGGCAGAATCCACTTCCTGAAATAGCCCTTGTACGTTTCGCAAGTCGCGAAGGTTTTGTTCGAGCCATCGCCCAGTTCCTTCTCCTGATAATGTTCGACCAGCGTTTGAACAATGATCGGTTCGAGATTGAAGCGAGGACTTTCAGCGTTGATGTTGACCAAAAGAGATGCAACAGCTCGTTTTCGCTGCTGCCTCGTTCGGATACTGATCGAGACTTCCGACCACCAGACTGCGCCGCTTGCGGCTGCCATCGGGCATGGGCTTGAGCTGCATCCTTCCGATTAGTCCAGCGGATGTGAGAGTTCTCCGATAATAGGGGCCAGCGATGGCCTTGGTGAGGAGGACAGGATGAAGAAGAGCCGATACACGGAAGAGCAGATTGTGGGCGTTCTGAAGGAGTCGGAAGCGGGCCTGGAGACGGCGGAGCTGTGCCGGAAGCATGGCATCAGCCAGCAGACGTTTTATCGCTGGAAGGCGAAGTACGGGGGCCTGGAAGTGAGCGAGGCGCAGCGGCTGCGGCATCTGGAGGAAGAGAACCGCAAGCTGAAGCAGTTGGTGGCTGAGCAGGCCCTGGACATCGTCGGCTTCAAGGCGGTGCTATCAAAAAAGTGGTGAGCCCACAGGCCAGACGAGAAGCTGTCGCGGTGTTTCGCGCAGCTGCCGAGTGCTCGGAGCGGCGTGCTTGTGGGCAGATGGAGATTGTGCGGGCGATGGTCCGTTACCGTTCGCGAGGAACGCGTTTTGCCGAAGCCAACCAACGGCTGCGTGTGCGGTTGCGGGAGTTGGCCGAAGATCGTCGCCGCTGGGGCTATCGAAGGCTGCATGTTCTGCTGAAGCGGGAGGGGTGGGAGGTGAACAGCAAGCGGGTCTACCGGATCTATGTCGAGGAAAAGCTGATCGTGCGCCGGCGCAAGCGCAGGCGGCGGATCTGCGCTCAGGCGCGGGTGCTGCTGGCTGCGCCCACCCGACCCAACGAGACCTGGACGATGGATTTTCTGCAGGATGCGCTGGCCAACGGCCGCAAGCTGCGTACCTTGTCGATCGAGGATGCATACACGCGGGAGATGCTGGCCATCGAGGTAGACACCTCACTGCCCGCGCTGCGCGTGATCCGTGTGCTGGAGAAGCTTCGCCTCGAACGTGGCCTGCCGGAGCGGATCGTGATCGACAACGGCACCGAGTTCACCTCCAAGGCGCTCGATCAGTGGGCCTACGAGAACAAGGTCACGCTGCACTTCATCACGCCGGGCCGGCCCATGGAGAACGGCTACATCGAGAGCTTCCACGGCAAGTTCCGCGAGGAGTGCCTGAACGAGCACTGGTTTCTAACCCTGGACGATGCCCGAGAGACCATCGAATCCTGGCGCATCGATTACAACCAGGTCCGCCCACACAGCGCGTTGGGCTACCTGACTCCCGAGGAATTCGCCACAGGCTATGCAAATGTGGAAAGCAACAAACGCTTCCCACATTCGCACAGCCTCGACTACGGCTGCGAACTCAATTTGCAGCTAAACTCAAACCCGAGTGCTCTCGCCAACCCGGACTAAACGAAGGGGGCAGCTCACTTTGTCTGCCAGAAGCCTGCTTCAGAGTCTATGCCGAGGTGGTAAACAGACCGCGCTCCATAAGTTCTCCCTGGGAACTATGAATCGTTCGACCTGCTAAATGTCGCTGAAACCAACCATCCCGCTGGGCAGTCGATCGAACCGACGGTACTTCTTGTTTCTTGGCTTAGGCCGGAATCTCTCGGCTTTCATCCGAACCCCCTATCACGCTGTCTGTCATTTCAAAGTCGGATTCGGTTTCCAGGCCCGGCTTGGTCAGAAGGAGGCTCAGAAGGGCTGCAGCGAATGCGACTACTGCGAGGATGACGATGAACTGGGGCTTGTAGAAGCCGCCCACGCTGTCGTACTTGTGGCCGATCCAGAGAGGACCGGTGGCACCGCCAATGGCGTAGGCGGTCCAGGTCAACCCATACAGAACGGAGAAGTGGCGCCGGCCAAAGTACCTGGCCAACAGATACGGCATCACATCGGCTTCGCTGCCCAGACCGACACCCAGGATTCCAGCGCCGATGAACGCCAGTGGTCCCGACCCCGCAAACGCGAGGATCAGGGTGCCTCCCGCAGCAAGCGCGAGAACAAAGGTCTGGATGCGCTGGGGGGAAACGCGATCGATGGCGAGTCCGATCAGGAGCCTGCCGATGATCCCCGCGCCTCCGCGCACAGAGAGAGCCACAGCAGCACTGGAAGCGGTCACCCCATGCTGCGTGAGGATCGCTGCCAGGTTGGTTACGAGTCCGTTTTCGCTGAAGGCCGAAAAGATCGTGATGAAGGCGAGAATCCAGAATGAGGCCGTCCGCAGCGCGGCGGAGACGGTTTCGCCGCTTGCGGTGCGGTCGGTGTGGACGAACGGCTTCTCGGGGCGGTTGCGCATCAGCATTGCGGTCAGCGGCAGCCCAAGGAGCGCAATGCCGCCCAGCATCAGCCAGGCAGCCCGCCATCCGTGATGCTGAATCGTCCATTCAGTTAAGGGCGGGATCAGGATGGACCCGACTCCGCTGCCGGTCAGCAGCAGGGCCAATGCAAAGCCGCGACGACGGGAGAACCAGGTGAGAACGGTACGCGTGTACGCGAATTGTGCGGTTCCGTTGGCGGCCAGGCCCAGCACGAAGAAGACGAGATAAAACTGCGCGATATGGGAACCGAGCCTGCTGAGTGAGGCAAGAGCAACTGCGAAAGTGAGGATCGCGGGAAGAAGGATACGACGCGGGGGAAAGCGGTCAAGAAGCAGGCCGATCAGCGGTGACACCAGCGCAACGGTAATGGCCGCCAGCGCAAAAGCTCCTCCCATCGATTCGCGCTTCCAGCCAAACGCCGCGTGCAGCGGATCGAGAAACAGGCTGAAGGTGTAGGGGATGATGGGAGCGAAGCTCACCATGACCCCGACAAACGCGGCGCCGAGAACGCCCCACCCGGCATAATGAATTGAGTCTTCGTGGGAGGGACGAACGGCGGTCGCGCTCATTCCTGACCGGGCCCGCCATCCAATTTTCGAGCCATGGTTGCCAGCAGCTTCGGGCGCACCGAGGGCCGGGTCCAGGGACACTCAGCAATGCAAATGCCGCAAGAGGCAGCCTCGGCAAAATAGGGAATGCACTTGTCGAAATCGACGTACCACCGCTCGACGCCGCGAACCATCTGCTTGTTGGGAGTGATGGCTCCGGGGGGGCAAGCTTGGGTGCAGACCTGACAGTTGGCACAGAATTCGTCTGCACCAAAACGATGCGGCGCGGTCGGAAGCAGCGGCATATCGGTCGTTACACCTGCGAGTCGAACTCCGGCGCCAAAGCGCGGGCTGATCAGCGATCCGTGTTTGCCTAGTTCACCAAGTCCGGCGGCAATCGCCGGTGGGATGAGCAGCAGCGCTCCAGCCATCGGACCGGGGTACGGATCGGCGCGATAACCCTGCGCTCGAATCCAGTTGGCGAGGTGATAGGACGACCGCGTTCCTCTCGCATACTGATCGCCGACATCGCAGACTCCGATGCCATTGGTCTCATCGGAAGGGACTTCACGGAGGCGCTCATAGTTATGAGCCAGCGCGAGCACAATGACTCTTGGGTGATCGATCGTGTAGCCAGCGAACACATACGTGGGATCCATGAGAGCGATGCCGACTTCGTCGGCCTCGTGGGCGAGGGCGAAATCCCTGACCGACTTTGTCAATTCCTCGATCGACGCCTCATTGCGTTCTGCCGCTACCTCGTTCAGCTCGGGATATGTGTAGGCTGCCTGAAACGCTTCCGTTGAGCCCGGGCATTTGCGGGAATTTTTTCGGGCGACTAACTGCAGGTCGCCGAATGGATGCTGATCCGGCGGATGCCAGAAAAAGGGTGACGGCCGGCGCGGAGAGTTCTCGCCAAGACCGTTGATGGGATTGCCGGACACGCGCAGCAAGGCGACAGTTTCCGGTTGCGCAGTCCATTTGCCGCGTTGCGGCCGCCGCGGATTGGCAGGCCCGGTCATCGTTGGTCTCGCAATCCGTCAGAGGGCGAAGGTAGGCCAAAACCGTTGGCGATACGGTTGAAAGCGGCAAACAGACCGACAATATGGACCGCCTCAGCGACCTGCGCCTCCGTCCAGCCTGCATGGATGGCTGCTTCCACATCGGCGCGGGTGACGGATGATGAATCGACGTTCACTGTTCCGGCGAACTTGAGGAGAGCCAGTTCCTCACTCGTAAAGAGTTGAGCATTGAAATCGCCCTCCTGCAGCGCGCAGATCATTTCGGGCGGCCCGCCCTGCATTTCAAGTAATGCGCCATGACTGTCGGCACAGTAAGAGCACGCGTTCTGTCCCGATATATAGGTGGCAATCATCTCCTTATGCCGCTGGCTCAGCAGGCTCTCACCGAACAAGAAGTTCTCCGCGAGCTCCAGCATGGTCTTCAGAAGCGACGAGTTTGTGGCAAAGCACTGCACAATGCCGGGAAGATCGCGTTGGCCAAAGCGCTCGCGGTATCGCGCGAAAAGTCCACGAACCTCTTCGCTGGCTGTGCGCTCATCGACCAGGGGCAGATTGATTGAAGACGGCGCCGCTCGTCGTCGTGGCAGGGGTTCCCGGTTTGCAGACTCGGGGGAAGCTACTGAACTCATACTTCAGAACTCATTTCGCACTGGGATGTCTCTTCATTTGAATCCGTTAATACACGAACTTCAACGCAAACTGCACCTGACGCGGAGACTCCGCTTCAAGAATATGGTTGAATGTGGGCGAACTGATATCGCAATCAGGCAGCCGGAAATTGGTGCGGTTCAGGATGTCAAACAACTCTGAGCGGAACTGGATCTGCTTTGACTCCCCCGCCCTGAAATTCTTCAGAGCCGCGAAGTCCCAATCGGCGTACCCCGGGCCGATATTGACGTTGCGGCCTTCCGTGCCAAACTGTCCTGCGTTGGCGACCGGATCGAGGCGCTGGTAAGCGCTGGCGTTGAGCCATGTGCTCACGCTGCGTGGTCCGTGATTGGGGTTGCCGATGAGGTTGGGCCGCTGTGGGGAGAATCCGGTGATCTCCGGGGCGCTGCCCTGCGCCGCGACGTCGTTTGAATCGAAGACAGTAAAAGGAGTGCCGCTCATCAATGTGGCAATGCCATTCAGCTGCCATCCGCCAAGCGCGGACTGGTACCAATTCTGCCCATGATTCCAAAATGGAAGCGCCCATTCATAACTACCAACAAATCGATTGCGCGCATCGAACAACGAAAGCCCGCGCTCTGCTGCGAGGTTGAATGGATCCTGGGCAAGATCGTTTTCTCCTGCAACCGGAGTGGCCGCCGATCCCGTGATGTTGAGCGATGAGACATCGTCGATGTCCTTCGACCAGGTGTACGACAGCAGGAAAGACAGACCGTGGCCCAGGCGCTTGCGCAGCGACGACTCCAGCGCGTTGTAGGCCGAGTTTGCGATGCCGGCAATCTCGCCCGTCGATGAAAACTTGCAGGCGCTGGGGGAGTCGGCCAAAGTGCAGCCGGAATAAAGCCGCCGCTGATCCGCATTGCTCGAATTCGAAATCGGCTGCCCGTTGACATATCCGGGCACGAACACCGCGGGATTGGCTTCAATAAAGCGCGGAAGGTGCGTACCCTTGGTTCCGACGTATCCAATCTCAAAGAGCCAGTCGGAACCGAAGGAGCGCTGCAGGTTCAGGTCCCAATCCTGCGTGTACGGCAGCGTCAGGGTAGGCGACAAGGTCAGATTCGTGAGGTCGGGCGAAAACGTTCCCGGCATGGCAGGATTGCCATTGAACGGGTCTGCAAAATCCGGCAGGCTGATCTGCGGAGTACCCAGAAACGGTGGTGCGCTGATCGGCGCCTGCAAAGGGCCGCCTTGCCCGGTGTAATACGGCTCATAGAACATTCCGTAAGAGGAAGTAATCAGCAGATTGCCATGACTATCCGGATCCCACGCAATGCCAAAACGGGGAGCAAATGCCTTCATGTCGGTCGGGATCAGTCCCGCGGGAACGCCGGGATCCCCCGGATACAGCAGCCCCGTCGGAGCATTCGGCATAAGCAGAGATTGCTTTCCCGGCTCGAATAACGAAAGCCGGTTGTGTATTTCGGAGAACGGTTCGGGCAGTTCGTAACGCAGTCCGGCATTGATGGTGAATCGCGAGGTGACTTTGAACGTATCTTGCACATACGCGTTGGCGTTGCCGCCGCGAATTCCGCGCGAAAAACTGCCGATGCCCTGGAGAAAGACGACCGGCTGCCCGGTCAGGAAGCTGGCGAACGCGTCGGTGATCGGAAACGGCTCGAACACGAAGAAGCCGTTCGTGGCAATCCCCTGCAGCATGTTGATGCCCTGGTGCTGATATCCGCCACCGAACTTCAGTTCATGCTTCCCGTGCACCCAGCTCAGCGACGCGCTGTAATCGAAAACGTCTTCGTAGGTGTTGCGCGGGCCTGTGATCGGATCCCCCACATCGGAATAACCGCTGATCTGGATGAACGGCGGCCCGGCGGCGATGTCGAGACTCGGCGTGTACTGGAATCCGAGGCTGGAGGGCAATTGATGGTCCTCGTGCTCGCCGAAGAGAAACTTATTGCGCAGGAAAGACAATCGCGCCACACCAACAACGGTTGGCGAAAACGTGTGTGTGTCCTGCGCTACAAAGCTTTGTGCCCGCTGATTTTCGCCGACCGGGAAGCCCGGCACAGTGGCGCCCCCGGGCGACAGCGGATCGACCTGGGAGAGCTGATCGAACATGTAACGGAAGTTCAGTGTGTCGCGCGCGCTGAGGTAATGGTCCACCTTGATGCCGAACTGATCGGTGTTATTGCTCAGAGTTTGCGTAGCGGAAAACAGATTTGCCCCGTCGTTAGGAAGCGGAAAGAAACTCAGCAGCGTTTGTGAGACCGAGTTGATCTGCCCCTGGGGAATCTGGTTGTTCGGGTAAGGTGCATTGGCGAATACATTGAAGAGCTGATTATTCGGATTGTTGCAGAAACCCGCGGTGAAGCCCTCCGGGCAGAGCTCGGCAAAATTGCCGGAACGCTCCGCCGCCGACGGCACTGTGGTCAGCTCGGTTTCTCCCTGGCGGTTGCGGAAGCCTTCGTAGAAAGCGAAGAAGAACGTCTTATCTTTCCTGATCGGCCCACCGACCGTGCCGCCAAATTGATTTTGTTTCAGGGGTTCCGTTGTCAGCGCAAAATAGTCATTGGCGTCGAGTGCGTCGTTGCGGAAGAACTCCCACAACGTACCGTGGACCTGATTCGTGCCTGAGCGCGTGATGAGATTAGTCGTCGACCCCAGGGCATTTCCGAACTCGGCGTTTGCGCTGTGCGTGATGATGCGAAATTCGGCGATCGCATCCACTGGCGGCTTGAGCACGAATCCACCGTCGACTCCATTGAAATTGTTCGCGCCGTCGATGAGGAAGTTATTCGACTCAGGCCGCTGGCCATTGACCGCATAAGCCTGCCCGTTGCGCAGCGATCCACCAGCTTCAGCGATACCAGGCGTCAAAGGAACGACCCCGGGCTGCAGCAGACCCAGCTGTGAGAAATTGCGTCCGTTCAGCGGCAGATCTTCCAGCTCCTGCTGTTCCACCACTTTACCCATGCTGGTGACGGTTGGCTCGATCAGCTCCGCATCGGCTCGCACCAAAACCTGCTGCTTTTCTGATCCGAGTGCGAGACGTGCCGAAACCGCCGCCGTCTCGTCCACATTCAGCGTGATGCCATCCTGCAAATATTCCTGGAAGCCCTTCGCTTCAACCTGCAGGTGGTAGTGCCCGACCGGGAGCTCCAGAAGAACGTAGCTGCCGCTGCGATCAGTGATTGTCTCGCGCGAGAGGCCTGTTTCCGTCTGCCGTGCTGTCACCGCCGCACCAACAACAACGGCGCCGCTGGGATCGGTAACCATTCCGCGAATATTTCCTGTGATCTGCTGCGCAGACAAACTTAGGCATGAGAACACCACAGACGCCAATAGATTGCGAGCAATCTTCATCTTGCTGTCGAGCCTCCAAAAGTCTTCAGGACGGAAGGACGCACCTGTTCGCACGACACCCTAGACATGTTTACTCGTGACCGCAGCGGCAGAAACCACGACGGTTCGTTCGAGGGAATCGATGATCAGAAACGTCTACCGGGGAACAGCAGCAGATCCTGCGGCGGTTGCGAGTCTATGGGGCGCCGGTGCTCTGCTCGGAGCCAACAATAACTTCGCGCTAACGAAGCTGTCTTCGGCCAACCGATGGGAATCGAACTCCACCTAAGGATCGATGGCGGAGAAAAACCCTTGCAGAGAATCGCTGTTTGCACCCAGATGTCGGATTTTCACCTGATCAGCGTGAAGGCTTACGATAACCGTGCTCGGCGAGGTGTTTTCCCATCTCCACATATATCGAATCCTCGCGCGGCTGCCAGGTACCAAGGCCGTTAACGTAGCGGTTGTACATGCAGAAAGCCGCGGCAATGAGGACGGTGTCGTGGATCTCGATGTCGGTGGCCCCGTGCGCCCTCGCCTGGGAGATATCATCGGCAGAGACCCGCTTGCCGTCCTGCTGAACCTTGCCCGCGATCGCGAGCAGCGCCTTGAGCTTCGGCGTGATCGCAGCAGACTGGAAATCGGTCTTCACCTGTTGGACGAGTTCGGCACTGCCCACATGGCAGGCTGCGGCCGCTCCATGGCTAGCCTGACAGAAGAAACAGTCGTTTTGTGACGACACATAGGTGGCGACCAGTTCGCGCTCGGCCGGGGTGAGGCTGTTCGGTTCGTGCAGCAGGATGTGCGCGAGATCGCGCATCGGCTTCGCCGTCTCGGGACGAAAGGCAAAGCCCGCGCTGATGCCTGGCATTCCTTCAGGCAGTGCAATGTGTGGCATTTGGTTCTCCTCAGCGAGCAGCGGCTTCCGCCGGCAAATAGTCTTTGCTGCCTTCAATGTAACCACGGCGCGCGGTTATCTTGCCGCGTTCGCGATATAGGGCCTCGTCGTGCGGCTGGATCGTGCCCAGCCCATCGACATAGCGGTTGTACATACAGAAGGCCGCGGCGATCAGGACCGTATCGTGAATCTCGATTTCGGTAGCGCCCAGGCTGTGCGCCTCCTCCACATCAGCCGCCGTGACGTTCTTGCCGCCGCGCTGCACCTTGCCGGCAATCACTAGCAGCGCCTTCAGCTTGTCGGAGATAGCAGCGTGCCGGAAGTCGGCCTTCACCCGCTTCACCAGGTCTTCATCGCCACCCAGATGAGCCGCCGCAATCGCGCCATGGACGCTCTGGCAGAAGTGGCAGTCGTTTAGATAGGAGATGTAGGTCGCAATGAGTTCGCGTTCGCCCTGTGTCAGAGTGTGCGGCCCAAAGAGTAATACCTCGGCCAGTTCGTTCAGCGGCCTTGCGGTTTCGGGACGGAACGCCATGGCGCCGCGAATTCCTGGCAGCCCTTCGGGAAGAGCGATGTGAGGCATGGATTGTTCCTTTGATCTGGAGTTCGAGATTCGGTCTCGCGAGTGCGAACCGATTAGAAAACGGTTGCAACTGACGACAAGGAAGCTATCAGCGAAATCACATCGCTCGCTACGACAGGAAGAATGAGGCCTTCCTCCACCCTTGGTTGGAGTTGCCGTTCCTTCTTTCGGTCCTTGTACTTTCAGCCCCAGCTCGGTGACCATGCGGTGCGGCAGAAATCTCAATTCCTGCGGGCCCCAGGCGTGAGCGCAATCGACGTGGCGATCTTAGGCGGAGGACTGGCTGGAACCGCGGCGTCGATTCATCTCGCCCGCGCCGGATTCCGTGTCTTGTGTATCGAACCGACGCCAGTCAACGGCGTTCTTGTAGGAGAATCGCTCGATTGGTCCGCGCCGCCGCTCCTCGCTGAGCTCGGTTTTCCCATGCACCGTCTGATCGATGAGGGCATCGCAACGTATAAAAAGCACGTGATCGTTACCTTCGGAGATGGCGGCGCCTGCGAGTACATCCCGGGCTGCTGGCTCGCGCAAAAGCCATGGAACGTCGAGCTCAGGACCCTCCACATCGACCGCGCCGCTCTCCGTGATCGCCTGCGCGCCGTCGTCAGCAGTCTTGATATTGCTATTCTCGAAGACCGCGTCGTCGCCATCGAACGCCATAGCGGCCGCATCATCTCCGTCACAACCGCCTCTGGCCAAACCATCGGAGCACGGTTCTATCTCGATGCCTCGGGCGTCTCCGCCAGCCTGATGCCACGACGCATTCGGGCTTCCACACGCAACTACGGACCACAAAAGGTCGCTCTCTGGAACTACTTCACTGTAAGTAATCCCCCGGAAGGCACCACCATCCACACCGGGAACGGCGGGCGTCGTTACATGGAGTGGATTTGGGAAATCCCCATCAACCCCAACACCATCGGAGTCGGCTATGTTGCTCCTGCTGACGCTATCAAGGCCCGACGCCAGCAGGGCGAACCCATCGATCGCATCTATGCCGAAGCGCTCGCGCGAATCCCTCGCCTCGCGACCATCCTGCCCAATGTCCACCGCCCGGTGCCGCACGCCGCCACCTGGCGTTGTCGCGTGCACGAGCGCATCACGGGAGAGAACTGGATCGCCATCGGCGAGTCCGCCTCCATGATCGATCCCATGACCTCTAATGGAGTCACAGCCGCACTGCGCCATGCACAGGAGGCCGCGCGCATCGTCATTTCTGCCGGCCGCCGCACGCGTTTGTCGCGCCTCGCCCGCATGCTCTACACTCGCCGTGCCGTCGCGATGGCACGCTTCTTCAATTGTGGGATTGAGCGCATCGTCTACGATTGGCCGATCCGCGAGCGCATCGGCACTTTTTTCGCGGGACGCGTCTATACCGTACCTGCCTGGCTTTTCAACCTCCTGTATACGCGAACACAGCCGCGGGGGCTCGTTGCCACTATGCTGTTCTGCGCCGCCCTCGCCACGTTCCGCAGCATCGCCGACGTGGCGGACTGGCTGTGCCGTCGTTTCCCGCGCCCAGCGGTCACCTGCTCCACGGGAAATGCCTCATGAGCGCCATGCACGTCGTCCGTTGCGGATCTGGTGATCCCGTCCTCTTCATTCACGGCATGCCTACCAGCAGCCGTCTATGGAGCGGCGTGATGCGCCGTCTTTGCTCAAGCTTTTCCTGCTATGCCGTGGACCTCCCAGGTATGGGGCAAACTCCCAGGTTGCCCTATGGCTCGGGCTACCTGCGTGCAATCGCCGATCAGCTCGATGCACTCCGCTGCGAACACCGTATTGAGAAGTGGCACGTCGTCGGGCACGATGCCGGAGCCGCCGTCGCCATCCACTTCGCATGCCACTACGCCGAGCACGTGGATCGCCTCGCCCTTCTCTCACCTTCGATCTTTCCTGACCTCCGCCCTTACCACCTCCTGCGGCCGCTTCGCCAACCGCTTCTTGGTGAACTCTGCGCCCCGCTCGTGCAATTCGCCTTCTGGAAGGTCGCGATGCAGCGTGCTCTCGCGCCCGATGATGCCGCCGATGACGCGGACGCTGCCGAAGCCCTCGAGTCGTTCTATGCACCTTTCGCAGGGCTCACCGGGTCGTGGCAGTTCATGCGCCTGCTTCGCTGGGGGAAACCCACCGAACTCCTCGCCGATGTCCCCGCCTTCCTGCCTCACCTCACGATGCCCGCTCTCGTCATCCATGGACGCCGCGATCCGGCCATCCCCGAAATCTTCGCGCACCGAGCCTCAACTCTGCTGCCCAATGCCAGCCTGCTCACGCTCGACAGCGGACACTTCCTTCCGCTCAACCAGCCTGACGCTGTAGCCAACAGCCTCGCGGGCTTCTTCGCCGGCTAGCTACTCTCGAGGGCGCATCGACAAAAAGGGATCAAAACGCATGAAGCGTTCGCCGTCCAATAACGCGAGCCGAGGGGGATTTTAAGGGACCGAGGGAGCCACCCGTTCCCTTAAGTTTCAAAGAGTTACCTCAGTATGGCGGGCTTTCACGGCGATAACACGGGTTCAAATCCCGTCGGGGACGCCAAATAAACAAACAACTTGTGCGAATAGTTTCAAGGCAAGTGCGTTTCTGGTGACTCTGTGGTGACTAACTGCGGATCACGCACGGCCAGATTGAGACCAGAAGAATAACGCTGACGAACCGCTGGCTTGACGGACAGGCGGATCAGCGAACCTACGCCGAACAGATGACCCGGCAAACGTTCGGCGCACGGTCGCAGCAGGTGGTTGCCAAGCTACAGGATCTGTCTGGACCCGGGCCAAGTCTCGTGGCTCTTGTAAGCCAAAACACAGAACCAGTATTGTGAGGGGGATGAAATCCCGAACAGGGCTGGGCGAGAAGCGCGTCATTTTTGGACCTATGTCTCGGCAGATGAAGCGACGGATTCACGAGAATAGGCGATCTCAATCACCGATGGCCCGATGGGTTTTGATCGCACTCGTACTGGCCCCGCTTTCCAGCAAACCTGAGCAGATGCCAGAGAGCAGGGATCAGCGGACGGGGGGCGTTGCCGCTTTGGAACAGCTGGGCACGGAACTGGCAGCTCGCGGCGAGTTCGCCGAAGCGGAGGTTCCGCTGAGGCAAGCGCTGGCGCTCACGCCTGACGATCTCCCTCTGCTGCGCACTCTGGGCAAGGTGGAGGCGCGCCTCGGACATATGGACGAGAGTGTTGCATTGTTGCGTAAGGCCGTCGCCATCGCGCCCGATAACGCGCAGGCTCATGTGGAACTGGGCATCGCTCTCGCCGATGCGGAGCAGCGCGGCGATGCACTGGCGGAGTTCACAACAGCGGAACGCCTCGAGCCGGATTCAGGCGCCGCCCATTTAAACCGGGCACGCATCCTGGACGACATGGGAAGCGCCGCAGAGGCTGCAACCGAGTTCTCGACGTCTCTTCGCCTTTCGCCGAAGAATCCGGACGTTTACTACTATTGGGCGCTGTTGGAACGGGATCAGGGAAAATTGCCAAAGGAAGCGGAACTGCTAACGCAACTGACAAAGCTGAAACCACGCGACGATCGGGCGTTCTATCTTCTTGGCCACAGCCTCGCCGACCAGGGGCGCCATAAGGAAGCAATCTCAGCCTTGCGTACCGCGGTGCGGATCAACCCGCAATCGAGCAGCGCGCTGTACCTGCTGTCGCGTGAGCTGCGGACGATCGACCCCGCGGAGGCAGAGTCGATGTCGCGCCGGTTCCTGGCCCTCCGACGACAGAGCACGGAGCAGGAAGTGGCCGTCGCATTGGGCAACCAGGCTTTCGCTGCCTCCACACAGCAGGATTGGCCGAAGGCAATTGCTCTTCTGCATCAGGCGATTGCCGAATGCAACGGATGCTCGATTGAAGCTGGGCTGCGTAAGGATCTGGGGCTGATGCTGTGCAGGAATGGGAAGGTTGACGAAGGCGCCGTCGAGCTGCACAAGTCGCTGAAACTCAACCCCAGCGATCCCGACGTCGTGAAGGCGCTCAGCGCGATTGGCCGCTGAAAACTGGGTGAAGCGAATCGGCACGCACGCGGCCTCCAGGACCTCCGCGATTGTTGATTGAGACAATAAGCCACTTATATTCAGAAAGATAGAGAGGGAGTCCACCAGGCGGCGTCTGGCTTTTTTCCTCCGGCACAGCGATAATTCTCGATAACCTCACGGTTTCAGTTAACGTTACGGGTATCGATACACCCTTGACAATCGAAGCCCCCTCCTCCTATAGTTTCGCCGTTGTTCAAATCCATGGACATCAGTGACGTTGAACCCGGAACCGGCGGCGATTTTCTCGCCGACGCATCCCGGTAACGAGTCGGCTTCGGCCAGAATGCTGCGGTAGTTCAACGAAATCCGAATCATGCGGCGGCCGTTATCAGGCGGAACACAGAATTCAAGGAGGCTATTGCAATGGTATCGATTCTCAACCCGGAAAAGTCTGCGGGGCCGTTCGACTCTTTGAAGAAGTCGGAGAGGAAAGTCCGAGATCTTTGCATCTTCGTTCTGCTCCTCGCGGTTGCCGTGGCGTTTCCTGGATTCACCCATGCCCAGGCATCGCAGGCCTCGGTCCGCGGAACCGTTCGCGATTCGACGGGTGCTGTCGTCCCCGGGGCCGAACTTGCCCTTGTTAACCTGGCTACCCATGTCAGGTCCGCGACCACCACGAACGCAGCGGGTGAATACCTCTTTCTGAATATCAACCCCGGCACCTATACGCTGGAAGCCAGCAAGCCCGGTTTTGCCACAAAGCAACTGGAACCCTTTGTGCTCAAGGTCAATCAGACAAGCACACTGGACTTTTCGCTGATCGTTGGGCAGGTCACTCAGGTGGCCAGAGTCAGCGCCGTGGGAGAAGAACTACAAGCCTCGACAGCGGAAATCAGTATGACACTCGATACCGAACAGATTGAAAATGTCCCGCTGGATTCGCGAAACTGGTCCGAGCTGTTTGTATCCGCTCCTGGCGTCTCGCCTATCGTCGTTCCCGGCAGTCAAACCGGATCCTATACGACGTCGGTCGGACCGATGATAACCCCCTCCTTTAACGGACAGACAAATCGAAGCGACATTTATATTGTGGATGGGATATTGGATTCGGAGACCTTCGGCAATTCTTATGCTGTACAACCCGTTCTTGACGCACTGCAGGACGTGAAACTGGAGTCGCATAACGATTCGGCGGAATTCGGAGGCAGCAGCGGGGGGACGATCAACGCCTCGACCAAAAGTGGCACCAATCAGTTTCACGGCTCGGGATGGGAGTATTACAAAAGCCCGGCGCTCCAGGCGATACCCTACTTCAGCACTTCATCGACTCCATTTAAGCAGAACCAGTTTGGTGGCACCTTCGGCGGTCCCGTCGTTCTCCCCAAACTCTACAACGGAAGAAATAAGACTTTCTTTTTCGCGGCCTACGAGGCCCTCAGATACAGTGGACCGGGCACCGCCTACGATCTGGTTCCGACTCCGGCGCAGCTTTCCGGCGACTTCACGGCCGACGCGCCCATCTATGATCCGGCATCCACCACCTGCGATGCAGCCGGTAATTGCACGCGAACCCAGTTTCAGTACAACGGCGTTCTGAATATGATTCCTCCCAACCGGCTCAATGCCGGGGCAATCTACTACGCACAAAACGCGTTGCCCGCCTATACCACTGCTGCTCTGCCCTGTTCCCCGGGATGTAACTCTTTCCAGAATGCGCCGAATGTGCAGAGCCTTTATCAGTACGATGCGCGCATCGACGAGACGCTCGGAGCCCATGACTCGGTGTTTTTCAGGTGGATGGGCATCGGAGGCACGCAAACGGGCGGCCGAGTCCAGGATCCCGGTACGACCGGTACGACGGGTTATTCCTATGTTGGCAGCTATGTTCATATCTTCAGCCCCACCAGCGTGCTCCACCTGCAGGCTGGGAAGACGTACGAGACCAGGCCCTACAACCTGAAGTGGACCGGCGTGCCCTCTAACCTGGGATCCATGGTCGGCTTTCCCTCCGGGCTGTCCACCGGCTACTCCACGCTCGGCAACATCGTCCCGGCCTTCAGCGTCAACGGGTATTTCAACGATTACGGAGACGACGCCAATCCGGAGACCACTGCAAACGACGATTCGGTTTCTGGTGATTATTCGAAGATCGTCGGCCGGCACACGCTCAAATTCGGTGGCGACTTTAACGGCATTGGTGAGAGTCAGGATATCGAATGGGGGCAGGAATCCTTCGCCCAACAGGAGACCAACAGCCTGGTACCGGGCGATGCCAGATCCGGCACCGCGCTGGCCTCGTTTCTCATTGGCGTCCCGGACTCGTTTACCAAACGAAATGTCTCCGAATCTTTGGGATTCGGCGGTCTGACCGGAGTCTATGCACAGGATCAGTTTCAGGCCGCGCCAAAATTGACCCTGAATGTCGGGCTGCGCTACGACATTGCCATGGTTCCGCGCTACGGAAAATATAGTCAGGGAAACGAATACACAGGAAACTTCGATTTCAGCAATGGTACCTATATCGTGTACAAGGTGCCTGGTTCCTGTGCTGCGCTGGGGACCGCCCCCTGTATTCCTACTCCTGACGGATCATTGCCCGCTCATGTTGTCGCGAGTACGGATGGGAGCCAGGTTCTGCAGACTCAATACAACAATGTGGAGCCGCGTTTAGGAGTAGCGTTTCGACTTACGCCCACCATCGTGCTCCGAGGCGGAGCAGGCCTGGCGTTTGATAATCTCGCAGGGCTGGTCCAGAACGTTCGGGGCGTGAGCGGTAACTGGCCTTCCGTCGGACAAATAGCTCAGTCCAACATCAATGTTCCCAGCACCGCTGCCCCCTTCCCGGGATATACTATTTCGAATCTCCCCGTCCTTACCGCCCTTCCGGCGCCTACTCCGTTCAACCAGTTCAACTGGTTTGTCGCTCCTACGCTCAGAGACGCTTATTCCGTACAATACAACTTCGGAGTGCAGAAGCAGCTGGATTCCTCAACGGTCGTCGGCGCCAACTATGTCGGTTCCTTCAACCGCCGGGGAGATGTCGGCGGGTTCTACAACACCGCGCTTACGCCTGGACCAGGAGACGCCACGGTCATTGCCTCTCGCCGTCCCTATCCTTATATCTCACCAACCTTCTACTCGTGGAGCGGCAACAACGGAGACTATAACGCAATGCAGGTCCAGCTGACCCGCAACTTCTCAAAAGGCTGGGCCACGACGGTGGCCTATACCTGGTCCAAGTCGATCGACGAGGGGTGTTCGGGTTTCTTCGGATCGGAAGGGTGTGAAATCCAGCAGATCTACAACATTCGAGCCGACAGGAGCGTGTCCGCGTTCAACGTTCCACAGGATCTGGACGTGACGTGGACTTACGTTCTGCCATTTGGGCGCGGCCAGTTCGTGAATATTCAGAATCGGACTCTGGATCTGATTGTGGGTGGATGGCATTTCAACGGCTTCGCCAAATTGTCCAGCGGGCTTCCCTATGGAGTGAACCTCAATATCGACGTCGCTAACATCGGTAATACCGGCTATGAACGGCCTAACATCGTTGGCAGCACAAAGCCCCAGAATCAATCGCGCACAAACTGGCTGAATCCCTCGGCATTCGCGGTTCCTGCCCCCTATACGTACGGAGGCATGGGGCGAAACAGCCTTACTTCACAGTTCTCGCAGGATTACGACATGACCCTGGCCAAAGAGGTACCGCTGGTTGATAGGCTTCATCTGAAAGTCGGGGCGGACGCGTTTAACGTTTTCAATCATCCCGTGTGGGCGGCACCTGATTCTACCCTGGAGGACCCGACATTTGGGCAGGTACTGTCCACCGCAAACGAGCAGCGCACCATGCAAATCTATGGCAAGCTGACGTTTTGAACCATGTGATTAACGATACCCGGTAAGCAGGTCAGCAGTTGCCAGGATTCGTGGGAGCCGCTTTCAAGCGTGGCAAGCCCGAATTGCGTGAAACGGATCGCCTCCTGCACTCTGCACTTGCTGACTTTCACAGTTCGCAAAGGCACAGTGCCGGGCCGGGGGGAATGCGAGATAACTCCTCGGCTTATTATTCTTAACTTCATGAGCACGGGGGCATCGATCCTGGATGCCCCACTTTATCGCAGACAACCCAGCAACGATACTTATGCAGTTGGTGGTTGCTTATCCTCAAGGTGTTCGGCTAAGTGGTTGCAGGCTGTGCACTCAACTGGTCAAGTTAACAATCAGGCCGATTCGAGAATCAGGTTTGAGTAGGGAATCGTGTCAGCGGTGCGTATCAACCCGATCGCGAACCGAACACGTTTCTTGAAGTCGATATGCGGCTCAAATACCGTTGGCGCGCCCGCAGTGGCGCGAGCAAAACGATCCATCACCGCGGGTGGATTATGAACGCGGAATTCCTCGGCCATGAAGAATCTGCCGATGGTAAAGTTCGGCCGGATGGCCTGCACCACATCCAGCACGGTGGGAATGTCGTCGACCAGCGATAAATCCACGGTCTCCAGAGCGGGCCAGTAGGGAAATCCACGGTCGGCGATAACCAGTGTGTTGGTGTGGCGCACTCTGCACAGCAGCGAATTAATCTGTGGATTCAGTATTCCGGATTTCAGCATGGATTAAGTCTGGTCGAGAGAGATCATAATCTTGGTGAACCTGCCCGGATCGGCACTCCATGCGGAGATGAGTTGTGGAGCTTCGTCGATGGAGCCAAGCGTGCTGATGGCGGATTTCACAGGGAAACGATGCTGTTCGAGCATTTTAATCACCTGGCGAAAATCTTCCGGTAAAGCGTTGCGCGATCCCCGGATGTCGAGCTCCTTTTGCACAAACAGCCTGGTCTCGTAGGTGACGGGTTCTTTGGCATAACCGATATAAATCACTCGTCCGGTATAAGCAACTACTTCCACGGCTGCCCGAAATGTATCAGGCGTGCCCACCGCTTCAATGACGACGTCGGGGCCGCTACCATCGGTTAGATCCGCGATAATCGCAGCCAGCGGCTGCCGCTGCGAATGAATGGTGTGCGCGGCGCCGGCTTCGCGGGCAACAGCCAGCTTCGAATCGTCGACATCGATCCCGATGGTGACGGCTCCCCGAAAGGCTGAGGCCGCGACCGCACCGAGTCCAACGCCGCCACATCCAAAGACAACTACCGTGTCACTGTCCGTTACCTCCGCTCGCGCGACTGCGTGGCAGCCAACGGTGAGGGGTTCAACGAGGCAAAGCTCTGTCAGGCCAAGTTCGGCTGTGTACAGCTTTTCGACGGGGACGGCGATCCATTCCGCGAGCGCACCGTCGCGCTGAACGCCAAGAGTCTGGTTGTTCTGGCATGCGTTGCTTCTGCCGTTCATGCAGGCGGCACACACGCCGCAGCTGGTGTACGGCGAAAGCGTTACATCCATCCCGACCGCGAAATGGGAATGTTCACCGGCCAGGCCAGCAATGGTTGCGGCAATTTCATGTCCGGGGATTCTGGGATACGAGACCAGGGGATTGCGGCCGCGGTAGGAATTCAGATCGCTTCCGCAGAGGCCGACGCGACGGACTTGCAGCAAAGCTTCTCCGGGCACAGGTTTCGGTTCCGGAACCGTCTCCACGCTGACGCTGCCGGGTTGATGCATGACCAGGGCTTTCATTTTCTTCTTTCCTTCGGGTCTGGACACTCGCAGTGCGCACCGCCAGTGCAAGTACCGGCATCAACGCGGCGCATCGTGATTCTCCGGACGGCCGGATGGCCACACGTAATTAAGGCCGGGAGCGAGGATCGCCCTGATCTGATCCACCATATGCCTGTCCGCATGCTCCTCGAAGGCGGAAAGATTGCGGCGGACGTGATTGGTGCTGGACATACCCACAAGGGTACTCGCGACGTGCGGATAATCGAAGCAGTAACGCAGGGCAAGGTCGGAGATATCGAAACCCCGGCTGCGGCAAAATGCTGCGGCTTGCCTTGCGGCCTCACGAACCTGCTCCGGAGCCGGATGCCAGGCCGGGGCTCCGCGCTCGGTCAGCACGCCCATGTGCATGCCCGAAGCGTTGATTACGCCGATCCCATGTTTTTGCGCGAAGGGCATCAGGATCGTGTCCATATCATCAATGAGGAGGTTATACCGGCAATAGGTGAGAATGGAGTCGACTCGGACCGCCGAGGCAATTCGAATCAGTATCTGCAGCGGATAACCCGTGATGCCGATATAACGGGCTTTGCCTTGTTCCTGCAGGCGACGCATGGCCGGGATAGTCTCTTCGATGATTTGCTGTGGGTCGCCGAATTCCACGTCATGTGCCTGGAACAAATCCACATAATCGGTCCGAAGGCGCCGAAGCGACTCCTCGAGGCTCTTCGTTATGCGGCCCGCTGAAAAATCGAATTCCGACTCCCCGTAACGACCGCATTTGGTGGCGAGAACAACTTCATTGCGTCTGCCGGCCAGGGCCATGCCCAGCCGCTCTTCGGCCAATGTCAGGCCATAGTAAGGCGAGACGTCAAAGAGATTAATTCCTTCATCGATCGCCAGGTGGACAGCCCGAAATCCTTCGGACGGGTCGGTTGTGCCGAAAACATCTCCCAGCGGAGAAGCCCCAAAACCCAGCACAGATACTTTCAATGATGTGTCGCCCAGATGGCGGTACCGCATGAGACCGGCGGAGTTGGCGGATTGGCCTGCGGTGGCTTGCCCGGACACAGCCCCTCCCTCGTTCGATCAGAATTAGCTGCGTTTTGCTTCTGGATGCCATAGTATACGATAACTGTATCGATGCAAAGAGGGAACACATTCCGCCCTCAGAGGCAACCAGGCCCTATTTGGGCCGCCGGGTTCTTGCTGCGAGCCGACTCTTTTTCTGAGCGGAAGCTGCCCTCGACGTTCCGCAGTCAACCGGCAGTTGCGGATTTTTCCTGGAAGATTCGCGGACCACGAGGGCTGGATCAAGGATGACAGTGACCGGGTTCGGTCGGACCTTTGAATCGAAAAAATGCAGGAGGATCGCACCCGCCCGCTCTCCCATTATCTGGCTGTGGTGATCGATGCTGGTGAGCGGCACGCGCAGCGAGCCGTCGAAGTGCAGGTTGCCGCATCCCACCAGGGCGATGTCTTCCGGGATGCGCAGCCCTTCCTCCAGAATCGCGTTCATGGCCCCGATCGCCAGCGGGTCGTTATAGCAGAAAACCGCGTCCGGCCGGGGATGCGCTTTGAGAAGCAGACGCATGGCCTCAAATCCATGGCGGTTGCTGTCGATGTCCACGTTGGAACGCGCGACCACAAGGTTTTCCTCATACAGGCCATGCCGCAGCAGCGTCTGTTTATATCCCTCGAAGCGCAGCCTGCCGGTTGAGTTGTCTCTGCCGCGGATATGAGCGATCCTTCGAAACCCCTGGTCTATCAGGTGTTCCGTGGCAAGCCGGCCGGCGGCCTCGTCGTCCGATCCAATAAAACTGGCGGGATATCCGCGAAACTCCCGATCGATCAGTACATACGGCTGCCCCATCCGGTCCAGACGCTCGAACGACTCGGTGGTACTCCCAGTGGAGGCAACCACCAGTGCGTCCAGCCTTCGCGCCGCCAGTTGCTGAATTTCCTTCGCCTCCAGCTTCGGATCTTCCTCGGATGAAGAGATGATCAGCGAATAGCCTCGCGCACGAAGGACGTTGGACAGACCCTTGGCGACCTCCGCAAAAAACGGATGCAGCAGATCGGGTACGACCAGGCCAACCAGATAGCTACGCCCGGTCACCAGGCTGCGCGCCATAGTGTTGGGCTGGTAATCCAGTTCCTTGACGCGCTGCAGAACGCGCTCCCGGGTTCCCTCTGCTATGTCGGGATGATTGCGAAGCACCTTCGAGACCGTCACGACGGAAACCCCGACGTCTTTCGCAATGTCCTTCATTCGAATCGGCATAGCTGGCACTATACAAGCATCTGAGGGCAAATTAAACGTGCCGCAAGCAAAGCGTTTTCAGGTTGCTGCAGCATTTACGGCCTCTGCAGCCAGCTGGTTAAGCAGCCTTGGTTGAGGGCAGTCTTTGCCCGAAAAATGAGTACAACGAAATACAAATGTAGCCGAACAACGGAACCAGATACGCGCACGCGATGCTGTTCGTTGAATCCGCCACAATCCCCATCAGCGGCGTGAGCACAGCGCCGCCAATAATAGCCATCACAATTAACGATCCCCCAACCTTGCTGTCCCCTCCCATTCCCCGCAGGCCCAGCGCGAAAATCGTCGGGTACATCAACGACATGAAGAAGCTCGTGATGAACAGCGTCCACACGCCCCCCCAGCCCGGATGAAAAACGGCGATGCCCACAAGAACGATGTTGACAAGACAATAACAACCCATGAGGGTAGCCGGCTGCAGATACTTCATAATCGCCGCCGAAGCAAATCTGCCCACCGCAAACATCGCCAGTGTCCCGGTTAGAAGGTATCCCGCGGTCTTGTCGGGCTGGCCGGTGTAGGCCTGGATGTACTGAATAAAGTAACTCCACGTACCGACCTGCGCGCCGACGTAAAAAAACTGAGCAATGATGCTGAACACCAGGTGCTTGTTCCCCAGCAAGGCCAGAATCTTCGTGGGCGGATGGACGCCTGAATCCTGTTCATCCCTCATGACTGGAAAGCGAGTTGCCCAGATGACCAAAGCGAGGCCCACCGCCACCAGGCCGAGGACCATATAAGGATGAACCACGCGCAGTATCTCGAAGTGCAGATAGGCCTGATAACGATGGACCGCCTGCAGCTTTTGCACTTCGCTCTCGCTGAGCTGGATTCCGGAGAAGATAAACGCCGTTCCTGCCAATGCTCCAGTGATCGAACCCAGCGGATTAAAGGCCTGGGAGAAATTGAGCCGCCGTTCCGCCGTCTCCGGTGAGCCGGCCAGCACAATAAACGTATTCGAAGCGGTTTCAAGAAATGCCAGGCCGCTGGCCATCACGAACAGGGCGAAAAGAAAGAAGGAGTATCGCCCTACGTTCGCCGCCGGCCAGAAAAGAAAGGCGCCCATACCGAAAAGCCCCAAGCCCGTGACAAATCCCGTTTTGTAACCGAATTTGCGCATATATAACGCCGACGGCAGCGCCAACAAAAAATAGCCCATGTAGAACGCAGACTGCACCAGTCCCGCCTGTAGCCGCGTGATCGAGAACGACTTCATGAACTGGCGGATCAGCACGTCGTTCAGGTTATTCGGCACCCCCCACAGGAAAAACAGAGACGTGACCAGAATGAAGGGGGCCAGCATTCCCGCCGCAAACAGCGCGCTCCCATTGCGGTCGGTCCTGGTTCCGGGCGATACGTCGGGTTGACCGGTCATCAATGCATCCCCTGGCTTCCGCGAACTGCGAAGCTGAAAATCACGCGCGACAGCCTTCCTCGAGCGCCGGCGTCTCCTGATGTTTGTACATCAGAAAGTACTCCCGATGGCCCAGTGCTTCCGGCTTGCTGGGTGTTCCGGCGGCAATCTTCGCCACCAGATCCGAGAGAGCGGCGGCTGCCTCGTCGAGGGTTTGCTCGCCCGTAAGGATGGTACCGGCGTTGAAGTCCATGTCGTCGATCATGTGCTCGAAGGTTCGGGAATTTCCGGTCACTTTGATCAGAGGAGCCACCGGGCTGCCGATCACACTCCCTCTGCCTGTAACGAACAGCACCATCTGCGCCCCCGTCGAGATCAGGTCCATGATCCCCTCCGTGTCATTCGGATTGGTGTAGCCGAACTGCATGAAGTGCGGATCGGGAACCGAGTCCAGCAGCCATAACCCAGGGTGCGGCGGACTTTGGGAAACGCGTAAAACGCCCTGAATGGGACGAGTTCCCGACTTGGCAAACGCACCCATGCTTTTTTCTTCAATCGTTGTAAGACCGCCGGCGAAGTTCCCGGGAGAGACAGAATATTGACGCACCTCCCGGCAATAGTTTTCGGCCTTCCGATAAGCCGCATCGAGTTCGCCAGCTGCCCGCGACGTAACCGCCCGCGACAACAGCACATCCCGCAGCCCAATCATTTCCACGGATTCTTCAAAGATGGCTCGGCCGCCGCGATCCACGAGCTCGTCGAAAAACCGCCCTACCACCGGATTGCCGGCCAACCCCGAGGTCCCGTCCGAACCGCCGCATTCGGCACCAACAGTCAGATCTTCCCAGCCCATCGGAGCCCGCCTCGTATGCTCAGCCATTTTTTCCCGCAATGCGGCCAGCGCCGTTTTCCCACGTGCGATGCCCGGCCGCGTCCCGCCGGCTTCCTGGATATAGAACCACTCCGACGGACGCCCGGACGCGGCAGCCGCCTCAGCCAGCTTCGCGGGCTGGGTATATTCGCAGCCCAACCCGATCGCCAGACAAGCGCCCACATTCGGATGATTGACCAGAGCCAGCATCAATCGGATCGCATATGCATTGTCGTAGCAACCCGGGAATCCGACCACATGAACATCGGTTTCGCCGTTGCCCACCGCATGCGCGACGAAGCCAGCACACTCCACTGTGTATACAACCAGGATCAGGTCTCGAATTCCCTTGCGCCCATCCGCGCGCATGTACCCCTGCCAACTCTCCTCAGTCATAGGGGGTGTCCTTTGCCGCTCCCGTGATCGGATCCAGCCGGTTCGATCGCTCATCCACCTGGCTGCGGCAGTTATGCAGGTGGACCCACTCGCCGGGCGCGATCGCCGCGGTGGCCAACCCGATCGTCACACCATATTTCACGATGGGATCGCCGGGGCCAAGGCACACCAAGGCCAGCTTGTGTCCGAGCGCGACAGGCGCAGGAGCGTCGACAATCCGAACCGGGTCGGTTCCATAAATCATCACTGGACCACCCTCCACATCCTCCAGCATGGTTGCGACATTGTCGGCGGCGTCGACCCGAAAGGCCCGCCGGCAGCTCGCGTTTCGTTCGCTGCTCACAGGATCCCGTACTTGCGGAATGCCTCCGTGCTGGTCATTCCCGCTTCGATTGCCTTGCGTACCACTTTCTCTCCCGCAGCCTTTTTGAGGGCCAACTCGACAACCTCATCTTCGACGCTTCTGGGGATGACGACGACTCCGTCCAGATCGCCGAAGATCAGATCGCCCGGCGAGATACGCACCCCGCCAATCTCGATGGGGCAGCGAAAGTCGACGACTTTGGAGCGAACCGCAGCATCCTGCGCAAACCTTCCCCGGCTGAAAACAGGCCAGCTCTGTTCTATCACTCGCGGAGTATCGCGGTGGAACCCATCGATAATCGCACCCGCTCCGATGCGCATGCGAGCCGTGGCGGTCATGATCTCCCCCCACGCGGCACAGTTCATCGATCCGCCCGTAGCCACATAAATTTCGCCGGGAAGAATGGCGTCAAGGGCGTCCGTCATCCTGCCAAAGGGCGAGTCCTGACGCCCCCAGGCGTCCGCGATCTGCACGGGGAGCGCTCTGCCAACGATTCGCATCGCCAGCGTGACGGGTTGAATCGCCTGGGGCAGAAACTGGTGCCAGTGTCCAAGACCATCCAGAACATCCCCGATTACGGGCGAATACAACTGTTCCGCCATTGCCTTAAAACGCAGTTCGTCGGTTGAACTCGGCATGCCTGGACCTTCCCACTGTACCGGACGTTCCTGGAGTGGACGAGGAGAACTTCGGTGATTATCCTTAACTTTATCGATTATCTGCACGGCAGTCCAGCAAGCACTACCGTGACCTCAAACTTAGGCTGAGCGCGGAGCAACGGAGTCTTCATGGGAGCCTCACTGTTCGATCTGAGCGGGAAAACCGCCGTGGTTCTTGGAGGCACGACTGGAATCGGTCGAGCCATGGCCCTGGGCCTGGCCGATGCCGGAGCCGACGTCATTGCGTCCGCCCGGCGTCCGGAGCAGGTAGAGCGGGTATCGGCGGAAATCGAGTCCAGAGGCAGGAAAACCCTGCGCATCGCCTCTGATGTGACCATCAAGCCGTCGCTGCTGGCACTGCGAGACAGTGTCCTCAAAGTTTTTGGCGCAGTGGACATCCTCATCAACTCCGCCGGCCGAATTAAACGCACACCCACTCTGGAGCTGGAAGAAAACGAGTGGAACCAGATTCTCGACACGAACCTCACGGGAACGCTGCGCGCCTGCCAGGTCTTTGGAGAGATCATGGTCCAGCGGCGCCGGGGGAGGATCATCAATATCGCGTCCCTTTCGACATTTGTCGGATTGTACGAGGTTGCGGCCTATGGAGCCAGCAAGGCGGCCGTCGCCTCGCTTACCCGCTCGCTGGCCGTCGAGTGGTCTCGCCATGGTGTGCTGGTAAACGCCATCGCTCCAGGAGTATTCAGGACCGACATCAACGTCGACCTGCTGGACAACACAGCCCGGGGGCAGGAGTTTCTCCTGCGAACTCCCATGGGCCGCTTCGGCAACACCGAAGAACTAGTGGGAGCAGCAGTCTACCTGGCTTCCGATGCCGCTTCGTTTGTGACTGGGCAGGTGCTCACCGTCGACGGCGGATTTCTGGCCAGCGGGGTGAATCAGTGAGTCAAGAAGATTACAACCGCCTATAACCGATAACGTAATCGTTGACTACGCAAATCCTCGTCAACTATATTGGCCTGTTCGCATCAGGAGGCTCGATGAAACGGCGGGAATTCTGCAAATTGGTGGCAGCAGCCGCGGCGACTAACGCGGTTCCCGCCTTGGCTCGGGGTGCCGAGCGATCTGGAACCGCACAGGATGCGGCGCCGTCACCAGCCGTGGAAGCTCCCGGCTTCAACCAGCTCCACCAGGACTACGCGCAATTTTGCGCAACCCCCGCTTCTGACCGTGTCTTTTACGCGCTGACCGACGGAAATATCGTCAGCGAAAAGCTCGACGAGAAGACCTGGGAGCCAACCGCCTGGGGCGATGCTCCCGAACTGCCGATCCCGAGCGGATCATTTGACGGCGTGCCGATGACCGCTCCTGTGGCCGGTTTGGCCGGCGACGGTCCCTACGAGCCAACCTGGGATTCGCTGCTGCAGTACGAAACGCCGGAGTGGTATCAGGATGCGAAGGTCGGCATATGGGCAGCATGGAGCCCCCAGAATGTGGCGGAAGCGGGAGACTGGTATGCGCGCAACATGTACATGGAAGGATCCCGGCAGTATAAGTATCACCTCGAACACTTCGGCCATCCTTCCCGCTACGGATACAAAGAGCTGTGCTCACAGTGGACGCTGCTGAACTGGGATCCCGACGCATTGATCGGCCGCTTCAGCAAGGCGGGGGCGAAGCTCTTCCTGATCATGGTCAACCACCACGAGGGTTTCGACTGCTGGAATTCCCATCATCAGCCGTGGAATTCTGTGCAATGCGGACCGCATCGCGACGTCACCGGGATATGGGCCGCGGCCGCGCGGAAACAAGGGATGCGCGTGGGGGTCACGGTGCATCAGGCGCGAAACTGGTGGTGGTTCCAGACCGCGCATGGCGCCGACAAGACCGGTGCGATGACTGGAATTCCCTATGACGGCGATCTCACCTCGGCGGTGGGGCAGCAGCAATGGTGGCAGGGATTCGATCCCCAGAGGATGTATGGCGCGAAGCACCCGCAAAATGCTCTGCCGGACGCTTCCTTTGTGAAGAATTTCTACGACCGGACTCGCGATCTGGTCGACCAGCACGATCCCGACTTACTCTACTTCGATAACTCGCTGCTTCCTTTGGGCTGGGCCGGGATGAACATCGGGGCTTACTTTTATAACCACGCTTTACAGACTCACGGTGGAAAGATGGAGGCGGTCCTAAACGGCAAACAGGTACCCGACCGCCTGGCGAAGGCATTAGTGGCCGATTACGAACGCGGATTAACCAGCAGCATCATGAAATACCCCTGGCAGTCGGAGACCTGCATTGGAGACTGGCACTACGATCGCGCTTTGTTCGACAAGCCGGGAGAATTCGGAGGCTACCTTCCTCCGAGAGATGTTATTCACTGGCTGATCGACACCGTAAGCAAGAACGGAACCTTCATTTTGAATATCCCTGGCAAGCCCGATGGCACCATCGACAGCAAGGAGGTCGCGGTGCTGGACGGCGTCACCGCATGGATGGAGACCAATGGGGAAGCGATCTATGCGACGCGGCCCTGGAAGGTCTATGGCGAAGGACCAGACCAAGTCAAAGCCGGTTCGTTTCAGGGGAGCAGCGTCAGCAAGCTCGGAGAGAAAGACATTCGCTTCACGCGGAACAAAGCGGGCAATGTTGTTTACGCTATCGTGCTGGGGTGGCCGACGGGTGAAATTGTTGTCCAATCCTTTGGAACCGCCAGTGCCACCCAGCCCGGCAAGGTTGTTCACGCCGAGCTTCTCGGAACCGGCGAAAAACTTCGCTGGAACCAGACCCCCGAGGGCCTCCGCGTCCAGCTGCCCAAGGCATACCGTCCTGCGGTCGATTTTGCGGCGGCGCTGAAGATCTCTCTGGGGTGATCTCGATTTCGCGGACGAGTGCGCGGGTTCTCACTCAACTCGGTCCCTTTTCGTGCCTCACGTACTTATCTTTCTGCCTCCCAATCGAGCCACCTTTGGAGGTGTCGCGAGAGGGGCGTGGCTGCGGACCTCGTCGGAAGTAGTTGTTAGGCGGTGCGACTCCGAATCGGATCGGCTTAAAACCAGCATCCCGCCCATGATCAGGTCCAGTTTGCATACCGACGCGGCGAAGTACGGATACTGCGGACGTGGCTCCAAAGCCACCGGCGATTTCTCCAACCACTCTCTCGAAACCCCCAAAAGGCCCTGCTTGAGGAAGTCCCGAAAGGTCCAGATTTCAGCCTCGGCGACCGAATAGCGTAGTAGTTCCCTCAAATGCCCAAGAGTTCCCGTAATGTCGCGCTGCCCAGGTGACCTGACCCCCTGAAACCGTCCAGATCGGAATACGATCTGGACGAAGGAAAGGGGAAGAAGGGATGAGTCGAAGCAGGCACACGGAGGCGCAGATCATCGCTGCGCTGAAGCAGGTAGAGGCAGGCCGCACGACGGAAGATGTGGCTCGGGAGCAGGGCGTCAGCAAGCACACGATCTATGCCTGGAAGGCGAGGTATGGCGGCATGGAGGTGAGTGAGGCTGAGGAAGTGAAGCACCTCCGCGATGAGAACGGGCGGTTGAAGAAGCTGGTCGCCGAGCTGAGTCTGGACAAGGACATGCTGCAGTCGGTGATCCGAAAAAACTCCCTCGGCTCGTAGAGCGGAGGACAGAGGTGCGGCGCTTGCTGGAGGAGTTCAGGGCCAGCGAGCGCCACGTCTGCGAGCTGATGGCGGTACCGAGATCGAGCGGACGATATCGGAGCCGGAGAGATGACAGCCGGATTCAGGAGCGGCTGCGGGAACTGGCGCGAGAGCATCCGCGCTTCGGCTACCGACGGCTGCATTTGTATCTGCACAGGGAGACGGGAGTGAACCATAAGAAGGTGCAGCGCGTGTATCGCGAACTGGGGCTGAGCGTGAAGCGCACGCGGCGCAGGCATCTGCGGCGGGCCCTGCAGCCGCGGCCTGTGCTGACGGCGCCCAACCAGGAGTGGGCTCTGGACTTCGCCAGCGATGTAACGGCTGCCGGACAACGATTCCGAGTGCTGGGCGTGATCGACAGCTTCACCCGGCAGTGCCTGGTGCTGGAAGCCGCCACGAGCTTCCCCAGCCGGCGGGTTACGCGTGAACTCGAACGGGCCATCGCCGAGCATGGCAAGCCGCAGTCGATTCGTTGTGACAACGGGCCGGAACTGACTTCGCGGCGCTTCCTCGCCTGGGCTATCGAGTGGAAGATCGATCTGGTCCACATCCAGCCAGGCAAACCCACCCAGAACGGAGGTATGGAAAGCTTCAACGGAAAGCTGCGCGACGAGTGCCTGAACGTGAGTTGGTTCTGGAATCTGTTCGACGCGCGGCGGAAGATCTCAGCGTGGAAACTGGAATATAACTCCCGCCGCCCGCATAGCTCGCTGGGCTATCTCGCCCCGGACGAATTTGCGCGGCGGTGGCGGCAACAGGGCCGTGGAAAAGACGCGGGCTGCGCCCGCTTGGAAAACGCCGTTGGCGTTTCCCACTTTCCCGCCGCCCCGACGGCGACTATGAATCTCGTATAGTCAATTGGACGGAAAACGGGGCCAGGTCACAGGGTCACGCCGCGCAAGCCACAGACTCTCGTCTGCGGGATCATGGGCTCCCGCCAGTTTCCCCACCTGTTCAGAAACTCCTCAAGCGATTTTGCTTTACCGGGCTTCAACTGGAAGAACTCGTCTCGCGTTTCCCACGCATCGCCCAGCCGCGCTGTTCCTTTCATGGGATCGGAACTCAACCGTCCCCGAAGCACTGAAGACGGTCCCCATTTAACTGGCGCGACCCGGAACTCGAAGCCCACGGCAATGGAGATTGCTTTGCCGCCGAGGGGGCGGGACTCAAGCGGCTCGATTACGTGGTTGCGAATCCGATGTGGAACCAGGACAACTACGGAGACGCGCTCTACGAGAACGACCAGTGGAAGCGGTTCGAGATTGGCTCCGCGCCTTCGTCATCGGCAGACTGGGGATGGCTCCAGCACATCGCGGCCTCGCTGAACGACGCGGGTCGTGCCGCCGTGGTGCTTGATACCGGAGCGGTTCCGCGTGGCTCGGGCAGCAAGTCCTCGAACAAGGAGAAGACCATCGGTCAGGCGTTTGTCGGAGCGGACCTTATCGAGGCGGTGGTTAAACAAGATCGAAAAGACGTTCCTGATTTGCGTGACGAAGGTGCGAATAACAACCTTAGTGCACCTGGATCATTGAGTCCTTTCTCAGGAGGAGAGCAACGCGACCGCGATCAGAGCGCAAACGACTCCCACTAACTGGAGTCTGCTGATGGACTCGTTCAAAACAAGAGGCACAAGCATGATGACTACGAGTGGATAGAGCGCGGTGAGCGGTGAAACGATCGAAGCTTTGCCCCCGCTTTTCAGAGCAGCAAAGAGTGCCCATGCGCCAAGCGCATTCAGGACACCACTGAGCAAGGCCCATGCCAGATTCCATGACGAATAGTGGAATACGGTTTTCCCTGGATAGAAGAACGGCTCAAGAAGCAGGAATCCGACCACGAGCCAGATGAGGGACGATTCAGCGGAGATTAAATTCGTCGAGAGTTTCTGCAAAAGGCCGACAATTCCCCAAGCCACCACGGTGATGGCCGAGAAAACGAGCCAGGGTGCTATATGCATCGGGAGCCGGCCTTTCTATAGCGAGAAGATGACGATGGCGGCAACGGCAAACGCGAGGCCGAGCGCCTGAATGGGACGAAAGCGTTCGCGGAGAATGGAGATGGCGAGGATGACGGTGATCATGGGATAAAGGGCCGTCGCAACGGTGATGAGAGAGGTGTTGCCGCCGGTGTGATAGGCGGCAAATAACGTCAGGCCGCCGACGCCGCTGAGGATCCCGTTGAGGACGGCGTAGGCGATGCCGGGCGGACTCCTCTCCAGTCTGCCGCGGCGACCGATGAGGAGCGCGATGCCCACAGGGATCGTGCCCACTGTGAAGAGAAACTGCATGGTTTCAGGGGGTACCTCACGCGACCCGAGTTTGGACAACAGCGCCCACCCTCCCCAGCACAGCACGCAGATCATCGAGTACCAGAACCATGGGGCATTCCAATGCTGCTTCGAATCACTGTCAGGGTCTAACCTGTTGCTACTTTCCATTGCGACCTCCGTGGTTGAAGTTCACCTCATCGCGTGTCACCTGGGGTGCATAGCGAAAGCTTCCGGGACTGATCCCGCGCAGTTCTGCCAGGCGAAGAGCCGCCGCCTGCACGGGGACGATTTCCAACAGGGGCGCGAGAGGCTCTGGCACTGGTGTGGGGTCATATCCCTGAACGGCCGAAGCGGAATCCGCGGGAGACGATCCGATCACGCGCATCTGTGCACCGAAACGGACGAGGTCTTGCAAGAGCGCCAGGTTCAGGTTCTGCGTTCTGCCTCGCGGGGTGAATACGATGCCGCGAAATTTCGAATCCACAATCTCGACAGGACCGTGGCGGAAAGAAGCCGCGGGTATGCCAATGGCAGGGGTCTTCGCAACTTCGTTCATCAGCAGAGCGCCTTCATATGCGGAGGCGCGGGAGGGGCCGCGAGCGAGCAGATAGACCGGAGAATCGCCGGAGAAGAACAGATCCCACTGACTCAGCTTCTCCATTGAACCGCTGACGGCTGCGGCGAAGCTCGGCAGCAGGCTTTCGATCGCCTCGGCGGCCGCATCACCAGCGTGATTGACGGCACTTACTAACAAGTGAAGTGTCAGCAGGGTTCCGGTGTAGGTCTGGATCGCGACGATCTCGTCGGGTAGGCTGCCGATATGAATGCCGATCTCCGCGTTTCGCGCCAGAGGACTCTGCGGCTCGTTGCTGACACCGATAACTGTGTTACGAGCTTTCAGAATCTCCAGCAGCTTTGTAATCTCCACCGACTCTCCGGATCGGGAAACAACGACGGCGACGGCATCGCGAATGCCGGCCGCGCGATAGTGCAGCAGTTCGCCCGCTTCGATGGCAGTGGCATCGATACCTGCAGAACAGAGAGCATATTCAAGAGGAATCGAAGCGTAGAGAGAGGCGCCGATTCCGGTAATCAGAACGCGCCTGCCCGAGCGAAGCAGGGTCGCAGCCGCTGCCAGAGCTTCGGCGCCGTCCCGATGCTGGTAGCGCAGAACGCCCGAGAGGGATTCCGCCTGAGAGAGGATGTTTTGGGCGAGGTTCGAGGTGGTCAAGGAGTCGTTGATCCTCCTGTCTTGCCATGACTAAGTCGCGAGCCGGGTGCGTGGAGTTTATAACGCAGGAGCCACGACTGCGCAGCGCCCAGCAAGCCGGCTTCAGACCCGAGAGACGAGATCGTGATTCTGGTTTTCTCCACGGGCACCTGCGTGCACAGGTTTCTGACGACCTTCAAGGCGTCATCCATGAACAGGTGACTGCTTTTCATCACGCCTCCGCCCAGGGCGATCACGTCAGGTGCAAACAGGGTGACGAGGTTGGCCAGACCGAGTCCGAGGTAGTAACCCTCCCGTTTGACGGCCTGCATCGCCAGTTCGTCCTCGTGAACTGCACACTCGCAGATGGCGGCCGCGCTCAGAGCTGGAGCGTCAGGACGCTTCTCGGACATCCATGCACTCATGGCGGTGCCGCTCGCCAGGCTCTCCCAGCAGCCACGCGCAGAGCAGTAACACAGCGGTCCGGCGTTATCGATGACCTGATGGCCGAGTTCAGGATGAGCTCCGTCTACGCCGCGGTAGAGCTGACCGCCGAGAACGATGCCACCGCCGATTCCCGTGCTGATGGTGAGGTAGATAAAGCTGCCGGCGCCGCGTCCGGTTCCGCAACTGTACTCCGCGAGCGCGGCTGCGTCCGCATCGTTCTCGACCGCGACGGGGACACCGAACTCCCGGAGCGCATCGTTCAGGTTGCCGCCTTTCCAGCCCGGCAGCGTGCCAACGTCGCCGATGATTCCGGTGAAAGGATTCAGGGGCCCTGGGCAAGCAATGCCAATGCCGGCCAAAGGGCCGCATGCGTCGACGATCTCCTGCAGCATGCGCCGGACCTGCTCCATGGCGGGCTCAAACCCCTGCCCGGAATTCGTGGGTGCCTCAATGTGATGCGCGAGGATGCCGTCTTCGCGGACAGCGCCGACGGCAACCTTGGTTCCTCCGATATCGATAGCTCCGATCATCCTCGTCTTCCTTCGTTCGTTTCAACCTGATTCTTCATGGTCGGTACGGTTCCGTGAGGTTCGAGCAGATGCCGATCGAGAAACCTATAGGCTTCTTCGCGCATAGCCGCGGTAAACGCATGATCACCAGGCCAGATTCTGAGCTTCAGGTGATCCGGAGGAAAATACGGCCGCGCGAAGTCGAAAATCTGCGCCGCGCCGCGACTCCACTTATCCTGGCCGGTAGCTGAGAGATAAAGCGGAGTGGGAGCGGCGAGCGCGACGATTTCCTCGATATCGCCGATATTCATGATTCCGGGAACGCAGAATTCCATCTGGATACCTGCATCGCGACGAAGAGAATCCTGGTAGCGCACGCAGCCGCAGTTGGAGACGGAGGCTTTCACGCGTCGATCGAAAGAGGGGAGCCAGATCGCCATTCGTCCGCCATAGGAGTGGCCGATGAAGCCGATGCGGTCTCGATCGACCTCGATGCGAGTCTCGAGGTAGTCGATGCCGACCGAGGCGTCGTGAAGGACCTTTGCCAGCAGCGTGCGGCCGGCAACGAGGCGCGAGGTGAGTTCGAAGTACGCGGCTCTGAACGTGCCTTCACTCCAGTTCCGTTCCTCAAAGCCGATGGCGTCCGGCGCAAAGGTGATGTAGCCGCGCTCGGCCAGCTCGGCGGCGTAGTTCTGATCCGAATCGCCGGCGAGACCGACCACCTCGCTTTTGCCAAGCGCGAAATTCCACGCGTGCTGATGATGACAAAAGATCGCGGGCGTTCCTGGCCCTGCACTTTTGGGGATGCAGATGTACGCTCGGATCGTTTCAACGGGTTCCGTGAAGTACTCGACCTTCTCGCGGCGGTAGGTTCCGCAATCGACGCACTCCAGCGTGGTGGGGCGCAGGGGCACCTTGTCGGGAAACTTTCCAATTGCTGCCGCCAGTGTTTCCTTATCCATTACAGAACTTTGTCCTTTGTGCACCGCGCGCGAGCTTCGAAACGTCCATCGGCTCTCCGGCCAACCACACATCCTCGAGGATCATCTCGTTTGTCCACCGGAAGCGTATGAGGTCGGCACGCGAGCCGATTGCGATCACACCACTGCGGTTTGCGAACCGCCCCGGATTGATGGTTGCCATTGCGAGCGCTTCGCTGAGAGGGATTCCGGTCATTCGAACGGCGGTGCCCACGCATTGCGCGAGCGAGGCTGCGGAACCCGCGAGCAGTTCCGAATGCTCCAAACAGAGCCGGCCGTCCGGTCGCAGTTCGACGCGACCGCCGACAGGGGTGGTGTATTTGCCGGGAGGCATACCGGCCAACGCCACCGAGTCCGACACGAGAATGGAACGCGCTCCACCCTTCGCCCGAAGCAGCGAGCGCAGAACTTCCTGGGGCAGATGATGACCATCGGCGATGAACGAAGCCGTGAGGCGATCGTCGGCCAGCTGGCTCCAGATGGGATTGCGATGACGGGGAATCTCCTGAGCAATTCCATTGCCGAGGTGGGTGGAAAGACTCGCGCCGCTGTCCACCGCCATTCGGATTTGGTCCGGCGAGGCATGAGTGTGGCCAATGGCGATGTAAACACCGCTTTTGACCAGCGCTGCGATGTACTCGACGGACTCGCTGAAGTGAGGAGAGAGAGTCACCATACCCACGATTCCGGCGGCGGCCTTTTGCCAGCGATCGAACTCGGCGATGGAGGGAGGGCGAACGGCGTCGGCGGGATGGGCGCCTCGATAACCGTCGAGCGCAGATATGTGAGGGCCTTCCACGTGGACGAATGGAATGCAAGCGGCCGCTCGGGGATTGCTGCCGCGCGCCTCGGCGATGATCCTGAGCCTGCTGCATATCTCTTCTTCGGGCGCCGTGATCAGCGTGGGCGCGAAACAAGTGACTCCGCGAGCCAGCATGGCGTCGACGAGGCCGACGACGGTTCCTACCGTGATGTCTTTCGCATTCAGATCAAATCCGGCACAGCCGTTCACCTGTAGATCGATGAGGCCGGCCGATACATAGAGATCGGTGTCGCAGCGTATCTCCTCGATGCGCGCGATGATTCCATCCTCGACTGTTACATCGAGGCAGACTTCGCGGTCTGGATCACGCCCTCTGATTCTTGTCATGCTGATGCAGGTTGGTCAGCGAACCTGATTCGGGATCAAGGTAGACGACGCAGTGCGGGTGGGTACGAAGGACGGTGGCGGGGCAGTCGCCGCTGATGGGAGACTTCAGCATCGATTTTACGGCTGCAGCCTTGTGACGGCCGGGGACGGAACAAAACAGCTCGCGCCCGGCAAGGAGAGTGGGAACCGTAAGGGTGATGGCTTTTCTCGGCACCTCGTCCAGAGCGGCAAAGCATCCATCGAGGACTTGTTGTTCGCGGCACATCGCATCCAGTTCCACGATCTTCACCGGCTGGGGATCGTGCAGGTCGGCGGGGGGATCGTTGAACGCGAGATGTCCGTTGGTTCCGATGCCGAGGAGCACGAGATCGATGGGGGCTTCGGCAAGTGCGGACGCATAGGCACGGCTGATTGCAGCGGGATCGTCGCCAGGCTGGATGAGATACACCTTTGCGAGGGGAAGGCGGTCGAAGAAGGCTCGCCTGAGCCATGTGGCGAAGCGCTGGGGCGCTTCGGCGGGCAGGTCGATGTACTCATCCATGTGAAAGGCGGTTACGCGCCGCCAGTCGATATCCGGTTCATGCAGCAGGGCGCTGAGCGTCTCGCTTTGGCTTGGGGCCGCGGCAAAGATCATTCGCACGCTGTCTTTCGCGGCCAGCCGGGCGCGCAGCGATGTTCCGATTGCACGCGCGGCCATCTCCCCGAGCTCTGTGCGCGAATTGGCCAGGCAGATTTCCATGGTTCTCCAGAAACTCTCCGGGTTCAGGCGCCGGCGGCCAGGCGAGCAGAGACCGTTCCTTCCGGGAAGTCTGTGTCTGCGACGGGTTCGGCCGCAGCAGCCGGAGTTCTTCCCCCGCTGCGCATGAGGTGGCGGTAAACGAAGAAGACGATGAGCGCGATGGAACTGAGAGAGAATCCGAACCAAAAGGCGACCACATAGCTGCCTGTCCACTTGATCAGATAGCCAGAAATCGCAATGACGGTGCCGGTGCAGGAGTTGCGAATCAGCGCGACGGTTGAGGTGTAGGAGCCGGTGTCGGCCTTGTCCATGGTCTTCCAGAGAATTGTGTCACCGGCAACCTGCAGCGGCATCCAGAGGGAGAAGAACACCATCAGCAGGATCAGGCCGCGTTCACTGGTGACATAGATAGAGGACACAGCGAGAGCCAGCATCAGGATCCATTCGAGGCATAACGCGACGTAGCTTCCTACGCGGTCGATGAGCCAGCCTGCCGGATAGGAGACCGCAACTTTCAGAAGCAGCCCCCACGAAATCGCGGCCCCTGTAGCGCCAATCGTCAGGCCCAGCTTGCTCTTTGCATAGAACCAGACCCAGGTATTGAAGATCATGGAGAAAGCATTCAGAAGTGCAACCGCAATCATGAGGACGAGAATGCGCTTGTCCTGGCACGCGACTCTGATCGGCGCCAATAAATTGAATTTCCCCTCAGCAGGATGGTGGAAGGGAGGCTCGCGAATCTGCCACAGAGCGAGGAGCAACATGGATGCCATCAGGGCTGCGGAGAGAACGAAGACGCCGGTCTGATGGGTGTCGGCCATTTTCGAACCCAGGCGCGAGGATAGAAATCCGGCGAGGCTGATCACGATAGCAACCAAGCCGGAGACACGTGCGAGGACTTCCTGCGAGACGCAATCGATGGAGAGCAACGGGTAAGTGGAGGCGCTCATGTCGTTAAAGAAGTAGTAGACGAGCATCAGGCCGACGAGGAGCCATTTCTCGCTGAACAGCGGAAACAAGACGAGGGCAGCGGTGAGGAATGGAAGGGAGAGCAGGACGAACGGCGTGCGGCGGCCCAGGCGGCTGGTGCAGTGGTCGCTCTTCCAAGAAAAATACATGACGAGAAAACTGACGGCCCAGAGATTGGCGGAGGTGATCAGGCCGACGCCCGATTCGCTGACGCCGACAGCCTTGAGCCGGAGATTCATCAGCGGTATGAGGATGGTCATGGTAACTGCCATGCCGAAGTGGCCGAAGGTGATCCATCCAACGTTGCGCCACATCAGCTTGCGATCGGCGTAGAAGGCGGCCAGGTCGCCGCGATGCGCACGCGACCCTCCCACGGGAGCGGGCTTCTGCGGGTTCGAGTTGGGCTGCGGGTCGGTCACCGGATCGTCAGTTCCTGCCTGGGCTGCAACATCAGCGCTTCAGCTTGTCTTCAGTTCGTCGAGCCGAACGGGCCTGTTTTCCTTTGCGGAGAGTTCAGCAGCGAAGCACAACCGGGTCGTTTCGAGCGCATCGCGGGGATTGAGTTTTGGCGGCTCGCCTTCCACGACACGCCGGACGATATCCAGCGCCTGGTCATGGGTGTTGTGAAAGTAAGGGAAGTCCTGCTCGGGCTTCCAGGTTTCTGTCTGGACCCATTTACTGGCCTGCCCGTAATCGTCTTCACCGAACTCCCATCGCTTGATCGTACGCGGGAAGACGTCGGTTTCAGCGGCGCCCTTTTCCCCATAGACGAGGTAGCGAAGCATATGTCCGTCGCCTGCCTGCTGGGAGACGGCATTCTGCAGCGGATCTCCGTGAAAGGTCGCAGCCGGACCCATCATGAAGGTGATGTGGCTGACGGCTCCGCTCCTGAACCTGTAGGTGCAGTGAAAGTTGTCGTGGACTTCCAGATAGGAAACTACGTTCGGCGCGCAGGTGGCATACACCTCCTCGACCGTATCGCCGATCCACCAACGAGGAAGATCGACGTAGTGACTTAGCTTCTCTCCGAACATCCCGCCGCTGGTCCCGGGCTTCGCCCGCCACACATCGTGACGACCCCAGGCACTGCTGCAGTAGAAGCAATGAGTATTCAGCACACGGCCCAGAAGCCCCTGGTCGATCCACTTCCTGACGGTGGTGTAGAGATGCGAGTAGCGCAGTTCGAATCCGATCTGAAGAAAGCCCTTTGTCCTCTCGGCAGAGAGCGCCATCGCCTCAGCATCGGCCAGAGTGGTGGCCATCGGCTTTTCGCACATCACAGCCTTACCGGCTTCAAGCGCGGCAATTGTCAGATCCCTGTGGGCGTTGTTGGACGCGGTGACGTAGACAAGCCGTATCTCCGGATCCTGCAGGACCTGATCGAGACTACTGGCAGGCTTGGCCCCAAAGCGCTCTTTTAGAGACTCCGTTTTCTCAGGGTGACGGTCGAAGACCGTGATGCCCCGAACCAGCGGGCTGTACCTGAGGTGTTGAATGACGTTCTCTCCCATTTTTCCGCCGCCGAATATGGCAACTTCGATGGCCTTCTCCCTGCTCATGCTGATTCCTCTTTATTCCCCGTTTTGTCCTGCATGCGAACGTAGATTGCGCGATTCGGTTGATGGGTCTTCCAGCCCTCGTCGCCAACCGGTTCCCAAATCCCCGGCTGGAATCCACGACAGATTTCAGCATGTGAAGATCCCTGCGCATAGATTGCAGCCTGCCCGGTAGCCGAGCTGTACTCGAGGTCAACCGGTACAGCGAATGTCAGCTGACGGTCTGCGTCGCGAATCGACCGAAGCCCCAGCGCTGTTATGATGCGCTCTTCCTCATCCCATAAGAGGCATTCGCAGTGACACTCAACGCCGAGGGCCCGGAGGGCACCGTCGCCAAAGCGAGCACCACCGCCGTGGGGCAGAAGCACGGCGCCATCGGCGTACTGTACCTGGTCGAGGTTAGGACCGATCACGATCAGGAAGGAGCCTTCTTTGACCGGAGACGATGCCTGCAACCTCCAGCGACGGTATCGCGGGAATCGCCCTTCGCGGATGTCTTCATTTCCGGTGTTGTTGAGCCCGTAGATATACGCGGGAACCCAGGTGGGCTCCTCGGTCACAACCTGCGCGGCGGGCATACTCTGCAATACGCGAACGAAGAGTTCTCCTCTTTCTTCGTCGTCGAGTCCTTTGCTCCCACCCTTGATTCCGGCAATCAGATTCGCCTGGCCCCCGGTCAGACGGTATTGGTGGTTGCCGAGGTCCCTCACAGAGCCGGAACAATGCAGGTGAGTCGCGAATCGGATGGCCCGGTCGCCCTGGAAAGCGTCGGAGAGCAGGATGGTTCCGGTGCGGCGATCGAACAGGAAGATACGATCGGCTCGACGCACCTGCAGCTTCGGGTCGAGCGCGTGCGTGACCACGATGTGCGCGAAGAGATAACGGTCGCCGATGAAGCAGCGACGGATGACGGCACAGCGCTCCGGCGGATTCTCGCCGTTCAGGTACTGGCCATTGGTGATGGCTCCGCCCTCTTCGAAACACATGGTGTTCGTCAGGGCGCTATTGAGCCCATAGACACCCATGTTCACGTTGCACAGCACCGGCGTGCCGTCTACGGTAGCTTCAATGGCGCCGAGCGACGGGGCAAATTCCCGATTGTGCGGCATCAGGGTGAAGATGGCGTGACGGCCTGCCTTGGGACCGCCGCTCATCGAGACGGCGATCCTGGGCTCAGTTTGAGAGGTCGCGATGATGTCGCCGACATCCTTCGCAAAGAGGGGACGATTGGGAAATGGCGCGATATCGCCGGCAGCCTCCGGAGCGTAGAGAAGATCGAAGATGCCGAGGACGAGCTCTCCGCTCGCGCTGCGCTCTCTCTGAGCAAAGGCGCGATAGATCGATTCGATTCCCGGGGTCCGATGGAAGCGACAGAGAAAGGCCGTGATGAAGCGGTGCTCCCGCGTCCGCAGGCCGCGCTGCAACTCCTGACTGTTGGGTACTTCAAAAGCCGCGAGCAGGGCCTGACCGAGGTTGTCGAGGAAGGGGCTGTCGGAGAGCTCCGGCCTCTGTCCCCCGAAGACATGAGCTGCAGCCAGATAGAGGATCAGGTGGAACGGGAAGTAGGTGGCCCAGGCGGCTTTGCCGCTTGCCGGGAACAGTCTGAGGCTGTCGCAGAACAATCCATGGAAAAGCGGAAGCGCATGGCGAGCGATGGCGAGGTCGTCGCAAAAGGCCATGCAGGCGATGGCAGCGCCGTTCCATGATCCCAGCGAGTGGGGGTCGATGGACGGATAGCCCATGTAGGCGCGCTGCAGGAGCGTGAAATCGTAGATCTTCTGCAGGTATTCTTCGACCCTGGCGAGGATTGCGCGACGGTCGTCATCGTCGAGGAGCGGCTGCAGGTAATCCCAGGCCAGAGCGGTTTGATACAGCCGCTGACTGATGATTCGGTCGTTCTCGCCGCCCATGAGCAGAGGATCGGGACGACAGCTCCAGGTGGGAGCGTGAGCGAGCTCGATGATGCGGGCTTTGGCGCGCGCACCGATGATCGCATCGCCGGTTAAAGCGTAGACCAGCGACGCCACTTCCTGAGTGCCCTGACTGTTGTCGGAAAGGAAGACCAGTTCTTCATTCCGAAGCCGCTCGCACAGAGCGTGGAACTCGGCACTTGCCTGCCAGCGCTCGCGGGCCTTTGGCACGTCTTCGGAGGTGAGAAAGATGCGCGGATGCCCGCTGACTGCCGGCGCGAGCGGCACGGTGCGGCGATCGTCTCTGCGCAATTCGATGTGATCGAGCTTGCCCCAGTTCATGCGATCGCGGTCACGCTCGATCAGCTCGAAGATCAGTTCGTTCTCGCCTTCCTCCGCCTCGAAGCCGAACTCGGCAGCCAGTCGCCCCTCTGCGATCTGTTCGGGGCCGGGCATATCAAACCACAGGCCGCCCTTCAGCTTGCCGTTCACGAAGGTGCGAATCATGGGGACGGCCATGACATTGCGGATGTGATCGAGGTCCCAGGGACCGACGAGTACGCGCTTGCCATCCGGGACACGCACCATCTCCATCATGGCTGTTGACATATCAAAGGCGCCGGGCGCGGTCTCGAAGCGGCCGGAGTAGATTCCTGCGGAAAGACGGAGGCGAAGGGTGAGACGCCATGGGACCGCCTGAATATCGGTCACATGGCCAGTAATATCGGTGAGTTCGAGCGAATCATCTCCGCTGAACTGGTTGGCGATCGGTTTCAGGAAGGCGATGAGGTCGCTGTTTCTCATATGCCGTCGGGAATTGGGAAACGCTGATGCGGTCCGCTTCGACTCCCGTGATGGGTGGCCAGAGCCCGATGCGAAGCATCTGCAGGTTGCGATGATCTTTGATTCACTTCGTCCCGCACAACATGGTTTCCTGATGGAACGGCATCCGTTGGCCCAGTCTAGCCGGATCGGGAGGGCTTAGGACTGTCTCGCGGCGCTTTCCGGGGAACTCGGCGCCCGGTGCTGGAATGCAGATAGTGTAAGGCGCCGAGTTCCGAAGACTGTGGCTCATCTGGAACCCGGCGCCTGGTTGAGGCAGTTTGTGGCCTGCCATCGTCGACCGATGGCTAGAAGTTGTATTTAAGAGCGAACTGAATGTTGCGCGCTCCTTCTGACGTATTGACCTGACCGATTGTGCCGCCATCCGGATTCGTGACGTCGATGCCTCCATTGTTCGGCGCATCGAGGATGGTGTGGTTGAAGGCGTTGATGAACTCCGCACGGAACTCGACGTTCTGACGCTCAGTGACCGGGAAGATCTTGGCAATGCTGCCATCGATGTTCTGCTCGCCGGGACCGTAGACCGAACTCACACTGCAGTTGCCGAAATAACCAGCGGCCGGTTCCTGGTACGATGCGGGATCGAACCACCGATACCCGTAGAAGCCGTTTCCAATGGTCTGCTTATGCAACACGCGCGGCGGCGCTATGCAATTCGGCCGGTTCTGGAAGGAGTTGGTGCCGGAGTGGTCGTCGTTTGAACTGAGCGTAAGCGGGAAGCCGCCGCGGATCGTCGGAATTGCGCTCAGCTTCCAGCCACCCACCACGGCATCGGCGGCCTTGTTCATGCTGGAGCCAAACTGCTTGCCGCGGCCGAAGGGCAGTTCGTAGATGACAAAACCGGTGAAGTCACCCTTCACGTTGTAATAGCACGCGCCCGTCTCGCCTTCGGGGTTGTAACTGTTCTGCCACCACGCGCTGGGCGCTGAGGATTGCCCGCCTTCCCCCCAGAACCCCTGCGAGTTGGTCATGCAGCGAGACCACGAGTAGCTGAGCTGATAGGACAAACCATGATTCAGCCGTCCCTCCATCTGAGCCTGCAAGGCGTGATAGCTCTGGTGCGCCTCGGCAAAGGTACCGAAGATATACGCCACCTGGTTAATGACCGCCTTGTTATCCGCGAAGTACGGTGACGGGCTCACCACCCCCGGCGAATCCCAAACGAGCTGCGTGAGCAACTGCGCATCGGTCAGGTGCCTGGTTGCCTGCCCAACGTAGCCGAGCTGAGCCACAGCCGACCGAGAGAACTCGTGTTCGAGGAACAGGCTCCACTGGCTGGAGTGAGCCGGTTGTACGTTCTTGTCCCACGCAAAGATGACGGCGCCCTTGTAGCAGATCGGGGCGGCGCTCTCCAAACCGGAAGTCGTACATCCAGAAGGCACCGAGATTGGGGTAAAGCCCTGGTCAAGCGTTGTGGTGGGGTAGGCAAGGCTACTGTAATTGGCGCTGGCTGCGACCGGTTGCGGCGGGTTAGCAGGCAGGCGCAGTCCCAAACCCGTGCCTTCCATGAACGACGATAGCCCGTAAGAGGCGCGAACCGTGGTCTTTGGCATCACCTGATAAGCAACGCCGATGCGCGGCTGGTAATTTCCATAGCCGTTGTACGCATTGTAAAGCGCGTCGTTGTTGCCGTTTTGGCCGGGTAACTCGAACTCGCCGGTTTGCGGATCCCAATTATCCTCTTTGTTGTGGGCTTCGACGAAGGGTGTGTGCGTCTCGTAGCGAAGTCCGAGATTGAACGTCAGCTTATTTGTGGCCTTCCAGTCGTCCTGAACAAAGGCCGCAAAGATATTGTTATTCTGCTCCCACTCTGCGCCCAGGTTGCCGGCGCCGACAGTGGTGGGTAAGCCCAGCAGGAAGTTCGTTTCCGGACTACCCGAGTATGTGGAAGTGAACCCGAAGGTCCCGGCCTGTCCATTACTGCCATTGAAGAGCCCAGTGGTGCGAATCCGCCAGCCCTCGAATCCGAACCGCGTGTTGTGCTTGCCATGCACCCAGTTTAGAGCGTCCGAATACTGAATCGACGTATCGTAGTTGTTTGTGACGCTGTCCTTGGTGCCAAAATTGCTGACATATCCCCCGCTGAAGTGCATGGCGGGGAGGAAGTTTGTTGTTAACCCGGGAATGTCAAAGAGCGTACCTGCGTTGCCTGAAAAGTTAGCGGTGGTCGAGTTTTGCCCGACCTGGACGTAGTTCACTCCCAGACGCGCATCATTCAACAGGTTTGACGAAATGGTACGCGTATATCCAGTGACAAAATTCCATGAGTTAACCACATTGAATGGGTTGTAGTCATAAGCCAGCGAGTTGAGGGTAGGGTTGGTGAAATGGCTATAAGAGAAGCGGCCCATGAAATGGTCCTTCTCACTTGCAGCATAATCGAGACGGCCATCGCCCTGGTCGTCGTCGTTCTTGGTCGCGGACGTGTTGATTGCGTTCGACTGAAGCGAGCTGTTGATCGGTGTGGGATACAAGCTGGAGTTGAGAATTGCCTGTGCGGCCTTGCTCAGCTCACCGGTGGGAATCTGATTGTTTGGGAATGGCAAGCCGGTCTTGGGATCCACGATGTTCTTGCCCGCGGCCACCAGTTCAGAGACGTCGCCGGTCCGCTCCTTCGCCGTAAATACCGTGATGAGAGAAGACGTGCTGGGAAAGTCGAAGCGCTCGCCCTGATAGTCGGCGAAAAAGAAGAGCTTGTCTTTCAGGATCGGCCCGCCGATCGTGCCGCCAAACTCGTTCCACCGCAGCTTCTGGCGGGGAGTCACGCTACCCGGTACCAGCTTGTTCATCCACTGGTTCGCGTTGAGAACATCGTTGCGGAAGAATTCAAAGGCGGTGCCATGGAAGGAATTTGTGCCTCCCTTGATCGATGCGCTGATAATGCCGCCCATATAGCTGCCGAACTCAGCAGGAGCATTCTGCGTGATGACTCGGAACTCCTGGATTGCGTCCGGCTGCGGCGAATATACAACGTAGTTACTTCCCGCATCGTTATTGTCCATGCCGTCGAGCAGGAAGCTGTTTGCATCGAAGCGGTTTCCGTTTATTTCAGGACGCGTGACCTGTCCGGCGTTCTGCCCGCTCTCAAACCCTGTCGGTTGTACCGTCACGGCACCCGGCGTGAGCAGCGTAAGCTGCAGATAGTTACGGCTGGCAAGCGGCAAGCTGACGTTGGTCCGCGCGTCGATGACTGTACCGACATCGGTAGTTTCGGTCTGCAGTATCGGCGCCTCGTTGGTCACCTGGACAGTTTCAGTGTTCTGTCCAACCACCAGTTGAGCGCCAACCTCGGCCACCTGGTTCAGTTGCAGTTCGATCGGAGACTGGACTGCCGCGCGGAACCCGGATGCCGTGAAGCGGACTTCATAGCGTCCCACAGGAAGATTGCTCAGACTGTAAAATCCCGCCGCATCGGTTCGAACCGGCCAGACTGTGCCGCGATCGAGATCGGTCGCCGTTACCTGTGCGTTCGGCACCACACGGCCCGACGGGTCGGTGACGGTTCCGTTGATCGTCGCTGTCACTTCCTGCGCGCCACCTCGAAGCGGCGACCAGCAAAGAAACAGGAAAATCAGGGCTAACGACAGCACAGCCGAATTCCTGGATAACAAAGACGTTGTTTCTGCCCTCATGCTTCTGTACCTCCGGAAGATCGATCTGCAATTGCGCACTGACGGCCGCTTTGATATTGTAGTTCTGCAATGCGAAACTGCTTTTTGTATTGCGGACAAAGGTAATTGAAATACGTTGCGCTGTCAAGCCCATCGTGAGAGGGTTTCTGTATGAGGAAAACCTCAACCGCCATGAGTTCCACACTCCGCTGTCTTAAAGTTCTGGAACTCTTGGCGGACGAACCGTTTGAGCTTTCCTTCAGCGAACTCGCCGCCCGGCTTAAAATCCCGAAAGCTTCGGCGCATCGGCTCTGCACCACCCTGATCGAAGCAAACCTCATTCAACAGGAGCCGGCGACGCGCCGGTATATGCTCAGCAGCCACGCACTGTGGATCGGATCCGGGTATCTGCGTCACTCGCCGCTTTATCGGGCCGCCTTCTTCCCTATGCAGGATCTGGCGCGACAGTTCCCGGGCACAGTTCAGCTTGGGGTTCTGGATGGAGACCACGTTCTGTTCATCCACTCGGTGGGATATTCGGGTGCGCCGGACGCTTTCGCGGATGTCGGGCTGCGCCGGCCGCTGAATGCAACGGCGTCGGGCAAGATATTTCTTGCCGGCATGCCCGCCAAAGAAGTCGATCGGATCATGGCGAAATCAACTGAAAAATACACCAGCAGCACGATCACCTCGTCGGCACGTATGCGACAGGAGCTGGCGCAGGTGGAGAAGGTGGGCTACGCGCGCAACGTGGCGGAGTTGCTGCCCGGCTACTGGGTTCTCGCCGCGGGTGTTGGCCAGGACGACCGGCCGGCGGCGGTTATCAGCATCACGCTTCCGCTGCACGAATTTCCGCCGGAACGCGAGGGGGCGGTGGCCGCCCAGGTGAAAGAAGCGGCCCGGAAGGCGACCCTGCAACTGGGGCACAGCGGCCTGGCCCGGGGAATCGTTTCCTCGCGCTAGCCGGCGACCCTTTTCGATGGGATCCCTCGCGAATCGCAATTATGAATGCGCAACTGAGCCTGAGCCACCTCGGATATTTACCCGACAGCCCCAAGATCCTGACTCTCGTGGGGGGTGAGGCGGAGGGACTGCCCGATGTCATCCCGTTTTACCTCCGACAGAACTGCTTTCGAATGCCACGCGATGCCCAGCAACAAGCGGGATTTTCGGCGCGTTTTCCATCCCCGTTCGATCTGCTCCGTGGCCGGCTCCTTCCAGGCAGCGGACCCGCTCCTTTTTATCAGGGTGAATTGCGGAAGATATCGAGCCGTTGGGGACCTCTGTGGCAGGCAGACTTCAGCCGGTTTACCACGTCGGGAAGCTACCAGATCGAAACGGACTGGCAGATCTCTCCGCCGTTTGCGATACGGGACAGGGTCTATGATCGCATCGTCGCCGGATATCTGACTTTCCTCCGCGCGCAGCGCTGCGGCTGTGCGGTATTCGGTGTTCACCCCGCCTGCCATCTTGACGACGGAATCCTCGACCGCGATGGTTCTGCATTACAGGCGACCGGCGGATGGCATGACGCGGGAGATTTTCGGAAATGGCTTGCGTTCACGCTCTACCACATCGATGCGCTGGTTACTTTGCATGAACACCTGGGCCAGGAACTGGACCGGAGCGGTATTGCCCCGGGTTCACTGCTTGATGAGGCTTCGTGGGGCAATGCTTTCTTCCATCGCATGATCACCGCCGAGGGGCAGGTTTATGAAGATGTCGCTGGGGGCGCCTCCCCGGCAGCTACGTCGTTCAGCTATGAGAACGGCTGGTGGTTCGAAAATCACCCTGGCTGTTATTGCGATGCAACTGACAATCGCTGGACGGATAACGTGCCTCACAGCGGGGACGAGCGCACGGTGCGCACGACCTATAATCCGCTGGTCCAGTGGGCCTTTGTGCATGCGCAGGCACGCGTATCGAAGTATCTTCCCTCCCCTCAGTCCGAGCAATGTCTGCAGATGGCGCGGCAGGCGGCGGCGTATGCGCGGCGGCGGGGTCACGATGGTCGAACGCTGTTTTTGGCCGCGGAACTACGCGGGAACCTCGAATTGCTCGCGGCTGGTGGATCAGCGCTTGGCATACCGGAGTTAATCCGTTCCGCGCGGGACCTGATGCAACGTCAGGCAAAGCGGACGGAGGGATTGTTGGGTTATTTCATGGAAGCCGGCGGCGCCGACGGATTTCGCTCGATCGCGTTCTCAGCAGACCCCGCGCTTGCGTTGCTTCGCCTTTGGGAGCTGCGTTCGCTGTTGCGGGACTCGACAACCGTCGAACAGGCTCGGCAAACTGTGATCGACTACATCGAGCAATTTCTGATCGCCGATTCCAGCAGCAATCCCTTCTCGCTGACTCCGTATGGAGTGTATTTCGATCCTCCGCATCGCGAGCGGCAGTTGTTTCGCGACGCAGGAGGCGGCTACGGCGTGCGCACTTTCTTACATCCCTTCAATGCTCAGGGCATCGCGCATGGAACAAGTTCGGTGCTGATGAGCCACGCCCACCTGCTGGCGCGGGCCGGCGCTCAATTCAACGAGCGATCGTGGCGAATAGCCGCTGAGGGACTGCTGCACTGGTGTCTCGGACACAATACGCTCAACCGGTCGTTGTTCTCGGGGATTGGATACCGTCAGCCGATCGGTTACTCGTTCCGCATCCCGCAAATCCCTGAAGCCATGATCACGGGATTTATCGGCCGCCCGGACGACTCGCCCTATCTGGAGGAGTCGAGCGCCATCGAATGGAACACACTGGAGTACTGGAGCATTCCTTATCTCCACGCGGCGCAGGCGGCGTGCTGGCTGGGTGTTGCAGGCCGAACGCCTTCTTGACAGGCCAGGATTCGGGACATATTCTTGGTCCGTATTTCAAACTATGTTTTCGCATTTCGAAACTGAGAACCAAATACCAACATCTCAGCCGGCGTAATGAACTGGCGGAAGCGTGTCGCTTTGAGGTAGTTCTACCCTTCTATGCTCCGAATCGACTCCGATCAGCAACTCAATCATGTCCTGACACAGCCGAGCGAGGCGGATGTTGCCTTCGCCAGCCGGCTTCGCGGAGACACGATGGTGCTGGGAGCAGGCGGCAAAATGGGGCCCACTTTGGCGCAGAGGCTGCTGAAAGCCCTGCGCGGAGCGGGCAGAAGTTCCCGCGTTATTGCCGTCTCCAGATTCGGATCGCCCCAAGCTCTGCACGAACTGCAGGATGCCGGCGTGGAAGCCCTCTCCTGCGATCTGCTCGACCCCGAAGCTGTGAGAGGGCTGCCTCGGGTGGAGAATGTTCTGTTCCTCGCTGGCCGGAAATTTGGATCGGCCGGCGATCCCGATCTTACCTGGGCGATGAATACCATAGTGCCGGCGCAGGTGGCGCAGCACTTCCGTGAATCGCGGATCGTGGTCTTCTCCACCGGAAATGTGTATCCCTTTGTCAGTCCGGAACGAGGGGGATGCGTCGAAACCGATGCGCCGGCTCCCGTGGGTGAATACGCGCAATCCTGCCTCGGACGGGAGCGCGTCTTCGAGTATTTCTCCAGGAAGTTCACGACGCCGTGCCTGATCTTCCGCCTGAATTACGCGATCGATCTGCGCTACGGGGTTCTGGTCGACGTTGCGCGGCACGTCTACAACGGCGAGCCTGTCGATTTGTCTGTTCCCGCGGTGAACGTGCTGTGGCAGGGGGATGCGAATTCGTACGCAATGCGTTCTCTGGAACTGTGCGAGACGCCCGCGCGAATTCTGAACGTCACCGGGCCTGAAACGATTCAGGTCCAGCGCGCAGCGGAGTTCTTCGCCCGCCGTTTTGACCGCAAACTTCTGGTCACCGGCGAGTCGAAAGGGGTAGCTCTGCTGAACAATGCCGGAGCCTGTCACGCCGCGCTCGGTTATCCTTCGGTCTCAGCCGATGAACTGATGGAAGCCGTCGCTGTCTGGATTGAGTCCGGCGGCGCCAACCTGAATAAGGCCACAAAGTTCCAGGTCACGGACGGAAAGTTTTAATGCCTGAGAGCACAGAGAAATTCCGGTCGCTTCTGCAAAGAGGGCTCGTTATTCCGGCGCACCCATTGGCCCTCACCCAATCTCTTAAGCTGGACGAACGCCGCCAGCGCGCGTTGACCCGCTACTACTGCGACGCCGGCAGTGGCGGAGTGGCCATCGGGGTCCACACGACGCAGTTCTCCATCCGTGACGAGAGCGTGGGGCTCTTTGAACCGGTACTCGAGCTGGCCTTCGAAGAGCTGACTTGTTTTGAAAAGCGGTCGAAGAAAATTCTGGCGAAGATCGGCGGCATCTGCGGTGAGACGGGACAAGCCTGCCGGGAGGCGGCAACGCTGCGCGAAATCGGATATGACGCAGGCCTGCTGAGCCTCGCGGCACTCTCGGATGCTTCCAACGACGCGCTCATCGAGCATTGCCGCGTCGTGGGAGAAACGATCCCGATCATCGGCTTTTATCTCCAGCCCGCCGTAGGAGGGCGCCCGCTCAACGCCGATTTCTGGGAGCGCTTCGTGGAGCTTGATTCCGTCGTGGCGATCAAGGTCGCTTCCTTCGATCGCTATCAAACCATGGAAGTGCTGCGCGCCGTGGCCAACAGCGGGCGGGCCGCTGAGATCGCGCTCTACACGGGCAACGACGACAACATCGTCGCCGATCTGCTGACTGAATTTCGATTCGGAGAGCGCACAGTGCACTTCGTTGGCGGTCTTCTCGGGCAGTGGGCGGTCTGGACCCGCCGCGCGGTCGAGCTGCTCCAGTCGGTTCATGATGCAAAGTACAACGGTGCGCGGCTGGATACAGTTCTGGCCCGGGGCGCGGAGATCACCGACGCGAACGCCGCAATTTTCGACGCCAGGAATCAGTTCCACGGCTGCATTCCTGGAATCCACGAGATCCTGCGCCGGCAGGGTCTCCTGGCTGGGCGCTGGTGTCTGGATCCCGCTGAGGTGCTCTCGGATGGACAATTGAATGAGATTGAACGCATTCATTCTTCTTATCCGCTGCTGAATGACGATGCGTTCGTTGCCGAGCACCTCGATCGGTGGCTCTCTTGACGGCGATCTCCACGCGCTGACCGGGGCCCGAAAACTTTATCGCGAAAGTGAAATGCTGTGAACGAAAAGACCATCGCGACCATCGCTCTTCGGGACCAGGAGTACCCCAACCTCGATGCAGTGCTGCGTGAGGCTGGCCGATGGGTCGAATATGCCGCGGCACAGGGAGCGGAGCTGGCGGTGCTGCCGGAGACCATCAATCTGCTTCATCGAACGAGCCACGCGGCGCCGATCGAGGAGTTCGCCCTGGAAGACTGGCGGCAGGCGACCGCGCTTCTCTGCGAAATCGCGTCACGATCGAAGATCTCCCTCGTCCTTCCCCTGCTGGTGCGAGACGGCGGAGTTCTCGCGAATCGGTTCTATGTTCTCTCGAAGGAAGGCACTTCGCTCGGGTTCTATCAGAAGCGGGTTCCTGCTCTCGGCGAACGGTCTTCCGGCGTGAAGCCCGGAATCTCGAAGCCGATCGCATGGGAAGGTCTGAAGATGGGAGGGGCGATCTGCATTGACCTCTACTTCCCGAATGCTGTCTTCGATTCACAGATGGCCGAGGGCGTCGATTTGTTTGTTATCCCCAGTTTCACGCCAGGTGGGTTGCTGCTGGATTCGTGCGCGCTGACTTATGGGGTGCCGTTTGTGCTTGCCTATTCCCCGTGGAGCCGCATCCTCGATCGGGATGGTTCGGAGCTTGCCGCAGGAGGATATCGGTCTGAAACCCTGCGATTTGGATTTGGCGCACCCGTATTGCTGGCCACTATTAACTTCGATGCGGTGACCTTATTTTCCGATCTGAACCAGGACAAGATGGACGAGGTCGCCCGCTGCTATGGAAGGGACGTGCGCATCCGTTTCGATCAACACAATTGTCTGTTCACTCTGGAATCACGCTCTCCGAATATCTCCGTGACTGAGATCATGCGGCGATTCGGCCTGATCTCGCGGCGCGACTACATGGCGCAGCTCGATCCGGGCGCCTCCGAAGGCCGAAGCGGACACACCGGACAGGAGCCTGCGTGAGCGCCGATCCGAGAACTGAACCACTTCGCTTCGCCGTGATTGGCTGCGGCTCAGTGGCGCGCGCACAGCACATCCCCAACATCGTGCACTCTTCGCGTATGACGCTGCACACCTGCGTCGACCTGGATGATCGCGTGCTGGCAGAATGCCGGGAGGTCTTCGGAGCGAAACATATCCGCAAGGATTATCAGGGAGCGATTGCGGATCCGGAGGTAGAGGTGATTTGCCTTGCCACCACCGAAAAGCTCCGGCTTCCCGTGATCGCATTGGCGGCGAAGGCGCGCAAACCCATTTACGTTGAGAAACCCCTGGCCACAAGCCTCAAAGAACTACACGAAATCCAGCAGGTGGTGAACGCGAGCGGTATCCCCTTCTGCGCGGGCCACAACCGCCGGTCGAGCCCGGCTATGCTCGACGCGCAGCGCATTTTTCGCTGCCACATGACGCATCCGCTTCCGTGCCCATGGCGCTGGCGGCGCGAAGGCGATGGTCTACCGCATTTGCCCGACGATGGAGTGCCCTCGGCGTCGGTGCGGATCAATGACGACTGGTACAGCTGGAAGGGATGGGTCTTCGACAAAACTCAGGCGCCGCATGGTCCAATGCTGTTCGAGATGACGCACTTTACCGATGTGTGCAACTGGTTTCTCGCCGACCAACCGGTGGAAGTGACGGCTGTCGAAACCGGGATGCTGAACGAGGCTGTGATCGTCCGGTATCGCAGCGGAGCCCTGGCCACGATTGTGATTGGAAGCAACGGGACCCTCGGCTACTGCAAGGAGATGTACGAGTTCATGAGTAATGGCGCATACCTGGCCGTCGATCACATGCTGGAGGTCCGCACCGCGGGGATCGAAGGGGCCGCCGCAGCGACAACCTATCCAATGGTGCAGGATCGTCATCCGCAAGTCGGAATCGAAGGCGGCGTCTCGGGATGGTTAGCGAAGAAACATGTGGCATGTGCGGAGGCGGCGGAACGAGGCGATCCTCTCCTGCAATTCACAGCCGAGCCGGATAAAGGGCATGCGCACGCGCTGGAGAGATTTGTCGATCAGATTCTGGGAACGGGCCCGGTGGTATGCAGCGTGGATGACGCTGTGCTCGCAACGCGTGTCGCGTTTGCGGCGATCCGATCGGCGCAGGAACGAAGGACCGTACGGCTCGATGAGGTTGGGTCATGAACCGGCATGGCGAGTTCCAACCCTGGAAGAATGCGGATCCTGCTCTATACCGTGACGAGCGAATATCCGTCTCGACCTTTGCTGAAGGAGAGAAAGAAAACATGGATAACCCCCTGAGGCGGATCTCGCATTGGAGAGGATTTGCGCGATGCGCTGCTCTGGTTGCGCTTCTGACCCTGAACCTAACCGCCACGCGCGCGCAGAGAACGGGAGAACCCACCGCCAGCGTCGATCCGTTCATCGGCACAGGATTTGGCCCCGGAGAGGGCATCAATCTTTTTCCCGGGGCCGTAGTCCCTTTCGGCATGGCGCAGCTGAGTCCGGATACCGAAGACCACGGCTTCGGTTATCACTACACGCAAACGCAGTTAAAAGGATTCAGCATGACTCACATGAGCGGTCCGGGATGTGCGAACGAAGGAGACGTCTTCTTCACGGCGACGAACGGTCCGATCGAGACGCAGGTGTCGGATTTTCAGTCGCCCTTCTCGCACAGCATGGAATCGGCGCGCCCGGGCTACTACCAGGTACGGCTTCTGCAATGGAATATCAACGCCGAATTGAGCGCGACCGAGCATACCGGCGTTGCGCGCTTCACCTTCCCCGCCGGTAAGCCCGCGAACGTTCTTGTTCCCATCAGCCACACTCTGAACGATACTGCCGGTGCTTCAATTCGCGTTGTCGGAGATCGCCGGATCGAGGGCTACGTCGAGAACCATGCCTTCTGCGATAAGAAGCCTACTTACAAGATCTATTTCGTAATGACCTTCAGCCGGCCCTTCAATTCTTTCGGGACATGGACCGGCGACACCTATGGCGGTCCAGGAAAGCTCCATGAAGACAATCGCTCCGCAGAGCAAACCAGTCATGACGGCTGGACCGGAGCCTACGCAACATGGGGATCCGCAAAGATAACTCAAACGATAACTGCGAATATTGGCATTTCGTTTGTGGATCTGGCGGGGGCCGAGAAAAACCTGCACGCAGAGGCCAACGGAAAGGATTTCTCCGCGATTCAGGGCGAAGCTGCAGCCGCGTGGAGACAGGAGCTGGGCGAGATTGAAATCTCGGGGGGAACAGCGAATGAACGCAAGGTGTTTTACTCCGCGTTGTATCACAGCCTGCTGATGCCCAGCATCTTTAATGACGTGGACGGACGCTATCTCGGATTCGACAATCGAATTCACACCGTCGCCGCGGGGCACCATGTCTACGCCAACTATTCCGGATGGGATATCTACCGCAGCGAGGTTCCCCTGCTGGCGATGATCGAGCCGCGCCGAATGGAAGACATGGCGCAATCTGCGGTGCTCATGTACCAGCAAGGAGGATGGATCGATCGCTGGCCCCAGATAAACACCTACACCAACGACATGGTCGGCAGCCCATTGACGATCATGCTGGCAACGGCGTGGCTCAACGGCCTCCATGGCTTTGACATGGATACAGCCTGGGAAGGAATGCTGAAAGATGCCACGCAGGCCCCGCAGCCCGATCGCCCCTATCAAGGAGAAGGAGGAATGGAATGGATTAACAAGGTACACTATGTGCCCGACGACAAGATCGACTACGGCTCGGTTTCGGAGAATCAGGAAGACTCCGTCGCTTACGCGGCGCTCTATCGTGTGGCTCAGTCGCTGGGCAAGACCAGCGATGCGCGGATGTTGTACGACCGCGCGCTCTATTATCGGAACGTCTTCAATCCCAGCGATAAATATTTTCGACCCCGAAACGCTGATGGCGCCTGGGCGGCAGGCTTCAATCCCGCGCAATACGAGCACGGATTTGTGGAAGGGAGTGGCTGGCAGTATCAACCGATGGCGCCCTCGGACATGGCATGGCTGGTCAAGGCCGTGGGGCGCGACCTGTTCAACGAAAGGATGACCGTATTCTTCAATTACCCCATGCCGGGCTGGTACACCACTTACTACAACCCGTACAACGAAGTCGACCTGCAGGCGCCCTTCGTGTTCAATTTTTCAGGACAACCATGGAAAGCGCAGCGGGTGGTCCGGCGCGTGTTGAGGGAGAACTATTTTGTTGGCCCCGACGGGATTCCAGGCAACGACGACTGCGGAGCTATGTCCTCATGGGCGGTCATGGCCATGATGGGCATTTACACTGTGGACCCCGCGAGTCTCGCTTATGAGCTCGTCACACCGACCTTCTCCAGAGCTGTGATCCATCTGCAGGCGCCCTATGCAGGCAAGAGTTTTGTGATCGAGGCAAAGGGGGCCGACGACGACACGCCTTATATCCAGAGCGTAGAACTCAACGGGCAGCCGCTTCGTCATAACTGGATTCCCTTCCAGGCGATTGCCGCGGGAGGGACACTGAGCGTAGTTGCTGCACCTCGCGCCAATCAGAAATGGGGGGAAGCCCCGGATGATGCGCCGCCTTCGCTCAGCGATCAACAACCGTAACCCGAACCGCATTGGCCGCAGCGGCTCCAGAGCCGGACCCACCTGCCGATCGGCGTGATTTGGAATTAGAACGCGGCCGGTTATCACTTAACAAAGGATGCAGTCAATGAAACGGCGCAGATTTCTGGAACTTGCGGGGCTGGGGGTCGGGGCCACCGTGATCACGTCGAAGCTGGCAGCAACTGACTCCACAACATGGAAGGCCGCCGACCCATTGAGCCCGACAGCCGGCAAAGCGTACGGCTCGGGTTATTTTGGGAACTGGATCGAAGATCAATTCGGAATGCCGGCCTACCAATACACCTGTAACCAGATTACGGACCCGAAGGCTGTATCTCCGGTCGATCCAATATGGCGCCGGCCTGCCGATCACACCCATCAGGTGGGCAACGATCGCCTTGTAGCTGCGGTCTCCAACTACGGATACGTCCAGGTTCGTCAGGATGAGGGATCTCCCAAGTTTCTGAACGACTACTACCCGGAGCAGGATCGCTATGGGGGAGGCATCGGGTTTCTTGCTGACGGAGAAACCGTTCTCAGCACCTATTACTCCGCCCGCACTGAATTACTCGAGAGGCTCTTCGGAATTGGCTATTTTCGCAAACGCCTGCTGTCAGACAAATACGAAATCGATCAGGTGATCTTTGCTCCGTTTGGCGATGACCCCGTCCTGATTTCGCAGGTCACCGTTACGAATCACTCCGATCACACCGTGACGCCGCGATGGGTTGAGTATTGGGGTTGCCACCAGTATCAATTTTCCTATCGCGCGTTGATGGAGTCGGCGATAGCGGCGGGTGCGCAACCCGCCCCACAGCTACGTCGCGATTTCGGCGGCCGATTCACGCACCATTTTCGAGCCACGAAGAACCGCATGGGGTTTATCGATACTCAGACCTTTCCCGGCCGCTCGGCGGCGGAAGAGGCTGCCTGGCAGAAAGTGCAAAGTGCGCTGGAAACAAATCCAAACGGATTCTATGGAACACCGGTGCCTCCGTTGGCCGAAGGCGCCAGTATGGAAGATCTGACTCCTCCGCCAACATTTCTCGTTTCTCTGGACGCGCCCGCCGATGCGGTCACAACAAACGCGAAAAGGTTTTTCGAGGGAGGTCTTGAAAAACCGCGAGGATTGACGGCGTCGCTGGACGACGACCTGAGTTCCAGCGGTCCGGAGAGCGCATTTTTTCTGGAGCGTCGATTGAACCTGAAGCCTGGGGAAGGCCGGACTTTGTACTTCCTCTACGGATATCTGCCGGAAGGTTTTTCGCTCGACGAGCTAACAACGAAGTACGCATCAGATCCGGATTCGCACTGGCAGCATTCCAGCTCGCACTGGAAAGCGTCGAGCGTTCGATTCCGTTCCGACGGCGACCCCTCGGTTGAGAGAGAAACGTTCTGGAGCAGTTACTACGTGCGCAGCGGAAGTACGTATGACAGCTTCTTCCGCGAGCACATTCTTTCTCAGGGAGCCCCCTATCAGTACATCGCCGGGCTACAGGGTGCGGCGCGCGACCCCCTCCAGCACGTATTGCCGATGATCTTCACCAATCCTGGACTGGTACGGGAAGTTATTCGCTACACGCTCAGGGAAACTCAGCCGGACGGGTCGATACCCTATGGGATCGTCGGCGCCGGCGTTCCGATGCCGTGCCGTTATCTCCCCAGCGATCTGGAGATGTGGCTTCTCTGGGTAACGAGCGAGTATGTTCTCGCCACACGCGACAAAGAAGTTCTCGAAGAGAGAATTCCCGCCTATCCCGGCGGGGAGGCTCATTCGAATGATAGGACAGTTCGCGAACTTCTGACACATGCTTACCGGCATATGACGGAATCCATTGGTGTCGGCCCACACGGCCTGATGCGCATCGGCAACGGTGACTGGAACGACAGCATCGTCGTGAATCGTCTCTTACCGGCGCAGGTCGCGGAGGTTTCCCAAAGGGGAGAGAGTGTCCTCAATGCGGCCATGGCCTGCTATGTGCTTGACTACTACGCGCGGATGCTCGATTACGCGGGCGGCTCTCCGCTCGCCGACGAGGCGCGCGCAAAGGCCGAGGCCCAGCGCCAGGCGGTCAGGAAGCAGTGGACCGGTCGCTGGTTTCGCCGAGCGTGGCTGGGCGAGACACTGGGCTGGTCCGGCGATCAACAACTCTGGATGGAGCCTCAGCCCTGGGCGATCATCGGTGGGGGCGCAGACCCCGAGCAGGTCAGGACGCTGGTTGCGGCAATCGACGAGTTATCGCGCAAACCTTCGCCGATTGGAGCGCTGCTGCAGAGTCAGCCGGATCCCACCATGAAGGACGAGCCCGGCGTTGGAACAAACGGGGGTATCTTTGCATCGATCAACGGAACGCTGATCTGGGCATTGGCCCTGGCGGATAAGAGCATGGCGTGGGATGAGTGGAGCAAAAACACCCTGGCTCGACACGCCGCAACTTATCCAGACATGTGGTTCGGTATCTGGAGCGGCCCGGACGCGTATAACTCAGTCCTCGCGAAAATGCCTGGCGCCACCGGTCTGGAATTCCCAGTGATGAATATGCACTCCCATGCATGGCCCCTCTACTCGGCCGTGAAGCTGCTTGGGTTGGAGTTTTTTGAAACAGGTATACGTTTCGATGTGGATCGCCTTCCGCCACCCCAGTACGAATTCTCTTCGCCATTACTCGGGTTCCGGAGGCGGGGCGATGGATATTCAGGCTGGTATGCTCCGGCGAGAAAAGGCGTTTGGAATATCGAGTTAGCCCTCCCCGAAGTTGACCGAGCTAAACTTAGATCCGTTCGCGCAAATGGTGGCGCGGTGAAATGGAGCAGAACCGACCGCACTATTCGCTTCAGCGGTGAAAGCACACCCGGGACACCACTTCGCTGGGAGGTCATTTAGCCAGGCAAACTCTTTGGCGGACCGCACGGCAGCCGTCTCCCATCGATTCAAACAGAGAACCGGAGATCGGCCATCGATCAGATCTGCAGGCAAATTCGATTTTAAATGTCGACTTAGGCAAAAGCGCTCATGGACCTTGAGTTGGGCTAGGTTTTGAGGATTGAACCCCCTAAACGGGCTTGCCGCGTGCGATCCTGCGGCATTCCCGGGCATATAGAAGATTTGAAGTATGGAAATTCCACTTGCTAGCTGCGAGTGGAAGCTCTCGCTGTGACATAGGCTCGCCCGTTCAATAGCCGTCCAATAACGTGAGCCGAGGGGGATTTTAAGGGACTGAGGTGTACGAATGAACGCCGTTGAAACAGAAGCTTTCCCAGCTCCAGCACGGACCGATCCGGCTGAGCCAGCTATGTAAAATGTTGCCCGGCGCCTCAAAGAAGATGCTCACCCAACATCTGCGAGAGATGGAGGACGAGGGCATCGTGGTCCGGTCCGATCTAAGTGACCGTCGACTGCATGTTGAGTAATCGCTGAGGAAACCATTGGGAGTTGCCGCATTAAAGTTGATCAAGACCCTGGCCGAATGGGGATCGCAATATGCGCCGGCTCAAGGCAATCATGATTAGACCGGGTTTTGTCCGAGGGTAGGCTTACCCGACGAAAACCAGAGCATTCGAGACTCCCATTGCCCTCCGAACCCATCGCGCAAGTGAACGAGATCATCGCACAGGACCATCTCCCAGCCGGTGGCTCGCTCAGGCCATTCCCCCCTGGAGTCCGATCACTAGAGGAGGCGAGAATCAGTTATAGCCGACTTTCTCGGTGTGCACGGATGTGCGCATCGTGACGTCGGGAAATGCGAGCCTCCTCCCGTCGTGGGAGGGAACGCCCCATATCGCCGCGCCTGATTCGCGCAGGACTCTCGCGTGACCTTTGAGATCGATGTAAAGCAGGCTGTAGCCCGACTCTGTCTTGGTTTCCACAAACAGGCCCTGGCCGTTTGCCGCCCAGTTGGCATCCAGTGGGACGCCGAGGCCGTCCACGGGAATGTCGTCGAATTTTCCGCCAGGGTGGAGCAGGCTGAGAAGGTGGATTGCGGGAACGAGGTTATTGTGGCTGGCAATGGCGGCGGTGGAGCCATCGGGTGAGACCGACCAGTCCCCCAGCACACTTGGCACCCAGGGCGTGCGTGCAAGTTCCTCTCCCATGCCCTTGACGGGGTCCAGCGGGTAATAGACGAATACCTTCCCTTCGATGGCCTCGCGCAAAACGCATCGGCCGGCTTTACTGGCCGAGCAATGGAATTCCTCGATCTCCCCGGGGATGTGCAACTGCTGCGGAACTCCACCCGCCACGGGCACACGGAAGATGGAACGAGGCTGCCCGCGGGGAACGGGGTCGAGCCCCAGAAAGAGGATCCATTGGCCGTCGGGGCTGAACTCGGCCATTGCCGCGTCAATGGGCAGCCTGGCGACGAGATCGGGTGTTGCCCGATCCAGCCGCTGCTCGAAGATCGCGGCCAGGCCCAGGTTGTTGTTTTCGAGCAGGACTGCATCGTCCTTCGCGGACCACGCGTGTGGATAGCTCTCGAAGGAGCGATGGGTGAGCTGGACGGCTCCGTCCAGGACAGGTCCGGGAAAATGGAGCGACCCGGCAAAAACGTCCGACGTGGTGCGATCGAGGATGACGGCAATCCGCTGTCCATTCGTCGAGGCGGTCAACGCGTGGGGCTGATCTCCGTAGGTGGTCTGCAGGATCACAGCCGGGCTGAGTACGCGGCCATCGCTCGGGTCCGTCCGCAGCATATTGAGGTTGGTTTGGGTTGGCCAGATCGAGAGCGCCTCGGGATAGACCAGCCGGCCGTCCGCCAGGATGTAGCCGGAGTCGAAACGGATATTCTCCTGGCTGGCGAGCAGCTGGCCGGAGCTGCAGTCCACCGCCTCGTAGTGCCACCTCTTCAAGCTTTCGATGTCTCCCGAAGGGGTGGTGCTCCTGGAATCCGGAAGGCGTCCTTCGTTGAAGCGCTCGGCGATCAGGTACCGGCCGGAGCGAGCCCAAAGCAGGAAGACAAAGCGCTCCTTTTCAACCGCCTGCAGCAACCGGCGTGGGGCGCCACCCGCGGCGGGAGCGATGTCGATTTCTGTGTCTCCATGGACGGTCATGGCGATAGACCTGCCATCGGGAGAAACAGCCGCAAGATCGGCATCGTCGGCGATCAGCGTCGGCTGGGATCCATCCGGTGAAAGCTTCCAGACCTGCTGCCGGTGCGTGTTCTCCGTCATACCGCTGAGCGTCAGGTGCTGGCCATCCGGGTACCAGTCGATCCGTCGCCCACGGAAGGCGGGCGGCGAAGCCAGCATTTGGGTGGTGTGTGAGTCGAGCCAGGCGATGGAAACTCCGAAACGGTCGGCGTAGGCGACTTTGTCGCCGCCGGGGGAGATGGCCTCAGCGGTAACCTTGTCGTCGCTGTCATTGAAGGTCACCGGATAAAACGTTCCAGTGGGAGGGGGTCCGGAGGATCCATCTCCAGCTTTCCGTGAGCTGCGATAGAAGAGGGCTGCCGCGAGGATGGCGGCGACGATGGCTGGCGTCGCGAAAACTGCGGCGTTGCGAAAGCGGCGACCCGGCTTCTGGCGACCTACGGATTCCGCGAGGCCGAAAGATTCCGGTTGACCATGGGGCTTGGTTTCCGACTTCCCGGCTCGGACAGGCTCTTGTGAAGATTTGAATTTTGAACCGGCAGGCCGTTTTTCTCCGCCTGCCCGTTAGCAATGCACGCACCTTCAGGTACGGGCGAAATTTGAGCGCCCAGGAGATCGATACATGAAGACCGCAAGTTTCCAGTCCAGGCTGATCCGCTCCGTCTTGTTCCCCGTCATCGCATTGCTGCTCGGGACGCTGGCTTTGCCGGCGTCCGCACAAACTGTGACCAGCCCTGGTGACGACGGTTCATCTGGAACCTTGCGCTCCGTGCTCGCTTCGGCCGCGCCCGGCGCAACCATCCATTTTGCGCCCGCGCTGAACGGCAACATGATCTCGCTGACTTGCGGCAGCGGTCCCATCACCATCAGCCAGAATGTGACCATCGCCGGGCCGGGCGCGAACAATCTCGCCATCAGCGGGAACGGCCCATGCCAGATTCTGTATGTGAACAGCGGGGTGACAGCGACCATCTCCGGCCTGACGATCGAGAATGGAAGCGCCGCGGGCGATCCCAACAGCCCTGCTGGGCAGGGCGGCGGAATCTACAACAGCGGCACGCTGGTGATCGACAATTGCGCCTTCCTGAACAACTCTGCCCAATATGGCGGAGCCATTGCCTATCAGTTCGGCGCCGTGATCATCAGTGGGAGCCTCTTCTCGAACAACTCCGCCCAGAACGGCGGCGGCGCTGTCTACCCAGGCTATTCGTATCCGATTACGTCGATCATCAACAGCACTTTTGCCGGGAACAGCGCTCTTTACGGCGGCGCCATCGCCAATTTGAGTGGCACTCTGGAATTAAGCTTCGACACGTTCAGCACAAACACCTCCAACTACAGCGCCGGGCTCTTCAACAACAACTCCGCCACTGCCATTTTGAAAGCCAACCTGTTCGACGACCAAATCGGCCCTAGCTGCGACAACGAAGGAACGGAGGTTGACGAAGGGTATAACATCGAGGACGGCCCCACTTGTAACTTCACCCAGACCGGCGATCAGCAGACCTTACGATTACCTCCACAACACGGGCGTTATCGGCGGCCTGCAGAATAATGGCGGACCCACCCAGACGTTTGCTCTACTCTCCGGCAGCCTCGCCATCGACGCCATCCCGCTGAGCGTCTGCACCGATACGAACGGCAATCTGGTCACGAACGACCAGCGCGGCTACCCACGCTCGGCAGGCCACGGCTGCGACATTGGGGCCTATGAGCTGCAGTCCGGTTACTCGCCCAACTTTGTCGCCAACGTCTGCTCCGGACAAACCTCGCCCGCGCCCTGCAGCGTTAACTTCTCTCTGCAGTTCACGGTCCCGCAGGGAACGACCCTCGGTTCGACTCCAGTGCTGGCCCTGAGCGGCGGCACATCCGGCCTGGACTACAGCGTCGTCTCCGGATCGGGCACCACCTGCACCAGCGGTCTCGCAGGCCCCACGACCTGTACGGTGCAGACGACCTTCGCGCCGGTCGTGCCGGGAACGCGCCCGGGAGCGGTGGAGCTGATCGACAGCAATGGGAATCTGGTGGCCAGCACACTGGTCAGCGGCCTTGGCGCCGCCCCGCAAATCGTGTTCATCGGTAACAATATCGGGGCGGATGTTCTTGGCGGCCAGGGCGGCGTGTTTACCGGAGTGAATGGCGTTGCGGTAGACGGAGCCGGTAACGTTTACGCAGCCACTGCTGACGACCAGGTGGTGACGGAGATGCCACCGAACTGTGCCAACTCCGGGTGCGTCAAACAGCTGGGCGTCGGATGGAACTATCCGGTGGGTGTGGCCGTGGACGGTGCCGGCAACGTCTACGTCGCAGATTCCCACGCCAATACCGTAGCGGAGATGCCGCCGAACTGCTTCAGTTCCGCTTGCGTGACATCTCTCGGCGGCGGTTTCGACAGCCCTACCGATGTCGCGGTGGATGGAAGCGGCAACGTCTACGTTGCCAACAACCTTGGCAATTCTGTAACCGTGATGCCGCCCAACTGCGCGGGCTCGTCGTGCGTGACCACGCTGGGCGGCGACTTCGAGCAACCCTGGGGCGTGGCAGTCGACAGCGCCGGAAACGTCTATGTCAGCGACGCCAGCTCCAACGGCGCCGTCAAAGAGATGACGCCGGACTGCACCAGTTCCGCGTGCGTCACCGCGCTTGGCAGCGGCTACCATTTACCGCGTGACCTGGCCGTGGAACCGGGCGGAAGCGTCTATGTCGCCGACACCTACAACGGCCGGGTGACGCTGATGTCCCCGGCCTGCAACGGCGCTCCGTGCGTTACGCCGCTTGGTTACAGCTACAGTTACCCCACAGGCATGGCCCTGGACGGGGTCGGCAATGTCTATGTGGGCGACACGAATGATTATGAGGTGAAGGAGCTCACGCTGGCTACGCCGCCCACGCTGGAGTTTAGCGGCACTGTCGTCGGCCAGACCAGCGGCTCGCAGACTTTCGTTGCGGAGAACATTGGCAACGAGGCGCTCGCTTTCACCGGGATCGTGGCCAGCACGGGCTTCACCGTGGATCCGAGCACGACCTGCTCCACCTCCACTCCTCTGGCGGCCGGCGAGACTTGCACCGTAGCCGTGGACTTCGCTCCGACCAGCGCCTCGGCAAACGGCGGAATGCTCACCCTCACCGACAACGCACTAAATGGAAGCGCCGCAACGCAGGTCATATCGCTCGTCGGGGTCGGCGAGCCGGCGATCACAACCACCCGCGTACAGCCCAGCAATTCCCCTTCCACCTACGGCCAGGCGGTGAGCTTCTTCGTAACCGTGAGCGCAGCGGGAGATATAACTCCCACCGGAAGCGTGCAATTCGTAATCGACGGCACTAACTTTGGCGCGCCGGTTCCTTTGGTGAGTGGCTCCGCTACATCCGGGAGCACGTTCACCCTAACCGCCGGATCGCACCTTGTCTCCGCCGTATACCAGCCCTCAAGCGGCTTTGAGGCCAGCAGCAGCACGTTCGACCAGGTCGTGAGCGCGGCGGCGCCGACCATTAACTGGGCAACGCCCACCTCTATCATTTACGGAACGCCGCTGAGCCTTGCGCAGCTTAACGCCACCGCCAGCTTCAACGGCAACCCTGTCACTGGCACCTTCACCTATACTCCGGCCCTGGGAACTATTCTCTCCGCCGGATCGGGTCAGACCCTTTCGGTCTCCTTTGCCCCCAGCAACTCGAACTACTCCACCGTCAACGCATCGGTTCTGATCACGGTGAGCCCGGCGGCGCCGACCATTAACTGGGCAGCGCCCACCCCTATCACTTACGGAACGCCGCTGAGCGCTGCGCAGCTTGACGCCACAGCCACCTTCAACGGCAATCCGGTCACTGGCACGTTCACCTACACCCCGGCCCTGGGAACCATTCTCTCCGCCGGATCGGGTCAGACCCTCTCGGTCTCCTTTACCCCCAACAGCTCGAACTACACCACCGCCAATGCATCGGTTCTGATCACAGTGAACCCGGCGGCGCCGACCATTAACTGGGCAGCGCCCACCCCTATCACTTACGGAACGCCGCTGAGCGCTGCGCAGCTTGACGCCACCGCCACCTTCAACGGCAACCCTGTAACCGGCACGTTCACCTATACTCCGGCCCTGGGAACTATTCTCTCCGCGGGATCAGGTCAGACACTGTCGGTCTCCTTTACCCCCAACAGCTCGAACTACACCACCGCCAATGCATCGGTTCTGATCACGGTCAACAAAGCTGCGCCGACCATTAACTGGCCGACGCCCACCCCTATCACTTACGGAACAGCGCTGAGCGCTGCGCAGCTTGACGCCACAGCCACCTTCAACGGCAGCCCGGTAACTGGCACCTTCACCTACACTCCGGCCCTGGGAACGATTCTCTCCGGAGGAGTGGGTCAGACCCTCTCGGTGTCCTTTGCGCCGAGTAGTTCGAATTACTCCACCGCCAACGGATCGGTTTTGATCACGGTGAACAAAGCCAGCCAGACCATCACCTTCACTCTGCCGGCCGGGGTCAATTACGGAGTTGCTCCCATCGCTCTGCCCGCGACCGCATCGTCCGGGTTACCGATCACCTACACCGTGACCTCCGGACCGGGGACCATCACTGGAACAGCCGCCGCTCCCACCCTCACCATCACCGGTTCGGGCACGGTGAAGGTGACCGCGAGCCAGGCCGGGAACGGTAACTACCTCGCTGCGACTTCTGTCACTGCGACGACGGTTGTCACCGCTGTTCCCCTGGCCAGCATTTTGCCGGCCAGCGTCAACCTCGGAAACCCCTATCTGGGTCAGATTGTCACCCAGACGATTACGGTGACCAACGTTGGGGATGCGACCATGACGATCAACAATCCTCTCATCGCTATCCTGCAGGGCGGGAATTCCAGCGAGTTCAGCACGCTGAATCAGTGCCCCGGTTCGCTGGCGGCGGGCAAGAGCTGCACGATGACTGTCACCTTCGTCGCCGGCCCCTTCTTTAATCCGCAGACTGCAACTCTGGATACAATACCAACGCGGCAGGCAGTCCGCAGACGGTCATGTTCACCGCTACGGTCATCGATCCGATCGCTTTGTACAGCGGGACCAGCCTCGCCTTTGGCACGGTGAAGACGGCAACGGCCAGTGCGGCCAAATCGATCACGTTGACGAACATCGGTCTCACATCGCTCTCGGTGAGCAGCATTGCGTTCACGGGAGCCGACCCCGGCGACTTCACCCAGACCAATACGTGTACGGCGGCCGTCGCATCCGAAAAAAGCTGCACGATCAGCGTCACCTTCAAACCAGCGGTCAAAGCTGCGCGCTCGACCACCATGGTTGTAACCACCAATGCCCAATCCGGCACGCAGAGCATCGCGCTGTCGGGCACGGGAGATTAGAGCCTGCTGATCTGGGCGTTTCGCGTTGCTTCAACAGCCAGCCGCGAAACGCCCATTCCTTTTCCATCGCTGAAACGGCCGGAAGCGAGAGCCTCCGGCCGGTCGATGGAAACGTAGTTAGAAGGTGATCCGGCCGCCGAACTCCATGGCGCGCGGCGGGTTCAGCTGCGAGTTCAGCACGCCCCACGTAGAAGGAGTGCAGAGGCACAGCGTGCCGTTGGCCGCATCGAGGAACTGGCGGTGGTTGAGCATGTTGGTCGCGATGAATGAGAACTGGAAGGTCGTCGATTCTGCGATACGGACGTCCTTCTTGACCTCTCCATCCAGGTTCCAGTACGGCATCCCGGTGATTGGACCCTGTCCCGGATTCTGCGTGTCGATGCCCAGGATAGGTGCCCGAACCTGGGAAAAGACCTGCGCCGGGTTGGCGAAGTAATTGACCGGTGTCGCCGAAGTGGCGGTTCCGACCCCATTGCTGCCGCCAACTCCGAAATGAGCCGAGTGGCCGCCATGATAGGGCGTGGTGAACACGCACTGCTCGTTGTCGGCGTAGTCGATTCCATCGCCAGCGCCGAATGCCTGGCCCTGGCTTCCCGACGCCGTGATGCAGTTCAGCGGCGTTCCGGACCCCGCAGTGAACACGGGCGCAAACTCCCAGCCCCCTGCCGCGCGGCCCAGCAGGCCCTTCTGACTCTTGAACCAGGGCTCCTGCGCCACGATGTACGTGTTGTAGACGAACTTGTGGTAGAAATTCTGCAGCCCGTACATCTTCTGCAGATCATAGGGATCGTTCGGCGTGTATTCGCTGGTGGCCTGGACGTCGGCGCCGGTGCCCAGCGCCTTACTGTAGGTGAAGTTGTGCTGCATGGTCAGCCCGTGCCAGCCGCGCGTGCCGAAGCTGATGAAGCCGCCGTTGTAGTTCCCGTAGCCCACGCTGGAGTTCTCGGCGATCCCGCTCGTCATCGCGCCGCCCGATCCGTATTGGGACCCCGGAATCGGCGTATTCATCATGGTGCGCGGGAAGTTAAAGTTCCCATTGTCCAGATCGGACCACAAGCTCCAGACCTGCTGGTACTGCAGGTTCCCGGTGCCGTTCGGTCCTTCCTGATCCAGCACCGCCGCCGTGCAGCTGGCGTATCCGTTGCAGTATCCGGACGCCTTCAGAGCCGATTCAAAGAACGCCTGGGCTGGAGCGGCACTAATGTAAGCCGTGTACGCCGCCGTCCCGGCTGCCGGCACGCTCGCGCCGCAGGCTTGCGCGGAGGTCGCGCAGCCCAGATACCTCTCCAGGTTGGCGTACGCCTGCTGGAACTGCTGCCCCCCCTGCGACATCATGTACGGCACCGCGTTCAGGTTGATCGGCTGATACTCGTGGTGGATAAGCCGACCGATGTAGCCCACTTCCAGCAGCGACCTCTGCCCGATTTGCCGCTGAATCGTCAGATCGAGCGAGTCGACGACGTTCGGACGGAAGTGCGGATCCATCGCTTCAGCGGCCGCACCGGCGATGAGGTTGTAGCCCGGATAGGCCGGCTGCGGCAGCGTGGGCGCCGCCGCAGGCAGCGGAGCGGTGTTTCCGTCAACGCCGATGCGGAATGCATTCGCCGCTGTCGGATTGCCTCCTCCGCATGTCCCGTTCATAAAGTTCTGCCTGCACTGCACCGCCTGGATCAGCCCGGTGCCCAGCAGCGGCACCAGCACCAGATCCACACCGTTCAGTCGTCCGTAAATGCGCCCGTAGCCGCCACGCACCACCGTCGCCTTCGAGAAGCTCGGGTTCCATGCCGCGCCCACCCGCGGGCTGAATGAGCCGTAAAACGGATCGTACGGGTACTTATCCCCGGAGCCTACGTTGCCGACCAGCGCAAATCCCAGTTCCGGGTTGTAAGCCTGGCCCTGCTCCGCAGCGACCTTCCGCTGAGTCAGGTAATCATTTGCCGCCACTGGCTCGGCTGCAGCGTCCACCAGCACCGTAGCCTTGCCGTTCTGTTCCACCGGCGGCATTTCCAGCGTATAGCCCATGCCGTAGGTCACCGTAAGGCTGGGTTTCATGTGCCAGCTGTCGCTGAAGTACGCGTTGTAGTAGTCGATCCGCATCTGATCGAACGCGTGCGTCAGCGGCGGGTTCAGCGCCAGGATCGCCCCGCTGCGGGTGTAGGCCACCTGCGAGTCGGTCACGATGCCCAGAGCAGCAGCCGCCATGCGGCCCGTCGTGGCGTTGGACGGGTATCCGCCGCCCAAATCGCTCATATCCACATTGCCTGACCCCTGCTCGTCGCCCAGCTGATAGGTCGGTGTGAAGTTGATGCCGCCACCGTTGTCGCTGCGCTCGTGGTAGTTGTAGTTGTGCTGGTACTGCCCGCCGAACTGCAGCAGGTGGTTGCCCTTGAGCAGCGACAGATTGTCGCTGAAGAAGTTATCCTGCCCGTCCCAGAAGCGCGTGCGGATACTCTGCGTGTTCACGTTGAACGGAATCAGAGAATACGTCGCGTTTTCTCCCTCCGGCTCCAGCGCTCCGCCCAAACCGGGGATCTGCGGCGGCGCATTGTCGTCGCCCCATTGCCAGAAGTTGCGCAGGAAGCTGTAGTGGAAGTCGTTGGTCAGGTTGCTGGTGATGCTGGTCGTCAGGCCGGTGACGAAGTACCACGGCTGTTGCGGCCGGGTCGCCAGTGCCGCCGGAACGCCCAGTGTGTCGCCCGGGAAGAAGCCGCCGATATCGATTTGCTCATCGGCAAGCTGGGTGAGCTTGTAGTAGCGATAACTGGCAAACCAGTTCCACTTCGAGTTGAACGCGTGATCCACACGGAAGGCAATGTTGTTGCTGTTCTGCGGGATCGACATGTTCGCGTTGAACGCAACCGCGTTATAGCCGTCGCACACCGTGTTCGTGAGCGTTCCGCACAGCGCGGATCCCGGACTCCCGGAAATCGTTCCCTTCGGCTCGTACTTGCTCCACATGGCCGCGACATCGGGATTAAGGCCGATGCCGCGCGGATCGATCGATTTCAGGCTGTAAGGAACCATGTTGCCGTTGGCGTCCGCCGCATAGATGGTTCCCGCCATCAGGCTGGGCGACGGAACTGACCTGCTGATCGTTTCCGACTGAGGGTAGCGGAACCCTTCAAAGAACCCGAACAGATAAGTTCTTCCGCCCCAGAATGCCGGCAGAATGAACCCGCCCGCCTTTGCCCCGAACCGGTTGTAGTGATATTGCGTGAGCGGAGTGCCATTCTGATTGTTCTGCCAGGTATTGGCGTCGAGCCCGTTGTCCAGGTAATACTCGTAGACTCCGCCGTGCCATTTGTTCGTCCCGCGCGGTGTCGCAAATTCCACCTGCGCACCGGCCGAGTTGTCGAAGTCCGCCGTCTGGTTGGCGGTGTTCACCTTCACTTCTTCGATACTGTCCTGCGGCGTCGGCATCACCCCGGTTGGGTCGTTCGCCCCGATTACGCCCGTCGGGTCGCCGGCGAAGCTGGTGGTGTAAACAGCCATGCTGCCGTCCATGTCATTGGTAATCTGCCCGCCGTCCAGCAGGAAGGTACTCTGATCGTTCACCGCTCCCGCCACGCTGCCGGTCGGGTCAACGCCCGGTTGCATCGTCGTGAACGTGTTCACGTCGTGGTTCAGACTCGGCAGGGAGTCGATCGCCTCGTGCGGAATCGTCTGCCCAACGGTGGAGTTCAGCGTTTGCAGCTCCGTGCCGATCGACTGGACCTCGACCGTTTCTGTGCCGCCACCGACTTTCAGTGCCAGATTGATCGTCAGCTGGGAGCTGATGTCCACTGTCTGCGCTTGTGTGCTCGCGCTCACAAACCCTGCTTTGCTTGCGGTGATTGTGTAAGTCCCGGGAGGCACGCTCGGGAAAGCATATTTCCCGTCGGCATTGCTGACCTTCGCCATTTTCACGCCGGACGAAGTATCGGTTATTACCACTGTGGCGCCCTCTATGACGGCGCCGCTCGGGTCGGTTACTTCGCCGACCACTGTACCGCTGTTCGTCGCCTGGCCATGACCCCAGCTCGCGCCTGCGCACATAAACAGGACAACCGCGACCGTGGCGATGATCCACCGTAGCCTGATTTGCGTCATTACAGCTCCTCCGTAAAGTTGCTCGATCTGCGTCTGCACCACTGTCCGGGCGAACGAACTGCGGCCCGGTGAGGACGAGGAAATACCCCTGTGGGGAGAGGTTCCCTTTCGGTCAGTTATTCAATAAGCTAAAAACCGCTCAGGATCGAAGACAGCGCCTACCAGGCCTGATGAAAGCCTGCAGGACGGCACCTGCCACTTCATTTGCCGCTTCCGCGCTTACTTATAAGCAATCGACGGCCCAATGAGGGCCGGTGCCAACTATGACGTTTTCGGGATAAACGCCCCTAAAGATGGGACAGATGAAAGTGGCCCGCCGCCGATATGAAGTAACGTAGGAACAGGCTGGAACGAATGCAGCAATGCGAAATTCGGAACGCCAAAAAGCCGGCACGTACAACCCCGAACCATCCTGCCTTATGCGCGCTTGCAATCGTCAACACCCGTGTCGTGCACAAAACAGCGGGTCCGCGCAGGCAATCGCCTCTGCAAGTACCCCACTTCAACCAGGCGCACGAATCACAACAAATTAGACGTAATGTTCAGGCCGCTATCGACAGGCCGTGCCGTCATACGCGCTACTTATGCAGAAGGTGGCGAAAACGTCTGCCGGGTGCGCGCTGCTCCGCTGGCGCTTACTGCGGGGCCGGTGTTCCATCCGACCATTGATGCACAACAATCATGAAGGTGGTTACCCGCCCTTCCGGATCGTTCACCGCGATCATCGGTGAGCCAGGCAGATTCGCTCCCCAGGTTTTCCCGGTGCCGACCGGACCGTAGAACATCACGTGCGGGTGCCACGCGTGCGCCTGATCGTTCAGGTACTGTTGCTTCGACATCATGTAGCACATGCCCCCCGGCGTTGCCGCTGTCAACTGCCCGCTATCAAGGGCCGCCGCGACCGCCTGCGCGATCTCCGCCCGCGACTTGCCCGCCAGCACCAGCCGGGTCTTCATGAGATAAACCTGCGCAACACTCTCGGCCGCCGCCGCATTGAAGCAATTCGGCGAAATCATTTTCGGATTCCAGAACTCCGCCTTGTCTGTCTGCTGGGCCCATGACCGCTCCACAAGGCAGAGAAAGCCATTTTTCCCCTGCGCGGCCGTAGTGTATCCCTGCCGTTCCAGCGCCATTACCGTGGCGTCGTCGGAAATGGAGGCCGGTGCCGCGCTCCGTGCCAGCGCGATCTCCGCATCCCTCGGTATCAGGTACTCGTCCAGCGGAGCCATGGCGGGATAGGGATTCGTCTGCGCTCGTGCCTGTTCGACCGCTGATGGCAGAAGCCCCAAAGATAGAAATAGAATTCCGAGCATTCCTGCTGTCCTGCGCATACGATCCCCCATACAAGAGATTTCAAACACCTGCCACCTAACCCTCATCGCCACCCGCCGAAGCATAGGACTGCGATAACAACCCGCGTCGCAATACGAGCCGTACCCCCCTGCTGATGGGTAAAGCCTTGCCGTTGCGTAAGTGGACGAAGGCGTTCCCGTAGCGGGGAAGATCGAAGTCCACCACATGGTCCAGGTTTACCAGGGCGTTTCTATGGATGCGAAGAAAGTGCTCCGGGTCCAGCCGCCGGTACATATCCTTGATCGTCATCCGGTGCTCGTAACTTACCGTGTTCAGGTGCAGTTGAAGCAGGTTGCCGTGACATTGAATCCACAAAATATCCCGCACCGGAACTAAGACGATCTTGTCCCCTGCTTTCACCGTCATCCGATTCAGGTACTTCGTTGGCGCTGGCCCCGGAGTCTGCCTTGCTTCCGGATCCGCCTCCAGTCCATTGCGCGTTCCTGGTTCCTTCGCTTCAGGAGGTGCAATGTCGTGAGGCAACACCAGTTCCAGATTTCCTGCCCGGGATCTTTCCCGATTCGAATACGAGGTCTGCCATCCAGAGATACTCATACCAAAACTCCTGTTGTTTTTACGGTGGATTCAGCTCATTCGCCTGGTCCTACCCTTTGCTCGCGGCTGACGGAAAGCTGGATTCCGCGCCGAAATAACATTCGATGGATTCGATTTGTCCGTCCTTGAATCGCAGATACTCTACATTTCGGAACGACTTACCGTTTCTGGTGTGGCAAAGATACTTCACAAACGCATCGTCAGCGCCAGTGCTGAGCCGCTCCAGATCGAAGGTGCCAATGAAATCGACCTGGGTGTCCCAGCATCGCTTCCTGAAAGTGCTCTTGTCGATGTGGTCGTCGCCGGCCGCGCTCGTAAAAGTGAAGTCGTCGGCGAGCAGGTCATTGAACGTGCCCAGGTCTTTCCTTTCCCATGCCCCGTACCACTTATGGACAATGGCCTCGTTCGTCAGGTTCCGCTCTCCCAATGCGCTGCCGTTTGCAGGTCGCGGCAAGCTCACGGTACCCACCAGCGCGCAGGCCCCCGTTGCCAGCAGCTTCCTGCGCGACACTGTGATCCTGGTCATGATTCCTTCTCCTTTTCACGCGCTGCACTGGGCAGCCGTTGCATAATCCGTGGACGAAATACGAACCGGTTGGTATCTACAGGAAATATCAACCGCTCCCTCGAACCAGCGCTATCAGCTCAGGCGCGCTTGCCCGGCGCGCGAAGAGAATTCAGCCAGCCCACAATATTGCCGATTCCCATAGCCCACACCTTCGCATCCTGAGCATTCTTTGCCAACACTTCGTACCCTTCGACCATCGCGACCAGAAAGCTCGCAGTCTCTTCCGGAACCAGGTCGCGACGGACTGTGCCCCGATCCTGCCCCCTTCGCAGAGCCCTGGCAATGCCTTCCTGCCAGGCATGGAAGATTCTCTCCAACCGCCTGCGGAATTGTTCGTCGAGCTGAGACATCTCCTGCGCCAGGTTGACCAGCGGACAACCGCCCTTCAAATCGCTTGGGCGAGCTGGTATCGCCTTTACAATCCCGATCAAGGCGTCGATAGGATCCCTGTCCTCGCTCCTTTGAAGAGGAAGCAACCACCTGTCACGGGGAAAATTGGCGACGACCTCTTCGATAATGGCGTATCCCAGTGCGTCCTTGTTCTCGAAGTGGTAGTAGAGGGCCCCTTTGGTGACTTTGGTGGCGGCCAGAATGGCATCGATCCCGGCGCTTTGGAAGCCGTATTTGTAAACCTCGCGAAAAGCCGCTTCAAGTAAGCGCTGGCGCGTGAGCTGAGGGTTACGCTGCCTTGGCGCTCTGCGATTCGGGTTCTTACGTGCCAACGACATACCAACCAGTATGTACTCTGCTCATGGCCCGCTGTCAAGGAAGAATAAACCAGCCAATCCCAGGTTCGGAGAACCCGTGCTCTCCCCGGATCGTTTACCACATAGCTCGCCGTGAGCGTAGTTCATGAAATGCCGCGTTGTGACTGGCGTGGACAATTCGTTGCAGGCGATGTTCGGCGGTAATCAACTGGCGGTTTTGCCTGACGCGACCGGCATATCGACCGGGGGCATGCAGAAGATTGCTCGTGAATTCAATTTCGGCGAAACGACCTTCGTTCTGCCGAAGAACGATCCTGGGAACACGTATCGGGTGCGCATCTTCGCACCTCGGACGGAGACTCTACTTTGCGGGGCATCCCTCGGTCGGCACAGCCTGTGCGCTTGTGATGAAACAGCACGTACGGCTTAGGCGGAGCGCCACAAGCAGCCCGTATGCATCGATCTCCTGCACCGTGAACTCGTCCAGATCCGATGACGATCCGCGTTCGACTTTCGCAAGATGAACTAAGTCTGAATGAGGCGCTTCGCTGACGCCAGTTCTTTGCGGAGATCCACTTCGCCGGGGTCGAGCAACACCGCAGCCCCAAGCTTCTCCCAGGCTTCGTGGGCGTCTCCGTTCTTCAGCAGCGTTTCTCCCTGGGAGCGGAGCGCCTTCGCGAGATCTGGATGCGTGCGCGCGAGGTCCCGGGCGATGAGCTGCCCCTGGAGCCGGTTGCCGCTCATGGTCAGAGCTTCCGCCAGCAGGACCCTGGCCTCGACGATATCGTCCGCGCCCAGGCTGCCCAGCTTCAGCTCATCGTTGAAGTGGCGAACGGCGCCCGCGCCATCTCCGCGCTCCAGAGCAATTTCGCCCAACACACGCAATGCATCCGCAGTCTGCGCATTTCGTGAGAGCGCGGCCAGGGCCAATTCAGTGGCGCGCCCGACATCGCCAAGGTCCAGCCATGCGACAGCCTCGCGAGCCTGGACCTCGGGTTCAGGGGCAGCTTTGTCGAGGTCCGCCAGTGTCTCTTCAGCCTGAGCCCTCTGCCCTGAACGCGCGAATGCAGCGGCTGCGGTTGCTTCGACCAGGGGTTTGGACGCGAGGGCGGGACCAAACAGCTGAAAAGTCGCCGACGCCTCGGCATATTCCCCTGTTGCAAACTGCGACATGCCCAGATAAGCGCGAGCGGTCGCGTCGTCGGAGTGAGTTGAAACCTCCTGGCGCAAGGCGCTTTCGCTCTCTTCGTACGAGCCACTCAGGAAAGCGGCAAATCCGAGGTTGCGCATCACGGGATCGAGCGTCGGATCGTATTCGGCGGCGTAGTGGAGCGGCAGGACGGCAGCCGCGTAATCGTGTTTGCGAGCCAGTACCGTGCCCATATCGTTAAGGCTGTTGGCGGCGACTTCGCGCAGTTGCCGGGGCGTGGCTTTGAGCTCGGATTGCGCAACCCTGCCTGGAAGCACCGCGGAAGACTTGCTCGTGACGCCGGGATCCACGACACCTCCGCCGGCATCGGGGGTGCGCTCCGCGAAGTCGGCTTGTGGAGCAATCTGCTGCTCAAGCGCGCTCTCGGTTGCGCGGTGCTTGGGATCGGCGCTAACTCCCTGCTCCTCAGCAATCCGATCGAGGATAAGCAGCGCCAGCCGCACCTGACCGGGCTTTTCACGCTTGCTCGTTTTCGCTAAAGAGAGGTAGTGCTGAAGGGCGTCGCCAGCCTCTGCCGGACGATCCTGGTCCCAGTCGTTCATGCCAAGCTGGTACCAGGGCTCGGGCGCGGACGGATCGGCGGTGAGAGCCGAACGCAGGTGGATATCGGCCGCTTCGAATTGATGGTATTGCGATTCGATCAAGCCGAGAGACAAGTTGGACGCGTATCCATCGCGATCCAGATGGTGCGCGGCAGTGAACGCCTGGAGCGTCTGCTCGTTGTACTGAAAACCGTTGAGCTCCCAGGAAGCCATGCCCAGGGCAATTTGCGCATCGAACGAGTTGGGAGCTAGCTCCGCCGCACGAGCTGCTTCGCGCAAAGCATCGTCGCGATCGGAGCCCAGTTCCATAGTTTTGGAAAGCTCGATGCGCAGATCGGCCGAGTCGGGATTCGTTTTCAGAATATGCTTCTCCAGCTCCGCGGCATCGGCGGTCTCGCCGCACAGGAGCTCCGATCGCAACAGCAAAAGCTCCGTGGGCCGGTCGGAAACCAGGCGATCCGAAGATGGAAGTGCCTGAAGAGCTTTCGTGCTCTGCTGGTCCTTCGTGTCCACGACGGTTAACAGCCGAAGAGAAGCCACCGCAAGGTCGCGGCTGGTTTCGAGGATCGCGTCCGGATCGCCCGAACTGACCGCATACTGCTCGGCAAGAATGAGAGGTTTGAGCTCAGGGCCAAAGAGATCGGGATCGGGCATCGCGTTGACGGAGGCGGCCTGAGCCGCAGCCTGTCCGGTCGCGTAAAGCGCAAAGAGGAGAAAAAGCGAAGGAACGGTGCCCCTGTGAGGTCTCGGCAAAGAGATTGCGCGTCCGGTCATCGTCTCAATCCGGGAAGGGAGCGTTGGCCTTGACAATTCGGATTTCGTGGTCGGTGAAGTCGTAGTGAATACCCGCCATCCTGATCTTCTCCATGTGGCAGGACGTGCAGCGAGACTTCGCCACGGGACAGGCAGCCTGAACGGCGGAACCCTGCGGGCTGCTTCCCGCGCCGTTCGCATGACAGCGCAGGCAAGCCGAATCGTACCCAGCCGCATCGCGCTGGAGCGGCTGATGGGGGTTATGGCAGGCGAAGCAGGTGAGGCGAGTATCGCCGGTTTGACCCCAGCAACGACTCTTCTCGAGGCGGTAAGCAGGAAAACGAGCGGTGAGCGGTCCGACAACGCCCATCAGCTCGGCGTCTTTCGGAGTGGAGTGACATGCGCCGCAGAAATCGATGGCCTCCGCCGCTGGAAGGGACGCGGGGTTCACGATATCCAGCTCCTCGTCGTCTCCCTTGTTCATGGCTGCGACATGAGCGCGCCCGGGACCATGACAGGCCTCGCATGCAATGCCTGGCTGATAATGCGCAGCGCTCAGCGGCTGGGTAGTAGTGAGCGCGGTGACATGACAGGAATAGCACTCGCGGGCTTCAAACTCGGCGAGCTTACGACCCTCTGCCATTGCCAGTGAGACGGGGGGGGCCGCCAGACGTCCGGGAGTCCGGTCGAAGCCGTGGAGATCGGCAAAATAGTTGAACCGGCTCTCGTATAGCTGCCCCTTGTCCCACCAGACATAGCTCTGGGCGATTGCGCCGGAGCCAAATGCCCATTGCAAAGGTTCGGAGAGTTGATGCGTCCTGTCGGTGACGGATAGAACGAAAGTATCTTTCATCCTGCCGATCTTGTAACGGTAAGAACCGAAGGAGAAGACGGGACCGGTGTGGGCAGCCAGAACTGAAGAGTTCGCGGCAGGCATCATCGTGCGCGCCATCTGGGTTGTGACCTGGGTGCGGGCGATGCCGGCGTGACATCCAGCGCAGGCTTGCTCTCCCACGAATTGCGATTCATCGGTGACTTGCCTGGTGGGCCACCACCGCGCCTGCTTCAGATGCTCTCGGGTGGTCGATGGAGCCGCGGGTCCGACAATCTCCGGCCCATCCGTGAGCGCGGTCGCCATCGCCGCCCAGCACGAAAAAAGAAGCATCGCCAGTTTCCAGCCAGAAGGATGCATCAGCAGGGAAAGCACTATCACTCTATCAGCAGCTAAAGCAGGAGCGCTATTTGTTTTGCCCGCAGTACGTGCGCGAAGCAGGCCGACGCTATTGAGCTGGGGGCACTACTTTCTCCAGCTGAGCAATCTGTTGCCTGACCACATCCAGGTTGGGTCCGGGCGGCATATAGGTCAGGCAATGCCGCAGGTGTTCGAGCGCTCCGGAGTACTCGCCTCTTCCGGCCAGGATCACAGCCAGGAGTTGCTCGGTGTTTGGCGCGCGATGGCTCGGATCCATCGACAACGAGGTTTCGGCGCTGGTCTCGGCCTGCTTGCGATTGCCGAGATTGAGATTGCCCACAGCGTTGAAGTACCAGATTTGCGGCGTACCCGCTGGATCGAGTTTCAATGCCTGATTGGTCGCATCGACCACGGCCTGCCAGTTCTTTTGCAGTGCGGAAAGCTCGGCAATGGGCTCGTAGGGCGGAATGTAGCTGGGATCGGCGGCAGCCGCCTTCTCATATGCGCTCAGAGCCTCCTGCGCACTGTTTTCCAACTGCTCGACCTGGCCAAGATGGTACCAGGCTTCGGCAAACTTCGGATCGATGCTTACTGCCTTCTGCAGATGGTGGCGCGCGCTGTCGAAGTGTTTCTCAAGGTCTTCGTTGTGTGCCTTCTCGAACTCCTTAAGCGCGTCCGGCGGGGCCGACTCGGTGGTCCAGCTGACGCTTGAACCGGCTGCCCGCTCGTCCCGGGTCAGCATAATCGTGCCAATCGAAGGGTCGTCCTCGATCGTGCGGTTGGCGATCGTCACCCGCGTGGATTTGAACCCTTCAACAACCGCGCTGACACTGCACCCTACCAGTTCCGACGGTGCTACATGGTTCGGATCTTTCTTTTGCGAGATGATCTCGCTGCTCCTGGCAGGCGGCACGATGTAAAAGCCGCCTTTAGGATCCGCCACTGTGTTGTAGCGCGGCGTGCCGTCGCAGGCTACGACCACAGAAATCGGATCCCACGGCAGCTGGCCTGCCGCCATCGCCACCTTCCCGAAGAAGCGCAGGCTTCCTGTCTGCTTGTTCATGAGCTGGTCCATATTTGCGTATTTGCCCACGCTGCTCGTCGCTTCCGCGCCGCCGCTGTTTGCCATTGAGGAGGGATTTTGCTGCGCCCGCACGCCCGTCCATGGAACCCACGGAACGCTCAGAATTGCAACGATCAGCAGCTTGCCTTTCATCGGTCCTCCGGAATGCGCGAGAATTACCACGCACAAAATTTTGACCACCCGCCACAGGAGTGTTCCTGCCGGCGAAGACCTGAACCTCTCGGGGATCGGCAATCAGACAGCGATCACGAACGAATCTGAAGCTGCCGCCACGACAATTCAAGGTGCTATTTTGCGGCCGGGGGGACGACTTTCTCCAGCTGAGCAATCTGCTGCCTGACCACATCCAGGTTGGGTCCGGGCGGCATATAAGTCAGGCAGTGCCGCAGATGTTCGAGAGCTCCGGAGTAGTCGCCTCTTCCGGCCAGGATAACAGCCAGCAGTTGTTCCGTATTCGGAGCACGGTGACTGGGGTCCATCGACAACGATGTTTCGGCGCTGGTTTCGGCTTGCGCGCGATTGCCCAGATTCAAATTGCCTACGGCGTTGAAATACCAAATCTGCGGAGTGCCGGCAGGATTGAGCTTCAACGCCTGATTCGTGGCATCCGTAACAGCCTGCCAGTTCTTTTGAAGAGCGGAAAGCTCGGCGATGGGCTCGTAGGGCGGAATGTAGTTGGGATCGGCCGCAGCCGCCTTCTGATAAGCGCTCAGCGCCTCCTGCGCGCTGTTTTCCTGCTGGTCCACCTGGCCAAGATGGTACCAGGCCTCGGCAAATTTCGGATCGATGCTTACTGCCTTCTGCAGATGGTGGCGCGCGCTGTCGAAGTGTTTGTCAAGGTCGTCGTTGTGTGCTTTATCGAACTCCTTCATGGCATCGGGAGGCGCGGTTTCCGTTGTCGAACTGGCGCTGGAGCCGGCCGCGTGCTCATCCCGGGTCAGCACAATTGTGCCCAGGGAGGGATCGTCTTCCAGGGTGCGGTTGGCAATCGTTAGTCGCGTGGACGTAAAACCGTCCACCACGGCGCTGACGCTGCAACCCACCAACTCGGATGGGGCTGCATGGTTGAGATCTTTCTTTTCCGGGGATAGCTCGCTGCTCCTGGCAGCAGGCACGATGTAAAAAGCCCCCCTGGCATCGGCCACAGTGTTGTAGCGCGCCTTGTCGCCGCAGGTCACGACCACCGGAATCGGATCCCAGGGCAATTTGCCGGCGGCCATGGCCACCTTGCCGAAGAACTGGAGGCTCCCCGTCTGCTTGTTCATGAGCTGGCCAAAATTGGCGTCTTTACCTACGGTGCTGGCAGATTCCGGGCCGCCCGCATTCGATCCTGTCGAAGGGCTTACCTGTGCCCGCGTAATGGGGCATGCAACACACAAAACGGTCAGAATTCCGGAGATCGGCAGCTTGGTTCTCATCGCGTGCCTCCGCTTCCGCGACATTATACTCACCGCGCAGAGCACGGAATATGCCGGGGTTGCCGCTCCGCATGGACTTCTCTCCAATCGAATCAGCTCCACTTGCCGGCGCCTTCGACGATGGTGATGTACCGGTTCACTGGCAGGTCCGAAAACCGCTCCACCGCACCGCTCGGCAACGGCCAGGTGATCTCGAGGCTGTCAATCTTCGCCCTCTGTCCAAACCCGAGAACCACACGGGGATCATGAGAAGACAGGAAGCTGCCACCTCCAACCTTGGCCCGCGAGCGCTTCAGATCCCCAGCTTGATAACTGATGCGGGCGCCGACCGCATCCGGATTGCACTTGCGCCCGATCAGGTGGACGCCCAGCCAATTGTTGCGCCGGCCGGCCTCATTATGCAGCAGCAGGGGTGCCTCATCGTTGGGGACAATAAGCACATCGACCCCGCCATCATTGTCGAAATCGCCGATGGCCACGCCGCGCGCGGGGAAAGTTCGCGAAAAAACCGGCCCGCTTTCCGCGCTGACATCCCGAAACATCTTTCCCTCGTGATGAAAGAGGAGCAGCCGTTGCCGCCATTGAATTCTCCCCAGGGCTTCGTGCACCAGTTCATCCGGAAACCCGTTGGCCGCGATCAGGTCGAGGTCGCCGTCGTTATCGTAGTCAAGGAACTTAAGGCCCCAGCCGCTCATCCAGCGGGTCGGCATTCCGATCCCCGCCTGCGTCGCAACATCCTCGAAACTTCCGTCGCCGTTGTTCTGATAAAGCGAAAAGACCTCCTCATCGATGTTAGCCACAAAGAGATCGATCCAGCCGTCCTGATTGAAGTCAGCCGCGTCCACGCCCATCCCTGAGCGGGCCCGCCCGTCTCTGCTGTACGCAACATCGGCCTCCAGCCCCTTGTCTTCGAACTTGCCGCCGCGATTCATGTAGAGAAAATTTGGCAGCGTGTCGTTAGCAACAAACAGGTCCATCCAGCCATTGTTGGTCACGTCCGCAGCGACAACGCCCCAGGCCTTCCCCAGGTGCTCTGCGATTCCCGCCGACTTACTAACATCGGTAAAAGTGCCGTCGCCGTTGTTATGAAATAGCCAGCTGGGCTCAGGATTGAAAGTCGTGGGTATGCAGTAATGGTGCACCCCGGCAGCATCCGTCGCGCAGCCGCGCGATAACTCAAACTGGGCAAACTGACACACGAACAGGTCCAGCCTTCCATCGTTGTCGTAGTCGAACCACACTGCGCTCGTACTCCACCCGCCCGCACCAACTCCCGCCGCCTCGGTAACATCGGTGAAAGTCCCATCCCCGTTGTTGCGATACAGGATGTTGCGCCCGCATTGCGTCACATACAAATCCGGAAAACCGTCGCCGTTGTAATCCCCTACCGCAACTCCCTGGCCGTAGCCGCCCCCAGTCACCCGCGCCTTCTCCGTAACATCGGTAAATGTGCCGTCCCGATTATTGCGATACAACGCATTGCGTAACGGTCGGGGGGGAGTGAAGAAGTTCGACTTACCGCTGTTAACGAAATAAATATCCATCCACCCATCGTTGTCATAATCGAGAAAGGCGCAACCTGCCCCGCTGCTTTCGGGAAGATACTTCTGAGCTGACCGGCCAGCAGTGTGCACCCACCGAATGCCGCTCTTTTCGGCAGGCACCTCCTCGAAGGGATAGATTGCTTCGGGCGCTGCAGCTCCGCTCAGCGAGGTCCGCTGCAGAGCCGAACCAGCGGCGGTAAGCGCCAGACCCCGGAGCAGCCTGCGGCGAGAAAGGTTCCCGAAGGGCCGGACGGCTCCGGATTTTGAACGAAGAGGCACGAAACCCCTCAGTATAATTGGCGATGGACACCCCCCATGCCACAGCGGGCACTCAGGTCCATTTGCCTCGGACTTGCTCTTTCACCGTGGGCTATCCCGGCCCGGGCGCAATCCACCCCCGCAACCCAGCCTTCAGGGGTCGCGCCAGCGGATGCGGGCGAGTTTGCCCGCCTGCGAGACCTGGCGACGAGCGAAAACGAAGCCGGCAAGACCACCGATGCCATCCGCGATTATCGGCAGGCGCTGACGCTCGAGCCCGGCTGGAAAGAGGGATGGTGGAACCTCGGAATGCTGCAGTACAGCGGCGGCCAGTTCGCCGACGCGAAGGCTGCTTTCGAAAAAGTAACAGCGCTTGCGCCAAATCTGGGGATTGGGTGGGGCATTCTCGGGTTGTCGGAATTTGAGACCGGGGATTACGGCGCGGCACTGGGACATCTTGAGCAAGCGCAAAAGCTGGGAATGCAGGATGACGATGAGATTGCCCGCGTCTCGGAGTATCACCTGTGCCTCCTCTGGATTCGAGCGGGAGAGTTCGACCGCGCGTCCGCGCTGCTGCGGACAAGGTTCGGAACCAGCACCGTGCCGGAACAAGCGAAGATCGCGCTTGGTCTCGCCACGCTGCGTGTTGCGCTGCTTCCCCAGGGTATCGATCCCTCGCGGGAAGCGCTGGTTCTGGCAGCCGGCGAGGCGGCGATCAACGATGACCCGAAGGCATTCGCCGCGCTCCTCCGCGCAAACCCGACGCTTCCCTGGCTGCACCTGGCCTACGGCCGCGCCCTTGCGAGGGCCGGAAGAACGCAGGGGGCCCTCGAACAATGCCGGGCGGAAATGCGAATCTCGCCGGAGAGCCCCCTCCCGTGGATTGAGGTCAGCCGCATCGAGCTTCAACAGCGCTCGCTGCAGGAAGCTCTCCAATCTGCTCGCACCACGGTCCGCATGTTTCCCAACGACATCGAAGCTCACCAGGTGCTGGCCCTGGCAGCGGAAGCTTCCGGAAAGATCGACGAAGCGAAGACGGAGCGGAGAATCGCAGCTACTCTAACGCCCTCTAAGGGCCAATCCGACGACCGCATTGTGCAACTCTACGCGAACAAGAGCGTGCAGGCGGACGAGGCCCAGGCGCGATGGAAGCAGGCCCTGGCCGAGTACGTGGCGGCCGACTACCCCGCGGCCAGCGCCGATCTGAAAGCCTGGCTGGCTTCGAATCCCTCCAGCGGTACCGGCTGGGCTCTGCTTGGATTGTGCGAGTTTGCGTTGAAGGATTACGGCAACGCGCTCATTCACCTGGACCGGAGCGCGAAGCTCGGCTTGAGCGCCAGTAACGAATCTATCGATCAGGCTCGATATACCTACGGCATCCTGCTTGGGCACGCCGGCCGTTTCGACGAGGCGGAGACCATCCTCGCCACCGCGTGGCATCCGGTCAGTCCCGTCAGGCAGAAGGTCGAATTTGCCCTCGGTCTGGACCTCCTTCGGCGTACGGAGTTTCCCGACCAGACCCACCCGACCGACAGCGAGCTGGTGAGCGCCGCCGGAAGCGTTGCGGTACTTCTCGAACAGAGCAAATACGACCAGGCCTTCCCACAGTTCAGGATCCTGCTGGACCGCTACCCCAACGCGCCATTTCTGCATTACGCGTATGGAACCGCGTTGATCGCTCTTTCGGAGTTCGACAAGGCAAGCGCACAAATGCAGGCGGAGCGCACGATTTCCCCGCGCAGCGAGCTGCCCTGTGTCAGCCTCGCGTCCATCGCGCTGCGCCAGAGTAACCTCGCGCCGGCGGTTCGGTGGGCGCAATGCGCACTGGATCTGAATCACGACTCCATCGACGCCCATTATCTGCTGGGGCGCGCGAGCCTGGAGATGAACGACGTCGATACAGCTATCCGCGAGCTGCAGATAGCCAGCAATCTCTCGCCCCAGAGCCCCGAGATTCACTTCAACCTGGCTCGCGCCTATGCCAAAGCGAAGATGCCGGACAAAGCACAGCGGGAGCGCGAAATATTTTCGCGACTGAACGAAGAGCAGAAGGCCGGCTCGCCTCCGCAGCCTGGGGCGGGACCGTGAGCGATCCACATCTCACGATCCGAAAATAACCGGCAACTTAGACGGAACTATCCACGCCGCCATCCGTCTTCTTCGGCAGCCTCAATTGAGCCTATAATTGCGAACGTTCTCACTTCCGGCTTCCTTTGCCCATCCGACGCGAGGGCGCAAGTGCAGCACATAGCTGGCGTTGCCTGCAGGAGGTGCAGCCCATGTTCCGATCCCGATCCTTGTCACTGACCGTAGTTTCATTGTTTTCCATCGTTGCGCTGGCTCAGCAGACCGGAACAGGCTCTGCGCCGCCGCCAACTCTCCGGGTCAATACACGCCTTGTCTATGTCGACGTGCTGGTTCGCGATAAGAGCGGGAACATAGTGCGTGGCCTCACCCAGGAGGATTTCAAAATCCTTGAGGACGGCAAGCCCCAGCCCGTTTCCTTCTTTGAGGCGCACGAGGCGGAGCCGGCGAAGACTCCAACCTTCGCCGCGCCACAGGAGGGGACCACCGAATTCTCCAACGTCAGCGCCGGCCGCGCCGCGCAGCCGATGACGATTGTCTTGTTCGACCTGCTCAATACTCCCTATGACGATCAGCTTTCCGGACGTCAGCAGATGCTGAAGTTTCTGAATGCCCTGCCTGCGGGAGAGCGCCTTCTGGTCTTCACGCTGGGAAACCAACTGCAAATGACGCAGGGGCTCAGCGGCAGCCCCGCGCTCTTGGAAGCGGTTTCGAAGATGCTGCTGCCGACGAATCGCGGCCTCGATACCTCGAAGACCGAGGCCATGCAGGACGATCAGGTCGCGGCCAACTTCAAGCGGCAAAGCTCCCCGTCACTCGGCAGCCTGCCCGGCGCGAGCGCGAGCGATAACATGGGAAGCAGGCCGGACGCTGAGAGCTACGAGACGCGGGCAAGGAGCACGATTTCCGCCCTGGGCCAGCTGGCAACGGCGATGGCGGACTACCCAGGACGCAAGAGCCTGTACTGGCTGGCGGAAAGTTACCCTCTCTCGATCGAGATTGTGGGCGCACCCATCGACAGGGATCCCTCGTTTGGATCGGCGACGCAGTTCGATGCAGCCCTCACTACGTTACAGGGCCACTTCAGCCAGACCTCGAAGGATGAAATGCGGGAAACGCTGAACCTGCTGGCTGGCGCCAGGATCGCCGTCTACCCCACCAGCATTTTCGGACTCGCCTCCCAGGCTTCGAGCGCCGCCGTCACCGCGCCCACAGAGTTCGGTGGGCCGAATCCCGGCGATCCGCGCGGCGGCTTTTTCACCCTCAATAACCTCATGGTCGAGATGAATGACCTCGCGCGCTCCACCGGTGGCGAGGCGATTTTCGGCAACAACGACATCGCCGGAGCGATGCGCCGCACCATGGAAGACAGCGCCAGCTACTATACCCTGGCGTACGCGCCCACGAACGAGAACTGGAACGGGCAATTTCGCGCCATTCGCGTGAATGCGGCGGGTAGTCTGGACCTGATCTACCGGCGCGGCTACTTCGCTACCCCGGATGGCTCGGCGACGGCAACCCAGGCGAGCTTCGAGCAGGCGATGCAGCCGGGAGTTCCCGAGGAAACCGGGCTGCGGCTCCGGGCAAAGATTCTTCCGCCGGATCCGCAAAGGGCCGGCTTGCTGGTGGAGTCCACCATCAATACGGCGGATGTCGCCTTCGCGACGACGCCGGACGGCCATCGCCGCGCGAAGCTCTTCGTGCAGATGTTGGCATTCAGCGACGCCGAGCATCAGCCGAAAACTCTGCCGCAAACGTCGGGGACATTGAACATCGACCTTGATCCGCAGAAATACGCATTTATCCTGTCGGCGGGAATCGCTTTTCGCCAGCAACTATCGCTGAAGCCAGGAAGCTATCACGTTGTGCTTGGAGTGAGCGATCAGGACAGCCACAAGGTGGGAACGGTCGAGATACCAGTTACTGTTCCGGCGAGCTAATATCGGGCAAGGAGCAGCGGACCGTGAGCAGGCCGATCCTGGTTGCGATTTTCGCCATATCGATGTGCCCCGTGCTGCCAGCCCAGCACATGACCGTCGACCGGCTGCGCGGGATGCTAGCGGCGCAGAAGGCCGCGCATAAGTCGGATGGCGATATGGCGGGGAAGGTGGGAGGAGTTACGCTGACCGAACAGCTAACTGCGCCGACTCTCGAAAAGTTAGAGGCGGAACTGCAGCCCGGGGCAAAGACGGTGGAGGCGCTTGACCTGCAGGCGGACGTTTCTGGCTTTCTCGATCCGCCGCCAGACGAGCTACCCACGCAGGCTCCGCCGGATGCCGCTGCGTGCGAGCTTATGCTGCGTCGTGCCATCGAATTTGCGGCCATCACGATGCACCGTATGCCGGATTTCCTCGCGACGCGTTCCACCCGCGGCTTCGACGATCGACCTTTGCTGATTTCGCCCAGCGGCTGGTATCCTGCGCACACCGATCTGCATCTGGCTGGCACTTTCACCCAGCAGATTACCTATCGCAACGGCCGGGAGGTATCCAGCGCGCAGTCCTCTCAGCAAGACACAAAAGCCGATCCCCCGGCGTCGCCCAGCGGGCTAACCAGCAGTGGGGAATTCGGGCCGGTGCTGGCTACAGTCATCACCGACGCACTCAAAGGCAAGTTGACCTGGAACCATTGGGAACAGACCTCCGCCGGAGTCGCGGCTGTCTTTCATTTCGAGATTCCCCAGGATGCCTCTCATTACTCGGTGAGCTTCTGCTGGGTGGTGGGGCCGAACGTCAACTCCTACCGGCACATCAACGATATGGCATACGCTCAGCTCAACTGTTACAAAGGCACACCTGCTTACCACGGGTCCATTTCCATCGATCCCGCCACCGGAACCGTTCTGCGCATCGCCATCAAGTCGGATTTGCCGCCGAAGGATCGCCTGGTCCGGGCCGATCTCTTCGTGCAGTACGGATCGGTCGAAATCGGGGGCCGGAGTTATATCTGTCCGATTCGCAGCGTTGCCAGCTCCTTGATCCGCTTTCCGGAGAGTACTCCCGCCAGAACCTTGCTGTGCCTCAACGAGGCGACTTTCACGAACTACCATCGCTTCGGCGCCAGCGTTCGCGTCTTGCCGGCGCACTGAAGGCGATGTCAGCACGGTTAACTCTGGGGCTGCTCATTAATGCTTCGCGGGGGAAGGTCTGGCGACCTTCGGATCGACAACCCCTTTGCCCTCCAGAACGTTATAGAAGCGATCGGCTGCGAGGTCGGTTAGTCTCTCCACCAATCCCGAGGGCCAGCGAATTTCTATCGTGTCGATCTTGGTTGCCGTGCCCAACCCAAAATGCACGCGCAGATCGTTCTGCGAAAGATAACTGCCGCCGCTGTGGATCTCGCTGGTCTGCGTCATGCCCCCGGCCACGATCCTGATGCGTGCATTCAGCGCCGCCCGATTACTCTTTGTCCCGTCCAGTTCAAAACTGACCCAGTGGTTTCCGGGCACACCGTGGTTGCGGAGAATCATCGGCTTTCCATCCAGGTCCTCGACGACCACGTCCATGTTGCCATCGTTGAAAAGATCGCCGACCGCCAATCCTCGCGAGACACGACGTTCCATCAACGCCGGTCCGGCCTCGTCGCTCGCGTCGCAGAAGGTCCCGTCCTTCTGGTTCATCTGCAGCAGGCCCGGCTGCCGGTATCCGCCCCCCGAGGGCAGCTGATCGACCTGCGGATATACGTGGCCGGTCACGGTGATCAGGTCCAGCCAGCCGCTGTTATCCAGGTCCACGAAGGCCGTTCCCCACTTCACCCATGGCAGCGACGGAAGCGCAACTCCGGAGGGATAGGAGACTTCATCAAAGTCCCAGTTACCCTCGTTGCGGTAAAGAAGGTCATTCTCGTCCGTAAAATTCGTAACATAAATCGATGGGCGGCCGGTATGATTGTAATCTCCCAGCGCAATCCCCATAGATGCCTGTTCAGAGCCGTCTTCACTGACTGCCGTACCCGATTGAAGCCCAATTTCATCGAACTTGCCGTTGCCCAGGTTCTTGTACATATACTTCGGAGTTGAATCGTTGGCGATATAGATATCGGGCCGCCCGGTGTTATTGAAGTCCGTCCACACCACGCCGAGGCCATAATATCCATCCGGATCGCTCACCCCCGCTTCTTTCGATACGTCGGTAAACGTACCGTCGCCGTTGTTATGAAAGAGCGAGTCGCCCGCGCCACGCAGTCCTCTTGGACCACACTGCACATCCAGCCCTCGATATTTGCAAAACGACGCGCTGCCGAATTTCGGCATGTCGTCCAGGTGGAAATCGACGTAGTTAGCCACCATCAGATCGATAAACCCGTCATTATCGTAGTCGCCGAAAGCCGCGCCTGTGGAGTAGCGACCATCGCGGAGGTGGGCTTGATCCGTTACGTCAGTAAAAGTGCCATCGCCGTTGTTCCGGTACAGAACATTGCCACCAAGGCACGTCACGTAAAGGTCGGGCCAGCCGTCGTTGTTGTAATCCCCGACCGCCCCGCCATTCGCCAAACAAGATGTGTTCAAACCGGACTTCGCGGTGACATCGGTAAATGTGCCATCGTGATTGTTGTGGTAAAGGGCTCCTGGAGCACTTACTCCCTTAAGCGCCTGGTCGACCGTGGGTTGATTCGTGAAATAGATATCCGGCCAGCCATCGCGATCGTAGTCGATCAGAACCACTCCGCCGCTCATCGATTCCATGATGTATCTCTTCGAGGGATCGGAGGCGTGTGTGAAGGTGATATGCGTGGATGCGGTGACGTCTTCGAGTTGCGGAATCGTGCGCCCACTACACTTCGTCGCCTTCGCGCCGGGCGGTGGCGGGGGCGGCTTCGCATGGCCCTCCATCTGCGCGGTGGCGACGCTCATCGCGCAAAATGCAACGGCAACCGCCCCCAGCAACCTGAGCAATCGAAGGAACAAACGAGTAGAATTCCTTTCCTAATGGCTCTGCTGCCTGATGGCCTCCGCCACGCGCGCGCGAGCCTGGGATTTGAGCCCCTTGTAAATCTCCAGTTCGCGGTCCGCGTCAGCGTTGCGCCCCAGCTTGCGATAAGCCAACTGCAGTTGATAGTGAATGTAGTCCTTGTCCGGACTGAGGCCGGCCGCGACCTGCAGATGTGCAGCGGCGTTCGCGAAGTCGCCGCGATCGAGCAGAATCTTTCCGGCTTCGTACTGCGCATTCACGTAGTCCGGGTTTGCGGCAATCACCTTCAGATACAGAGCGAGCGCCTCGTCGATTCTCGATTGCTGCTGATCGACAAATCCCAGGTGGTACAGAGCATCGGGTTCGTCAGGCACTGTGCTCAGCTCAGCTTCAAATTCCTTTGCGGCTTCCGGCCAATGCTCCCAGCGAATGCAGGCCAGTCCCTCGTAGAAATGCGCCCTTGGCAGGGTTCGATCGGAATCCAGCGCGCGCTCGAGCGTCGCGACCGCGCGCGCATAATCCCCGATCTCAGTCCACAACTGTCCCACCAGCAGCAGAGTCTCGGGGGCACGCGGCTGCGATTCATAGGCGGCCAGTACTTCCGTGGCCTTCTTCATGTCGCCGGTGTGCGCCAGCGAGGCCGCCCACGCATAACCTGTTTCGCTGTCGGTCATGCCAACCGATCCAAGCGGCTCAAACGTTTGGGCCGCATCTTCATATTTGTCCATTGCGAACCACGACAGACCCAGCATCCCACGCACCGCGGAGGAATCCGCGCCCTGCTCGAGAGCGGACGCAAGCGCGCGGGTGGCCGCCGGGTAATCCTTAGCGCGAAAGGCGCACAGCCCAAGGTTTTTCTCAAGACCGGGCAATCCGCTGTCCCAATGCTCGGCCTGCTGATAGAAACCAAGGGCCGCGGCATAATCTTTCTGAATTGCGTCAGCCGTCGCCAGGTCGTTGTAGGCGAGGGCGAGAACCGACTTCAATGCCCGCTCCCGTTCCTTTGCCGCTGCCTGCTGCGCGGCGGTCAGCGTGCGGCCAGCGTTAGCATCGCCGATGTTGTGCACAGCGGGCGCCGATTGGTTCTCCTGCTCGCGGGTCAACGGCACCACCGCCGCGCCCATGCCGTTACCGCTCTCTGCCTGCGTCCTGCTCACCTCCTGCTGGGTTTGCGCCATGATCTTGTTCTGCAGCTCGCGGGCCCTGGCGGCAAACGCGTTGCTCTCCTCTGTGCGCCCGCTCTGAGCCGTAATGCGGGTCAGATCGACGTAGGCGCGGCGAATCTGATAGTTGGTCCGCTCCTCATCGTCTCCCGTTAGCTCGATCGCCTTGCGCATCATCGCCTCGGCTCGATCCATCTTTCCCTCGGCGTACGCATTCATGCCGAGATAGAGAGCAGGGTCGGGCGAGGTCGGATCGATGCGCGCAGCGGCACTCAGATATCGATCCGATATGTCGTACTCGCGTTCTCCCGAAGTCGTAAGCCCCAGCATGTAATTTGCCAGATAGTCATTGGGATAAAACTCGGCCTCCTTCCGCAATTCCGCTTCGATCTCCGGCGTCGGCTTCCAGTCGTTCAGAAAGAGCTGAGCGAGCCCCAGAAAATAGTGAGCATGCGGAGTGCGGGGGTCAATAGCAATCGCGCGCTGAAACTCGCGAATCGCGCCCTGCATATCGCCCCCATCCCGGAACGCGCGCCCCATCAGTACATGCAGCGATCCGCTGTCTCCCGCCGCGCGCTTCATCTGCGCGAAAATCTCCATCGCCCGTTGTTTGTCCTCCGGCCTCTTCGTTTGCAGCAGACATTCTGCCAGCGGATACAGGTTGTCTACAGTCGGCTCGGCCTTCGCAATCCGCTCGAACGGCTCAACCGCCTTAACATATTCGCCTTTCTGATCGAGAGCACTCGCCAGAAGCCTGTCCGCGCCCAGATTGTGGGGGTCGCCGGCGTGCGCTTTTTCTCCAAGCTCGATGGCTTCAGTTACATGCCCCGCCTGCAGTTCGGCATATCCCAGAGGTTCATAGACCGCGGGAACATCTTCGAATTTGATAGAGCTGCGGTACAGATCGATGGACTCCGTGTAGTCGGATTCCACAAGCTTCAGGCTGGCCAGTTCACGCAGGGCCGACGCAATCACCAGGCGATTCGCCGCCGCCACCATCGATGGATCTCCCGAGCTGCGCGCCCGGTCAGCGGCTGCGACGCGGCCCACCAGTTCGTCGCCTCCTGAGCGCCCCTTTTGTGCCGCGGAAACACTATGGCCTGACAGCTGCGCGCCAACGACGAACGGGGCCCCGAATAAGAGGAGGAGCACACACCATTCGCCCCAGCAAAAATACTCCGGAGGATGTCTGTGTCGAGATACCGAGGGCGATGAATTCAACCGCATGGACAAAGGTGAATCGATTCTACCCCACAAAAAGCTGCGGAGCCTGTACCAGCGCTCCGCAGCTTTCGTTATGGTTCTTCCGTTCGATCCCGGACTTCGCGTCCTAGAACGAGAAGTGCAGGGAGTATTGCAGTTCGCGGTTGCCTTTAGCCGTCTGCAGGCTGGTTGGCTGTCCGAGGTTCACGCCACTTGATTGGCTCGTGACCACGTTGTTGGTTGGAGAGCAGGGGGCGCCGCCGCAACCAATTACGGATGGCGTGTATCCCTCACCTTCCATGCCGCCGCTGTTGAAGTTCGGGTGATTAAGGAAGTCGAAGAAGTCCATCGCGAACTTAATCCTGTACTTCTCCTTCACCATCCAGTTCTTGGCTAACTGCGAATCCCAGTCCTCGGTTGGAGCGCCGTAGCCAAAGCCGCGGTGCTCGATATTCGCAGGAATGGTTCCCAGGGGATAGCCCACCAGCGTAAAGGCGCCGGCGTTCCCAACGTGGTTCGTTTTTTCCCCCGCGTTGAACTTTTGCCCGGTCACCAGAGGACGGTTGTTGCCGACGTAGCCGGTGCCGATCAGCTGGCTGATTGGCGCCTGGTTGGCGGCGTCGGTATAGCTCCCGTTTGCGAAGATGGTCAGCGAACTAGCGTGAACCGCGTCAATGATCCCGTTGAACTCCCAGCCTCCTACGGTTTGCTTGACGAAGTTATTGGAGCCGGCAAACTTCGGCAGATAGTAAACCTCGTTTGCCACGAAGATATCCGGCCGGTTGATGTTCGTGTTGCCCTTGTCCAAACGGCTGTTCCCCCCGTAGGTCTGGATCTCCTGGTTGGCGGAGCCGGAAGAGTTGTCTTCTTCGACGTCGCCAATGGAGTGACCCCAGGTATAAGCAGCCTGGAAGGTGGAGGCGCCCACCTGAGACCGGAACAACGCCTGCAGCGAATGGTAGGTAGCATGACCATCGCGTCCGAACCCATTGATCTGCCCGAAGTTGTATGCCGGACGATACGGGTTCGTTCCGGTGCCGCTGGCGCTGAACACCGCCGCCGACCACTCCGACTGCGGGATTGGGTTGAACTGCAGCATCGAAGTCAGGTGTTCACCGGTATTCCCCACATATCCGATTTGCATTGATGTATTGCGGTGAAGTTCCTGTTCGATCGTGACGTTCCACTGCCAGCTATTGGGCGTGACGGCTCGCGGGATTCTGGCGAAGTTCGGCGAAACCGACCCGCCCGCAAAACCCGGTGCCGTTGTGCAGCCTGTAGCCGCGCAGACCCAGCTGGTTGCCGAATCCAGCGGACGGTTGGAGCTTGCAGACAGCGAGAAGGGATCGCCCTTTTCCATCCCTTCATCCTGGCCCACCAGCTCTCTCTGGTAGAACTGCCCGCCGCCTGCGCGGAGTGCGGTCTTCCCGTTCCCGAAAATGTCCCAGGCAATGCCCACGCGGGGAGCAATGTCGTGGTTGTTATTCGGGATCAGCGCCCTGCTCGTCCCCGGCGTTCCGCTGGAGAGGTTGAAGGGCACGCCCAGGCTTGCGAACAGTTTGTTCGCTGCCTGGCACGGTTGGGTGCCGGGCTGGACGATCAATCCATTGCAGGCATCGGTGGGATTGGAGGCTGCGTCTGAAGCGCTCCAGTTGGCCAGACTCCAGTTCGACCACTGATTATCGGCCGAAAATGGCTCGCGATAGAAGGACCAGCGGAAGCCCAGTTCAGCCGTTATGTTCTTGTTGACCTTGACGGCGTCCGAAAGATACCACTCATAGTCGTACCATTTCACCTGAGCCGTAATGTCCGTGCTGTTTTCGGTTATGTTGGTGAAGACCTGTGGTGAAGCACCGGTGCCCGGAACCAGCACGTTGGCGAGCGAATTGTTGGTTTGCACGCACGCCGGAATCCCCGCCGTCGGAGTGGCTGGCGGCGCCTTCTGGCCTACCGCGCAATAAGGCGCACCGCCAGGGAAGCTGGGACGGTCCTGTCCATTGCCGGAATCCTCGACCTTGATGTTGTTTCCGTAGAAGAAACCTGCCTTCAGCGTGTGGTTGCCCCTGACCTTGGACAGGTTGTCCTGAACGGTGTAAAGGTCTTCGTGATTCTTGTAGGGAGCGATGTTCCAGAATGATGCCTCGCCCTCATAGGAGCCGTATGGGTTGAATCCGCCCCAGTTACCGAAGAAGGCACCCGCTTCCTTCAAAGAGGCTGGGAAGGTGGCCGGATACATTTGTTGCAGCGCCGGAACGATGCTGGCCTTGCTGCCACCCAGTGTTGTGATGATCGCGTTGTGGCCGTAGCCGAACTCGACGTCATTGATCATGCTGGGGGTAATGGTCGAACTCAGTTTCGCCATCACGCTCTTGGAAGGCTGGCTCCAGCTGGACTGCACCGTCGGGAAGTCGGACTCGCCCCAGAAAGAGTCGCCCACGTTGGGGCTAGGATTCGTCCAGGAGTCCTGCGTCCAGCGGAAGGTGGCCCGATTGGATTTGTTGATATCCCAATCCGGCCTCACGTTCCACTCGCTCCAGTTCAGCGGGTTGTTGATGGGTGCGGCCCAGTTGAAGCCCGACGCGTTCAGCGAAGTCCCATTGCTGCCCACGTTCGGCGTGGGATAGAACTGTGCCAGCAAAGCTCCCGCCGGATCGACGGCAGTGAGCTTGTTGGGAGTGCCCAGCCAGGACGGGAATCCTGGATTAACAGTCGTGGTCCCGTCGGAGTTCAGGGTCGTGGTGCCCGGAATCGCGGCACCGCATTGATCATGACCGTTGTTGCCATCGGCCCCGTACCCGCTGAAGTCGCCAACGGATTCAGCAGCGGTCGGAACGCAGGCGCCAAACGCGCTCCCGCGTATTTCCTTGTTCCACTCCTGGTTCCACCACACAAAGACATGGTCTTTCCAAACCGGACCGGCGCCGTAGTAACCGTAGTCGTTGCGGCGCAGCTTGGCTTTGCCCACGCCAAGCTCGTTGTTGAAGAAGTTGTTCGCATCGAGCGCGCTGTTGCGCCCCGCATAGAAGAAGCCGCCGTGGATCTGGTTCGACCCTGACTTCGTGGTGATGCTGATGATCGCGCCCGAAGCCTGCCCGTATTCGGCCCCGAACGAGTTGCGGATCATCTTGAACTCGGCGATCGCTTCCGTCGACGGATAGACCAGAATCGTGCGGTTCGAGCCCACGTCATTATTGTTGACGCCGTCGACCAAAAACAGGTTATTGGTATAAGGATTGCCGTTAACCGAGAAGTTGACGCCTCCCTCCAAACCTTTGTCCTCACCGTCAAACGAGGCCGCCGGACTCACACCCGGAGAGAGTTGCGTCAACCCGATAAAGTTTTCCCCGTTCAGCGGAAGCTCCCGCGTCTGCTCGCCCGTGATAACTTCGCCGACCGATGCGGAGGCGGTTTCCACCTGGATCGCGCTTGCCTCGACTGTTACCGTCTGGGATGTCGCACCTGGCGATAGGGTACCGTTGATGGTGGTATCCGTTGAAACGTGAACTTCGGCGTCGTCGACTTTGAATACCTTGAAATTCGGCGCGGTGATCGTAACCGTATACGTCCCCACCGGCAGCTGCGCCAGAGCGTAAGCCCCGATGGAAGAGGTGACCGTGTTAAACGACACGTCGGTCGCGGTGTTGGTCACCACGACTTTTGCCCCCACGATGACGGCGCCGGTTGTGTCTGTCACGTTACCGACGATCGATCCGTAATACGCTTGAGCGTGAATGGCAACCGGTATCGTCGCCAGCACCAGGATCGCGCAAATCGCCCAGATCCTGCCAGCTGCAGACCCGATCCTTCTGTTACTGCTCCACGGTGCTTTCATTGAGCCTCCTGATAAGGCGGTTGGAACTTCTTGTTCTTTCTCTGCTCGCCTCCCTGGTGGGAGTGCGACCGCGACCCGCAAGAAACCGCGTGACAATCGCGAGGGTCAGATTACGGCGCTGAAGCCGCCGTAATTTTCGTGACAGTTAAGCGGGGTCCCTGGAAGCGACACAATATTCCTCCTCGCGCGGCCATCTGTCAATTGAATTCTTGTTTACTTAAACGTTTTGGCCTGATTCCGGGAAGGGAGGCGCATCTCAGTTAACGGCTGCGGAATGGCGCTTCTAACCTGGCCGATCAGTCTCCGCATACCGCCGGACGGGGTTTGGAACTGTGAGCGACCACTGTCTGAAACCGGTATCCATTGTGACTATCACCCGGAATTGCGGTGAGCTGCGCAAAGTCATGGCAGAGGGCGGTTGATGCGCATCAAGGCAAGGCGCGTGGTGCCGCCGATTCAAAATAACCGGCATCCTGCGAGCGACGTGGCGCCGCTGGCTTATCCTTCGGGAAAAGCGCACAATGCGGGGGGCTGCGGGACCAGAAAGGATCAGGTCCGGTGGAAAAATATCGTGTCGATCGCCTCGAAGAAATCGTGGATCGACTCTCCGCCCTCAACGCCAAGTTCAAACTGCTTCCTGACCTTCGTGAACGGGTAGACGGCGTTGGAATCGTCAAAAAAGATGCCCCACTGATCGCCTTTCTTTCGCCATTGGCCACCATAGACGTTCCGGATGCATTCACCGAACCACGAGCCGAAGATCTGAATCAGTTTTTCTGTCCCGTCCGCCGTCCGATCCGCGTGCTCTCTTAGTTTTTCAATGAATAGGTCAATCCGCTTTACGGAATGGCTGTCATATCCGAACGGGCTTGTGTCAGCCGCAGCGGAAGAGAATTTGTCGTTAACCAGCTTCACGTTGGCCCGAATCTCTTCTTCAGCGGTCATATGATGGATCGCGAGGCTGGACCAATCTTCACCAAGTCCCCGTGCCTCGGGGTTCCCCCCTATCGTAGCGCTGCGAGCCCCTGGCTAATCCTTCACGAAAAGCGCAAAATGCGGGGGGGAGTTCCCCGCCGGAGTTGGTATGCCAGACGCTACGTGTGACATTGGCCTGATCGGCCTTGCTGTGATGGGGCAGAACCTTGTCCTGAACATGAACGACCACGGATTTAAGGTGGCTGTCTTCAACCGCACCGTCTCCAAAGTGGACGATTTTCTGGCCAACGAGGCGAAGGGCACGCAGGTGGTGGGCGCGCATTCGGTCGAGGAGTTTGTGGGGCTACTGAAGAGTCCGCGGCGGGTGATGCTGATGGTGAAGGCCGGCGATACGGTCGATCAGATGATCGACCACGTGCTGCCCTTCCTGTCGAAAGGCGACATCGTTATCGACGGCGGCAATTCTCTGTTCACGGATTCGAACCGGCGGACGAAGGACCTGGCGGCGAAGGGGATTCTGTTTATCGGGACGGGGGTTTCGGGCGGCGAGGAGGGGGCGCGGTTCGGGCCGTCGATTATGCCGGGGGGCAATCCTGAGGCGTGGCCGCATGTGAAGGAGATTTTTCAGTCGATCGCCGCGAAGGTGGACGAGGGCGCGGGCGGGAACGGCAAGGGAGGCACTCCGTGCTGCGACTGGGTGGGCGATGCGGGCGCGGGGCACTTTGTGAAGATGGTGCACAACGGGATCGAGTACGGCGATATGCAGCTGATCTGCGAGGCATACGATTTGCTGAAACATGCGCTGGGGCTGAGCGCGGACGAGCTGGCGGCGGTGTTCGCGGACTGGAATAAGGGCGAGCTGGACAGCTTCCTGATCGAGATTTCGTCGCTTATTTTCGCGAAGAAGGATGAGGACGGCACGCCGCTGGTGGATAAGATTCTGGACACGGCCGGCCAGAAGGGTACGGGCAAGTGGACGGTATCGAGCGCGCTCGATCTGGGGATGCCGGTGACGCTGATAGGCGAGTCGGTGTTTGCACGGTGCTTGTCGGCGATCAAGGAGGAGCGGGTGGACGCTTCGAAGATTTTGCAAGGGCCGACGGGGCAGGCGGCGACGGCGGATCGGGCGGACTTTATCGAGAACGTGCGGCGGGCGCTGTATTGCTCGAAGATTATTTCGTATGCCCAGGGTTATATGTTGCTGCGCGAGGCGGCGAAGGAGTTTGGGTGGCGCGTGAATATGGGCGGCATTGCGCTGATGTGGCGCGGGGGATGCATTATCCGGAGCCGCTTCCTGGGCAAGATCAAAGAGGCTTATGACAAGCAGCCGGAGCTGCACAATCTGCTGTTCGACAGCTTCTTTGCAGGGGTGCTGAATAACTACCAGGCGTCGTGGCGGAAGGCGGTGGTGAAGGCGATTGCGCTGGGGGTGCCTGCTCCGGCGTTTTCAACGGCGCTGGCGTTTTACGACGGGTACCGAACGGCGCGGCTGCCGGCGAATCTGCTGCAGGCGCAGAGGGATTTTTTTGGGGCGCATACGTATGAGCGCGTGGATCAGCCGCGGGGGAAGTTCTTTCACACGAACTGGACGGGGCGGGGTGGACGGGTTTCTTCGACGACTTATAACGCTTAGGGTGGTTAGAAGGGCGCATCTGCCTGAAATTAGGATTTTCTAATAATTCTCTTCCCTGCGCCGATGTGCGGGGTAATGAGAATCATGCTTGCGTTGCCGGTGCTGGTGGGTTTGAGCTTCACGCGTTGTCTTGCTCAATCGAGTTTGCTTATAGAGGATCCTTTGGTGGCGGGAGTTCCGATGGGGGCTTCCGCGGGAGCGCCTGAGTTTGACGGCGGGGTCAGCCGGATTTCGCAATTGCGAAAAGAGAGCCAGGCGCCAGCGCTGAGGCTGGATGACTGGATTCTGATAAGCGCGGCGGCGCCGCTTCGCTATTTTGATTACAGAAGCACTGAGAAAGCCTTGTCGGAGCCCTCACGGTTCCATGAGGCGGAGCTTCCGGCGGCGTTGGTTCGCAACCAGGCGGGGTTTGCGGCGTTTGAAGCCGGGACGGTGGTCGCCACCTACTTTGTCTACCGGGTGCTGGTGCGGCGCAGACATCGGACGCTGGCTCGATGGGGCCAGGCGGTCAACCTGGGAGCGCTGTCGTGGTCGGTGGAGCACAACTATCAGCTATTGGGCGGGGCGCAGGGGCAGCCATAGAGGCGGAGATTTTGAAACGGGAGCGGCCTCGAGCGTGGCCGGAACTGCTGCTTAGAGTCCGGCCGCGCATGACGACGGGGTCGTGCACACAGACCAGGCGCGACAGGGCGCCGGGCTGGCTTAGAGCAGGTGCTGCAGGGCGTCCCAAACGTAAACGCCCAGGATGGCAACGGTCAGCACGCAGGTGACGCCGGTGACGACATGGATCAGGGGCTGAATTTTGTTGACCTTCACCAGGAGGTCTTCCTGCTCCCTTTTCTGGTGGTTGGCCGACTCATCGAGGAAGATCTGGTCTTCTTCGTAGCGGGTGAGATTGGAGCGGTAAACAAGGAGGATCAGCAGGAAAGTTATGACTGCTGCCCAAACGATCCAGACAACGGGCATGTAGCTCAGAATGGAGCTCATAAGCGCCTCGATGGTGTTGATTCCGATTCGAGTGCGGGTTTTCGGGCGAGCCGCCGGGAGTGCGGCCGGTCGATTGCGGTTGACCGGCTGCAACCGAGGGCTGGCCGGAAGGCCGAGCCACGAAACGGTTGAGCCGGCTCCTGGTGCCGCGGGTCCGGAACCTGTGGTCGGTTCGCGGCTCGGGAGGCAGGAGGGGCCGTCCGGAGAAGGATGTTAGCGCTGTTGGCCTACGGTTGAACAGGGAAATTTACGTTTGTAATGTTACTCTTGGCAACCCTCCGGGAATCAGAGGATTCCATGCAAGGGCGAGGCGAACGACCATGCGGGAGACAAAGCTTTCGGAACTAACGATTCGTGTAGCGGCCACTGTGGGGCTGTGCGCGGCGATGCTCTGGGTGGCGTCGTGCAATGCAAACGGCACGCCGGAGTCGGACCGGCAGATCCAGCAACAAGCGCAACAGGCCACGGAGCGCGCCAAAGTGGCTGCGGACAAGGCTGCCGCGGAGGCGCGGGTGGCGGCGGCGAACGCGGAGCGCGAGGCCGATGACGTGGCGGCGGGCGTGAAGGCCGGACTTCATAACGGCAAGAGCGGCGGCATGGATCTGAATTCAGCGACGCGGGCCGATCTGGAGACGTTGCCTGGGGTGACGGCGGTGACGGCCAGGCGGATTGCGGCGAATCGACCGTATGACACGCCGCATGATTTGGTGCGGAAAGGCGTGGTTTCGCAGGCGGAGTACGACCGCATTGCAGGGGATGTGGTGACGCACTGAGGCGCCCCGGATTTCTGGATCAGTTGAAGCTCTCGATGAATCCGTTCTCTGCCGGCCGACCTGGGCGGATAAAGCAGAGCCGCATGCCATGCTGAATCGCCCACGCTTCCAGCGCAATTCCGGTGAATTCACTTCCGTTATCTAAAGTGGTGCTCCGCGGAGCCGAGCCACGCTCCTCGATCGCACATGTCAGCGCCACAACCACGTGCTTACCGTGAAGGGAACGGTCTGCTTCGAGAGCAACACACTCCGGTGCGAACTGGTCGATGATCGTGAGGATGCGATAAGAACGCCGTCGGCCAGTTTGTCACTGGCGAAATCGGCTGACCCAGAATTGATTCGGTCCACTGGCTGGATTCTGCGCGTGCGGCGTTACCTTTCGCGCCACTGGAGGTAGATGGTCCTGCTCGTTCCACGGCGCGGCTTCCTTTCGATGATGACAAGCTCCGGTCTGGGGCGCCCGTTGACGCGGGAGACAGGGAAAAATTGCCATTTCCCGTTGCGCGGGAGATACTTTTGAGGTGGGTTTTTCGACCGATATTGTCAACCATGTTTACCGGCCATTTCGAAATCGCGATCGCGGAATCAGGGGTCGAAGCTGAGGCCCGACAACTGCGTCCTATCGCAGCAACATAGTTGGTAATTCGACGAGTAAGCGAGCTTAAATTGCTCAACAAGTTGATTCTAAGAGGCGGGAGTAGTTCAGTGGTAGAACGTCAGCTTCCCAAGCTGAATGTCGCCGGTTCGATCCCGGTCTCCCGCTCCATTTTCACGCTGCTGTTCTGACCACTCTGGTCAGAACACTCTGAGCAGCATCAGCACTACTACGATGAGCAGGATCAGGCCGATGCCGCCGGTCGGGTAATAGCCCCAGCTACGGCTGTAGGGCCATGAGGGGAATGCTCCGATGAGCATCAGGACGAGGATGATGAGCAAAATTGTGATCATGTTTTATCCCTTCGCGCACAGGAGTTTTCATAGCTCCCTGGCTCTACATCTGGATGCGGAGCCGATGCGGCGAAGATGTCCGTTGTGCGAATTATGAACCCGGTATTTTTGTCAGCTGACGGGCCCTCCTGAAGACGCTCAGCATCATCGGCGCCGTCAGCTTGCCCGTGTTCGTGTTCTGCAGCGATGGATGATAGCTCGCCAGCAACCATCGACCGCCAGGAATCCGATACTCCACTCCATGACCAAACGCGAGTTCCCCGCGACGCTCGATCTGCCCGGTGCGAATCAGATGCGCAACCACGCCGTCGAAGGCAATCTTCCCGAAACCCACAATCGCACGCAGCTCCGTTAAGGCGGCGATCTCCTCATCGAAAAAGGGCGCGCAGTTCGCGATCTCTTCAGGCAGCGGTTTGTTTCCCGGAGGAGCGCAGCGCACGACTGCGGTGATCCAGGCGCCGGTCAGCTGCATGCCGTCGTTTCGATGGCTCGACGAAGCCTGTGAAGCGAACCCAGCCTGGTGCAGCAGAGGATAAAGAAAATTCCCCGAGCCATCTCCAGTGAAGGGACGCCCGGTGCGGTTCGACCCGTGCGCGCCTGGAGCGAGTCCAACAAACAAGACTCGGGCCTGCGGATCGCCGAACGATGGCACCGGCTTGCCCCAGTACTCGGCACCGAGATACGCCCGGCGCTTCTTTTCGGCGACCGACGCGCAGTATTGCCGCAGGCGCGCACATTGGTTGCAGGCAACGATGCGCTGATTCAGGACCTCGAGTTTCGCGACCTCGCTCATCGATACGCGGCAGGCGAGCGTCTCCACAGCCGCCCCGTGGCCGCTCCAAAGATGAAACCGCCCACATGCGCGAGATAGGCCACGCCGCCGGTTTGCACGGTCGCCACCGAGCCGGCATCCACCAGCTGAATCAGAAACCAGATCCCGATCAGCAGCGCTGCCGGGATCATCGTGATCCTGACAAAGATAAGAATGATCAGCACCGAACGAATCTCGTCGCGCGGATAAATCACAAGGAACGCGCCCATCACGGCGGCAATTGCCCCGCTTGCACCCAGATTCGGAACGGTCGATCCCGGATTGGCCGCGACCTGAGCGAGCATGGCAATAAAACCGCCGAGAAGATAGAAGACGAGATAGCGTCCGCGGCCCATGGTGTCTTCCATCTGCGGCCCGAAGGCCCAGAGGAAGATCATGTTGCCGATGATGTGCGACCAGCTGCCATGCATGAACATTGCGGTGAGGATCGTGATCCACCGATGGCCGCCGAAGATTACCGCGGGGATCGCGGCCCATTGGGTCACGAAAGCATCGCCGCGGATCAGCTCCTGCACAAACACCAGCCCGTTGATCAGGATGATCAGCGTTGTCGCCGCCGGGAATGAAAGCGGCCGTCGCGTCGCGTCGGAAAGCGGTATGACGGTTCCCACGCAGATTCTCCTCTGGACAAATTAGGCGAAAACTCATGGCCGAACAGCTTTGTCGCCGCGGTAGAGGGATTGTACCCGCTGCCGGCCGTTTGCGGCTCTGCATCGCGCTTCAATTCCGGGCGTAGAATGGGTGCGCTTCAGCAATCCCGATTCGGCAGCACGATCTATAAAAATTGATCCTCTTTCTTTTTTCAGGGAGACGAAATCCATGTCGATGAAATGCACGTCGATTCGCACAAGAATAATCGCCACATCAAGTTTGGCGGCAGCACTCGTCTTTTTCGCGGGTTGCAATCAACAATCGCAACCGGCGCCGGCCGCCACGCAGCCCGCGCAGCCGGCCGGGCCACCGCAGATTGGCGGCGAGCCCATCGTGAAGCTGACGCGCGCCGCCACCAGCAACGGCCAGCAGCCCGAGTTCCTCTCCGTTACTGTGCTGCCGGGCCGCGGCATGAACGTTTTCCAGATCACGGCCAATGTTCCCGGGAAGGGCGAGATTCCGATCCTCGCTTCGCCCACGATTGAAGAAGCCGCGGCCAAACTCAACGGCGGACCCGACGATCAGAATGGCAACGCGAGCTTCAGCTTCGGGGGAGCCTTCCTCGTGCCTTACCCCAACCGCATCGTCGGCCCGGTCTCATCCGACGGCGCCACCGTTACCGCCAAATGGCACGGCAAGACCATCACTCCGCCCGCCAATTGGTATAACAGCGCCGACCACACGAAGAACAAGCACGCGATGCACGGGCTCATCCTCGCCTCGCAGACACAGGACGTGCAGACGCAGAGCATCGCGGACGGCCAGACCCTCACCGGCGTTATCCACGCCGGCGACTTCGGTGGACACTGGCTCTCCCAGACCGACCTGAGCTTCGTTATCTCGCTCACGGGCGGCGCTGTTGACGCGACGATCGTCGCGAAGAACGTCGGCAAGCAGGATGAACCGATGGCCATTGGCTGGCATCCTTACTTTGCGATTCCGAGCGGCGACCGCAAACAGGCGCTCCTGCACATTCCGGCGCAGCAGGTGGCTGCGATTAATAACTATGAAGATGTTTTTCCAACTGGCGACCTGATGCCTGTCAAGGGCAAAAAGTACGACTTCACCGCGCCGAACGGCAAACCTCTCGACGACATTTATCTCGACGATAACTGGTCGAAATTGCAGCGGACCAACGGCGCCGTCGACGTGACGCTCGCCGATCCGGCGACGAATTATGGCGTTCATGTGCTCGGCCTTTCGCCTGAAATTCGGACCGTCCAGGTCTACGCGCCACCGACGAAGCCGTTCGCGGCCATTGAGGAGCAGTTCAACTTTGGCGACCCGTTTGGGAAGGAATGGGGCAGCATGAATACCGGCATGGTGACGCTTGCACCCGGGAAATCGGTCGAGTGGCACGTGCGGCTGGCGCTCTTCCAGCCGACGAAATAGGCGGAGATTGCAGGACCAGGAAGTGCACACCCCTGGGGGGTGGGTGTCCGGCAAGGTGTTGTCTTTGCGTGGTTTCCGGAAGGGCTGTTTGAGACTGCGGCATGTTGTTGAAGAGCCAGCCAGTTAGCGCGGGCCTTGGGGCGACTTGCAGAGGCTGATAATCATGGAGGGCGGTACGGAAACGCGCCATGGTGTCTCCTGGGAACAGGCGATAGGTAACGGGCAATAGCGTTCGGCGTTTGAGCGTTCAGCCCGGAGTTTCCTGACCACAGGACCGGGCGGGCGCAGAGGATACCAATGAAAAAGCCTCGCTCTGTGGTGGCGAGGCTTTTTGGGGGATCCGATTTGACTGACGAGCGGGGAAATTCTCTTTGCCCCTATTCTTAGAATACCAAGGCTGGCTCCAAAAACTGCCAACTTTTTCGGCGCGGTCTGGCCTGGAAAGACTTTCTTTTCAACATTTGTGACTTTGGTTTTTTGCACACCTCTTGACAAATTCGGCAAGTGGACCGTCGGAGGAGATTTTCGAGGGGCTTGCAGGTCTTTGGGCCCCCGCGCATCAGAATTCTCGCCCCCTCTCGCTAAGCGTACCCGGCTAAACGCTTCTCGCTAAGCGTACCCGGCTAAACGCTTCTCGCTAAACGTTAACTCCTGTGGGGCAGGAAGACCTATGATATGGCGCTCGACTTTCAAAAGAAAGGCGTGCCCGGTTCGGCCTTCGATACAAACGAACTCGATGCACCGGGGGCGTCGGCAATAGCGCGGGGCCACGTGTGAAGACATAGTTCTTAACGACTGGCTCGACCGCCCGCATGCGAAGGGCGACTACGGCATGGGCGCGTTCTATCGGTCCCGGACAGCTCTGCACTATACGGTGCGTAAGTAGTCTTAAAATCGCAACCGCTTGCAGTGCGCCATGCCCTGAGAGCCTTACCCGGCGCCCGGAGCCCCGTGCCCTTTTACCTGCCTCCCCTGGTTAACCGGGAACTGCCGGGGCAGTTGGAAATCCTCCCAGCGGCCGGGCTGCACTGGCGGGCGCGCCACTCCGATTTTCAGTAATGATGCGGCGAAACCGACCGATACAGGGAATGAGGCCCCTCAAACGAGGCAGGCGGCGCCTGTCGGTTTGGGGTCTGCATGCGAAACGCTCGCAGACGGGTTGAAAGGTCAGGAGGATTCAGTGAAAAGCCTTGTGGCGGAAGACGATGTGACCAGCCGGATGATCCTCAGGAGGTTCCTCTCTCAATATGGGGAATGTGACGTCGCCGCCGACGGCAGAGAGGCGGTGCTGGCGTTCAAAGATGCGCAGCAGAAGCGGCGGAGATACGATCTGATCTGCGTGGACCTGGGAATGCCTGTCATGGACGGGCAGCAGGCGCTGAGGGAGATTAACCGTCTTGACGCTGCCGGGGGATTGAGGACGACGAAGATTATCGTCACCACGGCGCAAACCGATATGGAGAGCATTACCAACGCTTTGCTCGGCAGGTGTCATGCCTATCTGATGAAGCCGATCGATACCGGAAAATTGCGCAGCGAGTTAGTGGAGCTGGGGCTGATCCAATAACGGGCAGGACCAGGAACAGCGAGACGCGGAGGAGTGATCGTTCGATGGCGAAGTTGACGCTCAGTGCAAAGATCATGCTGATTGGCATGGGGCTGGGGATGCTGACAGTGGTGCAGGGATTTCTTTCCCTGCACAGCATGTACCAGGCGAGAAGGATCGTGAATGCCATGAACAACGATACCTACGCCACGCTTTTCCTGGCCGGGAAGATGAAGGCTGTGGCCAAGGACCAGCGCATGGCGATCATCCTGCATCTGGCCGCCGGGAGCGACGTGGAGATGGCGCAGCAGGAGGCTGCGGTGGACAAGGCGGAAGCCGACCTGCAGCAGATTCGGGACGACTATCCGAAGAAGGATCCCCGAGACCGGGAGCTGATTGTCGAACTGGCGGCGCGCCAGCGCGAGTTTTATCAGGTTGGGAAAGAGATCGAGACGCTGAGCCGCGGGGGCCGGAAGCAGGAGGCGTGGCAGGTTTACAATTCCCGGCTGCAAACCGCAACTCTGGCGCGGCGCAAAATCGAGGAGGAACTGGCGGAGATCGACAAGGCCCGCGGCGACGCGCTGACGCGGTCGGCGGTGGGCGAAATGACGCATGGCATCCCCCTGATATGGGGATTCCTGCTGGCGACCATCGTGGTGGGGACCACCGGGGCGTTGATTTTCGCGCGCATGGTTCGCCATTCGATCGAACCGCTCGAAGCGGCCATTCGCGCGCTCGGCGAAGGAGTGCTGCGGGGCAAGGTCAAGGTCGTGACCAACGACGACATCGGCAGCATGGCTGCCTACATGAACGGCGCGCTCGAACAGATGACGGGCACGGTATCGGGGATCGATTACTGCGGCAACAGGATCACGGATGCCGCTGTGGAGATTCAGGCGCGCGCGACGCGCGCGGCGGAGGCGGCGATTATGCAGCGCGACCGCATACGGCAGATCAGCGACTCGATGCATGCGATGGCCGAGGGTGTGCAACATGTCTCGGAGGATTCGAGCCGGGCCTCGGACTCGGCCCGGAACACCCTCGAGACAGCGAGGCAGGGCGGGCTGATTGTCAACGACGCCCTGGTGAACATGCGAACGATTGCCGACGCGGTGAACGCGACGGCTCACAGGATCGAGGAACTGGGCAGGAATTCTCAGCAGATCGGCAAAATCGTCGCGGTCATCGATGAGATCGCCGGCCAAACCAACCTTCTGGCGCTGAACGCGGCGATCGAGGCGGCTCGGGCCGGAGAGCAGGGGCGCGGCTTCGCGGTCGTTGCCGGCGAGGTGCGCCGTCTGGCGGAGCGCACCGCGAACGCGACCAGGGAGATTGCTCAGATGATTTCCGCGGTGCAGAACGAGACCCGGCAGGCCGTTGTCCAGATGAAGCAGGGAACGAAGCAGGTCGAGGCAGGCGTAGCCACCACCGCGAAAGCGGGCGCGTCTCTGGAAGCGATTATTGCGGCGGCTCAGAATGTGGGCGAGATGATCTCCCGCATCTCGGCGACCGCCAGCGAGCAGGGCGGCGCAGCCATGGGTATCAACGAAAACGTGGAACAGATTGCGAGGCTGACCAGCGAGTCGGCCGAAGATGCAAAGTTATCGACCAATACCTGCGATCGACTCTCCGAGCTTGCGGCGACGTTAAAGCAAATCGTCAACCAGTTCAGCTTCCGCCAGATCATCAGCGCCGGCGCAGAGCCGTAGCGCAGGGCGTTTTCCGGGGGGCGCGATTCACGATTGCGCGGAAGCGGCCCCGGTTCCGGGGCTCGTCCGGAGGTGTTCGACTGTCCCTGAACGCGCCGCTTACGGAGCGCATTCATGCATAGCTTCGTGGCCGGTGTCCTGACTCGACGCCGGCTGCAAAGCCTCGTTCATCGCGTTGCCGAGCCTGACGAACTCGAGCTCGAGTGCATCGATGGCGGCCATCATTGGTTCGAGGTCGCCGGCTCCGCCGGCTTCTTCGATCGCGGAGGCCAAGGCGCGCAGCGCTTCCCCTCCGACGTTCGCAGCGGCGCCTTTGATCTGATGCGCCCTGCGACCGGCTTCCCGCGCATCCCCGCTGTCGATCAGGTTGCGCAAATCGGCGATCTGCCCCGGCGTATCGCGGAGAAACTCGCGCATGACGTCGCGCATGAAATCTTCATCGTTCATCATGCGATCGGCGAAGCCTGCCTGGTCGAAGACAACCGGCGAGAGGGGGCGGGCCGCCTGGTCCTCGGCCATGACAAAGCGGGCGGCGCCGGCATCGGGGACGGCGGGATCGGGGACGGCGGGATCGGGGACGGCGGAATCGGCGACCGCCTTCACGGCAGTGGAAATTCCGGAGTGCACAAAATCGTCGGTTGCTTGGGACACGGCTGACCTCACTTCCGCACAGGGTTACGTTTTTCTAATCGGCCACTTTTGAGTGCGGATGAGAACTTCCGATCGCGCGACGGAATGCACGCCGCTGGTAAAGCTTCCCCCGGACTCGCCGATGCTGTTCAGGAGGGCTGATTGCGCGCGCCTTTCCCGGCGTTTTGCGCCGGATGTGTGGCGATCCAATCGGAATCGGTCAGCCAGGACTGCAATCGGAGGTCGCTATCGATGATCGACATGAGGAAAATGCACAGGGCAACCGGCGCGGCATTATTCGTCCTGCTGATGGCTCACGGATGGGCGCAACGGGCGCCGCATTCTTCGTATCTGCCCGGCCCGGTTTCCGCTGAACCGGCATCCGCTGAACCGGCTTCCACCGCCGCGGCTGCGGCTGGGCCGTCCGCCGACCTTGCGTCCATGGATCTCGAGAAGCTGATGGACATCAAAGTGACAACGGCGTCTCTGTTCAGCGACAGGCTGTCGCAGGCTCCCAGCATCATGTCGGTGGTCACCCGCGACGAGCTGAGGCGCTTTCGCGGCCTGACCCTCAACGAGGTTCTGCAAACCGTTCCGGGGCTGACTGGCTCCACGCAATACTTCGTCGACCGCAGCATGGTGGCGGCGCGCGGCGACCAGACCAAGACCGACGGCGGTCACATTCTGTTCATGATCAACGGGCGGCCGACCCGTGAAGTGATGGAGGGCGGCATCATCTCCGATCTGCTGGAGTCGTTTCCCGTGGAGATTCTGGACCGCATCGAGATCATCAAGGGACCAGGATCGGTTCTGTACGGCTCGAATGCCTTTTCGGCGGTGGTGAACCTGATCACGAGGAAGGCGGATGGCACCGGGGTCACGGTCAAAGGAACCGGAGGAGTGGGCGCGGCCATGGACTCATCCGCGAACCTGACCCTTGAGCGTGGCCATCTGAACGCGGTGGGCGCCGTGCAGCTGCACCAGCTGCCTGACTGGAACCTGACCTATCTGGTTCCCCCTTCGCAGCAGAATCTTTCCTTTGCGCCGGCGGTGCCGCCGGTTGAGGCCGTGGACCTGAAGGACCGCGGCTTCGGTGCCTACCTTGGCGCGAACTGGCGGGGACTGCGGTTCATGTCCTCGTTCACGGAATGGCAATCCACCGGCTTCATCGAGGGCACGGTCAGCGGAACGCGCCTGTCCCGTGACTTCGGCAACCTTGGATACGACCGCAAGGTCCGGCCGTACTGGGACACGAGCCTCGACCTTACCTTTACGCGCACAACGTTTAAGGAACCGCCCTTCCCCTATGTCACACGGGATTCCGATGAATCCCTCGCCGAGTGGACCAACCTGTTCACGCTGGGCGCGAAGGACCGGCTTTCGGCCGGCGGGTCGCTGAACCGCATCGAAGGCCAGGAATGGTTCACCGCCACCACTCCGATCACTGTGGATGCGCAGGGAAGGCGCCTGGGCGGGGCGTTTTATGCCCAGCTTGACCACCAGCTCCTCGATCGCGTGAAGCTCATTGGCGGCTTCCAGACCAACAGGATCGGCAGCATCCCGCTCCACTTCGATCCACGGGGCGGCGCGGTGTGGACGCCAAAACCGTGGGCCAGCTTCAAAGCGCTTTATGGGCAGGCCTTTCGCGCCCCGAGCCTCGACGAGAACCTGCTGAACAATCCGGGCCTCGGCGGCAATCCGAACCTGAAGCCGGAAGAGGTTGCGACGCTCGATCTGGGACTGTACCTCGAAGGCCGGAAGGCGCAGTTCGGAATCGACTACTTCCACAGCAAATTCACCGACAACATCGTCAATCTTCCCGGGCCGACCCGCGCGGTCTATTTCAATCAGGGGCAGCTCACCTTCAACGGGGTCGAGGTGGCGGGCAAGTACTATCTGAGCCGCGATGTGTTCCTGCAGGGCTCGACGCTCTGGCAGACCAATGTGGATGGCAACGGGACCGCGAATGTCTCTCCGGTGCCCAACCTCGGGTTCAAGGGGGGCGTCAGCTATGCGGGCGGCCACGGGTTGACGGCCGGCCTCTTCGACGTGTCCGACGGGCCCTTGACCGGCTATTCGTCGGTGAACCCGCTGCTGAGCTGGCGGAATAATCTCAACGGCAATCTGCGCTGGGAGCCTGCGCACGTCCATCTTTTCGGGGGCGGCATGGCGCTGGTCGCGCACGGCAACGATCTGGCGAACCAGGCGATCTGGCTTCCCAGCGGATTCAGCAGCGTGGATACGGTTCCGGTTCAGCAGGGACGCACGGTCTTTGCCGGCCTCGAATACGCGCTCCCCGGAAAGTAGCCCACCCGGGGGGCGGGCATTGCCGGCCCCCCGGAGGCCGGTGCGCCGCCGCGCATGGGAGAGGCCCTTCGCTCGCACTCCGTTGCCCCCGGGCCTCACTCGATGGGCCCGCCGATGCCCCGGTAAAGCTTTCACGCCACCCGCCGATGGAGGGAGGAGAGCCGATTTTTGCCGCGCTCTGCGCCGGGGCTCTGGCGGACGTTCGGCGGCGGGCCGATCGGAACACTCCAATTCGAACCGTAAGGAAGGTCGATGTCGATGATCACGATGAGGAAGCTGCACGCGGCAACCGGCGCGGCGTTATTCGTTCTGGGGATGGCTTACGGAGTCGCGCAGCATGCGACGCCTCCACCGGATCCGGCCGGGCCGGCATCCGCTCAAGCGGCATCGGCGCCGTCCGCCGACCTCGCGTCGATGGATCTCGAAAAGCTGATGGACATCAGGGTAACCACGGCGTCTCTGTTCAGCGACAGGCTCTCCGAGGCTCCGAGCATCATGTCGGTGGTGACCAGCGACGAGCTGCGCCGCTTCGGTGGCGCGACGCTGGGCGAGGTGCTCGACCGGGTCCCGGGGCTGACACAGTCCAGTCAATATTTCACCGACCGCAGCATGGTCGCCGCCGATGGCGATCAGACCAAGACTTCGGGCGCGCACATTCTCTTTCTGATCAACGGGCGGCCCACGCGCGAAGTGATGGAAGGCGGCATCATCTCCGACCTGCTCGAATCGTTTCCGGTCGAGATTCTCGAGCGCATCGAGGTGATTCGCGGTCCAGGTTCGGTGCTCTATGGGTCGAACGCCTTCTCGGCCGTCGTGAACCTGATCACGCGCAAAGCGAAGGGGACAGAATTCAGCATCCATGGCCTCGGCGGACCCGGCGACGCCCTCTCCTCGTCGGGCCATCTGCTCTACCGGCGCGGCGATTTCAGCGTGGCCGCTGCATCGCAGATTCATGCGGCGCCGGACTGGAACTTCGTCTATCTCGTGCCTCCTCCGCTGCAGCACGTGCCCACCGCACCGCCGGAGCCGCCCTTCCACGACGCCACGCTGGTCGACCGCGGGACCGGCGATTATCTCGGCCTGAATTACCGGGGACTGAGCTTCATGTCGATGTTCACGGAGTGGCAATCGACTTCGTTCACCCAGGGGTCGGTCGGGGAAACCCGGCTCAGCCGGGACTTTGCCAATCTTGGATACGATGCCAAAGCCCGCGATAACTGGGACATGAACTTCAATGTCACGTATACGCGCACGACCTTCGGGCTGAACGCCTATCCCAGCATCTTCCGGGACGCGAACGACTTCGTTGCCGAGTGGACCAACATGATCACACTGGGATCGAAGGACCGGCTGACCGCCGGAGCGCTCTTCAATCGCATTGCCGGAACCGAAGCTTACCTCCCTGTCGTTCCGCATCCGGACGATGCGGGCGGCAGCCGGCCGGCGGGCGGCGTGTACGTTCAGCTCGATCACCAGCTGATCCCGGCGGTGAAGCTGATCGCCGGGTTTCAGACCAACAAGTTCGCCGAGATTCCCGTATCCACGGTCCCCCGCGTAGGCGGCATCTGGAGCCCGTCCAAATGGGCCAGCGTCAAGGTGCTCTACGGAGTGGCCTTCCGGCCCCCCAGTATCGACGAGTCGACTCTCAACCTGGCCGACATTCAGGGCAACCCGAAGCTGCTGCCGGAGACGGTCGGAACCTTCGACCTCGGACTGAACCTCGAGTTCCCGCGCCTCGAACTCGGCGCCGACTACTTTCACAGCCGGCAGACCAACAGCATCGTGACCGTGGGCAAGGCTCCCATTCGTTACGAAAACCTGGGAGGCGTGACGTTCGACGGGGCGGAGGCCGAGGGAAAGTACTATGTCCGCCGCGATATTTTTGTCGAGGGCTCGCTGCTCTATCAGGCCAATCGCGACCAGACCGGGGCCAGCAACGTCACGCCCATTCCGAACCTCGGCTTCAAGAGCGGCGCCGGTTATCAGAACAGCCGCGGGCTGGTTTTCGGCCTGTCTGAGATTTCCGATGGAAAGCCTCCAGCCTACGCGTTCCCGACCAACCCCGTTCCGGGATGGCACAACAGCCTGAATGGAGAACTGCGTCAGGATATTTCAAAGGTTCTGCATCTGCCGGAGAGGAACAGCGTCTCGATCGCCGCGCATGGCAACGACCTTCTGAACCAGGCCGTCTGGCTGCCGGGCTTCGGTTTTTCGAACATCGACAGCATTCCAGTCGAGCAGGGGCGAACGGTCTATGCGGGACTGGAGTATGCGCGCCGCCGGAAATAGCAGGCGCATGCGAGGCGTCGCCGGTGGAGCGGCACAACATCGCGAGGGGCGAGCGGACCGCGCCCGGCTCGCGGACACGGAGGCCGGGAGTGCGGGCTGGGACTCTGTTTGCGGTGCTCGGCCTGGTCGCCTTCCTCCCGATGGCGGCCCGGGGAGATCCCCAGCAGACCGAGGAATACCGCGTGAAGGCCGCGTTCCTCTATCACTTCACGCAGATGGTCGACTGGCCCACGGAGGCGCCGGGAGATGAAAAGAAAGCGATCGTCCTATGCACCATCGGCAAGGACCCTTTCGACGGCAATCTGGAAGCTGCCCTCGAGGGGAAACAGATCGGCGCGCGGCCGCTCGAGATACGCCATCTGAAGCAGCCGGGGGAGGCGCAGGGCTGCCAGGTGGTATTTGTTGCGGACGACCGGAAACAGGTGGCGCAGACCCTGGCCGCGCTCAAAGACGCGGCTGTTCTCACAGTGGGCGATGGGGAGGATTTCACGAAGCAGGGGGGCATGATCGGCTTCTCGATGGACGGCGATGACAAGGTCCGGTTCGTCATCAACGTGGATGCGGCATCGCGGGCGCGGCTGAAGATCAGCTCCCGCCTTCTGGTGCTGGCCAAAGCCGTGATCGGCAGCCATCCGTAAACCGGACCGGAGCGGCGTGCCCGCGAACCAGAGGCCGGGACAGGGAGAAAACCATGGTGCTCAAAAACGTATCGATTCGGAAAAAACTCGGGTTCCTGATGCTTTTTGCGACGCTTTTCGCTCTGTTCCTGGCCTTCGCGAGCTTCGGCCTCTACGAGCGCGCGAGCTTCCGCCGGGACCTCGCGCAGCAGCTTTCCACTCTGGCCGACACGCTGGGGGCGACCACCGCCGCGTCGCTCACCTTCGACGATGCGAAAAGCGCGGCCGAACTGCTCAGCGCTCTCGAGGCGGACCCCAACATCGAGGCGGCCTGCCTTTACGACAGCCGCGGAAAGGTATTTGCAAACTACCGGCGCAAGGGCCTGCCCGCCGGCCTCGGCCTGCCCGCCTGGCGGGCGGACGGAGCCTATTTTCAGCCGCAATCCCTCGTCCTGGTGCGCGGTGTCTCCCTGAACGGGGAGAAGGCCGGCTCGATCGCCATCGTCTCCGATCTGAATGCGTTCCGCTCGAAGATGGTGCAGTATCTGAAGATCGCCAGTATGGTGCTGTCCCTCGCCAGCCTGATCACGTATCTGATCTCCGCCCCCCTGCTCCGGACGATTACGAATCCCATGCTGCAGCTGGCCGGGGTGGCGGGGCGCATCACCGAGGAGCAGGATTACTCGCTGCGCGTGGCCCGGTTCGGCTCCGACGAGGTCGGCAAGCTGGTGGATTCCTTCAACCGGATGCTCGAGCAGGTGGAGCAGCGCGACCGCGCGCTGATCGCGGCCAACGACGACCTTGAAATCCGGGTGCGGACGCGAACCGCGGAGTTTGAGAAAGCGCGCGACGTGGCGGAAAAAGCGAGCCGGGCGAAGAGCGAGTTCCTTGCCAATATGAGCCACGAAATCCGCACGCCGCTGAACGGAATCATCGGCATGACCGAACTCACGCTCGAAACCGGGCTCACCGCCGAGCAGCGGGATAATCTTGAAACCGTCCGCTTCTCCTCCGACGCACTGCTCGGCGTGATCAACGACATCATGGACTTCTCGAAAATCGAAGCCGGCAAGCTGGACCTCGAGGATGCCGATTTCAATCTGCGCGAGACCCTCGAATCCACCCTCCGGTCCCTGGCCGTCCGCACGAACGAGAAAGGACTGGAGCTGGCCTGCACCATTGCCGCCGAGGTGCCCGAGTTTGTTTCCGGCGACTCGACCCGCCTGCGCCAGGTGGTGACCAACCTGATCGGCAACGCCATCAAGTTCACGCACCATGGTGAAGTCGTCCTCACCGTCGAGCGCGTCTTCGAGGATGACCCGCTCACCGGGTCCAGGAGAAACGCCTGCGACGGCGGAACCTGCCTCTTCCACTTCGTTGTCTCCGACACCGGGATCGGCATTCCGAAAGACAAACAGGAGATGATCTTTCAGCCCTTTTCGCAGGCCGATACCTCCACCACCCGCAAGTACGGCGGCACTGGGCTGGGCCTCACCATCACCACTCGCCTGGTTCAGATGATGGGAGGCAGGATCTGGCTCGAAAGCGAGGAGGGCCGGGGCTCCCATTTTCACTTCACCGTGCAGCTCAGGACATCGCACATGGAAACCCACGCCTCGGAATCGAGAGCGCCGCTGCTGCTGCGCGGCGTCAGGGTTCTCGCGGTCGACGACAATCGCACCAATCGCCGCATCCTCGAGGGCATGTTTACCCGCTGGGAGATGAACGTGGAAGCCGTCGGGAGCGGGGACGAGGCCCTGGCGCGGCTGGCCGCCGCCCGCGATTCCGCCGATCCCTTCAGCCTGATCGTGACCGATATGCACATGCCGGCCATGGATGGCTTCGAGCTGGTCGAAAGGATGCGGCGGGATGGTGGTTTTTCCGGCGTCACCGTGATCATGCTGACTTCCGGCGCCCGCTCCGGCGATCAGGAGCGCCGCAAATCGCTCGGCATCTCCACCTTCCTCTCGAAGCCGATCCGTCAGGCGGAGCTGCGCGATGCGCTCGTGGGCGCGCTCGGGAACGGCCACCACCAGGCGGCACTTCCTCCCGCCACGCTTCCCGCCGCGCAGGCCGCACAGCCCCCGGCCCAGCCCTCTTCCCAGCCACCGGCCGGGGAAGGCTCGATGCATATCCTGGTCGTCGAAGATAATGCCGTCAACCAGATGGTTGCGCGGCGGCTGCTCGAAAAGAGAGGCCACCGGGTCACGATGGCCGGCAACGGGCGCGAGGGCCTCGAGGCATGGAAGGATGGGCGCTTCGACCTGGTCTTCATGGACGTGCAGATGCCCGAGATGGACGGCATGGAGGCAACGGCCAGAATCCGCGCGGCAGAAAAGCCCTCCGGCCGCCGCCAGATTATCGTCGGCCTGACCGCCCACTCGATGAAGGGCGACCGCGAACGCTGCCTCGAGGGCGGCATGGACGACTACCTCACCAAACCGATCATGAACCCGGAGCTCGATGCGGTCCTGAGCAGGTGGCGGACCGGGTCTTCTGAGCCTGCGAGACTACCCGAACCGGTTTCGTAACCCTTCCGCGCACCACGGCGACGCCCGGCGACAGGGAAGCCCGGAGTGGGAACGAGGCTTCGACGTGCGAATATTCACAAGCCAGCCGAACGGGGCGGAATCAGGCGCCACGCTCCCGCAAGAATGGATGTCCGGAAAATGGGAACCCTGGTCGTACTCGCCGGGCTGGCTCGTCAGGCGGGCCGCTTCCACTGGTAAAACACCGCGCGCAGGTAGCGTTTGGGTTCCAGTTCCGGGCAGAGTCCGGAGATCGACTCGGTCGCGCCGATGATCAGAGAACCGTCTCGCGCGAGAACCCTGCCCAGGTTCTGAAACAGGCGGGCCTTGTTCGCCTCGGTGAAATAGATGGCCACGTTGCGGCAGAGAATTACGTCGAAGGGATGGGGAAACGAAAAGGGCTCCAGCAGATTTATGGTGCGAAACGTGGCCATGGCGCGGATTTCGTCCCGGACCTTCCAGCGGTCTCCGGAAATCGTGAAATGACGCTGCAAGGTCTCCGGAGGCAATCCCCGCTCCATTTCCACGCGGTTATATTCGGCGTAACTGGCCTGGGCCACGACCTTGCTGGAAATATCGGTGCCCAGAATCCGGATGTCGTAACGATTCAGATCCCCCAACAGTTCCTTCAGCAGGATGGCGGTGCTGTAGGCTTCCTGGCCGGTCGAACAGGCGGCGCTCCAGATGCGGATCGGGATTCGGCCCGCCGCGCCGCGGCGACGGTCAATCAGTTCGGGAATAATTTTGTGGCGGAGGAGATCGAACGGCGCCGTATCGCGAAAGAACGAAGTTTCGTTCGTTGTGATGGCCTCGACGATCCTGGTGCGGACTTTGCCGCTCGCGTCGGCCCGCGCCTTGTGAAAGAACTCGGAGAAACTGGCGGCGCCAGCCTCGGTCAGCAGGCTGCCGAGGCGCGTCTCGACGAGATATCCTTTGGACTCGTCAAGATGAACGCCGCACAGCTCGTGGATATAGCGGGACCACACGGTCATCTCTTCGCGCGTGATGGCAACGGTCAAGCTCGGCCTCCCCGAACCATCGAGGCGAGACGGGCCGCGATCGAATGCAACGGCACGACGACGTCCGCCACTCCGGCTTCGACCGCCGCTTTCGGCATGCCGTAGACCACACAGCTCTCCTCGTCCTGAGCGATGACAAAACAGCCGTGGCGCTTGAGAAGGCGCAGACCGAGCGTGCCATCGCTGCCCATTCCGGTGAGAATGACAGCCATGGCGCGCCCGGGAAAACGGCTGGCCACCGAGCGAAACAGGTAGTCGACAGCCGGGCGGCAGTTATTCTCAGGTGGGTCGTCGGTCAGCTCGATCACCGGACCGTTTTCCGGTCCTGTACCGAGGCGCATCTGCCGGCCTCCGGGAGCGATGTAAACGGTGGCTGGCCGGGGAGTTTCGCCATGAACCGCTTCGCGAACCGCCACCGCGCAGCGGGCCGCCAGGCTCTCGGCCAGCGAACGGGTAAAGATGGGCGGCATATGCTGCACGATCAGGATCGGCACCCCGATGTCGCCGGGGATGGCGGGCAGAATCTGGCCCAGGGCGACCGGCCCCCCTGTTGAAACTCCGATCAGAACCAGCTCCGGCCGGCCGGGGTTCGACAGCCGCTGCATCCGCATGGCGATGCCATCGAGACCCGCTTCCCGGGCCGCGGGTTCGGACGGGACGCCGGACGGGACGACAGGCGCGACGGCATGGGCCGCGGCCGCAGACGATCCACCCCGCAGGATGGCGTGTATCTCCCTCCGGTGCCGGGCTGCCCGGATGCGTGGAATCAGCTCCCGCAGCAGCTCCTCGCGCGCCGCTTCCGGGGTACCGGCGTCCGGCTTGGTGATGAAATCGAAAGCGCCCTTCTCGAGGGCGCGGATGGTGAGATCGCCCCCGCGCCGCGAAAGAGCGCTCACCACGATCGTTTCCACCGGAGGTCCGCCGTCCCGATGGAGCGCGTCGAGCACGGCAAGGCCGTCCATGCCGGGCATCTCGATATCGAGGGTCAGAAGATCCGGCTTCAGTTCGCGGACCTTCTGCAGGGCGATCCTGCCGTTGGCCGCGGTTGCAACCACTTCGACACCGGGAAGCGAAGCCAGCAGATCCGCAAGCAGCCGCCGGAACAGGACCGAATCGTCGGCGACCAGGACTCTCACGGCTTACCCTCTCTTTTCTTCATGCGGCAGCGATTCCACCGGCTGATCGTCGTGGCCGAGAATCGCAGCCGGATCGAGGAGCGCGGCCAGGCGTTCGCCCGAGCGAAAGACGCCGAGCAGCTTCTGCATCTGCACGCCATTGAGGTTCGATGGAGCGGGCTCGAGATCGTCCGGCGCAAGGGCAATCGGGTCCGAGACGCGGTCCACCAGCAGGCCGACCGGCTCGCCTTTCCAGTCGGCAATGAGAATCCGGCTGTCCGGGCCAATCTCCACAGACCCGATCCCGAGCCGCACCGCCAAGTCGATGACCGTAATGATGCGGCCGCGCAGGTTGCGAATGCCGGCCACAAAGTCGGGAGCATGGCGGACGGTTGTGATCTCGCCCACCATCACCATCTCCTGGATCAGGATGGCGTTGATCCCGAACAAAAGATCGTTGCGAAGAAAGAAGGTTGCTGTCAGCAGGTCCTCTTCAACCTCGGGGCTGAAAACATCGATGGCCATGGCGGCTCCTTCACATTCTGAATTGCGCGACCTGAACCCTGAGCTCTTCGGCCAGTTTCGAAAGCTCGGCGGCGCTGGCCTCGACCTGTTCGCCGCCCTCCCTCATGCCGGAGACCGCCGCATTCATCCCGGCAATGTCCCTGGCAATGCTGTGCGAAACCTCCGCGGTCTCGGACACGCGCGCGTTGGCGTCCTCGACCCCGGCCGAAGCCTGGGCAATGTTGCCGGCCACGTCTTTGGTCACCACCGCCTGCTCTTCGATCGCCGCCGCGATCGCGGCCACGATGTCCCCCACTTCCCGGATGACGGTCGTGATCTGGCCGATCTCGCCGACGGCTGCGCCGGTCGAGCCCTGGATTCCGGAGATCCGCACCTTGATGTCTTCAGTGGCCGAGGCGGTCTGGCGGGCCAGTTCCTTGATCTCGCCGGCCACCACAGCAAAGCCCTTGCCCGCCGATCCGGCGCGCGCCGCTTCGATGGTGGCGTTGAGCGCCAGCAGGTTGGTCTGCGCGGAGATGTCGTTGATGGTCTCGGTGACCTGACCGATCTCCTGGGCAGCCTGGCCGAGCTTCCGCATCTGTTCGGTGACCGTCCGGGTCTCGGAGGCGGCCTTCTCGCTGATAGCGCGAGCCCGGGCGGTATTGGCGGCGATGTCGCCCACCGTGGCGCTCATCTGTTCGGTGGCGCTCGCGACCGAGGACAGGCTGCCGGTGGACTGCTTCATGCCGGCGGCGATCGACGAGGTATTGGCGCTGGCCTCCTCGGCGGCCGCGGCCACGGTATGCGCGCGCTCGGACATCGAGGCGGTCCCGGACGCCGTGTCCTTCGCGATCGCGGAGAGCTCGGTTGAAGCACTGGCCACGGTTTGCACGCTGGTGGAGATGCCCCCCAGCAGCCGGCGCAGGCTGTTCTTCATGGTGTTCAGGGCGGTGGCTGCTTCCCCGATTTCGTCCTCGGATGCGACGACGAGATCCGTCTGGGTGAGATCGCTGTTCGCGATGCGGTTGGCGAAGTCCACCGATCGGCGGAGTGGATGGATCACCAATTTCCGGATCACAAGAAAAACAGCGCCGCCCGAAGCCAGAAGCGTGAAGAAGCTCAGCAGAAACGTGGCGAGCGAGTTGGACCTGGCCGTCGCCGCCAGCTGGTCGGTCGAGGCGGTCACCGCAAAGGCCCCGCGCAGGTCGCCCGTGCGCATTCCCTCTTTAGCAAACCCGAACGGGTCTTTCGCCCCCGCCGGGCCGCCATGGCAGAGGAGGCAGTCGGGCGTGAGGCGGACGGGCTGCGCATAGCGCATCACCTTCCTGCCGTCGACGGTCTGCTGCTCGGAGAACTCCTTGAGAGCCGGATCGCTCTGAAACATTTCAAGCGCCCTGCGCTCGAAATCGTCGGGCTGGTTTTTCGGGTCGCGCGGCCTCAGCGACGGGGTGTGGAAGACCATTCCATTCTTCCCCGCGTAGAATTCGGCCACGCTCCATGCCGCTACCACCGGGACCTGCTTCAGGTCTTTGAACTTCCCGCCCGGCACCAGCGTGGCGAGGTTGTCCGAGTCCCAGGCCTGGGCCGCGGCCGCCATGCCGGTAATCTGGCGGACCTTGTCGCGGAAGCTTTCCTCCGCCTGCCGGTTGATGCGCCACTGCGTGATCAGGAAACCCGCCAGCGAGGTGACACTCAGAACGAGGAGGATCGTTCCCACGATTTTTTGAGAGAGCCTGATGTGCCTGAACATCGGATTTGCACTCCTGGTTGCGGCAGAGAAGGGACTCCTTCCTTCGCATCGCTGGTTTTTCCTAAAGGCTGAACTGAGCCACCCGGGCGCCGAGCACTTCGGCGAGCCTCGACAACTCGGCCGCGCTGGCCTCGACCTGCTGGCCGCCGTGGCGGATGTCGGAGACCGAGGCGTTGACGCCGGCGATGTCCTCGGCGATCGTGCGCGAGACCTGCGCGGTGTGGGAGACGCGCTCGTTCGCATCGCGCACCCCCACCGAGGCCTGGGCGATATTGCCGGCCACGTCTTTGGTCACCGCCGCCTGCTGTTCGATCGCCGCCGCGATGCTGGCGACAATGCCGCCTACGTCGCGGATGACGGTGGTGATCTGCCCGATATCGGCGATAGCGGCGCCGGTCGAGCCCTGCATGCCGGAGATCTTCCCCTTGATGTCTTCGGTGGCCTCTGCGGTCTGCCGCGCCAGTTCCTTGATCTCGTTCGCGACGACGGCGAATCCTTTGCCCGCCGAACCGGCGCGCGCCGCTTCGATGGTGGCGTTCAGGGCCAGCAGGTTGGTCTGCGCGGAGATGTTGTTGATGGTCTCGGTCACATGGCCGATCTCCTCGGCCGCGGCGCCGAGCTTCTGCATCTGCTCGGTAATGCTGCGCGCCTGGGCTGTGGCCTGTTCGCTGATGGCGTTGGCGCGCGCGGTGTTGGCGGAGATGTCGCCGACCGTGGCGCTCATCTGCTCGGTGGCGCTGGCGACCGAGGAGAGGCTGCTCGAGGACTGCTCCATGCCGGCGGCGATCGACGAAGTGTTGGCGCTGGCCTCTTCGGCGGCTGTCGCAACCGTGTGCGCCCGCTCGGACATCGTTGCCGTTCCGGTGGCGGTTTGCCGGGAGATGGCGGAGAGTTCGGTGGCCGAGCTCGCCAGCGTTTGCACACCCGTGGCGATCTCGCCCAGCAGCCGGCGGAGGTTTTCGGCCATGGTTTGCGCGGAGGCGGCCAGTTCTCCCAGTTCGTCGGGCCGGGCCAGCAGCGCCTCGTCCAGCCGGGCGCCGTTCAGGTCGCCGGCAGCAACAGCCTTCAGCCGCTCGACCACCGGCGCGAGGGCGCCGACCACCCGCCCGCTGTAGAGGATTGCGATGCCGATTCCGGCCGACAGAGCCAGAAGGGTCGAAATCGCCAGGATCCACTGGGTCTGACTCTGGCTCTGGAGCAGGCTGGCGACATCGGAGACGGTCAGGTCCCGCACGCTCTGCGTGAATGCCTCAATGACCGTCCGGATCGCGGCCCCATGGGGCTCGCAGTTTTTGGTCAGGTCTTCGTCCACCGAGGCGATGCGGCCGCGGCCCGCAGCGAGCGCCCGATCGATAATCGCGGCCTGCTCCCGGTGAAGCACCGGCAGTTCGACGGCCATCTGGCTCACCCGGTCCCGGTTCACCTGGAGGGCAAAGGTGGAACTCAGTTGCCGGAGCGCCGCAAGGTCCGCATCGATGATGGTCCAGTCGTCCTCGAGCTTCCTTTTATATTCCCTGACTTGATCCATTTTGCCGGTGGCGGCAAAGAGGACGGCGCGGCGCACGTCGGACCTGGCCTTCAGCTGCGCATAGTCCATCTCGCTCACCCTGAAAAGGATGGGAACCCGGCTTTGCTGCATGTAATCCAGCTTTTTCGCAACCACGGCGGCCTTGAAGAAGACCACCGCCGAGGAAACCAGCGTCAGGGCCAGAACGACGGAAAAGGCCAGTAACAATTGATTGCGCATCCTGAGTTTCATAGCATCCATCCCTTTCGGTGTTTGGTTCCGTTTTCCGTTCTGGCCCCTGCGTTCGAGGCCGTCGATCAGGCCGCCGCGTGCGCCCCCTCGGCCGGCGGCGGGTGTGCGGCGGATTGGCCGGGGGATTGGCCGGCGAACTGCCGCACCCGGTCGAGCAGCCGGTCCCGGTCGAGCTTGGTCTGGTAGTCGTCGATACCCGCGGCCATGCCGCGCGCGAAGTCGTCTTCTCCGGCGAGCGAGGTGAGGGCGATGATGGGCAGATGCGCCGTTCGCCGGTCCGCGCGGATTCGCCGCGCGAGCCCCAGCCCGTCGAGGCGCGGCATTTCGACGTCGGTCACCACGGCCCGCACCTTATCCAGGTTGCCGAGCAGCAGCTCCCAGGCGGCCTCGCCATCGGCGGCCGCGAGCACCGGATAGCCGTCTTCCTCCAGAAACCGCCGGATCTGGCTGCGAAAGAAATCCGAATCCTCGGCCAGCAGCACGGGGCAGCTCCGGGCGCCCGCGACGGGCGGCTGATCGGCGGACTGTTGCGCCGCCCATTCCGGCCAGCAGGCGTCCACCAGTTCGTACAGGTCGACGATCAGAGCCGTGCGCTTCTGGATAATGGTCGACCCGGCCACGCCTTTCTGGCGATGCGTCTGATCGATCCGAGCGGCGGATTCGACCACATCGACGGGCAGGGTTCCCACCAGGCCAACGTCATGGCCGCGAATGTTGGCGAGCATGACGGCGAGGTCCTCGTCCCCTCCGATGGGCTCGACCCGTGCGGTATCGCCCAGGGTCACCAGCGGCAGCAGTCCGCCGTGGTACTGCATCGTGCGCCGCCCTCCGATTGTCTCCACCTGCCCGGGACGGATGCGCTCGATCCGCGTCACGCTGTCGAGCGGAACGCCGCAGAGCACCTCGGACCGGTTGTGAAAAAGAACCAGGGAATGGCTGTCGGAGGCCGCGCTCTCCCCGGCCTCCACGGCGCCTTCGCGGGAGCGGGTGGCGCGGACCAGGGCATCGAGGCTGGCCTTCGCGGCAAGCCCGGCCACGTCGAGGATCAGCGCCAGGGAGCCGTCGCCGAGGATGGTCGCCCCGGCATATTCCTCGAGGCCCTTGAGGTGCGAGCCCAGCGGTTTGACGACAATCTCCTCGGTGTCGTGGAAGCCGCCGACGACCAGTCCGTAGGTTTGCGAGCCGGTCGTGACCACGACGATCTCGAGAGCTCCTCCCTGCTGGCGGCGGTCCCCCGTCCTGCGCCCGGCAAGCGCCCTCGATCCGGAAACCGGGGAGGCGGGGGGTTCCGAGGGCGAAGCGCCGGATGCCATCGGCTCCATGGGCAAGCCCTGCTCCTCGAACGAAGCCCCGGACGGAGTGCGCGGCGAGCGCCGGTCGGCCAGCCGTGTCCGGCGATCGATCTCGCGCCGGCCGGGCTCCTGGGCCGAACAGGTGGGCACAACGCCCAGCACATCGGCGAATCGCACCAGTGGAATGAGGCGGTCCCGCAGGACCAGGACCTCGGCGCCGCCCACCACCTCGATGCGGGTTTTCACCTGCCCGGGCACCACGCGGCGCATCTCTTCGACGTTGATCTGGGGGATGGCGAACCGCTCGCCCTCAACCGACACGATCAGGGAAGGAATGATCGCGAGCGTAAGGGGCAGCTTGATGCGAAAGGTCGTTCCCCGCCCCACGGTCGAGACGATCTCCACCTTGCCGCCCAGCCGGTCAAGATTCGTCTTGACCACATCCATGCCAACCCCGCGCCCGGAAATGTCGCTCACCTGCTGGTTGGTGGAAAGCCCTGGAAGGAAGATCAGGGCCATCTTGTCTTTGGCCGACAGGCCCTGCAGCTTTTCCGGCGTCACCAGTCCTTTGTCGAGGGCCACCCTGGCAATCCGCTCCGGATCGATGCCCCTGCCGTCATCGGCGATTTCGACCACCACCTGTCCGGCCTCGTGCCGGGCATCGATGCCGATCGTCCCCTGACGCGGCTTGCCGGCGCGCGCGCGATCCTCGGGCGATTCGATCCCGTGGTCGACGGAATTGCGCACCATGTGCGTCAGAGGATCGGAGAGGGACTCGATCAGGGTCCGGTCCAGAGCTACGTCCCGGCCGCGAATTTCGAGCTGGATCTCCTTGTCGAGCGATGCGGAGAGGTCGCGCACCAGCCGGGGGAATTTGCCGAAGACGTTGCCGATCGGCTGCAACCGGGTCTGCATGACGGCATCCTGCAGCTCGGAGGTGATCTGGTTGATGCGCTGGTCGGCGGTCTTGAGCGCCCGCGCATTGCCCTGCGCAATAGCGGCGCGCAGCTGATTCCGCCCGAGAACCAGCTCCCCGGCCAGATTCATCAGCATCTCGAGCGTCCCCACGTTGACGCGGATGCTGTCTTCGACCACCGTTGCGGGTCCCTGCGCGGTGGGCGCCGCGGCGGCCTTCGCGGCCGGCGGGACCAGGACTGCGGAAGTCTGCGCATGGGCCACAGCCGTCGCCGGGTGCGAGGCCTCGGGTACGGAACTTTTTGGAATGGAAGCTTCGGGAGCAGGACTTACGGGAAAGCGGCTTTCCGTTATGGGCCGCTCGGACAGGGATGCCGCGGAGGCAAGCGGTTTTTCAACCGGCCTCTCCTGAACAGGCAGGTCCTGAACAGGCAGGTCCCGGACAGGCAGGTCCCCGACAGGCAAACCGGTTTCCAGAAGCAGGTGGACCTTGCTCCGGTTATGCGGGAAAAGGAAGCCGATGTCGGCCGGCTGAACCGGGGTGGCGAAGATCAGCCGCAGCGGCAGCTGATTCCCGACCGCATCGTCCAGCGTGCCGACCGCCTCGAAGTTCACCTCGCAATCCACAATCTCTCCCGCCGTGGCGAGCGTGTGGAAGACGGCGAGCACATTCACGCCGCGCCGCTCGATATCGTGGACCAGGTCGTATTCGACCGAGTAAAGGGAATGGCCGCTCTCCCTCCACCGTTCGTAATCGAACCTCGACAGAACAACCGGCGAGCCTCCTCCTTCCGGCGCGAGAGAGACGGTCTGGGTCAGTGTGATCTTCTTCTCCGGCGGCAGGAACGAGGATGCCAGTCCGGTCAGATCGAGCACCAGTTCTTCGATGTCCGCCGCGGCGCTATCGGCCGGACGGTTGATCATCTCCCGCAGACGGTCAAAGGCCGCCAGCAGAAGGTTGGTGATTTCGGCGTTCGGCGCCATTTTCTTCGACCGGATCATGTCGAGCACCGTCTCGGCCCGGTGAGCCAGTTCCTTCACCTTCGTCAGCCCGAAATAGCCGCTCGCGCCCTTGATCGAATGAGCCGCGCGGAATACCTTGTTCACCAGCTTGAGGTCGATATTCTCTCCACCTTCCTCGATGGCCAGAAGGTCCACTTCGATCGTGGTCAGATGTTCCCGCGATTCGTTGATGAACTCTCCGAGCAGTTCATCGTCGAGATTCAGATTCATATCGTCCATCGGGACTCTCCTACGCGGCCTTTTGAGTGACGTTGAGGCGTCCGGTCAGCCGCATGCTCTGCAGCAGGCGGAAGATGTCCGGGCACACATTCGTCACCCGCACTCTGCCTCCGCTCCGGGCCAGGCTGTTCGCCGTGGCGATCAGCAGGCCGATGCCGCTCGAATCGAGCATCGTGGTGCTGGCCAGGTCGAACTCCAGCTCCCGCGCACCGCGGTTCAGGGTCTCCCTCAGACCGGCCAGCAGATCCGGAACAAGGATCGCGGTTAAATCCCCTGTCAGCTTCACTGAACCCTGTTGTTCGTCCTGTTCTATGACATATGCGGCCATTTGTATTTCCCTCTTCAGACTTGCTTTCTGCCCAGCCAGAGCGTGATCCGGTTCCCGCGGCGGTTGAACCGCACACGATCGGCGTAGAGCGAATAGAGTTCGAGGCCGCGGCCGGAGCACGCGGCTGTGTCCTGTTTCCTCCCGAGTCCCCCGCGCCAGCGAAACCCCGGACCTTCGTCCGTGACCTCGAGGCGTATCCACTTCCACCCCACGATGAAGCCGAGCTCAACAGCTTTATCGACATTGCGGCGATTTCCATGATCGATGGCGTTGGCCAGGCATTCCCGGGCGAGCAGCTCGACCGGAAAACAAAGTTCGGCAAGACCGTTGGCTCTGAGTGTGTCGCGGATTCTCAGGCAGAGCGATTCCGCCTCTTCGAGGCGCGAGGGGATCCGCTGTGAGAACGAGAGGGGGTTGCCTTTTCGGGCGGCCGTCACCGCTCCACCCCCACCAGCAGCGTATCGTCGGTGGCGGGCAGGTCCGCCATCGCTTCCTCCGCCACAACAGGCACAAGGTCGTCGAGCGCGAGGCTCCGCCGCGCGTAGCAGGCGCCGGCCAGCCTCCCCAGCCCCTCCTCGTACGAACCCCGCCCTTCGATCAGCCCATCGGTATAGAAGAAAATGCGCTCGCCCTTCTTCAGAGTCATCTCGGCGACCCCGAAGAGTGCGTCCGCGAAGGCGCCCACCACATCGCCCTCCTGCCGCAGGATGAGCGGTTCGCCGGCATCGATCCGGACCACAATGGGCGGCGGATGACCGGCGTTGACAATCGAGATGCGGCCCGTCCGGCGGTTGAGCCGCGCATACACAAGAGTGAAAAATGCTCCCGAAGGCAGAATGCGGCAGAGGCAGTTATTGATGGCGCGCACAATCTCGAGGGGCAGGTGCATCGGTCCCGCGTACTCGGCGGCCAGCGCCTTCAGCGACGCGGTCCACAAAGAGGCGCCGAGATCGTGGCCGCTGGCGTCGGCCACCAGATAATCCGCAATGTCTTCCCCGGTGGCGATCACATCGTAGAAGTCGCCTCCGGCGGAAAGCACCTGGCGGATCGAAACCGCGAAGCAGGCCTCGGGAAAATCCTCCGGGCTCGCCATCAGGGTCTTTTGCGCGCTGGCCAGCTGGCCCACATGCCCGGCCTGGAGTTCGGCGATCCGGTCGTACGCCCGTTTCAGCCGCAAATGGGTCCGCACCCGCGCAATGACCTCCGCACCGACGATGGGCTTGGTGATGTAATCCACGCCCCCGGCCTCAAATCCGCGGATCTTCGTGGACGTGTCATCGGCGGCGGAGATGAAAAGAATGGGGGTCGAAGAGGTTTTCACCTCGTCATGCACCGAGCTGCAGATATCAAAGCCCGTTCCGTCGGGCAAATGGACGTCCAGCAGAATCAGGTCGGGATGCTGCTCGGAAATGCCGCGCAGTGCCCCGGCGACGCTTCCCGCCGCGGCGGTGCGAAATCCCGCTCGTCCCAGCAGCCCTTCGAGCGTGCGCACGATGCTGGTGTCGTCATCGACGACGAAAATCAATGGAGATGGGTCGTGACCCTGCATCTGTGTTTTCCTCGCCGGAAGTGGAATTGCGGCCGATCCCATTTCGTTGCGCCGGCAGTCGGTCGATGGGAGAACATTGACCTCGCGCGGGTGCCTCAACATCGGTCTCGGTTCTATGAACCGGCCGCATTGTCATCTGCATCGTTGTTCAACTGATATGGAAACATTCAAGCCTCGAGCGTTCGGCTCATTGCCTGCCCGCCGCCGCTTTCGAGGTGGAAATCGACACTGATCTTATCGGCGGAATGTCCGGCGCCTTCAGCCGGAAATCACAACGCGGTTCAGATGGCGGGCCAACTGTCTCCGGCTTGTCCGGACCGGGCGGACAATAACTTCTTATAAGTAATTGCAGCGGACAGTAACAATAACCCTGCGGCTTATCCACATTCCCATCCCGGAACTGCTAACTCGCCTTTCATTCCACCGTTAACAACCGAATAGAGACTCTCGGTCTCATCCCCACCGGCGCGCCGCCGATAAAGCCACAAGTGTCGCCTCCATCCAGGGATAGCTCCCGACTCCTGAGGACCGGAGAAAGGGTGTTGTAGGCCGCGGCCGTGGGTTGACACAGATACGGCGGACGAGAGGAGTACTTATGAAGGGTTATTACTATCTGTTTCTGGGAGCATGGGCTCTGGGAGTCACGGGTGCGGGACAGGCAGCCGCGGGACAGGCAGCCGCGGGACAGGCAGCCGCGGGACAGGTAGCCGCGGGACAGGCCGAGCCGCCGGCGCGCGAGCACCCGCTCGCGGTGGAGTACAAAGGTATCCGAATCATTCCCGGGGGCTTTTTCGCCGCGGAGGCGCTTTACCGGAGCCATGCGGAGAATGCGGACACGCAATCCGCGTGCGTTCCTCTCCGAGGCAACCGATGACCGTCCGTCGCCGTGCAGCTGCCGGCCCCATTGCAGTGCTGATCTTCGTGGTTTACGCCGCGGCGGTCGCCCGCGCCGACCAGAGCTATCACGTTGACGGAAGCGATACGTATCAGATCGGCGGGCGCGATGTACGCAGCGAGATCGCGTATACCGGTACGCAACAGCTGCGCGTTGAGCAAGCGGGCAAGTCGCGACGGTATGTCGCGCGTGCCCAGTATCTGAGGAATGACCAAGGCACGCATGAACGGGTAACGGCCTCCTTCGAGTCGACGATCCTACCCGATGGCGAACAAAAAGACGGGACGAATAACGATCCTGACTACTTAACGGTACTCAATCAGCCGTTCGCTGTCCAGTTGGACAGCGCGACGATGCACGACCTTTCGCACCTGTCCGGCTCCGTTCCGTTTGACTTTCCCTCACCGATGACCGGCGCACCGCTGCACGGGACGCTGCGTCATGTTGGTACCGCAACGCTAAACGGCGAGCCGGTGCTCGGCGTTGCCTTCGATGCAACGGGGCCGCTCAACGGCGCCCTGCCCGACCATCCGAACGTGGCGTTGGCGGGAACCATCCGCATGAACGGGACCGCCTACTACACCGAAGCAGGCGCCCTCCTGCTGGCGCTCGACGCAACCCTCACCATCACCGGCAATGTGGTTGATAACGCACGCCGCGAACCGGTCGACATCGTCTACAAACGGTCGATCAAGGCCGTTCCTCCCAAGGCCCAGATGGACGCCCGCGCTGCGTCGAAGTCGCCGCAAAAACCGTTGTAAAGGATCGACTCGTCGATCCTTTATGTGTTTGAGCTCGACTCGAGCCGCCCGGCAAAAGGCCGCACCGGAATAAGCGCAGCCGGGGACGAAACGCGAAACCGTCGCTCCTTCTCCCTGGTCTTGGACCACAGATGAGTGCGCTTGCACCGATCCTTGGGGATTACCGCTTGACCGCTCCGGCGACGACGCCGGCGCCGGCGCGTTTGGTCAAAGGCACGCCGGCACCAGAAAATTTCGAGAAGGTCGTCGACGACTACCAGCGACGTCTCTATGGCTTTGCCTTGCGCATGACGGGCAATCGCGAAGATGCCGAGGAGATCGTCCAGGATGCGTTCGTGCGTGCCTACCGCGCGCTGACGAAAATGGACGAAAAGCAACGCGCCGAACTTCGGCTGCAGCCGTGGCTCTACACGATCACGCTCAACGTCACGCGCAACCGCCTGCGCTCGAAGCGCCCGACGAACGTGGCGCTCGACTCGCTCGCGGATCCTGACGCGCTGCTCAACGAAACGCAAGAAGGACCCGATCAGCCCGAACATATCGTCGACCGCGCCGCCGACATGGTGCTCGTCGAGCAGGCTCTGCTCTCACTTCCGATGCACTTGCGCGCGGCGGCGACGCTGCGGTTCATCGAGGGGCGCAGTCACCCGGAGATCGCTGAGATATTGAACCAGCCGATCGGGACAGTCAAGTCGCACGTGCATCGTGCCGTGCGCATCCTACGTCGGATCCTCGGTCCGCAAGTCGGCCGCATCGTCGCGGCCGAGAACCGACGATTCGAAGGAGTCCACCGATGCGGTGCTGTGATGTCGAAGCTCTCTGGGATGATTTGCGTGACGGCGGCGAAGTCAATCGCGCCCACGTCTTGCTGCACCTGCGCACGTGCCCGCCATGCCAGCAGCTCTACGAGCAGTATGAAGGAATAGCGTACTGCCTGACCTGTCTTCCGGTGGTCGAACCCCCGCCGAACCTGGTGCCGCGAATCATCGAACACATCGAGGCGACGGTCCGTTCGGCGCGCAAGCCCGATTGCGTCGCGAAAGTCGATTCTCCGGTCGGCACACTCTATGTCGCCTTTCGCTCGACCGGCATCACCGCGGTCGCGCTCGATCGCGGCGACGGCGACAAGCCGCGCACGCGCACATCGCGCGCCGGCTGCGGCGCGGCGTCGTACCGGCGACGGCGCCGGCCTGGGTCAGCGAGACGCTCGCAGCATTTTTCCGCACGCACCTTCCCGATCAAGAGCGCATCGACATCTCAGATTTGAGCCCGTTCGAACAATCGGCGTTGCGCGCCGCCGCGCAGATTCCGCCGGGAAGTTCGTTCCTATGGTTGGATCGCCGAAAAGATCGGTGCGCCGAACGCCGCCAGCGCCGTCGGCCGGGTCATGGCGCGCAATCCGGTGCGCATGCTGTATCCGTGTCATCGCGTCGTCGACGCGCCGGACATTTGCATAATTATGGTTATGGTCTTGAAGTCAAGGCGCGCATCCTCGAATTGGAAGGCTTCGTCGGCAATGTCCCGGTAAAGGCGCGGTCGCCGCAGCAGGTTTAACGCACGACAGTTCGCGAAAGAAGAACTTCATGCGACGTCCGCGGCTCCGCTAGATAGAGATGATCGGCGGTTAACAGACGGACAAGAGGAGGTGATCATCGTTACTTGCGACAGTTCCCAACGAAGCCAGAAATCGATGATTGGAGGTGCGCAGACCTAGTCTGCGCAGCCGATAAACAGAAACCCCGAATCTTGTCCGCCGGCCGCCGTGGCCGGCTTTTTTTTTCCCTCAAGTGATTTCCATGCGGCCAAAGGCTTCTGCGGCGAAGACGCCAAAAGAGTCAAGTCGTGTCTGAGCGCGTCCTCCTGACGAGCAGTGAGGCTGCGGCCCGCGAGCGACACCGCTTCGCCGTCGGGCTCGTTCGCGTCGGCCTTCTGCCCGCGTCGGTTCTCCGCCGTTCCGGCTGATGTCCAAGCAACGGCTCGGCCAAGCCGCGAATGCGTTCCGGCGCGTTGCGGAATCTCCGCGGAATACGAAACTTGAACGATAACGTCGAAAACGATCCGCGCGTATACGCGATACCAGATATCCACGGGCACGCTAAGGGCGAACACAAGGCGTTTAGCGACGAGCGTCCGATCCCGCTGTCGGCGCGGATGCTGTTTCTTTGGTTCTACCACGCATGCCGCCGCGGCTGGCCGCGCTTCATGATGGTCACCGACCACATGAACTACCTCACGTTCGAGGATCCGGCCGCGATCAATTTCGTGCGCCGGGCACTCAAATTCGCGCAGGCCGGCGATCTCTACGGCGCGGCCGAAACCGCCAGCGTCGAGGTCGGCCACGCCGCGGTCGTCTCGGAAGGGCTGCGGCGCGGGATGCGCTATTCGATCGGCGCCGAGGTCGATAACGACCCGCGCTCGCGGCCCGACGCGCAAAACATCGTCGATGCGATGAAGCCCGACGGCATGATCCGCTCGGTGCACTTCCTGACCATCGATCATCCGGTCGCACGGGCCGAATTGGAACTGGCCGTTCGACAACCCCGAGTTCATCGCGTTTTTCGAGCTCGATCGGGACGGCAAGACCTGGGAACTCTACATGGCGACGCTGCTCGACGCCATCGAGCGGCTGCCGGGCAATATCGTCGGTCACTTCTACGTGCCGGCGCTCTTCGGCCATTGGCCCGACGATGCGACCCTCGACGGCTACGAAGACGCCATGCTCGACGCGTGTCGAAGCGCGCGGCATGGCGATCGAGTTCAACACGCGCTTCCTCTACCGCGACCATACCGACGAAAGAGAAGGCCCGGTACCTTGGCCGCACACCGGCGGCTGCTCGCAAAGTGCAAAGCGCGCAACGTCGGGATCGCGGTCGGTTCCGACGCGCACAGCCCCAAGGACCAGGGCGGGGCGTTTGCTCGGGTCCTCGAACTGCTCGACGAGTGCGAAATCAACGAGTTGGTGTTTCCATCGGCGGCCGCTTGTTGCGCGTCGCGCTGCGCGTTGAGCGAAAAGTCGAACCGACTCCGGAGCCTCCGCCGGTACCACCGGTCGAAGAGCGGCGTTCGGCGCGCAAGGCGCGGCCGGCCGACGCCGGGCCCAGAGAGGCCATCGTCGGCGATACGACGGAAGCCGAGTCGGCGAAAAGCAAACCGCGCCCCAAACGCTCGCGGAGGCCGCCGCCGTCGCGGAGCCGTCGACCGGCGACCAAGCCGAAGCGGGCGGCGCGACCGTCGACGTACCGCACGCCGAAGCGGACGGCTTTGCCAACGGTGCGGCGGAAAAAATCTCAGCCGATCGCCTGACCGTAGCGGCGGAATCGACCGTTGCGAGATCGACTCCGGCGCGCCATCGCCGGTCGAAGGCGAAGCCGGGGAGCCATTGGGTGACTCGTCGCCCGCGCCGGCCGAACACTCGCACAATGGGCAGGCGCATGGCGAGCACGCACATGGCACCCAGGCCGGCCACGAAGAGCGCGGCGTCGAGCGTGCCGCCTCGATTCAGGAAGAAACCGAACGGTCAGAGGCCGCGCTCGCCGTCGCGGCCCAGGCCGAACCTGCACCATCCGAAGCGGCGGAAACTGAACCCGCCCAAGCTGAAGCACGTCGAGCGGACGCCGAACGCGCGGAGGCCGAACGGGCAATACGCCGAACGGGCAGACGCCGAACGGGCCGACGCCGAACGGGCGGAGGTCGCGGTGTCGCGGCCGCGCAGGCGCAAGAGCATGAAGCGCATCCCACACGGTCTAGGCGCAAGCCGAATCAGATCGTGCGGCGGCCGAGGCCGAGCGAGCGGACGCCGCGCGAGCCGAGGCGGCGCAGGCTGAGGTTCGACAGGCGGCTCAGGCGGAAGCCAATCGCGCGGCGGCGGAAAAGGCTGAAGCCGAGCGGACGAAGCTTTGCGGTCTGAGGCAGTACGCGCTCAAGCCGAACTGGCTGAAGCTGCCCGCGCCGAAGCCCAACGCGGGAAGCCGCACAGGTCGAAGCGCTGCGAGCCGAAGCCGCCCGCGTCGAAGCCGAACGGGCCGAGACCGCACGGGCCGAAGCGGAACGCGCCGAAGGAGCACGCCGAGCGGAACGGCGAGGCAGCACGAGCCGAAGCGGAACGCGCGGAGGCAGCACGAGCCGAAGCGGAACGCGCGGAGGCAGCGCGAGCCGAAGCGGAACGCGCGGAGGCAGCGCGAGCCGAAGCGGAACGCGCGGAGGCAACGAGCCGAGCGGAACGCGCGGAGGCAGAGCGCGCCGAAGCAGAGCGAGCCGAGGCCGCACGCGCCGAAGCGGAGCGCGCCGAAGCAGCCCCGCCGAAGCGGAACGCGTCGAAGTCGCCCACGCCGCGCGAGCAGCGGCGGAACAAGCGAAGCCGCCCGCGCGGCTGCGGCGGCCGGAGGCCGAGGCGGCACAAGTTCGCTGTGCGGCCGAAGCCGAGCGCATCGAAGCCGCGCACGTTGAGGCCGCGCAGGCTGCAAAGCACGCCGAACAGCGAGCGTGCCGAGCGCAGACCACGGCAAACACGATCGCAAGTCGCCTAAGGATGAGGCAGTGTCGACGCAATTTACCGACGCAGAAACGAAGCCCGACGAGGACATTCACCAGCATGAAGTGGCTTGGGCCGAAACGGAGCGTCCCGCAGAAATCGCAACCAGCGAAATTGCCGGTGAATCGATCCCGGCCCGACGCGCCAGCGACGGAAGAGCGAACTTGGTCGAGGCCGAACCCGTTGCAATCGTGGTCGACGACGTCCCGGGCGACGGCGTCACCGACATCGTTACCGACGCCGCGTTCGACGTAATCGTGGAGAGCGACAGCCCGACCGGCGTAGACGACGCCGACGAAGGCGAAGTCGCAGCGAGCGAGTCGATCGAAAGCGAAGACGGAACGGTCGTGATCCTCGTCGAGCCCGAAGTCGCCGGCGATTCTCGCCGCAGCCGGCCCGAGCGACGGCGAAACCGCGCGTTCGATCCGGCGCGCGCAAGCCCAAGGCGCCGGCCAAAACGGCTGCCGCGGGCAAAACGGCTGCCGCGAAAACCAAACCGGCAAAGAAAGCCGGGAAGCCCACCGAGAAACTTGCGAAACCGGCCGCGAAGGCCGCCGTCAAGAAAGCCGGTCCGGCCAAAAAGGCGACGGCCGCGGCGAAATCAGCGTCACCGACGAAGCGGCAGTCAAACCCGGCAAGGCGGCTTCCGCGAAGGCGGCTTCCGCGAAGACCGCTCCCGCCAAGGCGTCGGCCGCCAAGAAGGCTCCGGCGAAAAAAACCTCCGCCGCCAAAGCGCCGGCCAAGAAGACCGCCGCGAAACGCGCACCCGCCGCACCGCTCAAAAAGGCCGGAGGAAAGGCCGCAGCCGCGCGGGCGACGAGCGCCAAAAAGTCTCCGGCAAAAAAAAGCGCGACGAAGAAAACCAGCGCGAAAAAGCCGGCTCAACGGCGGCGCTGACGGCCGGATGAAGCTCCTCTCGCGCAGCGCGCTGCTGGGCGCGCTGCTGCTTGCGGCGTGCACAAAAGTCAGTGATACATCGCCCGGTGCGCCGGCGACCGGCCTCCGGCACCCGTGGACGCACCCCGGCGAACTGCGCATCGCGATCCAAAGCGAACCGGTGACCCTCAACCCCGTATTATCGGCGAACACGACGGAAGGGCTGCTGAACCGGCTGTCCTTCGACACGCTCGTCTCCGTCAAGGCCGACGGCAAGACGCTCGTGCCGATCCTGGCGACGACCGTTCCCACCGTCGCCGACGGCGGAATTTCGCACGACGGGCTGACGATCACGTATCATTTGCGCTCGGGCGTCAAGTGGCAAGACGGTGTGCCGTTCTCGAGCAAAGACGTCAAGTTCACGTGGCAAGCGATGATGAACGACGGCAACAACGTCAACGAACGCGTCGGCTACGAGGATGTCCGCAGCGTCGACACCCCTGATGCGCGGACCGTCGTCTTTCATCTCAAGCACAAATTCGCACCGTTCGTAAACACCGTGTTTTCCGAGAGCGACAGCCCGGTGTGCATCGTCCCCGAACACATCCTGGGCAAATATAAAGACGTCAACCGGGTGCCGTTCAATGAGCTTCCGATCGGCACCGGCCCGTTCAAGGTGGTGCGCTGGGTGCGCGGCGACCATATCGAGCTGACCGCCAACCCGGATTATTTCATGGGCGCGCCCAAACTCAAGACGATCGTCGTGCGTGAAGTCCCCGACGAAAACACCTCGATCAACGAACTGCGCACGCACGACGTCGACTGGCTCTTCGAGCCGTCGCCCAATTTGTACAACGTGCTCAAAACGCTGCCCGATACGACGATTCATCTCGTCGACCAGCCGGGGACGTTACGCTTGTTGATAAACTTGCAGCGCCCGGCGTTCCAAGACATCCGGGTACGACACGCGATTGCGTACGCCATCGACAAAAAGTCGCTCGTCGATCGTTTGACCGGTGGTTCCGCGCGCGTCGCCGGCGCCGATCAGGCGCCGTTCTCCTGGGCATACCGAGCGGACGTCGCATCGTACGGCCGCGGACGTCGCCAAAGCGCGGGCACTGCTGACGCAGGCGGGTTACAGCGCCGGTCCCGACGGCATTTATGCAAGAACGGACGGCCGCTCTCCTTCGAGTTGTCGACCAACAGCGCGAATGCGACGCGACGCCTGGTCCAAACGCAAGTTCAAGCATGCTGCAAGCCGCCGGCATCGACGCCGTGGTCAAGAACTACCCCGGCAACCTCTTTTTCGCCACCTACGGTCAGGGCGGCGTCCTTGCCACCGGCAAATACGACTTGGCCATCTACGGCTGGATCGCCGGGATCGATCCGGACGACCATTCGCTCTTGCCTGCACGAAGTGCCGCCGCGCGGCGCGAATTACTCCCGGTATTGCTCGGCGGCAATGGATAGGGCTCAGGCGGCGGCGTTGGCCAGCTATGACGAACCGCCGCGCAAGAAAGCTACGAACGATTCAGGGACTCATCGCGTCCGACGTGCCCGAGATCATCGTCTGGTATCCGCGCACGCCGCAAGCAACCAATCCGGACTTCAAAGGCTTCGCGCCAAACCCGGTAAATGAAGCCTGGAACGCCTATCAATGGGAGATCTAACCGTCAATGCGTGATGAGCCCCACTCGTCGATAGCGCGCATCCCCGAATTGCGCTGGCTGCAGCAGGTCATCATGGAGCGGGCGCTTACGCGGGGCGACTATCTGCTTTCGGGCGGAGCGCGCAGCGACTACTATATCGACAAGTTCAAGCTCTTCGCCGACCCGCAGATTTTGCGGCGCATCGCGCGGCTGTTTGCGCCGATCGTTGCCGACATGAACCCCGACTTGATCGGCGGAACGGAGTTGGGCGGCGTGATCTTAGCGACCGCGGTGTCGCAGATGACGAACATTCCCATGATCATCGTGCGCAAGGCCCCCAAAGAATATGGCGCCTTTGCCGACGAGTATGTCGAGGGCGGTCCGTTCCAGCCGCATCAACGCGTCCTGCTGCTCGAGGATGTCGTGACCAGCGGTCGCGAGGTGCTGGCCGCCAAAGCACGGCTCGAGGAACTCAATCTGCGGGTCACCGTCTACGCGGTGATCAGCCGCGGACTGTCGCCGGTCAATTCGCTTATCTCGTTCTCACTGCCGCGGAGCGGCCCGAAGACGGATAATTAGCCAACCCGGGCTCCAACTCGAAAACATGGTGGTCGTCCGCCACAGCGATCTGGCCGGAGAAGTATTCGCGCGCGCCTTCGTCGAGATCGCGCGCGGTCGCTAACTCAGCATAGTGAGTAAGCACCAGCCGGCGCGCGCCGGCTGCGCGCGCCATTTGTCCCGCCTCACGACCCGAGCTATGGCCCCGCATCCCGCGCTCGACGTCGTCGGCCAACAGCGTCGATTCGCACACGAACAAGTCGGTCTCGCGCGCTAAGCCCACGACGCGGCTTTCGGGCGCGGTATCCGCGGAGTACGTGACGCTTTGCCCGCTGCGATCGTAACGCACCGCGAATGCCGGAATGTAGTGCGATGTCAGCGCGAAGGTGATCTCACCGGCACCGATGGCGAGTTTGGCCGCCGGATCGTATTCGCGGACCTCGAAAACCTCGGTGATGAAATCGCCGCCGCCTTCGTCGGCGAACGCGCTCACCAGCCGGTGCAGCATGGCGTCACCGTCGGGCGGCAGATACAGCGGCAGTTTGCGCTTGCGCCGGTAGGCACCGTAACACAGCGCGTAGCGTAGCGGAATGAGATCGATGAAGTGATCGGCGTGCATGTGGCTGATCACGATCGCATCAAGCCGGTTGTAGTCGACATGGCGCCGGAGATTCGCGAATGCGCCGGTCCCCAAATCAAGCACGAACGACGTTTCGTCGTCTTCGATGAGGTACGAACTGCAAGCGCGGTCAGGCCGCGGGATCGATGAGCTCGACCCGACGACCGTGAGCCGCAAACCCGGTCCTATAGCGATTTGAGAACCTCTTGCGCGTGTCCCTCGACGGAGACTTTCGGCCACACTTTGGTGATCGTTCCGGCGGCATCCGTCAAGAAGGTCGTAACGCTGAATCCCCAAGCTCTTCTTTCCGTACATGTTCTTCTCGACGATGACGCCGAACGCGTCACACACCTTTGATTCGGTATCGGCCAGCAGGGGAAACGGCAGCTCGTACTTCGCCTTGAACTTGGCCTGCGCCGCGACCGAATCGCGGCTGACCCCGATCACGGCGAACCCGCGCTTGGTGAAATCAGCATAGCTGTCGCGAAACTGCATCGATTCGTTGGTGCATCCAGGCGTATCGGCACGAGGATAAAAATAGATTACCGCTGGTTTGCCGAGGGCCGAGAGCGTGACGCTGTTGCCGGCATCGTCGGCTACCGTCAGGTCGGGGAGCTTCGCTCCGGCTTGCAACATCGAGAACAACCTCCACAATCATCGCGTCGAGACGCAAACGTAAATATCGACCATCCCGTTTGGCGGGAAACACCTTTTTGGCGAATATGTGATGACGAACGCCTCTTCTCCGCAGCCGGCGCATCCGCTTGCGGCTCGGCTTGCGCAGCGCTATCGCGAGCTCGGCCTTTCCGCCCCGGTCATCGAGATCGCTGCCGGCTCGGGCCGCAACACGCGTTATCTCACCGCGGCCGGAATCGCGATCGTAGCGACGCGCGACGACGAGAGCTACACCCAGCTGCCGGGCGGACGCAACGCATACGCGGCCGCGCTCTCCACGCACGGCTACCTGCACGGAGTCATGCCGAAGCTCCGGCTCGGCCTGGCCGAATTGCGCCGGGTGCTGCGTCCCGGAGCGCCGATCTGCATCACGCTAGGCTCGATCGAAGATGCGCGCTTTGGTCTGGGCACGGCGCTCGACGACACGACATTCGCGCCGGGCGACGGCGAGGAAGCCGGCGTGCCGCACACCTATTTTGACCGGGAAGGCGTGCGCGAACTGCTCGAGCCGTTTTTTGCCATTGAGTCGCTCGAGCATGTCAACGTTGACGACATCGTGAGTCGCGGAGCTCACGGCGCGCCGCTGGGGATGTGGCATTGGTTCGTTCAAGCGCAACGGCCCGGCATGCCATGATTGACGCATCACCACAGCAAGCGGTTCCCTGTTTGCTGCGGCCTGCGAACCCACGCCTCGGCGCCAGGTCCAAGCGAACTTGCGCCAACCGGGAACGATCCGAGCTTTAAGTTGCGTCAGAACGGGCCGCCGCAGCGTTCAGCGTCGCCGCTCCATCGCCCGTCCTCCGACGCCGCGCTACCAAGCATTTGCGCCCGACTTGCATAAACCGTGCGGTAATTTGCGCGTCCGGCCGGTCGCTCGAGGACTCCGCTGCGCGCGGTCCGTCGCGTTTCGGATTCGCCGAGCCGACCGTCAATATTCGATCATCGTCGAACCCGTTGCGTTCCTAGTATCGCGCGACGGAGGGATCGATCTGCAGCGACCAGGCATCGATGCCGCCATCGAGATTGACGGCATTCGGATACCCGTTCGCGTTCAGAAAGGCCGTGACCGCGGCGCTGCGGCTGCCGTGATGGCACATCACGACGATCGGGCGATCGGTGGGCAGTTCGGCCAAGTGCAGCGGCACATCGCGCATTGCGATCACCGTGGCGCCCGCGATCGATGCGGTCGCCACTTCGACGGGCTCGCGCACGTCGAGCAGCAGCAATGCTTCATTCGCCGCCCGGCGCGATTTGAGCTGGGCGACCGAGATTTCGGTCAAGAGCCGCTTTCCCGGCGCGTCGCGATCAAGCCGCTCGTCGGGCTGGAGGCGTTGGCGTAAAGCTTCTTCTCCATGCGCCCCGCCAGGAACGCCAAGCGCCCCGCTTGCGTCGCGAGTTCATCGCGCGCGCCATCGCGACCGGGATCGCGCGCGGCGGCAATTCCGGTATTCATCAGCAGCGCGTCGACGCCCGAGTTCCATCGCGATCGCCGCATCCGACGCCGGTGCCCGACGCCGGCATCGACGATGACCGGTACTTTGGCGCGCTCCTTGATGATCGCAATCGAGTACGGATTGCAAATTCCAAGCCCGCTGCCGATCGGCGCGGCGAGCGGCATCACGGCGGCGCAGCCGACTTCCTCGAGCTCGTTTGCACGCAATCGGATCGTCGACGATGTACGGCAGCACCGTAAAGCCCAGCCGGACGAGTTCTTCGGCGGCCACGATCGTCTCACGCGTGTCGGGGTAGAGCGTATCGGGATCGCCGATCACTTCGATCTTGATCAGATCGGTGTCGAGCGCTTCGCGCGCGAGCTTGCGCCGTCAGCACCGCTTCTTTCGCCGTGTAGCAGCCCGCGGTGTTGGGGAGCAGCGTGTATCGCATGCGATCGAGATAGTCGATCATCGTCTTGCCGCTGGGGTCGTCGAGATGGATCCGGCGGATCGTGACGGTAACGACTTGCGCACCGCTCGCTTCGTGCGCGGATTGCATCACCGGAATGCTCGGATACTTTCCGGTCCCAACGAACAAACGCGATGAGAACGTATATTTTCCGATTTGCAGTTGGTCGTCCATGATAGCCTCTCGTGCTCCGGCGTTATCCGCCGGCGACGGCGGCGATGATTTCGATGGTGTCGCCGTTCGACAACGGCGTCGCGTCGATGGCGCCCCGCGCGACGACATCGTCGTTGCGCGCGACGGCGATTCCTCGCGCCGCACGCCGAGCTCGGCGATGAGTTCCCCAAGCGTCGTCCCGTCGGCAAGCTCGCGTTCGATCCGATTGACGCTTACATTCATGCCCGTGCCACTTCGCGGCGGCGATGGAGCCTCTCCGGTGCGGCGCGTGAGATCGAGAAAGCGTCGAGCGGAATATCCGTTCGCCCGGTCAGCACGAGGTCGGCGACTGCCCTGGGCCGTTATCGGCGTGAGCAGAATGCCGTTGCGATAGTGACCGGCGGCAACGAAATAGCCTTCGAGGGGGGTCGCACCCAGTAGGGACGCTTGTCGGGCGTGGCCGGCCGCAAGCCTGCCCACGTTTCGACGACCGCGAAATTGCCGAGGCCGGCGCCGCAGCAGCGCGGCATCAGCAGCGACCGCAATCCCGCCGCGGTGACCCGGCTGTCGAAACCGCGATCCACGACCGTGGCGCCGATGAGCAGGCCGACCGTCGTCGCGCGGCACGAAATAGGTGTGACCGTGCCAAATGAGCGAGCGGGCGAAGGCGCGCGGGACGGCCAGCGCGAGCATTTCGCCGGCGACCGGAAAGACCGGCACGCCGCGCATCGGCGGGCACGCCCTCGATGGCGCCGGCCCAGCGCCGGCGGCGTTCACGACCGTTGCCGCCGGCACAAAGCCGCGCGTCGCTGCGCAAGCCGCGCACGCGCCGTGCGTCGGTCTCGAGCGCGACTCCGCCGTCCGCTCGAAACGCACGCCGAACGCGGCGCATCCGGCGACGAGCGCGCGCCCGAGGCGGCGATTGTCGATCTGGGCCTCGTTGGCGATGAACAGCGAGCCCAAACGGTTCGCGACACCGCCGCTTCGCGTTCGAGCGTCTCGCGCGCGATCGAGAACCGTCACCCGCCCGCCGTTCGCGCATACACGCCGGCAAGCGAATCGAAACGCCGCAGCGTGGCGGCGTCGAGTGCGACGTGCAGCGTACCGTACGGCAACAAGATGAGGATCGAGGCCGCGTGCGCGCGCGCAAGTCATCGACGAACGACGGATAGGCGCGCCAGCGACGCGCGGCACAGGCGAGCAGCGCGCGGGTCCGGCAACTCCTCGGAGAACGGCGCCAGCATCCCGGCACCGGCCCACGAGGCCGCGCGCGCGGCTCATCGCGGTCGAACACCGTGACGGCGGCGCCGCGCTTGGCGAGTTCGTACGCGATCGCCGGTGCCGATCAGGCCGGCGCCGACGATCGCGACCGAGTCCGTCAACAGTTGGTGTAGACGGGGCCTTCACCACCCTGCGGCGGCACCCAAGTAATGATCTGATACGGGTCCATGATGTCGCAGGTTTTGCAGTGAACGCAATTCGAGAAGTTGATGTCCGAGCTTGCCTTCAACGACGCCGCTGCCGTTTTTGGTGAACTGCGGTTCGTACACTTTGGCCGGACAGAAATACTGGCCGGATTGCCGTATTCGACCGTACAGCGATCGGCGCAGATCTTGGTTCGGAAACGTGCAGATGCGCGGGCTGATCTTCCTCGTGCAGCGTGCCGCTGTTGAACACGTCGGTGAGCTTGTCGAAGTGAGCACGTTGTCGGGCTCGATCCGCCGGCCGTCGGCTTTGGCGCGCGCTCCGTGATTTTGACCATGCGCGCGTAGCCCTCGTGGCCCGCCATCTTGTCGATCACACCGAAGCCGCGGCCGCCCGCGTACATGCTGATCGCGGCGTTGATCACGCCGCCGAACAGCCCCTTTTGAACCCGGCGTGGAAATTGCGCGCGCCGTGCATCTCGGTATACACCCATGATGCTTTGTAGCGCCGGTCGTAATCGGCGAGCGCCGCGGCGCTCACTCGTCTTCGCCCAACGCGTCGAAGATCGTTTCGGCCGCGAGCATCCCGGTCTTGATCGCGAGGTGGATGCCCTTGAGCCGCATGCCGTTGAGAAAACCGGCCGTGTCGCCGATGAGGCACAAGCCGTCCGCATACAGTTGCGGCACGGAATACAATCCGCCGACGGGAACGGCCTTGGCGCCGTAACGTAAGAGCTTTCCGCCTTCGAGCAGCGGTTTGATGGCCGGCAGCGTTTTCATGCGCTGGAAATTCATGTGCGGATCGGTTGTCGGATCGGCGTAATCGAGCCCGGTGACCAAACCGATGTCGATGATGTCGCCGTTCATGCCGTAGATCCAGCCGCCGCCGTACGTGTCGTTCGGCAGCGGCGCGCCCATCGTATGGATGACGTCGCCGGGCCGGAAGCGTCCGGCGGGCACTTGCCACAACTCTTTGACGCCGACCGCGTAGACTTGCGGATCGCGGTCGCGATCGAGGCCTAACTTTTTGACCGCCGTCTTGGCCAGCGTGCCGCGCGGCCCTTCGCCCAACACGACGACTTTGGCCATCAGATCGGGGCCGGGTTCGAAGTTCGGTTTGGGGTTACCGTTGTGGTCGACGCCTTTGTCGCCGACGCGCACGCCGATCACGCGGTTGCCGTCCCACAATAATTCCTGACCCGGGAACGCTGCGAAAACGTCGGCGCCCGCCGCTTCGGCCTTCTCACCCATCCACTTGGTCAGTTTGTTGAGCGAGCCGATGTACTTGCCGTGATTTTGAAGCATCGGCGGCATGAACGGCGCTTTGATTTTTCCGCCCTCGGTGAGATACCAAAGCGCATCGCCGCCGACGGGTGCGTCGAGCCCGCCCGTGATGTCTTCACCGGGAAAGAGTTCGAGCAGTGCTTTGGGATCGACGACCGCACCGGAAAATCCGTGATTGCCGATTTCGCCGCCCTTCTCGATGACCATCACCGAGATCTCGCGGCCGGACGCGGCGGCAAGCTGACGCAAGCGGATCGCTCCGGCTAAACTCGCCGGACCGCCGCCGACGAAGAGGACATCGACTTCAAGAGAATCGCGCTCTGGCATAACACCGGCATCTTCGCGCGCACGCAGCAATCATCCGGCTTGTCGTTCAAGAAATCGATCGGGCGTGATGCGTGCGCGGCGCGCTGCGACTTTAGCGGCATGGCACGATGCGTTCGTTGCGCCGCCGCGCAGCGAGTGACGCACCACGTTTGCATGGTTCGGCGAGGGCATGCCGCACGACCGTTGCGCGACGAAATTCGCAGGCGCGATCGACGAACGGAGATGGCAGGCGAGCCGGCTTGCCGTCGCTGCACACGTTGCGATCTGTCGCTGATTTCGACGCCGGTTGCGCCCTGCGAACCGCGCAATGCTTGCGGTTCGCCGCGCCGTGTGCCCCGTTCATCCGGCCGAGTCATAGCGTTCGGCTGGCGGCGCTCGCCCAAACGAGTCCGTCGCAAGTCTGTGTCGTGCATTCCGTCGTCGCTAACATGCCAGCGGCGATCGCCGGCGTCTCACGCAAAGACAGCGCTGGCTCGAAAACGCGCCCGGGTCGAGACGGACTCGATTCGAGAGCGCGCCGGTAGGGATTTCCCTACTCCTCATGGTGCGGTCGGCCGCGCTACGCTTCGAGTTGTCCGAGCGTCCTCGCAATTGCATAGCCGCTGCACCGGGCCGCTCGCACCGCTGAAAATAGGAGACCGCACATCATGGCGAACGACCCGAACGTCGCGCTGGTTCAAGCCGGTTATGCCGACTTTATGAACCGCGACATGGCAGCCTTTCTCGACCGGTGCACCGACGATATCGCCTGGACGATGCCGCATCCGAGTGACCGGATTCCCTTCGGCGGAACTTGGACCGGCAAAGACGGCGTGCAGGCGTTCTTCACCAGCCTCGCCGGCAGCTATCAAATCGTCGCGTTCGAGCCGCACGTGTTCATCGCGTCGGGCGATCACGTCGTGGCGATCGTGAGCATCGACGGCTTCGTGCGCCGCACCGGGCTCGATTCGGCCGGCGAAGTGGTGCATGTGTTTCGCCTGCGCGACGGCAAGATCTGCGCGTTTCGCGAATACGCCGGCGACACCGACGCGTTACTCGCCGCCTTCACCGCGCAGCCGGCCGCGAGCTCGAGCTGACATCCCGTAAGCCGACCCGACCACCGTCGTCACCGCCACGCGGTGCATCGCGATCCGCTCGTGCCACGGGCGCAGCATCGGCGTCTCGAACGTGAGGAACGCGCTCGCCGCCTGGCGCAACAGAAACAGCGACATCGGCAGGCCCGGGGAAAAATAGCGCGACTCTTCGTGCGCGTCGACCGTCACGGTTCCGTGGCCGATCGTCTGAATCGCGCGCGCTTCGGGCGGCGAGCCCAAGTCGAAGCTGATGTCGGCCAGGTCCTGAATCGGTAACCCCGCGGCCTCGACGGCGGCCACCGCCGCCGCGGCGAAGTGCGGCGTCGCACCGGAAGCATGAGGTTCGAAGCCGTAGAATCCGCCGGCCTCGAAATCTTCGTGCAGATCGATCGCAAGCGTGAAGCGGTAGTCGCGATTGGCGGTGATGATCGCGCGCGATTCGGGCGTCAACCCGCCTCGGCTGAAACTCCGGTTGACGTCGTGGCCCTCGGCATTGGCGCGGGTGTGCGCGACGTAACCGCTGGGATTGATGCAGGGCCAGATCCGGTACGCGAAACGGTCGTCGAGCAGCCGGTCGGCAACGAGCGACAACAACGCCCACGGGGAAGCGGGCTCGTCGCCATGCGTGCCCGACGACAACGCGATCGTGGGCTGCCCTTCGCGGCCGCGCTCGACGCACAGCAGCGTGCGCGGAGCGCCCACGCACGCCACCTCGCGCACGCGCAAATCGTGCGTGCGCCGCAAGCCCTTCCAGGCGGCGACGAGGTCGTCATACGGCGGTTTGGACGAAGCGTGGCTCACGATCGCGAAACACTCCGGGGGTCGAGGAGGTTGATCTTGTTCGGGATGCTCCCAAGACGTGGCGTGCCGCAAAGCCGACGAGGATTTTTCCTCGGATCGAGGAGTTGCCGAGGGCGCAACGCCGTCGCGTTGTGACTGAGGTGACGACGAAGGGACGGCGAAAAAGACCGGCGGCGACTGGTGCGGCACGTCTTGGGAGCATCCGTAGGCTGGACGACTGAGCCGAAGGCCCTTTGCACCTTGCCCGTCTGGGGCATTGCGCGTTAGAGTGAACAATCCGGCCCGCCTGCTCGTCCCAACGTGGAGCCACACGATCGACCGCCCGTCCTGCCTCATCGCAACTTCGCAAACATGGCCGTCGACGGCCGTCCTGCCGTCGCTCCTTGCGGAAGCCGGCATCCGTACGATCGGTTTCTCGCCCGGCCAGTTGGCGCACAACGGGCATGTAAGCGAACACATTCGATGCTCCCGCGAACCGTCCGAGGCGGCCGCGGAGCTCGCCGCGCTGCGCGTCCGGCGCCGCTTCGATTGGACGATCGTCGGCGACGAATTTTTGTTGCGTGAGCTCGCGCGGCGGCCCGACCGCGACGCCTTCACCGACTGGTTTCCCATTCACCCGAGCGACGGCACGGCGCTCGATCTGCTGGTCTCGAAGTTTGCGTTCGCGCTTGCGGGGCCGCGGCTGGGCCTTGCGATTCCCGAATCGTTCGTCGCCGCGACCCTCGACGAAGCGCTCGCCCATGCCGCGCTGCTCGGATATCCCGTCGTGCTCAAAGGCGACCGCGGCTTTGCCGGAATCGAAGTCCGCATCGCCGGGGACGAGCAAGCTGCGCGCGCAACCGCGGCATCGGTGTTGCGCCGGTACGGCCGGGTGCTCGTGCAGCGGCATATCGACGGCCTGCGCGTCGGCGTCAGCGTGCTCTACGCGGGCGGCGAGCCGCTCGTCTACAGCAGTTACCGCACGGTCTGCTGTTTTCCAACCCCGACGTCGCCATCGACCGTCCACGAGTTCTTCGCTCATCCCGATATCGAAAGCGTGGTGCGCAGCATCGGGTCGGCGACCGGGTTTCACGGTATGCTGGGCATCGATTTCATGGTCGACTCCGCGAACGGCTTGCACCCGATCGAAATCAATCCCCGGCCGACGCTCAGCTTCTGCGGAACGGCCGCAAACCGGCGCTTCTTCGCGCCGTTCGTGAAACGTTTCGTGCGCGGCGAACACGGCGCGCCGCTCGCCTTCGACGGCCGGGAAACGACACAGACCTATTTTCCCGGGCACCTCTTCTACTTCGTCACCGCGAACGGCGAGCGTGATTGGCGCGCGCTCGGCCGGCTCACCGCGTGTTTGCGGGAGGCGCGGCTGGCCCACTGGCGCGTTTCCGCTTGGGAAATCGCGCGCTTCGGTTATGACGCGCTGGGTGAACGGTTGCCGCGCCTGCGCGCATTTCTCGACGCGAAGCGCGGTGCGGTGCCGCAGCGCGAGTTGTTTTCCGCATGACGTCGACGACGGCCGCCGGCAGGCCGGCAGCGAATGCGCGCGACGGCGGTGAAACGCCGGTAGCGATCGTCGGCGCGGGACCGTACGGCTTATCACTCGCCGCGCACGTCCGCGCGCGCGGCATCGACGTTCGCATCTTCGGCGTCCCGATGGCGACCTGGCGAACGCAGATGCCGGCCGGCATGCACCTCAAATCCGAAGGCTTCGCCTCCGACCTCTACGATCCGGACGGCGCCTTCCGGCTTTCGCGCTTCTGCCGCGACGCCGGCATTCCGTACGCCGACATCGGTCTGCCGGTCGCGCTCGAAACGTTCTCGAACTACGGGCTCGCCTTCGCCCGCCGTTTCGCTCCCGGTCTGGAGGAACGCGAGGTCACGGATATCGCGCCGGCCGGCAAAGGCTTCGTGCTGCGCTTCGCCGACGGCGGTTCGCTACGGGCGCGCCGCGTCGTGGTGGCCGCCGGAATCACGCACTACCCGCACCTGCCCGACATCCTGCGCGGCTTTCCGGTCGACCTCGTTTCGCACACCTCGGCGCATCGTTCGCTCGAGAAATTTGCCGGCCGTTCGGTCATCGTGGTCGGCGCGGGCGCGTCGGCGACCGACACGGCCGCGCTGTTGCACAAAGCCGGGGCGGCGACCGCGCTGGTCGCGCGCGTGCCGGCGCTGCCCTTCACGATCCGCCCAACTTCGATCGGCCGCTCTGGAAGCGCATTCGCCATCCGCGCTCGGGATTGGGCAGCAGCTGGAAAGCGAAACTCTTCTGCGATGTGCCCGACGCGTTCCGCCGGCTGCCGGCGGCGATGCGGATTCGGATCGTGGAGTCGCAATTGGGACCGGCCCCGTGCTGGTTCACCAAGGACGATATCGTGGGCAATGTCGCGCTGCACCTCGGCGCCGAAATCGAGCGCGCGGAGGTGCTGAACGATCGCGTTCGGCTGCAGCTCCGGTTTGCCGACGGCACGTCCCGCACGATCGAGGCCGATCACGTGATCGCCGGAACCGGCTATCGCGTCGATCTCGAGCGGCTGCGCTTTTTGCCGCCCGGATTGCGCGCGCGCATCCGTACGGCCGGCGGCGCACCGGTGCTTTCGGCGGCCTTCGAAATCGAGCGTTCCCGGCTTGTACTTCGTGGGCATCGCGGCCGCCAACAGTTTCGGGCCGATGCTGCGCTTCGCGTTCGGCGCGCGCTTCGCGGCGACGCGGGTCACCAAACATCTCGCGCGCGTGCAAGCGGCCCGGCGGAGCGTTCTCGCGCGACGCTAAAGCCGGTCACGGCCCGCTGGACGTGGAATGCGCCGGCTAGTGAAAACCGTCGCTCCTTTCGTGCACGTCAGAGGTTGAACGCATCGCGCGAAGCTTGACTCGCCTGCTCGCTCCGCTTACCGTTGCGGTCGTCTTGTGTCTCAGCGCATTCTTGTCTCCGGTGCCGGCGGCGGCGACTCCGTTGGCTGATCCTGAGCGACATCCATTGGGATCCCTTTTCGACCGATCCGATTCCGGCAGGCTACGGGTACGACACCAATTGGACCGTTGCTCGAATCGGCGCTAACGGAGAATGGAGCGCGTCGACCCCGGCCGCGCCCGTCGTCGTGATCACCGGAGATTTTCTCGCGCATCGTTTTCGCTACGATCGCGCTGAAGCGACGATGCGTGCGCTCGCGCTCCGCTTCAACCGAACGTTTCCGCGCGCGCAATTCGTCATCGCGCTGGGAAACGAAGACTCGGCCTGCGGTGATTACGCGCTGTCGGTGCGCGCGCCGTTCTTGCGCAGCGTCGCGGCGGCCTGGGAACCGCTGGTGAACCGGCGCGGCGCGGCTCCGGCGTTCGCGCGCAGCTTCGCCGCGGACGGATTCTATACCGCGAAGCTTCCCGTCCCGGGCGTACGCGCGGTCGTCATCGACGATGTCTTTTGGTCGCCGCGTTATCGCACCGCGTGCGGCGGCGCCGGCGGCGACCATGAGACGGTAGCCGACCTGCGCGCGGCGTTACGCGGCGGAGCGCACGGCCGCAACTGGGTGATCGCGCACATTCCGCCGGGGATCGACGCCTACTCGACGGCGCACATCGGGCGCGGCCTCGTCGTGGTTCCGTTTCTGAACTCCACCCCGCGCAAAGCGCTCGTGACGCTGGTGAACGATCCGCGTTCGCGGGTCACCGTGGTGCTGGCCGCACACACGCACAAGTTCGCTTATCGCATCGACGGTCAGGGCGGCGCGTCGGCTGCGCCGATGCTGCTGGTGCCGGCCATTTCGCCGATCTTCCGCAACGCACCGTCGTTCCTGACCGTCAAGGTACGGGCGGACGGCCGCATCGCGAGCGCCGACGACCATGCCTTCTTGGACGGCCGTTGGCAAACGATCGGCGGCACAAGAACGCTCGGCCTGTCGGCGATCACCGGCCCGCAACTGCTCGCGCTTCAGACGCGCTTGGCGCGCGACCCCGTTTTGCGCCGCGAATTCGACCGGCTCTACAACGGCGGCGCACCATCCGAGATCGACGAGAGCAATTGGCGGACCTACTGGTGCGCGGCCACCGCGTTCTCGCTCGGGTCGTTCTCGTCGTGTCTGGGTCACGCCCGCGGAATCAGCGTGGTCACCCGGCGCGGCGTCGTTTTCATCGCGGCGGGCGGTGCGGTGCTGGTGCTTGCGCTGGCCGGAATCATCGTGGCGGGCCGATACCTGCGCCGCGCCGCCGGGCGCAAGCGCTCCTAGCGATCGTCGGTTAGGAGACGCCGGAGAGCGAATCCCATTCGAGCACTTTGGCGACCATCGAAGCGCGATTGCGGCAGCCGGTTTTCGCCAGCAGCGCCTTGACGTAGCCCTGCGCCGTGTACTCCGAGATGTTCAGCATGCGGGCGATTTGACCGGCGTTCGCGCCCTCGAGCGTCAGTTTGAGCACGTCGGTCTGGCGCCGCGTGAGTGAATACCGCGCGGCTGCGTCGCTGATCCGATCGCCGCTGCGGTCGCCTTCGATCACCAGCGCCAGCAGCTGCTTTTCCTCGCTCACCAGCGGCGACAGCCGCACCATCGCGTCATCGCCGACCCGCACGAGCAGCGATGCGCAGCGGTCCTCGCCTTCGGCCGCAAACGACTTGACGAACGCTTCGATCTCCGGTGTGAGGCGCGTCCGGTTTTTGCACAGCAGCCGATCGGATTGCTCGGCGTCCATTGCGTCGACGAAGACCGAACGAACGCGAAATTTCTTGTCGAGAACGACCAAACCGAAATGGCGCGACGCGCGCTGCAGGCGCTCCCCTTCACGACGGAGTTCGATTCCGACGACGGACGGCTTCACGCGCGTTCTCCTCGATGCCGTTGCGAAAGAACGGGCCGGACCGTCATCCGATACCGGACCCGCGAACAAGAGTGCTTCGGCGAGACGTCAACGAGCTCGCATGCTCTAACGAGCGTTGCTGGTATGTTGGAAGCCAAAACAGCGCATCCCTTTGCCCCGTTGACGGCCTCGCCCGGAGGCTAGGGCGTACTCGAGGCGGCCGCTGACGGCATGCGGGCGGATGCCGTGCCGTCGCCGCCGATGTCGCTGGGCGAACAGCTCGCTCCGGTCGACTGATACCAGCGAAAATACCGCAAGCTCAGCGTTTGTGGGCTCGCGCTCGCCGGCGGCGGCGACCAGGCGTTGGGGGCGAACACTTGCAGGATGATGATCGGGTTCGCGGGACCGTTGGCGGCATTGGGAAATTGCGCGCTCGTCGGCTTGCGATCGATGAAGAACTGCACGATCGACGGCGTCCACCAGACGCCGTAGGTGTGATACGCCGTGTCGGGGTCGGGCCGGACGACGGTCTTGACGATACGCGGCGGCGGCTGATGCGACAGGCTGAAATGCTGTGTCTGCTGCACGCTCGATCGCGGGTTTGTCGAGCCCATGATCTCGTTGGCATCGAGTTCTTCGTAACCGTTATCGTGACCGTCGCTTCCGTGCAGGCCCCAGAGCCAGAGCGCTGCGGGCCAGAAGCCTTGCCGGTTCGGCTCCTTGGCGGAGACTTCGACGTAGCCGTACGTCTGAGCCGGGCCGACCAGCACGCCCGAGAGCCAATGCCTTCGCACGCCGTCGACCGACAACGGCGAAGCCGTCGCATAGGGCTGCGGCACGGGCTCGGCGGTAATGTTGAGTGCTCCGCCCGACAGCGAAAACGGGGTATAGCGGCCGAATCCCTGGGCGGAATCGGTGTAGTAAGCGTCGTCGGTGCCCTTGTTGCTCGTTCGACCCCACATGTACGTGGTCGACCACATCGCTCCGCTGGGCGCCGGCGTTGCCAGAATTCGACTCGAGGTGGAATTGAGCGCGGAGTCTTGCGCGAATTCGTCGTCCAGCGTCGTTCGATAGCGCGCGCCGCCGACGCACAGCTGCGCGCTTGCCGGCGCGCCGTGCACGGCCTTCGCCGCTTGCGCCGGCGCGATTGCCGCGATGCCCGCACAGAGCACGAGCGCTAGCCGGGCAGCGCTTCCCACTCCAAAACTTTCGCGACCATCGATGCGCGGTTTCGGCAACCGGTCTTACTGAGCAGCGCCTTCACGTAGCCTTGAGCCGTGTATTCCGAAATGTTCAGCGTGCGCGCGATGTCTCCGGCTTTGGCGCCTTCAAGCGTGAGCCGCAGAACATCGGTCTGGCGCGGCGTAAGCCGAAAGCGCACGGCCGCATCGCTGATGCGGTCGCGCTCGATCATCAACGCGATGAGCTGCTTATCGCCGCTGAGCAGCGTCCATAGACGCACCGAGTAATCGGCGCCGATGCGAATGAGCAGCGGCGCGCGTCGCTCGGGCCCGTCGAGTTCGGCTTGCAGGGTCTGCACGGTCGCTTCGATCTCGGGCTGCAGCCGCTTGCGGTCGGCGGCCAACAGCCGTTCGCACGAATCGCCGGCGGCATCTGAAAACACCGAGCGCACGACGCCTGCGCGGTCGACGACGATGAGACCAAGATGCCGTGCCGGCGGCTGCGCACCGTTCAAACGCGTCCTCCCCGACGCTGCGGACCACGCGCCAAACATGCACGTTCGCTACGGTTTCCCTCGAGCAAACGTCGACCGGCTGGACGCGTGGACGCTCGTTTTCCTCACCGACACGAGCGATAAGCGATCTCTTGCAAAGCATCCCGAAACAATCCTTTGGCCCGAAGCGCACGCTCGCCAAGCTGGGAGTTTCGGACCAAGCCGCGGCGCCGGACCAGCGCGGCGTTCCGCGACGCGCATTGTGTGCGAGCGCCGTCACACAATAACGAATTCATTGCACTCGCTGACCCGAGCGTCGCGCTCATTATGACGCCCGTTTCGCGCGTGAAATCGTATGACCGGCAACAACGCCGATGCAGCGATCGTCAATTGCGCGAAAACCGGTTCCGATAAATCTCGTAGCGAATGTTTCGCCGTTCGCGCTACGGTACGCAAACCAAATTTTCGGCTCGTTCGCACGCCGCCGCGCGTCCTCTCGATCGCTCGGGCCGCGATCGTCAGCTAATAAACTTTAGTGACGACGTTATGATTTGGTTACATTCCCACCCAGACGGTGATGCGTTGCACATCGTCGATACCGTTACGTCCCGCAGCTAAATTCACTGCTGTCCGGACCCGAGAGCAAACATCAGAAGCCTACTTCTCGGTGTTTGCAAGGAGTTGTCCCATGCCATGGAAGCGCGATCTTCATATCGGCGTTGCCGGCGTATTATGCGCTTGCGGTCTGGGCGCGTGCGGCAGCGGACCTTCCGGCAGCATGCCGTCGATCGCGAATCCTTACGCATCGACGTCTGCCTCGAATCACTCCGGCACATCGGGCGCGGTGCGCGTTGCGCAGGCCGCCGTACCGAATGCCGGCGTGCTGCAGCTTTCCATCGACGCCGGCGGCGGCCCCAGCGGAACATTCGTGGCCGACGCCGATTACGGCACGTCATGGAGCGGCACATCGGCCACGCCGAGCACAATCGATACGAGCCGCGTCGTCAACCCGGCACCGCAGTCGGTCTATCAAACGCAGCGCTATGCAAGCGCGCTCACCTACACGATTCCAAATCTCACGCCGAATGCCGCGTATGGCGTTCGCTTGGACTTCGCCGAGTCGTTCTTCACGAAGCCGGGCCAGCGCGTGTTCAGCGTCACCATCAACGGCAGCCAGGTCCTATCGAACTTCGACATTTTCGCGGCTGCCGGCGGCCTGAACGTTGCCGTCGCAAAAGACTTCTCCGCTTCCGCCGACGCGACCGGGAAGATCGTGATTGCGTTGCGCGCGACGGTCAACAACGCTTCAATCGCAGGCATCGAACTCTCGCAGGCCGGCGCACCGCCGCCGCCGCAGCCGACGCCAACGCCGCCGGCGAGCCAGACGGGTTCGCCGACGATGCTCTGCGTCGGCGGTACGCAATACCGCACGACCCAGGACGACGAATTCTCGCAAGACAGTGCGCTCAAATACACCTCCGACCCGATTCTCTCGACGCCCGCTCCGAATGGGGCAATGTGGTCGTCGCAGGCGCACGCCTTCGCATACAACGGGACGCGCAACGGCGTCGGCACGGACGATGCGTACTACACCGATCCGTCGCGCGGCTTCGGCGGCTACAACCCCTTCTCGATCTCGGGCGGCGCGCTCAATATCACCGCCGCGCCGGTTCCCGCCCAGTACGCTTCGGAGCCGCAGTTGTACGGCGCGCACTGGCTGTCGGGCGTGCTGCAGGCGCCCGCGCTTACGTACGGTTATGTTGAAGTCTCAGCGAAGGAACCGAATCTGCAAGGCTTCTGGCCCGCACCATTGTGGCTCATCGGTCTGCATGGTGCCGACGGCAACGGCAACGGCTACGAAGAACTCGACGTCAACGAACTGTTCGGCAGCGCACTTGGAAAGAGCGTCGTTCAACAAACGCAATTCCTCGATGCAACCGGCAACCCGCCCGCAAACGACGTGCGCACGACGGTCAGCCCCGATCCGAGCACGAGCTATCACACCTACGGCGTGCTATGGACGCCGGCGACCGTGCAATACTACATCGATCGCAAGCCGACCAGCCCGGCGTACGCGAACGCCGCCAACGGCCCGGCCAACGCGATCATCCAGCTCGAAGTCTTCGCGCCCAACACGTGGGCGCTGCCGCCCGCCAACGGCACGCCGCAAACGATGAGCCTGCAATACTACCGCTGGTACCAATCGCAGGGCACCAGCTGCAGCCCAACGGTGCTCGCCGCGGCACATTCATAAATTCGTTATCGAATAAAGGAAGTCGGCCCGCCACCGCTATGCAGCTCCGCTTCCAATCATGGGCTGGGTGTGCCGGAAAAGACGGTCACATGACGTGCGCATCTCAGGGACGCAGGCTTGTGCCGTCAAAGCACCCCGAATTAGCGAAATCATGCGAAAGAAGCCGGCAATGATTGAGGCGATTCCGGGATTTGCAAACAACGTCTTAGCCTTTGTAACGCACGGCCACGTGACCAAGCACGACTATGAGGCGCTGCTCATCCCGGCGGTTCGGGAAGCGGTTAACGAACACGGCCGTCTGCGGCTTTACTGCGAGATCGACCGGACGTTCGACGGCCTCGACGCGAATGCGATCTGGGACGACGTCAGTCTCGGCCTTGAAGCATTCATGCATTGGGAGCGCATAGCCATCGTTACCGACGTTGTCTGGATCGCACAAGCGACGCGATTATTTGGCGTGCTGGTGCCCTTTCGCATGAAGCTCTTTCCGATGGCCGAAGCGTCGACCGCGCGCGCCTGGATCGCGGAATAAGCCAACCTTTTTGCGCTGCGGCTTACCGACGCAAGCGGCGGCGACAATCGACTTACACGAGCTGTTCGTCAGCGTGCCGCGCAAGAATGCGTAACGGCGGCAGATTATGGCCTCTGCCTCCACGCCTCTGCGCGGTTACTATTTTGCCAAATTAGGCCGGCGGCGGCGAAGGCGTCGCGCTCGGCGTCAGCGAGAAAGAAGGCACGACTGTCGGCAGCGTGGTTGGTGACGCGGTCGGGAGCGGTGTTGGCGTCGGTGTCGCGGTCGGAGACACTGTTGGTGTCGCGGTCGGAGACGGCGTCGGCGTTGCGTCGGGGACGCCGTCTGGTGTTGCTGTCGGGGACGCCGTGGGTATTGATGTCGGGGACGCCGTGGGTGTTGATGTCGGGGACGCCGTGGGTGTTGATGTCGGGGACGCCGTGGGTGTTGCCGTCGGAGACGGGATTGGGGTCGGACCGATTGCGATGACGCTGGGGGCGCAGGCTGCGCTCGTGGCTTGATACCAACGATAGTATTGCAGTCTCAGCGTTTGCGGCGTGCTGGTCACCGGGGGCAGCGCCCAGGTGTGGGGCGCGAACACCTCGAGTTGGACGATCGCATTCGCCGGACCGAACGCCGCATTTTGGAAGGCGGGACTCGTGGCTCTACGGTCGATGTAGAACTCCACGACCGTCGGCGTCCAGAGCACCCCATAGGTGTGGTAACTCGTACCCGGATCCGGTCGTACGAGCGTGTACGCGACGTTTGCCGGCGGGTTGCCGAATGCGCTGCGCTGTTGCGTTTGCGCGACGACGCTCTTGCCCAGCGCGTTGCCGAATGTTCGTTCGCGTCGAGTTCTTCGTAACCGTTACCGTTACCGTCGCTGCCGTGCAGCCCGATCAGCCACAACGGCGCCGGCCAAAAGCCTTGCAGATTCGGTTCCTTCGCCGAGACTTCAACATAACCGAAGGTCAGCGCGGGAGCTTGCAGCAGACCGGAAAGCCAGCCTGCACCAACGAGTTGCGGCGAGGACGCGTACTTTGCGGGAACGCGCTTCGCGGTGATCCGCAGCGCACCGCCGGACAGCGAAAAAGGATTATAGCCGCCGAAACCTTGCGACGGATCCGTGTAATACGCATCGTCGGTTCCGACGCCGTTGCGCCGGCCACTATACGCGAAAGCATGCGCCTGCGACGACCACATCGCACCATTCGGAGCCGGAGTCGCGACAACTTGATTCGAGGTATATTTCAACGTCCGGTCTTGCGAAAACTCATCGTCCTGCATCGTCTGATACTGCTTTTCGCCGACGCACAGATGACGACTGGACGCCTGTGGTGCAAGCGCGTTCGTATCGGTAACGAGCGCCGCGTGACGAGCGATCGATGGAGGCGCACTGCCCAGCGCACCGGATCCGCAGCCCGAAGCGACAACCGCGAACGCAGCAGAAGCACCCGAGCGTGCAGACGCGAACGCCGCGACACTAATGAGCAACGCGATCTGGCTGCGAATTGATGCTTGAGCTTTTGCACCATTTAGTCTCGCGCGGACGAACACCACAACCATCTATGGTTAAGCCGTTGAGCATGGGGTCCATCCACCTGTTACATAATCAAGCGAGACGTGCGTGAAAATCAAATCAAGCGCCGCGACTCTCCAGACCTTTGACCTACCTAATAGCGGTAGCGCCCGCCTGCATGCCGTATTGCGCCACTCCGCTCGCTCACGCAAAAGAGGAAAGCAGCTATTTCTATCGTCAGGAATTCGTGGCAGCAACACGAGCAACGAAGTGGCGTGCACATCGTCGCCACTTGCCGCCGGCAGAAAAGCGCCGAACTGTCGAATGAAGCCGCGCGAGGGCGCGTCGTTACTGGCGCTCAATACGCGAACGGGCGGGCAGCGCATTGTACCCCGACAGCCTTGGTCAGTGGGAGGTGCTCTATCGCGCCGGAAAGCTCGATGCGCCGCTGAAGCCCACAGCGCGTTTGCAGGGGGTCGGCCGCAAGTGCGGGGTTCGTCCCGCTGAACCTTCTTCCGGAGAAGCGGCCAGGGCGCAACCGGCGACGCGCTCTGATGCGGCCGTCGGTCGAAGGGATTGTGCAGAGCCTCGGGGGCAACGTTACGGATGAGACGGCAGCGCTAGATGCGGCCTGCTATGTGTTCTTTTGCATTCCGTGAGCATACTTGCCGAGCCTCACTCCAACTGCGATGAGCGTCCAACGCCCGGCGCCAGGACTTTATTCCTTAAATTAAACCCAACCAACGACCAGGTCAACCGACAGGCAATAGGCAAGCCAGTGTCGCACGTCACATCTCATTGAAAGGAACCAATGATCCATTCCCTGATTGTACGCGCTTCTAGCGGAGCGCTGGCGATTGCATTTCTTTCGTCACCTATCGGTGCGTCTACCATCGGCACCCCCGCCAACAGATCTGGCCAACGAGCACCCATGGCAACGCCGTCATCACGACCCAGCACTGTGCAACGATATCTCGTTACGCCAAATGGGACCATTCCACTTACATCCCCGGCCGGATGCTGGGGAGCACCGGATCGGATAGCTTCATCGGAGGCGGCGTATCAAACTGGTCCGGTGGTTCGCTTCCGGTATCGTCAGCGGCACGGGCAACGAAGCATGCGATCAATACTCACTGGTGGGTCCGGAACAGACGTATCGTCGGCGGATATTGACGGCGATCTATCTTACAACGCGGTTATCCTAACCGGCGAATACAATGGCATCACGGGTCCGAGACGCTCATCGGTGGAAGATGGTATTAACCTCATTTCGAAACCCACCGAACGCCACGTATTACAACGCGAATCTCTCCGCGATCACAGCCGGGCGCATAACACCATCGAGGCCCCGCAGTCTTTCATTGGTGTAGGCGAACAAAATACCATCGTGAGCCCGAGCTTCGTAGCGATGAACCCCGTGGACTGATTCATTGGTGGCGGATACGGCAATACCACAGATGCCGACTTCGCGGTTGTCGGTGGAGGCTACACTAATACAACCAACGGCGAATGGTCCACGATCGCTGGCGGATATCTCAACAGAATCAGCCCGCCTCGACCGAGCGTTCATCGGCGGCGGTTACAATAACATGCTATCCGGCCGAAAAAACACCCTCAATTATCCGGGCGGCTCGGATAACGTGGTTCTCGGGGACCATGCTTTTGCGGGCGGGAATCACGCCACAGCACCCTACAGCGGAGACTTCGTCTGGTCAGACTACAGCTCGACGACGACCGGCGTTGCTGGATCGGACCCAACGAATTCATGGTCGAGCGTCCGGTGGGTCTCTCACCTATGACTCGTCTACCAAGTTGAGCGGCGTGCGTCTCCCGGATCGGGATCTTGGTCAACACTGAGCGACCGACACGCTCAGTCGAACGTCCAAACCGTCGACGCAGCTCAGGTTTTAGCGAAGCTCGACACCATGCCCGTTTCGGAATGGTCGTACAGCTCGGAAGGTTGTCCGTCATCTTGGGCCAATGGCCCAAGACTTCAGAGCGGCGTTCAACCTCGGCGAAGACGATAAGACCATCTCGACCAGTCGATGAGGAGGGCGTCGCGCTCGCGGCGATCAAGGCGCTGAAAGCCGAGGCGATGCCAAAGCTCGGCAGATAACCGATCTCACCAATAAGTACAACAGTCTGGAAAAGCGTATCGAAGCCATCGAAGCGGGAATTTAATAGCCTCTCGACGTTGAGATCAAATGCATGTCCGCTCGGTCATGCCAGCTACTGACAAACGTCCGACACCCTCACGTTGATGGCAACAGAACACCTCTGGATATCACTGCCTTAAGCGCCCGCGGGTTTGTCGGGATCGCGTCCATGTCGCCGTAATGGATCCATGTCCGCCTCTGCGCTGCGCAAGCAAATCATCGCCAAACTTGCGAACTGAGCACGCGCCAAAGCTCTGTAGCGCTCGCCGTGCTCCCGTGCGGCGACGCTACTAGGTCGATCCATAGCCGCTCCGCTGGACTTCGCATTCGCTGCACCGCTCGCGGCTGAAGCTCTTCGCCACGCAAAGCGTTCTGATTAATGCGCAATGTTGGGCTACCTCCCTTTGAAGCCCACGTACGGACTATCTGATAGCGAGCATCTTGCGGAACAGAACTGCTTTTGTGCAGCCGGATCCCGGCGCAACCTTACGCCGCAATTACGAGACAGCAACCAAGCCGAACCATCG
>CAWHOU010000022.1:0-92967 GCA_963831055.1 uncultured Acidobacteriaceae bacterium | reverse complement strand
GGGCCCACCAGCCGACTCAGAATGAAAAAGAAAGATTTTCTGGAAAAGTGTCAAGTTTCAATTTATTTAAATTGTATAATTTGTGATATAGGCTCGATCGTTTCTTGTGTAACTTCCCGATATTGCATGCTATTTTCAGAAAAAATGGGAATTGTGTCATAAGCCGCTCGGCCTTGCCGATTGTTTTTGTGATCTTGGGTTGATCTGTCTCATCATAAATTTTGCAGGGAGTTTCCGCCATGGCAGGTTTATCTTGTTGGTTGTTATTGTGCCGGAAGAAACACGACACGGCTGGTCATCATCTGTTTCTTGTGGCCGCCGCGATAATGGCGTCTGGTGCTTTTTTGGCCAGTTGCGCCGCTGCGAACAGCTCGGATTTTTCCGGCTTTCGCGGCGAGGCCGATAATTGGGTCGGGAATTGTCCTGCACAACTCGCGGTCGGCATGCCGACAGCAGGCATGATCGATGCAACGCTGACAATTAGTATGCGATCAGAAGCCGACGGTCGAGGAAACGATGACCGGGCCGTCTGCCCCGAAGAACGGGCATTACCACGCGATCGTCACGGGGATAAAAGCGGCGCAGAATTTCAGCTACGATCAGGATAAGAATTTCGACCTGACCCTGATGTCAGACGGCTGCATGATGTCCGGGACCGTTACCGATGCAGATGGAACCAACAATATCAGCTTTAATTCCCTGGCACAAAATTGCCCGTGAACGCGCCATGACGGCGTCCGACGTTCCCAAAAGGACGAGCCAAAAAGGAGAACATTCCTCGAGGAATGTTCTCCTTGCGCGGTTGTAGAAGGCCTGGCCTCAACGCCCCAGGGTAATCTGGTCCAGAACCCGGGTGACGCCCGGCGCCGACCATGCGGCGGATTCCGCCACCGACCGTTCGTGCCAGGATTTCACGTTGCCGGTCAGAGTCACCGGCGTGCCGCCGCTGGCCGCGACATGGATGTTTTCCGCCTCCAGCTGCGCGTTGCGGTGCAACGCGGCCTTGATCCGCGTTTCGATGTCCTTTGGCGCGAGATGCGGCTTGACGGCGATCGCGTTGGCCACACCGCGGACACCGCGTATATGATGCGCGTCTTCGCCGGCAAGGTCTTTCTGATATTGCCAGTCCAGATCACCGGTCAGGGTGACATAGCCTTGCTCGACCTTCACCTGCACCGCCTCCATCGGAATGGCGCAGTGCCAGCGCAACACGTTGATGATGCTGAGCGCGATGTCCTCGTCGGAACGCTGGTCCAGCGCCGGCAATTCGACGGTGATCTCCTCCGCGATCCCCTTGACGCCCTTCACACGGCGCGCGGCGCGCTCGGCGGCAAGTTTCTGCATGTAGTTTGGCACGTGGCCGGAGAGGGTGACGATGCCGTCATGTGCGGCGACGCCGATATGCGCGGCTTCCACGGTTGGCTCCCAGGCAAGCTCAGCAAGAACGTCCTTTTGCAATTGTGCATCCGTGATCATGGGTTTCTCCGTTGGACATGACATTCGGTTGTCGATGAGCCGCGAGGATAGACGCGGCTGGGGCCGGGGGGCATTGATCGGCATCAAGAGCCCGCGGCGCTTTCGGGGCTAAGAATGTTTGGCCGACAAATTCACGGAGAGTGCGTCATGCATGCCATGAGGTTGCCCAAACCCGGAGCGGACCTGGTCTGGATGGAATTGCCGGACCGCGAACCGCAACCCGGAGAGGTGCGTGTGCGCGTTTGCGCCTGCGGCGTGTGCCGGACGGATTTGCATGTGATGGACGGCGAATTGGTGGCGCAGCGTTACCCGATCATTCCGGGCCATGAAATCGTCGGACGCATCGACCGGTTGGGGCGCGGCGTGACAGGGCTCGAGGAGGGGCAGCGGGTCGGGCATTCCCTGGCTGGGGCATACGTGCGGTACATGTTTTTATTGCCGCAGCGGGCGTGAGAATCTGTGCGACCATCCGGAATTCACCGGCGCCACGCGCGATGGCGGCTATGCCACCGCCGCCATCGCCGATGCGCGCTATGTGTTTCCCTTGGGCGAGGCGGGCGAAGATGCGGCGCTGGCGCCCTTGCTTTGCGCGGGGTTGATCGGCTGGCGCGCGCTCAGCGCCGCGGGAGAGGGAAGGCGCCTTGGCCTGTACGGGTTCGGCGCCGCCGCGCACATCATCGCCCAGCTCGCTTGTGCGCAGGGACGCTCGGTGTTCGCCTTCACCCGGCCGGAGCGACCTGGCACGCGCAGGATTTCGCCAGAACCCTGGGCGCCTGCCTGGGCCGGCGGGTCCGGATCAGGCGCCGCCCGAACCGCTCGACGCGCGCGATCATTTTCGCCAGCGTCGGGGCGCTGGTGCCGGTGGCGCTGCAGCGCCGTCGCGCAAGGGCGGAATCGTGGTCTGCGCCGGCATCCATATGAGCGACATTCCCGCGTTTCCCGTACCGGCTGCTTTGGGAGGAACGGCCAGCTCCGCTCGGTGGCCAACCTCACCCGCCAGGACGGGCTGGATTTCCTGCGTGAGGCGGCGCGGCATAACATCACCACGCATGTGCGGCCTTATGCCTTGCGCGACGCCAACCAGGCGCTGGCGGATCTGGCAAGGCGACACCCAGTTCCTGAAGGGAGCCCGTGGAACTCTTTCAGGCTCAATGCCCCAAATTGATCGCCGAAATTCGGGATCTCGCTCTCGCCCATCGCGATCCCAAAGCGCTGGAGCGCGCCGCGCACTCACTGAAAGGCATGGTAGGAAATTTCGCGGCCAAGCCCGCCTTCGACCTGACGATCAAACTGGAAAGGCTGGCGCGGGCGGGAGAACTCGAAGGCGCCGAGAACACCGCGAAAGATTTGGAATCGCAACTGCAGCGGCTCAAGTCCGTTCTGGCCAATCTCGAAACCGAGGACTACTTCCTGAAATTTCCCCCTGGGTTGGGATCAAGGCTTGGAGCCAGCAAAGCCCGGTGCCAGGCCCGTCTGCGGACTCTTTTTGCTTTGGTTTGCGAACCGGCGGCATCGCCCGCGCCGCGGCTACCAGGCCACCAAGCTGAACTGCAACTGCACCTTGCCCACTGCCAGCGTGTCACCGTCTTTCAGTTCGACTTTGCCTGTGACAGGCTGGCCGTTCACGGCAACCTTCTTGATGGAGGGTAAGAAGTTGTAAGCCTCGCCCTGTATTTTCGCGTCGATAACCCGCACACCAAGGCCTTTCCCTTTTGGGAGTGGCTCATTGCCGAAGTAAAGCGCGACTTTCCCGATGCTCTCTTTCTGGCGGAGGCATTCACCCGGCCGCGGGTGATGCAGCGGCTGGCTAAGCTGGGCTTCTCTCAGTCTTATACTTATTTCACCTGGCGAAATACGAAGCAGGAACTAACGGAATATTTCACCGAGCTGACGCAGACCCGGGTCCGCGAATATATGCGGCCGAATCTGTGGCCGAATACTCCCGATATTCTGCATGAAACCCTGCAGATTGGCGGGCGTCCGGCGTTTCTGAGCCGGCTGGTGCTGGCTGCGACGCTGGGGCCGAATTACGGCATCTATGGGCCGGCTTTCGAGTTAGGGGAGAACCAGCCGATCCGGCCGGGCAGCGAGGAGTATCTAAATTCGGAAAAATACCAGATTCGCCATTGGGATCTCGATGCGCCACAGAGCCTCCAGGGAATTTTGGCGACTGTGAATCGAGCGCGGCGCGAGAATCCGGCGCTGCAGGCGAGTTACGGCCTCGTTTTTCATCCGACCGACAATCCGTATCTCATTGCCTACAGTAAGTCGAGTCTCGATGGCAGCAACACAGTGCTGACGGTGGTGAATCTGGATTTCTTCCACACCCAATCGGGCTGGGTGAACCTTGACGTTTCGAGGCTGCGCCTCCGCCCGGATGAGAGCTTTCAGGTATTCGACGAACTCACCGGGACTCGTTATCTGTGGCAAGGGGCACGCAACTATGTAGAGCTGGCGCCCGACAGGATACCCGCGCATATCTTCCGCGTCCTGCGCAAAGTGCGGTCGGAAAAAGATTTCGATTACTACCAGTGAAGGCCCAGGAGCCCATGCCGGAAACGAAGACGATCGTGCGCAAGGCGGGCAGTGTCACTGACCCTCTCTGGTATAAGGACGCGGTAATTTATGAGATCCATGTCAAGGCCTTCAATGACAGCAACAACGACGGCATCGGCGACTTCCAGGGACTAACACAGAAGCTGGATTACCTGCAGGACCTCGGGGTAACCTGCCTATGGCTGTTGCCGTTTTTCCCCTCGCCCCTGCGTGACGATGGTTACGATATCTCCGATTACATGAGCGTGCACCCAAGTTACGGGACGCTTGAGGATTTCCGCCAATTTCTGGATGCGGCACATGATCGGGGACTGCAGGTGATGATCGAGCTGGTGATTAATCACAGCTCCGATCAGCATCCGTGGTTTCAGAGGGCGCGTCACGCTCCGGCCGGGTCGGAGGAGCGAAACTTCTATGTCTGGAGCGACACCGACCAGAAGTACAAAGACGCGCGCATCATCTTTACCGACACGGAGAAATCGAACTGGACCTGGGATCCGGTAGCGCACGCGTATTACTGGCATCGCTTTTTCTCGCACCAGCCGGATCTGAATTACGACAATCCCGCGGTCCTCGAAGAGGTGCTGCGGGTGATGCGCTTCTGGCTCGATATGGGTGTGGATGCTCTGCGGATTGACGCAATCCCCTATCTCGTCGAGAGAGACGGCACCAGCTGCGAAAACCTCCCGGAAACGCACGCAGTGATCAAGGCTATTCGCGCAGCGATTGATGAGGGCTACTCGGGGAGGATGGTGCTGGCTGAGGCAAACCAGTGGCCTACGGATGTCAGGCCGTACTTTGGCGACGGCGACGAGTGCCATATGGCGTTTCATTTTCCGCTGATGCCGCGCATCTATATGGCGCTGCGCCAGGAGGATCGACTGCCGATCACCGACATTATGGCGCAGACGCCGTCGATTCCCGATAACTGCCAGTGGGGGCTGTTTCTTCGCAATCACGATGAATTGACGCTGGAGATGGTCAGCGACGATGAGCGTGACTATATGTATCTGGCTTACAGCGCCGACCCGAGGATGCGGATCAATATCGGGATCAGGCGGAGGCTGGCTCCGCTGCTCGATAACAACCGGCGCCGGATCGAGTTACTCAACAGTATTCTGTTCTCGTTTCCTGGAACGCCCATTCTTTACTACGGCGATGAGATCGGGATGGGCGACAACATCTATCTTGGCGATCGCAATGGGGTGCGCACGCCGATGCAGTGGAGTCCGGACAGGAACGCGGGCTTTTCGCGCGCCAATCCGGCGAAGCTCTACAGCCCGGTCATCATGGATCCGGTATTCGGTTACGAGGCGATCAACGTGGAAGCGCAGCAGAACGATGCTTCGTCACTTTTGAACTGGATGCGCAATATGATCGCCCTGCGCAAGCTTTTCCAGGTGTTCGGCCGGGGGGCACTGCGTTTTCTCGATCCCTCCAATCGGAAGATCCTGGCGTATATCCGGCAATTTCAGGATGAGACCGTCCTCTGCGTTGCTAACTTGTCGCGTTTTGCGCAGCCGGTGCAGCTGGATTTAGGCGGGATGGAAGGCGTGACCCCGGTTGAGATGCTGGGCTATGTTCAGTTTCCGCCCATTACAAAGGCTCCTTACTCTCTTACTCTTGGCCCCTATGGTTTCTTGTGGCTCGAGTTACAGCCGTCAATGGATACAAGTGAGGCTTCATCCGTCTCGGACGGGGAGCAGGCTTTCTATGTGGAGAATGAGTGGGACTGGCAGAGCATTCTCTCCGGAGAGGGAGTACGGCGGCTGGAGGCCATACTTCCAGCTTATTTGCAACGGCAACGCTGGTTCGGGAGTAAGTCGCGCAATATCGTTCGCGCGAAAATCGCCGATTCGGTTCTTTTCGATGAACACCGCTCCGCGCTGCTCTGGGTCTGTGTGGATTATGTCGAAGGCGAGCCGGATAGCTGGCTTCTGTGCCTGGCGATTAGCTTTGGCGATGCGGCGACTGGCGTGAGGGGCTCAACGCCGAACCAGGTTCTGGCAACCGCTGGGTCGGCGACAAACGCGGGCGTTTTGCACGAGGGGTTGCTGCGCAGCGCGCCCTCAGCGCTGCTCGAGATGCTGGCCAAAGGAGAGCAACTGCACACGCGCGGCGGCACGATGATCGGGCTGCCGAGCTCGGTGCTCGACGGACTACGGGGATCGCAGCCTCTGGCGGCAAGGGTCAGCAGCGCCGAGCAAAGCAATACCTCCGCCATCTTCGGCGACCGGCTGATCATGAAGCTGTTTCGACGCCAGCAACCGGGTCAGAACCCGGACGTGGAGATCGGGCGTTTTCTAACCGAGACGGTGAAGTCTACGAATATTCCGCCGTTTGGCGGATCGATTGAAGTACGCCGCGCTGACTGCGAGCCGGCCACCGTCGCGCTGCTCCAGGGGCTGGTACAAAACGAGGGCGACGGCTGGCAGTGGACGCTCGATGAGCTGGATCGTTATTACGAAAGCACAGCTTCGGTAAGGGGTCCAGCGGCCCTTCCTTCTGCCGCGTCGGACGTTGTGCCGCCCGAGGCGCGCGAGCACGCCGGCATTTATCTGGATGCTGCAGCAATGCTGGGGCGCCGTACCGCGGAGATGCACCTGGCGCTTGCTTCGGGCCGCGAGGCGGCTTTTGCACCGCACACGCCCGAGTCGAGCGAACTGGCAACTCTGCGCGACGAGCTGGCGGGCCATGCCGCGCACGCTTTCGATTTGCTGAAGACGCATCTTTCGGGATTGCCCGACGATACTGTGGAGGCAGCGGGCCTGGCGCTGAGCCGGCGTGGCGCCCTGCTCGCGAAGTTCCGGGCGCTGGATAGTCTGCGCAGCCCGGGGCAGTGGACCCGCATTCACGGGGATTATCATCTGGGCCAGGTGCTGCGCTCGAAAGGGGATTTCGTCATTCTGGATTTTGAAGGCGAGCCGGCGAGGCCTCTCGCGGAGCGGCGCATGAAACACTCGCCCCTGAAGGACGTTGCAGGCATGCTGCGCTCCTTCAGTTATGCCGCCTTCGTCGCGCTCACGAAATATACGACGCGACGGCCGGAGGATTTCGCCCAGCTGGAATCGTGGGCTCGGCTTTGGGAAGCTTCGGCTTCGGGCGAATTCCTGCGCGCCTATCGCGACGCGATCGGCGATTCTGCGGTTGTTCCCGCGGAGCGGGAGGAATTCGACGCGCTGCTCGAAATCTATATCCTCGATAAAGCGCTGTACGAGCTGGTCTACGAGCTGGACAATCGGCCCGCGTGGATTCGCATTCCACTGCATGGCATCCTCTCTCTTCCGTCCTGAAACTTAGCAATGAGCACTGATATGGCAGGCCTCGAAATCACGGAAGAGACGAAGCAGCAGGCGGAGCGCATCGGGACCGCGGATGTGGTGGTGGGCATTGCAGGCGCAGTTTCCGGGGAAGATGCGCGCGTTCGCGCTGCACGCGTCATCGAAGAACTGGGTTCGGGCCTCTCCGGCTTGCGGTTTGTCTTCACCTGGCCCGGAGCCGCTCCCGAAGCCGGGGACGCTGCTGAGAACTCTTCGCTCACGGTGGCGCCACTTGCGCCGCCAGCGCCGGCGGGCGAATTCTGGACTGCGGTCTCGGCCCACCAACGCGCGGTCCTGGCTCTTGCCGAGTCGCTGAACGCGCGCGCGTGCATTGTTCTTGGGTCGGACCTGGCAGCGCTCGATCCGCATGTCATCCAGCTTCTTGTTTACGCGATTCTCGATCGGCAGTGCGGCCTTGTGATGCCGGTTTATCCCGCGGCGAAATACGAAGGCCTCATCAACAGCGGAATCCTCTGCCCGCTGAGCCGCACCTTATACGGCAGGAGAGTGCGTTATCCCCTCGCGTTCGACTTTGCTGCGTCGGGCGCGCTGTGCGGCTCTCTGGCGCGAACGATGGCGGCGCCGGATAACTCCGGCGGTTCGCTGTTGTGGCCGGTAACGGTTGCGGCGACGCAGTTTCCTCAGGTCCCGGTTGGGCAAGTCCACGTCGAGGTTCGTCACGAAGTAGCAACCGGGGGACTGGAACTGAGCGCGGTGCTGGGACAGATTGCGGGCTCCCTTTTTTACGAGATGGAGCACTGCGCCGCGCACTGGCAGCGAATCCGCGGGTCGCAGGCGACGCCGATCTGGGGCAATGCCGCGGATGGACAACAGGATGGTCAGCCCATCGACGCGCAGCCGATGCTGGATTCGTTTCTCCTCGGATCGAAGAATCTCGATGAAGTGTGGCGGCTGGTGCTTCCGCCCAACACTCTGCTGGAGCTGCGCCGGCTGACCCGGATGACACCTGAACAATTCCGGATGCCGGACGAGTTATGGGCGAGCATCGTGTTCGATTTCGCGCTGGCTTATCGTTTACGCACGATCAGCCGCGTACATTTGCTGGGCGCGCTTACGCCTTTATACCTGGGGTGGGTTGCATCTTATGTCCGCGAGGTATCCACTCTCAGCAGCGGCGCGGCGGAGCAGCGTCTGGAGCAGTTCTCCCGCGCGTGGGAGGATAAGAAGCCGTATCTGTTGCAGAGGTGGAGATGGCCGGATCGATTCAATCCCTAGCAAATTCCCCCTGCTCGGGCTCGACCGCGGAGGAGAACTAAGATATGTGGCAGCAGGTAGAACAATCGCTTCAGTCATCGATGGGCCGCGTGATGAACCGGATGGCCACGTTGCTGCCCGGCGTTCTCGCATTCGTGGTTGCCTTTCTCCTCTTTCTTCTCGTGGGTTGGCTGCTATCGCTACTGGTGAAATGGATTCTTACCGCGGTGAAGTTCGACGAGCGAATGAGCCGCGGCGCCAGCGCCATCGCGGAGTGGAGCCCACGCTCCACTCCCTCGCTGCTGATTGCGCGCATTGTCTTCTGGTGTTTCGTAATTGCCGGAGTAGTGGTGGGTGTTTCCGCATTCGAGGCTGGAACTTCGGAGCACATCATCTCCGGCTGGATTCTCGGCTACGTTCCCCGGGTGATTGGGGCGGCCATCCTGCTGCTTGCCGGCAACGTGCTGGCCCGGTTTGTCTCACGAAGCGTTCTGATAACCGGGGTCAATCTCAACCTCAGTTATGCGCGCCTGCTGAGCATGGGCGTGCGTTGGATGATTCTGGTGCTGACCGGGGCCATGGTGCTCGATCATCTGGCGCTGGGCGGAGCCATCGTCGAGTTGGGATTCGGCATTCTTTTCGGCGGGATCGTCTTTGCGCTTTCCTTAGCCGTCGGGCTTGGCTCGCGCGACCTGGTGAGCCGGTCGCTGGAGCGGGAAGCGGCACGGCCGGTGGAGATACCGCAGCCGGAGAAAATTCACCATTTCTGAACGGAAGCTCAGTCCCTCAGCGTCAGCGTAATGCTGCGCGAGTCGCCGCGCGTGGTCCGCATCTCGATTTCACCGTGGCTGCGCTTGACCACGCTGGGAAACTTCTCGCCCCACTCCACCAGCACGACGCTGTCGGGTGCGACCAGTTCCTCAAGGCCGAGAGAGTCGAGCTGCCGCTCATTCTGAATCCGGTAAAGGTCAAGGTGATACAGAATCACCGGCTCTTCATGCCCGTCAACCTTGCGCGTGCCTTCATATTCGTGAATCAAAGTGAAGGTGGGACTGGTGACTTCATCGGGATCGGCGGCATTGAGCGCTTCGGCGATTCCCTTAACGAGAGTGGTTTTGCCCGCGCCAAGGTCGCCCCGCAGGATCAGCAAGTTCGGCGGCGTGAGCAGCTCGGCGATCCGGCGGCCAATTTCGATGGTCTCTTTCCCGCTGTGGCTCTCGAACTGATAGGTTTTCAGGTCTGCCGTCTGCGTCATCTCGACCTCGCCGGAGAGGATGGAATTCCCTCCAACCAAACATATCCCGCTTCGTCCCTTGAACGAAAGAGAAAAGCGTGGAAAAGATGACCGACGGTGTCGGTGGCGAGCAGGGTGTGCTCGTCCTGCTCGCGCAGCGCGAAGTCGGCGGCAAGCCCGTGGAGGTACACGGCGGCCTCCACAGCCTCGCGGGGATGGTCAGGATGCTGTGCCAGAAGGGCTGCGACGATACCCGTGAGAATGTCGCCGCTGCCGCCCTTCGCCATGCCCGGATTGCCGGTCGAGTTGATTGCGATGCGGCCATCGGGATGGGCGATCAGGGTCCGCCAACCTTTTAACACAACTGTCACATTGTGCTCTGCTGCAAACTCCCGCGCGAGGTGTTCCCGGTTGGCCTGGACTTCTTTTGTGGTGATCCCGGCAAGGCGAGCCATTTCCCCGGGATGTGGCGTGAGGACGACCGTGCGGTTGCGGCCGTCGATTGTGCCCGGATGCTCGGCGAGGATGTTGAGCGCATCGGCGTCGATGACCATGGGGAGCGTGGTCTTTGCGATCAGCCCCAAGACAAACGCTTCCGGTTCGGTGCCCATACCTGGGCCAACCGCGATCACGGTTGCGCGTTCGGTCATATGGCGCAGCCGATAGGCGTCGAGATTGGATCCGTCAATGGCGCCGTTTTGGTCTTCCTCAAGCGGCAACGTCATCAGCTCGGGCGTGAGGGCGGCGACATTAGGCAGGATGGAGTGAGGGACGGCCGCGGTCACGAGGCCGGCTCCGGCGCGCAGTGCGGCCAGCGAGGCCATGGCGGGAGCTCCGGACTTGCCCCGGCCCCCGGCGACGACGAGTACGTGTCCGTAGAGGCCTTTGTTGGCATCGGCATTCCGCGGTTGTTCGGTGAGGGATTTTGAGGCTCCGGCCCAGGTGAGGTTGGTTGCCGATTGGATCGCCTCCTCGGGCGATCCGATGGGGGCAACGACGATGGGTCCGGTGGCGCTGCCGGTGAGATTGCCGGAGAGGTGCGCCAGTTTGGGCGCGGTGAAGGTGACGACAGCGTTGGCGCGGAATGCTCCTTCGACGGCGAATTCGCGCGAGTCGGCGTCCCAGCCGGAAGGCAGATCGACGGCGACAACCGGGGCGGAGAGGGCATTGATCCGATCGCGCAGTGCTGCCGCGACCCCGCGCAGAGGCGGCCTGAAACCCGTGCCGACGATGGCGTCGACGAACAGATCGGCGGAGTGCAGAGCGCTTTGGATTTCTGGTAAGCCAAGGGACGCTCCATCTGGCGCGAGCAGCGGAGCCACGGGCGTCTGTTGGAAAGCGGTCTTCGCGTCTCCTTTCAGGTGGGATGGATCGCCAAGGAGCAGAACCTGGACGCTGCGTCCAGCGGCGGCCAATTCGCGGGCGGCAACGAAGCCATCGCCGCCGTTATTCCCTTTGCCGCAGAGGACGACGATGTGCGAGCAATCGGAAAACTCCCGCAGCACAAAACGAGCTACGGCCGCACCGGCGTTGCGCATCAGGTCGATCGAGGCAATGCCATAGCGCTCGGTCGTCATGCGATCGACGGTGCGCATTTCGTCGGCGGTCAGAATTTTCATGTCAACCAGACGATGGTAGTCGAAGGCCGAGGCAGCGCATGGCGCTGGTGGTCACAAACCCACGCAAGACACCCGGAATCGGTGATTTCATACCAAACTGAGCCGCCCCATCCTCTGATTCCGCATCACAAGTGACCGATGATCGAACCGTTCTGCTCCATCAGTCGGATGCGCCATTTTCGCGTCATTCATCCACAGAGGCTACCATGACGACAAACACTACAAATACCCTGCCACCGATGCCTGGATCGGAACTCTTCATTCATAACGTCGACTCCGCGCCCGCCTATTGGTGGTTGGATGATCTGTGGATCGTCCTCGCGGACGCCAAAGATACCGGCGGACGCTTCTCCATGATGTATGAATTCTTGCCTAAAGACTAGGTCCGGGGCCGCACAAACACACCTGGTCTGACGAAACCTTCTATATTCTCGATGGCGAGATTACCGTCTTAGTCGACGAAGAGATCAAGACGGTGCGAACCGGTGACTTCCTGATGGTTCCCCGCAATACGCGGCACGCATTTCGCGTTGTCAGTGAGACAGCGCGGTTCCTTAACAGCTACACACCCGCCAGCCTTGAAGCGTGCCTGGTAGAGTTAGCGAGGCCGGCCACCGAACGGGTTCTCCCGCCCAAGGGCGCTTCCCCGATTATTGAGATGACGCCGGACCTTCTGAGCCGGTATGGCATGGACATGCTGCCCGGCCCCGATCCTCTGCGTCCCGAGAGCAGATAGTCTTTGGGGATAGCTCCGAGAAGCCGGTGCAGCGTTCAGGTCGCCAGAACCGGTCTCATCTACGGCGCAGTGGCTTCGGGGGCTGCATGACCCCCGCTTCGATGGCGGGTCTCACCCGCGGCATTGCGGATGCCGGACAATGGTGAGACCAGTTCTAAGCCAGAAGCACCAACCGTCCACGAGGCGGTGAGCGCTCGAAATCCTGATGCGCAGCGGCGGCGTCGACCAGAGGGTACGTCTTTGCAATCTCCGGAAAGGCCAACTCTCCACTTTCCAGGCGGCGTGTCATATCGGGCATGATCTCGACGATGTTCGGATGCCCGTGGACCATGAATGCCTGAACGCCATAGCGCTCAGCGGTGGCCGGATCGGGAGGTGGCGGGAGCAGTGAAGCCAGCGCTCCTCCTTTGCGGATAAGCGGCCACGACCTCTCACGGGTTTCGCCGCCAACCGTGTCCAACACCAGATCCACACCCTGGGCGAAGTCTTCAAACCGCTCCCGCTTGTAATCGACGACAACGTCTGCACCCAGCGCACGGACACGATCCACATTCGAAGTGGAGGCTGTGGCGATTACGCGAGCGCCAGCCTGTCTGGCAAGCTGCACCGCGCAGCTTCCAATCACGCCCGAGCCACCGTGGATCAGAACGGTTTGTCCCGCGTGCAAAGGGAACCGAAGGAAGAGACCTCCGAAAGCGGTGGCAAAGATAGAAGGTGCTGCGGCGGCCGTCGGAAAGTCCATAGTGGCCGGCTTCGGATAGAAGTTCGATTCCGGACCGCACAGGAACTCCGCGTACCCGTGTCGCATGATGGGATTGTTGATTCCGTAAACCTCCTCGCCGACTTTGCGGCTCCTTACGCCGGCTCCCAGCGCGTCGATGATGCCGGAGACCGAGTAGCCATAGACCTCAGGAAACCAGGCGGGGTAGATATGACGGACATCTCCGGAACGCATCTTTACGTCAAGTGGGTTGATGGAGGATGCGACTACCTTGACGCGCACCTGTGCCGGACCCGGTGACGGGATTGGCAGCTCCTCCAGTCGTAGTACCGAAGGTGGACCATATTCTCGGGCAACCACAGCCTTCATCCTCTTCGCAGGAGCACTGGTTCGGGTAGCAGCGATGGCTACAATCTCAAATAACCCAAGATGGCTTCGGATGGGCGGCTTGCCGGTTGGAGGTGCTTCGGTACCGGCCTTCCGTTCGGCTCTGGGGAATGCCTGCTGAAAGCGGTCGATCCCTTCGGCGTAGTCTTCCGCACTGGTGACCTCGGCTCGATTGAACGCCTTGATCGTGGCGTGGGGCAGCATCCGCTGATGAAGCACGGTGGATATCGTAGTGTGCTCGTGAATTTTGAACTCGCCCCGCGGCGGCCATGCCATCAGGAACCCCTGCTCCATGCCGGCAGGACCGTCGATCTCAAAAAGGTTGAACATCAATGCGCCGGGTGCTTGCTGCGACTCTTTAGCGAAGCGAAAGGCCACACTGTGCACGTCCTGGGTGATGGACCAGGAGGCCTGCTGTGTGGCAGGAACAGCGGGACAGGGCGGAAAGGTCGACCCACGGCTCAACGATCATGTATTCGATGAATGCCGCCTCAATCGGATTGTCGATCTCTCGCTTCGCAAGCGCACTCCACTCCGGCACCTGACGGCAGAGCTCCCGGTACAACACTCCATCGGGAGAGGAGGCGGCAAAGGCCTCCGTCCACGCTGCCAGGAACGCCTGTGGAGAGGCTGCGGCTGCTCCAGCCGGGACATATTGCGTGAGACGGACAACGCAGTCATAGCGAAGAAAACTGGATGGACTTGCCGATGGAACTATCAACCGCGGCCTCCATAAAGGTTGTGTCGGGCGGGCCACCCGCGGGACCAATATACACAAGCTACTTTAAATTTGAAGTAAATAATCGTGCGACTGTTACTTTGGAGTGGTGAGGCGCAAAGGCCCCACGCTGCGAACCCGTCATCCGATCGTCTCGTTCTGGCCCCTGAGAACCTGCCCTACCAGATGTTCCTGCTGGTGCAGCAGATGACCAGGCGCTTTCAGGAGATTCTTACCCCGCACGGAATCACTCCTCTGCACTGGGGTGTTCTCTGCTGCCTGTGGAAAGAGGATGGGCTGCGGACGACGCAGATTGCAGAACAACTGGAGCAGCTTGGCGGAACCGTTACGGTGGGCCTGGACGTGATGGAACGTGACGGCTTCGTGCAGAGAAAAAAGGACAAGACCGACGGCAGAGTCTCCAGAGTCTTTCTCACAGCGCGAGGGCGCATCCTGAAGAGTACGCTTGAGCCGGCGGCGGCAGCTCTTATTCAGGAGATGTTCGTCACCCTTGCACCCGATGAGTACAAGTCGCTATCGAGCCAGATCGCTCACCTGCGCAAGACCGTTGCGAAAGGGATCTGACGTGCCGCTATGGGTAAGACCTTCCCCAGGGCATGAGGCAATTCTGAACCGCCGCGGGAGCGGCGAGCATTAAAGTCTGCGCTAATCGGGCGAGTTTGGCCGAAGTCCCGGTCAAACGCTTTCAGGATGCCAGCCTGCACTTCTGAGCTGGTAAGACCTGTTCTAGCCCATATACATGCCGCCATTGACGTCGAGCACGTGGCCCGTGATGTAGGCGGCCTCGTCGGAGGCGAGAAAGCAGACGGCGTTGGCAATGTCGGCGTCGGTTCCCGCCCGGCCCAGCGGGATTTGCGCCAGCATCGATTCGCGCTGCTTCTCGTCCAGAACCGCGGTCATGGCAGTCTCGATGTATCCGGGAGCAATTGCGTTGCTCGTGATATTCCGGGACGCGAGCTCGCGGGCGAGGGATTTGGTGAGCCCGATGAGTCCTGCTTTGCTGGCGGAGTAGTTCGCCTGGCCCGCCTGGCCGGTCTCGCCCACGACGCTCGAGATGTTGATGATGCGTCCCCAGCGCGCTTTGAGCATAGAGCGCATCACGGCCTGGGTCATGAGGAATGTACCGGTGAGGTTGGTCTGAATCACATCCTCCCAGTCGGCGCGCTTCATGCCAAGCGCCAGCGTGTCGCGGGTGATGCCGGCGTTGTTGACGAGGATATCGACGCTGCCAAAGTGGGCGACGGCGGCTTTGGCACAGTTCTTGATCGATTCTTCGCTGGCCATATCGAGAGCAAAGACAGCAGCCGCGCCGCCGGCGGTTGCGATTTCCGCGGCGACTTCGTTCAGCTTTGCTTCGTTGCGCGCCGCGAGGCCCACTCGCGCGCCGGCTTTGGCCAGAGCCAAAGCACAGGCGCGTCCAATACCCTGCGAGGCTCCCGTAACCAGAGCGATTTTTCCCTGAAGCGATGACGACATGGCTATAGCCTACCGCAGCCTCAAGGCGCAATCGCAGGGTCGCGCCCCAGCCCTGTAAGCATAGCCTTACGGTCCCGCGGGAACGGGCGCAGTGGCTCGCCGTGCAGCGCGCGACGGCAATTCTTCAGGCGCCCAGATGTAGACCATCAGCTCACGGCTGTACTGCAGAAGCGGTTTGGTATCGGGCAGGCGGATGCCGTGCGCCTGCGCCAGATCGTTGAGCTCGAAGTCGGCCTCGGCAAGCTCGAGCGGCCAGGGCAGATGGTGGATGTTGACACGGGCAATGTCGCCGCTCCGCGTGGCTGTGAACAACGCGTAGCGCTCGGTGAGAAAACTCTCGATGCCGCCTTTGGCGCTGGGCTTGCCCAGGCTGCGATAACGCGCGCGCAGGCGGGCCGGCCGCCGGGTCAGGAGTCTCTCGCTGCTGTAGTGGACGAAGCGGCTATCGTCGGATTCCACTTTCATGTGCGCCCAGTAGTAGGGCAGGTGAAAGAAGATGCGGGCAACGGAGACGGCGAATGGATTGGCGGCGTCGAGCGAGAAGAAATACACCCCGGCCTGGTTGGTATGCCGGTCGCGCACGTATGTCCGCAGGTTGAGTTCAGGAAAGCGGTTGGCGCCGGGTATGGCGGGGAGTGAACGAAAGCGCACCTCGTCCATCCAGAACGGGACTACGCCAACCCATGCGGAGCCGTCGAAGGTGTCGACGTTGAGCTCATCCGGCAGCAGGGGAGTCAGTTCGCTGGCGGGGATGGGCCAGTGCGCAAACAGCAGATCGTTCCAGCGTTGGGTCATCACCCATGGGGACTTTGGTATGGGCCACGGACGATGCTCGGTGGTCGAAAGAATGTTGTTCATGCACGTGGGCCGTTCCGAGGCAGTAATCGATGCGCAATGCACCGGCAAAAACACTCCCTATGGTACCCGTTCTTTCTTTGCAGGGGCATAACAATGCGAGGTTTCGCCTGGGACATCGGCGTCCCGGGTTCCGCCGGGAGGAACGGAATATCCGCACCGTTTGGGTTTAGCATTCGTGCATGACCCCCATGACACAGACTCCTCCCGTGCGATCGGAAACGCCGCCAGCGCATGAACCCTTAAGCGGACCCGGAAACGAGGATCGCAACGCGTCCGGCAACAATGCCCGCACGCGGCAGACCGAAGTGTTCGCCGTGCACGGCGCCGATCCTGAAGTGCTCGCCTATGCGATGGCGAAGTATTCGCGCTCGGCGCTCTCGATGAAGGAGTCGCTGCGGGAGATCAGTAGCCAGCGGGCCGAGCAGTTTCTGAACACGTTTTATTTCCAGTATGGGCATCGGTCGATTGCCGACCTGGCGCACGTAGCCTTCGCGATTGAGAAGCTGTCCTTGCTGGCCGCCATCGTGCTGGTCGATGAGCAGCGGTGGGATGGGCAGGAGCGCTCGACGCGCTATCAGAACTTCCGCAAGAGTGGATGGTACGAGCCGGATTTTGGCGGGGATGGGTCCGCGGCCAGTCGGTACCAGGAGACCATCGAACACTTGTTTTCCCGGTATCACGATATCTTCGAGGCCGTCTTTGCCTCTCTCACGCAACAGGTGCGGAAGCCGGAGGAGATGAAGCAGGAGGCCTACGAGCGGACCCTGCGGGCGCGGGCATTCGATGTTGCGCGGTACCTGCTTCCGCTGGCGACGAACACCTCGCTGGGTCAGATTGTGAATGCGCGGACGCTTGAGTCGCAAATCTCGCGCCTGCTCTCGAGCCCAACAGCCGAGATTCGGCAACTGGGGGAACGGCTGCAGGCGGCTGCCGCGGGAGCTGCGTGGAATGTTCACGGCGACGAGCTGGCTGCGCTGCAGCGCGAGATTACGGCTCTCGATCCTGCCCTCGGCGAGCGCGCGGCGGCCCTGCTGACGCGCGAGGTGAAGACGTCCCCAACCCTGGTGAAGTACGCTTCGGCCAACGAATATCTGATGCGGACCAGGCAGGATTTGCGGCAGGCGGCTGCGGAGCTGTTGGCCAGCGAGCCCATCGAAGCCACGCCGCTGGTGGATCTGATCGATGGCGCGGATTCGCTGGAGGTGGACCTCGCGACGACCCTGCTCTACGGGCAGTGTCACTATCCGTACCGCCAGATTCGGCGTCATGTGGCGGCGCTCAGCGAGGCTCGGCGCAACGAAATTATTGCGCTGGGCGTACGGCATCGCGGGCGGCACGACGAGCTGCTGCGGGAATTCTCCGCCGGCCAGGCCTTGCGCTTCGACATCCTCATGGACATCGGCGGATTCCGTGACATGCATCGGCATCGCCGCTGCGTCCAGGTGCTGCAGTCATTCACCTCGGCCCACGGTTATGCAATTCCCGAGGGAGTGGCCGAGGCTGGAGTGCAACCGCTCTACGAAGAGACGATGCAGTCGGCGCACGCGGCCTATGTCGCGCTGGCTGGCGCCTCGCAACCGGACGCAGCCGCGTCTGCGCAGTATGTACTGCCGCTGGGCACGCGCAATCGCGCGCTCTTCAAGATGGACTTTGCCGAGGCGCTGTACATTTCGGAACTCCGCTCGGCGCCACAGGGGCACTTCTCTTATCGCCGCGTGGCCTGGGAAATGTACCGCGCAGTAGAGCGGCAGCATCCGTCGCTGGCGCCCTATTTCCGGGTAACGGATGCCGATGAGCCGGTCGACTTGCTGAGACGGTAGGTCTGCAGACTGGGCCGGATGGGAAAAGGGGCTGCCCTGGGGAAGGCAGCCCTTTTCTTAGGCCTGGTCCTGATATTCGGCAACTGTCAGGCGTGCGCGTAAGAAGCGATGGCGCTGGCCTCGTCGTCCTTGATGTCGAAGACGGTGTAGAGCTTGGTGATCTGCAGCAGGTCGTGGACCTTGCGCGTCAGATTGAGCAGCTTGAGCTCGCCGCCCTGATTACGAACGGTCGTGTAGGCGCTGACCAGCTCGCCGATGCCCGAGCTGTCGATGTAATTGACGTCGCCCAGATTGAGCAGAATCTTCTTCTGTCCTTTGCCGAGCAGGTCACGGACCGAATCACGCAACTGCACGCTGCCCTCGCCCAGAGTGATCCGTCCGCCGAGATCCAGAATCGTAATGCCGTCTACCTGACGGGTACTGATTTTCATGCTCACGTGAAATTCCTCCTTGGAAAACTTGAAACGGAAATCTAAGCCCCGGCCGGAGCGGCTCCGAGATGCTTAATCAGCGTCAGCTCGGTTCCCGGATGCAGTTGCCTGAAGTGTACCTCATCCATAAACGAGCGGATGAGGAAGATGCCGCGGCCAGAGCCGCGCAGAAGATTCTCCGGGGCCAGGGGATCGGGCAGCGTCGCGGGGTCGAGCCCCTTGCCTTCGTCGGTGATCCGAATCACCAGCGAGGAGCCGGTATTTTCGAACGAGGCCGTCATGCGTTTTTCCGGGTCATAAGCGTTGCCATGCAGGACCGCGTTCACCGCTGCCTCGCGCACCGCCATCGAGATGCGAAAAATTTCATCCTCGTCCACGCCGGCCTTGCGTGCCATTTGCTCGGCGGTCGCCTCGACTTTGTTGACGCTGTCCAGCGAGGAATCCAGAGTGTACGTGACGCGGCTTGCCTGCTGTCCTGTCAATGGCCCTTCCTCGCTTCGCGGATCGCTGGTTTTTCGGGAGATTTTCCCGTAGGCGAAGTTTGCTTGCTGGAGCGGCGGATGTCAAGCGGGTTGGGGAGCGGTGACCGATCTGGTACGGCGGAAGGCCAGTCAACCTTCCTTTACGGGTGGGCTGGCCAGAACCACGGAAGTCGCAACCTGGCGCTCGGGGATGTTCCAATAGGTTCGGAGCAGTTTGGTCTTGAGCTCGGGCGAAACCATGGCGAAGCCGTGCCGCTCGTAAAAGCGGATCGCCCAGACTGCGGCGGCCCAGGTGCCAACCAGAAGTTGGCGTGTGGTGCGACTTCGCAGGTGCTCGATGAGAGCACCGCCGACACCCAGCCCCTGGTGGGCCGGCCCGACATAAGCATGGCGTATCAGGTCGACGTCGCGAACGGGCTGGATGCCCATGATGCCCAGTAACACGCCATCCGCTTCATAGCCCCAGAATTCGGTTCCCGCCGCGATTTCACTCTCCAGCTCATCGAGCGGCATGTAGGGCTCGTGCCAGCGGTCCGGCGGGATGGCATCGCGGTACGCTTCGGCGGCAGCATTGACAATGGCCAGCATTTCATTGTGCTCGTCGTAACGACAGGGACGGATTGTAGTCACGAATACCATCTTCGCATTGTGGATGAACAGGAGCAGGGGTGGGCAGGGTTCGGCTGGTCAGATCGCGCGCGCATTCTCGCGCCGGTAAGATAAAGAGGAATCCATGCCCGACGCCGACGCCCAGATCCGCACAGACAGCGCTCCGAACGCCGGGGCAGAGCCTAAGGCGGGGCCAAAACCCAGCGCGGCCCAGCAGGATGACGACGTTGTTGGAAAGGCATACGACAGCCGGCTGATGGGGCGGCTGATTACCTACCTCTTTCCTTACAAATGGGCGTGTATTGCCTCTATTGTGGCGATTTTGCTGAAGGCGGGCGCGGACGTGCTTGGGCCGTATCTGACCATGGTGGCCGTGGATGTGTACCTGACCCCGGCGTGGCAGAAGACGCCGCAGGCGGTCTCTGTGGCTGCTGCGCGAGGGGTTCATCAGCATGCGTGGATGGCGCGTTGGCTGAGTCCGTATTCCGATGGCGGGGCGTGGACCGGCGTGACGGAGCTGGCCGCGATCTGGCTGGTGGCGCTGGTCTTTAGTTATGCGCTGGAGGCGGTGCAGACGTGGCTGATGCAGTGGACCGGCCAGAAGGTGATGTTCGATCTGCGGCGGCAAATCTTCCGCCACATGCAGCAGATGCACATCGCCTTCTTCGATCGCAATCCAGTGGGGCGGCTGGTGACACGGCTCACGACCGATGTGGATGCGCTGAACGAGATGTTCACCTCGGGCGTCTTTGCCATCTTCGAAGATGTGTTCGTGCTGGCTGCCATCGTCTCCGTCATGCTGCGGATGAAGTGGTGGCTGGCGCTGCTGGCCTTTTCGGTATTGCCGCTTATCCTGCTGGCCACGCGCATCTTCCGCAAGTACGTGCGAGACTCCTACCGGCGCATTCGGGCGGCGATTGCGCGGATCAACGCTTACACCCAGGAGTACATCAGCGGCATGTCGCTGGTGCAGTTGTTCAACCGCCAGGAGCGCGCGTTCCGGGATTTTTCGGCGATCAACCGCATCCACATGGAGGCGTTCAAGGACAACATCCTGGCCTATGCGCTCTACTACCCTGCGGTGGAATTTCTGAGCTCGTTTGCCATTGCCCTGATTATCTGGCTGGGTGGAGGCGGCGTGCTGCGCGGGACGGTGTCTCTGGGAATCCTGGTGGCCTTTATGCAATATGCGCAGCGGTTCTTCCGGCCCATTCAGGACCTGAGCGAGAAATACAACATCCTGCAGGCGGCGATGGCGGCCAGCGAGCGGGTTTTCAAGCTGCTCGATACTGCTCCGGAGATCGTCTCGCCGGCCAATCCGAAGCAGGGCGACGGCTCAGGCCGGATCGAGTTCCGCGATGTGTGGTTTACCTATCAACGGTTGGACAAGGAAACGGTCGCGCGCATCGCCGCTGCGACCGGAGCCGAGCTGCAGGCGATGACGGGGGTCGAGTGGGTGATGCGGGGTGTTTCGTTCGTGGTTGAGCCGAACCAGACGGCGGCCATTGTGGGGCACACCGGGGCGGGCAAGACCACCATTACCAGCCTGATGATGCGCTTCTATGACGTCCAGCACGGACATGCGCTGGTGGACGGCGTGGATGTGCGCGAGCAGGATCTGACGCGGCTGCGGCAGCGCTTCGGCGTGGTGCTGCAGGATCCGTTCCTTTTCAGCGGAACGGTGGGGGACAATATCCGGCTGGGCACGGATAGCATTACGGACGACGACATGCGGCTGGCGGCTGAGCAGGTGAATGTGGCCGACTTCATCCGGAGCCTGCCTGGGCAATACGCGGAGCCGTTGCGGGAGCGCGGGGCGGGACTATCAACTGGGCAGAAGCAGTTGATTAATTTTGCGCGGGCGCTGGCGCACCGGCCGGGGATTCTGATCCTCGACGAGGCGACCTCGAGCGTGGACACGGAGACGGAGTTCCTGGTGCGCGCTGCGCTGGAGCGGATGGTGGAGGGGCGGACGTCGGTGGTGATCGCGCATCGTCTGTCGACGGTGCAGCGCGCGGATACGATCCTGGTGATGCACAGGGGTCAGCTGCGCGAGATGGGCTCGCACCAGGAGCTGCTGGTGCTGCGGGGGATTTACTGGAAGCTCTACCAGTTGCAATACAAGGATCAGGAACTGGGCGAGCCGGCCGCGGGGCTCACGCCGTCATTGGCTGTCGGAACGGACTAGCAGACCGCGGAGTCACGCCGAGGGGAAAACGCCAGCGCTCTGGATGTGCGTGGGCTTGAACGCCTGGGGAAATTTCAGGCCAAAGCCGAGGAGCCGGTCGAAGGCAATGTGGGCGATCCAGATTGCCGCAATTTGCCCCAGGCGAACATCGGCCAGGCGCCAGGCGGCGAATGCCAGCAGAATCGGGAGCAGGTAACTATGGACCGCGTTGTAGAGGAGTGCCGCGACGCGCTTATCGGAAAGTACATGTCCGGGAAGCAGATATCCCGCGAGGGAGAAATCTGGCAACAGAAACAGGGCAGCGAAAAACCACCAATGTCCGTGCAGAACCAGGCGATAGCCGAGGACGGCCGCCAATAACACGAGGAGCGACTCCAGCCGGAGCAGTACATCGGGTCGGGCAATCATGGAGGAAGGCTAGCAGAGGGAGGATGAAGCCGCGAGGGGGCGACTACGACGCCACAATTGTGTAACCCCGCGTGCCGGTGATACAGCAGCATGGACAGCGTCAGTGGTCTGTCGAAGCTAATGCCGGGACCAACCGATCCCAACATCTCTCAAGACGTTCAGCAACTTCATCGAGATGATCGTAGACGGTCGGCGGAGCGCCACACTCATTCAACGCTTCGCGCCGCCACAAACGAGACATTTCTTCCCAGTCGTGAGGATTGTGGACGGTTGCCAGTTGCGCTACCAGTTCTTCGCGTCCTCGAATAAGGCGGACCCGCAAATCGACGAACGCAACTGTTACCACTGCGTAATCGAACTCCCTGGGCATTTCCTCTCCCTCACCGGGAACAATGCTGCCGCCATGCCGTGCCATCACTTTGGAGAAAGCCGATTCGATTTCAAGGATGAATTGCTTCCTGTTCCGCCAGTAGAGGGCTTCATCCAGCCTTCCAAACAGGGCGGTATAGAGGGGGGCAACGACAAAACGGACTCCGCGTGCGACCGAAACAGCGAATCTCACTTTCAAACGTGTGTCAGATTTTCCCATATGGTTCAAAGTTCGACCTGACGCCGATGATAGGAGAATTTCTGGAGTCCGGTGCTGCAATTTTAGAGATTCTGGGCAATGCTGAAATGAGTTACTCCCCTGTCGCCAAATCGACCCTCCGCATCCGCGCGGTTCCAATCTCCCGTGAATCTCTCGTACCAACAGCGAGGCGGCCAGGCGCCTCAGCCGCGACGCCTGCCGCGCGAGAAGTAAGCGTTGACCTCGGGGTCCAGGGAGAGCAGCTTCATCCCGGCGGAGCGCGCCTGCGCTACAAGGAGTCGATCGAAGGGATCCCTGTGCAGCCAGGGCAGTGCGTCCACGCCGACCGAGTGCTCTGCCGTCACAGCGAGCTCCTCGAGGCCGGTCTCCCGTGCCGCCTTCCAGATGGTCGCTGGCTCGACCGGAAAATCGTCTCTGCCCAGAGAGTGCTTGATGGCGATCTCCCAGATAGAGGCTGCCGAGAAGCTGACGCGGTTTCCGGCATCCTCAATGAGCCGGCGCATCGGCCCCGGCACCCTGTCCGGATCGACGAGCGTCCAGAGGAGGACGTGGGTGTCGAGCAGATAGTTCACCGGCGCTCGCCTTCAAACATCTTCTGAATCTCGGCGTCCTGAGCTCCGAGGTCCTCCGGCAGCCGGACCTTGCCTCGCAGTTTGCCCAGCGTGCGCCGTGCGGGGCGTGACCCGGGGTGCGCGGAGACAATCACGACCGGCTTGCCGGCGCGGGCGATAGTCACAGGCTCGCCGCTCGCCAGAATATTTTGGATGATGCGCGACAGGTGGGTCTTGGCTTCGTGGATGTTCACCATCTTCGTCTCATAAGACTTAGTCATATGACTTAGTCTAGCATCTGCTCCCAACCCGCATCTCCCCCTCACCATCCCGGCAAATTAACATCAGGGGAGCGATCCGATCTAAGGAGAACGATGCAGGGCAGTCCGAAAATCTTCATCTCGGCGGGAGAAGCTAGCGGCGAACATTACGGCACGCTGCTGATCGATGCGCTGCGGCGGATCGAGCCCGACGCGGAGTTTTTCGGTCTGGGTGGGCGTCGGATGGAGGACCTGGGCTTCCGGCCCATCGTGCGCGCGGAGGACGTCGCCGTCATGGGCATCACCGAGGTGGTGCGCCACATGCCGCGCATCTACCGTGAATACCGGCGGCTGCGCGCATCGATTGCTGCCGAGAGGCCGGACGCCGCGGTGCTGATCGATTTTCCCGACGTCAACCTGTCGCTGGCCAGGCATCTTAAGCGCCAGGGAGTGCCGGTGATCTATTTCGTGAGCCCGCAGCTCTGGGCGTGGAAGAAATACCGGATCCGCAGCGTGCAGCGGTATGTGGACCGGATGCTGACCATTTTCCCCTTCGAGGAGCGGTTTTATCACGACCATGGAGTAGAAGCGGAGTTCGTAGGGCACCCGTTGGCTGAGCTGGAACCGCCGCACGTGAGCCGCGAGGATTTTGCTCGCGAGGCGGGGCTGGACCCCTCCAAAACCTGGATTGGGCTGCTGCCGGGCAGCAGGGAAAAGGAAGTCCGTCTCAACCTGCCGGAAATGGTGCGAGCCGCCGCGATGCTCTGTCCCACCAAGCCAAACCCTGCCGTGGCTGAGACGGCGATTCCGGGGAGGGACATTGAGTTCGTGATGCCGCTGGCTCCGACGCTGACCGGGCCTCAGCGGGACCATATCCGGGTGCTGCTGTCGGAGCTGCTCCGCCCCACCAAGCCAAACCCGGGCGTGGCGGGGACCCCGACGGTGGCAGCGGAGGCGAATCCGCCGCGGATTGTTGTGGTCGAGGACGCCAGGGCGGTGCTCCATCATGCGACGGCGAGCATTGTGGCGAGCGGGACGGCCACCGTGGAGGCGGCGCTGATCGGCAATCCGTTTATCGTGGTATATCGGATTTCTCCGCTGAGCTATGCGGTGGCAAAGCGGGTGGTGGATGTGCCGCATGTGGCCATGGTGAACCTGATCGCCGGAAAACGCATCGTACCGGAACTGATTCAGGGTGACTTTACGGCCGATCGGGTAGTCTCACAGCTCAGGCCGCTGGTCGAAAATGAAGACGCGCGGGCGAGGATGCGGGCGAATCTTCGGCAGGTGGGAGAGATGCTGCGCAGCGAACAGAGCGCCGTGGGCCGCGTCGCCCAGATAACATCCGAATTGATGAGACGCAGGATGATGAGACAGAGATTGACGCCGGAAGAAAGACAGAGCCAAGTTCGATGACGAATTCCATTTTTTATTCTGTTGAGCCGTCTCGGTCCGAGCCATCTGAGCTCCGGCCATTCTACGGCGCGCGTGTTTTCTGGCTTTGCGCGGCGATGGCGGGGGCTTATTTGCTGCCGGCTCGCGCGCAGAACGTCGCGCCCAAGCCCACGCTGAACATCACGGCCTACAACATCCATGCTGAAATCAAACCGAGCGATCATACGTTGGACGCGACCGCCCAGGTGACGTTTACGCCACAGGCCGACCTCCCGTCGGCGATCTTCGATCTGCATGGCGCGTTACTCGTGGACAAGGTAACAGATGCGAGTGGTGCGAACCTGAACGGCGAGCGCGGGCCGGGCGCCACGCTGGTGGTGACGCCGGCGGCAATGCTGGCGAAGGGGCAGCCGGTGACCTGGACGTTTCATTATTCCGGGAAACTCGAGACCGATGCCGGCGGTCCGGTGGAAGGACTGAAGCTGGCGTACGTGGGCGAGCCTATTAGCTATTTGCTGTATGCGGGTCGATGGTTCCCGATGACGGGCTACCTGACTGACCGGTTCACTGCGGAGATTCACGTGAAGGCCCCGGCGGGCTATCGGGTGATCGGCAGCGGCAGCACCGGGAAGCCTACTGCGGCGGGCGGCGAGCAGGAGTGGGACTTCAAGTGGGACAAGCCGGGATTTCCCGGGACGATCATCGTAGGGAAATTTGACGCGCCGGTTTCTGGCAGCGCCTCGAATATTCACGTCTACGTTTTGCCCGCGCATAAGGCTCAGGCGATCGATTATGCGGGCACAGCGCTGCGCGAATTTGCCTATTACACCAGCACGTTTGGAATTCCAGAATCGACGCAATTGAACGTCGTGGAGCTGCCCGATGATACGGTGCCTGCGTTCTGGGCGCCGGAGATCGCGGCCATCGCAGGCTCGCATATTGGCGGCAAGAACGATTTCCGGCTGCTGGCCAACACCATCGCTCACCAGTGGTGGGGGTGCGAGGTGAGTCCTGCAACGCTGAACGACGCCTGGATCATCAACGGAATGTCGCGCTATGCCGAGCTTATGTATCTGGAAGACGACGAGGGTAAGAGCGCCCTCGAGTCCGCAGTGCACGACGTCTCCGCCGGCGCGCTTGCCTATGACACGATTCCACTGTCGAGCGTGGGGACCCTGCCGGCTTACTCACCACAGTTCCAGTCCATGACGCTCGAGAAGGGCGCGCTGGTGTTTCACATGCTGCGCTGGGAGGTGGGCGACGACAGCTTCGAGAAGATTCTGCGCGCGGTACTGAGCCAGTATAAAGACAAGGGCGTGCGGACCGGTGAGTTCGAGCGCACGGCTGAGGAGCAGTCGCAGCAGCAACTGACGCCGTTCTTCAGCGAGTGGCTGGATGGCACCGGCGCACCGGAGTTCACGGATAAGTACGCCGTCTACCGGCTGGGAAATAACAAGGGCTTCCGCACGATTGGCGAAGTGCAGGGCGACATGGACCTGTTCAACATGCCGGTTGACCTGCGCGTGGAAACGGAAGGCAAGACGGTCGACAAGCGCATCGACGTGGTGGGCACCGACTCGCAATATGTGATCGACACCTTCGGCCGGCCCCGGCGGGTGCTGATCGATCCTGACGGCTGGGTGCTGAAGAACACGCCGGACCTTGAGGTGCGGGTGGCGATTCTGCGCGGGCAGCAATTGGCGGCGCAGGGCGACTCTGGAGGTGCGCTGGCGGAGTACCAGAAGGCGCTGAAGGCGAATCCGCAGAGTTCGCTGGCTAATTATCGGATTGGCGAGCTGTTGTTCTCGATGAGGAATTACCAGGCGGCCGTGAACTCCTACCGCGACGCGCTGAACGGCGATGACGATCCGCGGTGGACGGAGGTCTGGAGCCATATTGCGGTGGGTAAGATTTTCGACCTGACTGGACAGCGGGAGCGGGCGATTCAGGAGTACCGGCAGGCGCTGCAGACCAACGACAACACGGCAGGAGCGATGAACGAGGCGCGGCACTGGATCCAGACGCCGTATAAGCGGCCGGAGGGGGAGCAGTAGCCCTTGAGTTACGCGGCGACCAGGCGCGGCTTGACTTTGCTGTGGATGCTCTTGCGTCCTGCAAGCCGCAAATCGTAATCGTTCTGCAAATTGAGGCAGAACTGAGCGGGAAGGCCAAAATAAATACCGAGCTGATCGCGGTGTCAGCGCTAATGCCCCGGTGGCCTCGAACCACGTCGTGGATGCGCGGCAAGAGGACGCAGAGATCCTTCGCCAGACGATAGGCGGTAAGTCCGGTGGGCTTCATGAATTCCTCGCGGAGGATTTCTCCGGGATGTATTGCAAATAGCCTGGGCATATACACCTCAGTGATAGTCAACAACCTCTACGTCATAAGCGTTTCCATCACGCCATCGTACCCGCCCTACAGCCCTTTGTAGCTCCCGCCATCCACCAAGATCGTCTGACCAGTGATGCTGGCTGCGGGTTCTGAGGCAAGCCACACGATCGTTGCAGCGACTTCTTCCGGAGTAGCCATGCGGCCGATGGGGATTTCGCGCTCCAGTTCGGTTTGAACCTGTTCCAGGGAGACATTGCGGTTCTTCGCGCGGGTTTCAAGCAGGCTGCGGGAGCGGTCGGTGGATGTAAAGCCGGGGCCGACGTTGTTGATGGTGATGCCGTCCCGTCCGAATTGGCCGGCGAGCGAGCGCACGAGGCCCATGATGCCGGCGCGGATGGTGTTCGAAAGGATCAGCTCCGGAACCGGCTGCTTGACGGTGTACGAGGTGAGCGTAACGATGCGCCCCCAGTGGCGTTTCTGCATGTGGGGAATGACGGCCTGGGAGAAGACGATAGCGCTGCGGAGATTGAGCTGCCAGGCTCGCTCCCAGTCGTCGAGAGTGGTATCGAGGAAGGGCTTGGCGGGAGGGCCTCCGGCGTTGGGGACGCAGATGTCGATGCGTCCAAAACGCGCCTGCGTGGATTCGACGAAGCTCCGGACGGCGGCGCGGTCACTGACGTCAAACGCCTGGGTTTGGGTCTCGACGCCAAAGCGAGTCGTGGCCTCGGCCGCGACCTGGTCCAGCTCGGTTTGACGTCGCGCGCAGAGCGCCAGGTGCGCGCCTTCTGCGGCGAACGCCAGAGCAGTGGCCTTGCCGATTCCGCTGCTGGAGCCGGCCACAAGGGCGACCCTGCTTTTCAGTCCTGTGTCCATGCGCCCTATGATAGTCGAGTCGCCCGGCGCAATCTAACCACTGGAGAGACAAGTTGACAAACGAAAAAGAGCTGCAATACACCAGCTTCGACAGAATTCCCGTGGATCACCTCAACCCTCTCATTGATCGCCAGTTTGTCTATGGAGAGCGAGCCATGCTGGCGCGCCTGGTGCTGCGCAAGGGTGCGATTGTGCCGGAGCATCATCACGAGAACGAGCAGATCACCTATGTGCTTGAGGGGGCGTTGCGATTCACCATGGGAGACGAACGTGTAATCACAGTAACAACCGGGCAATTGCTGGTCATACCGTCCAACATGCCGCACAAGGCGGAGGCGCTGGAGGACACGCTCGATCTCGATGTTTTTAGTCCGCCGCGAGCCGACTGGATCGCAGGGACGGATGCTTACCTCAGGAAGTAGCCGTTGCTGCAAACGTGGAAGCAATCGTCAGAGCGGGTGCATGGCCGCGCCGAGCCATTCCGCACTTAGCCGTTGAAGCCGGCGACCGTGGGGCGCAGGGGCTCTCGTCCGGACTCCTCTACCCCTTGTCCGGGCTTTCCGCCGACCCCCTGACTTACGCTTCAGATCGCAGGCAGGTATTTCAGCAACTGGGCTGCCTCTCTCACGAGCCATGACGGTGCCGCGAATTCCGTGCGACCGCACCAAGCACGTCAGGTATAAACTCGACGGCGCGGACGGGCGAGGTTCTCCTCACGGAAGCGTGGAGGTATCCGGTAACGTGAAGAACCCACGGCAGTTCGCAAAGCTCGTGAGATCGAGAGCTATTTCTTTGCGGCGGCCTGAGCTGCCTTTTGCTTAGCCCAGCGCCGTCTCTGGGCGGCAGCTATGCGGGCCCGAGCATCGGCGCTGAGAACACGCTTCTTGCGGGGACGGTTACCAAACGTAGAGGCGGAGAAGCGGGAGCTACTCGTGGATTCAAGGAGAGCGCGCACCTTCTCAAGTCGACTGATTTCTTCATCAACGGCAGTAACAAGTTCTTCGCGTGTCATTTTTTCTCTCGTGTGTTTTGGGACAGTTATTGCGGGGAACGAATGCAACACCGCTTACCATAACAAATTCAAGGAGCTGTTACAAAGATTTTTGCCATAGGCGGATCGCGGCACATGGAACCGGAAGATTGCTGTACTGAAATGCTACATTGATTTAGAATTTGCACGTTTTTCTCCGATTTGTAAAATTCCGCAACGAGGGAGTGAAGCATCATCAGGGCGTGGACAGCATTAAACGTCTGGAAATACCGCGCCGGTTGATCCCGGGTGCGTCGGGTTCCCTTGATGTACAGGTTGGCGGCAAAGCTCATTTTACGGGCGGGTTCACCCAGCAGACGCCGCTTATTTCGCTGGAAATGGGCCGCTACAGGATTCGGCAGGCGGAGACCCTCGCCGAGCGCGAGGCGGCCTGCCGGCTGCGGTTCAAGGTGTTTAACATTGAGCTGGGTGAGGGGCTGGAATCGTCCTACGAAACGGGTTTGGATCGTGACCAGTTCGATCTGTTCTGCGATCACCTGATCGTCGAAGACCGCTCCAGGCGGGAAGTGGTTGGCACTTACCGCATGCAGACGGGAAGCACCGCAGCGCAGAAGCTGGGTTATTACAGCGAGCAGGAATTCGATTTTTCCCCCTACGAGGGGATTCGCGACGAGGTCCTGGAACTGGGGCGGGCTTCCATCGACCGCGAGCACCGGACCAGCGAGGTACTCACGCTTTTATGGCGAGGTATTGCCCAGTATGCGCGTTTCTACCGGCTAAGGTATCTCATCGGCTGCTCCTCGCTGAATTCGCGGGATCCGCGCGAGGGATGGTCGATGTACCGGCATCTTGTAGCGTTTCTCGCGCCAGAGCCGCTGCGCACGCGGCCGACCCGCTCCTATGAGCTGCCCGAGGAGGCTGCCGGCGACGAGCAGGAAGTGACGGTTCAGGAAGTGAAGGTTCCGAAACTGCTGAAGACGTATATTGCAGTGGGAGCGAGAATCTGCGGCGCACCAGCATGGGATCGCGAATTCGGAACGATCGACTTTCTGACGCTGCTGGATCTGGCGCAGCTCTCCCCGGCGGCGAAGAACCGGTTCCTGCCGGAGTCGGAACAGGACGTGGAACGTTCGCCGGCATCGCCCGCGCCTGGCTGCGGCTGCTGATTCTTCTCTTCAGCCTCGCAGAAGTTGGGGCTCGGTTCTACTTTCTTCAACTGCGGCTCGGTTCTTCCCCCGAAATATGGAGACGCGCGCAATGGCTGCATGCTTCCTGCGGCATGATTCTGCGGCGGATGGGCATGCGGCTGGAATGCCGGGGCATGCGGCCGACGCAGGGAATTGTCTGCTCCAACCACCTCAGCTATCTGGATATTCTGGTTTACGCCGCGGCGGTGCCGTGTGTCTTCGTCTCCAAACACGAGGTCAGGAGCTGGCCTGCGTTTGGGGCGCTGGCGCGCAATGGGGGCACGATCTTTGTGGACCGGCAGAGCCGCACGAGCAGCGAAAATGTCTCGCGGCAGATCGGGGTCGCGCTCGAAGCTGGCGTAACGGTTTTGTTGTTTCCCGAGGGGACCAGTACCGACGGCAGCGCAGTGCAGCGCTTTCACCCCACGCTGCTGGAGGCGGCTGTGCAACTGCAGGCCGAAATGACTCCCGCAGCGATTGGCTACCGGGTACAGGGCGGGGAAGAGCGGGCAATGTGCTGGTTCGGCGATGCCCCCTTTCTGCGGCATCTGCTGCGAACCCTGGGAAAGGCGGGAGTAGTGGCGGAAGTGGAGTTTTATCCTGAACGGCGGGCGTACTCGGACAGGAAATCCGCAGCTCTGGATTTGCATGACAAGGTGGAGGCAATGCGGAAGGGGATGGCTCGGATCGTGGCGAACTGAGAGACACACCAGTCCGGCACTCACCGGCTATTCCTCTCCCGGCGCGCCCTCTTTCGTAGCCAGCTCTGTCAACTGCTTGCGCCAATCGAGCGCTTCGATGAAGACACGCGAATCGCGCCAGTGCTCGCGGACCAGGACGCGCAGCTCGAGATAAACACGGGTGCCCAACAGCGCTTCAATCTCGCGCCGGGCGCTGGTACCGATTTCCTTCAGCTTTGCGCCACCTTTGCCGATCAGGATTGCCTTTTGTCCCGCGCGCTCGCAGTAAATAGCGGCGGAAATGCGCGTGAGCGGGAGTTTGGCGGCGGTTTTCTTCTTCGTTCCCGGGGTTGCCGCCTCGGGCTCCTCGAAGCGCTCAACCACGACTGCGGAAGCATAGGGAACCTCTTCACCGGTTTCCGTCAGGATGCGTTCGCGGATCAACTCCGCGACGAGGAAGCGCTCCGGCTGGTCGGTAAACTGGTCTTTCGGAAACCAGCGCTGACCTTCGGGAAGGTATTCGGCAATCTTGTGCAGGAGCACCTTGAGTCCGTCGCCTTTTTTTGCTGAAACGGGGATCACCTCGACGAAGGGGTGCAGGGCACTGAGCCCTGCGATGAGCGGCAAAAGCGCGTCTTTCGGGACCAGGTCGATTTTAGTAACCACCAGGAAGACGGGGCAGTCGAGTTTGCGGATCATCTCGAAGGCGAGAGCTTCCTCGCTGGCGCGGTCGAGCTTGAGCGGCGTGTCGGCGGCGAAGGACTGTTTGCGAACCGCGTCCACCACCAGCAGCACCAGGTCACGCGTCATGAGCGCTTCGTGGATTTCACCCATCATGCTGCGGTCGAGCTGCGACGCAGCTATGTGAATGCCGGGCGTATCCACAAATACGATCTGCGTCGACGGATGTTTGCCTTTGCGCTCGGGGACCTCGACCATTCCGTGGATACGGGTGCGCGTGGTCTGCGGTTTGGGCGTGACGATTGCGACCTTCTCGCCGATGAGCGCATTCAGCAGTGTGGACTTGCCGGCGTTGGGCCGGCCGATGATGGAGACGAAGCCTGAGCGCATCTTCATACGGTGCCGGCCTCCGCCAGGCGGGAGACGCGAAGCCGGTTGACGCGCCGATCAGTGGAGGCCAGGATTTCAAAGCGAATGCCGTAGCCCTCGACGACCTCGCCGGGCTGTGGAATGCGGCCCGCCGTTTCGCTGACCAGGCCACCTACGCTGGTGGCTTCCACGTCCTCCGGCAATTCAACGCCGCCCAGGATCTCGTCGACGCGGGCGATTTCGAGATTGCCTGGAACGACCCATGCGCCGCCCGGTTCTTTGACAACTGCGGTGTTGTCCTCGTCTTCGTGCTCGTCGCGGATGGCGCCGACCAGCTCTTCGAGCAGATCTTCGATGGTGACCAGGCCGGCTACGCCGCCGTATTCGTCGATGACGATGCGCATGTGCTGTTTTTCGCGCTGCATCTCGCGCAGCAACTCGTTGGCTCGCTTGGTTTCCGGTACGAACGCCACCGGACGCTGGATGCCAGCCACGGTTTGGGAGCGCGCATCGGTGTCTGAAATTTGCAGGAGATCGTGTGCGAAGGCGATGCCGGTTACATTGTCGAGTGTTTCGCTGTAGACAGGGACGCGGGAAAAAGGCTGGGCGCGGAGCAGGTCGAGAAATTGCTCCAGAGTGATTGTGCCGGGCACGGCGAAGATGGCGGGGCGCGGGGTCATCACTTCGCGCACGACTTTGTCGCCGAATTCGACGGCGGATCGCACCAGATCGCGGTCGCTTTCCTCGAGAATGCCTTCCTCTTCGCCGGCCTCGATCAGCGCCTCAACGGCCTCGGAAACGGCTGTTTCGCCGTTGGCGCCGGGTTGCTCCTCGGCCAGAGCGGCGATCGAGAGCAGGAACTGCACGAAGAGCGTGATGGGCAGCACCAGCCACATCAGCACCTGCAGCAGCCAGCGCCAGCGCACGATCCACGCGCCGCGGGTGCGCGAGAAGAACGCAAAGGGCAGCAGCCGGTTAAAGAGGACGATCACGAGAACGATGCCCAGCACCACCTGGGCGATCTCCGGAAAGCCCGGACGGTCGCCAGCCCGGGCGCGATCGAAGAGCAGCATCCCGAAGATCAGGGTGAGAAAGGCGAGCGAGAGATGCATGAGGATCGCCGCCGAGAGCGTAATGCGGTCGCGGTTCATCCCAAGGCGCGGCTCGACGCGCTGTTCCCACAGGTCGATGTTCTCCTGGAACTCACGCGCCAGGAACTTGCCCATCTCGGAGTAAAGCCGGTCGATGTACGAAGCCAGCGTGAAAACAACCAGCAGGAACGCGATCAGCAAGGCGGAAGTGAGGCTCATGGCTTGCCACCCCCGTGCGGACTGGCTTTCTTCTTCGGCGCCGGCTTTGCGCTGCGCTCGATCAGGCTCTGTGCCAGGCCGAAACGGCGGCGCAGAGCGGCTTCTTTGCGGGCCATCCTTCCTTTGTCGGTTTCATGATCGTAGCCAGCCAGGTGAAGGAGGCCATGGAGAACGAGGATTTCGAGCTCCATCGCCAGCGGGTGGTCATGCGCCCGAGCCTGGCGCGCCGCGGTTTCGACAGAAATGGCGAGATCGCCAGCCGCAGGCCGATGTCCATTCAGAGCCTGGGTGAGCGGTAGGAGGGCCGGGAAGGAGAGAACGTCGGTCGGGCGATCCTTGCCCCTGAACTCCCGATTGAGGCGCCTGAGACGGGCGTCGGTGGTCAGCAGGACCGCGACGTCACCATTGAGCCGCGCGGCCTCAGACGCCTGTTTGAGAAAAGCAGCGAGCGCCCTGCGCCGCAGAGCGCGGCCGAATCTGACTTGTATCGTGGGTTCGATCAGAATCATGGTCCTGTGCAATCGGGCCTCTGAAGTGGTCGATGCACGAATAAGGGGAGGATGGGTGCATCCTCCTCTCTCCATCGTACGCTGATTCCCGCTGCCAAAGCGGGGCCTGGCGGTCGTGCGATGCGCCACGAGAACTATTGAGTTTGCGGGCGGCGGACCTCTCCATCGTCGCCGATCGCCAGCGGCAGCTCGGGCTGGGAGCGGCCGAACCCCTCGTAGGCGCGAATGATGCGCTGGACGAGCTGGTGGCGAACCACATCGCCATCCTCAAAGCGCACGAAGCGGATTCCGTCGACGCCCTCGAGGATATTGATCGCCTCCACCAGGCCGGACTTGCGGGGGTTAGGCAGGTCGATCTGCGTAATGTCGCCGGTGATGACCGCCTTGGCGTTGTTGCCCATGCGGGTCAGGAACATCTTCATCTGCTCGCTGGTGGTGTTCTGCGCCTCGTCCATGATGATGAAAGCGTCGTTGAGTGTGCGGCCGCGCATAAACGCCAGCGGAGCCACTTCGATCACGTTGCGCTCCAACATCTTATCCACGCGCTCGGGCTCCAGCAGGTCGTAAAGGGCGTCGTAGAGCGGGCGGAGGTAAGGATCGACCTTTTCCTGGAGGGTCCCGGGCAGGAAGCCAAGGCGTTCGCCCGCTTCGACCGCCGGGCGCACGAGGACGATGCGGCTTACCTTTTTGGCAAGCAGGGCAGCGGCGGCCATCGCCACGGCAAGGTAGGTCTTGCCGGTACCCGCAGGTCCGATGCCGAAAACCATATCCGCCTGTTCGATGGCCTCGACATAGAGTCGCTGGTTGAGCGAACGCGGCTGCACCATCCGCTTAATGCCGGCGGAGCGCTGCTTGCCGCTCTCCGCCAGACTGCGCAGGGAGACGGACGAATCCGATGTGACCAGGCGCAGCATGCCGTTGAGTTCGCCGTTCTGGAGGAGAATACCCTGACGACGCAGCGCCTCGTAATCCTGAAAGATTCGCTCGACGCGGGCAAGGGCGTCTTCAGGACCCTCCACCATGACCGCATCGGATATTAGGTCGATGCGTACACGGAGGGCGTCCTCCATCAGTCTCAGATTTTCGTCGCGGGTCCCGAACAGGGGCTCAAGATTGGGCGTGATCTCGAGATGTTTTCTCATCAGGCGAGGGAATAGCCTCCGGGCGTGGCTGGGTGCGGGCCACGAAGCTGATATTGGGTCAGGGTTTGGATCGCTTTTGTCCGCAACCGATTGCGTTCCACGCTCATAGGATGCCTCAGGCGGGGCAAAGGAACCGGGTTGGCGATTGGCAGCAAAAGAGTCGAAGTTGCGGTCAGAGTAGCCCGGGAGAATTCCACAGTCAATGCCTAAATAGTGAATATTTTCGGAATTTGAACGGAAGTGGATATGCTTCTCATTCCAGATAGTTTGCCGTCCATGGCGAGGCCGTCGTTACCACTTCCGGGTTTCTCCGCAAACGCGCTCATCACGCGACACCACGCCCGCCGGCTGCGGTTGTGTATCGCAAACCGCAGGACTCGAAACGGGAGGGCGAATTGCGTCCCGCGACACTGTGGCCCTGGCTGATGTAAGGCAGGGCAGCCGGCGCCAGGCAAAGCATCGGGGCGCACAAATGTGAGGCGGGAACTATAATCTGCATTTCCCCGTAATTGCTGCAAACAGACATTCCCTGTTCTGAGGAGCCATGGATGCATAAGCCAATACGTTTGCTGGTGGCACTGGTCGCCGCCGCTGTTACGTTTTCACCCGCGATCGCGCGCGCAGCGAGCGACGACAAGCCAGCCGAAAAGGCTCCGGAAAAGCCGGCGGAAAAACCCGCGACGCAGGAAGTAACGACGCCCGGCACGCTCGATGCGGGCGGCCAGCACATTCTCTACAACGCCGTTGCGGGAACGATCACCGTCGGCTCCTCCAACGGTGAGGACTCTCAGCTTGGCCCCGATGGCAAGCCGATGCCAGATACCGATCTGGCTGCGTCATTCGCCGCTGCCAAGGACGCCAGCCAGGCTCCCCCGCTTGCGCGCATGTTTTACGTCGCCTACTTTAAGCGGGATGCCACCGAGCCCCGGCCCATCACGTTCCTCTACAACGGCGGCCCCGGCAGCTCCACCGTGTGGCTTCACATGGGGTCCCTCGGTCCGAAGCATGTCGTCACAGAGATGGACACGCACCTGCCTGGCGCGCCCTACAAGCTCACGGATAATGCTTACTCGCTGCTCGACGTCAGCGATCTCGTCTTCATCGACATGCCCGGCACCGGCTTTGGCCGTCTGACCGGCAAAGATGCCGGCAAAGCCTTCTGGGGCATCGACGAAGACGGCCATGCCTTCGGCCGCTTCATCAAACGGTTCCTCTCCAAATACAACCGCTGGAATTCTCCCAAGTACATCTTCGGCGAGAGCTACGGCACCACCCGCTCGGCGGTCCTCTCCAATATCCTCGAGAACGAGGAAGACATCGACCTGAACGGGGTCATCCTGCTGTCGCAGATATTCAACTTCGCCACCGACATCGATGGCGCCCACCAGAACCCAGGCATTGATCTGTCGTATGAACTGGCGCTGCCGACGTATGCGGCCACTGCGCGCTACCACCACAAACTGCCCACCGAGCATCCCGATCTCCCCGCCTTCATGAAGGAAGTCGAGGACTTCGCAATGGGGCCTTACGCTGAAGCCCTGGCCAAAGGTACCGACCTCAGCCAGAGCGACAAGCAAACCATCGCGCAGAAGCTGCACGAATACACGGGGCTGCCGGTCGACTATCTGGTGAAAGGCGACCTGCGTATCGCCGGGGGACAGTTCGAGAAGAGCCTTCAGGATGACACCGGCGACACCACCGGCCGTCTCGACACCCGCTTTACCGGGCCGTCCATTAACCCGCTGAGCGAAACCGCGGATTACGATCCGCAAAGCTCGGCCATCTCCTCAGCCTATGTCGCGCTCTTCAACCAGTACGTGCGCAACACGCTGAAGTATGGCGAAGGACAGACTTACCTGCCCGAGGCGGACTTCGGTGGTGGCTTTATCTGGGATTTCAAACGCCAGGGCTTCCCTCTGTTGAATGTTAGCAATGACCTGGCAACGGCCATGAAAACCAATCCAAAGCTGAAAGTCCTTGTCAACGGCGGCTATTACGATCTGGCAACACCCTTCTACGCCGCCATGTATGAGGACAAGCACCTGCCCATTTCAGACAAGATCGCCGCCAACATCGAATATTCCTGGTACGAGTCGGGCCACATGGTCTACGTAAAAGACGAGTGCCTGAAGCAGCTGCATGATCGCGTGGCGGCATTCATCAAGGGCACGGAGGCTGGCAATCAATAGGCCGCGACCGGCGCACTCGCCGTAGAATCGGAGCCAATGTCGGAGTTCCTCCTCTTTCACGGCGTCGCCATCGTGATCCTGATCCTGGCGAACGGGTTCTTTGTGGCGGCGGAGTTCGCGCTGGTCAGCGTCCGTGAAACGCGGATCGAGCAGCTCATCGCCGAGGGCAACCCGGGCGCCCGCATCGTTCGCCGCCTGCAGGAGAACCTGGGGGATTTTCTTCCGGCCGTCCAGCTGGGAGTTACCTTGTGCAGCCTGGCGCTGGGCTGGATCGGCGAGCCGGCGGTGGCGGGAATCTTCGAGCAGGCCCTGGGGCCACTGCCGCATGCGCGCCTCTACGCGCACCTGGTTGCGGTTCCGCTCGCCTTCGCCTTCATCACGTATTTCCACGTTTTGCTGGGGGAGTTGGTGCCGAAGGCCCTGGCCCTGCGCCGTGCCGATCAAATGGCCGTCGCTGTTGCCGGGCCGATGGATGTGTTCATCGGCCTGGCGCGGCCCATCGTGCGCCTGATGAACCGCTCCGCCTCGCTGGTGCTGCGGCTTTTCCGCGCGCCCCTGATGCCTGAAGGCGCGGTCCACTCGCCCGAAGAGCTGAAGCTGATGGCCACGGCCGCGCGCCGCATGGGCATGTTGCCCGCTTATCAGGAGTCGCTCATTCATCGCGCTGTCGAAGTGAACGAAGTGTTGACGCGGGAGATCATGACCCCGCGGCAGAGAATTTTTTCGCTCCCCGCGGATATGCTGATTGAGGACGCAAGCGCGCGCATCGTTGAAGAACTGCACTCCCGGGTTCCCGTCTACGATCCACTGCGCGGGTCGGAATTCATCGTGGGTGTGGTCTACTCGAAGGACATCAGCCGCATCATGCATTTTCGCGCCACGGCGGCCACGCGCTTCTCCACCGCGCCCCTCAGCGATCTTCGCCTGAACCAGGTGATGCGCGAGGTGCTGGTGGTTCCGGAGACGAAGCCGGTTCTCGATCTGCTGCACGAATTCCAGCAGAGGCGCCGGCACATCGCGATCGTGGTCGATGAGTTCGGATCGACGGTAGGCCTGGTGACCGTCGAGGATGCCATCGAGCAGCTGATTGGCGAAGTGGAAGACGAGTTCGACGTGGGTGCGCGCGCGGTTCTGGCGACCGCGACGGGAGGGATGGTTCTCGACGGCAGCGTGAGCCTGCGCGATCTGGAAACGCAGATGAGCTGGCGCCTTCCTCGCGACGGCGGCGTCGAGACGCTGGCCGGATTTCTGCTGACGCGCCTGGGCAAAATTCCTCATGGCGGCGAGAGCATTGAATACGAGGGCCGCCGCCTTACCGTGCTCGAGATGAACGGGAGACGCATCAGCAAGGTGAGAGTCGAGCAGCTGGAGCCAGTTGCGCAGAAGGCGGCCGGATGAAACGGCTCCTGCGATCGCTCCTTGTGCGGCTTGGCTATACGCTGCCCGTCCTGTGGCTGGTTGTGTCGGTAGTCTTTCTGCTCATCCACATCGTTCCGGGCGATCCTGTGGAGCAGATGCTGGGCGAGGGCGCGCGACCTGCGGACATCACCGCGCTGCGTCACGCCTACGGGCTCGATCAGCCGCTCGGCGCGCAGTACGTTCACTACTGGCGTGGCGTACTGCATGGAGATTTGGGGCGATCGATCCGGCTGAACGACTCGGTGACACACCTCGTGCTCACACGCTATCCATTTACGGTGGAGTTGACGGCGGCGGCGCTGGTGCTCGCCTTGTTGTTGGCGATTCCTGCTGGCATTTCCGCCGCTTTGCATCGCGGCCAGGCGCGCGACCATGTGCTCAGCGTTGTCAGCCTGCTGGGGCTCTCGTTTCCGTCGTTCGCGCTGGGACCGATTCTCATCCTGCTGGTCTCGATTAAGCTGGGGTGGCTCCCGGTTTCGGGCGCGGGCGATTTATCGCATCTGGTTCTGCCCGCCGTGACTATGGGCAGTGCTCTCGCTGCAATCCTCACCCGCATGGTACGGACTTCGATGCTCGAAGAACTTGGCCAGGATTACATTCGCACTGCGCGCGCGAAAGGGCTGCCGGAGCGGACTGTCGTCTACAAGCACGCGCTGCGCAACGCCATGATTCCCGTGCTGACGCTCATCGGACTGCAATTCGGCGCGCTGCTGGCCGGAGCCATTGTCACCGAGACGATCTTCAGCTGGCCGGGGATTGGGCGTCTGACCGTTTCGGCCATCTCCAATCGCGACTACCCGCTTCTGCAGGGTTGCATCTTAGCGGTAGGTCTGACTTATGTTCTGGTTAACCTGGCGACCGATGTCTTATATATGGTGGTGAATCCAAGGATCAGGTCTTAGCGTGATGAAGTTGGCAAGATCACTCGCCGGATGCATGTTAATGAGCGCGGTTTTTGCCGGCGCTCAGCGCAGCTATGTGGGCTTCGACAAGAATGGCTATCCTGGCGACGATCTGCTGCCAGCCCTGCGCAAAACTTTCGCGTACACGGGCTACTGGCTCAACAATCCACCAGGCATGAGTAACAATCCCTGGACAGGGAAGCGCCGCGTGGTGCGGGCGGCGGGTTTCGGGTTCCTGGTGTTGTTCAATGGCCGGCTGGACGCTCAACTGAAGGGCCAAAATGCGGCCGCAATCGGCCGCCAAGACGCTGCCAACGCGGTTGACTCAGCGAAAAGGGAGGGGTTCCCGTCGCGCACAATCATCTTTCTGGATCAGGAAGAAGGCGGGAGTTTGTTACCGGAACAGGCTGGCTATATCGGAGCATGGCTCATAGCCGTCAATCATTCGCCCTTTAACGTCGGAATTTATTGCTCGGGAATTGCCGTGCCGTCGGGCGCGGAGATGATTTCGACGGCGCAGGAAATCGTGACTCGATTTCCCGGCGTGAAGCTGTGGGTGTGGGACGACCGCTGTCCGCCGACGCCTGGGTGCGTTGTTCCGGTCAGGGATTTCGATCCGGCAAAGACCGGACTTGCGAAAGCTTTTGTGTGGCAATACGCGCAGTCGCCGCGCCGTCCTGAAGATACAGTCGCGTGCGAGTACACTTACAGGGCCGATGGCCGATGTTATGCGCCGGGGCTGCCGCCCTCCGAGAAGACGTATGTCGATCTGGATGCAAGCCGATCATCTGACCCATCGCGTGGGCGTTGACCAGGATTAGTCAGCGGCTGTTGAGTTAGAGCCAGCGCGCGGCCCAATCAAGAAAATACGGCCAGTTCGGCATTGGCGTGTGACCCTCGCTATGCTGGCGAAAAGCAAGCTCGCCGCTGATCAGTCCGGTTTGCATAGGTGGCAAGTCTGTCGAGCCCAAACCCTGCACTCCGAGCAATCGATACACAGGATCGGCGCCAGCGGCGGCCAGGAACATTCCCTTCGCGTCCGCCCAGCCGTCGCCATCGGTCGCGCCTCCGCCGATGAAAACAGGGTGCGGGGCGCAGAGGGCGATCAGGTCGTTCGCGTCGATGGGCAGGTCGTCGGTTTTGAGCGGTCCCGCATACTTAAGAAAATTGCCCGCCATCCAGTGATACTCGTTCGTGGCGGCCACGTTCTCCAGCTGTTCGCCGAAGATATGCCGGTATAACTTCGCTCCGCCTTCGCCGGAGGAGCTGATATAACCGATGGCAAAGCGCGGGTCGTACGCCATGGTCACCAGGGATGCCTTGCCGTAACGCGAGTGGCCTGTGATGCCGACGTGCTTCGCGTCGACAGCTTTGTCGGTTTCGAAGTAGTCCAGTGCCCGGCTCGCACCCCAAGCCCATGCGCGGAGCGCGCCCCAATCATCGAGCGAACGGGGCTGGCCCTTATTGGCCAGACCGATGATGCCCTCAGTGAGCCCTGCGCCGTTATCGGCCTGCACGCTGGTGGGAATGTAACTCGCATAACCCCACCCTTTCGCGAGAACCTGCTGCTGCCACGTTGGTCCCGCCGGCTTCGGCATATTGGGGAAACGCTTTGCCATCTGCGCGATGAACTCAGGCGAAAAATCGAGTTCCATGATGACCGGAACGGGGCCCGACGCGTTCGCAGGCGTGGAGAGCGTGACATCGATGTCGACCTTGATTGCGGCGCGGGCGGAGTTATCGACATGCCCGAGCAGCTTCTTCGTCACAACCTGAAAGTCACCAGTCTTTTCGTTCGTCGTGCTCACAACTTCCCAGTGCACGGCGGGAATGTCCTTTGGCGCGCGGCCCAAAATGTCCTCATCAAAGACCTCGACGATCTGCGGACGCCGCTGTTTCCACCATACCTTCGCCGAAGTGACGCGGTTCCCGTTGTTCAGGATCAGCGGGTCAGGCAGCTTCGAAAACGGGCCGGCCTTGTCTTCGTCGTAGTTCGTGGCGTTCGGCGCACCGGCAGTGCCGGAGGGTCCAGGGCGCAGCGACTGGATGTGCAGCAGGTCCATCGTGCGCTGGTGATCCTGCTCAGCGGTCAGGTGGACGGGCGTGCATTGGGCATGGCTGTGGAAGAAGGCAATGGTGGAGGCAAAACCCAGGAGCAAAGTCAGAGAGCGGCGCATGAGGTACCCCGAAACAATATGTTCCTGGTTGACAAACCCGGGTTGCGGACGTTGTAGCCGAGTATCGAATGTTGGTCGCAGGCGCATCCTGCGCGGATAAAATGAGGTCACGATGCTTCGCGCCTCCGATTCTCCGACCGCATTGAATGACGATCTGCTTGCCAAAGTCGGACTGGCGTCGGCTGGTCGCGTCTCGAGAGGCAGAACGAAAGTTCACGAGGCGAGGCAAGAGGCTTCTGCTGCACCGATCCCTCAGCCGGCCAGGCGTGTCGTCAAATCGCGGATCGAAATTGTCCGTGTACTTGCGTGGGACGGCTTTCCGTGGCTGGTGCACGGCTTCAGCACACGCACCGGCGGCGTAACCACCGCGTACCGGCCGGCGCAGCGCTCCGGTGAGCTGAACCTTGGATTAACAGCGTCGGATACACGCGAAAATGTCCTCGAGAATCGACGGCGATTCCTTCAGGCTCTCGGCGCGCCGCCATCCATGAGGCTCGTAACACTGAAGCAGATTCACTCCGCCAGCGTGAGGCACATCGCTCGGCCGAGTCGACACAACGCATCCGAAGCGCAACCGTGCAAGGGCGATGGCCTCATGACCAGCACGCCCGGAGTCCTGCTGGGTATTCAAACCGCAGACTGCATTCCCGTCCTGATCTGCGACGTGAAGAAGAAAGCGGTCGCGGCGTTTCACGCGGGCTGGCGGGGCACGGTCAGGCGGATCGTCGAGAACGGCGTGGGAAAGATGAGAGTGCAGTTTCGCAGTCGTCCCGAGGATCTGATCGCCGCGATCGGTCCGGGAATCGGCGGCTGCTGTTACGCGGTGGGCGAAGAGGTGCGGAGCGAGTTCGGTTCGCAGTTCGCGTATGCGGAGGAGCTATTTAGCGAGGTTTCGGATTCCGATCCTATCCGTGAAAAATACCCGATGCTGTTCCTGACGCAGCGCCCACCCGGGCACAGCAATATCGGGCCTTCGTTGCACCTCGACCTGATGGAAGCCAACCGACGGCAGCTGCTCAACGCAGGCCTGCGGCCGGACGCGATTACCGTCATCGGCGACTGCACACAGTGCCAGAACAACCGCTATTTCTCCTACCGCGCCGAACAGGGGTTTACCGGACGAATGCTGTCGGTCGTGGGTGTTCGCGCTTGAACCCTGCAGCCAGTGGCCGGTAGCTGATCGCAGCAACTTACTTGGATTTCTCATCGAGGAAATTCACCGAGACATCGGTTCTCGCCTTCGCTTTCCCTCGAGCCCCCAACAGAGCAAGTAGAGAAGGACCGGCAGCCAGAAGCACAAAAGGATGGGGTTCAGGACGCCCTTCGGACTAAAACGACCAGAGACATTTCCGGGGAACGATCCCTGGAACAGTATGACGAAGAACGCTGCGAGAGATCCAACAGCAATAAGTGTTCCGGCGTGTTCCCATTTGAGCGCCAGGAACATGGCGACGATGTAAAGTCCCAGGAGCCCGAGTCCGATCCCTGCGATCGGGGCGACGTGTACGAACGATTGACCTGACCCCCTGAAACCGTCCAGATCGGAATACGATCTGGACGAAGGAAAGGGGAAGAAGGGATGAGTCGAAGCAGGCACACGGAGGCGCAGATCATCGCTGCGCTGAAGCAGGTAGAGGCAGGCCGCACGACGGAAGATGTGGCTCGGGAGCAGGGCGTCAGCAAGCACACGATCTATGCCTGGAAGGCGAGGTATGGCGGCATGGAGGTGAGTGAGGCTGAGGAAGTGAAGCACCTCCGCGATGAGAACGGGCGGTTGAAGAAGCTGGTCGCCGAGCTGAGTCTGGACAAGGACATGCTGCAGTCGGTGATCCGAAAAAACTCCCTCGGCTCGTAGAGCGGAGGACAGAGGTGCGGCGCTTGCTGGAGGAGTTCAGGGCCAGCGAGCGCCACGTCTGCGAGCTGATGGCGGTACCGAGATCGAGCGGACGATATCGGAGCCGGAGAGATGACAGCCGGATTCAGGAGCGGCTGCGGGAACTGGCGCGAGAGCATCCGCGCTTCGGCTACCGACGGCTGCATTTGTATCTGCACAGGGAGACGGGAGTGAACCATAAGAAGGTGCAGCGCGTGTATCGCGAACTGGGGCTGAGCGTGAAGCGCACGCGGCGCAGGCATCTGCGGCGGGCCCTGCAGCCGCGGCCTGTGCTGACGGCGCCCAACCAGGAGTGGGCTCTGGACTTCGCCAGCGATGTAACGGCTGCCGGACAACGATTCCGAGTGCTGGGCGTGATCGACAGCTTCACCCGGCAGTGCCTGGTGCTGGAAGCCGCCACGAGCTTCCCCAGCCGGCGGGTTACGCGTGAACTCGAACGGGCCATCGCCGAGCATGGCAAGCCGCAGTCGATTCGTTGTGACAACGGGCCGGAACTGACTTCGCGGCGCTTCCTCGCCTGGGCTATCGAGTGGAAGATCGATCTGGTCCACATCCAGCCAGGCAAACCCACCCAGAACGGAGGTATGGAAAGCTTCAACGGAAAGCTGCGCGACGAGTGCCTGAACGTGAGTTGGTTCTGGAATCTGTTCGACGCGCGGCGGAAGATCTCAGCGTGGAAACTGGAATATAACTCCCGCCGCCCGCATAGCTCGCTGGGCTATCTCGCCCCGGACGAATTTGCGCGGCGGTGGCGGCAACAGGGCCGTGGAAAAGACGCGGGCTGCGCCCGCTTGGAAAACGCCGTTGGCGTTTCCCACTTTCCCGCCGCCCCGACGGCGACTATGAATCTCGTATAGTCAATTGGACGGAAAACGGGGCCAGGTCACGCGGAAGTGGCCGGATTCCGAAGATGCCCCTCCCCGGTTTCTCCAATGAACATGAAGAGCAGAAATCCTGAAATCAGCAGCCCGAAGCCGCGTGCTAACCACCGGATGGCCGCGATCCCCGTGCTTACTTCTCCGCGGTCGGTGTTCATAAGTCCTCCTTCCGGCGGAGTTAACCTCCTGTACCCCTCGCGTGACGCACACTTAGCACCGGTGATTTCGCCTGCGAGATGATGTTGTAGACCGTGTCATCGCCGCGAATCGGCCAGAACGCGACCTCGCTTTTGACCCCCAGCACGATCAGGTCTGCATTGAGCTCGGCTGCGACATTCAGGGTTTCTTCGACGACGTCGCCGATCTCCACCTGCACCGTCACCTGGCTCCAGAGCGGTGCTTCTTCCGGGACCAGGCGTCGCAGCTCCACAGTGGTCCATTCCACAACGCGATCCGCGTCCGGCTGGCCATGTGTGGTGCGCGGCAGCACGTGCAGCAGCGTAATGTCAGCCCGATAGAACTGCGCCATCTCGATGGCCATGCGAGCGCTCTCCTCGAATCCGGCGCATAGAGAGACGGGATGGAGGATTTTGCGTGGGGCGCCGAAAGATGAAGCCTCATGCGCGTGCGGGCCGATGGTGCAGACCGGCACCTCGGCGGAGCGAAGAATCTCGTGGGCGACGGAGCCGAGGAGCAGTTTCTTTAAGTGACGCCGCCCGTGGGTTCCGGCGATGATCCGTCCGGCTCGGGTCTCGCGCGCCAGGGCCGTGAGTTGCTCGCGCGGGTTCCCTTCCATCACGATGACATCGCAGGGAATGCCGCTGGCTTGGGCCTGGGCGGCTACGCGGTTCAATGTCTGCTCCGCCTCCTGCGTCATTTCCGCTACATCGAGGTAGGGAATAGCGCTGGCGTCCAGGGGAACCGCCTGGCCTGGCGGAATCACATGCACAAGGGTCAGGGCGCTGCCGCATGCGCGTGCCTGAGCCACCGCGTGCGGAATCAGATAGTCGGTATCGCCCAGATCCGTTGCCACCAGAATCTTGTCCGGGACCACAAAGGCGCGCTTGCTGGAAACAGTTTCTTCGAGGGTTTTCATGGCGAAAAACCTCCTGCCGGAGAGTCTGCTGCCGTGCCCGCACCGGGTCTGTGACTTCGGGCACAAGGGCCTGTGACGGCGGTCACGAGAGAACGATCCCTGTCTGATGCTTAATGTCTGAAGCTGGAAGGCAAACAGAAATCCGCCTCTGGTGATGGCGATCACATACAAGCGTTTTTCCCCAAAGCTACGGTCTGTCTGCAATCCCCGGAGTCCAATTCCCAGGATTCCACCAAAGCAGGCAGGAGAACACGAATGGCCATAGAACAATCAGTTCTGGAGACGTGTGAACGGCGCGGCATCTCGCGCAGACGCTTTATGGAGTTCTGCGGCACGATGGCGGCCACGCTCGCCCTGCCCACCTCCTACGCGCAGAACATCGCCGCGGCGCTGGGGCAGAAGCGCAAACCAGTGTTGGTTTGGCTCGAGTTTCAGGACTGCGCCGGCAACACGGAATCGATGCTGCGCTCGCCGCACCCCACCATTGAAGACATTGTTCTCGAGACGCTCTCGCTCGAATATCACGAGACCATCATGGCAGGCTATGGCAAGCACGCTGAAGCGGCCCTGCAGAGAGTGGTGAAAGAGGAGAAAGGCAAGTACCTCGTCATCGTGGAAGGCGCGATTCCTACGGCCGATGACGGCGTGTACTGCACCATCGGCGGACGCACGGCTCTCGACATCGCGCGCGAAGTTTGCGGCAGCGCCGCAGCCACCATTGCGGTGGGCGCATGCGCGTGGGACGGCGGCCTGGTAAGGTCGAATCCCAATCCCACTGGAGCGCTGGGACTGCATGAGGCGGTGCCCGGACTCGAGGTTGTCAACCTTCCCGGTTGCCCACAGAACTCCGTCAACACCGCTGCCGTGCTGGTGCACTATCTCACGTTCGGCGTGCTGCCCGCGCTCGATGGCGAAGGCCGCCCGCTGTTCGCCTACGGGCAGCTCATTCACGATCAGTGCGAGCGCCGGGCCCACTACGACGCCGGCCGTTATGTGCAGGCCTGGGGCGATGAGGGCCATCGCAAGGGATGGTGCCTCTTCAAAATGGGCTGCAAGGGACCGGAGGCAAACTACAACTGCCCAACGGTGCGCTGGAATAACTCGACCAGCTGGCCGGTGAAGTCCGGGCACGGCTGCATTGCTTGCGCGTCATCACGCTTCTGGGATACGAAGTCACCGTTCTACGAACGGCTGCCGCATCCAGCAGGGTTTGGAGTCGATGTCACTGCCGGCGAAATCGGCTGGACGGTTGTGGCGGGTGTCGCTGCGGCGACCGCTGCCCATGCGGTCGGGCATGTCGTCCGGGATCATTTCCATCCGGGAGACGACGATGTTTCACCGCACGAAGAAGACAAAACCGTAAAGACCACGACGGAGGTGCACTGAAATGGCACGCGTCGTCATTGATCCCGTAACCCGCATCGAGGGCCACCTTCGCATTGAGGCCGAAGTCAACGGAGGCCGCGTCACCGACGCCTGGAGCTCCGGCACCATGTTCCGTGGCATCGAGCTCATCCTACGCGGCCGCGATCCGCGCGAGGCGTGGATCTGGGCGCAGCGCATCTGTGGCGTTTGCACCACGGTGCACGCCCTGGCCTCGGTGCGCGCCGTCGAAAATGCTCTCGGCATCGATATTCCCGACAACGCGCGGCTCGTGCGCAACATTATCGCGGGCGCGCAGAACGTCCAGGATCACGTTGTTCACTTCTACCATCTTCATGCGCTCGACTGGGTCGATGTGACCTTAGCCTTGAAGGCCGATCCGGCAAAGACTTCGCAGCTTGCGCAGTCGATCTCGGAATGGCCAAAGTCGAGCACTGTCTACTTTAAGGGTGTCCAGGACCGCGTCAAGGTGTTGGTTGCCAGCCGGCAGTTGAGCCTCTTTAGCAGCGGTGACTGGGGACACCCTGCTTACCAACTGCCGCCGGAAGCGAACCTGCTCGCTGTCGCGCATTACATCGAAGCGCTTGATATGCAGCGGGATTTTATTCGCATCCACGCGGTCCTGGGCGGTAAAAATCCACACCTGCAGACCTACTTGGTGGGTGGGATGTCTACCGCAATCGATGGCAACGAGCCGGAAGCCGTTATAAATCCGGAGCGCATCACGCTCTTTAATGAGCTTGCGGCTCGCGCCAAAACCTTCGTGGAGCAGGTCTATGTGCCCGATGTCCTCGCTATTGCCGGCTTCTACAAGGAGTGGTTCGGCTACGGCGAAGGCCTTGGCAACTTCATGGCCTACGGGGACCTTCCTTCCGGCAACATTAACGATCCGGCAGGGTTTGCTTATCCGCGGGGCGTAATCCTCAATCGCGATCTCTCCACCGTGCATCCCCTTGATCCCGGGAAGGTCGCTGAATACGTCACGCATTCCTGGTACGAGTACTCGGATGGCGACAAGGTCAGCCGGCGTCCCGCCGAGGGCGAAACCAATCCAAAATACTCCGGACCGAAGCCGCCGTTCCAGCAACTGGATACGGATGCGAAATACTCCTGGCTGAAGTCGCCTCGTTATGACGATAAGCCGATGGAAGTGGGGCCACTGGCGCGCACGCTGATCGCCTATGCATCCGGCGACGCGCAGGTGAAGAAGACGGTGGACGGCGTTCTCGCGCACTTCAACGCGCCGCCGACGGTGCTTTACTCGACCCTCGGCCGAATCGCGGCCCGGGCCATCGAGGCCGACATCGTAGTCCAGAAGCTTCCCGTCTGGATCGCACAGCTGGACGACAATATGGCGCACGGCGACGTTCGTATCCATAACGGTGACAAATGGGATCCGGAGAGCTGGCCGAAAAACTGTGCGGGTTTTGGACTGGAAGAAGCGCCGCGCGGCTCGCTCGGACACTGGGTCGAAATCGAGGACAAGAAGATCGTCAACTACCAGGCGATTGTGCCATCTACATGGAATGCCGGACCACGCGATGCGCATCGCCAGCGGGGAGCGTACGAAGCGGCGTTACTGAACACGCCGATCGCCGACCCGGAGCGCCCGCTCGAGGTGCTTCGCACGGTTCACTCCTTCGATCCGTGCCTGGCCTGTGCCGTACACGTGGTCGACGGCAACAAACGCAGCTACGGCCGCAACGTTGTGGCTGTGAAGGACCCGGAGGGACCCACGTCGCTTCCTCCGGATCCTGTGGCCGAAAACGAGGCGGTGCTGCAGGGAGGCCGGTGATGGCCGCCATCGTTCGTCCCGCGCCTGTGAAGAAGCACGTCGCCGCGGACGAGGAGCACCTCGTACCGGTATATGTGTGGGAACTGCCAGTCCGCCTCGCCCACTGGGGCATCGTGGCCGCGGTCACGGTTCTTACCTGGACCGGCCTTTACCTGAATCACCCCTTCCTGATCTTTCCAGGGCCGCGCTCCTGGACGATGGGTACAGTGCGTTTTATCCATGAATTGGCTGGATTCGAGCTGATCGGGGCGCTCATCGTGCGCGTCTATTGGTTCTTTGCCGGCAACCACTGGGCTCGCTGGCGTCAGTTCCTGCCTCTCACGCACCGTCAGTGGCGCAGCCTGAAGGCGATGTTCCGCTACTACACCTTCCAGCAGCGGAAGCCGTTCGAGCAGATCGGCCACAACACGCTGGCGGGGCTTACCTACATCGTCGTCTATTTCCTTATCGCGTGCGAATGTGTCACCGGCCTCGTATTATTTGCGACCGTGGAAGGCTCGCCGACCCTGAGGTTTTTTGTTGGCTGGATTCCTCGCATCATCGACATCCAGTGGATCCGCATGATTCACTTCCTCTTCCTGTTCTTCCTCATGGCGTTCTTCATCCACCACGTCTACAGCGCCGTGCTGGTGGCCATGACCGAGCGCAACGCCGAGATGGAAAGTATCTTCAGCGGTTACAAATTCGTCGACGATGAAACCATCGACGAGGAAATGCAAATCGCCAGGCTCGAGCCGCGGCACCTCTTCGGCAAACGCAAAATTCATCGCACTCGGGACTGGGATCGATAGATGCCTGCCCACATTCCTTCGCCCCGGATCGCTGTCCTCGGTCTGGGCAACCTGATGCGCGCCGACGACGCCGTTGGCATGGTGGTTCTTCAGCTGATGCAGGCCGACCGTCGCGTACCGCAATCCATCTCTCTGATCGAGGGCGGCACTTTAGGGCTGGACCTGCTGTATCCGCTCAACGGCGTAACCCACTTGCTGGCGATCGATGCCGTTGACCTCGGCGCCCCTCCCGGAACGCTCTTGCGATTCGAGGGAGACGAGATTGCCGATCTCCCCATATCGAAAAGCGTGCATTTGCTGGGGTTTTCAGACCTGATCGGTGCGATGCGGTTGAGCGGCAGTGCGCCCGAGCACATCGTCGTGCTCGGCGTGCAGCCGGAACGGATCGAATGGGGAACACGACTCACCCCCATCGTCGACTCAGCGGTTGCTGCGCTGGTCAACAGCGCGATTCGCCAGTTGCGGCAGTGGTCGGGTGACATTGAGCCGGAAGAAACCTCAATGCCGCAACTTTCCAAATCCGCCATCTCCGCATAAACGCGCGAACCAGAATAATTACGCTCCTCGCCTGGGACCTCCAAACAACGTCAGCTGCGGTTCCTCGCCGTCAGCTGTTGATTCCGCACAGTTTCTGCGCATTTGAGAATCCGGCCCCGCGCGATTTCCGGCTTTATCACTTGTTATGCCGGCACGCAAGCCAAGTGATTCAAATCACTGCACACAAAGTAATGTGGCTCTGTGATTTAGATCACTGTGTTCCATAGTGGCACACCGTATTCTCCAGCAGTTATGTAGCTGTAATTTTAGCGAGCCAGGGATTGCGAACTGCTCGCTGCGCGAGGTGAATACGCATGCGTCGAATTCTTACCAGCATCGCGTGCCTTCTGCTATTGACCGGGTTCGCGGGAACCAGGCTCAGAGGCCAGCAGCAAGCGGTAGCTTCCCAACCAAAGGCGGCAGCGGATGCGACCGATTTCGTCGGCCAGGATACGTGCGCCACTTGTCACGCGGATGTCGTGAAGAAGTTTGGCACGAATCCTCATTCCCGGCTCGCCCTCGAACATGCCGGCAAGGGCGTGACCTGCGAAAGCTGCCACGGACCAGGCAAAGCCCACGTCGAGGCGGGCGGCGACATCACGAAGATTCGACGCTTCGACAAGCTCAGCGCCAAAGACGCCACCGCGACCTGCCTCGGCTGCCACGCCGGCGCGCACCCCAACTTCGACCGCTCTCCGCACGCGAAAGCCAACGTCAGCTGTCTCGGCTGCCACAGTGTCCACGATTCAGAAACGCCCGAGCATCTGTTGATCGCAGAACAGCCGAAGCTCTGCTTCAAGTGTCATAGCGACCAGAAGGCCGCATTCGATATGCCTTTCCACCATCCGGTGAATGAGGGCGCGGTCAGCTGCAGCGACTGCCACGATCCGCACGGCACCTTCGGCAACAACAACCTGAAGTCCACTGCCGATCAGAACGCGGTCTGCACCAAATGCCACGCCGAGACCCGCGGACCGTTCGTGTATGAGCACGCCGCGGTCAAGGCGGAAGGATGCGTGGGCTGCCACACGCCGCACGGTTCACAAAACGCCCGCCTGCTGAACATGCCGTCGATCAACACGACATGCAACCAGTGCCACAGCCGAGTTGCCAACCACACGATCAACGGAATGGGTGCGGGGTCGGATGAACTGGCGCCATGCACCAGCTGCCACACCTACATTCACGGCTCAAACATTAACCAGGCGTTCCTCAGATAGGGTTCGTGGATCCCGGGCTGGCCATGCGGGGCGCGGCCCGGATCCGGTAACAGGTTTGTGCAGAATTTCGGGATTTTGATTCGGTCGACGTTTTTCAAGTGAGGCTTCCTATGAAGAAGACAGGCTGGTTTTCGCGGCTCCCCAATCGACAGCCCTCCGCCGCAAGGTTCATGCGTACCGCCGGGGGCGTTGGAGTGGCCATTCTAATGACGAGCGTTACAGTCGCCCAGGCTCCGGCACCCGACGCACAGCCGTCGACGGCTCCGAGTGGATATTCCGTCCACGAGTCCATCGATCTTGGGGGCCACATCGCTAATGTCGACGGCAGCGGCGCGATGTACGACACGCTGGTCAACGAGCAATCGGGACCGCGGATCCTGCACGAGACGTTTGTGATGCATGCTCTGCCGGGCGCAAAGGACACGCTCTTCGATTCACTGACTGCCGTGGGCAGCGGGTTTGGCGGGGATCCCTATAGCTTCGCCAAAATGGATTTTTATAAGGGCGACCGTTACGAGTTCAACGGGCTTTTCAGAAGAGATCGTCAGTATTTCGACTACGATCTGCTGGGCAATCCGAACATTCCGTCGGGCCAGTCGATTCCCATCGGGCCCACCGCCGCGCCAACCGGCTCCCTACCGTACTCCCAGGTTCTTCAGTCGCCGTTTCTCTACAACACGGTGCGCCGCATGACAGACACCAATCTTACGCTGCTCCCGCTGGCGAAGGTGACCTATCGTGTGGGGTACTCGCACAACACCTTTGAAGGCCCGAGCCTCAGCCCCAGCGGCTATCAATTCGCCGGTTCCTACGACGTGCTGCTGCAGGAGTATCAGAGAAACGGGACCGACGATTTTACCGGCGGCGTCGACTGGAAGCCCGTGCGCGACACCCGCCTGACCCTCGAAGAGCAGATCGATCATTACAAAGCCGACTCCTACTTCACCATGGATCCTTCGTACTACAACGTACAGGAGCCGGACGGAAGTAAAGTTGCCCTGCTGGCGAACTACGACAGCCTGGCGCCCTATGCAACCAGCAGCGCATGCAACGCCAACAGCATTGGCACGACGCCTGCGCTCTCCGCGCCGACCACTCCCGGAGGCCTGCCGGTTATCAACCCGGCCTGCGCCGTCATCAGCAGCTATCTGCGTACCCAGCCGACGCGCTTCTTCTATCCGACAGAAATCTTCCGCTTCCAGAGCGCCAGCATCAGGAATCTCTCGATGAACGGCGACTTTCGTTACACCAGCGCGAAGATGAATCTACCCTCTTACTACGATAACTTCGAGGGGCTCGCGAAGACCACCCGCAGCATCACCTACACGGCTACCGCGACAGCCAGGCGCAAGGTCGCGGCTGCGGATTACGGCATCGTCTGGCAGGCAACGCGGCAATTCAGCATCTCCGACCAGGTGACCTTTTCGAACGTGCAGCAACCCGGAACCACAACCATGACCAGTGGCACCACGGTGTCGACCCCTGCGACAGCGGGCAATGAAACCATCGACTATGCGGGCGCGCTCACTACGACGAATGCGGCAGCGGGCGCTGGCACGTTTGAAGGCAGCGGCTCTATTGGCGTTCCTAACCCTGACTTCTTTGGCCAGAGGTTTATCACCAACGACCTTACCGGTACCTGGGATGGCTGGTCGCGCGCCACAATTTCGCTTACCTATCGCCACCGCAATCATGTCATCGCCGAGGGCCTCCCTCACAATGGACCCGTAGCCACGTGCGTTGCTGAGAACCCTCCCGGAGTGACTTGCGGAACGGTCACCATTAATGAAGACGGTGGCATCTTCAACATTGCTCTGCGCCCTTCCAGCAACTGGGATGTCAATGGCTCTGCTGAAATGCTCTTCGACGACAACGCATTCACTCCCGTTGGTCCGAGAGAAGTGGAACATTTCAGAGTGCATACCCTCTACCGGGCTAAGTCCTGGGCGACCATATCGGGCGCCTTCAACGACCTGGAGCGGAGTAACAACACCAACAACACCGGTACCGTTCCTCTCGACGGTCCGCTCCATCACGCCGACCACAGCCGGACAGCGAGCGTTGGCGCGCAGCTGGCGCCGAACGAGCGCTACGGGGTGGACCTGAATTACTCCTTCAGCGATGTCTATGCGACGACGGATATCTGCTATCTCGCCGGCGCCACGGCCACACTGCCCGGCGCTTCGACGCCGAGCGGTACCGCGTGCCCGTCCCCTACTGCCAACAGGGGTGGAGGTTACGACATGGGCCCGACGAGGGATTTTATGGATGCGCCGACGCAGTATGGCTCGGCGGCAATTCGGGTGAGCCCCTCCGATGCCCTCCAGTGGCGCCTTGGCTACCGCATCACTTCGGTGGATGGAAGCCGCTTCTATAACGATGCGCGCGATGTCGCAGGCTCGCTCGTCTCGAAGTATCAGACCCCGTTTGTCAGCGTCGCCTACAAGGTCCGTCCGGACTGGACCTGGAAGGCGGAATACGATCACTACGGTTACGGCGAGGGCGGCGCTTCGGGATCGGTGTATTGCGCCACTACCAATCCCAGTCCCACTGCTCCGGCGCCTGTCAGTCCCTGCAGCTCGCTGCCATTTCAAACCGGTCAGACGTTGACTTCCGCGGGGGAAACCGCCCCGCGGGCCTTCCACGCCAATAACCTCACCATCGGAATGCACTACGAATTCTGATCGGAGCAGTAACGGTGGCCGGGGTTTCACCTCGGCCATCGCAGCATGAGGATCGATATGAAGCGAAATTCGCTGATTGCCATCATGACTCTGCTTAGCATTTCGGTTATCCCGGCCGTTGCCCAACAAACTGGTGAAGCTACTTACAAAGCCAAATGCGCCATGTGTCATGGCGCCGATGGCGCCGGCGACACCGCTATCGGGAAAACCATGAAGCTGCGATCGTTGAAAGCTCCGGGAGATGTGAAGGAGACAAACGCCGAGCTCTTCAAGCAGACCAAAGATGGTGTGGGCAAAATGCAGGGTTACGCCGGCAAGCTCACCGACCCCCAGATTCAGGACGTCGTCTCGTACATTCGCACTCTGCAGAAGTAAGCTGCGCCGTACCACGCTTGGTAACCTGCTGCGCGATCCCGCGCATGAACGGCGTTTCGAAGTTCCGCGTCAGGGCATACGTTTGCCCTCAGGCGCGGAGATTCCCTCGGGAGCCTCCAGCAACCCCCGGGCGGAATCGGGGAAGTAGTCATGGGAACCAACGGCGGAGATTTGCCGGCGGCACGACGTTCTTTGAACACCCCCGGTCGCAACTATCGGATCGACTTCGTTGCGTCCTTCCTTTTCTCAGCCGCACTCATTGTTCCCGTCGCACCCGCCCAGAACCAATCCGATTGTCTGCTCTGTCACGGTCCTTCTACCGGGCTGAAAAATTCCCAGGCCAAAGACGTCACCATCAATCCCGCAGCCCATATGAAAGGGCCGCACAGCAGCCTCGGCTGCATCGATTGCCACTCCGGAGCCTCCGCGCAATCGCATAACGCGAAGAACGCGTCCGCCTCCTGCATCACCTGCCATTCCGACGGCGCCAAGGCGATGGCCTCCGGCGCCCACACAGCTCTGGGAGATCCCAACGATCCGCAAACCTGCATCGCTTGTCACGGAACCAGCAATGTGACGAAAGCGGTCGCAGGTCCCCAGTTCTGCGCCACCTGCCACGCCACTGAAGTTGCGCAGTACCGCGCCAGCATCCATGGCCGCGCACGCGACCACGGCAACGCCGATGTTCCCACCTGCCAGAGTTGCCACGGTTCCACCCACGCTGCGCTGCCTTCGAGCGATCCGCACTCGCCCGTGAGTAAGCAGAACCTGCCGAATACCTGCGGATCGTGCCACTCCGACCCGAAACTCGCCGCGAAATATATGTTCACCGAGGTGCGCCCCGTCGAGGCGTACCGGCAGAGCGTGCACGGGCGGGCCATCCAGCAGGGCAACGAAAACGGGGCCTCCTGCAACGACTGCCACGGTACCCACGACATCCTGCCCGTCTCCGATCCGCACTCGAAGATATGGAAGCAGAATGTCGCCGCTACATGTGGTAAGTGTCACACTGGCGTTTACAACACCTACGCGCAGAGCATCCACGGCCAGGCTGTCGCAAAAGGCGTTCTGCAGGCCGCGACCTGCACCGACTGCCACAGCGAGCACAAGATTCTCGCCCCAGGCGATCCCGGCTCCCCCGTTTTCATGGCGAATGTATCGCAGGAAGCCTGCTCCCGCTGCCACGCCGACACCCAGCTGATGGCCGGCTTCGCCATGCCCCAGGACCGCGTGCCCACCTACGAAGACAGCTATCACGGACTCGCCGCGCGCGAAGGCCGCCAGACCGTCGCCAGCTGCGCCAGCTGCCACGGCGTCCACAACATTTATCCCTCGAGCGACCCTCGCTCGACCGTCAACCACGCCAACCTAAGCAAGACCTGTGGCCAGTGTCACAACGATGCGGGCAGCCGCTTCGCCATCGGGCCGGTGCACGTTATGTCCTCCTCGACGCCGGGCGGGCGCGTCCTCGACTTCGTCAAAATTTTCTACTTCATCGTCATTCCCGTCACCCTTGGACTAATGCTGTTTCACAATCTGCTTGATCTGCGCCGCAAGGCCCACGTTATGCTCGCGCATTATCGCCAAACCCCGGGCCAAATCCGCCTAACCCTCAGTGAACGGTGGCAGCACGCCTTCCTGGTCGCAAGCTTCATCGTTCTGGTCGTTACCGGCTTCGCTCTCAAATATCCGCATTCCTTCTGGGCGGCGCCGCTCGTTCGCTGGGAACGCGGCTTCCCGATCCGCGGCTGGGTGCATCGGATCGCCGGCGTGGTGCTCATCGGAGCTTCGGTTTACCACGTCGTGTACCTGGCGATAAGAAAGAGCGGCCAGCGCTGGCTCAAAGAAATGGTTCCCGACCTGCGCGACGCGAAGGAGGCCATTCAGACCGTCGAATACAATCTTGGCCGCCGCGACCAGCTCCCGCGCTGCCGCCGCTTCAACTACGCCGAGAAAGCCGAGTACTGGGCGCTGGTATGGGGCACGGCAGTCATGGCAATCACCGGCGTGCTGCTTTGGCTCAACGACTGGATCCTCGCCCACCTGCCACATCCCGCCTCGATCCTGACCATCAGCACCGCGATCCACTTCTATGAAGCGATCCTGGCCACAGCGGCCATCGTCATCTGGCACTTCTACGCAGTCATTTTCGACCCTGACATTTACCCGGTGAAGTGGACGTTCCTCACCGGGCGCGGGCCCGAGCACGAAGTGCGGGAACTGGCGGAGGGAAATAAGGGGAACGCTAAACCCGTTGTATCCCCCGGCCCCGCCCCCGATGCAACCAACCCCAGTCCGGAGGGCCGCCCGTGAATCACGCCGCTCCCATTGGCTGAGTCAGCAGCTCGGGAGCATGAATTTCCCAATGTCTGTAACAAATATCACAGACCAGGCAATCTCCCGTGATGTATCAACGGGGAGGACTTGGGACTGAACCACCTCGAAGGAGCATCACCTATGAACCATCGCATCAGAACCGCGGCCATGATCCTGCTTGCCGCTTCCATTGCGGCGCCTGCCTTTGCGCAGAGCGCCGGCGCCGACACCTACAAAGCCAAGTGCGCCATGTGCCACGGCCCCGACGGAACCGCCGCCACCCCGATGGCGAAGGCGATGAAGATCGTCTCGTTCAAGGACCCTGCCATGGTAAAGGCGCCCGATGCACAGTTCATCGCGTCCGTGAAGGACGGCAAAGGCAAGATGAAGGGCTACGCCGGGACTTTGACCGATGCCCAGATTAAGGACGTCGTCGCCTACATCCGCACGCTGCAGAAATAAGCGGACCAGTTCTCGAGAGGCCGTCATCGGTGCGGTGGCAACAGGGGGAGGCAGGCGATTGCTCTGCCTCTTCCGATGGCCGCGGCGAACGGCGTGATGTACCGGAGTCTCGAATGAAAGCTGTTTCCTTCTCAGGCCTGATATTTTTTGCGTCAGTGCTTCTATTGGCCGCCCTAGGCCAGCCACTGCACGCGGACACCGACTGTCTTTCCTGTCACGCCGATCCGACGCTCCAGGATGCCAACGGCAAGAACATCGGCGTCAGCGCGGATAAATTCCACGCGAGCATCCACGGTAGTCTCAAGTGCAGCGATTGCCACAAAGACATCCACGACTATCCCCACCCAGAACATCCCGCGCCGGTCCAGTGCGAATCCTGCCACGCCGATGAAGCCTCCGCCATCGCCGGCAGCATCCACGCCAAAGCCAGCACTTCGGTCCCCGGCGCCACCGGCTGGAAAACGCATCCCTGCACCGGCTGCCACGGCAACGCCCACGAAATCGTCACAAAGACGGATCCAAGTTCCACCGTCTACCCCCTGAACATCCCCAAAACCTGCGGCGGCTGCCACGGCGACCCCGCTATGGCGAAGAAATTCCACCTCCCCAACGTCTACGCCCTTTACATCGACTCCATCCACGGCTTCGCTCTCGGCAAAGAAGGCCTGCTGGTCGCCGCCAACTGCACCAGCTGCCACGGCTCGCACAAAATTCTCCCCCATACCGATCCGCAAAGCTCCACCTACCGCACCAACATCCCCGGAACCTGCGGCTCCTGCCATGTCGGCATCAACCAGCAATATCAGCAGGGCGTCCACGGCAAAGCCGTCGCCGCCGGCGACAAGAACGCACCCGTCTGCACCGACTGTCACACCGCCCATGGCATCGTCGAGCCCACCTCCTCGGACTTCCGCATGCAGTCCACGCCCATCTGCGGCTCCTGCCATCGCGACAAGTTCAGCACATATCGCGACACCTTCCACTCGCAGCTCGGCCTGCTCGGCGGCTACACAGAAACAGCCCGCTGCTGGGATTGCCACAAGGCGCACGAAGTCCTGCCCACCTCCGATCCCAGGTCGCCGGTTAACAAGGCCAATCTCATCGTCACCTGCGGACGCTGCCACGCCGGCGCCAACGCCAGCTTCGTCCAGTACCAGCCCCACGCCAACGCGCGCAATCGCAAGCTGAATCCGGCGCTCTACTACATCCGCCTCTTCATGAACCTGCTCCTGGCCAGCGTGCTCACCTTCTTCCTGCTGCATACCGCTCTGTGGCTCATCCGTTCCCGCTTCCCTCAGGGAAACAGCAAAACGCCGGGAGGAAAAAATGCCTGATCCAATCCGAACTACAGCGGCTCCCGCTCCCGAAACAACCGTCGTAACCCAGGCCGCTGCTCCGGAACAGCCCCGCTACTTCCGGCGCTTCACCCTGGGCCAGCGCTACCTCCACGCGGTCCTCTTCACGACATTTCTCGGCCTCGCCGCCACCGGACTACCGCTGCGCTTCAGCAGCACGCCCTGGGCGATCCGCCTGGCCAAAATCACCCAGGGCTTCGGCACCATCCTCTTCTTCCACAAGTTCTTCGCGCTCCTTCTCACTTTGGCCTTTATCATCCACGTCCGCGAGATCGTCGCCCGCGGCATTTTCCATCGTGACAAGAGCATCTTCTGGGGACCTACCTCGATGGTGGCGAACTGGAAAGACGTCAAAGACCTCTACGGCCATATGCGCTGGTTCCTCGGCCTCGGCCCCAAGCCAAAGTTCGAGCGCTACGCTTACTGGGAGAAATTCGACTACTGGGCGGTTTTCTGGGGCATGGTCGTCATCGGCTTCTCCGGGTACGCCATGTGGTTCGCGCCCTTCTTTGCGCGCTTCCTGCCGGGCTGGGCGCTCAACGCCGCCCTCGTCATCCACAGTGAAGAAGGCCTCCTCGCCATCCTGTTCATCTTCTCCATCCACTTCGTCAACACCCACCTGCGCCCCGACAGCTTCCCAATGGACATGGTCATCTTCACCGGCCGGGAGAGCGAAGAGGAATTCAAAACCCGGCGTCCCGAGGAGTACAAACGCATGATCAGCGAAGGTAAGTCTGCGACGAGGATCACAGACGCGCCTCCGCTCTGGCTGATAAATTTCAGCCGAGTCGTTGGATTTACAGCTATATTGATTGGCCTGACCCTGCTCGTCCTCACTTTGAGCGCATACATCTTCGGTTAAGAGGCAACCATGTCCCTGTGGCAAAAACTGAAGCAGGAATGGCTCGAGCCATTCCTCTTCTTTGGCAACAACCTGACCAGTCTCATCGGCGGAGCACTCACAACGGCTTCAGCGTTTGTGCTGATCGGATTCTGGATCGTATCGATCTTCGGTCACAGCGGTTCATCTAACCCGTACATCGGCATCGTTCTCGATCTGTTTTTGCCGGGCCTCTTCGTCCTCGGGTTGATTCTCATCCCCATCGGCATCTGGCTGCGCCGCAGGCAGCTCATCGCCGCCGGACAAGTGCCTTCCATCTATCCGCAAATCGACCTGCGCAACCCTGTTTTCCGGCGCGGGATCGAGACGGTCGTCGTGATCACCTTCATCAACTTTGTCATCTTGGGCACGGCGACATATCGTGGCGTCGCCTATATGGATTCGCCCCACTTTTGCGGCCAGTCCTGCCATGTGATGGCGCCGCAATGGGCAGCCTATCAGGTGTCTCCCCACTCGCACGTCGATTGCGTCGAGTGCCATGTCGGCTCGGGCATGAAGTCCTACGTCCAGGCCAAGGTCAATGGCACAAAACAGATGATCGAAGTCACCTTCCATACGTGGCCCACGCCCATCCGCGCTCCGCTGAACGAATTGCGTCCCGCCCGCGCAACGTGCGAGGAATGCCACTCACCCACGCGCTTCATCGGTGAAAAGCTGCTGGTCAAAACCACTTTCGGCGATGACGAAAAGAATTCTGTCACCCGCACCGTGCTCGTGCTGCACCTCGGTGGAGTCGATTCCGTTTCGCACATGAGCGGCATTCACGGCGCCCACCTCAACAACTTCTCCTATGTCGCCACTGACGCATCGGCGCAAACCATCATCGCGGTCAACAAGCCCAACCCCGATGGCTCCAGCACACAGTACGTCAGCTCCGACTGGAAAGGATCCATCCAGGGTGTCCGCCGCACCATGGATTGCATGGACTGTCACAATCAGGCTACCCATATCTTCCAGACCGCCGAAGACGCCATCGACGAAGCCATGCTTGACGGCGATCCGAGCCCTGACTTGCCCTTCATGCACAAGCAGGGCCTGCAGCTGATCCAGGCAACCTACTCCTCACAGGCCGAAGCGGGCCAAAAGATCGAGTCCCGCCTCGACGATTTTTACCGGGGCCAGTATCCCAACCTCTGGAACACGCAGCGCTCCAAAATCGATGCCTCGGCAAAGAGACTCGTCGCCATCTACGACCGCAATGTCTTTCCCGATATGAAGGTCACCTGGGGCACCTACCCCAACAACATCGGCCACATGGCGTATCCAGGCTGCTTCCGCTGCCACGATGGGAGCCACACGACCAAAGACGGAAAGACGCTCTCTAACGACTGCAGCCTCTGCCACAATCTCCTGGCCGTGGACGAAACCAAACCCGGCGTCCTGAACGACCTCCAGCTGCAGAACGAACTTCACTTACAGTAACAGAGCGATATACGGATATACGTATCCATGTATACCGAAGGCGAGCAAGGCCGGCCCTGGAGTACCTGGGGTCCACCCGGAAGGATATGCGCTCCTTTCCCCGCCCGGTTCGGCGCGACATCGGTATGGCCCTCTATACGGCACAGCAGGATGAACTCGATCCTGCGGCCAGGCCGATGAAGGGTTTCGGCGGAGGCTCCGTGGTCGAGATCGTTTCGGATTTTCGAGGGGATACGTGGCGTGCAGTGTACACAGTTCGCTTTGCGGAAGCGGTCTACGTGCTGCATGTCTTCCAGAAGAAATCGAAACGCGGCATCGCCACCCCGCGTCAGGAGCTGGATCTAATACGGCGTCGCCTTGCGGAGGCCGAACGCCTGCACCGCGAAAGGCAGAACTGAGATGAGTGCGAAAGCCAAAACCCCGCGACCGCAAAAGAGCACCGGGAATGTCTTCGCGGATCTGGGCCTGCCCCATCCCGAACGGGAATTGCTGAGGGCAAAGCTTACCCTGGAGATATATCGTCTCATCCGCGAACGTCGCCTGACCCAGACCGCAGCAGGGAAGCTCCTGGGCATTCGGCAGCCGCATGTTTCCGCCCTGATGCGAAATCGCTCCGGCTCTTTCTCGGTCGAGCGCCTCATGGAATTTCTGGTCGCGCTGGGCCAGGACGTGGAGATCACCGTGCGTCCCTCGCGTCGGCGCAACTGTGGAGTGTCTCTCGTTATCTAGTATCTGAGCTCTAAGGGATGGACGTCTGCACCCTGTCCTTGTGACAAACGTCACAGTCCCGCCAAGCCTCCCGCAATTACTCTCGAAGCGGTATGAACGCCCTCATTCTGGACCGCATCCACTTCGCATTTACCGTCACATACCACTATCTCTTCCCGCAGCTCACCATGGGCCTGGCGCTGCTGATGGTGGTCATGAAACTCATCGCTTACAGCACCGGCGACGAACGCTGGAACCAGGCCGCGCGCTTCTGGGCGAAGATCTTCGCGATCAACTTCCTGCTCGGCGTCGTCACCGGCATCCCCATGGAATTCCAGTTCGGCACCAACTGGTCGGAATTCTCGCGCCGCACCGGAGGCGTCATCGGCCAGCCCCTTGCCATGGAGGGCGTCTTCGCCTTCTTTCTCGAGTCGACCTTCCTCGGCCTGTTCCTCTTCGGCGAAAAGCGCATGTCGAAGCTGGCACACTTCGGCGCGGCGTTCATGGTCTTCGTCGGCTCATGGATTTCCGGCTTCTTCATCATCGTCACCGACGCCTGGATGCAGCACCCCGTTGCGTATCATCTGCTGCCCAACGGCGGTTATGAAGTATCGAGCTTCTGGGGGCTGCTGCTCAATCCCTGGGCGTGGCTTCAGTACGCGCATAATATGTGCGGCTCGGTGGTTACCGCTTCGTTCGTCGTTGCAGCCACGGGCGCGTTCTATCTGCTGGAAAAGAGCCACGAGGAATTCGGCAGGCTCTTTCTCAAAATCGGCATCGTCGCCGGGCTCGTCTCCTGCGTTCTTCAGATCTTTCCCACCGGCGATCTCCACGGCCGCTTCGCTGCGCGTTACCAACCCACGGCCGTAGCGGGCATGGAAGGCCTCTTCAACACGCAGAAGGGCGCCCCGGTCATTCTCATCGGGCAGCTCGACGATCAGACGCAAAAGATCGACAATCCCATCCCCATCAACGACGTCCTCAGCTTCCTCATCTACGGAACCACCTCGGCCGAGGTCAAAGGCCTCAACGACTTTCCCCAGGACCAGTGGCCCACAGCTCTTCCGCTGCTTTATTACAGCTACCACATCATGGCGGGCCTCGGGACATGGTTCCTGCTGCTCATGGTGGTCGCTGCTGTCATGCTTTGGCGCGGCAAGCTCTACTCCGCGCGCTGGGTTCTGTGGCCCATCCTCCTGAGCTTCCCGCTGCCGTATATCGCTAACACCGCGGGCTGGATGACTGCAGAGATCGGCCGCCAGCCATGGCTGGTCTACGGGCTCATCCGCACCAGCGAGGGCTACTCCACGCACGTCTCGGCGGGCAACACCCTGTTCACGTTACTCGGATTCCTTGGCATGTACTCTGTGCTTTCGATCCTCTGGATTGTCATTGTGTATCGCTTCATTCGCACCGGACCCGCCGCCGCAGTCGCACCCGAGCCTGAACCCGCAACGCTGGCCGCCGTCTAGGGAGAGAGGAAACATCATGGGATTTGTCTGGTTCTGGATTGTCGCAGTCATGATTGCCGCTTATGTCGTGCTCGATGGCTTCGACCTCGGCGTCGGCATTCTCTCTCCGTTCCTCGCCCGCTCTGAGGATGAACGACGCATGCTCATCCGCTCCATTGGCCCGGTGTGGGATGGCAACGAAGTCTGGCTGCTCGCCGGCGGCGGCACGCTCTACTTCGCCTTTCCGCTGCTCTATGCATCGTCCTTCAGCGGCTTCTATCTGCCGCTCATGATCGTGCTCTGGCTCCTCATCATGCGCGGCGTCAGCATCGAGCTGCGCATGCACATCGATCACACCGTTTGGCGCAGCTTCTTCGACGGGCTCTTCTTCGTGGCCAGCGCGCTGCTCGCCATCTTCTTCGGCGCGGCTCTCGCGAACGTGATCCGCGGCGTGCCTCTCGGCGCGGACAGCTACTTCTTCCTGCCCCTCTGGACCAACTGGCGCGTCGGCCCGAACCCGGGCATTCTCGACTGGTACACCGTCATCGGCGGCGTCGTCGCTCTGGTCGCCCTCGCCACACACGGCGCCCTTTGGCTGGTGCTCAAAGCTCCCGGCGAGCTTGAAGACCGCGCCCGCCGCGCAGCCTCCGCTCTCTGGGTTGCGCTGCTCGTCGTAACGCTTATCAGCCTGCCCGCCACCATTGCCGTGCGCCCCTCGGCACTCGACAACTACGAAGCCCACAAAATCCTCTACCTCATTCCCGCGCTCGTCGTCGCTGCGCTGGTCGGTATCCTCAGCTTCACCCGGCAGAGAAAACCGCTCGCGGCGTTCCTTTCTTCGTGCTTCTATCTGGTCTTCATGCTGGTCGGCGCCGCGGTGGGACTCTATCCCACCCTCCTGCCTTCCTCCACAGACCCTGCCCGCGATATCACTATTGCCAACGCGCTCACCGGCCAGCACTCGCTGCACGTCGGACTCATCTGGTGGTCCTTCGGTTTGCTCCTGGCATTGGGTTACATCATCACGTCTTACTGGCTGTTCCGTGGTAAGGTCACCGCGGAAGCCGGCTATGGACACTGAACAAGATTCGAAGGAGAACTCCCTCATGGCGTCGCCCGCCGCTCAGCTTGCTATGGAAAGTCCGCTGATCATCGACCCCGCCCACGATCTTGTGAGCCTCCGGCGCAGTCCGCTCGCGTCGATCTTCACCCCTAAAGCGGTTGCGGTCGTTGGCGCCTCCGAGCGCGCGGGCAGCGTTGGCTGCACCGTGCTCACCAACCTCATGGCCAGTCCCTTCGGCGGTCCCGTCTGGCCGGTCAATCCCAAGCGGCCGACCGTCCTCGGCCTCGCTGCCTACAAATCCATCCAGGAACTCCCCGGCGTTCCCGACCTCATCGTCGTAACCACGCCGGCGGCCACGGTTCCTGCCATCATTCAGGAAGCTGTCGATGCAGGTGTCCCCTCGGCCATCATCATCTCTGCCGGCTTCAAGGAAATCGGAGCACCCGGCAAAGCTCTGGAACAACAGATCGCCTCAATCATTCAGGGCAAGATGCGCGTCATCGGTCCCAACTGCCTCGGCGTCATGAATCCAGTCGGCGGCGTCAACGCCAATTTCGCCAAAGCCATGGTTCCCGCCGGACGCCTCGCCTTTATCAGTCAGAGCGGCGCGCTCGGCACCGCTGTTCTCGACTGGTGCATCCGCGAGCGCGTTGGGCTCAGCGGTTTTGTCTCTGCTGGCTCCATGCTCGACGTCACCTTCGGCGAACTCATCGATCACTACGGCCAGGATCCAAATACAGACTCCATCGTCATCTACATGGAATCCATCGGCGATGCGCGCAGTTTTCTCTCCGCCGCCCGCGCCGTAGCCATGAACAAGCCCATCCTCGTGATCAAGGCCGGACGCACCGCCGCCGCCGCCAAAGCCGCTGCGTCGCACACCGGATCGCTCACCGGAAGTGACGACGTGCTCGACGCCGCCTTCCAGCGTGCCGGCGTTCTCCGCGTCAACTCCATCAGCGAGCTGTTCTACGTCTCTGAAGTTCTCGCCAAGCAGCCTCGTCCGCGCGGGCCGCGCCTCACAATCCTCACCAATGCCGGTGGCCCCGGCGTTCTCGCCACCGACGCTCTCATTGCCGCCGGTGGGGAGCTAACCGAAATCGCCCCGGACACCATCGCCACCTACAACAATTTTCTGCCCGACGCGTGGAGCCACAACAACCCCGTCGACATCCTCGGCGATGCTGAGTCAGACCGCTATTCCCAGGCGCTTGAAATCGCCTCCAAAGACATCAACACCGACGGCATGCTCGTCATTCTAACGCCCCAGGGCATGACCAATCCAACCGAGGTCGCCGAGCACCTCGCGCCATACGCCTCCTCCACCGGCAAACCAGTCATCGCCAGCTGGATGGGCGGCGACGTCGTTGCAGAGGGCGAATTGATTCTCAAGCACGCCGGCATCCCCGTCTTTCCCTATCCAGACGCCGCCGCCGAAGCTTTCGTCGCCACCTGGAAACACACCAGTCATCTGCGCGATCTTTATGAGACGCCCACAGCTCTCTCGGGATCGGTCCTCGAAACCAAACGCGATTTGGCTAACAACATCGTCAGCGGGGTCCGTGCCAGCCGCCGCACCATCCTCACCGAATTCGAATCGAAGCAGCTGCTTGCCGCATACGGCATCCCAACGGTCCGCACCGAGCTGGCTAAAACTTCAGAAGAAGCCGTACTCAAGGCCGCCGAGATCGGCTATCCCGTCGTCCTCAAGCTTCACTCTGAGACCATCACCCACAAAACCGACGTTGGCGGTGTAAAGCTCAACCTGCGCACGGCAAGCGATGTCGCCGCCGCCTTCACCGAAATTCAATCTTCTGTCACCGTCAAAGTGGGCCCGCAGCATTTCCTCGGCGTTACCGTGCAGCCCTTCGCCAAACTCGACGGCTACGAAATCATCCTCGGCAGCAGCATCGATCCGCAGCTCGGTCCGGTGCTTCTCTTCGGAACCGGCGGACAGCTCGTCGAGGTCTACAAGGATCGCGCCCTGGCGCTGCCTCCGCTTACCGCGACCCTCGCTCGCCACCAGATGGAGCAGACGAAAATCTTCACCGCTCTTAAAGGTGTACGCGGCCGCAAGCCCGTCGATCTCGATGCCCTCGATGCCTTGATCGTCCGCTTCAGCGAACTGGTCGTCGAGCAGCGCTGGATCAAGGAAATCGACATCAACCCGCTGCTCGCTTCGCCCGATGGCCTCATCGCTCTTGACGCGCGGGTCGTCCTGTACGAGCCCGATACCACGGAAGACCAGCTTCCGCGCCCCGCCATTCGCCCCTATCCGGTGCAGTACGTGGCGCCCTGGAAAACCAAATCCGGCGCCAGCGCTCTCATCCGTCCCATTCGCCCGGAAGACGAACCCCTTATCGTGGCGTTTCATGATCGCCTCTCGGAGCGCACCGTCGTCCAGCGCTACTTCACTGCGCTCGATCTGAATGCGCGCACCGCGCACGAGCGCCTCACCCGCATCTGCTTCATCGATTACGACCGCGAGCTGGCACTTGTCGGAGAAACGAACGACCCCGTGGTGGGAAGGGTCATCGGAGGCGTCAGCCGCATGATTCGCCAGGATGACGGCCGCTCCGCCACGCTCGCTGTTGTGGTCGCCGACGACTTTCAGGGACAAGGACTCGGGGAAGAGCTGATGCGCCGCGCCCTCTCGGCCGCCCGCCTTGAAGGCATCGCAGAAGTCTTCGTCTACTTCCTGCCGGAGAACACGCGCATGCGCAATCTCTCTCGCAAGCTGGGATTTGCCTTAACTGAGGAAAAAGGACTGTTGCGCGGCGAACTCGCGCTCTGAAACTACACCCGCTCTTAGGCCTTGGGTCGCGTAGCCTTTTGGGCTCTGCGCAGGGATGCCCCGTCCCAGCCCCGTTACAATAAGGCATCATGCGCCGCATCTATATGGACGCCAACGCCACTACCCCTCTGCTGCCTGAGGTGCTGGAGGCCATGCGGCCCTTCTTTATCGACTCCTTCGGCAACGCCTCTTCGATCCATCAGCATGGCCAGCATGCCCGCGCTGCCGTCGAGCGGGCACGCGAACAGGTCGCGGCGCTCCTCAACTGCCGTCCCGCGGAGATCGTCTTTACCTCCGGCGGCACGGAGAGCGACAACACCGCCATCTTCGGCGTCCTTCGTTCGGGCGATCACCTCATCACTTCGGCCATCGAGCATCACGCTGTTCTGCACTCGGCGCACAAGGCGCAGGAGCGCGGCATCGAGGTTACGTTTCTGCCGGTTTCAGCGGGCGGGGCCGTCGATCCGTTCGACGTCTATCGCGCCCTCAAGCCCAACACGAAGCTCATCAGCATCATGATGGCCAACAACGAAACGGGCGTCGTCCAACCCGTCGAGCAAATTGGCAAAATCGCCGCGGAAGCCGAAGTTGCGTTTCACACTGACGCTGTCCAGGCCGCCGGTAAAATTCCCATCGACGTGAAGGCCATCGGCTGCCACATGCTCAGCATTTCCGGGCATAAGCTACACGCGCCCCAGGGCATCGGCATCCTCTATGTTCGGCGCGGCACGCGCTTCGAGCCTCTCTTCTTTGGCGGAGCCCACGAGCGCCAGCGCCGCGCCGGCACTGAAAACGTCCCGGGCATCGTGGGACTGGGCAAAGCTGCCGAAATTGCCCGCGCAGCCTTGACCGAAGGTACCGACGATCGCATCGGCGTGATGCGCGATCGGCTTGAACAAGGCCTGCTCGCGAAAATTGAAGAATGCGGGGTCAACGGGGCAGGGCAGCCGCGCGTCCCGAACACGACCAATCTCTATTTCGATCACTTAGAAGGCGAAGCGCTGGTCATCGCCCTCGACTTAAAGGGTCTCGCCGTTTCCGGCGGATCGGCCTGCTCCTCCGGTTCCACCGAGCCCTCGCACGTGCTCAAAGCTATGGGACTGCCGCTCGCCCGCTCCCGCGCCAGCCTGCGCTTCTCGCTCACCCGGCAGAACACCGATGCCGACATCGATACTGCGCTGGAGTTAGTCCCCGCCGCCGTCGCGCGCCTGCGCGAGTTATCGCCGGTTTACAAAAAGCACTTGGCGGAAACGGCCGCGAGATAGCGTTGACGTCGATTAGGCAAGAACCGGGAGCGCCAGGTTCTCCCAAAGCCGCAAAGTAGGCTCCGCCTGGTTGATCGTATAGAAATGCAGCCCCGGCGCTCCGTTGCGCAACAGCGTCTCACAGAGCCGAGTGACAACGCAGGCGCCGAATTCAAGCAGCCCGGCCTTGTCGTCCTGTAATTGCTCCAGGCGCAGACGCACCCAGCGCGGCAGATCGGCGCCGCAGTTGTCGCAGAAACGTACCGTATTAGCGAAGCTCGTGATCGGCATGATGCCAGGCACAACAGGAATGTCGATGCCGGCCTTTTCGCAGCGATCCATGAAGTCAAAATAAGCATCGGCGTTGTAGAAAAGCTGCGTCAGGGCTGCATCCGCGCCGGCTTCGACCTTGCGCCGAAAGTTCTCGAAATCCGCAGATGGGTCGCACGCCTGTGGGTGCATCTCGGGATAGGCCGCCACCTCAATTTTGAATGCGTCTCCGTGAGTCTCGCGGATAAAGCTGACCAGCTCATTCGCGTAGTGGAATTCCCCCGGAGCAGAAGAGCTGATCGCTGTGGCAGGCAGGTCGCCGCGCAACGCGACTATGCGCCGGACGCCGGCCTCACGATAGCGTTCGAGAAGCACGGCAATATGCGAACGCGTTGAACCGATGCATGTCAGGTGCGGCGCGGCTTCCACGCCGGCATGCTGCACCACCGCCATCAGGGTCTCGTAGGTGCCGTCCTGATCGGAGCCGCAAGCGCCGTAGGTGATCGAGAAATAATCCGGCCGCACTGCGGCAAGCTCCCGAATCACGCCAGGCAGTTTCTCCACGCCCGCCGGCGTGCGCGGCGGGAATAACTCAAACGAAAAAGAAGGTGCAGAGCCCATAGCAGAAATGTTCCAAATGAAGCCAAAATCCAACACCGGCTTAGCAGATTCGCTTAGGCCGCGTGGGGAGGAAAGTTGAGGCGCTTCTCGATTTCGAGGATGCGATCCTCCATCGTCGCGATGCGCCTCTTGAGAGATATCTCGGTCTGATCCTGCTCCTGAAACCGCGCCGAAACCGTCTGCGTGAAGCCATAGAAACCCTTCAGCATCTCGGTCTGGATATCGCGCATCGATTCCATGATGCGCTCTTCGAGTTCGCGCATAGAACCCGTCAGCCGGTCTTCCAGATCAGCCAGGTCGCCCTTTGTTGCCGGAGAATTACGATCACTGTCCATGATGCCCACCTGCTCTCTTGCCCGGTTGTGACCCAGTTCAATAGCGGTAGTGCTCCGGCTTATACGGCCCATCCGGGGAAACGCCGATGTATTCTGCCTGGTCTTTGGTCAGCCTGGTCAGCTTCACGCCGATCTTTTCCAGATGCAGCCGCGCCACCTCTTCGTCCAGCCGCTTCGGCAGCGTGTAGACATCGATCGCGTACGTATCCCGGTTCTTCCACAGGTCGATCTGCGCCAGCGTCTGGTTGGCGAAGCTGTTGCTCATCACGAAGCTCGGGTGACCCGTCGCACAACCCAGGTTCACCAGCCGCCCTTCGGCCAGAATGAAGATGCTGTGCGCCGGCTTCTTGCCCTCGGCAGGGAAGTTGTACTGATCCACCTGCGGCTTGATGTTGATCTTCTTCACGCCCGCGGCGGTATTCAGCTTGTCCATCTGAATCTCGTTGTCGAAGTGCCCGATGTTGCACACGATGGCCTGATCCTTCATGGCCTTCATGTGCTCGAAGGTGATGATGTCCACGTTACCCGTGCAGGTTACATAGATATCGCCGCGTCCCAGCGTGTCCTCGATGGTCGTGACCTCGAAGCCTTCCATTGCAGCCTGCAGTGCATTGATGGGATCGATCTCCGTGACGATCACGCGCGCGCCCATGCCGCGGAGCGAGTGCGCCGAGCCCTTGCCCACGTCGCCGTATCCGCAAACCACGGCAACCTTGCCCGCAACCATCACGTCCGTCGCGCGCTTAATGCCGTCCGCCAGCGACTCGCGGCAGCCGTACAGATTGTCGAACTTCGACTTCGTCACCGAATCGTTCACATTGATCGCCGGTATCAGCAGCTTGCCAACTTCCTTCATCTTGTAAAGCCGGTGCACGCCCGTCGTGGTCTCCTCGGAAACCCCGCGCCACTCCTTTACCACCTTGTGCCAGTACTGCGAATCGTCGGCGTAGACCTCTTTCAGCAGGTTCTTGATCACCTGCTCTTCCTCGTTCGAGGAAGGCGTGTTGACCCACTTGTCGCCGTTTTCGAGCTCATACCCTTTGTGGACGAGCAACGTCGCATCGCCGCCGTCGTCGACAATCAACTGAGGACCTTTGCCATCCGGATGGCTCAGCGCCTGCAGCGTGCACCACCAGTACTCTTCGAGCGACTCGCCCTTCCAGGCAAACACCGGAATGCCAGCGGCGGCAATGGCGGCGGCGGCATGATCCTGGGTCGAGAAAATGTTGCAGCTCGCCCAGCGAACGCTCGCGCCCAGATCGGCCAGCGTCTCAATCAGCACGGCGGTCTGGATGGTCATGTGCAGAGAACCGGAAACGCGCACGCCCTTCAGCGGCTTCTCCGCGGAGTACTTGTGGCGAATCGCCATCAGGCCCGGCATCTCGTGCTCGGCGATCAAAATCTCTTTGCGGCCCCAGTCGGCCAGGGACATGTCGGCGACTTTATAGGCGGCGTTACGTGAAACTGTGGCGGTTGCCATGTGTGCGAATCTCCTCTGAACAGTATTGGCTTGATTGTAGCCGGGCTAGCCCCAATCCCCGCCGATTTTCAGCGGACTGCGGTATGCAAACCCTAAACGGGCGTTCTTCGCAGCCGAGCGCTCTGCCATAAACGCGGAGATTCGTGTAGTTCAATGTTGCAAATACACGGTTTTCCCGCCCACCACCGTCCGCATTACTGTCGTACCTAGGATCGCGCGCGGCTCAACCGCCGTTAGGTCCCGATCCAGCACCACAAAATCCGCAGCGTACCCCGCAGCCAGCTTCCCCTTCCATCCCTCCGCAAACTCCGCATACGCCGACCCCCGAGTGTACGCGTAGAGCGTCTCCCCCCTCGTCAGCTTCTGCTCCGGATGAAAGCTCATCGTCCCTGCCTCATTTTCGCGCGTCACCGCGCAATAAACACCGCGAAAGGGCGTGATTGGCTCAACCGGATAGTCGGTGCCAAAAGCCAGCGGCACGCCCGCATCCAGAAACGATTTCCACGCGTACGCGTATTTCTCGCGCTCCGGCCCCAGCCGCTGCCCCGCCCACGCCATGTCGGTGAGCAGATGATTCGGCTGCATCGACGCAATCACGCCCAGCTCCTTGTAACGAGTGAAATCCCCCGCGCTTACCACCTGGCTGTGCTCGATGCGATACCGCAGATCGTGAGGCGGCACACGCTTCACGGGAATCATCTCCGACCGCGGTCCTGACCCCCTTGAATGAGGCGGCAGCGAAGGCTGTCGAACCGCTGCTTCAGCCGCAGCATATGCATCGAGCGCCATCTCCACCGCGCGGTCACCGATCGCGTGAAAGCCCAGCTGGAATCCAGCCTTCGCGCGCTCCACCGCCATCTCATTCAGCTTCCCCTGCTCGTAGCGCGGAATCCCCGAGTTCCCCGGATCATCCGCATATGGAGCGTTCATCGCTGCCGTCCGCGACCCCAGTGACCCATCCATGAATCCCTTCAGCATGGTCGTATGCAGCATGCGATCCGTGGCCGGATGATGCGCCGCTTGCTGCTTCTCAAGCTCCAGCGGCTCCGCGAACGGGATCCACTCCGCAATGCGGACCGGCAGTTTGCCCTCGCGCTCCATCTGCTCGAAAACCAGAAAATCGTCCCAGTCCGAAAAATCCTGCACAGTCGTAACGCCGTGCTCAATCGCATCCTCAATCGCCAGTTCCAGTCCATGCCGGCGCTGCTCCAGCGATGGCGGCGGGACCTTCACCAGCGCCTGCGCCGTCTCGCGCAGAATCCCCGTCGCCTTGCCGCTCGCGTCGCGATCGATCTTGCCGCCCTCAGGATCCTTCGTCTCCCGCGTGATCCCCGCCGCGGCCAGCGCTGCTGAATCCGCAACAGCAATGTGCCCATCCACGCGCGTGAAGATCGCCGGGTGCCCCTCTGCGGCGGCATCGATGTCCGCGCGACTCGGCAACTTCGCGCCAGCCCACAGCGTGTGATCCCACCCTCCGCCCGACAGCCATTGCCCCGGCCGAGCCGTCTCTGCCGCCGCGCGAATCCGCTCCTCCATCTCGGCCAGAGGCTTCGCTCCCAGCAGATTCACCGATAGCCGAATCCTGCTGCCCATTCCCAGGTGCGCATGCGCGTCGTTGAACCCAGGCATAACAAATGCGCCCCGCAGATCGACCATCTGCGTCGAAGCGCCCTTATATTTCGAAGTGATCCGAGCGTCATCCCCGGCCGCAAGAATCTCCCCATGCGCGACCGCGATTGCCGATACGCGCTCCGGATGCGCGGACTCCAGGTCGATCCCAGTCAATATATTTCCGCGGTAGTAGATCGCGTCCGCCGCAGATCCGGACTGCGCAACCGCGATCCCAGCGCTCAGAAAAACTACGGTCAGGAGAATGTGAGCTTTCACGAAAGCCAGTCTAACCGCCCGCCGCTGCCAGCAGCAGGAGAAGAATCCTCCGCAGTCCAAGGTCCCGGCCCCTGGAGTCGTACCACTCCCCGTGCGTGTGAATGCCGCCACCCTCGCCCCCGCCGCCGATGCTCACCGCCGGGATCCCAAGCGACAGCGGAATGTTCGCGTCTGTCGAAGCCAGCCGCATCTCGGTGCGAATCGCGAGATGACGATCCACCGCCTCGAGCAGCGACATCAGATCCGACCCCGGAGGCAACCGGCCCGCCGGCCGGTCCCCGATTTTCTCAATCGAAAACCGCACCGCGCTCGCCCCGGCCTCTTTCCCCCGGTTCGCCTCCAGCACCGCATCCTCGACCGCCCGATGCAGTTCCACCTCCAGCCGCACCAGCTGCTCCGGATCGGTGGAGCGCTGATCGAACCGCGCCGCAGCCCGCTCCGGAACAGCGTTGATCGCCGTGCCGCCTTCCACCGTTCCCACATTCATCGTGGTCCGCGGAATATCCGGCAGGGGCACCGCGGAGAAGCGCTCGATGGCGCGGCACAGCAGGACAATCGGATTCGGTCGTCCCGCATCCGTCCACGAGTGACCGCCCGGCCCGACGATGGTCACCAGATAACGCTGGCTCCCCAGCGCATGCGTCACCGCCGACTCATGCCCTGCGCCATCGAGCACGATGTGCGCGGCGATGCCATCGCGCGAAGCCCCAGCATCACGATAGAGATGCCTCATCCCGCGCAGATCGCCTTCGCCTTCTTCTCCAACATTGCCCACGAACGCCAGGTCGCACTCCGTCTCAATGCCGCTCTGCTGCAATGCCGCCCCCACGGCCAGCATCGCCGCCACGCCCGCGCCGTTGTCGCAGGCGCCCGGAGCGGTCAATCGCGACCCCTGCAGATCCGCCTCGATCTTTGTTCCCGCCGGAAAAACCGTATCGATGTGGGCAGACAGCAGAACGCGCCCCGCCCTCGGTGCTCGGCCGGAACGCGTTCCGATCGCATTGCCCACTTCATCGATGTGCGGATTATCGAGTCCTACATCGCGAAACCTCTCGCAGAGCCACAGCCCTCGCGCCTTCTCTCCAAATGGCGGAGCCGGGATCCGCACCATCTCCGCCTGCCACTGCATGATCCGTAGCTCCTGCAGATGCAGCCACTGAAACGCCCGGTGCACGTGCCGATCGGCCGCGATCCGTGCGATTGATGCCGTCGCTGGTGCCGGGGATGCCATAAGAGCTTTCAGCGTAGCACTCAGTGGCGCCTGCCTTCACGCGCTGTCCGCTAACCCAATCTTCTCTACCCGCTTTTTCTCCAGGAGCTTTTTCGCTAACCGCTTCTTCGCTAAAAGCTCTTCGCTAAAAGCATCATCGCTGTTCTCAATATTCCACGGTGCCCAGAAACAGCCCCCGCGCCGGCGCGGTTGCTCCGGCCTCGCTGCGTGAGCGCGCTGCCAGAATCCGCGCAACTTCCTCCGGCCCCACATGTCCTCGTCCCACATCCACAAACGTGCCCACCAGATTCCGCACCATGTGGTGCAGGAATCCGTCTCCGCGCACCCGATAAGTCAGCCGCGAGGCGTCTTCAATCCACTCCGAATCAAAAATCGTCCGAACGTTGCCCGTCTTCCCGGTATCTGCCCCGTATTCTTCGGCGGATCGTGTCGCGAGATCGGGATCGCTCGCGGCGAATGACGTGAAGTCGTGCGTGCCGGTCACGAGTGTCGCCGCCTCCTGCATATGCGCAACGTCGAGGCCCCAGTGCAAAGCCCACGCATAGCGCGCCGTCCACGGAGGGCAAACTTCACTCTCTCCGGGAATGCGAAAAATCCGATACTCATAGGTCTTCGCCCTGGCCGAGTGCCGCGCGTGAAACTCCGCCGCGGCCGGTTCCGCGCTCAGGACGCGAATCGCCTCCGGCAGCCTGCGGTTCAGCGCCCGCAAAAAATTCGCTTCCGGAATGGCCGCGCTCAGAAAAAACGATGCAACCTGTCCACGCGCGTGAACGCCGGCATCGGTCCGCCCGCTGCCCTGCGGCAACACGCGCTCCCCGGTCACGCTTGTAATCGCATCGGCCAGCGTCCCCTGAATCGTCGCCCGATCCGGCTGCACCTGCCAGCCATTGAAGTCCGTCCCGTCATACGCGACGGTCAGCTTCCAGTTCGATCCCGTCGATATTCCCCGATCCGCATCCATTTCTTAACTATTTTCGCGCAATTATTGCACCCGAGGTTTCTCCGGAATCATCGAATCGCTGCGATATACTCAGCTTTCCTGATTGTGTACGAGTTTACGGAACCAGGCCGAGGCTTGCCGCGTAATTCGTGATGAGCTAAAGCGGTTTTCCGGGTCTGAAGTACGTCTGTGTGCGCGTAAATCCGCCGCGCGAGCGGAACCGGAGTGCGCGATTGTTCCCGACCTGCAAGCGTGTATCAGAGGAGTGGAGACGGCCAATGTTAGTTACCCGCAGTTATTCCGCGAAAAATCAAAGCACTCTCTTCGAAAAATTGAAAGGCGCAGCCGCAATCTGCTGCCTGCTTGCCGGAACCGCGCCGTCCTTCGCCCAGGTTCCCCAACAGATGGCGCCTGCCGCCCCGGGTCTGCCTCCGGAACCAGCGCCGAATCCGACTCAGCCGCTCTTCATGCGCGACACAACACGCGACTTCTCAAAGGAGCGCGGTTACTGGCCCAATCCTCTGGCCCCTTATTCGCCCACCACCGTGCCCCCGACGAATTTCCTCAATCCCGTGCGTCTCGACCGCATGGTGACGGGAGGCAAAATCTATCTCAGCCTCGGTGACGCCGTGCTGCTCGCTCTCCAGAACAACTACGACATCGCGATTCAGCGCCTGAACCTCGATATCGCTGACACCGACATTCTGCGAGCCAAATCCGGCGTCGGCGGTATCCAGGGTGTTCCGGCGAGTGTGGTCACCGGCACTCAGGGTGGTTCAACCGCCTCGGTCAGCTCCGTCGGCGGTGGCCCCGGTGGCGGAGGCTCAGGTTCCAGCGTGTCCGGCACCGGTCCTGGTGGATTGTCGCTTTCCACCAATGGCGCCGGGCCGACGCCTGAAAACTTCGATCCCACACTGCAGGGCACCGTCGAGTTCAATCACGCGGTGCAGCCTGAGTCCAGCCCGATTTTTTCCGGCGGCCTGCCTTCCATTAACCAAAATACCAATACTTACAACTTCACCTTCAATCAGGGTTTTATCACCGGCACGAACATGCAGGTGGTCTTCAACAATTCTCGTACCACCACCGACAGTCTGTTTAGTTTTTTCAGCCCGCAGCTTTCGTCCAGCTTCAATTTCGCCCTTACCCAGCATCTTCTGCAGGGGTTTGGCACCGGCGTCAACGGCCGCTTCATCGTCCAGGCGAGGCACGATCGCCGTATCGCCGACTCCGTATTCCGCCAACAGCTTCTCTACACCATCAATCAGGTGGAGAACATCTACTGGGGCCTGGTCAGCGCATATGAAGATGTCCAGTCCAAACAGCGCGCTCTCGATCAGTCCACCAGCCTCGAAAAGGACGACGAGAAGCAACTCCAGATCGGCAGCATGGCGCCCCTCGATGTCGTGAACGCAAAGAGCCAGATGTCCAGCGACCAGCAGTCGCTGATTGCATCGCAGAACACGCTCGAGTATCAGCAGCTCGTCATGAAACAGGCCATTTCCCGCAATCTCGACGATCCCGCTCTGGCCAACGCCCCCATCATTCCGACCGATCGCGTCAGCCTCGCCGAAACCCCCGAAGAGCATATGTCAGTCGATGAACTGGTGCGCGAGGCGGACGCCAATCGCCCTGACGTCGAGCAGGCCATCCTGAACCTGAAAATCGACGAGATCACCCTCAAGGCCGTGAAGAACGCATTGCTCCCCGTCTTCGATGTTCAGGCCTTTTACGGCGCCAGCGCACTGGGGGGCGCGGTCAGCCCGAACTGCCCAACAGCCCTCGCCTCCTTTGGCCTTCCCCCCACGGATTGCACCCTCCTGGGCAATACCGGCTACGGCACCGTGCTCCAGAATCTCGGCAACAGCAGCGGTCCGAACAAGGGCGTCGAATTCACCATGAATATCCCGCTACGCAACCGTCCCGCGCAGGCTCAACAGGCGCGCTCGCAGATTGAGTACCGCAAGGCGCAGATGGCTCTGCAGCAGCTCTATATCCAGATCCGTATGAACGTCATCAGCCAGCAGTACGCGCTCACCAACGACCGCGCCGCTGTCGATTCCGCGATTTCCAATCATGACTACAACCAGCAGAGCCTCGACGCCGAAGTCAAAAAACTCCACCTCGGGGCGTCCACCACTGCCAACGTCCTCACACAGCAAAAAGGCGTGGCGGCCGCCGATGCTCAGCTCATCGCGGCGCGCGCGCGTTACGCCACCGACCGCGCGGCGTTCGAGGAAACCCTCGCGAGCACGCTCGATCGCTACGGGATCTCGATCGTCGACGCAGCCACCGGCCAGATTCATACAGCGCCCGTCATCCCCGGCCTCGAACCCGCGAAATCCCTGCCGGAAGTGACGCCGCCCACCCAGCAACAGCAGTTGCAGCAGCAGGAGCAGCAACAGCCAACCCAACCGCAGACTCCGCCGGCACCGCCGCAAGCGTCGCCACAGAAATAGTTAGCTGAGAAGCCGGCCATTCAATGCCTGCCCTGAGGGAGTGCTCGCGCAGGCGAGTGGGACGGGGCGGACCTTCCTGCGTCTCTGGAAAACTCGTCCCTTTTTGCGCGTCAGAACAGCGATTGCGCCGCGCCATGCCCTGATAGAATCAGAAGAATCCAAGTCTCGGAGTCTCCATGCAGGCAATCCTTGCGCTCGAAGACGGGCGCATCTTCAGGGGCGACGGCTACGGCGCCCAGGGCGAATGCCGCGGAGAGGTCGTTTTCAATACATCGCTGACCGGTTATCAGGAAATCTTCACCGACCCTTCCTACGCCGGCCAGATCGTTGTCCTCACCAACCCGCAGATCGGCAACTACGGCACCAACTCCGCCGACAACGAAGCAGCGAAGCCCTACATCGAAGGCCTCGTCACCCGCGAATTTTCCCCCATCAGCTCCAACTGGCGCTCCCAGCAGGTCGCCGACGAGTACCTCGAGCGTTTCCACGTTCCCGTCATCTCTGAAATCGACACCCGCGCCCTTGTCCGCCACCTGCGCGCCAATGGAGTGATGCGCGGCGTCATCTCTACCACTGAACCCAACCCCGACGTCCTCGTCGAGAAAGCCCGCTCCATTCGCAAAATGGACGGTACCGACCTGGCCAAAGTCGTCTCCACCAAAGATCGCTACGAGTGGGAGCAGGACGGTCCCAACCCCCTCCGCCTCGATGAGGTTGCCGTCCAACCCGACCTGCACGTCGTCGCGTACGACTACGGCATCAAGAAAAATATCCTCCGCATGCTCACACAGGAAGGCTGCCGCGTGACCGTCGTCCCCGCGCAAACCTCAGCCGAAGACGTGCTCGCGCTCAAGCCCGACGGCGTCTTCCTCTCAAACGGCCCCGGGGACCCCGAGCCCGTTACCTACGCGCACGAGAGCATCCGCAGGCTCGCCGGCCGTACCCCCATCTTCGGCATCTGCCTCGGCCACCAGCTCATCGGTCTTGCCCTCGGCGGCAAAACCTACAAGCTCAAATTCGGCCACCACGGTGGCAATCACCCGGTCAGGCGCAACGACACGGGTAAGGTCGAGATCACCGCGCACAATCACAACTTCGCTGTCGATCCAGACTCCATCAACACCAGCGAGGTCGACCTCACCCACATCGACCTCAACGACAATACCCTCGAAGGCCTGCGCCACCGCACCCTGCCGCTCTTCAGCGTGCAGTACCACCCCGAAGCCAGCCCCGGCCCGCATGATTCTCACTACCTCTTCAAAGACTTCCGCAAGATGATGGAGGAGTGGAAGGGATGACGCGGGCTTTCCTCGCCGTTTCGCTTTCGCTATTTGGTGCATCCTTGATTTCAGAAACAATCGAGCCGCCAGCCCTGAAGGTTCGCCAAATTTGTGGACAGGCGTTTGTGGCGAATGCACGGATCGAAATTCGGCGCGATCCGCATGGAAATGTCATAGCCGCTACGACGACAGACCGGGAAGGGAACTTCGCATTCGGCAAGGTGGCCGGTCGCGTGTATATCGCGATGCCCGGCAATGCAATTCAGGATTGGTATCCGCTAGACGTCACTCCGGCGCCGAGCACATGCAGACACCCCCTGTACATCCGTCCGACAATAGGATCCGAATCAGCAATTACGGTTAGCTTTAGGAGCGAATAAGAGCGATAGCGAAATGGCACGCCGCAACGAAATGGCCAAGATCCTCGGGATTTGCTCCGGCCCCATCGGCACGGCTGAAGCCGCGCCCCTTCAAAACAATCCTCAATCGGCGAGCCCAGGCCGTCCTGCAAAATTGCATAAGGTAAGTCATGCCTGAACAGAAGAAACTACGGAAGACCCAACAATGGCAAAGACGCCTGGAAGAAAATCGACGCGACTACGCCCTGGCACACGAAATAGCTTCCAGAGGTGAGCGAACATACTCCTTCGAAGAAGTCATTGCAATTCTCAAAGCCAACGCGCGCACGCGACACAGAAAACCACGGAAGATCAAAACATAAATGCCACGCCGCAACGACATCACCAAAATCCTCGTCATCGGCTCCGGCCCGATCGTCATCGGCCAATCCGCCGAGTTCGACTACTCCGGCACTCAGGCCTGCAAAGCCCTCAAGGCCGAAGGCTACGAAGTCGTCCTCGTCAACTCGAACCCCGCCACCATCATGACCGATCCCGAGCTCGCCGACCGCACCTACATCGAGCCGCTCACGAAGGACTATCTCGACGAGATCCTTCGCATTGAAGCGGTAATGCTCAGGGACCAGCACCGCGGCGGAGTCTTCGCGCTCCTCCCCACCGTCGGCGGCCAAACCGCCCTCAACCTCGCCGTCGAGCTCTCCGACTCCGGCATTCTCGACAAGCACAACGTCGAGCTCATCGGCGCAAAATTGGAAGCCATCAAAAAAGCCGAAGACCGCCTCCTCTTCAAAGATGCGATGACCCGCATCGGTCTCGACGTCCCGCGCTCCGCCCTCGTCAACAATCTCCGCGACGGTCTCGACTTCGCCACCAAAATCGGTTTCCCCGTCATCATCCGTCCCTCCTTCACCCTCGGCGGATCGGGCGGCGGCATCGGCTACAACCGCGAAGAGCTCATGGAAATTCTCGCTCGCGGCCTCGACCTCTCACCTGTCCACGAGTGCCTCATCGAAGAATCTGTCCTCGGCTGGAAAGAATTCGAGCTCGAGGTCATGCGCGATCTCGCCGACAACGTCATCATCGTCTGCTCCATCGAAAATATGGACCCCATGGGCGTCCACACCGGCGACTCCATCACCGTTGCCCCCGCCCAAACCCTCACCGACCGCGAATACCAGGCCATGCGCGACGCCGCCATCCGCGTCATGCGCGAAATCGGCGTCGAGACCGGCGGCTCTAACGTCCAGTTCGCCGTCAACCCGCTCAACGGCCGCATGACCGTCATTGAGATGAACCCGCGCGTCTCGCGCTCCTCTGCGCTCGCCTCCAAAGCCACCGGTTTTCCCATCGCAAAAATCGCCGCGCGACTCGCAGTCGGCTACACCCTCGATGAAATTCCCAACGACATTACGAAGATGACGCCCGCCTGCTTCGAACCCACCATCGACTACGTCGTCGTCAAAATTCCCAAGTGGCAGTTCGAAAAATTTCCCGGCGCCGACGAAAACCTCGGGCCGCAGATGAAATCCGTCGGCGAAGTCATGGCCATCGGCCGCACCTTCAAGGAAGCGCTCATGAAAGCCATCCGCTCCCTCGAAACCGGCAAAAAATCCAACTCGGAAGTTTTTGATGCCCGCCGCCTCACCCAGCGCCTCGTCACGCCGCAGCCTGAGCGCCTCAGCTACATCAGCTTCGCCTTCCAGCAAGGCCACTCGGTCCGTGAAGTCGCCCGCATGACCTCCATGGATCCCTGGTTCCTCTTCCAGATCAAAGAAATTGTCGATGCCACTGTTACAATTCCCGGCGATCCGCAACAAATGTCACCGCAACAGTTACGTAAAACCAAGCGCCTCGGGATCTCCGACGAACGCCTGGCCGACGCATGGTCGCTCTCCGGCGCCGAAGGCATCGAACAAGTCCGTACTCTCCGCCAGCACCACGGCCTCCGCCCCGTATTCAAGCTCGTCGACACCTGCGCCGCCGAGTTCGAGAGCTTCACCCCCTACCTCTACTCCAGCTACGACGAAGAGGACGAAGCCCCGCCCACCCCCAACCGCAAAGTCATCATCCTCGGCAGCGGCCCCAACCGCATAGGGCAGGGCATCGAGTTCGACTACTGCTGCTGCCATGCCGCCTTCGCGCTTCGCGAAGACGGCTACGAGACCATCATGGTCAACTGCAACCCCGAAACCGTCTCCACCGACTACGACACGAGCGACCGCCTCTACTTCGAGCCGCTCACCCTCGAAGACGTCCTCGCCGTCTACGAGCACGAAGCTTCCGGCGGAGCCGAAGTCGGCATGATCGTCCAGTTCGGCGGACAAACCCCGCTGAATCTCGCCCTCCGCCTCAAAGCCGCCGGCGTGCCCATCATCGGCACCTCGCCCGAATCCATCGATCTCGCCGAAGACCGCAAGCGCTTCGGAAAGTTACTGGAACAGTTACAAATTCCCCAGCCGCCCGGCGTTATCGCCACCAGCGTCGATGAAGCCCTCGCCGGCGCTGACCGCATCGGCTACCCCGTGCTTGTGCGCCCCTCCTACGTGCTCGGCGGCCGCGCCATGGTCATCGCCTTCGACGCTGAAGCCGTCTCCCGCTACATGAAAGAAGCCGTCGAATACTCCCAGGATCGCCCCATCCTCGTCGACCATTTCCTCGAAGACGCCGTCGAAGTCGACGTCGATGCTCTCTGCGATGGCACCGACGTTGTCATTGCCGGCATCATGCAGCACATCGAAGAGGCAGGCATCCACTCCGGCGACTCCTCCTGCGTTCTACCCGCCGTCGATCTCGCCCCCGCCACGCTCGACACCATCCGCGGCTACACCCGCCGCCTCGCGCTCGCGCTCAACGTCATCGGCCTCGTCAATCTGCAATTTGCCATTCAGCGCAGAGCCGGCCAGCCTGACAAAGTTTTCGTCATCGAAGTCAACCCGCGTGCCTCGCGCACCGTGCCCTACGTCTCAAAAGCTACCGGCGTACCGCTTGCGAAAATCGCCTCGCGCCTCATGACCGGCCGCCGCCTGCGCGAATTCCTCGACATCGACGGCAAGGATCTCGAAACCGGTTCGCATTACTACGTCAAGTCGCCGGTATTTCCGTGGAGCAAATTTCCCGGGCGTTGATACCGTCCTCGGCCCCGAGATGAAATCCACCGGCGAAGTCATGGGCGTTGCGGACAACTTCGGCGAAGCCTTCGCCAAGGCGCAACTTTCCGCAGGCCAGCAGCTGCCGCTCAAAGGCACAGTCTTTTTCAGCGTCAGCGATCGCGACAAGTCGCGGCCTTGTGGAACTCGCCCGTCAGTACATGGAGCTCGGCTTCCATCTCGTCGCCACAGAGGGCACCGCCAACGCCATCGAAAAAGCCGGCATGACTGTCGACCGCGTTTACAAGGTGAAGGAAGGCCGGCCGAACGTCGTCGACCTGATCAAAGGGGAGCGCATTCAGCTCATCATCAATACCCCGCGCGGCCAGGATCCCTACTTCGATGAGAAGGCCATTCGCCGCGCCGCAGTGCTGGCGCGCATTCCTACCATCACCACGCTCGCCGCCGCCCGCGCCGCCGCCGAAGGCATCGCCGCGCTGCAAAGCCGACGCATCACCGTCAACCCGCTGCAAAAGCTCCACGCAGAACATTTGGCGGCGCGATAAACAAAAGCTAAAAGCTAATAGCTAAAAGTCCCGCCAAAGCGCCACACCGCCCAGCAGCCCGTCCAGATTCGAAACGATGCTGACATTGGGACGCGTCTTCAGCGTGACCAGCTTCGTGTTGCCGCCGCCCAAATAAAGATGATCCCAGTTAAATGTTGCCGCCGTTTGGGCGATCGCTTTGCGCAGCAGCTTGTTCCATTTCTTCTCGCCGTATTTCTTCAGCCCGCGGCGTCCGAGGTAATCCTCATACGTCTTCTTCAGCCACGGATGATGCCCCAGCTCGAGCCCCGGACACAAGCGCCCATCGCTGAACAGCGCGGTTCCCATACCCGTGCCGAGCGTGATAATCATCTCCACGCCACGACCCTGGATCGCCCCGAATCCCTGCACCGCCGCGTCGTTCGCCACACGCACCGGCTTCTTCCAGCGTTTTTCGAGCTCCGTCTGCAAAGGAAAACCGATCCATCGCGGATGCAGATTCGCAGCCGTGAAAACGATGCCTTTCTTGATCACTCCCGGATAGCCAACGCTCACCCGATCGAAGGGGAGCATCTGCGCCCGCAGTTGCTCAAGCGCCGCCAGCAGCCGCGCAGGTGTCGGCGGATCGGGCGTGGGAATGCGCAGCCGCTCGGTGAGCGGCTTGCCGTCATGGTTCAGGCACAGCATCTTCAACCCTGTGCCACCGATATCCACTGCGAGCGTAACGAGCGGTTGTGCGTTCTTCATCGAACCTGCACTTCTGACCTGTCGATCCGATGTCTGCAAACCGAAACAGTGTATCGCGGAGCCGCGAAAGGCCGTTGAATTGGTTATCGTCATTGACCCTCGATCACAATAGGCAACGACGGCGTCTCCGATCCATGACCCGGCTCAACCGTGACCAGGAAGCTCTTCGCCTGCGTCTCAGCCGGCAGCGGCGGCAGCACCACCGTCGCGCCGTGGTCCGCGTCAGGACGAAACAGCCCCGCCGGAATCGGCGCTTTCCCCTGCGCCGGAATCAGCCACAGTTCATACGTCTTGTCTGCCGGCAGCGGTCGCAGCCCTCCCGCTACAAATATCAGCGCGCCCTTGCTGGCCAGCCAGCTCACCTGCCCCACCGGCCGCGCCTCCTGCCGCGTCTCGGTCAGCACGACGTGCGACGACTGCGGCGAACTCAGCACCGCGACAATCTCATTTGCGTGATCCAGCTGCAACCGCAACTGAGCCGCTCCTCCCTGCGAAGTGTTGAGCTCGCTCCGCACGATTGCGACCTTGTGTGCAAGGCCCGCCGCAACCGCCAGAAACACCACTGCCAGCAACCAGCCCAGCCAGTTCAGCGGATGCACTTGCCTCGTCTGTGAGGGATCGTCAGCCATCGTTGCAAATTTCAGGAGACACGCCCAGTCTGCAAGATACGTTAGATGCAGCGGTCTCGCCCCGAGATATTCGGCGACAAAGGCTGCCAGGGCCGACGCGCCAAGAATCAGTCGATGAAAATCCGCCTCGACAAATTATTAGTGGAGCGCAATCTTGCCCCGTCGCGTGAGCGCGCTCAGGCCCTCATCCTCGCCGGCCGCGTCCTCGTTAACGAGCAGAAGCTCGACAAGCCCGGCGTTTCGATCCCCGGCGACGCTCCCATCCGCCTTCTCGGCGGCGACCTCCGCTATGTCAGCCGGGGCGGTCTCAAGCTCGAAGCCGCCCTCGCCCACTGGAACATCGATCTCCACGGCCGCTTCTGCTGCGACGTCGGAGCCTCCACCGGCGGATTCACCGACTGCATGCTCCAGCACGGCGCTGTGCGCGTTCTCGCCATCGACACCGGTTATGGCCAGATCGCCCAAACCCTCCGTGACGACCCGCGCGTCACCTTGATGGAACGCACCAACGCGCGCCACCTGAACCCCGGCGATCTGTCGCCCGGCATCTCCTTTCTCAGTGTCGATGTCTCCTTCATTTCCGCAACGCTCGTCCTGCCGCCGGTTCTCGATGCCATCCGCCACAGGCCTTCACCGAAGGCTACGGGAAGCGGCGCGAGACGCCGCTGCTTTAAGGGGCATGGCTTGAGCCATGCCGAAAACGACCCACTAATGACACGGGCTTTAGCCCCCGAGGGAAGCCCCTCTGACTCCCTCGAGGCCGTCATCCTGATCAAGCCCCAGTTTGAAGCCGGCCGCGAGCATATCGGCAAAGGCGGCATCGTCCGCGACCCCGCGGCCCACCAAATCGCCATCGATCGGGTCCGCATCTGCGTTCAGGAACTCCACGGAGCCGGCATCGAGGTCATCGACTCGCCGATTACCGGCGCCGAAGGCAACCGTGAATTTCTCCTTCATGCGATCTGGCCCTAAGTAGAAGAGGTGATGCTATGATGGCGCCATCATGATGGCACGCACCCAGATCAGCCTCGAACCCGAAGCCCAGCGCCTCGCCCAAAGGCGCGCGAGCGAGCTGGGTGTCTCCTTCGCGGAATATATTCGCCGCTTGGTTGCGCGTGACCTCGAAGGTCCGCGGCCAAAGGGTGACGTGACACGCATCTTTGACCTTGGCAAATCCAGCGGATCCAATATTCGCCGCAATAAGGACAAGATGATCGGCGAGGCCGTCCAGGCGGAGCACCGGAGATCCCTTCGCCGTTGACCCTTTTTGTCGATACTTCCGTCTGGTATGCCGCAACCGATGCCAACGATCCTGACAACCGGCGCGCGAAGGAGATCCTCGTATCCGGCGACATTCTCCTCCTCACGGATCATGTCCTCGCCGAAACCTGGACCCTGATCCGCAATCGAATTCATCTCCGCGCCGCGGAGCGCTTTTGGGATGCCCTCCGCAATGGCGCCGCGACTATCGAACCCGTAGGTCTCGCAGACCTCGAGGCCGCGTGGCAAATAGGACTTGCCTGGAAGGACCAGGACTTCTCCCTCGTCGACCGCACCAGTTTCGCAGTCATGCTCCGGCTGGGCATCGACCGGGCAGCCTCACTCGACAATCATTTCGCCGTCTTCCGCTTCGGACCCGCCAAACGGCGCTCCTTCACCGTCCTTCACTAATCGAATCGCCGCTCGCCAGCGGCCCCTGTCGAATCGTCCTCTCGCTGTTGTATTCTGGTTCGCAACTCTACACGGGTCCCCAACACGGCTGAATTCCTGGCATGACGGGGTCGAGAACCATCCCTAACCAGGGCTTTTCTGCGGGAGTGGATATGAGTCAAACGTTCACCATCGGCATCGGAGGCGCGGCCGGACAGGGCGTCGCCACCCCCGGCGACATCTTCGCCAAAATCTTCTCGCGCCGCGGCCTGCACCTCAACGCCTACAACGCCTACCAGTCCATCATCCGCGGCGGCCACACGTTTCTCATGATCCGCACCGGCCCCGAGCCCGTCACGAACATGGGCGACACTCTGGAGCTGCTCATCCCGCTCAATCAGGACACCATGGATCGCCACCTGCGCCTCCTCGGCCACGGCGGCGCCTGCATCTACAACGCGGACGCCCTGAAGCCCAGCGAACACGCCGACGGCGTTCAGCTCTGTCCACTCCCCGTCTCCACGCTCGCCGATATCACCCGCAACAAAGTCGCGCAGAACACCCTGGCCATGGGCGCCGCCCTCAGCATGATGGGCATCGGCTTCAACTCGCTCGAGCACGTCATCACCGAGCAGTTCGGCAAAAAAGCCGCCTCTGTCGCCGAAGAAAATATCGCCGTGGCCCGCGCCGGATACGACTACGCCACACAGAACTTCAAGCCCTTCGCCAACCCCGTCCCCATGACGGACAACAAGTACGCCGTCGTCAGCGGCAACACCGCGCTCGCCATGGGCGGAGCAGCGGCAGGCGTCAAATTTTACTGCGCTTATCCCATGAGCCCTTCTACTGGCGTCCTCCACTGGTTCGCCGCCAATGGCCGCAAAGCGGGCATCATGGTCCGCCAGGTCGAAGACGAAATCGGCGTCGTCAACATGACCATCGGCGCAGCGCAAGCGGGCGTGCGTTCTATGTGCGCAACCTCCGGCGGCGGATTCGCCCTCATGTCCGAAGCGCTCGGCCTCTCCGCCATGGCCGAGATCCCCATCGTCGTGATCGATTGCCAGCGCGCGGGCCCGTCCACCGGCGTCCCCACCAAAACCGAGCAGGGCGACCTGTGGCAGATGCTCGGCGCGGCCTTCGGCGACTATCCACGGGTGATCGCTGCCCCCCTCGACATCGGCGACTGCTTCACGCTGATGCCGGAAATTTTCAACATCACCGACAAATTCCAGGTCCCCGGCCTCGTGCTCTGCGATCTGCTGCTCTCCGAGGGCCGCCTGAGCGTCGACCCGAAGATTCTCGACTTCGCCCCACCCATCGACCGGGGCGAAATGATCACCACCCACAATGGTCACGCTGACGGTGAATACAAGCGCTACCTGATTACCGAAAGCGGTGTCTCCCCGCGCGCCGTTCCCGGCGTCCCCGGCTACACGCACGTAGTCGCCAGCGACGAGCACGACGAAGACGGCGTCCTGATCAGCGACATGTACACCAACGCCACGAAGCGCCGCGCCATGATGGAAAAACGCATGCGAAAGGAGAACGGCATCGCCGCTGCCATTGCGCCTCCGCGCTTGCAGGGTCCGAAAGACGCCGACGTCACGCTCATCGGCTGGGGCTCGACCCAGGGCGTCATCGAAGAAGCCCGCGCTCAGTTAGCGGAGCAGGGAATTACCGCCAATCAGTTACAAATTCGCTGGATCGTACCGCTCCACGGCGAAGCCATTGTCGATCAGCTGCGCGGCACCAAACGAACGATCATCGTCGAAAACAACTTCAGCGGCCAGTTCGCTCGCTATTTGCGCAGCGAAACCAGCTTTGTCGCCGACGGCCACATCCGCAAGTACGATGGAGAACCTTTCATGCCGCACCACATTGTGGAAGCGGTCCGCGAACAACTCGCCGGAGACACCCAGCTCTCCGTCCCGGCCCACGAAATTATGGTCTAGCTTACGGTGGCCCATTCAAGCCCGAGGTTGGCTTGAGTGGGAGTCGGCAAATAGTTTTGAAGGGGCGCGGCTTTGGCCGTGCCGTAAAAGATCGCAACAACAAGGGGCTTTAGCCCCTGAGGGAAGTTCCCAAGGAGAATCTAATGGCGACGATTGTCGAAACCCCGAAGCCCCTCACCATGGCCGACCTCAAAGGCAAAGTCGATCCCGACTGGTGCCCGGGCTGCGGCGACTTTGGCGTGCTGGCCGCCGTCCAGAAGGCCATCGTCGAACTGCAGATTCCTAATCATCAGATCGTCACCGTCAGCGGCATCGGCTGCTCCTCCAACTTCCCCGGCTTCATCAACACCTACGGCATGCACACGCTCCACGGCCGCTCCCTGCCTGTCGCTACCGGGGTTAAGATGGCCAACCACGAGCTCACTGTGCTGGTCACCGGCGGAGACGGTGATGGCTTCGGCATCGGCGGGAATCACTTCACGCACACCATCCGCAAAAATATCGACCTGACCTACATCGTCATGGATAACCAGATTTACGGCCTCACCACCGGCCAGACCTCGCCCACCAGCCGCCTCGGCATGAAGACCAAGAGCGCCCCCTACGGCAACATCGAATCACCCATCAACCCCATCACCATGGCCCTCGCCGCCGGAGCCACCTTCGTCGCTCGCGGCTTCAGTGGCGAACAAAAACACCTCACCGACCTCATCAAGCAGGCCATCCAGCACAAAGGCTTCTCTTTCCTCGACGTCTTCAGCCCCTGCGTGACCTACAACAAGGACAACACCTTCCAATGGCTCCGTCCGCGCGTGAAGAAACTCGAAGAAAACCCGGACTACGATCCCACCAACTGGCTGCACGCCGTCGAGAAGTCGACAGTCTGGGGCGAAGAAATCCCCATCGGCAAATTCTTCGAGCGCACCGACCTGCCGTCTCTCAACGAAGCCGAACCCGTCACTCAGGGCCGAACGATGGTTTCGTATCCGCTCCACATCGACGCGGCTGTGGCGAAGGGTTTTGTCGACGAGTTGATGTAAGAGGAGAGCGTGGAGAGGTGGCCCATTCAAGCCCGGTTTTGGCTTGAGTGGGAAGGGTCCGAGAGATTCCCGCCAGCCAAAACCTGTCCGCGCTCAAGCGTCGCCACTATCTGCATCGTCACAATCTCAACAAGAAAAATGTGTCATCCTGAGCGAAGCTTCCGAATACGTTGCGCGCGCTTTTGGGCGCAACAAACGATTCAGACGCGAGTCGAAGGACCTGCGGTTCGTCGGAACCACCACGAACTTCCGGTAGCTGAGCTTTTAGAACCGAACGCCCAGCCTCACTCCACCCCTGCCTCCGGAACCTTCTTCTTCCGCTTTGGCTTCTCCACCACCGGCGCCGGCTGTGGCTCCCGCGAGTGGTCGTAAAACAACAGCCGCCCGCACGACTCGCACGTCATAATCTCCCCCGCCCGAATCTGGTTCCACATCTGGGGGCGAATGCCCATCTGGCAGCCGTGGCACCGCTGCCCCTGCGCATACACAATGCCCGTCACTCGCGATGAAGTCGAAACGCGATCGTAGGTCCGCAGCAATTCCTCCGGAACCAGCGCCCGCTCCTCGTTCCGCCGCCGCGTCAGCTCCTCCAGCTTCTTCTGCTGCTCCGCCGACTCCGCCCTTGCGTCTTCCTTCTCGATCTCCACAGCCTTCGTGTTGTCGGCCAGCTCGCTCTCCGCCGCCTTGCGTTGCTGGTTCAGCCGCTCTACCCGCTCCATGCTCTCGATCTCGCGGTCTTCGATCTTCTTGATCTCCGCCTCGGCAAACTCGATCTCGTGCTGGAAGGCTCGATACTCCTCGTTCGTCTTCACATTCGACATCTGATCGCGGAGCTTCGCAATCTTCTGCTGCTGATCCTTCAGGTCGCTTTCGAGCCGCCGCTTCAGCGCCTCTTCGTCCTTCAGCGCCTTCGCAGACTGCTCCAGCGCAGCCTTCTCGGCTGCCAGTTTTGTCTCGAGCGCCGCCAGCCGCTTCGGCAGCGCCGCAATCTCCGCGCGCAACGTCGCGGTCTCTCCATCAATCGTCTGCAGGCGCATCAGCGCCTCTAGTTCTTTTCGCATCGTCGGAATCTGCAGTTTACCACCCGGCACCCCGGTGCCTTGTGGCGACCGTCACTGCGGTATCACCACCGCCTGTCCCCACTTCCGCCCAAAGTCGAATAACGCCTTGTCGAACGTCACCAGTTTCGCGCCCGCTCCCGCCGCAAAGGCCAGCAACCAGCAGTCGCCCACCCACTTCGACGCAGGCTTCCCCGCAAACGGTTCCATGGCCTCGCGAAACTCGGCATCGATATTGCGCGGCTCAGGATAAAACTCAACCCGCGCATCTTCCAGCCAGATTTGTTCGCGCCGGACCGAGCCTGAATGAAACCGACGATCAGGCGGCGCAGTTCTTCGGGCTGCTCGTTGATCATGTTGTGGCCGCAGCCGGGCAGCCCCGCGAGCCAGGTGTTCGGGCGCGTCTCCGCGATTCTGAAGGCGTTCTCCGGCACGGCGACGCGGTCGAGAAGGCAGGTGATCGCGAGCATCGGCGCGGTTCCGCCCATGCTCCAGGCGTCCTTGGGCGTCGCATCGCTGGCCTTGGCCTCGGCGGCCGCGACCGCCGGGAACTCGCCTTCGCCCGCGTCCTTTTCGGCAAGACGCTCGTTTCCAGGCGCGTACATCAACTGCGCCTGCAACGACAGCCATTCGGACTTGGGCGTGTCGGGGTCGAGGTACCGTTTGTACAGCGCCATCGTTTCCTCCGAGGGCAGAACTTCGCCGCCGGCCCCGACCAGAATGATCGTCGCGACGCGGTCCGGCTTGGTCTGGGACGCGGCGCGCATGACCCTGTTGCCATAGGTCTTGCCGGCCAGATGGACCTTCTGCACGCCGAGCGCGTCGGCGATCGCCCACACGTCGTTGCCATAGTCGACCAGCGTCAGGCCGTCGATCGGACCGTCGCTCGCGCCGATCCCGCGGTAGTTGTAGACGACCGTACGAATGCCGGCGGAAGCGATGGCCTTGGCGAGATCCGTCAATTGCGACCCCGGCCGTCCGTTGCCGGCCGCCATGATCAGCGTTTCCGGTCCCTCGCCATAGACGAAGGCTTCGATGGTTTGACCATGCGCGGAGATCAACCGGCGCGCATCGTCGCTCGCGCGCGCGTAAGGTATCGACGCCAGACCGTAAGCGCCGATGGCCGCCGCCGCGATCGCCGCGAACCATCGTGTCGCCGTAAACCTCAAAGCTCGAACGTTCATCTTCGTCCCCTTCCTTTGCACTGATCACGCGTCAACCGCGGAAGCGTCAACCGGCGACGGCAGTTATCTTTGGCGGCTGCCAGGTCTGGTTCACGATGTCGTCCCCCGGCAGGTAGGCGCGAAGGAAGAGGAAGAACGGTCCGTCCGGGGCGGGCAGCCAGTTGCTCTCCTTGTCGGCGCCGGGCGAGTCCTTCTGGAGGTAGATCGTGAGGCCGCCGTCCGCATCGTGCTTCATGCCCGAGCGGTCGCCGAGCGAATAGCGGTCGATCGGGTTGGCGACGAGATTGTACTTCAGATTGTACATCGTGAGCGACCAGAACGCCTTGACCTTCGGCTCGGCGCCCTTGTCGAAATGGATGACGTAGCGATTTGCCGCCGAAGCGTCTTGCCGTCGCCGTCGACCGAGACGTTGAGATAGACCGCCTCGATCGGGTCGTTGGCGTTGAAGCCCGCGGCGGGCTGGAGCGCGCGCATGAGCCAGTCGCGCGTCTGCGTCATCCGTCCCGTTTCGGGGGCGGGTAGTTCCAGCCATTGACGTTGGTCTGCCGGTAGCCGCCGGCGAAGGCGCCGTTGATGATTGTCCGCCCGTCGACGGCGGCGCGGGCGAGACCCCGCTTCGTGCTGGCGTCCAGAGCATCGACATCGAGTCCGGGACCGACGCCGATGCGGGCGAACGACTGAAGCAGTCGGCGTCGCGCGGGTCGGCCGGGATTTCGAGCATCGAGCGGTTGATCGTCCTCCACTCGTTGAGCGGATCGGCGGCCCGGTCCAACGGCTGCCAGATCTCGCCGCTCTTCGGGGGCTCGCCGCCGGGTTCTGCCCCATTGCGACAGGGGCGTGAGCTTGTACTTGTCCTGGATCGCGTGGGCCGCGTCCAGATCGGAGGCGTCCTTGACGGCGGTGCGCACCTGGAGGAACGCCCACGGCGTCGACGAGGGCGGCAGCGCCGTCACGCCCGCCGGCAGCGACCCCTTCCAGCCCGGCCCGATGATCGCGAAGTTTCCGGCCCCGTCGCCCGTCGTGCGCGTGCCGACATAGGCGAAATTGTCATCCATGTAATCGGTGAGTTCGACCGAGTGATACCGGTCCGAAATGGCCGGCACGCTGAGGATCATGGGCTCGTCCTTCAGGTACAGCCAGGAGCGGGAATAGAGGGTGTCGTTGTTGGGCGAGCCGCCGTCCAAATGGCTCGCATCTTTCAGGTCCCGAAAATGGAAACTGGTTCGCCTGGTGTCCGACATCGGCGCTTCGGAACCATCGCTGGTCGGTCATGTAAGACCACGGAAAGGTGTAGATGTAGGCCTGGACGCCGAGCGCGTAGGCGTTCATCTCGCGCCAGTCGGGCGCGCTGTCCTCCGCGCGGGCTTTCACCGCGGGGCCGGCGGCGATTGCGGCGATCGTCGCCGCAATAACAAAGGTTTGAAGACGCATCCAGTCCCCCTCCATTGGCCGATTTGTCACGCACCCTGACGTGGGATGCTTTGCTGCGTCGCTCACGCCGCCTTGTAGACGCTCTTTCCTTCCTTGATCGTCTCGACGACCTTGAGCGTGATCAGAGTCTTCGGGCTTCACCGCGAGCGGGTTGTCGCTCAGGATCACGAAGTCGGCGAGCTTGCCGGGCTCGATCGTGCCCTTGCTCGCTTCCTCGAAATACTGGACCGCCGGCCAGATCGTCATCGCTTTGAGCGCGGTCAGCGTGTCGACGCGCTCCTCGGGGCCGAGCACGTAACCCGAGCGCGTCACGCGTGTGACGGTCGCCGACAGAACGCGGATCGCGTCCGGGTTGGCGACGGGCGCGTCGTGATGGCTGGTGAAGATCATGCCGAGTTTTCGCGCCGAGTTGCAGGGCGAGATGCGCTCGGCCCGCTCCGGCCCCAGAACCGAACTGCGATGCCAGTCGCCCCAGTAATAGGTGTGCATGGGGAAGAAGGACGGAAGGATGGCGAGCTCCTTCAGCTTCGGCAACTGGTCGAGCCTCGCCGTCTGGCCATGCACCAGGACCGCGCGCCGGT
>CAWHOU010000021.1:0-323253 GCA_963831055.1 uncultured Acidobacteriaceae bacterium | reverse complement strand
GCTTCTCCCCGACATGTCGCTCGGTTATGCCGGGGCCTTAGTCCCGCAAAGCCCTACGAACTCATTGGCCCGACGCCTGCCGGCAGCGCGGCCAGCACCGGGGCGGACATGGCGCGATTCATGATTGCGCACCTGCAGCAGGGTCGATGGCGGCGCGCAGATTCTCAAGCCCGAGACGGCGCAGCTCATCACACGGAGGTAACCATGCCGACGCCGCCATTTCCCGCATGGCGCTCGGGTTCTACCGCGCCGATCGCAACGGCCACATCGTGCTCGACCACGGCGGTGATACTGAACTGTTTCATTCGGATCTGCATCTGTCCCTGGACGATGGGGTGGGGCTGTTCATCTCGACGAAAGCATGGGCTCAGACGGCGCCGCCGCGGGAGTGCGCGTGTTGCTGTTCCGGGAGTTCGCAGACCGTTATTTCCCCGCCGCCCCGGCGCCGGCACTGCCGACGCTTGCGAGTGCGCCGCGGGATGCCGCCCTCATCGCCGGAACCTATCGGGCAGCCGCCGCTTTGTTCCAATTTCTTGCTGATCGCGAGTCTCGCCGGCCAGGTGAGCATCAAGGCCTTGCCGGACGGCACCCTGGAGACGCCCCGAATACAATCGCCCGGCCCGACGTCAAGCGCTGGCGCGAAGTGGGGCCACAACTATGGCAGGATCGGTGGGCGCACCTTGTTGAAGGCGGTGCTGAAGGACGGGCGGGTGGATCATTTCACCCTCGATGAGATTTCCGCGATCGAAGTGCTGCAACCAGTTCGGTCGCCTTCAATGCGGTGTGGGACCTGCCGCTCTTTTACGCATCGACCGCGGTGTTGTGGGCGGTGCTCAGTTGGCCGATCGCCTCTCATTCGCCGCCGCTACCAGCGGCCATTTCCGCTTTCTGGGCGGGCAGCCCTGCTGCATCGAGTCGTGCGCGTGACCGCTCGTCGATCTATTGTCGCTGGCCGGGTGGATGACCCTCCTAGCCTCCCTCGAGAGCCCCATCAGTCTGCTCAACGATCCGCTAAATCCCTGGCTGCGCCTACTGCAGTTACTCGGCGTGCTCGGCCTGCTGGGCGCATCGGCCGCCATGGCGGACACCGTCGTGGTCGGCGCGATACCACGCGCAGCCGCTGGGCGAAGCTCGTCGCCGTGCTGCTCGCGCTGGCCTACCTCGATGGCGTGGCTGATCCTGCTGCTGCGACTCGTTGGCCCGTCGGTCAACTTCCTACCCAGTTGTGAAATGACATACTCTCTGAGTCTGAGAATCCGAGGTTGCATGTCTATGCGTAGAGCCGTCTGGGTGGCGGTGTTGTGTATCGCGGCGGGTACTCCTGCGGCGCAGGGCTATGAGCTTGCGGCGCTCTTGGAATTGCCTTACCCCACCAACTCGTCGCGGCTAGCCAGGCGAATCGCATCGCATGGGCCTTGAATGAGCGCGGCGTGCGCAACGTGTGGAGCGCCGCTGCGCCTGGGTATCACGATAGCAGCTGACGCAATTCACCGACGATGATGGTGAGGAATTGAGTGCGCTGAGCTCGAGCGCTGATGGCACCACAGCGTTCTTTGTTCGGGGCGGGGGCCGGACGCCGCGGGCCTTTCGCAAAATCCGCAGAGCCTGTCGAGCGGCGTGCAGCAGCACATCTGGGCGGTCTCGCGTGACTCACGCGGCGCGCCCGCTCGGTTTGGGCAAGCTTCCGGTCGCATCGCCCGACGGGCGCGTCGTGCTCGCCAGCCAAGGAAAAACGCCGAGCTGCGTGGCCGTGGATGCAACGAGCATTCCTGCCTGGTGCAGGGCCCCGCTGCTCGCGTTGCGGGGCACGACGCGCAGCGCGGTGTTCTCCCGGACGGTACCCGTATTGCCTTCGTCAGCGAGCGCGCCGATCACAGCTTCATCGGTGTGCTCGAAACCTCGAGCGGCCGCGTCCGCTGGCTTGCCCGGACTTCAATCAAGACGACCTGCCGGTCTGGTCGCCGGACGGCGCGCAGGTTGCGTTTATTCGCCGCTCTGGAGCGACCTTCGGAAGCGCGTTCCACTTGTTGGGCGCATGGCCTTTCGAGATTTGGGTGGCCGATGTGCGCAGCGGTGTCGGGCATGCCGTATTTCATTCCAATGCCACGGCGGGCGGATTTGCGCAGCTCGATCTGGAAGGTCCACCGCGACATCCTCTGCAGTGGAGCGCGGCCGGAGATCTGCTCTTCTACTCGGAGGAGTCAGGCTGGAATCATCTGTACGCCGTGCCCGTGGCCGGAGGCCCGCCGCGAGATCTGACACCGGGACCCTGCGAAGCCGAGAGCGACACCATGTCCGCAGAAGGCCTTGTCCTTATCGTCAGCAGCAACTGCGCCGCCATCGACGGCCGTCAGTGGTTCAAGATCCACGTGAAGTCGGGCGCATCGCATCGGCTGGCGGGCGCGGCCATCAACGTCGGCCCCGTCTTCGTCGGCCGCACCAATGACTACGCCTATCGAACCGCCGATGCGATGCATCCGACGGCGATCGCGCTTGTCGACGGAGCAAGCGCGGCATCGCGCATTTTCCCTCGCTGCCGAGCGACTTTCCCTTATCCTCGCTGATTGCGCCCGAGCTCGTGACCTTCAAGGCGGCCGACGGGGTGCTGATCCACGGGCAACTGTTTCAAGCGCGCTCGCCCGGCGCAAGCGCCGGCTCGTCCCGGTCTCATCTTCGTCCACGGTGGGCCGATTCGCCAGATGCTGCCTGGGTGGCACTACATGGACTACTACCGCAACGCCTATGCCATGAATCAGTACCTCGCAAGCCGGGGCTTCGTCGTGCTGTCGGTCAATTATCGCGGTGGCATCGGCTACGGACAGGGCTTTCGGAGCGCCGAGCGGCAAGGTCCACGAGGGGCCTCGGAATATCAGGATGTCGTGGCGGGACGGGGTTTCCTCGCCCACTTAAGATCGGTCGATGCGAGCCGCATCGGCATTTGGGGAGGCTTACGGCGGGCTGCTCACGGCCCAAGCCTTGGCGGAATTCCGATCTGTTCGCGGCGGGGGTGGATTTTCACGGCGTGCACGACTGGCGGCAATTCAGCAAGGATCTGCCCGAGGATGGCTGGCCGAGCGAGCCCGCCACGGAGGTGTTGTTTTACGACTCATCCCCCGTCGCCGCCATCGAGCGATGGCGCTCGCCGGTACTGTTCATTCATGGAGATGATGACCGCAGCGTGCCGTTCAGCCAGACCACCGACCTCGCGACACGATTGCGCGCGCGCGGTGTGAAGGTCGAAACGCTGGTCTTTCCGGATGAGGAGCATGATTTTCTGCGCTACTCGACCTGGCTGCGTGCCTACGCGGCGGCCGCGACGTTCCTGCAGCAGCAACTGGGAGAAGGACATTGAGTGAAGTCTTCAGCCGGCGCGACGTGTTGGGCTACGCGCTCATCGCCGCAATGGCGGGCGAGCTGCGATTCGCGCCGGCGCAGGCGGCGGCGCCAAGCGAGAGCGCGATGCGCAGATTGGATGAGTTCATTGCCGGCTACTGTGCGGCGATGAATGCGCCTGGAATGAGTCTGGCGCTTGCCGATGCGAACGGGCCAAGACGCCTCGCCACCTACGGCTACGTCGATCTCGCCGCGAAAGCCCCGGTCACACCCGCACACTTGTTCCAAATCGGTTCGATCACCAAGTCCTTTGCGGCGTTTGTGATTCTGCAGATGCACGAGGAGGGTAAGGTCGATCTGCAAGGACCTATTCGTGAATACCTGCCGTGGCTCGCCATGCAGTGCGAATTCGGCGACATCCTTGTGCATCACCTGCTGACCCATACGAGCGGCATGCCCGAGGATGCGCCGGTGTTCAGCGCGTGGTCCGATCGGCGTCCCACGCAAACGTTCGCGCCGGGCAGCGAGTTTCATTACAGCAACTGGGGCTTCGGGGTGCTCGGCAAGTTGATCGAGGCGGTCGACGGTCGCTCCTGGGCGGCATCGCTCACTGCACGGCTGCTGCAGCCGATCGGCATGTCGCAAACCGCCCCGGTGATCGGCAGCGGCGCCAGCGCGCGCATCGCACAGAGTTACGCGCCGCTGTATGGCGATAGGCCGTATCCGCGCCACGGCCCCCTGGTGCCCGCGCCGCAGCTGTCCATCGATCAGGCTTCGGGTTCCATCGCTTCGACGCCCCATGATATGGCGCTGTACCTGCAGATGCTCCTCAATCGCGGTGTGGTGCGCGGTCGGCAGTTGATTTCCGGGGCGAGCTTCAAATTGTTCTCGACCGCTCACATCGCGGCGAAGCAGTTCGGCCCGACGGCGAGCTACGGATACGGCATCGTGGTGGATGAGTTCGAGGGGCACGTGAGGTTGCGTCACACCGGCGGCATGCCCTCGTTCATGTCGTCCATGCAATTGGATCTCGATGCAGGCATCGGCGCGTTTGCATCTATCAATGCGCAACTGGGGTATCGACCGAATCCGGTGGCCCAATTCGCGCTGCAATTGATGCGATCATCGCCGAAGGCAGCGATGCCGGCCATGCCGCCCTTCGACGCCATGGCCAAGGTGGAATCGGCGATGGCCTATGCGGGTATTTACCGCGCGGCGGACGGACGGCTACTCGAGGTGAGCGCCGAAGCCGAGCGGCTGGTGCTGACCTTCAACGGCACGCGCATCCCGCTGCAGCAGGACGAGGAGGGGTCCTTCATTGCCGAGCATCCGGCCTTTTACCGCTTCGCGCTGATATTCGAGCGGCCGTCTGCCACAGCCGGCGTCGACCCGGCAACGCTACCCGTGACGGCCCTATCCCACGGCTCTGACTGGTTTGCGCGCGCCGGCCAGACGCACGGCGAGCCGCTCGCGCCCTCGAAGGAACTTGCCCCCTACGTCGGCGAATATTATTCCGACAGCCCGTGGCTCGGTACCGTCGAGGTGGTGCAGCGGCAGCGGCAGCTGTGGTTGAACGGCAGCGAACCGCTCACACCCATCGGCAATCGATTATTTCGGGTGGGAGCCTCGGCATCGAGTCCGGAGAGCGCGGAGTTTTCCGGGTTCGCCGGCGAGATTCCGCAACTGCTCTGGTTCGACGGCGGCGAATTTCGCCGCATTCGGACGTCCGCGGGATGATGCGCTGGGCGAACCCGCTGGAGGCGCGCTGTGGCGAGGAGCGGCTGCCGCTCTCAAAGGGCTTGCCGGTGAGCGCGGTCGGGACCTTCGTGAAGGATGTGGGAAGCCGCGGCTGGTCGCTCTTTCACAGCAACCTCATGTTTCCCGCGGCGGTGCTGCGCGAGTCGGCGATTCTGCACAACATCGAGGCGATGGCCGCGTATTGTCGGCACAACGGCGTGTTGCTCTGTCCACACGCGAAGAGCACGCTCGCACCGCAATTGTTCGCACGACAATTGGAGGCGGGCGCCTGGGGGTTGACGGCCGCCACGGCCGCTCACGTGATGCTGTACCGACGGGCCGGTGTGCAGCGCATTCTGATCGCGAATCCGCTCGTGGATCGCACACTCGGCGAGTTCATCGCGCAGGAGATGGCGGCTGATGCCGCATTTGAGTTCTACAGCTTGGTCGATAGTCTCGATGGCTTGGACAGGATGGGGGCGGCACTCGCCGATCTGCCCCCCGATCGGTCCATCGGCGTGCTCATCGACATGGGCGCGGTCGGTGGGCGCACCGGGGTGCGCAGCGTCGCGCACGGCCTAAAGATCGCTCGCGCGCTCGCCGCGCGCTCAGTGCGCATGGCGCTCAGCGGCGTGAGCGCCTTCGAGGGAATATTCTCCTTAATGCCCGAAGGGGAACCTGGCGATGTCGCGCGCATGCTCGACGATCTCGTCCTGCTGGCAGAGCGCATACACGAGGAGGCGCTGTGGCGTTGCACCTCTCCAGTGATCTCGGCGGGCGGGTCGCTGTTTTTCCGCCACGTGATCGATGCCGCGAAGCGCCTGCCGTTTGCGTGCGACATCGTGCTTCGCAGCGGTTGCTACATCACGCACGATCACGGCCTGTACGCCGAGGCGCAGCGCCGGCACTTCGACACACCGGGCACCCCGTGCACCGGCACTGCGGACGTGCGATTCAAGGCGGCCATCGAAGTCTGGGGTCAGGTGCTGTCGCGACCCGAGCCCGGGCTCGCGCTGGCGAATGTCGGCAAGCGCGACGTTTCCTACGATATCGGCTTGCCGCTACCGATTGTCTGGTATCGCAGGGGACGCCACGAGGCCCCGCAAGTGCTCGAGGGAGTCACCGTCGCGGCACTGAACGATCAACATGCCTACCTTCGCCTACCGGATGGATGCGAACTCGCGGTGGGGGACTACGTCGCCCTGGGAATTTCCCATCCTTGCACCACGTTCGACAAGTGGCCAATTCTGCTCATGGTGGATGATCAGTATCGCGTGACCGCGGGCATCAAAACTTACGCCTAGCCTACTCCAGCACCGCTCGCGCGATCTCGTGCAGGTCGCCCAACACCGAGACCAACGTCGGCCACCGGCCCGCGCCTTGGCCGCGCAACCGAATGACCTCGCCGCTGCAGAGCTCAATCTCCAGCCGATTCTCCGGCCCGCGCGCCTGCCCCAAGAATTCCGCGGGTGCGTGCCATTCCGGTCGAACGCTCGCGCACACGGCCCCATTCCCCTCGCGCGCGCGGGCAATCAGCTGGTAGCCGTGAGGATCGCGATCCCACGTATCGATGCCCTGCGTCGCGATGGTGTCGGGGGCGGGCCACCGATCAAACGCGGCTCCGATGAGGAGCGCAAGCTTGTCGGCCGAGTCTGCCCCGGATAGGTCCCGCATGGGATCGGCCTCCGCAAATCCTGCCGCCTGCGCGGCGGCGATAGCCTCCTCGCGAGACTGGCCTGAGGCCCAGGCTTCCAACACCGCACCGCAGGTGCCGTTCACGATGCCGCGTATCTCGCGCACCGGGGATCGAAGCGACGCCAGCGTCTCAAGCGCGGGCACTGCACCGCCCACCGCCGCGGAATACCACAGGCGACGTTGCGCCCCGCGTGCATGGGGAGAGAATTCCTGGCCGTGTGCGGCGATTGCGGATTTATTCGCGCTCACCACATACTTGCCTGCCGCGAGAGCGCCGCGAATCAGCGCGGCGACGGATTCGCTACCGCCGATGCACACGACGATGATGTCGATCGAGCCGGCCAAGGCGAGTGCGTGATCGCTCTTCGCGCCAATGTCGGTGTAGTTCGACTCGTCGCGCACGATGACGTGCGCGAGGTCGAATCGCTCCGGATAGCCCCGCAACGCCTCGTACACGCCGCGTCCCACCACACCGCAGCCGACCAGTGCGACGCGCAGCGGCGCTCTCGGCTCGGCCGGCGCGGCCCAGCGATCGAGGGACGTTCCAATGCGGGTTGCACGCGCCTCATTGGGACGCGCCACCTCGAAGGCGAGGGCGCGAGCGTGCGCATAGCGCAGTGCCTTGGGTTGGATCAGGGGTCCCGCCACCTGTTGGGCGCTCGTCCAGGAGAGTTCCCTGAAGCGGCGTGCCGAGGCGTCGTGCGCCGGATCAGCCGTAAATACGCCGGGTACATCCTTCAGCAGCCGGCACGCGCTACCTAGCTCGGCCGCCAGAAACACGGCGGACAAGTCCGATCCGCCGCGACCGAATAGGACGACTGCGCCGTCGCGGTCGACCCCGTAGAAACCGGGCAGTACCAAAATCGGGTGTTCCTGCCACAGCGCGTTCACGCGCGGCTCATCGACCGTGACCGGTTCCCCCTCGAGCGCCGGTCCCTGTGCGATGAGCCCGATGTCATGCGGCTCGATCAGGCGCGCAGGGATGCCGGCCCGGCGCAGCGAGCCGCTGAGCAGGGCGGCTGTCTTGAGTTCCCCGGTCGCGACGTAGGCTGCACTCGCGGCCGCGCAGTCGGAGCCTAAGACTGCGGAAGCCTCATCCAGCAGGCGCTCGGTCACCCCTTCGAACGCGGAGACGATGGCGAGCACCCGAAAACCGCTACGCCACTGGCGATAGATCTCATCGACCGCAATCGGCAGATCGGTCGGAGTACGCAGCACGGAGCTGCCGAATTTTAGGACCATGACGGATGACATAAGGCACCTCGGAATAGGGCGCCGGTCGACCGTCATCGCTTGCGGGATTGGCCGGTGACTTCACCGGCCGTTCGCTTTAGCTGAATTTATAATGCGCCCGCAAGCTGAGGATCAAATTAGCGCGGCGCTAGCGTAGCGGCCGAGATGAAGCGCGTCAATAACCCGCCGACCCTGACGTGTAGAATCGGCACTATTGCGTCTGCGCGAGTACATGCATGCCGCGAAGTTCTTGTATGTCTCGTTTCTTCCCAAGCGCAATGCTTTTCTTCTCGTCATTCTTCGGTGCAGCATCGCTTCACGCCCAGATGCCGTTTTACACCGACGATACGTCGGTAACTGCACCCCAGACCCTTCATGTCGAAATCTTCGACGAATTCGACGGCCTGCAGTCCTCGCAGTTCCCCGATGAGCGGCAAAACACCGCAAACGTCAAGGTTAACTTTAGTCCCTTGAACCGGCTCGAGCTGGACGTTGACGTGCCAGGTGTAGCGAGAAGATTCATGCAAAAAGGCGCCACGCCTAATGGCATGGACGCCCCTGCTTTTAACGGCATCAGTTGTGCCAAAGTGGAAGTGTCAAGCAACCACTTAACCAAGCAGGAGCGTCCGATATGAACATTACGACGGTTGAAATCGATTTGGCAAAACTTGTGTTTCAGGTGCACGGGGTGAATGAGCGAGGCAAGACGATGCTGCGCAAAGCGTTCAAGCGAGCGGACTTTATCGAGTTCTTCGCGAACCTGGCGCCGTGTCTGATCGGCATGGAGGCCTGCGGCAGTGCACATTTCTGGGCACGAAAGCTTAGCGAGTTCGGTCATACCGTCAAGCTGATGGCGCCGCAGTTTGTGAAGCCATACGTGAAGACGAACAAGAATGATGCTCGCGATGCGGAAGCGATTTGCGAAGCGGTGGCGCGGCCGAACATGCGCTTTGTGGGGTCGGCTCATTTTTGCTTCCAAAAGTGACGGTAGAAACACCCACTATTTCCCGAGAGTTTTTGATACGGCGTGTGTAAGTTGCGGATTTCATTACCGTTCCTGCTACCCCTAAAACCATGAGCTTTTCGGCATCGCCAGTGCAGATTTATGCCTCCAAAATCGCCGTTTTCGGGATGGCCCGGGACGGCATCAAGGCGTCAGCATATTGCTCGATGAGAAACTGGAATATCCCGCGCATATTCAGGCCCTCGGTACGCGTCGGGGCGCACCGCGCGATCAATTCCGGCGGGATGGCACCGCTGCGACGCTGAGCCCAGCGATCGAAGATCGCCTGCATTTTCACGGTGTTCCAGGCCATCACGATATTGGCGAGCAGGCTCAGCGCATCGGCAACGGCCTGCATTTCATCCTGGCTCTTGGCTTGATGGCCGGCGACGCGGCCGGTGTAGATCAAGCGCTTCAGGGCGTTGGTCGCTTCGCCGCGATTGAGGACGCGGAGGATCTCGCGCCGGAATACCGGATTGACGAAGTAATCGGCCAAGAACACGGTGCGCAGCAAGCGTCCGATGACGACGCCGACCTCATAGAGCGGATCCCCACGTGCGGCGGAGCCAAAGCGGGCCATCACGCTGACAGCGCTGGTGTGACCACTGTAGACGGAGGCCAGCAGACGGACCCACGGGTCCCAGTGGGTCGGCACTTGGCTCAAGTCCAAGCTGGCCTCGCAGATCGGCTTGAGGATCTCGGGCACCTCGCAGCCGCGGGGTAGATACAGGTGGCGATCCGAGAGCGCCTTCAATCGAGGACACATCGCAAATCCGACGCCGTCGGACACCGCCATGCCGACGTCCGTATGACCATGCGTATCGACCGCGAGTTGCGTGATCTTGACGGCCTCCTGTCGCAACACGCCCTCGATGGCGACGCCGACCTGGCGTTCATTGAGCACGAAAGGTTGTGCGTTGAAGATGCCCCAACCCGCCAGCACGTGCGAATAGATCCCGACGGACGGCGTTTGCCGGCGTGGATCGATCCGTGCTTGCCAAATCCGTTGCTGAGTCTCCAGGCTCATCATGTCAGAGGAGGCCAGATCCGAGCGACCCCACGTGGCGGCAATCGGGTGCTGACGCATAAAGCTAAGCACGGCGGCGCTCGCCTCGGCAAGGCGGCGTTCATCGCCCGCCCAGCGCATGGCTTGGCGCACTGTGGCCGCCGAGAGTTGCGGAATCATGCGTGCCGTCTCGGCTGCCGACATCGAGGTGCCGTGGGCCAGGATGCCGCCATACACCGTCAGCAGTTCCTTGTCGGACCGGGGTTCGCGACCCAGCATGATCCAGCTGAATCGCGTCTTCGCATCCACCTGCAACAGCAAATCCGGTAGCTGCGCCTCGCCGATCCGGTGATCGAGCGCGGCGCGCAACTTAACCAGTTCCGGCTCCTCCTCCTCGGCCGTGAGAGGCGTCAGGTGCAACTCGTCGTCGACGCGTAGGTCACCGGCCTCAACGGCTTTGGCCACGGCCGCGACACCGGCCTGGGCGCGTTCGATGAGTGGCTCGAGGTATGACTCCGCTCGCTTCGGCAATGACAGGCGCCGATAGTAGGAATTGCGCTCCTTCTCCCATCTCTCCGCCGGAATGAATAGCCGCTCGCGGCTGCGGAACGCCAAGCTGTGGTCGATCCACACGGTGCCGTTACGCAGTGCCCGGCGCAGCGCCAGTAAAGTCGCCACTTCCAAGGCGCGAAAGGCTTGTTCACGATCGGCGCCGGATATCAGAGCGCGCCACACCCTGCCGAGATCGATCGTCGGGGTGGTTGGCAACTCCCTCGCACCCTGTTTGTAGAGGTCTTTGAGTACGTGAATTGCGGCCAGCACCGGATGGCCAGCGGTCGCTTCCCACGGCATCGCCATCAATCCCGACAGCAGCGAGCGAACCGGGCGAATCTCCAGCGTCAGGTGGTCACGCACCAGCTGCGCGCGCGTCGGCGGTTTGCGTTGCAAGTGTTCGGCGACCAGCGTGCGCAGTTTAATGCGGGCGTCCTTATCAGCCACCTTGGTGTCATTCGCGAGCGCCGCCACCGAGGTCAGTAGTTCCCGATATAAGTCGGCCCAGTGAATCAACACCCGATTGGCATCTGTGGTCGCGTGACGCCACAGGTCCGCTACCCGACGGCGCACCATCATAAGCAACCGATCCGTATTGACCTGCAGGCTGTGGCGCATGAAGCAAGCCACTTCGATCGTGCGGCCCGGCTCGACAATCATACGGCCCGCCGATGGCGGGCGGGATGCCAGCCGCCGCGCATACCGACGCAACAGGTCATCGGGATGATCTCGTAGGTGGTGCTGCACATCCAGTTGATACAATACTTCGATACGCTCCAGCAGCTCGTCAATTTGCCGGGTCGAGTGCTTGGCCGGTGGTGCCCACAACCAGCTCTGCGTGGTGAGCGATGACTCCCGCGGCTTCACCAAGGCCTGCTGCCAGCGCTCCACCAACGCGGCACCCGCACCGGCTCGAATCTCTTTGACCAACTTCGCCTCGAACTGACGAATCGCCCCGGAAATAATCGCTCGCAGATCCTTCTCGCGCATCACCAACAACTGGCGGTCGTACAACCACTGTCGACCGAATGCCAGCAAGCGCATTCGATCCAAAGTCACCGTGAGTTCCTCTCGCAAGGCGTAGACCAACGCACGCCGTCGTGCCTCGGTCAGGGGATGAAACCCCAGCGCGGTACAGGCGAGTTCCTGGTGTTCATACACGGTGCGGTGCCGCCGATACATCCCCCGCAGCGACGCCAGATCCGGGGCCTGGACGCCGAACTGCTCGCCCAGATGTCGCCACAGGGCAGGCGGCACGATGCGCACCGAATCGAGCAGCCGTCCGCTCATGCGCAGAAAGCCGATCTGCAGTGCCAACCCCAGCTTCAGCGCTGGCCGCCGCCGCTCCTCGATCAGCTGCCGTTCAGCCAGCGTGAACGTGAAAAACGCCTCGATCTCGAAGCCGCTCAGTTCGCGCGGTAAGTGTTTGAGGCCCAGAAATGTCGCTTGCCACTTGGTCATCGCATCCCCCTTTTAGCGAGGTACGATAGCGCTCAAAAGTCAGGGGTAGCAACGTCTTGTTTTAGCAAGGGAAATTGACAGGAGGCTCTATAATTAACGGGAAATCCTACCGTCACTTTTGGAAGCAAAAATGAGCCGACCCCCAGGGGAGTTCTATCTCATTGACCACGGGCTATGCTTCTATCGGCAAAACTGGACGCCCGAGGAAATCCTGGCTTCGGTCTCGGATCTGACAACGCGTTCGTGGACCGATTTTCTACAAAATGTAGTCTCCCTGCAGAAGCGGGTGGATGCAACGCCACGGATTCATGCGGCTGCGTCGATGCAGATCAACGTCGATATCCCCGCCGCAATGTCCGCCACGAAAACCCAGAACTTCGTTCCCACAGTAAATCTCGTCGCCCTCGTAACGTTTCTGGAGTCGCGCCGAAACTCCCGCCCCAGATATTGTCAGTTCGGCCATTGGTATACCCATGTTGCCGTTTGGAGAAGCAAAATGATTCTGCAGGATGTCGTCAACGAGTTATCTATTCCGCCACGCACATCTAACCATCGGGGCGAATGGTGTCCCCTGTATTTGGAACCTTCACAGGGCTCCGGAGAGCAAGATGTTATAGGGGTGGTGGGTGGCGACGACACCCAAGTTTACCGCACTGCCGGTACCCAATCTGTGTCGTTTGGGGTCAGTCTATGGGAAGGCCTCGCCGTCGTTCGAATGGGCAGCCAAACTCGCGCTCATCGAGGTCCGCGAGATCGTGGCCCGCATAGGCATCGATCGTTTGAACTACAAGATGCAAGGTTTCGAAGGCTTTTACGCAGGTGAAAAGCGGGTGGGCGCCGGTCGAGATCTGCAAGACCTCCTCAACCTCGCGCTTCGACAGTCGTCCGCCTTGGCGGCCGATCTCTCACTAGATGACGCCGCGCCTGAAGCGTCGGAAGTGAATCGTGCCGGTCCGATTGCCGGGGCCGTCAAGAGGATTGTTGTGAACTTAAGAGCCCCCAGTTGCGCGAGAATTTTGGGCTTCAATACAGATTCTCAAAATCCACAAGACCGACCGTTTTTGGATTCGTCGGTAGACGAATGATCGCGAATTTTACTTCACTGGGAGCGGACTCATCGCAGGTTTTCCACGCAGGTCGATCGCGCAAAAGCCAGATTGTGGGACTTGGAGCAGCTGCAGAAAGGTGTACTCCAAGACTCCCTCGGCGTCCCGATGCGACACGCATCATTTGAGCTGCTAGCGTGTCCGCCGCCGATCACGGCGAAGAGTGCCGGACTAAAGCACCCAATCGGCTCCAATCAAATTATGGAAGCCGCCGAAACTCTTGAAAAGGAGGCAGTTAGACTTGTCGATCCGGTGGAGATTCCTAAAAACTCCCTCGGACGTAGCGCATACGATTCTACGACACGAAGCTGCTTAAGTTTTTAACGGGACAGATTTGAGGCCCGCGACGATTATCGAGCGCTTGGACCTGAAGACGCCGATCTATCATCCAACGGCGGCGTATGGACATTTTGGCAGAGAAGAGTTTGCGTGGGAGAGGCTTAGTGGATAAACCCGAGTTGTCGAAACCGGACCAAAGTGCCAAGCGCGTTCGCACAATTGCTGAACGCAAAAGTACCTCAATGGCGGCCAGCTGGCACGTATACCTCAGTATCTGCCCGGGCGACTGGGAGGGGTATCGGCTTTTCAACGGACGGTATGAAGCGCTGGCGGAGAGCGAGCCGTACTATAACGAAGATACCGAGGACTTCGATATTCCTGATCACATCAGCGGCGTCAAGGTTTTCGGCATCGAGGACGATTGGATTGTTGGCGGTGACCCTGAATGGATGAATACTGCCGACACGGTTGAGTTCGAAACTATTGATTCCTTGAACCTTCGAGAGTGGTTGCTAGCAAATCAATGGGACTTCGCATCGATTGAGGACGAATTGCGGCGCGCCATGCGGTCGCTTGAGGAAACAACGAAATGACAACGACCGCCATTCAGTTTCGGGCGATGGCATCGCCCGCGTGGCCGAAGAATTCCACTCCACGTCAATCGGGGTACTTGCGAATGCCCGAAAGTGAGAACCCACGTCGTTGACATGGTCAGCACTGCAAGGCGCGGTCACGACGGGCGGCCCGCCTTCGCCTTCACAAACTGCCATAGGCGGAGGCCTTATGTCCTGGTTCCAACGGCTGACGGGATTTGTGGAGGCCAATTACGACGATACCCGCCACAAGCTAGAAATCAATGGGCGCCGGCTGCGATCGCTGGTTAATGGCAAGAGTTATGGATGGGGGAGCTGGAGCTCGTCTCGCTGCAGTCGCTACGCGATCGGGTTAGCGCTACGTCCATTCCGCACGCCGGTTGAGAGTCACTGATGTGACCGGGGACGTACGACGGTTACATAGAGCGCCTGAATATGTCGGCGCTCTATTTCAGGTGGCGTCTCAGTTTAATCTACTGGAGATGATCGGGCCGAACGTCACGCCGGAACAGGGTGTCACGCGATATGAGAATGATCCGACGCAGGGTCCAGCGTGTGCGATCGCGGCCGAGCGGCAACCATATATCGCAACTATTTCGCGCCTATTGGCGAGCAAATCGGACAGACGCGGGTTCGACAGCTTAACGGACTGGCGGATGTGGGCGCGGCGCTGGGTGGTACCCTCGGGGTATCGGAAGACGCACTGTGGACTATGCAGAACGGCTACGCGATGTGCAGCCGAGAGGGACTGGACGCGATCACTCGATGGCTTGCGGTAAAGACGCCTGATGAGATCGATAGTGTGCGAGGCAAACTGCGGATTGGCGTCCACAGACGTGGAGGTAACGGACATTGAGAAGAGCCCGGGACCTTCAGTCTCGCAGGCCTTTTGCTCTCATTTCAGGTGGCTTACGTGATGTGCCGTCAACCCATTGGCCCGGGTTCGCGCCGATGGTGTTGGAGGCAACATACGAGGCCGCGCTACTCGCGGCCGTTTTAATGCGCGGCTGGGGGCGTGGAATGTGGTCATGCTCACCCGACTGGGCGGTGGGGCATTCCAATTCGATGACTGGATCCAAGGCGCTATGCGACGGGCACTCCAGTTAGCCTCCGGGTTTGTCATTGGATATAAGGTTGGTCAGCTATGGCGCGGCCTCGGCCACCACGTGGGATTGACGGGGGATTTTGACTAAGCTGAGGGTTCCGACTCACAATTAATGCCTCCTCCGTTAGTGAAATATTTATGCAATGCCTAGGAGATAGTTTTCACTAGTTGAGTGATCCTTTGATCGGCATCCTCTTTTGGTCCTCTCGACATCGTCGGTGATATCCACGGGGAAATTGACGCTCTGCGGGATCTGATGCGTGTTCTGGGTTACGCCGCAGATGGAGTCGATTCCGGACGGCCGCCGCTTGGTGTTTATTGGCGGATCTTTGGATCGAGGGCCGACAGCCCTGCGGTGGTCGAACTCGTGTCCGACCTTGTCTCGCGGAAGCTTGCGCAGTGTATATTGGGAAATCATGAGCTCAACCTATTGCGGCAGGAGCACAAGAGGGAAACGGCTGGTACTTCGACACCAACCACGATCAGGTCGAGAACAAGTTTTTGGATTCGCGGCCGCTCGACCTGGTTAAACGACAAGGGCTAAGGGACTTCCTTGCCGGTTTGCCAATCGCTCTGGAGCGAAATGACCTCCGGCTCGTGCACGCGGCTTGGCATCCGGCGTCCATTTAGAACTACGATCGTCTCGCTTTAGTGCGCTCGAAATCTTCAATAACCATCACGCATCGGCTGAACGCCTTGGCGAAGATACGGGATTGAAGCAGCAGTCCGATGTTGAGAAAGCCTCTGTCGGGGATGAATTCAAACGTAACGACGCGCATGTTCCTCTTTTACCGGCCCTCGCTGCCTACGATGCGTTGTTGCAGGATTCTAATCCCATATCGATCGTAACGTCGGGAATCGAGAGGGTGGCGAAAACGCCCTTCTATGCTGGGGGCAAGTGGCGGATGGTAGATCGGCATCCGTGGTGGCAAGACTACCGGACGATATCCGGTGATTGTGGGTCATTATTGGAGGTGGCCTACCGCGTCGTCGCGAGAGGCGTTCTCAAAGGGGGGATCCGGATTTGTTCGCGGCCTCAATCAAACGAGTGCTTTGGCGCGAAAAAGAACGTGTTTTGCGTCGATTTTTGAGTGGGCGCTCGGTACATGGAAAGGAAGGCGGGCGTCTCGAATCAATTCCAGTGCCGGCTCGGGGCGGTAGCTGGCCTGAACGAGAGAACTGGTGATGGGATGATGGGACACGGGTGGCGTTAGTGTGATGTGATGGGCGTTTCGGTCGCACCGCCCGCCTTTCGGACGCGCTTGGCATTCCCCGACCTTATTGCGGAATGCGACAGCAATGACATCTTCATTTTCGTGTTAAGCAATCCCGAAGGAAATCCGTCCAAGTTTGCCTGATAAAAATGATCATCCGCTACGACTCCAGCCGGATCGCCGCAACTTGCTCGGCCGTTATTCGACCCGCAATCCTGCACATCATCCCTCATTGCGCTGATGGAGTTGCCGGAGTAGCAGCCTGCAAATACCCCTCGAACCGTTTCAGAATCAGCTTTTTCCTGGCCTCAATAAATGCCGGATATGCATCAATCCCCCATAACTTCTGGTCATCCGGTATTAGATGAAGTTTCAAGAACTCCGGATCTTCCTTCACCTTTGCAGGCAGCCAATCGGCGAGCGGCGTATCCGACTTCCCCTGAAACCCATTCTCCCTTGCTGTTAGGAGCGCAAGATTTGCGATCTGATCTAGCTCTATGACGCCATATTTCCGCCTCGATCGATTGGTCACGTTGTCCTTCACTCTTTCCTTGATCAACAGAGATTGAGGAAACAGGTGGTCTTGATGCGGCAGATTGTCATCAAGCGCCGGATGGTAGTCGAAATCCTGGTACCAAATATTGAATATCAAATGGGAAAACGGGCTGCCATACTGAATTCCGAGCACGCTGTCCGGCGTTACTTCCAAGCTTCTACCGTCCGCTCGGATGATCTGAAATAATTCTTCGATGTCGAAGGCGCCCGCCTCGTGGATTTTCTTGACGCACCGATCGATCAAATTGTCGGGTGTTCCACTAAACGCTCCTGTCAACATCGTCCGCAGAATGTATTGCTGTTTACCTGTCGCCGTTTCCCACTTCTCAGGGTATTTATGCCGAAAGTAAACCAAAGGAATCAGGCCCAAGTAAGACGGCACCGCCTTATTCGACCGCAAAAACGTCTTGCCATGTAGAAAATCCCGGATAGCCTTGATGGACTCCGATAGACACTCCCATTCATCGACAAATCTATTCCGAATTCCGGGGTCTCTGAACTTCTTGACTTCATACTTGGCCCCTTGGTCCATCATGACCAAGCACGCCTTCAGTACAAAATCACGATCGAAGCCATAACCTGTTTTGTTTAAATCCTCGAGCAGTTCCTCCATTTCCTCTTCCGCCAGCTTCCATTCGGTAGCTAGGAGAGAGAACAGTAAGTCCGACTTACCCAATTTTGTGCCGCCAGCATTTGCACGGATAAAGATTTCCACTACGTCGTCGATCGGATAGGCGTCTGGATCATCGACGCCGTCCAGGAGCTGAAAGCTTATGTTCTCGTCGTGGATTAGCTCCCCGTTCGGCTCGCCCGATATTCCTTTGTACCTGTTCTTCCAATTCGCTGCTAAGCCTACTTGGAGCATTGGCGATATAAGCCTTTGCCACTTCCATGGGCAGCTTCCTTCCCTTCGATAGCTCAGAGAGGAACATCCCTTTAAGCGAAACCACGGCCAGTTCGCTTCGGCAGAGTCCATAAATCTGAACTGATAACGTATTTCGTCAGGCGCCGCGGTACGCCCACTCGTGATATTGAAATACAACTCTTTGCCGTTATAGCTGCCGCGTATGCCGATCATCAAACTTTGTAACCGCTGCTGTCCGTCCAGTACCATGCTTTTTGGATCAACGTTCTCCGTTACAAATGCGTCGGAAACGCGTAGCGATTGCTTCCAATGGTCGATAAAACGGCGATGCTTTATAGGTTGACGTGTTCTCCAAATCAGAAGGGTGCTGATCGGATATTCCCGCATGATCGAATCAAAAAGCTTTGTTATTTGCTCTTCGCTCCAAACGAAATGTCTTTGAATATTGGGCAGCCAAAATCCACCTCCGGCTTCTGAGTCATTTAACGCCTTTACCATCTTCCAAATCGTATTCCGCTCGTTTCTCATGGTGGTTTGTTACGGCAAGATTAAACAATGCTCTTGGCGGAGTGCTCTTTCAACACATCCCAGAGTTCCTTCGGCTGCCGACATAAGTAGTACGTCCACTTTCCGTAACTCCCCTCGTTCGTCACCGCTCTACACCATCGCTCGGCCGCCGCCTTCTTGATCAACGCATCCCCTAGCTGACCTTTAATCTCGATGATCAACTTTTCTCCGTCAACCAACTCCACCACGAAATCGGGCAAATAGCTTCGAGGTCCCCCGTCTTTCCGGTACGGCACGACGAGCCCCAACCGGTCATTCTTCACCCACGACTTCACTCGCTCGTTTGCATCTAGTACCTTCGCTGCGTCCCTCTCCCACTCCGAATCGAACACGATTGCATTCAAGTGGCACTTCTTCACATTCTCCCAATCCGCTTCTTTCCCCGTCCAGAAGTCGACCGTCCTAGTCGACCGAATCCCCGCCGGCCCCTTCGCCACGACCGGCACCTCCTGGCTCTTTCCTCCTCCATCCACTACTTCCATCGCATTCATGATCATTGCGATCGCGTTTCCGAAGTATGGGTTAATCGCCACATCCTGCTTTTCGCGCCCATCGATCGGTTCCACTCGTTCCTCGATAAATCTCGTCGCCGCCTCGAGCATCTGCGGGAACAGTCGGTGCGTCGGGATTCCCTCTCCGCGTTCTTCTTTCCACTTCTTCGTCAGCACCTTTCCCATCTCGAAAGCCACCTGCTGTAACCTGACCTTCTTTCTCCACTCCCCCAGGTTTGCCCGAGCACCGCTCCCCAGTCTCCCGATGCCGTCCGCGTTGGCCGCCACCAGCCCCTCAAGCAGCACGTCATCCGGCACCACCGCCGGATCCAGAGGCAATTCCCCCACCCGTTCCCAGTTCACGTTCACCTGTACGATCCCAGGGTCCTCGTATCTCTCCACCACCGGGAATTCGATTTCGAACTCCACCTTCTCGTCTTCTTTATGCACATGGTTCGCCGGCGGCGTCGGCGGGGCTGGCTTCCCTCCTTCCACCTTAAACGGGATCAATTCGAACGGCACTCCGAAGATCTGTGCCGTCTCCTCCGTAAACAGCCCACTCTTCTCGTCCACCGCGTACGACGTTCTCCGCAGAGCCCTTCCCACCACCTGTTCACACAGCAACTGCGACCCAAACGGCCTCAGCCCGACTACGTGAGTCACTGTCGTCGCATCCCACCCTTCCGAGAGCATGGCCACTGAGATGATGCAGTGGATATCCCTGCCGGGGGGTATCTCGGGATTGATCATGACCAATCCACTCTCGTCATCCTCCGCCGCTTTCCGATTATGCCGCTCTACTAGTGTCGCGTACTCCTCCGGAACCTTTCCGCCCGGCCATTCCGGCTTTCCGATCGTCTCCAGCACAAACCTCAATCGCCGGGTCTCATCCTGGCTTCCCCCTGCCGCGATATCCTCTCCCGCTTTCGTATCAATTCGAACCGTGTATTCCTTTCCGTCCTTATTCCTGAATTCCGGTACGCCGGCGCCGTACTGTGCATCTCCATCAGCGAGCCATGCGTACAATGCCTTCGATATCGAGATATCCCGACAGACGATGATGAACACGGGTGGCACGTCGTTCTTCCGATTCCCTTGTGCAAAGTGCTTTTTCCACAACGCTACCGTCTCACGCCAACTCGAAGCCAGCACCATGATCGGCGCCGTCGCATAGCGCATTACCTCAGTCGCTGTCACAGGCCCGATATGCCCGTCTCCCTGCGCCTTCCTCTGCACCCATCTCCACACATTGAAGTACGGCGGTACCTCTCCCTTCCCGGTTTCATCGGTCGGCAGCTGCGGTACCTTCACTAGGCCCGCTGCTATAGCTTCGAGTAGACTGAAATCCGAGACTACCCACGGAAACGGCTTTCCCACCTCGTTCCCGCTTCCCTGGATATAGAAAGGTGTCGCCGACAGATCCACACACAGCCGGATCCCTTCTCCTTTCCCTCCCAGTACCTTATTGATCCTGTCCAACCCCTCTATCCAGATCGTCGCCTCCCTCGCGTCCGCCTCGGCGGTTTCCTCGTCCGTGTCGAACTGATCCTCCTCCCCGCCTTGGCCTCGTCGATACGCGTGGTGTGCTTCATCATTCATCACGAGGATCGCCGACCCTCTTCCCTTTCGGCCTCCTAGCAATCGCTTTACGAAAGCCGTATCACTCTCGTAGTACTTCGTCTCCTTAACCTCAAACGCAACAATCTGGCCACCTTTCTTCCTCTCCTCGCTTAAGATCTGGAAGCTTCCAATCGCCGCCTGATGCCTCACGTCCGCCTCAGTCATGTTCTCCGACAGCTTGATCCGCCGAGTGGTCTCGACCGGCTCTCCCCGCTTGACCACCCGAGCCCCCTGCCCGTTGACGTTCGTTGAGCGCCTGTCGCTCGAGGTTGTGCCAATTGGTGACGAACACCTCCCCGCGCCGCAGCTCTACCATCCGATGAGCTGGCACGAGTTCCCTTGTCCTATACAGCGACAACTCGTCCTTCTCCGGTTTCAGCTCCTGTAACCGGTCTTTGATCGTGATGTTCGGACATAGAATCAGCACCGTGTCCGAGTACGCTTTAGCTTGCTGATCGTTCACCTTATTTAAGATCGACCATGCCGCCAGCATTCCCATGACCGTGGTTTTTCCGGTGCCCGTGGCCATTTTCAGTGCGTATCGCTGGAACGCTCGATATCCGTTCTCCAGAGCCACCGGCCCAGGAGAATCCATCGGGATGTCGATCCCCTGCTTAAGGTCCGCGGGTCCCTCGACGAGGAAGATGACCGTCTCTGTCGCTTCGATCTGTGCGTAAAACAATCGCTGTGCTCGATCCGGCGACCGCCACCACTCGATCAGCTCCTTCGTAACCTTGGTCGCGCCCTGGTAGCCCCGCTCGCGCCACTCCTGGACCCGCTGCCTGAGGAGATTCGCAACGTCAAGCAGGTACTCTTGCCCCTTCGCCTCCTCCTCGAAGAACCCCTTCTGATCCTTATTCGCCTTACCTCGCGCAGCCCTCTCGGGAACTCGCAGGAAGTAACTGGCAGGCCGGCGTCCCCTCCGGAGATCTCCACGGAGAAGACCGGTTCTGTCCCCGCATCTCCCGCGGTGAAGCAAATCGCCTGTGAATCCGAGCTCCACACCTCCTCGTCCACCCAGCGGTCGAAATTTGGCAGGATCTCGCGAATCTGCTTTGTGCTTCGGTCATAGACGACGAGCCGAAACCGGTCGCTCTCGTAGCCGGCGCGTTTTTGCATGCGCCATGCGATGTACTTGCCGTCGGGTGAATAGCGGGGAGTAAAGTCGCCGCCTGGGCTGGTCGAGATCTTCACTGGCTGCGCCTGCGAGTCAGCATTTCCCGCATCGTCGAACAGCCGCAGCGTGAAGATGTCCACGTTGGTGCTCAGCGCCGGGTCGTCGACCTTCTTCTCCTCGAATGCAACCTCTTTGCCGTCCGGGGAAAAATCCCAGCCGTCTGGCTCGCCCAGAGAAAACGGTGGAACGTCGTGGGTGTCGCCTGGATTGAGGTCGCGGAAGGTGCCGTCGTCAGTGGAAGTGAGGAAGAGGTGACTGCGTTTGTCGCCTGTAAATGCGTTCCAGTGGCGATAGAGCAGGGCGGTGAAGATCTTCGCCTTCACTTTCGACTGTTTCTCGGCGTCGTCGCGCTTTTTGTCGCAGGCGTCCTCGTCCGCGCCTGAAACAGTGCCCGAACCTGCGCTGCACTCGGGATAAACCGCCGAGGTAAACAGCAGGTGCTTTCCATCCGGGGACCAGGTTGCATTGTCGGCCTCGGTGCTGATGTGTGTCAGCTGATGTGGCTCGCCCATGGAGCCGGTCGCCGAGTCGAAGGGCGCGAGGAAGATCTGCTGGGTTCCGTCCCTCGCGGTGAGAAACGCGATCCGCTTTCCGTCCGGAGAGAATCGTCCGCGGCTCTCGCCCGCCGATGACGCGGTGAGAGCCTTCTCTTCTCCTCCACTGACGGGCACAATCCACAAGTGCGAGGTTTTTGTGTTCTTCGCGAGATCGACGTCGGTGGCCGAAAACAGGACCCATTTTCCGTCCGGCGAAACCGCAATGTCGCCGAGGCGGCGCATCTTCATCATGTCTTCGAAGGTCATGGGCCGGCGCGCCGCGCTGGCCTGTGAATCTGGACCTGCTGAACCTGGGCCTTGACCTGCGGTCTGCGCTCCTGCACTCACCACGAACAACAGCGCCGCTGCCGCACACATCGATGCATTCATACCGCGCGCACCTCTCGATTGCAACGATCCATCTTAAACCGCGGTTGTTCGGCTTAGGAGCTTTGCCCACTCAAGCCAAAACCTGGCTTGAATGGGCCACCCCATCTCGAAATCGAGCTTAGATTGCGCGCGCTGATCCGTTGGCCGCGACGGGCGCCCAAGGCGACTCCCCAGTGGATTTTGCAACCTGGAACGGCTGCGCCTGCTGCGGAGTCTCCGCGGCCGGCAGTTCGATTACCACGGCCGCGCCTCGGGGAAGCAGATTCACGGCGGAAATCTCGCCACCGTGCTCACGGATGATGGAGTAGCAGATGCTCAGGCCCAGACCCATGCCCTCGCCCTGTTCGCGGGTTGTATAAAACGGGTCGAAGGCGCGGGCCGGGTTCTTGAATCCGGGGCCGTTGTCAGAGAAGGTAATCTGAACACAGCGGCTGTCCGCCGCCGCTTCCACGATCAGCCGCCGATCCAGATCTCCGTTCGCCGCATCCATCGATGCGATCGCATTTTTCGCCACCTGCAGGAAGACCTGACGGATCTGATCCCCATCGGCGCGTATTTCGGGCAGCTGGTGCGGGATCAGCATCTGACACTGGACGCGCTCTCTCTCCAGCTCCGGGCGCAGGAGCTTTTCGATATCGCGCAATACTACTTCAATCGACAGCGACTCACGGTTGACGGGCGAGGCCTTGCGGAATCGGACCAGGCTGTCGATGATCTGCTTCATCCGGCGCGCTTCATTCAGGATCACGACCGCCTGATCGCGGACCGCGCCTTCATTGTCCGTCATGAGTTCGGCATAGCCGGTCACCACTGTCAGCGGATTGTTCAGTTCATGCGCCATGCCTCCGGCCAGTTGTCCGAGGCCAGCCAGCCGTTCCGCCTGGAAGACGCGCCGCAACAGCATCTGCTGTTCTCGTGCCGCGCCCACGCGTGAGGCGAGCAGTTCCAGAGGAAGAACGTCCTCTGTTAGCAGGGGCGCTTCGGCCTCTCGGAGGCCGGCGACCAGCAAGGCGCCCAGAAGTTCCCTGTCCCGCCCGCGGATGGCCACTGCATGGGCTTCACGAAAGTTCATCTGCAGCAGTTCGTCGCCCGGCTCCATCAGCACCGTTAAATCCACCAGGGCCAGGTGGCCGATCACCTGGCTATAAAACTTCGACTGCACTATTTCCCTAACCTTCTCGAGAGTGGTCCGCCGCGCCAGAGCATCCAGGGCAGCGGTTAGAGCCCCATCCATGCCGGCTTTTCCCGCCAGCCGGAATCTCCCTTCCGGACCGCGTAAAATGACCGCAGCCTGGCTGAAACGGCTTGCCCCGCCAATGGCCTCGCAGATGGGGTCGTACTGCCCGCTGTCTTCGTCCGAAGGCATCGCTCCCAGAAAGATTTCGGTGTACTTTTCCATCTCGAGGCGCGCCCTGCGGTCGCGGAGCTGGGCAGCCTTGTTCGAGGCGATTTCATCTTCGAGGACGAGGACGATCATCCCCACCGCGGCAATTACCTTCATCAGGTTCACGGCCCGCAGCAGCACGATGGGCACGAGCGCGGCACCCATCAGCGGCTCCAGCAGCATGGGCAACGCCCAGCCCGTCAATCCTCCGACAGTGAAAATCACTCCCGCCGTGAGCCGCCGGAACGCGAGCACAAACAGCAGAGCGGTGATCAGCATGATGCCGCTCTGCGTGAGCGACAATACCGCAGGGTAGTCCTGCCGCCAGGTCAACCAGATGACGCCGCAGCCGACCAGGCCAACCAGCAGGAGGCTCAGCCAGACCGGCAGCAAATTCTTTTCAAAACCCCACCGAAGGGCGACCAGCAGAGTTGCGAGCACGCAAACCATGAGAACTGCGCGCGCCAGGGATTGTGGCTGCGGATCCAATGAAATCAGTACGGCAAACAGAATCACCGGCGCCGCAAACGCGACGATGTAAAGAACCCGCGGTTTCCTGGTCATGTATTGCGGGGCCATGGAGCCCAGAAACATCAGGGCCCCCATCTGCATGCTGACGCGCGAAACCGCCAGCCATATGCCGGACTGGCTGCGGCCGAAAACTTCCATTTCCAGCTGGATGGCCGCGAACATCCAGCCTGCCAGCCAGAGCAGCTGCCTCCGGCGCGCGCTGAGAGATTCCCCGGCACGCACCCTGAGCGGGGGTAAGGATCGTCTCTGCAGCCAGAGCGCGCCGAAAACCGCCACGAGCACGAACAACAAAATCAGCGTTGGCGCTCGATAGAGATCTGCGCTTCTCGGCATAAGTGGGGGACCAAATGGCAAGTCTAACTGGTTGCGGCCTTCAGGAGAATGGTTAAGTTGGTGCGTCGTGACCGTTCCACGCGCAGTTCGGGATTGCTTCTGACTTCGTTTGGCGCTCGCACCCGTAACCCCGGACAGGATGCCTGCGTCTATGCTTACAGAGGAACAGGAGCCCGCGCCGTGCCTTTCGCCGCATCCCGACGTTATTTGTCCGCTCTATTCGCAGCTTTGACCATGCTGCTCGTCTGCAATGCTGCGCTGTCACAGGCTTCCTATACTTCGATGCCTCTCGACCAGGGATTCGGGCCACTCGACCAGTCTCAACCGGCGATTCCCATTGCGCAAGTCATCAGCGAGTTCACCGCGAAAGAGGCGGTTTTTCGGCAGGCTCTCAACAACTACACCTGGCAGCGCAGCGTGCGCGTTGAAACTGTCGACGACGATGGCAAAGCCGACGGCCGCTATTATCAGGTTGTTGACATTGCCTTTGACGACCAGGATCGCCGAACGGAGCGCGTTCTTGAATCGCCGGCTAACACGCTGACACGCGTCATGATGTCCCCAGCCGATTTCGATGACATCGAAGAGCGCCTGCCATTCGTATTGACCACTCAGGACGCCCCCCAATACGACGTCACGTATATCGGGAAGCAGAAGATCGACGAGATCGATACCTTCGTTTTCGACGTTAAGCCCAAAATAATCGAAAAGAAGCACCGCTACTTTCAGGGGCGCATCTGGGTTGACCAGAAAGAACACCAGATCGTTGTCACCAATGGCAAGAACGTCCCGGACGACGTTCGTCCCGGCCATGAGGATCTGTCCATCCCCTTTGTCACCTACCGGCAGATGGTGGATGGCAAATACTGGTTCCCGGTGTACACGCACGGCGACGGTGTCCTGCACTTTCCTGCCGGCCACGGTTATCTCAGCCAGGATGTGCACATGCGCGAGACACTGAAGTACACCAATTACCACGAATTCCACACCAGCATTCGCGTCATCTACCAGGGGCAGGACATCACAGGCAACCCGCAGAAGCAGGCGCCTGGACAGACGCCGCCCGCTAGTGCGCCATCGGGATCATCCCCGCAAAGCACACCACAAACAACCACGCCCGCCACACCGCCGGCGAAGCCTCAGTGAGGCTGGCCGTCGCGTACCTCCATTTTGGCTGTACCACCTTTGGGGGAGCGCTTCCGTAGCGGAGATCACAGTAATCTATTGACCGTTCGATTGTTGTGCGCAGCAGGCCGAGCGCAGTTTTTCCCACTCCGCTGGAACCCTTTGCCACGACCCTCACGCCCTGGTACGATGGAAAGAGAAATCTCATCGGATTTTGGCCGCCCGCCGCGCCTGGCGATCCGCACCCCTCTGGAGGAATTACTTGTCCGCAGCCGAACGTTTTCTTTTTACTTCTGAGTCCGTTACCGAAGGCCATCCTGATAAGATCGCCGACCAGGTTTCCGACGCGATTCTCGACGCATGTCTCGAACAGGACCCCTACAGCCGAGTGGCCTGTGAGACCCTCACCGCTACCGGTCTTGTGGTGATTGCCGGAGAGATCACCACGCGCGCTTATGTCGACTTCCAGGCGCTGGTGCGTGGCGTGGTCACCGCCATCGGCTACGACAATGCGGTCTATGGCTTCGATTCAAACACCTGCGCTGTGATCTCGACGATCAACAAACAGTCGGGCGATATCGCGATGGGCGTTGACACCGGCGGGGCCGGCGATCAGGGCATGATGTTCGGCTACGCTACCAACGAGACGCCGGAACTGATGCCCACTCCCATTTCGCTCGCCCACAAGCTGACCCGGCGCCTTTCGGAAGTACGCAAGACCGGCAAGCTGCCTTACCTCCGTCCCGATGGCAAGAGCCAGGTGACGGTCGAGTACGACGCCAATCATAAGCCGATCCGCATCGATGCCGTGGTCATCTCCACCCAGCACGCGGAGACGATCGGCACCGATGAGCTGCGCGCCGATATTCTGAAACATGTGATTCAGGCAGTGCTTCCCGCCAATCTTCTCGACGAGAACACCAAGTACCACATCAATCCCACGGGGCGCTTCGTTATCGGGGGTCCGATGGGCGACACCGGACTTACCGGCCGCAAGATCATTGTCGACACCTACGGCGGCATGGGCCGCCACGGCGGCGGCGCCTTCTCCGGCAAGGATCCGACGAAGGTCGATCGCTCCGCAGCCTATCTGGCCCGTTATATCGCCAAGAACATCGTTGCCGCGGGGCTAGCCGAGCGCTGCGAGGTGCAGTTGGCCTACGCCATTGGCGTTGCCGATCCGGTCAGCGTGCTCGTCGAGACCTTTGGCACCGGAACAATTCCTGAAGCGGATCTCGTGGCTCTGGTCCGCAAGAACTTCCAGCTCACGCCGAAGGGGATCATCGAAGGTCTGAATCTGCGCCGGCCAATCTACCGGAAGACGGCGGCGTATGGCCACTTTGGACGCACCAACGAACCCGACTTCACGTGGGAAGCGACGGACAAAGCCGCCGCTCTAAAGGAGCAGGCCGCGGCCGCGAAACAGGAGCCGGTCGCCGCGAAGTAGGGGTTCAGTAGAAGGGCGGGTCCGAGAACCTGCCCTTTGTTTTTTGGCTGAATCAACAGAGCCGTCAGTCTTCCGAGGGCGTCGTGTCGGGCCTTTCCTCTTCCGTCTCCTGCCAGCGCGCTCCGCACGCCTCGCAAGCCCAGCTCTCAGCGCCCAGTGGCAGCGGCAGCGAAAGGAACGTCACCGAGGCGAGCGCGGCGCTGCGGTCGGCCCCCTCAAACGAAATGTCAATCGATCCACATCGTGGACACCGGGGCTGAACGAACTCTTCCTTGTTGTCAAACGGAATCACGTCCGGGATGGGCTGATCTGAAAGCTCGACGGCTGTCTCGGCGTCTCCCGCTTCAACTTGCAGTCGAATCCCTCCAAGCAGGTTCGAATACTGCCATTCCATCCGTGCTACATTCTCATCGCGAATCCACGCAGCAATGCCCGCCGACTCGAGCAGCGACCGCGCAACGATTGCCTCTGAGAGGTCCCGGTACCGCCGAACCGTCACCAGTTTCCGCGACGCCGGTTCGCCAGGCTCCGCCCGATCCTCCACGAACGGAGGTTCGAGGTTGCGACGAATGAATTCAGCCCGCACTGCCGATTGAGCCATGCCGGTGAGTGAATCGTAAGCCTCGGCAATCTCCATCAGTTCGTCTTCGCCCATGGCTGCGTAACGCGCAGCCAGATCTTCCGCTGCCGGGTTCATGACGAGGAATAGTAGCAGAGAAGCCCCCCGGAGGCTTCAGCCGACCGGCTCCAACCGCGCCGTGAAGTGCCGCAGAAACGGAGCCTCATGCGTCAACCGCATCCCGCTAATTTTTTCCCGGTTCTTCCAGACCTCGAGAATGACCTCGACAAGGTAGTCGATGTGGCTCTGGGTGTAGACGCGGCGTGGAATGGCCAGCCGCACCAGGTCCATCTGGGCCGATGCCGCAAACATCAACGTGCCGATTTCGACGGAGCGCACTCCGCCCTCAAGATAGAGCTCGCAGGCGAGAGCCACGCCTGGAAACTGCTCCGACGGAATGTGGGGAAGGAAGGCGCGCGCATCGAGATAAATGGCGTGACCACCCGGCGGCTGGACGATGGGCACGCCCTCGGCAGCAATGTGATTCCCGAGGTAGGCGGTTGAGGCGATCCGATAGCGCAGGTAATCCTCTTCAAGCGCCTCCTGGACACCGACGGCGATGGCCTCGAGATCGCGGCCTGCAAGACCGCCGTAGGTCGGATAGCCCTCGGTGAGAATGAGGAGGTCTTTCTCCTGCTGCGCCAGCTTGTCGTCGTTGGTGCACAGAAAGCCACCAATATTGGCCATGCCATCTTTCTTGGCGGACATGGTGCAGCCGTCTCCAAGGCGAAACATCTCCTGGGCAATCTCTTTGGGAGTTTTGTTTTCGTATCCTTGTTCGCGCAGCTTGATGAACCAGGCGTTTTCAGCGAATCGGCAGGCGTCGAAGTAGAGGGGAATTCTCTCGCGGCGGCACACCGCGCTCACCGCGCGCGCGTTTTCCATCGAAACCGGCTGGCCGCCTCCGGAGTTATTCGTAACCGTCAGCATTACTAATGGAATGCGTTCGCGCCCGACGCGGCAGATCAGCGCTTCGAGGGCCTCGACATCCATATTTCCTTTGAAGGGGGCGGAGACGCCTGGATTGCGTCCTTCCTCCGTGAGAAGATCGATGGCTTCCGCGCCGGTGAACTCCACATTCGCCCGCGTCGTATCGAAGTGGGTGTTGTTGGGGACGACGTCGCCCTTCTTACACAACACGCCAAAGAGAATGCGTTCGGCGGCTCGGCCCTGATGGGTAGGAATGACGTGGCTGTAGCCGAAGATGCTCTGGACGGAATCGCGGAAGCGGTCGAAGCTGCGGCTGCCCGCATAGCTTTCGTCGCCTTCCATGATGGCGGCCCACTGGTGGGTGGACATGGCGCCGGTTCCTGAATCGGTGAGCAGGTCGATGAGGACATCGTCGGCATGGAGAAGAAACATGTTGAAGTGAGCGGCGGCCAGGAGGCGCGTGCGCTGCTGGCGGGTGGTCCAGCGAATGGGCTCGACGCTCTTGATGCGGAACGGCTCGATGATGGTGTTGATGGGCATGGAGGCGCCTCCCGGAATCCTCCCCCGCGTTCATTCTGCGGAGGCAAGGTCCGTCCACGAAGTGTATAAGAGCGTTTCCGGAATAAAAGCGTGAGTGACGGTACTCAAGCCACCGCGCCCGCTTTTCGGTAACATGACCGGGATCGCCGCACTTTTTATCGGCTTGGGGAGAAAGCATACTTGAGTCTCAGCGATCGCATTTTTGCGGTGTCCGGCGCGGCGGTGGTCTCGATCGTGATCGGAACCGTCTCGGCCACTCAGCCAGCTGCCCAGACTCACGGTCCGTCGCGGGAGACAGCAACACGGCGCGACATCGACTGGCCGGTTTACAACGGAGGGATCGACGGCGATCACTACAGCAGGCTTGCGCAGATCGACCGCACCAACGTTTCGCGACTCAAAGTCGCCTGGCAATTCGACACCGGTGAAACGGGCAATCTGGAAACCAATCCCCTTATCGTTGGCCGCGTTCTGTACGCGTGCACGCCGGAGGGCAAGATCATCGCGCTCGATGGAGCGACGGGGAAACTTGTCTGGAGCTTCGATCCCGGCTTCAAGAACACGCAACCCTCGCGAGGGCTTTCCTGGTGGAGCGATGGCGCGCACGCGCGCTTGTTCGCCGGAGTGCTGAACTACCTCTACGCGCTCGATCCTGCAACGGGCAAACCTGTGCCTGACTTCGGCGAAGGTGGCCGGCTCGATCTGCGCAAAGACCTGCGCGGCGATTACGCGCAGCAATCGATCGCGCTGACCACGCCTGGTCTGGTCTATAAGGACCTCGTCATTGTTGGGGGGCGGAATCCGGAGACTCATCCCGCTCCGCCGGGCGACATTCGCGCGTTCGACGTGCGCACGGGGGCGCTGCGCTGGCGGTTCCATACGATCCCGCATCCTGGCGAGCAGGGCGCCGAAACCTGGCCGGCCGATGCGTGGAAGGAGGCGGGCGCCGCAAATAACTGGGCCGGGATGACGCTTGATGGCAGGCGGGGGATTCTGTATGTGCCGACGGGCAGCGCGGTTTTCGATTTTTACGGAGGAGACCGTCTCGGCGACGATCTCTTCGCTGATACGCTTCTTGCCCTTGATGCTGCGACCGGCAAGCGGCTGTGGCATTTCCAGGGCGTGCATCACGACATCTGGGACCGGGACTTTCCTGCTGCGCCGGCTCTGGTTACAGTGCGGCACGAGGGGCGTTCAGTGGAAGCGGTTGCCCAGACGACAAAGCAGGGAGTGGTCTACCTCTTCGATCGGGTGACGGGCGCGCCGCTTTTCCCCATTGAGGAACAGGCGTATCCATCGAGCGATGTTCCTGGGGAAAAGACATCTGCCACACAGCCGATGCCCGTTGCTCCGGCGCCCTACGCGCGCCAGCGGCTGACCGAAGATATGCTGACCGAGCGCACGCCCGCGGCGCATGCATGGGCCGTGCGGGAATTTCGGACTTTTCGCAGCGATGGGCAGTTCATCCCTTTCGGCGTGGATCGGCAGACGATCATCTTTCCTGGCTTCGATGGGGGGGCGGAGTGGGGTGGGCCCGCGGTCGATCCAGGCAGCGGCGTGCTGTACGTGAACGCGAATGAGATGGCGTGGACCGGCGGCCTGACTCCCGACAATCCGAATGCCGGCCCTGGCGCCAAAATTTACCGGTCGCAGTGCGCGATCTGTCATGGAGCGGAGCGAGCGGGATCGCCGCCGGCTTTCCCATCGCTGGTTGGGGTGGCGCAGCGTCTTAACGATACGCAGATCACCGAGGTGATCACGCACGGCAGGGGGCGGATGCCGGCACTGCCGAATCTGGATAGTGGTCAGGTCGGGTCGCTTCTGAACTACCTCAAGTCGGCTGGAGCGGCAGGTTCAGAGCACGCGCGGGACGCGATGCCCGGCGGTCCCAACATTCAGTATGGATTCACGGGTTATCGGAAATTCCTCGATCCGGATGGCTACCCCGCCATCGCTCCGCCGTGGGGGACACTGAGCGCGATCGACTTGAACACGGGCGAATATCTGTGGAAGATCCCACTGGGTGAATATCCAGCACTCGATTATCCGGGGCTCGCCGCGAGCGGGCTGGCCAACACGGGCTCGGAGAACTACGGCGGGCCTGTTCTGACCGCTGGCGGGCTCCTCTTTATCGGGGCCACCGTCTACGACCGCAAATTTCGCGCCTTCGACAGCCGCACCGGCCAGCTACTGTGGGAGACGCAGCTGCCCTTTGCCGGCCTCGCTACGCCTGCGACGTACTCCATCGACGGGAAACAGTATGTTGTGATCGCTGCCAGCGGCGGACGCGACCCCAAATCTCCGACGGGGGGCATGTACATCGCTTTCGCACTGCCCTGAGATCGCCTGGCAGGCTGAGCGAGCGCGGGGATGAGCTCAGAGGCCAACTCCTTTCAGCTTGCGCGGCATCACAAATTTGTGTCCATCGGACAATTTCAATTTCGGAGCCGCTATGCAATCTCCACGGTTCTTCTTCCTCACGCGCGGGCTTGCCGCCTTCGCGCTGTTTTCGCTTCTTGCCTCCTCGTCCGCACTGCGGGCTCAGGAGCAGGGCCAGGGTTCAAGGGCCGATGACACACATTTGGTGAGTCCGGCACAGATGCAGCAGCAGGTCGAGGCGTCGACCGTAACACGGCAGAAGCAAATTCAGGATCTTACGGAATTCCTGTCGACCGACGCGGCACAGCAGGTGATGAAGAACGCAAAGATCGATCCCGTGCAGGTGAAGACCGCGATACCCACTTTGTCTGACGCCGAGCTGGCCGACCTCTCCGCTCGCGCGGATCACGCGCAACATGATTTTGCCGCCGGCGTTCTGGGTACCACCGCACTGCTGCTGATCATTCTCGTCATCCTCGTAATTATTCTGGTGTCGGTATATCACTAAGGCTGTGCGCCGACTGGCTCCGATGACCTGGTTGCTGGCCGCGGCAGGCGCGGTGGTTCCAGCACCAACACAGCAGGCTGTCTGGATCGACGTTCCCTTCGTCCAGCAGCCTCGGGAGGGGTGCGGGGCGGCGGCGCTCTCGATGGTGATGCAGTACTGGGCCCACCAACTGGGGCAGCCGGTTTCCGCAGACAGCGCAGTCGATGTAATTCAACGACGGCTTTATGTGCGATCGGCACACGGCATTCCGGCTTCTGCCATGGAGCCCTATCTCCAACAGCGCGGATTTCAGGTTTTCACGCTCGATGGACGCTGGAGCGATCTGGAAAACCAGCTGCAAAAGGGCCGGCCTCTTATCGTTGCATTGCGGCCTGAAGGCCAGTCCGCGCTGCATTATGTTGTGGTCGACGGAGTCGATTCGTCGCGCGGACTGGTGACGATGAACGACCCGGCGCAACGCAAATTGCTGTCCCAGGAGCGTGCAGCATTCGAAAGAGACTGGAGCGCTACGGGAGACTGGATGCTGCTGGCCGTGCCCATGCCTTCCGTGCCTGCGTCCTCCTCGCCTTGACGTTAGCCGCCGTGGGGACGGGTGCGCTCCACGCGCAGTGCTGGCAACCCGGCGACGCTCGTATCCAGCATCTCTTATCGCAACAAAACTGGCAGGAGGTTGTCCGTCTCGCGGAGGCTGTGTCGCCTCGCACGGCTGGCGTCAATTTTGCACGGGGCATGGCGCTCGCGCACCAGGGACGCTACACGGAGGCGCGTCGGGCGTTGCTCGCCGGTGCGCACCAGTGCCCGTCCGACGTGCATTTTCCGGAAGAACTGGCCGGTATTGCGTTTGAACAGAAGCGGTACCAGGATGCAGCGCACTGGCTACTGCGCGCTCTGCGTCTCGAACCTGACGACGCCTACGCGGATAATTTTCTGGGCACGGTTTATTTCCTGTCGGGCAATTTGAAGGCCGCGCTCAAATACTGGAACCGGGTTCAAAAGCCTTCAATCGCCGCGCTCGATTTAGATCCCCACCTCCGCGTCCATCGTTTGCTGCTCGACCGCGCCTTTGCGTTCTCTCCAGCGGCGCTGCTGCGCGAGCCCCAACTGGAGACGACCGAGACGCGACTGGACGGCCTCGGGATCTTCCCGGGCTATAGCATCCGGCTGGATGCGCGGCCCGCGGGCACGTTCGACGCGGTCTTCCGCGCACAGGAGCAGGACGGCCTCGGCGCTAATATTTTCGCGGTGCTGCTCTCGACGTTCGGTGGGGCGCCCTACGAGACTCTCTATCCGAGCTACGCCAACATCGACCGTTCCGCGATCAACCTTGATTCGCTGCTTCGGTGGGATGCGGAGAAACGCCGCGCATGGCTCTCGCTCGCAGCGCCGCTTCAGAACTTGCCGCAATGGCGCTGGCAGGTTTCGACCGACCTGCGGGATGAGAACTGGGTGGTCCGGCGCTCCTTTACCGGTACGGCACCGGTGCTCGGATCGCTCAACCTCGGGCGGCAGGCAATCGATGCCACCCTTAGCTCGCTCGCCCGTGGCCGCATGCAATGGTCCGCAGGCGCCGAACTTTCTCATCGCAGTTTTCGCGACGTCGTCTCTGGCTCGGCATTCACGCCGTCCCTCACCGCGCCCGGCCATCAGCTGAAGGAGATCTCCACCCTCGACGTGCGTCTTCTTGAAATCCCCGAGCACCGCTTTACGATGACTGGCGTTGCGAGTTCGGGTTTCGGGCGCACGCTGAACAAGCCTTTCCATCTGTCGGAAAACCTCCAGGGTTCGGTGCTTGCACATTGGCTGCCGCAAATGCAGGGCGACAACTACGAGCTTGCAGAACGATTTCGCGCCGGCAGGATTTTCGGGACTGCTCCCTTCGACGATCTGTTCGTGCTCGGCATGGATCGCGACGACAGCGACCTTTGGATGCGCGGGCAGATCGCCACGCGTGACGGGCGCAAAGGCAGCTCGCCGATTGGCGATGCCTATGCGCTTTCCAACACCGACGGGTACAAGAGGATCTACGGCAACGGCCTGTTTTCAATCCACGCTGGACCGTTACTCGATATCGGCAAAATGGGAGCGCCGACCACGGGCCTTTCGGCGGACCAGTGGCTGGTGGATGCCGGTGTCGAGGCGCGCCTCACGGTTCTGCACACCAGTGTGGTGCTGAGCTATGGCCGCGACCTGCGGTCGGGGGCGAACGCGTTCTTCGGTGCGGTGGCTTCAGCCCCGAATTCGCGGTGAAAGTGTGCATTCCTCCAGTCTTCAGAGAAATATCGCGCCACGACATGTTATCGGGCGGCATCGAGGCATCCAATCAATCGTGGAAGAAGAGGCGAGGAACCATGAAGAAACCTGAAGTTGTTGTCATTACCGGAGCTTCAGCCGGCGTGGGGCGTGCTACGGTGCGCGAGTTTGCCCGGCATGGAGCGGTTATTGGCCTGATTGCACGCGGCACCGACGGTCTGGAAGCTGCACGGCGTGAAGTGGAGATGCTCGGCGGCAAAGCGCTGGTGCTGCCAGTCGATGTTGCCGATGCCGCAGGGGTTGAAGCGGCCGCGGGCCGGGTAGAACGCGAGCTTGGGCCGATCGACATCTGGGTCAATGACGCTATGACGTCGGTTTTTTCGCCCATCAAAGAAATGACAGCGGACGAATTTCGACGGGTCACCGAGGTTACCTACCTCGGCTACGTCTACGGCACGCTGGCTGCTCTGAAGTACATGCTGCCTCGGGACCGGGGAACGATTGTGCATGTTGGATCAGCGCTCGCGTATCGCAGCATCCCCTTGCAGGCAGCCTATTGCGCCTCGAAACACGCCATCCTGGGGTTTTACGCCGCTCTTCGCACGGAACTTCTGCACGACCAAAGCGGGGTGCGCACCACGATGGTGCAGATGCCGGCGCTGAACACGCCGCAGTTCGGATGGGTGCGGAGCAAACTGCCGCGCAAAGCGCAGCCGGTGCCGCCGATTTTCCAGCCGGAAGTGGCGGCGCGGGCCATCTATCACGCCGCGCACCACCCTCATCGCCGCGAATACTTTGTGGGCGGATCGACGGTCGTGGCGATATTCGGCAATAAGCTTGCGCCCTCGCTGGCCGATCATTACCTGGCACGTACCGGGTACGAATCGCAACAGTACGACGGCCACAGAGATCCGAACCGTCCTGACAACCTCTACCATCCGTTGACCGGTGATCACGGAGCGCACGGCAGCTTTGACGATCGCGCCAGGACGAAAAGCTGGGAATTCTGGGCCGAGGCGCATGTCAAGACGCTGGCCACGGCTCTGGGGTTCGGCATTGGATTAGCTGCCTTTCTTTGGAAACGAGTCAGCCGCCCATCGCCGGTGGCGAAGGTTTACGGCACAGTCAAGAGGGAGATCGAGCGTCGAGCGGCTTAACGTTTCTCCAGAGGGCAGGCGTCAGGCATGGCGCTCCGCCTCGATCCAGCCGAAGGCACCGGGGTAGTGCTCGAAGGCGGGCGGCTTGTCGCGTTCGAAATAAATCGAGAGGATGTCGAAGCGCGTTTGCATTTCTCGGTTCGGGATCTGGCGCATGTAGTGGCGAGCCAGCCTGCGCAGTAATCTGCGTTTGCGGTGGTCGACGGCCATCTGGGCGGGGGCGACGGCGCGTGTTGTCCTGGTCTTCACCTCGATAAAGCAGAGTGTCTCGCCCTTCCACGCAATCAGGTCAAGATCGCCGGGCGCGCGGGAGGAATGCCAGTCGCGGGCGACTACGACGTAGCCGCGGCGCATGAGCCAGAAAAATGCGGCGCGTTCGCCTTCGATGCCGGTTTTGAGGTGCGGGGCGTGCGCGGTCTTGCGGCGGACGGCTGCGCGATCCGCCATGCAGTCGAGGGCCCGGACCGTCGATTCCATGAGATTGACGCGAAATTTAAATAGCACGCAGGCTATTTTGGGGCGCGCGGAGCCGGGTCGCAAGAAACCTTCGTCACCTCTGGGTCACTAAAGTCCTCACTCGTTTTTCGTCGGCGAGACCGCGTGTTCACCGTAACGGCGGGAATCCACAGGCGACCCTTCACACGACCTTGATGTAAAAAAACTGGCCCAATCCGATGGTGAAGAGGAAGCAGCCGTAAAGGGCGTGCTCGATGGAAGAGACGCAGAGGGATCGTGTGTTGCAGTAACGGAGGGCGAAGATGATTCCGCCAGGGAACGTCATGGCGACAGCGATCCAGTTGTGGAAGAGGATGTGCATGAGAGCGAAGGTGGCGGCGCTGACGAGGATCATGATCCAGGAGCGAACGAGAGGATCGCAGGACTGGAGAAGCGGGCGGTAACGATGAAACAGGAAGGCCCGGTAGATGAGGCCCTGGGGATAGACGGAGAAAAGCGGATAGCCAACCATGATGAAGGCCCACATGCGCGGATGGGTGCGCAGCAGGATCAAAAAGAGACTGGGAGCGTATTGGTGAACCAGCGCGCTGACGACGATGACGCCGGCTGCGAACAGCGCGAGGACCTGAGGCAACTGTTGGCGGAGGGGGGCGGGATTCCACAGCTGGCGGCGATCGAAGGTGGGGTCGCGGAGCAGGACGACGAGGCAATAAACCGAGACGAGCCAGAGCACGGGGAGTGGGGGAAGCTTGGTGGCGAGGCGAAAGAAGAGGGCGAGCGGGATTCCGATGAAGGAGAGAAGAAACTCGGAGGCGAGGAAGAGGGGGCTGGCGCCTCGGGTAACGGCGATGGGGGCGATCACCGTGGGAGGCGCGGCTGGCGACGCGGGAACGAGCCGCAGAGAGGAGGGGGTGGGAACGGCCGACGACGAGTGGATGATGGGAGCGGAAAGCGCGCGTTTTGGGGTCATTTGCTTGCCACTGACTCTATATCTCACTTCAGACTGCGAACGGCTCTATAAAGTAGCGGGAAAAACGGGTCGATTCTTGGGAATTCCGCTAACCGGCAGCCAATTCTTTGGCCCTCTGGGTAGCGCGCATGACGGCTTTGATGAGAGTGACGCGCAAACCGCCTTCTTCTAATTCGAGGATTCCGTCGATGGTGCAGCCGGCGGGGGTGGTGACTGCGTCCTTGAGGAGGGCGGGGTGGTAGCCGGTTTCGAGAACCATTTTGGCGGCGCCGAAGGTGGTTTGGGCGGCGAGCAGGGTGGCGATGTCGCGGGGCAGGCCGACCTTGACGCCAGCTTCGGCGAGCGATTCGAGAATGATGTAAATGAAGGCGGGGCCGCTGGCGGAGAGGCCGGTGACGGCATCCATGTGCTTTTCGTCGACGATGACGGTGCGGCCGACGGCGGAGAAGAGGCTTTCGGCGAGAGCCATGTGCTGGGGCTGAACGAAGCGGCCGCGGCAGAGGGCGGAGATGCCTGCGCCGAGCATGGAAGGGGTGTTGGGCATGGCGCGTATGACGGGGACTTCCTCGACGGCGGTTTTCTCGATGGCCTCGGTGCGGACGGATGCGGCGAAAGAGATGAGGAGCTTGTCGGAAGTGAGGGCGGGGCGGATTTCTTCAATGAGCGCCGGGACCTGAAAGGGCTTGACACCGATGAGCAGGACGTCGGCCTTGCCGGCGATGGCGACATTGTTGGTTGAGACCTCGATGCCCCACTGCGAGGAGAGAGCAAGGGCACGGTCGGCGTGGGCGACGGTGGCGAAGAGGCGGTCGGGTGAGAGGATCTGCTGCTTGAGAAATGCCTGAAGCAGAATGCCGCCCATTTTGCCGGCTCCGAGGACGGCGACGTGGGAGGTGGATAGATCTGTAGTGTTGGGCATGGATTCCAGGATAGCAGCCAGTCGCGGGTGGCGGTTAGCCGATGGGTCTGTGGGGTTGGAAGATACCCCCATGGGGGTGGTGTGGGGGGTGGTGATTGATTCGAAAGAGGTTGGTTGGGGAGGTACGGTGGTACCCTCTGGCAGGGTCTTGATAGCGGGGCAGATGGCTCACGAGCTCGAGTGAGTCATTCACACTTGTGAATGACTCATTGACACTTGCGATGGGGATACATGATTGAAAGTGAGTCAGATGCGTGGCGCGTGCGAATGAGTCATTGGGAAGTGTCAGAGCACAGAGCACGGAGCTCACGGCACAGCTCGGGTTGCGCGGGAAGGTAGGTCGCTGCGCACCAGGGGTTTCTGGCCGGACAGGGCTGGTTTTCGCGGCATAAGCCTCGTGTGCCAAAACCTGGTGTGACATGGCTTCCCACCTCCTCTCTTTCAAAGAAGAATGCCGCCAGGGATGGCGGCATCTCTTTTTAATTAACTCTATAAGTTCAGAATAGCAGGTTGGGGGAGTAAAACTGCCAACTTTGCTGGGGCGGAAGGCTCATGTTTTCAGCGGTTATTACTTCGGGTAAGTGGTGGAAAGTTGACAAATTAACAGCGTTGCGCCTTCAGGCTCCGGGTGCGAACTGGTTATGTTGCTCGATGGGTGGGGGCCTTTCCATGGGTGGAATGCATCGGTGGAGGTGAATTGGCTGTGAAAAGGCAGCAGTGTCGAGCATTCTGCTTGACATTCCTTTTCGGGTCAATTATTCGTTGGTTCACTTTTCTTATCTCATACCAACGGATTCTTGCTGTTCGATTCCGGCTGGTTTTGAGCACAGCTGAAGGCCGGGTTCCGCATCTTCAGTGCCCGGGTTTTGCCGCCGCTGACCCCCTGCGCGGTGGCCGGTGAAAGATGTTTGGCTGCTGACCGCCGGCTTGTTCCCGGATGCGCGCTTTGGGGCGGCGGTGCGAGGTTTCCACCATGTTGTCTGCTAATGGTTCCACGATGCAGTTGGGGTTTGGCTGGCTGAAGTCCAGCCGGCTAGCTCTTGCCGTGTGCGCCACCCTGGCGTTTTTTGGAGGGGCGGGGCGCGCCAAAGCGCAGTGTACGGGGAGCAACCCATACACCTGCACGGAGACGCAGAGTGTGTCGATACCCGCTGGCCCCAACGGCACGGGTTTTGGCACATGGGTGCCGGCTACCGTGTACCCGTCCGAGCTAACCGTCAGCGGGCTCAGCGGCACCATCACCACCGTCAGTGTCCAACTGCATGGCCTGACTTCGGATGGCCAGGGGGCTGGGTTAGGTACGGCAGACATGGGGGTTTTGCTGAAGGGTCCGAATGGCTTGTACGTAGAACTGATGGGGCAAGCCGGCAACAGCAATAACGGTGAACTCTGGACGGGGAGCGGTGTCCTGCTGAATATCCAGGATGGCGGGACTCGAATGCCGGACGATGCGTGCCCCAGCGGTAGTGGCAGCTGGCCCAACCTGGACGTGTCGAATGGTACCAGCGAAGGTGGCCCGTTTGAACCAACCTCATGCCCGTTCGGCAATTCGTACGACACCTACCCCTCCCCTGGGCCGGGAACGCTCACTTCGGGAGAGGTAGCCGCCCCGGCGGGCTCGGCTACGTTGGCCGGCGCGTTCGGCGGCCTGTACCCGAACGGCACCTGGAGTTTGTACCTTGTGAACGACGAGGGCGAATATTCCATCGATGACGATCAATCGATCAGCGGATGGAGCCTGATTTTCACGCTGAACCAGACCCAGAGTTCGACCACAACCGCGCTGAGCTCCAGCACCAATCCATCCTTTACCTCGGGAACCGGCAACTCAACGACGTTGACGGCAACGGTGACGGGCAGCCCCTCACCCAGTGGCGGGACGGTTGCATTCAAAGACGGCGGGAATACCATCTCGTGCAGCGGCGGCAACCAGGCGCTTTCCGGTAGCCAGGCCACTTGCATCACGACGTTCACGACCCAGGGCAGTCATGCGCTCACTGCTACCTATAGTGGCAGCGGCACCTTTGCCGGCAGTACGGGCTCGCTCAGCCAGTTTGTGGAGACACCGACTACGGGCTCTTTCTGCAACGCCGGCGGCATCACGATGCCTGGACAGGACAACACTTCTCCCTATCCGTCGGTGATCAACGTGACGGGGATCAGCAATGCGGTGGCGACTGTTTCGCTGACACTGAACGGATTCTCGTGGAGCCCGAGCGCGAATGCCGTACATCTGCTGCTGGTTTCGCCGAGCGACCAGGCCTTTGAGTTTTTCGCGGCCACCACCGACGCCAGCGCCGGAGACTACACGTTTAGCGACACCGGAACGCCAATAACGGAAGCGGATGAAGAGGGCGCACTCTCCCCGGGTACTTATGAGCCGGCGGTATACACCGAGCCTCCACCTGCGGAGGATGTATTCACGCCGCAGCCGCCGAATCCCGCACCGCAGGTTCCGAGCAGTTTCACGGTGGCGGCGCCGAGGGGAAATCCAGGCGCGGGCACCTTCGAAAACACCTTTAACGGAGCTACGGCCAACGGCGCCTGGGCGCTCTTTGTTTACGACGACGCCGGCAGTAACGCCAACGGTTCGATGACTGGCGGCTGGTGTCTCGACATTACTCAGGCATCAGGCGCGGCTACAACGACCACAGTTACCACAACTCCTGACCCGTCTTTGACCGGCGCTGGCGTTACTGTGACTGCGACCGTGAAGAGCGGAGGCAACCCGGTAAATTCGGGCACGGTGACCTTTACCGAGAATGGTCAGAACGTAGCCGGTGGGCCGACCGGCCCGGTGTCTGTAAATGGCAGCGGATTGGCCAGCTTCAGCACCGCGACTATGCCTGAGGGCGATCACAACATTCTTGCAACGTATAACGGCGTAGCCAACACCTACGCGCTGAGCTTCGGAAGCAAGATCCAGCGCGTGGACAGCGTGACCACCAGCAGCATGAATAGCGGCGTCATTTCGTATTGCAACCCGGGCACGATTACGATTCCCAACCCGAGCAATTCCATTGATGAAGGCCAGGCCAGTCCGAATCCTTCCAATATTTTTGTGGCCAAGGCGCCGGGGACGATCAACCACGTCACGGTCACGCTGAACGGCGTGGAGCTGTCGACCCCGTACTTCCTGACGTCGCTGCTGGTCGGTCCGCTGAATACCACCGCCGACAGCCTGGATTTCTTCTCGGATGTGGGCGGCTCTACTCCTATGAGTGCGCCGGTGAATGTGACGCTCGATGACAACGCCAGTTCCACTCTGGGCACCGGAAGCGGGGGAGCGGCGCTGGAAACCGGAAGCTTCAAGCCCACCAGCGGGAAGGGCAGCGACACATTCTTCGCCAATACAGACGGATTCTATGCGCCACCCTCTTCCCCGTACCTATACGCCGCGCCGTTCAGCGGCACCACGCTGGGCGACGTTTTCGACACTCAGAACCCCAATGGCACGTGGAGTCTGTATCTCAACCAGGATAACCAGTCCGCCAACAGCAGCATGAGCTCCTGGTGCGTAAATCTCACCGAGAATGCACCGGCGGTTTCGGCGACGGTACCGGCAACGGGGACATTGACGCAGGGCAAGCCGGGTTCGTTCACGGTGAGCATTGAGAACAACGGGCCGGGGTCGACGGGCGACCCGAGTGGTGGCAATCCGATGACGGTGACCGACGCGCTAAACCCGGCGTTCAGTTACTCGAGCTACTCTGGGACGGGGTGGAGCTGCTCGGCGTCGTTGCAGAATGTGACCTGCACGAATGACAGCCCGATTGCCGCCAGCAGCAGCTATCCGGAACTTACGATCGATGTGAACGTGAGCGGGACGGCGACGGGGAGTATCACGAACAGCGTGACGGCGAGCGGCGCGGGAGCGGATTCGGCGGCTTCGAACTCGGAGACGATCGCCATTGACGTACCTCCCGGCATCACCAGCGCGAACAGCACGACCTTTAATGTCGGGATCGCGGGAAGCTTCAGTGTGACGAGTGTTGGCACTCCCACGCCCACTTACAGCGAAACCGGCCCACTGCCCAGCGGAGTTACACTTAGCAGCGCGGGAGTTCTAAGCGGCACGCCGGCAGCGGAGACAGGTGGTAGTTATAGCATTACCATAACGGCGCAAAACGGAGTTAGCCCGAGCGCTACGCAGGGCTTCACACTGACAGTGGATCAGGCTCCGGTCATCACCAGCGCCGCCAGCAGCACATTCACCGTGGGAACCGCGGGATCGTTCACTGTGATGGCGACCGGCTATCCCGCGCCCACGTACAGCGAAAGCGGTACTTTGCCCGCCGGCGTTACATTCACCAGCGCGGGGCTGCTGAGCGGCACGCCGGCAGGGGGGGCGGGCGGGACTTATCCGATCACCATCACCGCGCAAAATGGAGTTAGTCCGAGCGCGATGCAGACATTTACTCTGACTGTAACTCAGGCATGTACGAATCCTAATCCGAACCCGAACCCGAATCCGGCGTCGTTTGCTAATCCGGGAGATTTTAATGGCAACTGCAGGAGCGACATTCTTTGGCGCAACAGCGGGTCGGAAGAGGTCTACACCTGGCTGATGGATGGGATTTCGATTGCGGGCCAGGGCAGCCCCGGCGATCCGTCATCCGATTGGGTGATTCAGGGGGCGGGCGACTTCGATGGGGATGGCAAGAGTGACATCTTGTGGCGGAACAGCGGCACCGGTGAGGTCTACCTCTGGCTGATGGATGGAACAACGATTGCGAGTCAGGGGGATCTCGGCGATATCACTTCCGACTGGGTGATCCAGGGTGTTGGAGACTTCAACGGGGATGGCAAGGCCGATATCCTGTGGCGCAACAGTACCACCGGGGAGGTCTACATCTGGCAGATGAACGGGATTGCGATTGCGAGCCAGGGGGACCTCGGCGAGATTTCCTCCGACTGGGTGATTCGGGGCGTCGGCGATTTCAACGGAGATGGCAAGGCCGACATCCTTTGGCAGAACAGCACTACGGGAGAGGTCTATATCTGGCTGGTGAACGGAACGACGATTACTGGCCAGGGAAGTCCGTACACAGTGTCGCCGTCGTCGGGATGGGTGATTCAGGGGGTGGGCGATTTCGATGGCGACGGGAAGAGCGACATCTTGTGGCGGAACAGCGCGACGGGGGATGTCTATATCTGGCTGATGAACGGGACGACCATTGCAGGCCAGGGCGATCTGGGAGTTATTACCTCGGACTGGGTTATTCAGGGTACAGGCGATTACAACGGGGATGGTAAGGCGGACATCCTGTGGCGGAACAGTACGAGCGGGGATGTTTATATCTGGCTGATGAACGGGATCTCGATTGCTAACCAGGGGGGCCTGGGGGATATTACGTCGGACTGGGTGATCAATCCGATGATGTCTCCGTAGGTTTGGGTCGAAGCGGGTGCGCCGGATGGGTCGCAAAGGTCTGGCGGATATTCCTCTTGACAGCAGGGGTTTGCGTGGCCGATTATCACGTGGATTCCCATCGGTTTTCTTTCTGTGGCCTATTGACCTGGCCGTAATATTATTGCGGTTCGGGCTCAAGTAAGCTCTGGTCACCTGTTCAGGCCGGCTCCGTATTCCCCCAGGGCGCCGGTTCGCTGCGGCATCCCAACCCGGCGGCTGAAGTCAGCTGTTCGCTTCAACAGCCGCTCCATTTCTTTTCGCATCGAGTTACTCAAGTTACTCAAGGAGAGTCTTTCGTGGCTACATTGCCCGTCGTCGATCGCCCTGCATCCTACCTGATTCCTTCGGCTGTATCGAATGGCTTGAAGCATTTTGCCGCTCTGAAGGTGGCGGCGCCGCTCGCGCTGCTGCTGTTTCTGTTGGGAGGGTTCGCGACGGGATACGCCCAGGATGGGAGGTCTGCCCCCAAGCCGGTGCTGCACACGACGGTGATGCTGCCGTCCAGTGCGCCGCCGAGTTCAGAGCGGACGACGGGGCCGGTTCTGTCCCGGATGGCAGTGCAGCCGAGTCTTTCGCCGGTGAACACGGGGAGCGGAATCGTATATACGTGCGACCCGAGTATCGCGTCCGCAACCTGCACCTACCTGAACACGACGGTGGCCGGGCATTACAACGACACGTTCACGAATGCGAACGCCAACATCTACATTACGTACGGCATGACGGGGTTGGGACAAAGTCAGGGCTATTACAACTTTGTTACGTACAACCAATACGTGACCGCGCTGGGCAACATCGCGAACAAGAGCGCGATCCAGACTTCGGCCATTGCCGCGCTGGCTGCCAACGATGCTACGCCGTACGGCACCAGCTACGTTGAGGTGACCGCTGCGCTGGGCACGGCTCTCGGTTTCACAGGAATGACCGGCACAACAAACACTTTGGCATCGTGTACCCTGGGCACGGCTGGATGCTACAACGAAATCATCACGATCACGAACGATCCGGGAACGCCTTTGTACTATGACAATCTGGGCGGCACGGAGCCTGCGGGCGCGTACGACTTCTACACAACGGTGGAACATGAAACCGACGAAGTGCTGGGGACTTCCTCGTGCGTAACGACACAAACGACACCGCTGAGCGATGGCTGCGACGGCGGCGCACCCTCGGGAACGGGTAATCCGTCGGCGGTCGATCTGTTTCGTTATTCGAGCGCGGCGAACCTTGTGCTGGACAGCTCACTGAGCACCACGGCCGGCGCGTATTTCTCCTACGATGGCGGGAATACTAACGGGGCGGTCGGCGTCGGGGGAAGTCCGAAGGTTTACAACACGCTGGATAATGGCGACGACTACGCCGATTACGTTGCGAGCTCCCCCGATTGTGGAACGAACCAGGCGGTTCAGGACGCGACGGGCTGCCCGGGCGAGGATGCGGGAATAACGATTTTGAATGACGGCGGATCGGAGATCAAAATTCTGACCGCGATCGGATATCAGGTGCCTGCCAGCACAGGGGGGTGCAAGAATCCAAACCCGAACCCGAATCCTGATTCGGCGTCGTTTGCTAATCCGGGCGACTTTAACGGCGACTGCAAGAGCGACGTTCTGTGGCGCAACAGCGGGTCGGAAGAGGTCTACCAGTGGCTGATGAACGGGACCGCGATTGCAAGCCAGGGAACCCCCGGCGGCCCCACTGCCGATTGGGTAATTCAGGGAGCGGGCGATTTCGATGGGGATGGCAAGAGTGACATCCTGTGGCGGAACAGCGGCAGCGGTGAGGTTTACGTGTGGTTGATGAACGGGACTGCGATCACGGGGCAGGGAACTCCGGGCACCGTTTCGCCGGCTTCGGGATGGGTGATACAGGGGGTTGGTGATTTCGACGGGAATGGCAAGAGTGACATTCTCTGGCGGAACAGCACAACCGGGGATGTTTATATCTGGCTGATGAACGGGACAGCAATTGCAAGCCAGGGCGATCTGGGCGTTATCAGCTCGGACTGGGTGATTCAGGGCGTAGGGGACTTCAATGGGGATGGCAAGGCCGACATTCTGTGGCGGAATACAACCAGCGGCGAGGTTTACGTCTGGCAGATGAACGGGATTTCGATCTCCGGCCAGGGAACACCGGGCACCGTTTCGCCGGCTTCGGGATGGGTCATCAAGGGTGCAGGCGATTTCGATGGGAATGGAACGAGTGACATTCTGTGGCAGAACAGCACCAGCGGAGAGGTCTATATCTGGCTGATGAACGGGACGACGATTACGAATCAGGGAACCCCGTTCACGGTCTCACCCTCCTCTGGCTGGGTCATTCAGGGTGTAGGCGATTACAACGGGGATGGGAAAGCGGATATTCTGTGGCGGAACAGCACAAGCGGTGACGCCTACGTGTGGCTGATGAACGGGCTCTCGATTGCGAACCAGGGAGATCTGGGGGATGTCAGCTCCAGCTGGGTGATCAGCCCGCTGTTGTACCCATAGGGTGTACCCATCGGGTAGGTGTACCGGGTTCTTGGGGGGCGCGTGCTTTTATTGGCGCGCCCCCCTTCGACTCGCCGCTTACGCCGCTCGCTCGGGGCAGGCTAAGTTTGGCGAAGGGCTGCGCAGGATCGGCGCGGAAGCAGTTGCGGGGTCGTGCCACTTCGGGCGGGGATTACCGCGGCAGTAACGTTCGGGCGCCGGAATTCCGGTGCAGGGCTTCTTTAAGTCTCCTAATTCCAAAAGGGTACGATCCGAATCCAAAGTTGTATGGAATGAGGGCTGGGGCCAATTGATGATGCTGGCATGAACCGCAGCGGCATCAGGGCGACAGGGCTCGCCATGATCCTGGGAACCGCTCTAGGCGCAGGAATGCTTCAATCCGCGCCCTGTCAGGGGTCGGTCGTTCCAAGGCACAACACGATACAGGATCTAAAGTACCTGCCTGTTAACTCGGCGGTAAATCTCGCCGGGGTCATCACGTACGTCGATGAGGCGGGGAAGCTCGTGTGGATTCAGGACTCCACGGGGGCGATGCCGATCGCTATGAACCCGCTGCCGGCGGGAATTCGCGCGGGGGAAGAGATTTCAATACGGGCATACACGACGGCGGCCTACGACGAGACGAAGGGACCGGCGAGTGTGGGACTGGTCCGAATCCGGGTGCGGGTTTTGGGGGGTGGGAGCGTTGCGCCGGCTTCGGGAGCGGGTACATTGCCGGCACAACCTTATACGCCGGGGGCTACGCCGGGGGCGGACGCAGCTGCTCTAAAAACTCCGGAAGCCAATGGGGCGGGGAAAGACGGTGCGGCGAGCCGCAGGCCTGGCGGGAGCGCTGCTCTGAGTGACGGCAGCGGGACGGACGTGAGGGCGAAAGAGGCGCGCACCCCTGAGGATCCGACGGCGTTTCGGGGGACAACGGAGTGGACGCCGTCGCTGACGGCGACGATGGGGACCATTCTGAGTGTTCTGACGCTGGGGATAGTGGTGGTGCTGGTGCGGGTGAACCGGCTGCGGCGGCGTGTGAACGAACAGGAGGCGGCGCTGACGAGGGCTTCGGAGAACACGCAGGCGATCCGCGAGCTGTCGCGATCGATGCTGCAGGTGGCGGCGCAACGGCCGTTCGATGTGCAGGTGCCGGAGCGTGGCAGCGAAGAGATTGTGGAGCTGGTGGACGGATTCAACGCGATGCTGTTCGAGCTGCAGAAGCGGGACCGTGCGAAGAGAGACGCGGAGGACAGGCTGCAGAATATGGCGCTGATCGACGATCTGACGGGGTTGCCGAATCGGCGGCTGCTGGCGGACCGGCTGGCGCACAGCGTGGCGAAGGCGCGGCGGGAGAACCGGAAGGTGGCGCTGCTGTATATCGATCTGGATGGGTTCAAGCTGGTGAACGACAGCCTGGGACACAGCGTTGGGGATGTGCTGCTGGGGCAGGTGGCGCATCGGATGAAGTCGCGGTTCCGGCAATCGGACACGCTGGCGCGGATCGGGAGCGACGAGTTCACGCTGATTCTGGACACGGTGTTTTCGCGGGCGGACGCAGAGAGGGCCGCGGAAGACGCGCTGGAGGTACTGAAGGAGCCTTTTGTCATCGATGGGCATTCGATCAAGATGACGGCGAGCATCGGGATCAGCATTTTTCCGGATCATGGGAATGAGGGCGGACAGCTGCTGCGGCAGGCGGACTGCGCGATGGTGGCGGCGAAGCGCAATGGGAAGGACCGGATCGTACAGTTTGGGGACGGGCTGGGCAGCGCGGCGCGGGAGCGGCTGATGCTGGAAGGGGAGTTGCGGCGAGCCATCGAAAATGGTGAGATACGGGTTCATTACCAGCCGGAATTCGATTTGGCCACGAACACAATCGTGCGTTTCGAGGCGTTGGCGCGGTGGGCGCATCCGACGCTGGGACCGATTCCGCCGCTGAGCTTTATTCCGGTGGCGGAGGAGAGCGGGCTGATTATACCGCTGGGGGCCTTCGTGATGGAGAAGGCGTGCGCGGATGCGGTGATCTGGCAGCGGCGAGCGAACCGTCCGATCCAGGTGGCGGTAAATATTTCGAGTGTGCAGTTCGCGCGGGATACGTTCCTCGAGGAAGTGGAAGAGACGCTGCGGCGAACGGGGCTGAGGCCGAGCCTGCTGCAGCTGGAGCTGACTGAATCGGCGACGCTGACCGGAGTGGAGCGGGCGGCGGATTTGATCCGGCGGCTGACGGGGAGGGGAATCGGGGTGGCTCTGGACGACTTCGGGACGGGGTATTCGTGCCTGAGCTATCTGCCGAAGCTGTTTCTGGATGCGCTGAAGCTGGATCGGTCGTTTGTGACGGAGCTGGCGATGCGGGAAGAGACGCGGGCGTTTGTGCAGTCGATTTTGTCGATGGCGCACAATCTGCACATGAAGGTGATTGTGGAGGGGATCGAGACGCGCGAGCAGCTGGAGCTGATGAGGTCGCTGGGGACGAACGAGGCTCAGGGGTATCTGCTGGGGCGGCCTACGCCGAATCCGATGGAACAATTGGCGTGGGGGTCAAGCGCTCCCGCTAAGGAAGCGGAAACAGAGTCGGTTTCTTTCGGGTGAAGTGGGGCCGGGCGGCGGTTATACGGGTTTCAGTTCGTTTTCATTGGGCACCGCAGAATGATAGGCTCCCCTGACCGACAAATGGGTCAGGGAGGACAGCTGGCGAATCGGCTGTGGTAGTGTTGGGTAAAGGTTGTTTCCGGGGCGTGTGCGCGCGTTCCCGCATTCCACGCCGCAATCATGCCTCTTCCTTCCAATTTTGTTTCTTCTGTTGCGGCGTCTTCCGCGCCGGACAATTCGAGCTTGACAATCGATTCGGCGTCCAATCTGCGAGGCGATTTGCCCGACGATCCGGCAGGCAAACACGGGACGCATTCCGGTACTGATACCAGAGACACCGGGGTGGCTCATCCCAGCTCAAACTGGCTGCGGCGAGCCGATCTCTTTCTGCGGGTTATCGTTCGGCTCTACGTCGGGCTGATCCTGGTCTTTCTGCCGTGGACGAGGGTTTGGGAGTTCAACCGGTTCTTTCTTTATTACGCACACGTCTCGAGACTGATGGAAAGCGGAGCCGTCCGGGGCGTGGTTTCCGGACTTGGCCTGCTGAATCTGTGGATCGCTATTTCCGAAGCCATGCATTACAAAGAAGGCTGAGGCCTAAAAGAGCCAATGCCCCGCAAGCTGCCGAACCCGCTCGAGAAGGCCGCACTGGCCTATGAGAACTGTGCATTTCTGAACAGCCCGGATGGGCGGATCCTGCGTATTATCGCTGAGTACTCGGAACCGCTGGCGCGATTTCGGCGGGAGCGGATTCAGGACACGGTGGTTTTCTTTGGCTCGGCGCGGTTTCGCGCGCTCGATGAGGCGAACCGCGAGCTGGAGCTGCTGGAGAACACGGGATCGAGCACGCCGGCTCCGGAAGAAGAGCAGCCTGCCCGTCCGGATGATATTGAACAAGGGACGTCCAGCGAGCTGCGTCTGCGGCGGGCAGAAGCGGCGGTCGAAATGGCGCATTATTACGAAGACGCGCGGCGGCTGGCGTTTCAACTGACGCGGTGGGCCAGGGAGCTGAAGTCGCGGCGGAATCGTTTCGTGGTGACCTCGGGCGGCGGTCCAGGAATTATGGAGGCGGCGAATCGCGGCGCATGGGAGGCGGGCGGCAAAACGATCGGGCTGAACATCAGCCTGCCGTTCGAACAGTTGCCGAATCGGTTTATCACGCCGGCGCTGAATTTCGAGTTCCACTACTTCTTCATGCGGAAGTACTGGTTCGCGTATCTGGCGAAGGCGCTGGTGGTTTTTCCGGGAGGGTTTGGGACGCTGGACGAGATGTTCGAGATTCTGACCCTCTCGCAGACCCAGAAGCTGGCGAAGAAGATCACGGTGGTGCTCTACGGATCGAAGTACTGGCACGACGTCCTCAATCTCGACATACTTGTGGATAAAGGGACAATATCGCCGCGGGATCGAGAGCTTTTTCAGGTGGCGGATACGACCGATCAGGCGTTTGAGATTCTCCGCGACGGCTTGATGCGGAATCATCTGGAACCAGAGTTGGCGAAGGACGCGGAGCTGCCGGACATAGCGCAGACACGGCGTTAGAGCGGTGGCCTGCTGGAAGGGCCATGGTTGTTGAGTTAGTTACCACAGAGATCAACTCGAGTCACAAGTCGTAAACTTATAAATATAATAAGGTTACGCGGATTCGGGGAATCCAGGAGGTAACATTACCAACCCTTGATTTGACTGATCATTCTCGTATTCGTAATGCCCCGTTCATGGTGCATACCGATACTGGAGGCAGTAGCACGACCTCGGAGGTTTCCATGGCCGGTCTGCGTCGCATCTCATATCTGTGGAAAGAATCTGATGCTGCCCGCGATTATTCGACCGCGGTATCGCTGCACAGTCACACGAACCAGTCCAGGGAGACGCTGGATTTCCTGGCAAATCTTGGGAACCAATATCCGTTACTGCGGCCGCTCCTCGCCCGGGCCGAGCGGCAGTCGAGCGACCGCCACAGCATTCCTGTGAACTACGCGGCGGCGTACTGGACTCCGCCGCTGACGCCTCGTATAGCCTTCGATGTGGAAAGCGGCCAGATTGAGAAGAAGCTGAATCGTATGGCGCTGGTTTCGATTACGGATCACGATACGATTGCGGCTCCTATGCTGCTGCGGACGGTGGCGGCGGCCCGGCATATTCCGGTCTCGGTGGAGTGGAGCGCGCCGTTTGGCGGGGACCAGTCGTTTCACCTTGGAATACACAACCTGCCCAGCGATTCGGGGGCGGCGTGGATGAAGACGTTTGAGGAGTACACGGCGAATCCTGATGAGAAGAAGCTGACTGAGATTCTGGCGGCGCTGCACGCTTTGCCGAATGTGCTGATCGTCTTCAATCATCCGATGTGGGATCTTTACCTGATCGGCGCGGAAAAGGCCGCGCAACGGGTGCAGGATTTCCTGGTAGCGAATCACGAGTTCCTGCATGCGTTCGAACTGAACGGTCTGCGTCACTGGGAAGAGAATCGCAGGGTAAAGCAACTGGCGAAGCAGTGGAACAAGCTGCTGATCTCCGGCGGCGACCGTCATGGCCTCGAGCCGAACGGGAATGTGAATCTTTCGCAGGCATCGTCGTTCACGGAATTCGTGCACGAGGTTCGGTACGAGGAACGCAGCCACGTTCTGTTCATGCCGCAATACGCGGAGCCCTGGAAACATCGGATTCTGGAATCGACACTCGATGCAATCCGAAACTACCCGGATTTCCCGTTGGGATCGCGGATGTGGGATGAGCGGGTTTGGCATCCGGACCAGGATGGCGTGGTTCGGCCGCTGAAGGAGCTGTGGCCGGATGGCACGGCCCCGAGGTGGATGACGCTGCTGCTGCGAGGGGTGCGCATGATGGGGAGCCGGCCGGTGTCTGACAGTCTGCGGCTGGCGTGGAGCGAGTCACGCGAGCTGCAGTTCGCCCTGGGCGAGGACGCGGTTTAGCCGGCAGCTCAACCGGGTTTTGCTCGTCGAGCTGTCATACGATTCGGGTATTATTCGCACTTGACGCGCGTTGCCTACTTCCCCGATTCGTTTCACGAAGTCAACGGCGTGGCGCATACCTCGCGCCACTTCGAGGATTATGCGCGCCGGCGGGACCTGCCGTTTCTCTGCGTGCGAGCAGGAGATCGCGCGAATGCGCTGGCGGTTGAAGGCAATCTGACAACTCTGGAGCTGCCGCGGGGATTTCTTTCTGTTCCACTCGACAAAGATCTGAAATTCGACCCGGCGTGGGTGAGGCACGTTCCGGTCGTCACGCGAACCGTGGAGGCGTTTAGACCGGACATTATTCACATCACGGGTCCGAGCGAGCTGGGAATTCTGGGTGCGTGGCTGGCGAAACGGTTCCGCGTTCCCCTGGCGGCCTCTTGGCACACCAACGTGCATGAATATGCCGCAACCCGATCGCGCTGGTTTCTGGATCACCTCCCAAAGCGCCAGGCAACAGGCGGGGCCAGCAACATCCAGGAATTGGTGCTCGGAGTGGTGGCGCGTTTCTATCGGCGCGCCTCGGTACTATTTGCGCCCAATCCTGAACTGTGCCGGTTGCTCGAGGAGCGCACGGGACGGCCGTGCCACCTGATGCAGCGCGGCATTGATGCGCAGCTGTTTTCTCCGGAGCGGCGCGATCGGGGCGCTCGCGATGCGGATTTTGTGCTGGGATTTGTGGGACGGCTGAGTGTTGAGAAGAATGTCGCGCTGCTGGCGAAGGTGCAAATGGTGCTGGAGGGACGCGGCATTCGCAACTTCCGCTTTCGCATTGTCGGTCAGGGATCGGAGGAGGCGTGGCTCCGCGAACATTTGCCTCGTGCGGAATTTACCGGAGTGCTGCGCGGCGAGGCGCTGGCTCGCGCTTACGCCGGGATGGATGTGTTCCTGTTCCCCTCACACACCGACACGTTTGGGAATGTGGTGCTGGAAGCGATGGCTTCGGGAGTTCCAGCGGTGGTGACGCCCGATGGCGGACCGCGTTCGCTGGTTCGGGACGGGCGCACAGGATTCATTGTGGATGACGCAGACTTTTCGGCGGCTACTGCTCGCATCCTGGGCGATTCAGCTTTGCGTGAAGGGATGCGGGCGAGCGCGAGGGAATACGCTCTGGCGGCATCGTGGGATGCAGTTTTCGAAGGAGTCTACGCGGCATATGAACCAGCGCTGCGGCCGGATTCGGCAGACTCTCGCAGGTTTGAGGCCGGAGCGGCGGTTTGAAACTTTATGCTGGCGGCGAAAAGTCCAGACCGGCCTGCTGAGCAGCCTGCTCGGTTGCGGGCAAATTGAGATCCGCCAGAGGAACGCTCTGCTGACGACCCGATGCTGCCTGATCGAGGACGATTACTGTGTCTGAGGTGAGGACGTAGTTCCGGATTCCTTCGCGATGACCGTCGCTGAAAATGAGGGTTAACTCTGGCTCTGGCGGAATGGGCGCAGAGATTGCGGAAGAACCCTGATACGCGGAATCACCATAGCCCCGACGATAGCCGTCGTCGGTTTGAGCGAGGGCTGGTTCCTGGGCGGGGTCCGATCCGGATTCATAGCTTCCTGAATCGACGTTGGTGCCGTATCCGGTGAAGCCGGGATAGCCGAGGTCCCAGGGGAGCAATTCCCAGGAGTTGGCGTAGTACGGATAGCCGCCGTAATTCGTATAGCCGCGATAGGGAGACCTGTAACGGCCATGACGGCCATCGGGGTGTCGCGAGGAGGGGTTCGCTCCGTACGGTGCGCGGTATGCGAGTGAAACGGAGCGACTGGGCGCGGTGAAAGTCATTCGGGGCGCGGTGGCGAAGCTGCGAGGCGCAAACGCGGAGGGCCTGGTGAAAGAACCGGAAAAGCCGCCAAAGCTGTGCGATGCGGTTGCGTGACCGCCGCCGAAGCCTGCGGAATGCGCGGCGCCAGCGCGCTGCGCAAGGGCTGTTGGTATGGCCATTACCAGGGTAGAAAGGAACACGAATGGAAGGATCCACCGCATAGAAGCAATCCTACTCTTTAGACGCCGCATGAACGCAAGGGACTCATGGGATGACCCACTCAGATCAATTCCATTCCCCAGAGGTCGTGCAGGTGGATGACGCCTTCGATGCGGCTGTGTGGATCGACCACGACCAGGGAGGTAATCTTTTTTTCTTCCATTGTGTGGAGGGCGCGGGCGGCGAGTTCGGCGGAGGAGATGGTTTTGGGAGCTGAATTCATGACTTCGCCGGCCGATTTGCGTAAGCCTTCCGGACCATCGCGCTCGAGGAGGCGGCGAAGATCGCCGTCACTAATGATGCCGACGAGCCTGCCGTTTTGTTCGACGGTGGTCATGCCCAGTTTTTTGCGGGACATTTCGTAGATCACGTCCGTCATGGGGGTCGTGGCGTCGACGAGCGGGATGGCGTTGCCGGTGTGCATGAGCTGGCGGACGGTGGCCAGGCGTTTGCCGAGCTTGCCGCCGGGGTGAAGCGCGGCGAAGTCTTCTGCGCGAAAGCCCTTGCGAAGAGAAACAGCGATGGCGAGCGCGTCACCGAGGGCGAGCATGGCCGTGGTCGAAGCGGTGGGCGCGAGGCCGAGTCCGCAGGCTTCCGCTGGAACGGAGCAGTCGAGTGCGACGTCGCTGGCGGTGGCCAGTGTGGACTTCGTAGCGCAGACAAACGAGATCAGTGCATTCCCCATGCGCTGGAGGGTTGCGAGCAGGCGGAGAATCTCCTCGGTTTCGCCGCTGGCCGAGAGGGCGATGACGACGTCGCCTTCCGCGATCATGCCCAGGTCGCCGTGGAGGGCTTCGGCGGGATGCATGAAGAGGGCTGGGCTTCCGGTGGAGCTGAGGGTGGCCGCGACTTTCTGGGCGACGATGCCGCTCTTGCCCATTCCAGTAACGACGACGCGGCCTCGCGATTGATTGCATTCGAGGATGCGGGTGACGGCGCGTTCGAAATGCCCGGCCATGGGGCCATCGAGGCGCTCGGCCAGGGCGAGCAGGGCCTGGGCTTCAATGCGAACCAGCTGCGATGGGGCGTGAAGGTCGGTCATGCTGTGGATCAGCTCTGCAACTGGTGATGCTACCACCACGGGGGTCGCGGGCTGGTTGGGTCTCGGCTTGTAGAATGTACCTGAATGAGGGGCGGTAAATTTGCGGCGTAACGTTTTGGTATTGGCGGCGATGGCAACGGCGCTGGCTCTGATGATTGCAGCGGGTGTGATCAACTTTTTGCATCGGCGGAAGGCGGAGCAGGCCGGAGTGCAGGGGATGAAGATGACGCTCGTGCCGGACAAGGGGCCCGGGGGGTCTGCCGGAACGGGTGCGGACGGCTCCACTCCGGAAATGACGGCGGATGAGAACTCGACGCCGCTCAACGGGAAGATTGCGCCTGGCTTCACGCTGCCTGATTTGAACGGCAACAAGGTCTCGCTTTCGAGTTATAAGGGCAGGCCGCTGGTGGTGGATTTTTGGGCGACCTGGTGCGGACCGTGCAAGGTGGAGATACCGTGGTTCGAGAAACTGCACGACCAGTATGCGAGCCAGGGATTGGAGATTATTGGCGTGTCCGCGGATGACCTGGACAAGGACGACCCGGAAAAATTGTTTACGGAGAAGCGGGATATTGCGGATTTCGTCCAGAAGATGCATATGAATTATCCGATTCTGATCGATGCGCAGTCGATTGAGAACTCGTATGGCGGGCTGGATGCGCTGCCGACGACGTTCTTCATCGATAAGAATGGGAAGATCGTCGCCTCGACGATTGGGCTGGCGCCGCGCGATGAGATCGAGGCGGACATCAGGAAGGCGATCGGGGGCGGGGCGTCGTGAAATCTGTAACAGTTGCGGTGGCTTGTTTGGCGTTGCTGGCGGCCGCGGGCGCGGCGCAGAAGCTGCCGTGGCAGACGGCGGGCGGCGAAATCGGAAGTCAGGCTGGAAATCCGCAGCAACTGGTGCATTTTCTCTATCCGCAGCAGGTGACGTTGCCGGCGGGGAAGCCTCAGACGATCGAGATGCATTTCCGGGTCAACGAGGGGCTGCACATTAATTCACATGAGCCGAGGCAAAAGAGCCTGATCCGAACCGAACTGATGGAAGCGGAGCCTGCCGGTGTGAAGATTGCATCGGTCGATTTTCCCCCCGGAGCGGATTACGTTTTTCAGGCCGATCCGAGCCAGAAACTGAGTGTTTACAGCGGGGAATTTGTTCTGAAGATGCATATCACGACGGAGCGGGGCGATCATCTGCTGGAGGGCGCGCTACGCTATCAGGCTTGCGATACGAATACATGTTTTCCGCCGCGAAGTTTGCCGGTGGAGATCGATGTGACGGGGCAGTGAGCGCACCGCACGCCCTATGGAGGGTTGTGCGGGTTCGTCGATGATTCAAGAGAAATTCGTGAGGGCTTGAATGGGCCACCCGTCCCGTCCCAGGCCAGCCAAACTGCGCCGGCTGGCCATTCGTTAGTTGCCGAGAGGCTGCCAGAGCTCGACACGATTTCCTTCCGGGTCGGTGATCCAGCCGAACTTTCCGAAGTCATAGCATTCGCGTTTTGGATCGACGGTGACGCCTTCGGCAGTCAGACGGTCCAGCAGAGCGTCCAGGTCGTCCACCTGGAGATTGATCATGGCTTTCTGGGCCGGAGGGAAATACGCATTGTCTTGTTTGAAAAGGGCGAAGACGACGTGAGGATGTCGCGTGGGGGGAGTAAACGAGAAAGCTCCCTCGGCCTTCACCAGACCGAGATGCTGCTCGTACCATTGATAAAGAGCTTTGGGATCCTCCGCTCGCAAAAAGATACCGCCAAAGCCAGTGACTGAAGCCATGCAACCTCCTGTGAGAATCGTTTGACAGTTTAGACCATGGAAGGCCGCGGAATGCGGGCATCGCCTTTTGATTTATGGGTGCATGACTGCGGGAGCGGGGGTGGGTTCAACCCCTGCTTTGCGGCGGAGGACGGCAGCGGAGATAAGAGTAATGATAAGGCCGACGGGGAGAGGCTCCATGAAGGTATAGGCCATGTTGACGAGGGGGTTCTGGTAGAGCTGCTGTGAGTGTCGTATGGCTGCGACCTGCGCGGCGGTGGTGGCGGGGTCAAGTCCGGAGGACTGGACTTTGTGAATCTGGGCGGCGAAGTAGCTGTCCATGAAGTGGGGCATGAAGTTGAAATAGACGATCTCCCACATCGCGACGTAGAAGACGCAGGTGATGAGGGTGATGAGGATGCCGCAGGCGAAAGCGCGGCCGAAGGAGATTTGGCCGGCGAGGATGTTATCGCGGTAGCTGCGGATGCCGAAGTAGACGAGCAGGAACGACGCCACCATGGTGGTGTAGCCGAGGACGAGGCTGTGGCCGGAGCCAATCCTGTTGGCGATGAGAAGATTGCCGCCCATGAGGACGGAAATTACGACGCCGGCGATGAGGCCGAAGGTGAGGACGGTTTTCTTCATGCGAGGCTCCCGGTGCGGGTGAGGATGGAGTCACGATGCGGTGTTCGGGGGAAGATGTCGTCATTCTTTTGGGTGATTTTTGGGGGAATGGAGCGAAAATCGTGCTTTCGGGTGAGGACTGACCGCATTCGAGACACACCTCACTTCGTTCGGAGCGGCCTGGCCGTCCAGGTGGACGGCATTCGGGTAGTCCAGCCTCACGGCAGGAGGCCCAGTTCTTTGCCGCGAAGGACGGCTTGGGTGCGGCGGGCGGCTCCCAGCTTGTCGAAGGCGCGGGCACAGTGTGTCTTGACGGTGTTTTCGGAGACGAAGAGCTGCGTGGCGATCTCGCGATTGCTGAAGCCGCGGGCGATCAGGGTGAGGATTTCGAGCTCGCGTGTTGTGATGCCGAGGGTCTGCTGGCGGCTGGTATTGGGGGCGAAGGGTGCAACGGCGACAGGTTTCGGGGCCGGGGCATTCCCGGCGACAAGCGCTTCCTTCGACTGGACCGTTTCTCGAATCGTCTCCCGGGTGCGCGTGATGCGGAGGCCGAGCCAAATGCCGAAGGCCGCGAAGAGGATGGCGACGAGCGCGCTGTAGAGCTCGACGGAGTGCTCAATGATGACGAAGCGGTATTCGGTGTATTGGAGGGTGGCGATGAGGAGGCCGCCGACGAGACCGAAGATGAGGACGTGGCGCTTCATGAAGGGGTTGTGGAGAAGTATATCGCCGACTGCCGCGGTCCCAGCCCCCCTCAAAGCCTTTTCTTAAGATCTGGCGGCCTATGGAAAGAGGTGAGTTGGCTCGAACGCGCAAATGAATCATTCGCGCGTGTCAACCCGGAATTTCCGCGGTTCATGATTCAGGGACTGGGTGATCAGTCCGCTGATGTCTCCGCAGGCAGGTCAAACCGGGGTGCGACCTGGTTGGCGGTCCAACGCTAAAAGGCGGCGGCTCAGATTCGAGCGCGCCGCCTTTCGTGGGTTAGGTTGGGGGGTGCAGGTTCAGGAGGGTTAATTATTCATATCGTCGACGTACCGCGCCAGGATCACCGGATCGCCCGACGTGGGGTCCTTGATCAGCAGACCCACAACCCGGATGTTCGTGCCGCCGCTCACATCCCCGAGCCCCGTAAATCCATTGCGGTACTTCGTCCCGCTGGCTGTATAGACAGTCACCGGACCAGGGACCAGCAGGCCGGCAAATCCCGTGACGTTCATCTGGAATGTGCCGTTGCCCGTGTTCACAGAGTTAGCCACCAGCGTCCCGTTGAAGCCCCAGTTGCGCAGCACCACGCGCTTCACGCTGAGTGCGTTGCCGTTCGCCGCCCCGGCGAGCGCTCCTCCTACGGACACATGCTGGCCAGGCAGCAGCCCTGAAGGATTGAACAGGAACTGCGTGAACGCGTTATGCATCCAGTAGATGAAGAATTTCTCCGAACCGCTCAGGTCGACCTGGGCAATCGTGCCGTCGGTTACGCCATCGCCGCTCGCCGGCAGCGTGCCGCGAACATAAAGCTGGAAGTCGGTCGCCGGGCCGGAGGAAGGCTGAACGTAAGTGACCTGCCCGGCCGCATAGAAGCCGTCCTGGGTCAGGATGGCGACTTCGTCGGCGTCGATGGTGGCATCGTCGCGATCGAGCGTGCCGGAAATCTGCACGATGCTGGTCGAAGTGAGATCGCTGAGGCCTTCGCCGTTATCCCACTCGGTCTGGCCATTCACGTTGACGGTGAAGACGCGGCCGTGCGGTCCCTGAACCGTAAACGACTGCGCCGTCAGGGTGGGATTGACGACGCCGGCGACGAACTCATCGATGTAGGCGCCGGGATCGCTCGGCCCTACCGCGCGGATCTCGATGGTCGGGTCTACCTGTCCTGTGATTGCTCCGCTCGTCACCTGAATGGATTTATCCAGACGGAAGTCCATGTGGATGCCGACTGGACCGCCACCTGCGGGGACTACCAGCGGATTGTTCAGGGTCTGGGTCACGACATTGGTCGTAAAGGTACCGTTCATGGTCTGGATCGCCGGCGCGCCGGATCCGGTTGCGAGATACCCGATGGTCGGCGCGGGAGTCGTAGCAAAGGTCACCTGGATCTGCGTATACGTGCCTGCGGGAACGTTATTCATGTCGAGCATGGTTTGCAGCCCGTTGTAACGAGCCCAGTCGACCGAAGGCGATCCGCTCAGCAGGGGAACAGAGTTGTTGTTGGCGTCGATCGCGTCGATCGATTGAACGGTGGTGGTGAATGACACGACGCTGGCCAGCGGCGCGTCGGTTCCGATCACGAAGGCCGAGCCGGTGGTGCCATTGGTTGAGGATTGCGTGCCCGAGGTCATACCGCAACCAACGATCAGGAAAACCGAGAGCAGAAGGGGAGCGGCGCTGAGGCACAGAGCGGAAATGCGTGAGCGGATGTGCGCGTGGGTCGACATAGGGTAGTCGCTTTCCGCAGTTCCGGGGCTGCTGTTCGTGTTCGTGCTGCCGCTGGCGGAAGATCATGGCCTGGACGCAGGGAGGAGGCGCGCGTACGAGACGCGAGAGCTCATTGCAGCCAGGGTGTGATCCTCGGATAGCGGCGGCCGCAAAGCGCGAGTGAAGCGTGCCCGTGAACCGCTGATGTTTCGATTTTGATCGGCGAATCTCGCCGTCGCAAGCGTGAACACAACGATGCGGCCGAAGTTTCTAAAAATTTCCGCACCTTGGTAACTTTCGCGAGGTTATTGCTTCTGCTCGGTGACCACAGTGGTCCGTGCCACCAAAATTGTGCAAAATGTAATGCCCTTTTTACGGTGCATTGCTCGCACCGATGCCATTGTGCATCAGAGCAACCGGAATCAAAATCCAAGGCCGGGGCAAGGGCATAACGCGAAAGTTGCAGACGGTGAGAGACACCATAAAATCGCGATTCCACGCAGCCGAAACACCGGCCTGGTTCTTTCCCTTTACTCACTGGAACTGGAAGGTCGCTCTGATGACCGCAGTGCTGCGCGGCCTCGCCTGCGTCGCCGCATTGCGCCACGTGGAAACGCACGCGCGCAACCACTTCGGTCTCGTCGAAGCCGCCTTCGTCCTGCTTACCTGCGGCTTCTTTTCTGCTCTGCAACAGCAGTCGTTACAAATACGATCGGAAATCCTGGCCTGGTTCTCCTGTGTGGTCGCTGTGCCCCTCACCTCGCTCGGCTGCGATGCATCCCTGCACTTCTGGCTCGACGGCCGCCAGACCCAGCAGCTCGGAATCGCCGCCCTCGTCTTTACCACCCTCTCCGCCACGTTTCATTGGCACATGATTCGCAACGGCGCGCTCATCGTCGGAGACGACTCCCACTCCTTCGCCACAGACCTGAAGCGAATCCCCAGCCTCACCGCCACCTACTTCGCCGGCCCCGTCCTCTGGGCCTGGAGAGCAGCAAGCGCCTTCATCGCCCGCGGCGAGTTCTCCCCAGCCATCGAAGTCGTCGACTGAGACTGTCTCAATCCTCGCGCCGATGGGCCGCAACAGGATCCCCGAGAGCGCGCAGTTCTCCCAGGTGGTCGAATCTGCGTTCTGCTCAAACCTCGAGGAATAAATCCGGATCGATGCCCGCCTGCCTCAGAATCGCTCGAAGCGTACGCTCCGGCATATCGCCTGGGTGGTTCGGCACCGTCGTATATCGGTTTGTGTGGGGATTGAACCAGATCTCATGGCTCCCCGCAGCCTGCCGATCGAACCGGAATCCGCACCTGGCAAGCTTCCGCACAACCTCGCGATAGCGAAACCCCGCCAGTCGCAACTATCTACCCGGCAAACACGATGGTGAACTCGCGGCGCTCGACCGTGGTCGGCAGATCGGGGGAGGCGCCGCGTTCCCGGCGGGCTTCTATCAGCTTGCGGGCAACGTCACGTGCGATCTCGAGCGCTTCCGCAACCGTGCGCCCCTGCGCCACCAGACCCGGCAGCTCGTCGGAAGTCGCCAGAAAAAGACCCTCCGGCAGCTCCTCTATCTGTACGCGAACAGCAAGCTCCATAGGCCCTCATCTTACCATTCGTGCCTTAGCGATTCGCGCAGCTTGGGCAAGGGCAAACCTTACCACGCTTCAAGCGAGGCCCACCTCTGGCGTGGAAATGCTCTAACCTCATGAAGGACATTTCATCCTGAGGAGCACCATGCGAGCACTCGTCAAGGCCCGCGCCGAACGCGGCCTCTGGCTCGAAGACGTACCCGAGCCCGACTACGGCATCAACGATGTCCTCATCCGCGTCCGCCAAACCGGAATCTGCGGCACCGACGTCCACATTTACCAGTGGGACGAATGGGCGCAGCAAACCATCCCCGTCCCGATGGTCATCGGCCATGAATTCGTCGGCACCATCGCCGCCGTCGGCGCCAACGTCTCCGACTTCCACGTCGGCGATCTTGTCTCCGGCGAAGGCCACGTCACCTGCGGACGCTGCCGCAACTGCCTCGCCGGCCGCCGCCATCTCTGCGCCTATACCTCCGGCGTCGGCGTCAACCGACCCGGCGCCTTCGCCGAATACATCACCCTCCCCATGACCAACATCTGGCGTCACCACCAGGGCGTCCCTGAAGACATCGCCGCCATCTTCGACCCCTTCGGCAACGCCGTCCACACCGCCCTCGCCTTCCCCGTCCTCGGCGAAGACGTTCTCATCGCCGGCGCAGGCCCCATCGGCCTCATGGCCATCCCCATCGTCCGCCATGCCGGAGCGCGCTACGTCGCCGTCACCGACCTCAACCCCTTCCGCCTGGACCTGGCCCGCACAATGGGAGCCACCATCGCCGTCGATCCCCGCGAAACCTCAGTCGCCGAAGTCCAGAAGCGCCTCGGCATGCAGGAAGGCTTCGACGTCGGCCTCGAAATGTCCGGCTCGCCTGTCGCCTTCAACGAAATGATCGAAAACATGTGCCACGGAGGCCGCATCGCTGTCCTCGGCATCCCCGCCAAACCGATGCAGACCGACTGGCGCAAAATCATCTTCAATATGCTGACCATCCGCGGCATCTACGGCCGCGAAATGTACGAGACCTGGTACAAAATGTCCGTCCTCGTCACGGCAGGCGTCGACATCTCCCCGGTCATCACCCATCGCTTCAGCTATAAGGACTACGAACAGGGATTCGAAGCGATGATCGGCGGCCAGTGCGGCAAGGTGCTGCTGGACTGGACCACGGTCTGAATTTCTGACCGGTCGCGCCACGCACCAAAGTTTCCGTGTGTGGGTTGTTTACTCTGTTGTCATTTGTGACTACAAGAGATTTAGCGGTTGAACAATGAAAACCAAACAGCTCGACGTAATATGTGGCGGCGGAAACGTCTTCCGCGATCTGGGCCACCCGAACCCCGACGTGCAGCAGATGAAGGCCATGCTCGCCGCCGAGATCATCCGGATGCTCGACCGTGAGAATCTGGCGGTCCGCGCTGCTCACCAACGCACCGGGATCACCGCTGCGGACTTTTCCCGCATCCGCAACGCCGATCTCGGGCGCTTCACTCTGGATCGGCTCGTCTCGATCATCAACCGCCTCGGCTCGCGAGTCGAGCTCAAGGGGAGGATCCGCAGCATGCGGCCAGCCGACCCTCTGACCGCATAATTCTGGCCCATCAGTCGGGCTGACCATTGCCCGGAACGCCCTCGCCTGGAAGGCAGCCACCAAGCCTCCTCACCACCCAAGCCTTCGCCCCCCGCACCACCTCCACCTTCGAATCCCCCCGCAGCAATCCGCAAAGAAGAGCCGAAGAAAACACGCACCCAGTCCCGTGCGATCCATGAAATCCCTGAGCCTCGACCCGCTCCCCTGGAAACCAAACCTCTTCGTCCTCCGCCGTCAGCAGAAAATCGTCCGGCGGCTCCAGATGCCCCCCCGTCACCACCACATTCAGCCCAGCCCCGCCGCCCAAGGCCAGGGTTCCGATGTCCGTCAACCCGCGCCCGGCACCTAGCTCCTGAATCCGCCCCGCCACCCCCGGCAGCCCCTCCCTCCCCGGCGCCCCCTCTCCGACCAAAACACCGGCCTCCGCAAGATTCGGCGTAACCCACCCCACCAAAGGGAGCAGCTCCGACCGCAGCCGTTCCACTCCCTCCGCGGACAACAGCTCCGCCCCCGAGCTCGACCTGATCACCGGATCCAGCACCACCAGCTTCCGCGGAATCCGCGCACCCCCCAACCACCCGGCCACGACCCCCACCAGGTCCGCCGTTGCCAGCATGCCGATCTTGACTCCCCCAATCTTCACGCCATCGTCCCGCAAATCCTGGGCCAGGCACTCCAGCGATTCCCGCAGTAACACTGCCCCTACCGGCTCGACCCGCCGGACCTGCCGGGTTGACTGGACGGTTAGCGCGGTAATGGCTGAGATCCCTCGAAGTCCATGGTCAGCAAAGACTTGCAAATCCGCCGTCACCCCCGCCCCGGACGACGGGTCGAAGCCCGCTATCGTCAGCGCTATTGGCGACTCGGACAAGTCCTTGACACCATTCATCTTGCGGAGCAAACTTTCAATCCTCCTTCATTTAGGGCAGCACACTGCCCCTTTCTGCCATCGTACTTACAGGTCTTTTCTTCCGCTGCGGTTTAGATCAAAAAGCGGATAGAGACTGTTTGTTTTTTGGTGGTCCAAAAGCACCATTCGGACTACCACACAACACCCCATTCTGCAAGCAGCGGGGCTGAATTAAATGGTTCTGGATGTTTGACTTACGGCCTCCAGATTCCTACAATTATTGAAGGAGGAACATGAACGCTATCCGACCATCAGATAACGCTGCCCGTCCTCGCCGTATCCTTAGTTTCGCCGGTGCGGTTCTCGCAACATTTCTCGGCGTCGCCGGCGCCCAGGCTGCTTCCCCTACGGAGCACCTTAACCCCCAGATCATTGTGAGCCACCATCACTGGTACCAGCTCGGCACTGCCTCCTGGTATGGCAAATTCTTCCAGGGCCGCACGACCGCCAGCGGAGTTCCTTACGATGAGAACCAGCTGACCTGCGCTCACCGGACTCTGCCCCTGGGTTCTGTGCTCCGCGTCACAAATCTCGAGAACAACCGGTCGGTCATCGTCACCGTCAATGACCGTGGTCCCGTTCCCGAAAGCCGGGTGATCGACCTCTCCCACGCCGCCGCCAATGCCCTTGGTTTCAGCGGACAGGGCCTGGCGCCCGTTAAGGTTGAGCTGATCGGTCCCAGCTCCGAGCTGGCCCAGCTCCTGATGCCGGCCGGCCTCGAGCAGCCGCGCTAACCCAGCGGCTACCCGCCCTTCCAACAAACGCGGTTTTCCGGATTCGGTCTTTGAGACCGCGATCGCCTGCGCACTATGTGATCCCGTCCCTGCCAGGGGCGGGATGCATGGGCGATTCGCGTGCCACCGTGCTGGCTCCTGGCTTCGAGACTCAGCTGTTACTGCCGGCAGATGAGCGAAGCGAGCGCGCTGCTCGTACTTGCTAATCCTTACCCCGAGAGCCCCCGGGCCATCTCCCCTGGGGTGCCTCGTCCGGATCCGGCTCCTCCTCCGCAGGCCGCAACTCCTCCGGCACATTTCGAAGATTCACCCGAATTCGCGTCCAGGTTGACGAGCGTCCCCGCATCGAATCGACCAGAACATCGTCGACCGCCAGCAACTTCGCCGCCTCCGGATGCCGCGCCTTCCACCGCTCCAGCCCCGCCAGGGCCGCATCCTTGTTCGCTGAATTCGCAACCACAACCAGCGGCATCTTCGACTGTCGCCGCTTCCCGGTGCTCGCAGTCTCGCCTTCCGCCGGCGCCCTTTTCGCCCGCGACGGAGCCACCCGCGCCCCTTCCCCCTCCATCTTCCTAAAATGCGGCGGCCACGGAGCGTCTCCCAGACCCTCCGCCTCATCCTTTGCGGCCAGGTCCAGCAGCGCCTCCAGCGAACCCGCCGCACCATCCATCGCCGCGTGCGGATCGCCCATCTTCGCGAACCGGCCCGGCATCGTAAGCACCGTAAATTCCGCAGGATCGCAATCCGGCACCTCAACCCACCCCAGCGGCGCTGAAACCCGCGCATCCGGGACCGGCCGCACCGAGTACGCCGATGCTGTCGTCCGGTCCTTCGCATTTTGGTTGTAGTCGAGGAACACCCCATGGCGCTCCTCCTTCCACCACTTCGACGTGGCCAGCTTCGGCGCCCGCCGCTCCACGGCCCGCGAAAGTGCCAGCGCCGCCCGACGCACCTCCGTAAAGCTCCAGCGCGGATGAATCCTCACATTGATGTGCATGCCCCGCGAACCGCTGGTCTTGGGCCATCCCTCAAGCCCGGCGTTCCGGAGCACCGCCCTCACTTCCATCGCAACCCGCCGCACATCCTCCCACGTCACACCCGGGCCCGGATCGAGGTCCACCCGCATCTCGTCCGGATGGTCCAGATCGCCCGACCGCACCGGGTGCGGATGCAGCTCGATGCACCCCAGGTTGACGATCCACGCCAAGCCCGCCGCGTCGTCTACCACCAGTTCCTCCGCCGTCCGCCCCGACGGGAACGACAGCGTCACCGTTCTCAGCCACTCCGGATGGTCTGTGGGAGCCCGTTTCTGATAGAACGCCTCAGCCTCAGCCCCGTTCACGAAGCGCTTCAGCACCAGCGGCCGGTCTCGAATCCCCGCCAGAGCCCCCGGCGCCACCGCCAGGTAGTAGCGCACCAGGTCCAGCTTGGTCAGCTTCGTCTCCCGCGAAAAATACAGCTTCTCGGGATGCGTGACCCGAACCTCACGCCCCTCCACCGAGAGGATCTCAACCGCGTCGCCCTTCTTTGTTGATTCGCTCATCGGCGCGTACGGAATTCCTCCACCCCGAATCTGTTCGATGCGTCTCACCCGCGCAGATTCATGTACCCGCCATCCAGCGGATAATTCACTCCGGTGACAAACCCAGCCTCATCCGAGCAAAGCCAGACCGCCAGGCTCGCCACCTCCTCCGGCTCCGCCATCCTCCCCACCGGCTGCGCCCGCCCCAGCTCCTCCATCATCTCCCGCTCGCGGCCAGGATAATTCTTCGCCACAAACCCGTCCACAAACGGTGTGTGCACCCGCGCCGGAGAAATCGCGTTGCATCGAATCTTGTCTCCGAGATAATCCCGCGCCACTGAAAACGTCATCGCCAGAACCGCGCCCTTGCTCGTCGAATAAGCAAACCGGTCCGGCAATCCGGCGATCGCCGCAATCGACGCCATGTTCAGGATCACGCCCCCGCCCCGCTCCTTCATCTGCCCCACTACCTCCCGCGTGCAGAGATAGATGCCCCGCACATTGATCCGCATGATCCGGTCGAAATCCTCCTCGCTTGTGCTCTCGACCGTCCCCACATGCGCCACCCCCGCGCAGTTCACCAGGATGTCCACTCGTCCCCGCGCGAAGATCGCCCTAAACGTGTGTCGCGCGCTCTCCGCATCCGAAACATCGCAGCCAAACGCGCTCGCCGACCCGCCAATGCCCTCGGCCGCAGCCCGCGCCGCCGCCTCGTTTTGATCGACAATGCACACCCCAGCCCCCTGGCGCACAAATGCAGTCGCAATGGCCAGGCCGATGCCGCTCGCGCCGCCTGTAATAATGGCTCTCTTGCCGATCAAAGCCTTGAACCCGTTATCGCTCATCCGTCCACTCACACCAAATAAGTTCGTCTCACACCAAACTCGCCAATCTTAGTCTTGAAATTTGCAGGCCTCAACACGTACAACCATGACGGTATCCCAACACCCCGCATGAATCTGCAAATTGGAAAGAAGACGCCGACTCTCTGACCGACCTTCGCATCACCGGCGTCCAGGTCATCGACCTCCGCTTTCCCACCTCCCGGGAAAGCATCGGCTCCGACGCCGTCAACAAGGATCCCGACTACTCCGCTGCCTACTGCATCCTCGAAACCAACCAAGGCCTCCGCGGCTTCGGCCTCACCTTTACGCTAGGCCGCGGAACCGAGCTCTGCTGCGAAGCCCTTCGCTACCTTGCGCGCACCGTCCAGGGCCGCATCCTCAGCTCCATCACCGACGACTTCTGCGCCTTCAGCGGTCGAACTCACCGGCGACACGCAGTTCCGCTGGCTCGGCCCGGAAAAAGGCGTCATCCACCTCGCCACCGCCGCCCTCATCAACGCCGTATGGGACCTCTACGCTCGCGCCGAACAGAAACCCCTCTGGCAGCTCCTCGCCGAGATGGAACCCGAGCGCATCGCCAGCATCGTCGACTTCCACTACATCAACGACGCTCTCACCCGCGAAGAAGCCATCGCCCTCCTCAAAGAACGCCGCGCCGGCCAGCATGACCGCCTCGAAAACCTCCGCGTCAACGGCCTTCCCGCCTACACTACATCCGCAGGCTGGATCGGCTTCAGCGACGAGAAAATCTCCCGCCTCTGCGACGAAGCCCTCGCCGCCGGCTGGACCCACTTCAAGCTCAAAGTCGGCGGCGACCCCGCCGATGACCAACGCCGCGCCCGCCTCGTCCGCGAAAAAATCGGCCCCGCCAACAAGCTCATGATGGACGCCAACCAGAAGTGGGACGTCGAAGAAGCCATCCTCCGCACTCGCGAGCTTCAGCAGTTCGATCCATGGTGGATGGAAGAGCCCACCAGCCCCGACGACATCCTCGGCCACGCTCGCATCCGCCGCGAAGTCCCCGGCGTCCGCATCGCCACCGGCGAGCACTGCCAGAATCGCATCCTCTTCAAGCAGTTCATGCAGGCCCACGCCATCGACGTCTGCCAGATCGATAGCTGCCGCCTCGCGGGCGTCAACGAGAACATCGCCGTCATCCTGCTCGCCGCCAAATTCGGCATCCCCGTCTGCCCTCACGCTGGCGGCGTCGGCCTCTGCGAATACGTCCAGCATCTCTCCGCCTTCGACTACCTCAGCGTCTCAGCCTCGCTCGAAAATCGCGTCGTCGAATTCGTCGACCACCTTCACGAACACTTCGTCGACCCGGTGCGCATCCGCCGCGGCCACTATCTGCTCCCCGAACAGCCCGGCTACAGCATCGAGATTTACCCCGAAACCCTGCGCGACTACAGTTACCCCAACGGCCGCATCTGGAGAGACGCTCGATGAAACTCATCACCTTCCGCACTGCTGATACCACCCCGCGCCCCGGTCTGCTCGTTGACGACTCGATCCTCGACCTCGGACCGCTGGGCTTTGCCGACGCAATCTCCTTTATCCGCGCCTGTCCTGAGGCCCTTCACGATCCCGCGATCAGAGTCAACACCCCACAGCTCCCGCTCGAACAAGCCAGCCTCCTCGCCCCCATCCCGGCGCCACCCCGCATCTTCTGCGTTGGTCTCAACTACCGCGACCACGCCGTCGAATCCAAAATGGAGCTCCCCAAATTCCCCACCATCTTTCCCAAACTCCCCTCCTCCGTCATCGGACCCGAAGACCCCGTCCGCATCCCCTCTCTCACCCAGCAACCCGATTATGAAGTTGAACTCGCGATCGTCATCGGAAAACCTGGCCGCAACATCGCGAAAGAAAACTGGCTCGACCACGTCTTCGGCTACACCATCCTCAACGACATCAGCGCCCGCGATATCCAGCTCGCCACCTCCCAATGGACCATGGCAAAGAGCTTCGACACCTTCTGCCCCCTCGGCCCCGCCATCGTCACCGCCGACGCAGTCCCCGACCCCCACAACCTCGACATCCAGCTCTCCATCGGCGGCGAAGTGCTCCAGCACTCGAACACCCGCGAGCTCATCTTCAAAGCCCCGGACCTGATCGCCTGGATCTCCTCGATCACCCCACTCATGACCGGCGATATCATCAGTACCGGCACGCCGGCCGGCGTTGGCCTTGGCCGCAATCCACAACGCTGGCTCCGCCCAGGTGAAACCATGACCGCCGCAATCGAAGGCCTCGGCCAGCTCATCAATCCCGTCGTCGCAGGAGATTGATCACGCCGTCTCATCCTGAGCGAAGTCCGGCTCGTGAAGCCGGACGCAGTCGAATGGACATCCCGAAAGTTAGACGCGCGAGCGCGTCGCGATTCGTGAAGGCAGCGAACTCGCCCAGCCCCCAGATACGGGCTAATCACTCCGCCCGAAGCGCCTCCATAGGATCCACCCCCGCCGCCCGTCGCGCCGGCAAGTAAGCCGCCACCAACCCACTCGCCATCAGCAAAACAGCCGCCCCCGCCAGCGTCCACCCATCATGCGCTTTCACGCCATATAGAAATCCGCCCACCAGCTTTCCGGACGCCAGCGCCAGCCCAATCCCCACCGCCACCCCGACGATCAGCATCCCCCCTGCCTGCCGCATCACCAGCCACAGCAAATCTCCCCGCTGCGCACCCAGCGCAACCCGTACTCCCATCTCCCGCGTCCGCTGCGTCACCACATACGCCAGCAGCCCATATAATCCCCCCACGCACAGCAGCAGCGCCGCCCCGCCAAAAATCTCCAGCAGATGCGCAGCCAGCCGCTGGCTCCCAAACGAATCCTCCACAACCTGATCCATCGTGGAAAACGTCGAGTTGGCCAGCTCCGGACTCGCCTGCCGCAGCAGATCCCGCAGCTCCGGAATCATCACCGCCGTCGGCTCCGCCGTCCGCACCACCAGATCCATCGCAACCGTCGACGGCTGATAAATGTTGCTCCCCGGCGTGATCTGGCAAAGGCAAACCTCCACCTCCGGCTGCGACGCCTGCGCCACCGACTTTTGCCGCTCGTTATCCAGCACCCCAACGATCTTCGCCGGCATATTCTTCTTCAGGTTCCACACCTTCATCCCCAGCAGCGAAGACGGATCGTGCTTGTTCGGCGCAAACTCCGCTGCAAACGCCGGATTCACCACCGCCACTCCCTCTGAAGTAGGCGTGTCCTCCTTGCTGAAGAACCGACCCGCCAGCATCTTCATCCCGAAGATTTTCTGCACATCCGGAGTCGCCGTCTTCAGCCCCGCCATCACCATGCCGCCGTTCATCCGCAGCGACAGCATGATGTTGAACGTCTGCCCCAGCGGCACCTCGCTCATCAATCCCGCCGCCTGCACCCCATGCAGTTGCTGCGCCCGCTCCAGCAGCGGCTGATACAAACTCGACGTCACGCTCTTGTCCACATACCGGTACGAAGGAATCGACAAATTCGCCACCACGATGTGGTCCGTCCGATACCCCAGCGGCACATGCCGCAGCGTGTAGATCGTCCGCAGCAGCAGCCCGCACGCCACCAGCAGCGTCAGCGACATCGCCACTTCAACCGCCACCAGCCCGCTGCGCAGCCGATTGTGTGGCCCTCCCGACCCCGTCTGCAAGCCGCCCTGTTTGAGCGCAGGCTCAATCGGCGCGCGCACCGCGATCCACGCCGGCCACACCGATGAGAACACCGCCGAAAGCAGCGTCAGCCCGCACAGCGCGCCCAGAATCGTCACGTCCACATGCGTAGAAAAATCCACGTTCAGGTGGACCGGCGCCACAGCCGCGGTCAAGCGAATCGCAACCAGCGCCAGCCCAATCCCCAGCACCGCCGCTGCACCGCTCAGCACAAGTCCTTCGACCATCATCTGCTGCATCACGCGCCCCCGGCTCGCGCCCAGCGCCCCGCGCATCGCAATCTCGCGCTGCCGCGCCATGCTCCGCGCCAGCAACAGATTCGTCACGTTCACGCTTGCGATGAGCCACAGCACGCCTGCCGCTGCCAGCAGGGCCAGCAGCCCCTTCTTTACGTCCGTGTCGATCAGCGAATCCCCATACCGTTCCACCCTTGCCACGCTGTGAGCCTCGCGCTGCTCGGCGTCCGTGTACGTCGCCGCCACCCGCTTCTGGATCGTTGCCATCTCCGCTGTCGCAGCCTGCACCGTCACCCCGCGCCGCAGCCGCGCAATCACCTCGTAGTAGGGAGCATCGTACCCACGCCCCTTGTCCTTCGCATCCAGTTGCACCGGAACCCATACTTGCCCACTCACCGGGGAGGTTCCCGCCGGATACCGGAAACCCGCCGGCATCACACCCACTACGGTGTACGGCACATCGTTCACCCGCACCACCCGGCCGACGATCCCCTTATCGCCGCCGAACGCTTCCCGCCACACCGCATCGCTCAACACAAGGGTGCCCGTGTTTTTCCCAGCTGCAAAACTCGGCGCCTCCGCGATAAATCCGCGCCCCAGCGCAGGCGTCGCACCCAGCATTGCAAACAAATTCGAACTTACCGCTTGCCCATCCACCTGCACCGCCGTGCTCTTTCCCTCGAGATACGTGCGGCCTCTCAATCCCGCGGAGAACGCCATGTCATCGAACGACCGGCTCTGCGACTTCCATTGCTCAAGATCGGCCCACGGCGCATAGAAGAATTTCTCGTCGTGCCCACCCTCCTGCAGCAACACCAGCCGCCCCGCATCCTTATAAGGCAGCGCCCGCAGCAGCACATGATCCACCACCGTGAACATCGCCGCCGCCGCCCCAATCCCCAGGGCCAGCGTCCCAATCACCGTTGCCGCAAACCCAGGCGAACGCCGCATCTGCCGCAGCGTGTAACGAAAATCCTGCCCCAGTCGCTCCAGCCAAACCCATCCCCACGTCTCCCGAGTCACATCCTTGGCCAGCGGCAAATTGCCCATTTCGCGCTCTGCAGCAACGCGCGCGTCACTCTCGGACTCGCCCTGCGCCACGCGATCCGCCGCCGCCATCCGCACATGCGCCTCGATCTCCGCATCCAGCTCCGCCTTCCGCGCCTCGCCCCCAAAACGCCCACGCCAAAGACTCATCGCGCATCCTCCTTGCTGTGTGCCGTGCCTACGCCTCCAGAATCGAACCGATCGCCGCCACCATCGTCTCCCACTTCGAACGATCGTGCGCCAGGTGCCGGCGTCCTTCAGCCGTGATCCTGTAGAAACGCGCCCGCTGGTTCTGCTCCGTCTGCCGCCATTCCGCCGCAATCCACTTCTGCCGCTCCATCCGGTGCAGCGCCGGATAGAGCGACCCCGTCTCTACCTGCAGAACCTCGCCCGACCGGCTCCGCAGCGCCTGGCTTATGCCGTACCCGTGCTGCGCGCCCCACTGCAGCGTCTGCAGGATCAGCATATCCAGCGTCCCCTGCAACAGCTCAATGCGATTGCGATACTTTTCCCGCTCAGCTTTCACGATGTAGACAATCTACCCCTATGGCCGTAGATTGTCTACATCACGAATCCCGCGAAGCGCGGCCGTCATTGCGGTCAGAGTTCGGGATTGAGCTCGAGGTCTTCGAGGCGGCCCAGCTTATAGATGGCGATGGAGACGATCCAGGCGAGGGCAAAGATCCCAATGATGCAGTAGCCGAGGACTCCGAAATTGTCGTTGAGGCGGACGATGAATCCCCAGAAGACGCCCTGGAGGTGGAACTGGCCTCCGAGGAGACCCAGGGCTTCGATGCCTCCCACGATTAATGCAACGATGACGGATACAGATGTGATGGTGAGGTTGTAGTAGAGCTTGCGGATGGGTTTGATGTAGGCCCAGCCATAGGCGCCGAGCATGAGGATGTTGTCTGTGGTGTCTATGAGGGACATGCCGGCGGCGAAGAGCACCGGGAAAACCGCGATGGACCAGAGGGAGAGGCCGCGGGAGGCTTCTGCGGCGGAGATGCCGAGAAGGCCGATTTCGGTGGCGGTATCGAAGCCGAGTCCGAAGAGAACGCCGAGCGGGTACATGTGCCAGCTGCGGCGGATCATCGCGAAAATGGGGCGGAAGACGCGGGCGAGGAAGCCGCGATTGGAGAGAAGGAGGTCGAGGTCCTCGTCAACGTAAGGCTCGCCGCGGCGGACGCGCCGGAAAGTGGCGTAGACGGAGCGGAGGATGACGATGTTGGCGATGGCGATGGCGAGAAGGAAGAGGGACGAGACGAGGGTGCCGATGACTCCGCCAATGTTGCGGTAGTGGTCGATGTGTTTCTGTAGGCCGAGGGCGGCGGCGGCGATGAGGAGGGAGCCGAGAATAACGATGGTGGAATGGCCGAGGGAGAACATGAGTCCGACAGCGACCGGGCGTTTTCCTTCCTGCATCAGCTTGCGGGTGACGTTGTCGATGGCCGCGATGTGGTCGGCATCGACAGCGTGGCGCAGGCCGAAGGAGTAGGCGAGGAAGGCGGTACCGAGAAGGACGGGGAATCGATGAAAGGCGGCGATGGCCCACAGCCATGCGGCGGCATTGATTAAAAGGAGGAGCGTGTAGATGCCGGCGATCCTGGACCGGACGTGGTCCGCTTGGTCGTTGAAGAGGTTGCGGAGAGCGGAAGGCATCGTGGCTCAGTTCCAGAGCGGAGGGGGCGATCCGCTGGTTTGATTGTAGCCGTGGCTCGATCGATAGTCCCCAGTTCCCAGTCCCAGTTCCCGGTTCCCAGTCCCAGTCCCCGGTTCCCGGTTCCCAGTCCCCAGTTTTTCAATGCCGGCGAGCCGCGATTGACCCTTTTACAAAGGTTTCCCTATTCTCGTAAAGACGATTCAGGGCCCGCAGAGGACATCGACCGAGGGATTTCCGTTCAATCGACATGACCGAGTGCTGCGCGTGCTGCCTCTCATGGGGCACCAGGCATCCAACAGAGTTTCAAGGAGACAAGAAATGGCAGAGATCAAGAGTCCTGCACTGAAGGAACTGATCGATGGGTTGCAGCAGGACCTGTCGCGCGAGTATCAGGCAATCATCGCTTACACGGTGTACAGCAACGTACTGAAGGGCGCGCAGTGGATGAATATTGCGGGCGAGCTGAGGAAGCATGCCGGCGAGGAGCTGCAGCATGCGCTGACCATCGCCGACCAGATCGATTATCTGGGCGCGGTGCCGAATGCCACGCCGAAGGAAGTGAAGCTGTCGGAGAAGGCGGAGGAGATGTTGCGCTTCGATCTGGACAACGAGACGGAGACGATCCGGCAGTATCGGAAACGGGTGCGGCAGGCCGAGGCGGTGGGGCATTACGCGCTGGCGGAGAATATTCGGGAGATTATTGCCCAGGAGCAAGAACACCAGCACGATCTGGCAACCGCGCTGGGGATCGACGTGCCGCATGTGCTGGAGGAAGGCGCTTAGGCGCGGCTCCCCTTCGATTTTGAGTCAAGCGATAACGATGCTGACCGAAAGTGATTTGGTGGAGCTAGTCGGGCTCGAACCGACGACCTCCTCGTTGCGAACGAGGCGCTCTCCCAGGCTGAGCTATAGCCCCACGGGGTAGGGAAAGACTGCACCGATTTTACTTGATGACGACCCCGGCGCGCCAATAGCGGATGAACGCCGTGTTACTCCTGACGGTTGTTGGGCCGTTGTCAGCGAGCTTCGGCGACGGCGCTGCGAATGGCGGCGACGAGGGAGCCGCGCAGAGCCGGGAGTTCGAGGAGGGGAGCTTCTCCCTGGGCGAAGTCGGGCGATCCGCCACCGCGAAGGCCGAGCTGGGCTAGAGCCTCTTTAAGAATGCGTCCGCAGTCGAGGTTAATGTCGAGATTGCGCGCCAGAACGATGGATGCGGGGTCGGCACTCTCCGAGCAGAAGAGAAGGATGGTGGAGGGGGCTGCGGTGGTGACCCGTGAAGCGAGGAGCTTGATGTAGCCGGCATCGCGATCCTTCCAGGAGCGGTCGAGGAAGCGGAGACCGCGCTCGATCGGGACTTCAACGGCGAGGCGCGCGGCGTGGTAGTCGGCGAGCTCTTCGCACAGATGCTGGCGATCTTTGGCAGCGGCTTTGGAGTCGGATTTGAGGCGCTCAAGGGCGCTGGGAATATCGGGGGCGGGAACGGAAAGCGCGGCGGTGGCCCGGGTGATGATGGCGGCATCGGCGCGGGCAGCGCGGACGGCACGGAGTCCGCAGAGAAATTCGACGCGGTATCCGCGGCTGACTTTCTCATTGCCGCGGAGGAGCAGTGCGCCGATCTGGCCGGTGGAGCGGACGTGGGTACCGCCGCAGGCGTTGCGGTCGATGCCGTCGATCTCGACGATGCGAATGTCACCGGAGCGCTCGGGAAGCTTGCGGAGTTCGCCGGCGGCGAGCATGGACTCGGCTTCGGCACGGGAGATGTTGCGGGTGGAGACGGGGAGGTCTTCTGCGATGATCTCGTTCACGATGCGTTCGACGTGTTCGAGACGATGGGCGACAGGTCCCAAAGCGAGATCGATGGTGGAGACGCACTCGCCGAGGTGAAAGGAGACGGTGGGTGCGTTGAGCTCGCGCAGGAAGATGGCGGAGAGCAGATGCTGGCCGGTGTGTTGCTGCATGTGGTCGAAGCGGCGAGGCCATTCGATGTGGCCTTCGACGGAAGTGGCCACGGCCAGCGGCTTTCGGACGAAGTGCCAGATTTGGCCTTGCTCATCTTCTTCGACGGATTCGATGGGAATGTCGAGGGAGACGCCGCCGCGTGAGACGGCGCGCAGAAAGCCGGTGTCGAAGGGTTGCCCCCCGCTGGTGGGGTAGAAAGCTGTGCGGTCGAGAGCAATCTGCCAGGTGGCTTCGCCTTCGGTGCTGCCAAGCTCTCGGACATCGGTAACGACAGCGGGGAAGGTCTTCAGAAATGAATCTGTGTAATACAGCCGCTCGGTTGCGGTCATTTGGCTACTCCAGGTCCGGTGTGCATCGAGCGATGCCGGGTCGACAGGGAACGGCCCCGAAGAGCAGTCCCGATTTAGTGTAGTGCGAGCGCATCCAACTGTCTCGAACTATTCGACGCCGCGACCTTGCCTATGTCGATTGCCCTGATCTGGTTCATTTCTGTGGCAAGCATCGTGCTGATGCTGGTGCGGCCCCGGGGTATTCCGGAATACGTGTGGATTGGGAGCGGCGCATTGTTGCTGGTGGGGACGCGGCTGCTCCCGCTGGATGGGGCTCTGCATGCGATTCGCGAGGGCGTGGATGTTTACCTGTTTCTCGCGGGGATGATGCTTTTGGCGGAGCTGGCGCGGGAGGAGGGAGTTTTCGACTGGGTTGCAGATATCGCAGTGCGCCACTCCAGGGGCTCAGCCAGCCGGCTTTTCCTGTGGGTTTACCTGGTGGGAATCGCAGTGACGGCGCTGCTGTCGAACGACGCGACGGCGGTGGTGCTGACGCCGGCGGTGCTGGCGGCTGTGCGGCGGGCGAAGGTCGAGCCGCGGCCGCACCTGTTGGCGTGTGCGCTGGTCGCGAATGCCGCGAGTTTTTTGCTGCCGATTGCGAATCCGGCGAATCTTGTCGTGTTTGGTACGCATCTGCCGGGGCTGGGACAGTGGCTGAGGATGTTCCTGCTGCCGTCGGTGGCGTCGATTGCGGCGACATTCGTTTGTTTGAGGCTGCTATCGCGCAGGACGCTTGCGGGGGAAGCGGGTCGGGTGGAGAAGCCGTATCGGCTGAAGGCAGCGGGATGGCTGGCGCTGGCGGGGATCGCGGCGGCTGCGGTGGCGCTGCTGGTCTCGTCGTGGATGGGGATTCCGCTGGGAGCGCCGACGTGTGGGGCGGGCTTGCTGACGATGGGGCTGGTCGCGGCGAGGGACCGCGGTGCGCCGAAGACCGCGATACGAAATATTTCCTGGGGTGTGCTGCCGCTGGTGGCTGGGCTATTCATGATCGTGGAAGCGCTGAACCGCGCGGGGATGATGCGGGTGACGAAGATGGGGCTGGCTGGGCTCGCGGCTGCACATGGCGATTGGGGGAAGCTGGCCGGCGGGTATGGGATGGCGCTGCTTTCAAACGCGATGAATAATCTACCGGTGGGTTTGGCGGCGGGGACGGCGTTGCAGCAGATGGGGCAGACGGGGGTTTTGGCGCATGCGGTGCTGATCGGAGTGGACCTGGGGCCGAATCTTTCCGTGACGGGATCGCTGGCAACGATTTTGTGGCTGATTGCGTTGCGGCGGGAGAATGCGGAGATAACAGGTTGGGAGTTTTTGAAGGTGGGGGTGGTAGCGATGCCGGTGGCGCTGGCGCTGGCGTTGATGGCGCTGGGGTGAAGGGAGCGAGGTGCGTTTAGCGAGGTGCGTTTAGCGAAAGGCCCATCTCGCACGCCTCGCGATGAACGCTTCCGGCTAAAAGTCCCTGGCTAAAGTCACTCGCTGGCAGGTTCTCGCTGGCGGGCATTTATAATCGGCGCTTGCTTATTATGGAGAACTCCGACTGCATTCTGGAAGGGCGGCAGGTGCTCGAGATCGGCGAGATCATGGGCGTTTTGCCTCATCGGTACCCGTTTCTGATGATCGACAGGGTCATCGAAATCGAGCGGAAGAAGCGGATTGTTGCGATTAAAAATGTAACCATCAATGAGCCGTTTTTTCAGGGCCATTTTCCAGGATATCCGATTATGCCAGGGGCGCTGGTGGTGGAAGCAATCGCGCAGGCGGGCGGAGTGCTGCTGATGCCGGAGGTTCCGGACCGGCACAAGAAGCTGATGGTGTTCACGGGGATCGAGAGGGCGAGGTTCCGCAGGCCGGTGGTGCCGGGGGATCAGTTGCGCATCGAGATCAACGTGCTGAACTGGAAGCCGCGTGTGGCCAAAATGGAGGGGAGGGCGCTGGTGGATGGAAAACTGGCGTGCGAGGCCACGGTGATGTGCGCGCTGGTGCCGCGGCCGGATCAGGAGCCGGGGGGCGCAGTGGCGGAAGCGGTGAGCGAGGAGTGAGCGTTCACCCCACCGCGATTCTTGCCGCCGGCGCGGTTATTCCGGAATCATGCACGATCGGGCCATGGTGCATGGTTGGGGCCGATGTGGTGCTGGGCGAGGAGTGCGAGTTGATCTCGCATGTGGTGCTCGATGGCCAGCTCAGAGCCGGGGCCCGGAATCGGTTTTTTCCTTTTGCATGCGTGGGTGTGGCGCCGCAGGATCTGAAGTACAAAGGCGAAGCAACGGGCGTTACTCTTGGGGATGAGAACACGATTCGCGAGTGCGTGACGATCTCGCGGGGCACGACGGGCGGCGGCCGCATGACGCGGATTGGGAGCCATTGCCTCATCATGGCCTATGCGCATGTGGGGCACGACAGCGTGATCGGCGACCATTGCATCCTCGCGAACAACGCGACGCTGGCCGGTCACGTGATCGTTGAGGACTATGTGACGGTGGGCGCGTTTTCTCCGATTCATCAGTTTTGCCGGGTGGGGCGCCATGCATACATTGGCGGCGGGACTGTGGTGACCCAGGACGTGTTGCCGTTTTCACTGACGTCGGCGACGCGCGAGGCGCAGGCATTCGGGATGAACAAGATTGGCCTTGAGCGGCGGGGGTTCGATCGCGAGCGGCTGCGAGCGCTGCACCATGCGTTCCGGCTGCTGCTGGCGGCAAAAATGAATGCCTCGCAGGCGGTGAAGAAGCTGCGAGAAGAGGGCGTTGGATCGGAGGACGTCAATTACCTGGTGGAATTCGTTGAAGGGTCGAAGCGAGGGGTCATTCGATAGCGGTGTTGACGGAAGATTCGCTCGCCCTTATTCCAGATTTGTGGAAAAACAAATTGGTTGCAAGAGAAGGAGTTACAAAGGTGTGCAACGCCGGCACTGGGGTCTAACTGTATCAAAATGAAGGAGATAAATCATTGGATCGCAGTTTATAAAGATGAATGCGCGATGATGATTTAGTTAACGGCACTGCGCCAGAATTTCTTCCACAGAAATTTCCACAGGGCGGAGCGAGGCGACTGCAGACGACTTTGAGGGTTGGGCGGCGGCATTTTCGGGACGAAAAGGCCACCGCCATTCCTGATTCTTAATGAGAAGGCGGGGTTGTCTTCGGTGCACTGGGCGCCGCAGGGGTAGAGCGCGGCGCTGGCGCCGATGGAACATTGACAGGCGCAGGTATGCCGGACTTGACGTTGTAGGCGTCAATCACGGCCTTGGTGATATCGGTGGTCGGAGGGAACCAGAGGACGCTGCTGTTCTGCTGGCTGGCGTCCAGGACGAGATTGAAGCCCTGCTGGGTGGCGTAGGTCTGCATTACCTCGAAGACCTTCTGACCGACCTGCTGGAAGGTTTCCTGGCCGTCATTCTGGGTATCGCTCTGGAGGTCCTGGGCTTCGCGCTGGAGACTCTTGGTCTTGTCATCGATGGTGCGCATGCGAGCCTGACGATCGGCGTCGCTGATGTTGGCGCCGGCATCCTGAAGCTGTTTCTTGAGAGCCTCGATCTGCTGATTTTCGGTTTGCAGCTTTTGTTCCCTGGGTTCGTATTTCTTGCGGAGGTCGGCAACGTCGCGCTGGAATTCGTTGGTCTGACCGACGGCGGCCTGGAACTGGATCACAGCAATTTTGGTGGCGCCGGTAACCTGGACGGGGGCGCTGGGGGCTGGATCCGGGGTGGTTGCCGGAGCGGCCTGGGCAACGGCTGCGACGCCCATTCCGGACGCGAGCACGCAAACGAGTGACAACGAACGATTCATGGAATTCAAGAACTCCTTCGGTTTCCTGGGTGGCTTGGTCCGCATACTCGCTCTCTCAAAATCCCAACTCCTCACAAACTACCGGAGCGGGTCCGGGCATTCAATCAGGCCCGGGAATGCGAAGACGCGGACAGAGAGAATATCTCAGGAACTGGGCAAATTATAGGGCCGTGGTGATGAGTCGTCAAACCGGGCAGGGTACAGGGTGCAGGGTACAGGGTGCAGGTTGCGGGTTACGGGTTACAGGTTGCGGGTCACAGAGAGACGGCTTCGGCCTTGTGTTTTCCCCAGGGTGCGGGGGGGAGCCTGCTCCGTTGCGTGTGTTTGTAACCTGAAACCTGTGACCTGTTCCCTGCCTCAGAAGGTGGTGGCGACGGTGAGGCGGAAGGTTTTGCTGGGCTCTCGCAGGACGTAGAGGCCGTTGTAGAACTGTTCAGCCAGGGCGTAGGAGTAATCGCCCGCTCCGCCGGCGGGGAACATGCTGCGGGTGATGAGGTTCTGGCGGGAGAAAGTGGTGAAGAGCTTCAGCGGATTGACGGCGTAGTAGATGCGGAAGGGCGCATTGATGATGGGCATCATGACGTCAAGTTCGCCGCCGGCGGAGTCGCGCGGAACGTAGTTGGTGCCCGGAATTGGAGTGATGATGGGGTTGAACTTGATCTGCTGACCGCCCTGGCAGGTGCCGTTGACGTAATTGGGGCAGCCGTAGAGCGGCGAATCGAGCGCGTCGATGCCTTCGGGGCTCTGGCGGAGCTGGCTGTCGCGGAGGGCCATGTCCATGCCGAAGTCGTCGAAGAAGTTGAAGCCGACGGTACGGCCGTAGATGGGGATCATGTACTGGAAGTTGGCAGTGAACTGCGAATCGCCGCCGATGGTAGCGATGCCGTAGACGGGCAGCGGGACCTGGATGGGGCCGAGGCTGGGATTGGTGGGATCGCGAGGAACGGTGGAGCCGTCGGGATTGGTGAGGGTGAACAGGACACGCGTGGGAACAAATCCGTAAGGGGTCACCGAACGGATGTCGAAACCGCGAAGGTCGGACTCGCCGCCCGCGGAGGGCCGATCGAAGGGCGGAGCAACATCGCCGCTGAACCCGGTGATGTAAACGGCCTGGAGGCGCACCCCAAAGGTATTGCGACCGGCGGGGTTGAACCACAGGCCTTTGACCGGGGTGTAGCGCTTGTACTCGACGACGGGGCGGACGTAACGCACGCTCCCCCAGAGGCCAGCGAACTGAACGCTGGCGGCGAGGGACTGGCCGGTGTGCGGCAGGTAGTTGCTGGAGACGTTGCTGGAGTTATAGCTGAAAAGGACGGAGCTGGTGACAATGCCCTCGAGCGCGTTCTGGCCCTGGATGCCGCTGCGGAAGGCAAGGGTCTGGAAGAGATTGCTGGAGGCCTGGCTGAAGGCGCGGACGGAGGAGTCGTCCCAGGCGTAGGTGCCGCCGACGCGGGAGAAACCGAAGAGGCTGAAATGCCGCAGCGGGTAGCTTGCGGAAAGATTGAAGCCCTTGCGGGACTGGTTGTAATTCTGGAGCAGCGAGGAGACGGCGGCCGTTTGATTGGAGCTGCCGGAAAGCGAATAGCTCTTGGAGGCGTTGTAATCGGTCTTGCTGTCGAAGACCTGGAAGCCGAGGTTCAACGGCTTGTTGCGCAGGTATGGTTCGTTGAAGGCGAACAGGAGATTGCGGGCGAGGCTGCCAGCGTTGGCCTGAACGCTGAGGGTTTCGCCGAGTCCGAGGAAGTTGTTGGTCTGGTAGTTGAGGCCGAGGAAGGCGCCGGAGAGGCCACTGACGCCGCCATTGAGGCCGACGGAGTTCTTCCCTTTCTCCTGGACCTTGAGGAGGAGGTCGACGGTTCCGGCTTCGGTGTTCTGATGAGTCTCTGAATCCTGATCGACGCGGAGAGGATTGAAATAGTCGAGCTGATTCAGGCGCAGCAGACTGAGCTCCCACGAATGGCTGTTGTAGACCTGGCCTTCCTGGAGGAGAAGCTCGCGGCGGATAACGAAATCGCGGGTGACGGTGTTGCCCTGGAACTCGATGCGGGAGACGGTGAACTGCTTGCCTTCGTCGATGTCGATGTTCCATGTGACCGAGTGGTTGGCATCGTTGAAAGATGGGGTGGGCACGGCGGTCATGTTGATGTAGCCCAGCTGCCCGTAAGCCTTGCGCAGGTTGTCGAGGCCCTTGCGGAAATCGCTGAGATTGAAGATGGCGCCGTCTTTCTGAGCGAAGATGGCGCGCAGGCCTTTGATGTTGACGCCAGCCTTGACGCCTGTGAAATTGATGGCGGCGAGGCGGTAGCGTTCGCCCTCGTCGATGTTCATGTGGATGTCGATGCGCTTGCCTTTGCGGGGGCGGAAGGTGAACATGGAGAGCCCCGATTCGTTACGGAGGTGGGTTTGTGGCTCACCGACAGGGCCGCCGCGCAGGTAGCCGCGCTCGCCGTAGGCCTGACGGACCCGCTCCGAGTCTTCCTCGAGTTTGCTGGCGTCGTAAGTGCGGGCGAAGAGGTTCTCAAGAAAGATGGAATGGGGCACGCCAATGGGGCGCAGATTGCGCATAGCGGCGCGGAGATCGCGGGAGCTGACGTTTCTATTGCCGCTGAAACTGATCTTGCCGACTTTGACGGTCGGCCCTTCTTTAATGATGAAGTTGAGCTGAACGGAGGCCGGGGGGATGGTCTTGACTTCGGGGCGCACGGTGGCGAACTGGTGGCCGTGCTCGGCGAGCATGTCCTTGATGACGGTGACGGCGTGAGCGATGCGGGCGGGATCGTACTGGCTCTCGGCGGACAGACCGACCTTCTCCTTCTTAAAGCGGTCGAGGATGTCGGATTCCGTGATGGAGCTGTTTCCCTTGTAGGTGATGTCGCGGATGGTGGGCTTTTCGCGGACGTAGACGTCGAGGATGACGCCCTGCGGGGTGTCCTCTTTCTCAATGCGGACGTCTTCGAAGTAGCCGGTGTTCCAAAGGGAGTTAAAGTCGCGTTCGACAGTGAGAGGGTCGTAGTTATCGTTGACGTGGCTGTACATCCGGGCGATGACCGTTTCTTTGGGAATACGGCGCGAACCGATGACGCGAATCTCGATGATCTTCTGGCCGATATCGCTGGAGGCGGGGGAGGGCGTAGTCTCCTGGGCGATGAGCGGCGCGACCGGCAGGAGTGGAGCCAGGAGGAGAACCAGGACCAGGGAGCGCCTGAGGAGCCGGCGCAAATTTCTGTCTGGTACGTGCGAGGAGCCAGCGCTCCCGAAATTCACGGAAAAAATAAGCACACCCTCACTGCTCGAAATCGGGCCGATCTGTAGGAAAAGGCGATTATATCAGCGCGATTCGAATGCGCGGCGGAGCCACTTGCGGGGGGATAGCGGCCAGCCGCCGCACAGAACGCGCATACATTTTTTGGAGTCATCGAGAGCAACAACTTTCATCTCCCGCGATGCGCGGCAGCAGCCGGGCGAAGGGTTCTGGGGAGAGATTGGCTTTAGTCTATCGAAGATCGGATGGAATGGGGGCCGAGGGAGAACACAGTGGCTGGATTGCGACAGGCGGAACGAGCGTGGTTTCAGGATGATTTGCGGACATCGACGAGAGTTGAGTAGAAGACGGGGCCACCACCGAGGTCGTTGAGACGCTGCGAAGTAAGCAGGTTGACGTTGTGGCCGCTGGGGGAAAACTTGTTCCAGTCGAGGCGCGCGGCGACCACGCCGGGGCGGACGCTGCCGTTGACGTGGGCGCGCAGGGCCAGGCTGCCGCGCTCGTTGAAGACTTCGACGGTGTCGCCATCGGCAATCATGCGGGTGGCAGCGTCGTCGGCGTGAATCTCGAGAACGCCGTTGAATGCGGTTTCCATGGAACGGTGCCCGGGAAGATTGGAAAAGGTCGAGTTCATGTAGTTGTCTGCTTTGCGCGGGAGGAACTCAAGGGGATAACGCTTGCGCGCGTCGGTGTGGCGGGATTCCAGCGCTGGATGGAAGGCGGGGAGCGGGTCGAGACCCTGGGCCTCTAATATTGCGGAGTAGAACTCGATGCGGCCGCTTGGTGTAGCAAACGGGCCTTCGGCGAAGGGAAGGAAGGGCTGGCCGCTTTGTTCCTCTTCGAAACGGAGGCGCTGGGTTCCGCCGGCGGCGTGCAGGGTATTGGCTGTGATCCCGGCGAGCCAGGGGTGCTGCTTGTCGGGTTCGTTAGAACGGAGAGCCTGGGCGATGAGATCGTCGGTGGTGTCGCGGAAGCATGGCTCGGTGAATCCCATGCGCTGGGCGAGTTGGGAAAAGAGCCAGACGTTGGAGCATGCTTCGCCGAGGGGCTGGATTGCCTGCTCGGAGAGCTGGACGTAGTAGTGGCCATACGCGCCCTGGATGTCCTTTTGCTCGAAGAAGGTGGTGGCGGGGAGGAGGATGTCGGCGTAGTCGGCGGTGTCGGTGAAGAACTGCTCGTGGACGACGGTGAAGAGATCGGGGCGCGAGAGGCCACGGAGGACGGCGCTTTGGTCGGGGGCGATGGCGGCAGGGTTCGAGTTGTAGACGAAGAGGGCGTGGACGGCGGGGCCATCTTCCGGTGTGCTGCCCATTTCTGTGAGGGCATGACCGAGGACCGACATATTGACGATGCGGGCTTCACGGCCGAGGGGGCTGGCTTCCGCCAGGTCGGGACGATCGAGGGCTGTTCTGTCCCATTTAAAAGCCCCACTGGTGGACAGCTGGAGTCCGCCGCCATGGTGCTTCCACGCGCCGGTGAGTGCGGGGAGCATGCAGATAGCGCGCGTGGCTGCGCCGCCATTGTCGCTGCGCTGCACACCGTAGTTGAGGCGGATGACGGCGGGGGTGGTGGTTGCGTAATCGTGGGCGAGGCGCTCGATGTCGGGGACAGAGATGCCGGTCAGCGATGAGACGCGGCCGGGTGCGTATTCGGCGATGCGCTCACGGAGCTGATCGAAGCCGCAGGTCCAGCGAGCGACGTAGTCGCTGTCGTAGAGGCTGTCGCGCACGATGATGTGCATAAGGCCGAGGGCGAGAGCGGAGTCGGTGCCGGGATTGATGGGGATGTGCCAGTCGGCAGCGCGCGCGGTGCGAGTGGCGTAGGGGTCGATGACGACGAGTTTCGCGCCATTGCGGCGGGCCTCTTCGACGAAGGGCCAGAGATGGATATTGTTGCCGTGGATGTTGGCGGCCCAGGCGATGATGAGGCGCGCGTGCGCAAAGGCTTCGGGATCGGTGCCGAGTTTGCGGCCGTAGACGGAGATGATGGCCTGGCCGCCGGTTTCAGAGCAGATGGTGCGGTCGAGTTGGGATGCGCCGAGGCGGTGGAAGAAGCGGCGATCCATGGAGCCGTAGCCGAGGACCCCGACGGTGCCTGCATAGGAATAGGGCAGGATGGATTCGGGTCCGTGGTCGCGGGCGATGGCGGCCAGGCGGGAGGCCACGGTGTCGAGGGCTTCGTCCCAGGAGATGCGCTCGAAGGATTCGGATTCGTGCCCGTAGGGGAGCGAAGTTTTGGCGACGCCGGGGCGGCGGCGCATGGGGTAGAGGAGGCGGTCGGGCGAGTAGACGCGGTCGAGGTACTTCGCTACCTTGCCGCAGAGGAAGCCGCGGGTGACTGGGTGCGATGGGTCGCCACGGAGACGGGTGGCGCGACCGGCTTCGTCAATGGTGACGAGGACGCCGCAGGAGTCTGGGCAGTCAAGGGAACAGACGGCGTGAACGGTCCTCGGGGTCATAGTCCATTGTAGTGGGATTTACTGCAGGGATTTGTTAGAAAAGGTCGGAGTGGGTACCGGTTCGCACCAAGTGGCAAGTGTCGCCGTCTATCTTGTAGATCAGCAGCCAGTCCGGTTCGATGTGGCAATCGCGATAATGCTTCAACTCTCCGCCCAGTGGATGGTCTTTATATCCAGGCGGCAAAGGTTTTTCTTCCTCCAGAAGCAATATCAACTCGCGCAACTTCGGCATCTGTTTGCCACGCCGCTCACACAGCTTTACGTCGCGACGAAACTGGGTGCTTTGGGTAACTTTCCTCAAATGCCGAGATCCTTCAGCAGCGCTTCCGCGTTGGGATAGCGCCTCACGTTCCCGCGATCCACGGCCTTCATGGCTTTGATTGTGGTTGCATTCGGAATCTTTATATCGAAAGGCAGCGCTTTCTCTGCGGCCACCCGCACCAGCAGCATACGAACCGCATCGGACACCGAGATACCCATAGCGGCAAGGGTCTTGGCGGCCTTTTCCTTCACTTTTTCATCGACGCGAATGTGGACCATTGTTGTTGCCATAGGAGTCAAAAAACCTCTGAGATACATTGTATCGCAGCTTATCGGGCGACTTTTGACGCTGGTTCTTCGGCGGATGGGGATGGGGCGGGCGGAGATGACGGTTCCGGGGCGAGAGGCAGGGTGAAGAAGAAGGTTGCGCCGGCGCCCAGTTCGCTTTCTACGCGGATTGTGCCGCCGTGGGCGAGGACGATGTGTTTAACGATGGCCAGTCCGAGGCCGGTGCCACCGGATTCGCGGGAACGGGCTTTGTCGACGCGGTAGAAGCGCTCGAAGATGCGGCTGAGATGCTCTTCCGCCATGCCCTGGCCGAAATCCTGGACGTAAAACTCGACCGCGTGATCGATGGGGCGAGCGCCGACTACGACGCGGCGGCCCGAGACTCCGTACTTCATGGCATTTTCAATGAGGTTGCCAAAGACCTGGGTCATGGCATCGACGTCGGCAAGGACCACGGCGTCGATGGTATCGCCGGGTTCGAGAGCGACACCCGAATCGACAACCATACCAGCCAGGGACTCAATGGCATCCTCGACGAGGGCGGAGGAGCGTATGGGCTGAACGCGGGGCTTGTGCTCGCCGGATTCGACCTGGGCGAGAGCGAGGAGGTCTTCAGTAAGGCGGTTCACCCGGCGGGCATTTTTGAGAATGATGTTCATGAACTCGCGCGCGTGATCGGGGAGATCCATCTGGTCTTCGAGGAGGGTTTCGACGTATCCGGAGATGGATGTGAGCGGGGTGCGAAGCTCATGGGAGACGTTGGCGATGAAGTCGCGGCGGGTTTTCTCCGCGCGCTCGATCTCGGTGACATCGTGGAGGACGGCTACGGCACCGCCATCGGGGGTGGGGGCGGCGCTGACCTCGAAGGCGCGGCCGGGGACGACGGAGATGGCTCGGCCTGTGCCGATGCGACGCTCGCGGAGCGCGGCGTCCACGCAGCTGAGAATTTCGGGATCGCGGATGCTGACGACGAGGGCCTTGCCCGGACGGATGGCGCCAGGGGCGATGCGCTGCATCACGGAATTGGACCAGCTGACCTGTCCGGCGGCGTCGACGGCGACGACGGCTTCCTGCATGGAATCGAGGAGAGCAGCGAGCTCGCGCTGCTTGCTGTCGAGAGCGTGGAAGGAGTGCTCGAGGCGGCTGGCGGTGGCGTCGAGGGCGCGGGCGACTTCGCCGATTTCGTCGCTGTCATCCTCCTCGATGCGTGCCGCGAAATCGCCGGCGGCAATACGGCTCGAGAATTCGACGATACGGCGCAGGCGGCCGGCGATGCGATGCGCAAGCCATGCGGATGCGAGTGCGGCGAGGACCATGGAGATGAGCGAGGCGGTAAACAGGTCGCGGCGCAGAATGTGGAGGGCGGCAGCCTGCTGCACAGGGCCGAGGGAGGCCACGCGGGCTTCTTCGTGGAGCGAATGCGCGACGATGTTGCGGAAAGAAAAGTCCAGCACAGCCGTGGCGATGCACAGCACGAAGAGGAAGGAGAAAAAAAGCTTGGAGAAGACTCTGCCGGTCACGGTGGAATCGAGGGTACAGGGTACAGGGTACAGGGTTCAGCCGATATGTCGTTCAGCGAGTAACCGGTCGGCCGGCAACCAGGAAACGGAGTATTACACCCTGCCCTAATCGTCGGCGGAGGGCCCGTACATGCCCGGGATGGGTACATCGAGCAGACGGAGGAAGACGCCGAGCTGAGCGCGATGGTGGATGAGGTGATTCATAAAGACGCGGCGAATTGCCATAACGCGGGGCATCGAGGCCATGGTGCGGTCTCCCATTTTCAAGGACCAGATGACCGAAAGCTGGTCTTCGCTGAGCGCGGCGAGGGCGGTTCGGGCCTCGCTGCTTGTCGTGTCGAAGCGACTGACGAGTTCGGCGGAGGATGAGGCGAGGAACGGGGCGGTTCCAGGCTGGCGAACATAGTTTTCAGTAGTGATGATGGTCGCACAGCGAGCGGGGAGCTCGGCGATGTGGGACGCAAGACGGCCGAGGGTCATGGACTTTTCGTGGGGCTTCCAGGAGAAGTTGGTTTCGGGCACGCGCTCGAGGATTTTGCGGATACCCGGCATCTCTTCGTCGAATTCCAGCAGCAACAGCTCCGGGATGGTCATGGTTCCAGTATATTCTGTCCGGCCCGCGACGAGTGAGGTTAACTCGCGGCCGCTCGCTCGCTGGCCTTGGGAATTTCGAAGCGGTAGCCGGCCCCGCGAACAGTCTTGAGATAGCGCGGATTTTCGGGGTCGGTTTCGATCTTCTCGCGAATGCGACGGACGTAGACATCGACGGAGCGCGGGGTAACGAAGCGCGCGTCACCCCAGACGGCGTCGAGGAGATGATCGCGGCTGAAGACGCGGCCTGGGTGTCGGGCGAGGTAATCGAGGAGGCGAAACTCGGTGGCGGTGGTGGTGGTGAGATTGCCGCGCACGCGAAGCTGCATAGCGCTGGCGTCGATTTCGACTTCTTCAAAGGCGATCGCTGAGGGTGTGGCGGGGCGCTCAAAGCGACGGAGGACAGCTTTAACGCGAGCCAGCAGCTCACGAGGGGCAAAGGGCTTGGTGATGTAGTCGTCGGCGCCGAGCTCGAGGCCGAGAACGCGGTCGTTTTCTCCGGCGCGGGCGGTTACAAAGATGATGGGAACGGTGCTGAGAGCGGAATGGTTGCGAAGGCGCCGGCAGACGTCGAGGCCATCTCCGCCGGGAACCATGATGTCGAGCAGAAACAGGACCGGGGCCTGGCGCTCGGCGTCTGAAATGAGATTGGCGGGAGTGGCGTAGATGCGTGCGGGAAAACCGGCGGCTTCCAGATGATGCTGGATGAGCCGCGCGATGTCGGCGTCATCCTCAAGCACAAACACAGTCTGGCTCAAGCGGAGGTTCCTTTCTCGCGCCGGGGTGGCGGGTTCCGCCCTCAGCCTAAACGCGAGCGGGCAAACGGAATGCAAAAGTTGTGTGAATTCGGGCGGGCGGCGGAGGCGAAGCGGGCTGGCCGGGGGGACACAGAATTACAACTTTCGTGGCGGATCCTGACAGGTTTTGGCCTTCACTTTGTTTGGCTTGCGGACATTTCGAAGTGCTATACTTCGCGAGGTTGTCCCCAGAAAATTCCCCTCGGATTCCGCAAGTCCCGGCTCGTCGAATATCGTTCTTGAAATCTTTCCGGGGGCAGGTGAGCATCACGCGGTGTCTTTACCCAGGATTCTTTGCATCGATGACGAAGCGCTGGGTCTCCAGATCCGCCGGGCGGTTCTGGAGAGGGCCGGTTATCAGGTGCTGACGGCGATCGATGGGCCCACAGGGCTCTCATTGTTTCGAGGCAACGAGGTCGACGGCGTGGTGCTCGATTACTACATGCCGGAGATGGACGGCGGTGTGGTTGCGGAGACCATGCGCCGGGAACGGCCGCAAATCCCGATCATGCTGCTCAGCGCATACATTAATCTGCCGGCTGAAGTGGTGGCGATGGTCGATGTAACCCTGCTGAAGGGTGAAGGACCGCAGGAGCTGCTGGAGAAGCTGCGGTCGATGCTGGAGACTCGTTCAAACTACCCCTCTGAGGCGCACGCGCGCGGAGGAGCGGTGTGAAGGCGCCAGCGTTCAATCGGGCGCTTCGACAACTTGTAGCGCTTCCCATCGTTTTGCTGGTCCTGCTGGCGGGATTTGTGTTTTGGCAGATCGAGAGCGCGACCCGAGCGCAGCGGGAACTGGACCACAGCGATCAGGTAACGGCGCAGCTGCAGGAGCTGCTGAACCTGTTCATTGATCAGGAAACGGGGCTCAGGGGATTCCAGTTGACTGCGGATCCATTGATGCTGGCGCCCTGGGAGGCGGCAGCAGGTCCGATCCAGAGCCACCTGGCGAATCTGCGCGAGATGCTGACAACGGACACGACGCAAGAAGCCAGCCTGAGCGAGCTGGAAGGCCGCTATAACCAGTGGCTGGGCTTCGCGCGCGCGGTGCTGCACGAGGATCCGTCGGCGTTGAAAGCTGCAGGGGTGAACCAGCAGGGGAAGGCGATGATGGACAGCGTTCGCGCGACGACGGCGAGAATGCTGCGGCACGAGTCCGATTTGCGCGAGACGAAATATCGTCTTGCGCAGCGGCTGCAACGGCAGCAACTGATTTCGCTGGTTGTGTCGGCGGTGGTGGTTGGAATTTTTCTTGCCTTGTTTACGTGGCACCATGTTCGGGCAATATCGGCCAGTTATCAGCGGCGGATCAGCGAGATCACGGAGCGGTCGGAGCAACTTTCTGAGAGCCGGCTATGGTTCCAAACAACCCTGGAGTCGATCGGCGATGCAGTGATCGCGTGCGACGTCGGCGGCAGGGTTAAGTTCACGAATGCGGTTGCACAGAAGCTCACAGGGTGGACGCTCGATGACGCGATGGGAAAACCGCTGGAGACGGTGTTCCACATCGTGCATGAGAACACCCGGGCCATTGTGGAGAATCCAGTGGAGAAGGTCCGGCGGCTGGGGCAGGTAATTGGGCTGGCCAACCACACAGTGCTGATCGCGCGTGGAGGACGGGAGTACATGATCGACGACAGCGCTGCACCGATCAAGAGCGGCGCCGGCGAGATGATCGGCGTGGTGCTGGTGTTTCGCGATGTAACGGAAGAGCGGCGAATCCAGGGCGCACTGGTCGCATCTGAAAAGTTGGCAGTTGCCGGGCGGCTGGCGGCTAGTATTGCGCATGAGATTCACAATCCGCTGGATTCGGTAGCGAATCTTCATTTTTTGCTGCGGGAGGAGGATGACCCGGAACAGCGGGCGGAATATCTGCGGATGGCGCAACAGGAGTTGAGCCGGACGATGCAGATCAGCCGGACGATGCTGAGCCTGTACCGCGAGCCGAAGGCGCCGATCCAGGTCGAACTGCGGGAGCTGATCGAAGGGGTGCTGCTGTTACTCGAACGAAGGTTACAAAATCAGGAGATTCGACTGGAAACAGACATCGCCGGAGATTTGACGGTGGAGGGATTTCCGGCGGAGTTGCGGCAGGTGTTCACGAATCTGTTGGTAAACGCGGTGGAGGCGGCCGGCCCGAAGGGCCGCATTCGCATTCGGGTGGAGCATGCCGACGCGGGTGAATGGCAGGGCGCCGGCGCGATCATCGAAGTGGCGGACAGCGGGCCGGGCATTCCCGCTACCACGGCGAAGAATCTTTTTCAGCCGTTCTTTACGACGAAGGGCATGCAGGGTACGGGGCTTGGGCTCTGGGTAAGTATGGGCATTGTGCAGAAGCACGGAGGATCGATCACACTGGTGAAGAGCACGGAGCCGGATTTGCCGGGTGCGCGTTTCCGGGTATTTCTGCCGGCGCGGACGCTGACACAACTGGCGGGGACAGAGCAGCAAAACGAATCCGCAGCCTGAACGGCATCATTCGTAAAAATTCTGAAACAGGCTGCGCACAGCGGCGTAGCCCGCGGAGTTGTCATGGCTGGAATCGGGCCGGAAGAGGCGAAGGACTGTGTCGCGGATGAGCCGGCGCGGAAACCGGCGTAAGCGACTTCGGCCGGAAACTGCCTGAGCCGGGTTGAGCCTGTTAAATGGCGCAGGAAATCAGTGAGCGTGACCGTGATGGTGGTGATGAGACATTTCGGTTTGCTCAACCGAGACCAGGCAGCCATGGGCTACTTCGCAGATCACATGTTCGAACTGGAGCGTTGTGTGGTGGATGCGGAAGCGCTCGCGCAACACAACGTTGATGCGGTCGAGGATGAGGTTGCTCTCCGAAGGCGGAATGTCGGCGATGGTGATGTGACTGGCGAGGGCGTGGGTGTTGGAGCCGAGGCTCCAGACGTGCAGGTCGTGGACGTCTTCGACGCCGTCGATGGTTGCCAGTGTGGTGCGGATCTCAGTTAGTGAAATTCCTCGCGGTGTGCCCTCGAGCAGGATGTTGAGAGTCTCGCGGACGATGGCGAGGGAGGACCAGAGAATGAGCGCGGCGATGGCGAGGGAAAGCGCGGGGTCGATCCAGGTGCGGCCCGTGAGCAGAATGACGAGCCCGCCGACGATGACGGCGGCGGTGGAGAGCGTATCGCCGAGCATGTGGATGAAGACGCTGCGAATGTTCACGTCGTGGCTGACACGCCAGAGCATGGCGGCGATGAGGCCGTTCATGATGACGCCGGCGGCGGCGACCAGCATCATGATGCGCGGCTGAACGGATGTGGGTGCGTTGAAGCGGTGTACGGCTTCGAGGGCGATCCAGACGGCAATGACGATGAGGGTGAGCGCGTTGAGGAAGGCGGCGAGGACGCCGGCGCGCTGGTAGCCGAAGGTCTTCTGGTCGGTGGCGGGGCGGGTTTGAAACCAGACGGCCACAAAGGAAAGGACGATGGCCAGGGCGTCGGAGGCGTTGTGGCCGGCTTCGGAAACGAGAGCGAGGGAGTGGGCGCGCAGTCCGGCGATCAGGGTGAGCACGACGTAGGCAATCGTGGCGATAAGGGAGGTGCGCAGCACTCGCTGCATGGCCGCGTTGCTGGCGCCATGAACATGCATATCAATCCAGTTTATCTTGACTGATTGCGCTGCCTGCTCTGTCGAGATTACTGGATGGGAGCGGAGGCCCGGGGCTTAGGCGACTTCGACAGCGGGCGGGTGGGCACGGAGTCGGCGGTGGTGCGCAGGCCGCTCCAGTTCTCGGCGACAACGATGCTGTTTTCCGGACGGTGGATGTCGTAGCGCACCGAGCAGGGGAAGCTCAGACGCAGTTCGGCGGGGTTCACGTAGTCGCGCAGAGCGGTGACCTCCTGGGAGCACTCGTAGACCACGCCGCCAATTTCATATTTATAGAGGACGAAGCGAATCTCGCGCTCCTTGCCGGGTTCGGGGGGCGTTTCGAGTTCGGTAATGTCGAGGATGGTGCCGTCAATGATGCGGCCGGAGCGGACAAGCTGAGCGCGGCGCTCGCGCTCGATCTCATCGGCGGTGGGCCGGCGGCGCAGAAAGAGCCACGCGACGATGGCGCCAATACAGACCACTGACGCAGCCAGCACCCCGATCACATGTGGATCGCGCAGTGAGTGGGCGAACATCCGAATGGCTCCAGGAAAGGACGGGAAATTATCGAGCTTCGACAGTTGAAGGATAGCTCAGATTGTGACGGTTTGCGGCACGGTGAAAGGGTATTGCGCCAAAGTAGTAATGAATGTCTGCGCTATACTCGCTGGAGACATGGAGAATCACAGATTTTCACAAACGGCCGCTTCGGGCGGTCGTTTTTCCTTCAGTGTGAAAGCCGGTAAGCAGGAAGAGGCAGCTACGGAATCGATCCTCGATACGGGAACCAGGGCGAATCAGGGGAGTCCCCGGCGATCGCCCAGAGTGCGGATTCGCTCCACGACGGTGATTTGCGTGCGCCGGGGCAGCGATGTGGTGATGGCGGCCGATGGGCAGGTCACGATGGGCGAAGCTGTTTTTAAGCATACGGCGAAGAAGATTCGGCGGCTGTACCAGGACAAGATTCTGGCGGGTTTTGCGGGGTCGACGGCCGACGCGTTTTCTCTATTCAGCCGCTTTGAGGGAAAGCTGGAACAGTATGCGGGGAACCTCGGACGATCCGCGGTGGAGTTGGCGAAGGACTGGCGGACCGACAAGATGCTGCGAAGCCTCGAGGCGCTGCTGGTGGTGGCGGACCTGAGCCAGACGTTCTTGATCAGCGGGTCGGGGGATGTGATCGAGCCGGACGAGGGAATTGCCGCGATCGGCAGCGGCGGATCGTACGCGTTGTCGGCAGCGCGGGCGCTGATCGAGAACACGGAGCTTTCGGCGCGGGATATTGCGGAGAAGGCGATGCGTATTGCCGGGCAAATCTGCATTTACACAAACGACAAGGTCACGATCGAGGAACTGCACGGGGCAGCGAGTAGCCAGTAGCTGGTAACTGGAAGCAAAGAGCTGTCCCTAAGAGACGGTCGGCGAAAAAGAGGTCGGCGTTCGGGGAGCAGGTGGGGCATATGGCAATTTATTTACCGGGAACGGCGGAAGACCAGGAGCTGTCGCTTGAAGAGCTGACTCCCAGGGAGATTGTCGCGGAGCTGGACAAGTACGTTGTTGGGCAGAAGGCGGCGAAGCGGGCGGTGGCGATCGCGCTGCGCAATCGCATGCGGCGGCAAAAGCTCACACCCGATCTGGCGGACGAGATCATGCCCAAGAACATCATCATGATTGGCCCCACGGGCGTGGGGAAAACGGAAATTGCCCGGCGCCTGGCGAAGCTGACGAACTCGCCCTTTCTGAAGATTGAGGCTTCGAAGTTCACGGAAGTTGGGTACGTAGGGCGCGACGTGGATTCGATCGTGCGGGACCTGGTGGAGATTGCCATCGACATGGTGCGCGAGGAGAAGCTGGAGGAAGTCGAGGACCGCGCGGAGATGAACGCAGAGGAGCGCCTGCTCGATGTGCTGCTTCCACCGCAGACGACGACTCCGGCGCAGCCGGCGGCGGCGAGCGCGCCTTACGTGGATGGGAACACGATTACGCTGCCGGCTCCGTCGAGCACGACGGCGGCAGGCACCGCTGTCGGGGATGCGCAATCGAATTCACAGTCGAGCTCACATACCAGGACGCGGGAGAAGCTGCGGCAGCAGTTCCGCGAAGGCAAGCTGGACGAGCGCATGGTGGAGATCGATGTGCGGGAGCGGAATACGCCGTCGTTCGAGATCATCTCCAACCAGGGCATGGAGGAGATGGACGTCAATCTGAAGGACATGCTGCCGAATATTTTTGGGCAGCGTACGCGCAAACGGAAGATGAAGGTTTCGGATGCGTTCGAATACCTTGTGCAGGAGGAAGAAGGCCGGCTGATCGATATGGATCAGGTGACACGGCTGGCTGTGGAGCGGGTGGAGAGCTCGGGCATCGTATTTCTGGACGAGATTGACAAGATCGCGGGGCGCGAGGGCGGCCATGGGCCGGACGTTTCGCGCGAAGGTGTGCAGCGAGACATTCTGCCGATCGTGGAGGGGACGACGGTCAACACGCGCTATGGGATGGTGCGGACGGACTTCATCCTGTTCATCGCGGCGGGTGCGTTCCATGTTTCAAAGCCGAGCGATCTGATTCCGGAGCTGCAGGGGCGGTTCCCGATTCGAGTGGAGCTGCAGTCGCTGACGGTGGAAGATTTTGTGCGGATTCTGACCGAGCCAAAATCTTCTCTGGTTCGGCAATACACGGCGTTGCTGGAGACCGAGGGGCTGAAGCTGGAGTTCACGCCGGAGGCCATCGCAGAGATGGCGCAGTTTGCATTCCGTGTGAATGAGGGGACGGAGAATATCGGGGCGCGGCGGCTGCACACCATTATGGAACGGGTGCTGGATGAAATAAGCTTTGCGGCTCCCGACCTGACACGCACACAGTCAAAGGGTGACGCTAAGAATCATGGAACGGTGGTAGAGCTGGCCGCGGTGGGCGAAGGGACGACGGCGCCACTGCCGGTGATCGAGCGCGAGACGGCGAACGGAACGGAGAAGGTGATGGTGATCGATCCGGAATACGTGCGCCAGATGGTGGCAGACATCGTCAAGAATCAGGATCTGTCGCGGTACATTCTGTAAGTAGCCGGTAGCCGGTAGCCGGTAGCCAGTAGCTGGGAGCCGGTAGCCAGTAGCTGGGAGCGAGTAGCCAGTAGCCAGTAGCTGGGAGCCGGTAGCCGGTAGCTGGGGGCGATTGCGCCTGCGCTCCCCTACAATCGGGACGATGGCGACGAAGGTTCGTTCCTATTCCAAGATCAACCTGGGGCTGACGATCGGGCCGTTGCGCGCGGATGGCTTTCATGCGCTGACGACGTGCTATCAGACGCTTGAGGCGCATGATTGGGTGACGGTCGACGCGCGGCTCGCGGTCGAGACATGCATTCGGATTACAAGCGACGATGCGCGGGTTCCAATAGACCCAACGAACACAGCGTGGAAGATGGTTGACCGGGCGCTGCGGGCGCTCGCGGTACATGCGGACGTTCATATCCATATTGAGAAGCGGCTGCCGGTGCAGGGTGGCATAGGGGCGGGATCGGCGAACGCGGTGGCGGCACTGATTGGGCTGGAGCGGGAGTTGGCGCGGGGCGGAGTTGGGGCGCTGGCGCAAGCAGAGAAGCTACGGATTGCGGCGGAGGTTGGGTCGGATGTGCCGCTGTTTCTGATTGGAGGGGCGGTGCTGGGGATGGGGCGTGGCGAGCAGGTTTCTTCTCTGCAGGATTTTCCGCCGCTGGAATGCGTGTTGGCGTTGCCGGAGGTGGGGGTTTCGACGCCGCAGGCTTACCGGGACTGGGATGCGCTTCAGGGTGCAGGGGACAGGGGACAGGGAACAGGGAACAGGATGCAGGGTGCAGGGCGCAGTCCGGCCGGCACGTCAAGCGAATTGACCGACGATGATGGCTCCGATAGACTGTCTAAGTTGAGTCGAGCTCTCGCCTCGGTATTTGGTCCGAGGCCTCCGGAGGAAATGTCCGCCGGGGTTGGCGCGCACTCCTCCGGTGTCTCCGCGATAGGCGGGGGCCTGGCCGTGAAGTCGGGGCCCTCACCGGGCTTGCTCGGTGGGGTTCAGAAAACGGAGCAGCATCCGCTTCTCGCGCTTGTCCGAACCGGGATCGAAAACGACTTCGAAGAGGTCGTCTTCCGGCAGTATCCCTCTCTCGGAAATATCAAGCGCATTCTTGCGGGCTCCGGCAACCCTGAGGAGACGGCTATGTACGCCTCGCTGTCCGGGTCCGGATCGGCCTTGTTTGGGCTGTATGGAACCGCGGGCGCAGCGGAGGCGGCGGAAGCGCGGTTAGGGGAAGCTGGGGTTCGATCGCTGCGGACGAGGACTTTGCCGCGCGACGAATACTGGCGGGAGATGGTGGGGAATTAGCAGTTGGCGAGTTAGCAGGGAAGCTAGTTAGCGGTTAGCGAGCTAGCGAGTTAGCGAAAAAAAGAACTGGGCAGGGTTTTGGTCGGGATTGGTTACTGGGCGATCGACTAATGGTAGGTCAAGTGCCTTTCTGCCCAGTCCGGCCAAAAGCAGGCCGGACCGGGGACCCAGAGGTCGATGGCAGGATGTTGGACAGGATTATTTACTGGGCGATCGACTAATGGTAGGTCAAGTGCCTTTGGAGCACTTTGTCCAGGTTCGAATCCTGGTCGCCCAGCCAGAGTTTGGGTTATTGAATTGGGCCCGGCAGCAGGATCGCCGCAATCTTAAGCAGGATGCCATGCAAACCAGCTGGAGGATCTTGTGAAGACGGACACGATGGAAGCAGCAGGCGTGGTCACGCCGAATCTGGCGGCGGCTCAGACAGACGGAAATGCGAAGGCGAAGGGGCAGGCGCGGCGTTCGCGGGTTTCAAACGAGGATCGGCGGTTCAAAGTGTTTTCGGGCACGGCGAATCGCGAGTTAGCGGAGGAGATTTGCAGGCATATCGGCGTGACGCTGGGCGAGACACGGATGACACGCTTCTCCGACGGCGAGGTGTACTTCCAGCTGCTGGAGAATGTGCGCGGCGCGGATGTGTTTGTCGTTCAGCCGACCTGCTTTCCGGTGGATCAGCACCTGATGGAACTGCTGATCATGATCGATGCCCTCAAGCGCGCCTCGGCGGGGCGTATCACGGTGGTCGTTCCGTATTACGGGTATGCCCGCCAGGACCGCAAGGATCGCGGGCGCGTAGCCATTTCGTCGAAGCTTGTGGCCGATCTGATGACCACCGCCGGCGCCAACCGGGCCCTTTTTATGGATCTGCATGCGGCGCAGATTCAGGCATTTTTCAACATCCCGGTGGATCACTTATTTGCGAGCCCGGTAATGATCGGATATGTGCGCGAGCTGAATTTGCCGGATTTGACAGTGATTTCGCCGGACGCGGGCGGCGTGGAGCGTGCGCGGTTCATCGCAACCAAGCTGGGCGCGCCGTTGGCGATCGTCGACAAACGCAGGACGGATATTAACGTGACGGAAGTGATGAACGTAATCGGCGATGTAAGAGGCCGCACATGCCTGATCATCGACGACATTATCGATACCGCCGGGACGCTGGTGAAGACGGTCGATACGCTGCTCGACAAGGGCGCGACGCGGGTTTATGCGGGCGCTTCGCATCCGGTTCTTTCGGGCGAGGCGGTGCCGCGTATCCAGAGTTCGCGGCTGGAGCAGTTGGTGGTTACGGATTCAATCCCGCTGCGCGAAGAGGCAAAGGGTTTGAAGGAGTCGGGAAAGATTAAGGTGCTTTCGGTGGCGGGCCTGCTGGGCGCGGCCATCCTGAATATTCATATGGAGACGAGCGTGAGCTCGTTGTTTAACTAGTCGCCAGTTGTGAGTTGCCAGTCCCCAGACAGGATTGGCCGGCAGGAAACGGTCGTATGGCTCGCGAAGACTGGGGCGTGCGGCCAAACAGCAGCGGCAACAAGAGCTGCAAAGGGAGCGGAATGTCCCCGGAAAATCGGGACTGAAGACTGGCGACTGATAACTGCCAGCCGTGCCCGAAGGAGAAGGTTATGACAACACAGGAAATCGTGAGCGCAGTGCCCCGCGAGGGCAAGTTCAACAAGAATGCAGCCCGGCGCGTGCGCGCGAAGGGTAAGGTGCCGGCCGTGGTTTATGGAGCGGCGGAGCCGGCGGTTGCCGTGGAGGTAGACCCGAAACAGATCCAGCGGATTCTGCATTCGGAAACCGGGCATAACTCGATTTTCGATCTGGAAGTTTCCGGATCGACGGCGAAGGTGATGATCGTGGACTGGCAGTACGAGCCGATCAAGGGCAAGCTGATCCACATTGACTTCAAGCGCATCGCGCTGGACAAGCCGATTCGCGTAGAGGTGCCGATCCAGCTGACCGGCACAGCGGTGGGCGTGAAGACGCAGGGCGGCATTCTGGATCAGATGCTGCGCGAGGTGGAGATCGAGTGCCTGCCGGGTGATATTCCGAGCAGCATTCAGGTGGATGTTTCGCACCTGACCTTCGGGATGGTTTTGAGGGTTTCCGATCTGCCGCATACCGGCAGGCTGCGGTTCATTACTCCGGACGACAAACCGGTTGCGCACGTGGTTTCGATCAAGGAAGAGGTGGTTGCTGCGCCGGAGGCTGAGGCGGCTGCAACTGCCGCTGGTCCTGCGGAGCCGGAGGTAGTGAAGAAGGGCAAGCAGGAGACCGGCGAAGCGGGAGCTGCTGCTCCTGCCGCGGAGAAGAGCGACAAGGGCGGCAAGAAGTAAGTGTCCGGGGAAGGCGGCGCGTTTCTGGTGGTTGGGCTCGGCAATCCGGGGATCGAATACCAGTTCACGCCGCACAATGCCGGGTTTTTGGCGATTGACCGCATCGCCGGTGAGCACAACGTGGAGGCGGTGAACCGCCGCTGCCGGGCGCTCACGGCGAAAGTTCGAATGGCGGGCCGGGAGGTGATCCTGGCAAAGCCGGAGACCTGGATGAACTTGAGCGGGCTTGCGGTGGGGGCGCTGGTTGACGAACTGGACCTTGAAGTCGACGACGGGCCGCCCAGAAATTTGCTGGTGTTGTACGACGAGCTGGATTTGCCACTGGGACGGTTACGAATCCGGGAGCGGGGCAGCCCGGCGGGACATAACGGAGCGCGTTCGGTCTCGGGCGCGCTGGGAACGGATGAGTGGTGGCGGATCCGGATTGGAGTAGGGCCGGAACCGGGAGTTCAACAGGAAGCTTTTCGTCGCGGCAAGGATTATTTGCTGACGCCGATGAGCAAACGGGATCTGACGGCGATCGATCCGGTGCTGGATCGGGTAGCGCGCGCCGTGGAGATGGTGGTGGCGAAGGGCATTTCGGCCGCCATGAATGAGTTCAACCGGCGGGACCCGGAAGATTCCGTAATCGGCCCGGCGGAGAAGTGAAGACGGAAGGAAGCGAATTTCTTAATGCCGGACCGGTCGGTTCGGAGGGAAGAGAAGCAGATGATTCAACGTTTCTATGAAGTGATGTTCATCGTGCGGCCGGATATGGCCGAAGAGGATCTCGACAAGCTGATCGCAGGCCTCGATCAAACGGTGACCACCGGCGGCGGCAAGGTTCGCGCGACGGAGAAGCTGGGACGCCGCAAGCTGGCGTACACGGTGGGGAAATTTAACGACGGCAATTATGTGTTGCTGACGGTGGATGCCGATGGCGTGCTGATTGCGGAGCTGGAGCGCCGGCTGCGTGTTTCCGAGCCGGTGATTAAGTTCATCACCGTTCGGATGGACGAGGAGGAAAAGCGCCTCGCCAAGGTGAGAGCAATACGCGCGACGAAGAAAAAGCTGAGCGCGATTCCGCCTGCTCCGCCGGTTGCTCCGGCTGAGACTGCCGAACCGGCTGCGGCTCCCGCTTCTGTTGCGGAGGCACCGCCTGCGCCCGTGGCTTCTACGGAAACGGCGACTGCGGCGGCGACTCCGGCCAGCGCCTGAGCTCGTTCTGCAAATGAACTTGATTTGAAATTTGGGCTGGCGCCTATAAGGGCGGCCAGCCGGAGGAATGAAATATGGCTGACGAAGCAACGAGTACCTCATCGAGACCGGACGGGCATTCTGGACGGCCTGCCGGCCCTGGCGGGCGCGGACCTGGTGGTCCGGGCGGACCGGGCGGGCGGAAGTTCTTCCGCCGCAAGAAGGTCTGCAAGTTCTGCACCGAGAAGATCGACGCGATTTCCTATCGCGACGTGCGGCTGCTGCAGGGATTTGTGGCAGAGCGCGGCAAGATTGTGCCGCGGCGGCTGACCGGCGTTTGCACTACACACCAGCGGCGGCTGTCGAAGGCGATCAAGCAGGCGCGCAACATCGCTCTGCTGCCGTTCGCGGCACGGTTCTAATTCAGCTAAAGACCGGTCAGCTGAAGGCCGGTCAGCTAAAGACCGATCAGCGAAGAGGCGGCTGGCTAAAATCCGTTAGCCAGCGAAAGGCTGGCTGGTTTTTGAGGAGATTGTGCAATGGAAGTGATTCTGAGAGAAGATGTTTCGAACCTCGGCAACCGCGGCGATGTGGTGAAAGTCGCCGACGGGTACGCCCGCAATTACCTTTTGCCGCGCAAGCTCGCCAAGGAAGCGACTGAGGGCAACCGAGCCGAGATCGAGCAGATCAAGGCCTCCGCGGTGCGCCGCTCGGCAAAGGAGAAGTCGGAGGCGGAGGCTTTGGTGACGCAGCTCAATGCGATTTCGCTGGTTTTCACGCGCAAGGTGGGCGAGGGCGACCATTTGTTCGGTTCGGTAACCTCGTCGGACATCGCGCAGGAGCTGGCCGGCAAGGGCTTCACCATCGACCGGCGCAAGGTGCAGCTGGATGAGCCGCTGAAATCAACCGGGGAGTTCCACGTGCCTGTGAAACTGCACCGCGAGGTCACGGCGCACATCGGCGTAACGGTGAAGGGCGAGGAAGTGACCGCGGAATAGCCTGGCTGCGCCCAACTGAAGCGATCCCGACCCCCTCGGATCCGCAACCGAAAATCATCGGGCGCGGGATGAGAAGATAGGGAGAGACTCATTCCCGGTTCACTCAATCTTTTCGCTCACCCTGGTCAGCGTATCCATGCTCAAAGCAATTTCTTCGCACGTTTTCCTCAGTCATCGACTGCACCCCGGCCTGCTCGACGTGTTTGCCCACGCGGGCACGCAGGGCGTGGAGCTGTTTGCCGCGCGCCAGCATTTCGATTACACGAGCCGTCCGCACGTGCGTGAGTTGGCGGAGTGGTTCAGCGGCAATCCCGTCGACGCTTTCTCGATGCACGCGCCGCTTTATTCCGACCTCGAAATGGGGCGGGGCGGCTCGCCCGCAGTCAACGTAATTCATCCGGAGAAGAGCCGCCGCATCGATGGAATGGACGAGGTGAAGCGGGCGCTCGAAGTGGCGGAGCAGATTCCGTTTCGATTCCTGGTTCTGCATCTTGGAGAGCGCGACGATGCATGGAGCCCACGGGCGCTGGAGCATTCGATCACCGCGCTCGAGCATCTGCATGCGTTTGCCAGCCCGCTGGGCGTGAAGCTGCTGGTCGAGAATCTGCAGGGCGAGGTGGCACGGCCGGCGCATTTGGTGGAAATTCTGACGGTGGGGCATTTTCGGGACATCGGCGTGTGCCTCGACGTGGGGCATGCGCATCTGGGCGAGGGCGTGGCCGCGGCCATGACTGAACTGAAAGCTCATGTGCGGTCGTCCCACCTCCACGACAACAAGGGCGACAAGGATGCGCATCTGTGGCCGGGTGACGGAACGATCGACTGGGATGTGGCGCTGGGCGAGCTAAAGGCGGCTCCGCAGGCGCCGGCCGGGGTGCTGGAGATTCATTACGCGCTGGGGGATTCCATCGAGGCCGTTGGCGAAAAGGCAAAGAAGGCATTCGCAAAAATGGACGGCGCGAACGGGAAGTAGAGGTTCGGAAAGTCATGCAGGAGAAAAGCGCGGCAATTGTAACGGAGACTGCTACACAATACCCTCTTTCGACGATCGGCCATATTGGCGAGCACGACGGGCAGACGGTGACGCTGCATGGGTGGCTCTACAACCTGCGTGAGAGCGGGAAGCTGCTGTTTCCTATCTTTCGCGATGGGACGGGGACCATTCAGGGGATTGTGCCGAAGGCCGCGGTGACGCCGGAAGTCTTCGAGACGGTGAAAGGGTTAACGCAGGAGTCGTCGGTTGTGGTGACCGGCAAGGTTCGTGCGGATAAGCGTGCGCCTGGCGGTTACGAATTGGATGTGGAGCATGTGGAAGTGCTGCAGCGGGTGCCGGCGGACGATCCGTTTCCCATTTCGCTGAAGGAGCATGGCACCGATTTCCTGATGGAGCATCGGCACCTTTGGGTGCGGACGCCGCGCCAGGCGGCGATTCTGCGCATTCGCGCGGAAATTATCAAGGCGGCACGAGATTATCTGGACGACAACGGGTTTGTGCTGACCGATCCGCCGATACTGACGCCGGCGGCCTGCGAGGGGACGAGCACGCTGTTCCCTGTGGACTACTTTGGAGACCAGGCATACCTAACGCAGAGCGGGCAGCTCTATATCGAGAGCACGGCGCTGGCGCTGGGGAAGGTCTATTCGTTTGGGCCGACGTTTCGCGCGGAGAAATCGAAAACGCGGCGGCACCTGACCGAGTTCTGGATGGTCGAGCCGGAGTGGGCCTTTGCCACGCTCGACGATCTGATGGGGCTGGCGGAGAATTTCATCAGCTTTATTGTGGAGCGGGTGCTGACGCGTCGTGCAGCCGAGATGAAGGCAATCAACCGCGATACGACGAAGCTTGCGGCGGTGAAGCCGCCGTTTCCGCGGCTGCGGTATGACGAAGCGGTCGCGATGCTGAACGCAGCGCATGCCAGGGGCGAACTGGAGCAGGCGTTCGAGTACGGCAACGATTTCGGATCGCCGGATGAGACGTACATTTCGTCGCAATTTGACCGGCCTGTGATGGTGCATCGCTATCCTGCGGCGGTGAAGGCTTTCTACATGGAGCCAGACCCGGACGATCCGAAGTACGCGCTGTGCGTGGATGTGCTGGCGCCGGAGGGATATGGCGAAGTGATCGGTGGCTCGCAGCGTATTCACTCTTACGACCTGCTGAAAAAGCGTATCGATGAGCACCAGTTGCCAATCGATGCTTTCCAGTGGTATCTCGATCTGCGGCGGTATGGTTCGGTTCCGCATTCGGGTTTTGGCATGGGGATTGAGCGCGCGGTGGCCTGGATCTGCGGGCTCGATCACGTGCGGGAGACGATTCCCTTTGCCCGGACGCTGAACCGCATTTACCCGTGAGGTTATTTTGAAATCGAACGAAACAGCGCAGGCCATGTCGCCGAGCGCAGCTAAAGGGAACGTCCCCGTCTATGGCGGCGTGCAGACGCTGCCTCCTCGCAAGATCAAAGTGATTGGAGTGCCGCTCGACCTGGGCGCGTCGCGCCGCGGCGTGGATATGGGGCCGTCGGCGGTGCGCGTTGCGGGGCTCGAAGCGCGGCTGGAGGCGCTGGGGCACGAGGTGAGCGACGGCGGCAACATCGGCGTGGCGATCGCGGAGACGAAGTCCTCCGGAGATCAGAGTGCGCGCTATTTGAAGGAAATTACCGAGACCTGCACGCGCGCCGCGGAGATGGTGGTGAAGTCGCTGGCGGAGGGCATGACGCCGGTGATTCTGGGCGGCGATCATTCGGTCGCGGCGGGGAGTGTTTCCGGCGTGGCGGAGTTTTACCGGAAGCAAAACCAGAAGATTGGGCTGATCTGGATCGACGCGCATGCGGACATGAATACTCCGGCGAGTTCGCCGAGCGGGAACGTGCACGGGATGCCGCTGGCCGCGCTGGTGGGGCTCGATCCGGAGCCGCTGGCGAACATCCTGGGATTTGCGCCGAAAGTACAGCCGGAAAACGTGGTGCTGATCGGGGTGCGCGACATCGATGCGACGGAGAAGGAAAACATCAGGCGGGCCGGAATCAGCGAGGTCTACACGATGCGCGACATCGACGAGCGCGGGATGCGGACGGTGATGGAAGAGGCGTCTGCGCGCGGCGGGACGGGGGACTGCCGGCTATCATGTGTCGCTCGATATGGACTGGATCGATCCTGAAGACGCGCCGGGGGTGGGCACGCCGGTGCGGGGTGGGGCGACGTATCGCGAGGCGCATCTGGCGATGGAGATCATCGCGGACCATGGGCGAATGTTGTCTCTGGAGGTGGTCGAGGTGAATCCGGTGATCGACGAGCATAACCGGACGGCCGATCTGGCGGTGGAGCTGATTTCCTCGGCGTTTGGGAAAAAGATTTTGTAGCGTCCGCTGTTCCTTATTGCAGCCGGCAGACGGCTACGGCTTCATTCTTGTAGGGGCAGTCGAGCCCTGCGACGCCCGGACCCTGGACGATAACCCAGTCGACGCCGAATCGCTCGCGCAGGCGCAGAAAATCCTGTTTCTGAAAATGCCGCCAGCCGGTCACGGCCTGGGTTTGCTCCTGCCAGAGCGGCGCGAGGTCGGGGACCTGAGTGGCGACGGCTGCGTCCTTGATGGCGTCGGCGAGTTCGCTGCGCTGAGCGAGGGCGCGGAAGCTGTGATAATCCTCGCCGGGAAGCTGCATGTAATAGGGATCGAGAGCGAAGTACGCGTCCACAGGCGTGTTACCGCGGACCCACGCGAAGGCGCGCAGCCAGGGATTATGGGAGGCCACTCCAGGCAGCTCGATGTGTTCGGTTCCCGCGAAGAGCGATCGCTGAGCAATAAACATACCGAGCGCCAGAGGCAGAAAGAACGCAACCCATCGCCAGAGGTGGTCACGGAGCAGCTTTTCTCCGATGAGGCCGCCGCCGAGCAGCGCCATGAAAATGTAGACCAGGTGAAGATAGCGCATGGGCTGCATTGGCGTGATACGGACGAGAGCTGGCGTCAGCAGCACGATGCAGGCCACAGCGAGCTGGAAGGTGGCGAAGACGGTGGCGGCGCCAGCCAGCATCGACATCGCAGAACGGTTGGAGCGGCGTGCATAACGAGCGATGAGCCAGAGGATAAAGATGGGAGCGACGGCGCCCAGCCACTCATACCAGGCCCAGCGCGCGATGAAGTAGTAGTCGCGGGTGTTGAGGGCTGCCTTCCAGGCCGGTGACGGCCCCTCGAAGATCCACGTCGGGGCGATCCCCATGGCGACGGTGGCGGCGGTTGGCTGCTCGGCCGGCGTTCTTGCCCGCAGGAGGGCGATCGAGAGAATGGCGCAATACGACAATCCGAATACACCCATGATGGGATGGAGCACGACGGCGGCGGCGAGCAGCACGCCGGCCAGGACGATGCGGCGGTCCAGGACGAGTACGACGGCCCACAAGATCAGCGCGGTCGCGATGGAGCGGGGGTGAAGATGCTGATCAAAGATGTAAAGCGCTGTGCCTGCAACCGGCATCGTAAATAGTGTGCCGACGAGGGTGACGCCGGCCCATTGTCCATAAGGACTGGTAAAGCAGCGACGGGCGAGGGCAAAGCAGCCCCAGAGCAGGAAAAATGCCGCCAGGCACTGGCCAGTCAGTTCGGAGACAGAGAGGGGAATATGGGTCAGGCGGACCCAGCCGGCCATGAGGCGATCGAAAACGCTGGCCTGCATTTCGAGGGTAAAAAGCCGGAAGTCGTGGGGGTAAAGGGCGGGATGGAGGCGGCCCTGAATCGCGGAAAGATAGACTGCATCGTCCTCCACTCCTGGGTGGTATCCTTCCACGAGCAGCGCCCCGGCGCTTATCAGTGACAGCAGGATGAAGTTCTTGTATTGGCCGCAACTTTTCAAGATTGTTTAGCGTCGCTCCAGAGAAGCATGAATTCAGACAACGTGAGTCTGCCAGTTCCAGGCGGGAGTGTCGCCGGGCGAGTGAGGTGCAAGGCGATACTATGGTCGCGGTTATTATCTTTTGTCATCCCCACACTCCGCGAGGCCAGGACTATCCGGTCCCTGATGGGGCGGATGTGGGCCCGGTTCGATTTATACGATGACGCCTGTTTGTACGACGGTACCTGTGAAGTGATTGTAGTGGACGGCACTGGTCGCTGCGGCTTCCAGTCCCTTGGCGCGGAATCAAAGTCATCCCGGAAAGAGCGGGTTTTGCAAGGGGCTGAAGGATGAGACTTCGGACAATGCGGGCCGTTGATTACTGGATCGGCATACCGCTGTGCTTCTTTTTTACGCAGGTGGTGCGCCTGATGGGCGCCGGCAGAGGTCCGGAAAAGCCGGAACGGATTCTCTTTGTCGAACTCTCAGAGATGGGAAGCACAGTAATTGCCAACCCAGCTTTGGAAAAGGCGAGGGATGCGTTCGATGCTGAGATTTTCTTCCTGATCTTCGAACGGAATGCCGACAGTGTGCGACTGCTGCCGACAGTTGCAGAAGAGAACATTGTCACTATTCGCGAGACCAGCCTGCTGGCGATGGCGTTTGATTCGCTGCGGTTTCTGCGCTGGGCGCGCAAAGCAAAAATTGACACGGTGATGGACCTCGAGCTGTTTTCGCGCTACTCGGCGTTGCTCACAGGGCTCTCGGGCGCGCGGCGCCGCGTGGGATTTCACCGGTTTCGCGCCGAGGGGCTTTACCGGGGTGAAATGCTCACCCACCGCGTGAATTACAACGGCCACATTCACATGGCAAAGAATTTTATCTGCATGGTGAATGCGCTGCTGGCACTCGAACCAGAGGTGCCCTATTCCAAAACGTATGTCTCCGATGACGAGATCCGGGTGCCGATCCAGGCGGTTTCAGAAGAAGCCAAAGAGGACATGCGCGAATTAGTATGGCAGGTTTATCCGGACTACCAGCCGGATTATCACCGTATCGTGCTGCTCAATCCGAACAGCTCCGAGATGTTGCCGCAGCGGCGTTGGGAGCGGGACAACTTCAGCACCCTGGCCGGCATGGTGGTTCGGGAGTGGGAAGATGTGCTGGTGCTCATCACCGGCTCACGCGCCGAGCGCGAAGAGGCTGAGCGAATGGTCGAGGGGATCGGGCATCCGCGGTTCCGCAGTTTTGCGGGAATGCACAAGCTGTTGGCGATCACGGCGCTTTACAACATCTCCGATGTACTGGTGACGAATGACAGCGGTCCGGCGCACTTCTCCGCCATCACTCCGATTCGGTCGATTGTTCTGTTTGGTCCGGAAACGCCGAAGCTGTACGGGAGCCTTGGGAACACCGAATCGATTACTGCCGAACTTTCCTGCTCACCATGCGTGACGGCTGCGAACCAGAAAAATTCAGCCTGCAACGACGCCGTCTGCATGCGGTTGATTACGCCGGAGAGAGTGCTGGAATCGGTGCGGGCGGTGCTCGATGGCCATGCAGCGAAGGACAACCTGGTGGAAATCGCGGGTGTTCGCGATCTGAAAAGCAAAGCTGCGCGGCGCTAGGGCTGCTGTCGCCGGGTTTTCTCTGTGCTGAAATTCGTGGGCCACCAAATCGCAGTCCAGTGCAGTAGTCTGCCAAGAGAAGGTGTTTTTATGAGCGCCACTGTTTCCGATTCTCTCTCCTCGGTTCTTGTCCATCCCTGGAATCCAACCGGCAGCGGTTCTGTCGATGCAACGACGCTGGAATCCTGGGTTGAGGACCGTCTGCTTCGCCACCGGAAGGCGATTGAGCGCCTGTTGGCCGCGGATGGTCCGCGTACGATCGAGACTACTTTGCGTGCGTACGACGATGCGGTCGCCGAGCTCTCGGCGGTTGGCTCGCTGACGGGACTGCTGCACAGCGTGTATCCGGAGAAGCCGGTGCGCGACACGGCTGAGGCTTTGCTGCAGAAGATTTCGCAAGCGGGTGTTGAGCTTTCGCTGAACCGGGATGTGTATCAGGCACTGGCACAAATTGAGGCGAGCGGGGCCGACGCGGCCACGAGGCATTATCTGGATCGGACACTGCTGCAGTACCGCTTGGCCGGCGTCGATAAGGATGACGCTACGCGTGCGCGCATCAAGGAGCTGCAGGATCAGGCCACGCTGGCGTCGCTCCACTTTGCGCGCAACGTGCAGGAAGGTGGCAAGACCGTCACGGTGGAGAATGCAGCGGAGCTGGAGGGATTGCCGCCGGATTTTCTGGAGGCGCACCAAGCGGGCGAGGATGCGAAGATCACGCTGACCACGGATTTCCCTGATTATCTGCCGGTGCTGACGTTTGCGAAGTCAGCGGAGCTGCGACGGAATATGTTTCTCGCTTACAACACGCGGGCGTATCCGGCGAATGAGCAGCTGTTGCTGGAGCTGCTGCGCATCCGGCAGGAGGTTGCGACGATCCTGGGCTTCGCACACTGGGCCGATCTGGCGACCGCCGATCAGATGATGGAGTCGGCGGCGAATATGCAGGCATTCCTCGACGATCTGGATCGTGCGAGCAAGGCTGGGGCGGAGAAGGAATACGCGATGATTTTGGAGTTTGCACAGTCGCGTGAGCCGGGACTCCAGCAGATTGACGCTGCGAGCCGTGCTTATTGGGTGGAGCAGTATCGGCGGTCAGCGTTCGATTTCGATTCGCAGGCGGTGCGGCCATATTTTCCGTATGCTCGCGTTGAGCCAGGCGTGCTGGCGACGGCGGAGAAGCTTTTCCAGGTGAGCTTCCGGCGCATCGAGAATCCGGATGTCTGGCATCCGTCGGTGAGCGCATGGGAAGTTTGGGACGGAACGGAGCTGGCGGGGCGCTTTTATCTCGACATGCATCCGCGTGAGGGCAAAGACAAGTGGTTTTCGGCGCACCCGCTGATTCCTGGGCATTCGCGATCGGCAATTGCCGGAGGCGGCGCTGATCTGCAATTTCCCGGAGGCGAAGGACGGCAATCCTGGGCTGTTGCAGTATTCCGATGTGGTGACGTTCTTTCATGAATTCGGCCACCTGATGCATGCGCTGCTGGGTGGGCGGCAGGCGTGGGCGGGCGTGAGCGGTATAGCTACCGAGGGAGATTTCGTCGAGGTTCCTTCGCAGATGCTGGAGGAGTTCTTCCGCGATCCACGATTGCTGGCGAGCTTTGCGCATCACTACGAGACCGATGAGCCGATTCCGGCGGAGCTGGTGTTGCGCATGAATCGCGCTGGAGCTTTTGGGCGTGCGGACTGGGTACGGAGCCAGCTGTTCTACACGACTTATTCGCTGGAAACGCATCGGCTCGATCCGGCGACGCTGGATCTGGACGCGCTGTTTCGCAGGCTCTACGAGCGGTTTCTGCCGTATGCGTGGATCGAGGGCAACCGCATGTACGCAAGCTTCACGCACCTGACCGGGTATTCGTCGAACTACTACACGTATCTCTACGACAAGGTGATCGCGCTGGATTTCTTCGCGCAGTTTCCGCGACATGCGCTACTGGATTCTCCGGCGGCTATGCGGTACCGCAGGACGGTTCTTGAGCCGGGCGGATCGGTGCCAGGCAAGGAGATTGTGCAGCAATTCCTGGGACGAAGCCAGTCGAGCGATGCGTTTACGCAGTGGATTGGCGAGGAGTTTCAGGCGATGAGCGCGGCTTACGCATGAGCGCCGCCGCTTTGCGGGGTAAGGCTGTTTTGGGTCTAAGGATGACGCGACGTGTGCGGCTGCTTCCTCTGTTTTTATTTTGGCTGCTGTGCGGGGCTCAGGCGCAGCAAGCTGTCATCGCCGTCGACCATGGGCCGAATGCGGCAGCGCAGCAGAGCAAGCATTACGTCGTGCTGGTTTCGCTCGATGGCTTCCGCTACGACTATGCGAAGAAGTATGGCGCGAAGCATCTGCTGGCGATTGCGGCGCGCGGGGCGAGCGTGCCGGATGGGATGATCCCGGCGTATCCTTCGCTGACATTTCCGAATCACTACACGCTGGTGACCGGGCTGTATCCGGAGCATCATGGCATTGTGGGGAATTCGTTCTACGATCCGGAGCGGAAGGAGCGGTTTTCCTACACCGATCCGAAGACGAGCAGCGATGGCTCCTGGTATGGGGGAACTCCGCTGTGGTCGCTCGCGGAAAAGCAGGGCATGCGTAGCGCTTGCTTCTTCTGGCCGGGATCGGAAGCGGAGATCGCGGGCGAGCGGCCGACGTACTACCTGCACTACGACGATAAGTTTGCGGATGAGCAGCGCATCGATCAGGTGATTGCGTGGCTGAAGCTGCCGGAGGAGCAGCGACCGCACTTCATCACGCTGTACTACTCAGGAGTGGATCATGCGGGTCACGAGTTTGGGCCCGATGCGCCACAAACGGCGGAGGCCGTGAAGCACGTCGACGCGCTGATGGGGACGCTCGAAGTGGATTTGAAGGCGCTGCATCTGCCGGTCGATCTGATTATTGTTTCCGATCATGGAATGGAAAAGATTCAGGGGGGATGGATCGACCTGGATAAGTATGCGCCGCTCGATGGGCTTGTCACGGTGGGGCAGTATTTGTACGCGCCGACGGAAGAGGCGGCGAACGCGACGTATCAGAAGCTGAAGGCGGCAGATGCGGCGTTCATGGTGTATCGGCGGGCGAATGTGCCGGCGGAGCTGCATTTCAACGGCAACCCGCGGGAGGGCGATCCGATCATTGTGGCGCGCGGACCGTATGCGATTCGGGCACATGCACCGCCGCCGGATCGAGAAGACAAAGCGCCGACAGCGGGCAATCACGGATTCGATCCGTACATGATGCCGTCGATGAAGGCGATCTTCTATGCGGAGGGGCCGGACATACGCGCCGGCGTGAAATTGAAATCGTTTGAAAACGTGAATGTGTACCCGCTGCTGGTGAAGATTCTCGGTCTTGAGGAGCCGCCGGTGGATGGCAGCCTGGGGGTCCTGTCGGGCGTGCTGATGGATGGGCTGACGGGTGGGCTTACGGTTGGGCTGACCCAGGACGCGAGCCAGTGAGGTTCAGCCGTTGAGGTAGCCTTGGGTGGATGGTTCCAGCTGCGGTTCTCCACGGAGAAAGGTTTCGACGACTTCGTTTGTCGGAGAGAGGACCGCGATGTCGGCGGCGCGGCCGGGAGCGAGGGTGCCGATTTCGTCTTCAAGGCCGGTCATGCGGGCGGGGTTGCGGGTTGCCAGCATGACGGCGTCAGCGAGGCCGGCGCCGGTGAAGGTCATGAAGTTGCGAACGGCGCGGTCAAGCGTGAGGGTGCTGCCCGCGAGTGTGTCCTCGCCGACGACACAGCGGCCATTCTTCACCCGGACCTCGAGTTCACCGAGCCGGTAGGCGCCATCGGGCATGCCGGCGCCAGCCATGGCATCGGTCACGAGCAGCGCGCGCAGCCGGCCTTTGGCTTTCCAGAACAGGCGGACGATGGCGGGATCGACATGCAAACCGTCGCAGATGATTTCGGCGAACAGGGCGTCGTTGGTGAGGACTTCTCCGAGCAGGCCCGGATCGCGATGGTCGAAGCGACGCATGGCGTTGAAGGTGTGGGTCGCGGTGACGGCTCCGGCGACTACGCCGCGACTGGCGGCGCTTGAGTCGGCGTCGCTGTGGCCGAGACTGACGTGGACTCCCAGCTTCGCAGCGTGGGCGATGGTTTCCGGGGCGCCGGGCAACTCAGGGGCGATAGTCATGATGCGGATATTGCCCTCCGCCGCTTCCCAGATGCGGTCGAAGAGCACGACGGAAGGCTCGATGAGCTCGCTTTCCGCGTGGGCTCCGCGCTTGTGCGGCGAGAGGAATGGGCCTTCGAGGTGGATGCCGACGGGGCGCGCGCCGTCGAGCGGGATGCGCAGGAGTTGCGCCAGGCCGTCGAGCGAAAACAGCAGCGAATCCAGCGGGGCGGTGACCGTGGTTGCGCAATACGCGCCGACCCCACGGCGGGCCAGGAAAGAGCCGATGTGGTTCAGGGCGGAGTCCGTCGCCTCCATGACGTCGTGGCCGGCGGAGCCGTGGATGTGCACGTCGAAGAACGCCGGGATCAGAGTGGATTCGGGAAGGGCAATATGGCGGCCGGCGGGCAGCTCGGCGTGGGACTGCGGAGCGATGCCCTCGATGAGGCCGTCTTCGACGACAACGACAGGCTGATCGAGGATTTTATTGGGAGTGAGGAGGCGGCTCGCTGTCAGTACCGTGCGCACCAAACAGAGTACAGCGATTCGGTTTCCCATAACCCCTGGGGCTGAGAAAATTCCCAGATGCGGCGATTTTCGACGATCGGCTGCTGGACGAACAGTACGTCGTGGAGACCGAGGAGACCTAGTTCTGAGAATTATTCGACGAGGGAGCGGGGACGGCGACGCCTGGAGCTTTGCGTGCGTGCGGTGCGATGCGGGCGCGTCCGGAGTGGTGGTTCGAGCGGCCGCGTGCCCCCTGGCCGGCGGGAACGGGCGCGGACGCAGGCGCTGCGGGATGGACGGCGGAAGCGGCTCCGATGCCTTGCGCAGGCAGGACGAGGCTTGGAGGCGCGACAACCTGGCTGGAGTGGAGCTTATGCGAGTAGCTCACGGTGCCGGCAACAATGACGAAGGCCAGAAGGCAGGAGGTCAGGACGCCGAGCGCTCGCACAGGCAGGCGCCGCCCGGGGCCGAGGCTGAGGTGAGGGAATCGCGTTGGCGCGGCCTCCAGCCTTACTCGCTCGGAGGCGAGACGCGTAAGGATGCGACCCTCCAGGCCAGGAACGGGTGTGGCGGAGCCGACGGTGCGGAGCGATGCATCAATGAGGGGGTCGATGCGCGGGTCGGTGACGGTGTGCTTTGAACCGTTCATCGCGCAATCCCCTCTTTTTCGAGCAGAAGAGCGAGCTCTCTGCGGGCGCGAAAAATGCGTGAGCGAATGGACGACTCCGTTGTTCCCAGCGCGGCGGCGATTTCAGCGGTGGTGAGTTCTTCGACGGCGGAGAGCAACAACGCTTCGCGTTCGCGCTTCGGCAGACGGTCGACGAGAGCGAGAATGCGGGCGTGCTCCTGCGACGAGATGACGCTGGCGTCGGCGGGCCTGTCACTCGATGGCAGAGCGCGAGCGTGGTCTGCGAGGTCTTCACCTTCGGGGCGCGTTTTCGCGCGGCGCTTTTTGTCGAGGACGATGTTCCATACAATGCGTACAAGCCAGACGCGGTAGTCGCGAATTTCACCGAGGCGCGACTCATGCCGGAGCACGCGCAGGAAAGCCTCCTGGACAGCGTCTTCGGCTTCCGCGGCGTTGCGCGTGACGGAAAAAGCCACGCGATAAAGCGCCGTCGAGTACTCGGCCACCAGTGCTGCGATCGTCTGGGTCGTGCTCACGGTCGTTGGATGAGCAGGCGCTACCCAGCCGGCGAGCTGGCCTTCAAAGCAACTCATGCTGGCATCCTGGCAATCCTTTCGCCGGAATGCGATCCGGTTCGAGGAGAATCCTTGCGTCTGCCCTAAAGACGGAGGATACCGCCTTTTCGCTCAGAAATGCAGCGTCCGGGACTGGGCCGGGAGTCGTTTGGCGCCGCCGAAACGGATTTTCAATAAACTGGGCTCAATGCGCTTAATTTTTGCCGCTCTCTCGTTTCCCCTTGTCTTCAGGATTGCGACCGGCGTCCTGGCTTCGGGGCAGGCCAACCTTGGCGTTCTCGCGCAACCGGGCCCGACTTTCGTGGTGAAGGACTCCGATCTTCCAAAGGAGCCGTCGCTCATCGTCTACGGCGACATGCGCTTCACCGACCCTTCAGATACGACAGATGCGGCACCCGACGCTCGGCGTGCGATGGTGACAAAAATTGCGGAGGAGCATCCGGATGCGCTGATCCTCACCGGCGACGTTCCATATCGCGGTACGGTTACTGCGGACTACGACGAGTACCGGCTCGAAACCGCCGCATGGCGGACAGAAAATCTGCGTGTCTACCCCGCGCTGGGAAATCATGAGTTCGCCGGTAAGGGCGGGGGCGATCCGCTGGGGGATTGGTGGTCGGCGTTTCCCGAACTGAAGAGTCGGCGGTGGTACTCGGTTGCGCTGGGCAGCCGGGTCTATCTGCTTTGCCTCGACAGCGACACCGATCTGACCGCGGGCAGCCCGCAGCGTGTGTGGCTCGAGGATCAGATCGCGCATCTACCGAAGAAGGTAGAGTTCATTTTTCTGGCAATGCACCACCCGCCTGTAGCGGATATCCAGACGAAGGAGCATGTGGATCACAATCCGCGGCCTAACGAGATTGCGCTGCGCGATTATCTGTCGCAGGTGGCGCCTCGCTCGCACGCGAGATTCGTGGTGGCCTCGGGTCACATTCACAACTACGAGCGCGCCGAAGTCGATGGTGTTACTTATCTCGTTTCCGGCGGCGGCGGAGCGCATCCTTATGAGGTGGAACGGACGCCACCCGACCAGTACCAGGCAACGGATTTCCCCAATTTCCATTACATTTTGTTTCACCTGCATGGGCGGGAATTGAAGGCGACGATGTACCGGCTCGGGTATCCGATGGGCGATAAGCCGGAATGGCAGGCCAGGGACTCGTTCGTCATCACCGCGAAATAAGCCGAACAAAAAATGGATCGACAGCAATGGTTCGAGATTCACGATCAACCTTGGTTCCCGGCGTTTTTGCGAGACCTGGTCACAGAGTCGCTCGAGGCGATCTGGAATGCGAATCGAACGTACCATCCGATTGCGGGCCGGCTGCGTGAGGCGGTGCGGAGGTCGGGAGCGAACCGCGTTGTGGACCTTTGCTCAGGCGGCGGAGGTCCGTGGGAAGGCTTGTATGACGATGTGGCGGACGGAAGCGCGCTTGCGGTTTGCCTGACGGACTTTTATCCCAGTGCTCTGGTGAGCGGGACAAATGCGGATGCGCGGATTGCGGCGTGGACGCAATCCGTCGATGCGCGGCAGGTGCCGGAGGAGTTGCGAGGGTTCCGCACAATCTTTTCGTCGTTCCATCACTTCGATCCCGAGGCGGCGCGCGCGATGCTGTCGGACGCTTTTGAACGGCGTGAAGGCATCGGCGTCTTCGAGGGCGCGACGCGCCATGCCTGGACGCTACTCGCGCTGACGGCGGTGCCCTTCCTGGGATTTCGTGCCGCTTTGGTAGCTAAGCCGTTACGGTGGGATCGGATTTTCTGGAGCTGCGTGGTTCCGGTGGTGCCGGCGGTGTTATGGATCGATGGGGTCCTTTCGTGTTTGCGCAGCTATTCGGTCAAGGATCTGCGGGAGCTGACGATGGGGCTGGAAGCTCCAAACTATGAGTGGCAGGTGGGTGACGCGGAGGGGGGTGCGGTAGCGATCCGTTATTTGATCGGGACACCGACTGCCAGAAGGGCTGCGGATGAAAATGTTGTGGAAAGGGGTGCACTGATCGCGTCCAGCCCCCGTTCGTAACGGCTTCTTGTCAGAGGATCCGCTGGCTCCTGGAAAATAGGACTGATTTTGTCGTACATTGTCGGAGATGGGTAGAGCGCGGTTGCGCTCCCGTCTTGGGCCCTGGAACAGAAGTATTTCTGAAGTGTGACGCGGGTCACAGTCTTGGGCCCCAGTGTGTCCTTAAATCGGACCAATACAGTCGTATATCGAGGGCGTAGATAAAGGAGATTCGGTGGCTCAGATTTCATGGAATGCGCGTAGGGGTGGTCTCCTGTGCTGGATCGCGGTTGTCGCGCTGCTGCTGGGGAATCGTGGGAGCTACGGCCAGCTGACGGCTCTGTCGGGAGCGGTGACGGACTCGTCCGACGCCGTTATTCCCGGCGCTCATGTGACGGCGAAATCGGCCGCGGGCGGGAGCAGCGAAGCAAAGGCGATTGCCGATGAGCAGGGGTCTTTCCGATTCGCTGCTCTTGCGCCGGGAGACTACGTGCTGAGGACGTGCGCGCAGGGTTTTGCTCCGGCGGAGCAGCGGGTGACGCTCGGAACCCAGTCGATCACAGTACATATCTCGCTGAGCGTTGGGCAGGCCAGCGAGACGGTTGCCGTGAACGCGAGCGCCGCTGTGATCGAGACAAGCTCCAACGCAACGGGTGGGATGCTGGACGCGAAGCAGATGCAGGCGGTGCCTCTGAATGGCCGCAGCTTTACGGACGCGCTGGCTGTTGAGCCTGGCGTAACGCCGGCGAGTTCCTCCCAGGCGAATGCCATCGTGATGAGCGGGGTGGCGAGCACGCCTCCGTCGGGCGAGCTGGATTCGGGGGCGCTTTCGATTGGCGGCCAGCGGGAGACGGCGAACAGCTTTCGCGTGAATGGGGCCGATGCGCAGGAAGACGTGAACATGGGCGTGGCGATTGTGCCCACGCTCGATTCGATTGCGGAGCTGAATGTGGTGACGGGCAACGATGCTCCGGAGTATGGGACAGCAAGCGGCGGACAGATTGCAGTGGTGACGAAGAGCGGGACGAACGCGTGGCATGGGTCGGCATTTGAGTTCCTGCGAAATACGAACCTGGATGCGCGCAATTATTTTTCGCTGGAGCGGGCGGGTTTTCATCAGAACCAGTTCGGTGGAACGCTGGGTGGGCCGGTAATGAAGGACAGGCTGTTCGTGTTTGCGGATTATCAGGGGACGCGGGTGGCGGAAGGAATCGACACGGGTTTGATCTCGGTTCCTACGGTCGCGGAGCGGAGTGGGGATTTCTCAGGGAGCGCGAGCGCGTTGACGGGTTCGGTGAGTGGGCCGTATTTTGCCGGGCTGCTTTCGCAGAAGCTTGGCTATCGAGTAACAGCGGGTGAGCCTTATTACACGGCGGGGTGTGCCAATACGTCACAGTGTGTGTTACCGAATGCTCGGATTCCGGTTTCGGCCTGGTCAGGGGCGGCGGGAAATCTGTTGGCTTATGTGCCGGCGGCGAATGAAGGACCCGGGACGTTCTCGACCTCGGCGGCGGAGCAGGCTATTCGTGATGACAAGGGCGCGGTGCGGATGGATTGGAATACGCCCGCGGGCTCGATCGCAGGGTACTACTTCTTTGACGATTATCGCGTCGACAATCCCTATCCGGCAGGAACGGGAGGTGCGACGGTGCCGGGTTTCGATGCCCTGAATTTCGGGCGGGCGCAATTACTGGCGCTGAGCGATACGAAGACGTTTGGCGCGAACACGGTGAATCTGGCGCGCTTGAGCTACATGCGGAACGCGGCGAATGTGGGCGTGCCGCAGGGTGGTGTGGGACCGTCGCTCACCTCGCAGGGATTTCAGGGCATTGCGGTGCTCGATCCGAAGATTGAAGGCGTGGAAAACGTGATCTTCAACGACTTCACGATGGGGGTAGACACGACGGCGCTGTTCCAGGCGGAGAACATTCTCGAAGCCAGCGACGACTTTTCGCATGTGATGGGCAGGCACGATCTGAAATTCGGCGCGGATGTGCATGGCGACCAGATCAACAATCATCCTGACGTATATTTCAACGGGAGTTTCGCGTTTACCGGAAGCGAGACGAGGCTGGATTTCGCGGATTTTCTGCTGGGCGTGGATTCGAATTACACGCAGGGCGACGCGCAGCATTTCTACAACCAGAACTTACTGGTCGGGGCCTACGCGCAGGACTCGTGGCAGGCGCGGCCGAATCTGACGCTGAATTATGGACTGCGGTGGGATCTGCTGCCACCCTGGCACGAGAAATATAACCAGCTGCAGACGCTGGTTCCCGGTGAGCAGTCGGTCGTGTTTCCGAATGCGCCGGTGGGGATTGTGTTTCCGGGTGATCCGGGCGTGCCGCGCACTTTGGCTCCGGTGCGCTATACGGATTTTGGGCCGCGGTTGGGGTTGGCGTGGAGTCCTGGATTCTTAGGAGCGGGGAAAACGAGCGTGCGCGCTTCGTGGGGGCAATTTTATACGCCGATCGAGGGGCTCTCGCCAGCGATCATGAGCGCTAATCCGCCGTATGGATACACGTATACGAGCGCCGTGCCGACGCTGTTCGGCACGCCGTGGACGGCGGCAGCGGATGGTTCGAGCCTGAACGCGAATGGCCAGCCGCGCTTCCCTTTGCCGAATGTGCCGTTCGGCGCGTCGCGGACGCATCCGATCGGCAGCGTGAATTGGGCTGAGTTTGAGCCGTTCACTGGAATTCCTTCGGTGGCGCCGACCAACGTGACGCCGTATGCGGAAGATTATTTGGTTTCCGTGGAGCGCGCGCTGGGGCGTGGCACGGTGCTCGACGTGAGTTATGCGGGAACGCAGGCCCATCATCTGCTGACGCTGCTGGAGGCGAACCCTGGCGATCCGTCACTGTGCCTGGGATTGAGCCAGGTCAGCGAAGTCGAGCCAGGATCGGCGACGTGCGGGCCTTTTGGGGAGAGCGGCACGTACATGCGGGCGAACGGTGCGGCAGTGCAGGGGACGCGGACTGCGTTCTCGCCTGCGTTCGGGAGCGTGAGTTACCAGAAGACGATCGGCAACTCGCACGATAATGGGCTCGAAGTGAGCTTGAAGCGCGATGTGGGCGCGCTGGGATTCAACATCGCCTATACATGGAGCCAGTCGATCGATCAGAGTTCGAGTTTGGCCGATCCGGTCGATCCGGTGAATCCTGGAATGAGCCGGGGGCTGTCGGCTTTCGATCTGACGCAGAATTTTGTAGCGAATTATCACTACCGGCTGCCGATGAGTTGGGCTTTGAAGGGCCGTGGACCGAAGGCGCTGACCGATGGGTGGGAAGTGTTTGGGCTAACGCGGCTGACAACGGGGTTCCCCGTGACGCTGGTGAACAACAACGACACTTCGCTGCTGGGCACGCAGCCGAATGGCGTGAACAATGAGGGCGCGGATCAGCTGAACTTTGCCGGCGGGCCACTGGAATTGAAGGGCAGGCCGGGGTCGGGCGGCGCGGCGGGATTCAACGCATCTTTGTTCAGCTTGCCGGCGCTGGGGGATTTTGGGAATGCGCGGCGCCGGTTCTTCCACGGGCCGGGGTCGGACGACACGGATTTTGCTTTGGCGAAGTCCACGGCGATTCGGGATGGGAAGGAACTCGAGGTGCGTGCGGAGGCTTTCAACGTTTTCAATCACGCGCAGTTCTTTGGGCCAGGGTCGGTGGAGGGGAATGTGGGGAGTGCGGACTTTGGGCAGATTGTGTCCGCGGCGTCGCCCAGGCTGATGCAGGTGAGTGCGAGGCTGAGGTGGTGATCCCTGAGATCATGTTCGGGCGAGAAGAGCCGATTTGGTAAAATAAGGCTGCCGGAAGGCTGCAACCCTCCCGGCAGGTTGTGCTACCTCATCAGTAGCGCGAGTACCAGGACCACGATAACCAGTAACAACCGCCAGTCAACGGCGATCGCTATGGTGATGCGGGTCCAGGACAATCTCTTGTCCATCGGACTCACCTCCCTTCGTCGGAACGGCTCGCTGACCGTTGCTGCGGTTCGCGAGCCGTTTGGCCCAATCTTCCGGACCAATCTTCGCGTTGCCGCTCTGCACTCCGCAGGGAAGTAAGTTCAGACTACGTTTGCCGGTCAAGGCAGGACAGATTACCGATGGTCGGTGGGGTGGCGTGTTTGACCAACCCTTGCGCGTAACAGTTACAGGTGTTGCCAAAGATCCTGAGACCGAGGGTTCGGGTGAAACCCCGCGGGGCGTCAGCAAAAAAGCTGGGGCGATGAGTGATGATCTTCCCGTTTCCGGGGTCATGCCAATTTCGCGCTTGGCAGGTGACGACGATGCCGAAACCCAAATGCTTCGGAAGATGGAAACGAAGGCGCGAGACTTCATTAACCAATTTGAATGGTGTGAAGGCAATCGCGAATTCTATTTTGGTGCCGGGGTCGGAAGCGTGTTTGCAGTCTTCCTCGCACAAATCAAGCCGGCCCAACCTTCTATCGACGAATACCTCTGGATAGTGGTCGGCGACATTCCGTCCGCTTATCTCGTCACTGATGACTGTGCTGATCCAAAAGCAGCTCTTGAAGGCTACATCTGGGAAATGAGGAAGTGGGTTGATCTCGCCAAAGAGGGACGAAGCTCTAAAGACGTGATTCCGGTGACTGTACCAGCTACTCCTGAGTGGGCTGAAACCTTAGCCGGCCGCCTAGACACGTTGGAACAGAAGATCATCCCATATTGGTTCACTTCGACCATCGATGCTAATCGTGAATGAAGCACATGGCCGCCGAAGTTAGACCGAAATCCTGATGCTTTCCGGTGTTGCGAGCGGGCGACCGTCCACGCGGGAATAGCCGGCTTCGCACGCCACTTAGGAAGATGCTTGCTTTGCGCTTTCCTGGCGCAATGCGTGGACGACCACGCGGAGCATTTCTTCTTCGGGGGCGGGTTTGCCGGTCCAGATTTCAAACTGGCGGGCTCCCTGGTGGACGAACATTTCGACGCCGGTGATGACGGGCAGACCCTTTTCCCGCGCCATGCGGATGAGCGGCGTGTCGATGGGGTTATAGACCAGGTCGAAAACGAGGCGAGTGTTGAGTTCCTTTGGCTCGAGGATCGAGGCGGGCTTGACGCCGCGCATGCCGACGGGCGTTGTATTAATGATGACGTCGAAGTTCGACTTCACGATCTGTTCGCGGCGGATGGTCTTGGCCTTCGCCTGGCGCGCGAGCTTCTTTGCGGTTTCCGCCGTGCGGTTCCAGATGAAAACTTCCGCGCCTTTTTCAGCGAGGCCGAAGACGGCGGCGCGGCCTGCTCCGCCAGCGCCGAGGACCAGAACCTTCGCGTTGCGCAGCGGCAGTCGGCGTTCGAGCGGGCGGATGACAGCAGCAACGTCGGTATTGAACCCGTAGAGCTTGCCATCCTGTGCGCGGACGACGGTATTGCAGGCGCCGATTTTTTCAGAGAGCGCGTCGGTCTTGGCGAGATGCTTGATGATGTCCGTTTTGAAGGGCATGGTGATGGCAAGGCCGTGGAGCGGCACTTCGCGCACCAGGGTGAGCAGATCGTTAATGCGCGTGGTTTGCAGCGGCAGGAAGACGCCGTTCACCGTCTCGCGGCGGAAAGCGATGTTGTGCATGAGCGGCGAAAGCGAGTGGCGGACTGGATTGCCGGCGACTCCGTAAACCTTGGTCGAGGCATCGATGTGATCGATCCGCCACGTTTCGCGGAGGGTGCGGGCTTCGATTTGTCCGGGGCCGGTTTCTTCCCCCGCATGAGCGGCGGCGAAGGTGAAGACCGAGCCAGAGCGGAGGCCGAGGACGCGGCTGATGATTCCCTGCTCGCCCATGGAGATGCCAATGAGGTTCGCTTCATCGCGGCGGTGATCGAGGAAGCGCATCATGGCGACGTTGTCGGCGAGGGTTTTCGCGGTCGAAACGATCTTGATGAACTCGGGCTGGAAGGGCAGTATGCGATCGAAGATGGCGTCGAGATCTTTGGTGCTCTCGAAGTCGTGATAGCTGACGATGAGCGCCGCGCCGTAGGCACGCAGCTTTTTTAGTTGCGCGGGCTTGGTGTGTTCGGCGGTTTGCAACTCGATGTCGACGAGATGACATCCGGCCTGTGCGGCTTTTTCCAGAATTTCGAGTTCGGCGCCGATGGTGCCTTTAAATTTTCCGCCCGTCGCCGAGCGACGACAGGTTGCGATAGCGGTGATCTCACCGCGCTCGTAAAGAAATTGCTTGAGCCTTGGAAGGATGAGCGCTGGGGTTGGCAGGTAGTCGAGGCGAAATTCTACAAAATGATTTTCGCGGACGATCTCCTCCGCGTTGTGCATCATGTCCGCCGGAGTTGGGCCGGTAATGGCGACGCATATTTTTCCGATGCGGGAGCGAATGAAGTGCGTGGACGCGACAGCCGGAACTTCGTGGGCGGAATTGCCATTTGGCGACGTGCCGCTTCTGGTCCCGGGCGAACCGAGAGGGGGCGTGGGCGCCTTCAATACGTCGGATTTTGTCCCGCTGGCGCGCGGGGGGGCGGCGCGTTCCACCGCTGTACCTGCTTTCATAGCCGCAATTGCAGCATATTAAAGGGCTTTTCCTGCCGATGCAATCAATAAACGACGGCGAAGGCCTCCATGGATTCGTCGGCACCAAGCCGGTCTGAGAGAAGTTCCACGATTCGGGGAGGATCTGGGTTAATGGGTGGGCGGGCGGGAAACCTAAAGAAGCAACTATTTGCTGAAAAGCAAAGGGGTTATGGTTGCCTGCAGTTTGCCTACCCGGGCCGGACAACAGGTATAGGGCGATCCACCGGGGGTTCTGGCGTATAGCGCCCCCATGCTTTTAGAATGACTTACCGTCTCATGAAAAAAATCCGTGTGGGCATTCTTTTTGGCGGGCGCAGCGGCGAGCACGAGGTTTCGCTGCTTTCAGCCGCATCCGTTCTGCAGGCCATCGATCGCTCCAAGTACGAGGTGGTGCCGATCGGCATTACGAAAGAGGGCCGGTGGGTAACGGCCGGGCATGCCGAGCGGCTGCTGAATACGGCTGCATCAGACAAACATCTCCGCGCCGGCGATCCTGAGGCGACGGGGCCGGCAGCTGTGTTGCGCAAAGGCGAGTCTGTGCTGGTGCCGCCGATGCCGAGTGAAGCCATGGTTCCCTTCGAGCGAGCGGCTGGATCAGTGACCCACTCCCCAGGTTCGGAGCAGGTGCTCAGCGTGGACGTCATTTTTCCCATCCTGCATGGAACGTTTGGCGAGGACGGAACGATTCAGGGGCTGTTTGAGCTGGCTGGGATCGCGTACGTCGGATCAGGGGTGCTGGGTTCGGCGGCGGGAATGGACAAGGACGCGATGAAGCGGCTTTTCCAGTCAGCGAAGCTTCCCATTGTGAAGTGGGTGACGTTTCTGCGCGGGGAATGGGAGAAGAATCCGAAGAAGGTGCGTTCGCGGATTGAGGCGGCGCTGAAGTATCCGGTATTTGTGAAGCCTGCAAATCTGGGATCGTCTGTGGGGATTTCGAAGGCGCATAACGCGAAGGAGCTGCCGGCCGCGATCGAGATGTCTGCGCAGTTCGATCGGAAGATCGTGGTAGAGCAGGGAGTGGGAGGCAAGGGGAAGGCGCGGGAGCTGGAGGTTGCGGTGCTCGGCAATGATGAGCCGGAAGCTTCAGTGGTGGGCGAGGTGGTTCCGATCAAGGAGTTTTACGACTACGAGGCAAAATATCTGAGCGAGGGGTCGGACCTGATTGTGCCGGCCAAACTGACGAAGGCGCAGACGAAGCAGGTTCGGGAGATGGCCATCGCCGCGTTCCGAGCATGCGATTGCTCGGGGCTGGCCCGGGTGGACTTTCTGATGGAGCCGGACTCGCGGTCGGGCAAGCCAGGCCGGATTTTTGTCAACGAGATCAATACGCTGCCTGGGTTCACTTCGATCAGCATGTACCCGCGGCTTTGGGCCGCGACGGGAGTCTCGTATCCGAAGCTGATCGACCGGCTCGTCGAACTGGGAATGGAACGGCGGGCGGATAAGGACCGGAACCGGTACAGCTTGTAGCCTGTAGCCTGTAGCCGGTAGCCGGTAGCCGGTAGCCAGTAGCCGGTAGCCGGTAGCCGGTAGCCTGTAGCCGGTAGCCAGTAGCCGGTAGCCGGTAGCCGGTAGCCAGTAGCCATGTAGGTTATGTTTGCCTGGCGGAAACCGTGGCTGCATCTCAGGTGTCAGAATAAGAGGAGAGCTCTCGCCGAACGAATGTCGCAGATTAGCGCGAGGCTCAGGTACGAGAGGAGTCGCACCGAATGACTTTGCTGGATGCTCCTTCCTATGACGAGCGCCGTGCGCGCAGGGTGCGCGCTCTTTCCATCACCGGCGTTGTTGTGGTGGTCATTGCTTTTTTTGGAACGATCCTTTGGGTGCTGCAGCTTCCGTGGGCTTTCTGGCACTGGCCGTCAGACCACAGGGTTAACCAGTTCATGGCGGCGGTGGAGGGCAACGATCTGAACAAGGCGTACGCGTTGTGGAACCACGATCCTGACTGGCAGCAACATCCCCAGCAGTACCAGCCGTACGATTTCGCGGCGTTTCAAAAGGATTGGGGTCCGGCCAACCAGGACTACGGGCAAATCAAGACCCACAGCATTTTTATTGCACACCGAGTTGGGAATGGTGTGGTGATTGGGCTCTATATCAACGGTGTACAGAAGCCGCTGTTCCTGCGGGTGGACAGCAAGGCAAAAACGATTGGGTTCTCGCCGGTGGAGTTGAGTCGAGAGCCCTGAAGGCAGGCAATAGGGAGTAGGCAATAGGCAATAGGCCACAGGCACTAGAAACCGGGCGCAGGGCAGAGGCGCTTCATCAGGCGGAATTCTAGTTTGGGGTTCAGCCTGCGGAGTGGATTGAGATCAACGAAGACTAATTAAGAAACGCCGACTCGGTTGCGTTGTCGAGCTCTGCGGTGCTACTCGTTGGCTCTTTGCGATGCACCCTGAAGAACCCTCTCGAGGCTCACCTCGTCTTCAATATTGACGCAGCTTTGGCTGCGGTCGATCTGGCGCATCAGTCCTGTCAGGACCTTCCCGGGGCCAACTTCAACGAAAAACGCGGGTCTCCGCGCGATGAGGAGCCCTATGGAGTCGACCCATCTGACCGCTCCTGTTACCTGGCGGATCAACGCATCGCGGAGCTGGCCGGAATCGGTGACAAAGGCCGCGTCGACATTGACGGCAACCGGAATGGTCGGGGCCGCGAAGGTGAGGCCGCGGAGTAATTCACCCAGGCGATCCTGGGCCGGCTGCATGAGGGCGCAGTGGAAGGGCGCGCTGACCTGGAGCATGACGACGCGTTTGGCACCGCGTTGTTTTAAGATCTCGGCGGCTCGTTCGACGCCAGGAGCTTGGCCGGAGATAACGGTCTGCTCAGGTGAATTGAAGTTGGCGGCGGAGACGATCTTCTGCGTCTCAGCGGCCGCTTCGGCGCAGGCCCGCACTGTTTCTTCGGGGCTCAGTCCGAGGACCGCGGCCATGGCGCCTTTCCCCGGAGGAACGGCCTCCTGCATGAAGCGACCGCGCTGGCGCACGGTGCGGACCGCGTCGGCAAAGTCGAGCGAGCCCGCAGCTACGTTAGCGGCATATTCGCCGAGCGAGTGACCGGCGACGAACGATGGAGCAATTCCCTTCTCCGCAAGTACGCGGAGCGCGGCAACGGAGACGGTACAGATGGCGGGTTGCTGAAATTCAGTGAGCTTGAGCTCATCCTCAGGTCCCTCGAAGCAGAGCTTCGAGATGGAGAAGCCGAGCGCGTCGTCGGCTTCTTCGAAGGTGCGCCGGGCAACAGGAAATTTTTCGGCCAGGTCACGGCCCATGCCGGCGTATTGCGAGTTCTGCCCCGGAAAGAGAAAAACCAGATTAGTCATGAGACTCAGAGCTTAGGCATCGATGCGCAGGGTGGTTCCCGGGCCTTGACCCAATAACAGATTAAAGAGCGCCAGCTTAAATTCTAACGGGACCGCGCCGCGCGTCAATCCATGGAGAGGAGTTTAACTTTCCGGGGGGCTCGTGCGTCTATAACGCAGAGGCGCGCGGGGCGCTGCACCAGTTGCTGACGCCCCATGCTGCCCTCCGTGAAAGCCCCGGTGGTTCGTGGGTCCGCCGGGGCTTTTCTTTTTCGAGCTATGCGGAAGCAGCCAGATGCGCCGCTGGCCGAGCCACATTGCCCACCACCCCCGACGACGGGGTGTAATGCGTCAGCCGGTGTACGAAGTGATAGGGCGGCCATGGTCCCGACAGCTGCATCTGGCAATCCTTCATCAGCACGCTGGCGCTCGAGTATTTGTTCTGATAACGCTCCACACCCGCTGAGTCGATCAGGTGGGCGATGTCGAGCAGCATCTTGCCCGGCTCGACACGACGGCAGCTGACCTCCTCGGCCAGTGGCAGGAACATCCGGTGCATCTGGACGGTTACCGCCCGAGCTTTGGTTTGGCGCTCGCGCTGCAGCGCCGCACTTTCCCGCAGGTTCGAAAGATATGCCTTGCCCACCGTGGGAACAGGCTCAGGGTTATAGCGGTAAATTTGTTCACGGCAACAGTCGTCGAGCGTTACTTTGAGGTGCATCTCCGCCTTGCCGCGCAGACGTTCGATGTTGGTGATGAACTGCCGCTGATTGGAACGAATCGACCGGCGGAGCGCATCGTCGTCGGCAAACACAGTCCCAAAACGGAACGGCAAAACGGTGGAAGTCTTGAAGCAGTCCGAGATCACTCGGGCATGTTCAACGCCGGATTGTTGGGTGAGATTTTCGGAGGGAGAATATTCGCTGACGATCACAGCTAAATCACTGGCTGGGTAGAGGAAGATTTGGTTTCCCTGGATTCCCGTAACTGCTTCCATCGGAATCGGCTTGCGATGCCGAAGCAGTTCGGGAAAGGCTTGTCGCTCGGTTATGCAATAGGCATACCACGCCATATTAGGTCGCTCCGCATGCTGGATTGTGAACGGGGTTGGGAAGTCAGCGTTTCGGGGATGGACATGGCGGAATTCAAATTAACAAAGCAAACTGGAACGTATGCTAGTCCCGCGTGTAAACGACTGGCAACAGGCGCGCGGCGCAAGATGGCGGAGGTAAGCAGCGCAATCCAAAGTCACTTTTATATTATGAACATTATTGTTATTTTGTGAAATCGGAGATGAAAGAGCTTCGCTTCTGGCACCACAAGGCTAGAATTTGCGCGTGATCCAGTCGAAATCCTTCGGGAGGTCGAGGTCCATTTCTCCTTCGGGCCACGAAACGCTCTCGACTTCCGCAGCGTGGGAAAGAATCACATTCCTGGCGCCTTGGTCGCCGGCGCTGGCCAGAAGTTCGGGATAAAGCGACGCGGAGAACACCGCTGGGACTCCAGACCTGCCTCCATACGCCGAAGCCGTAATGGCAATGCCGCGATTGGGGCGATTCGCCTGATGCCGGTTTAGAAGGTCGCTCAGATGGTCCCGCGATAATCGGGGCTGATCACAGACAAGCACCAGCACGCCGCCGGACTCGGGCCGGGTCTGGCAGAGCGCAGTGATGCCACTGCGCAGCGACGACCCCATGCCCTCTTCCCACTGAGGATTGATCACGATTTCCACGGGAAGACCGTCGAGCCGGCCCCGCATCCGATCCGCGTCGAAACCGAGGACAACGAAGATCGGCGAGCAGCCGGCTTCTATGGCGAGGCGGGCCGTGCGATGGAGAAGAGCTTCACCATTCAGAAGGATGAGCTGTTTGGGCCGACCGAGCCGGGTGGAAGCGCCAGCGGCAAGGATGACTGAGGCGCAGCGAAACTCAGGCATGAAGGGGTTGGGCGGCGGAGAGCCTGCGTATCTCGCGTCCGGTAAAAACGGCCTGCAGCTCCGCGGCAATCGCAAGAGCAATCGAGGCGGGAGAATGGCCGCCGAGGTCGAGGCCGACCGGCGTGTGCAGCCGCGCCATGCACTCGGCTGGAGTGAGGCCGAGGTCCGGACCGACTTCGCCGAGCAGGCGCTCGGTACGCCGCCTGGGACCCAGGACGCCGATGTACCTCGTATCCCTGGCGAGGAGCGTGCTGAGAATCTTGCGATCCTGCTCATAGCTGTGGGTCATGACGACGGCGGCTTCTTCCGCGCCCATGCGGGACAGCGTTGCGTTAAGGTTCAGGACCTGCGCGGCGCGAGGGAAACGTTCCGGCCGGGCGAGATTGGAACGGTCGTCGGCAACGGTGACATGCCAGTCGAGGGCGGCGGCGAAGTCGACCAGCGGCTGAGCGTCATCGCCGGCGCCGAAGATCGTCAGTGACGGCGGTGGGAGGACCAGTTCAACAAAGTACTTTCCGGCGTGGCGTGACTTGCCGGCTCGCAGAACGTCGTTGGCGAGGGTGGCTGCCTCGGGGCATGCACTGGGCTCGTAGAGGACCTCGCCGGCTTCGCTCATCGCCAGCACGGTGCCGTGAGAATTTGTGCCGGTGTCGATTACGATTACCGACTCGGAGCGCTCTTCGACGCTGCGGCCGAGTGCTTCAAGCGCCTGGATGGCCGGTTCGCCTCGTTCCAGAAGGACTACAACGGTGCCCCCGCAGCCGAGGCCGTAGGGCATATCGCCGTCATCGTCGAAGAAGCTCGAGTAGCGCTGGATGGATGGCCCGCTTTCCGTGAGCCACCAGGCTTTCTTCGCAACTTCGGCTTCGAGGCATCCGCCGCTGATCGTGCCGGCTCGCTGGCCCGCGGCTGTCAGCAACATGCGAGCCCCAGGACGGCGATAGGCGGAGCCCTCGATGCCGACCACGGTTGCGAGGCAAAGCTCCTCACCATCGGCTCGGGCATGCTTCCAGAGGTCGAGGATTTGACGCAGTTCCGACATAGTCAGTTCGGCAAGTCAGGCAATCTTCTGCTGCCCCGCCATCAGTTCCTCGATGCGCACCGGCAGCTTACGCACCCGCACGCCGGTCGCGTGGTAGACGGCCATGGTCAGCGCCGGAGCCACTCCAGCCAGGCCAATTTCGCCGATGCCGCGCGCACCGTATTCGTTCAGGTGAAGATCAGGATACTCCACAAAAATGCAATCGAGGTCGGGAACATCGGCGTTGGTGGAGACCACGTAGTCGGCAAAATTGTTGTTCAGCGGTTTGGCGTTGCGCGGGTCGTAGATTGTCTCCTCGAAGAGCGCCATGCCAATGCCCATCACGATCGCTCCGAGGATCTGATTGCGGCCGGTGCGATGATTGATGATTTTGCCGCCGTCGATCACGGTTAAAGCGCGGCTGACGCGCAGGGGCGGGCGATGCCTGGATCCTATGCGACCGGCGTGCCAGGTTGTGGTTGCCATGCCCCAGCCGATGCTACCAAACGGGCGCCGAGAAATTTGGCTGGTCGAAACGCACCCCCGAGGGCGGCTCCATGGACGGAAAGCGGAGCGCAAAAGTAGCGCTGGCGTATCGACATCCGGTACGGGGTCTATTCCGGCCCTTACTGAGTCACGTTATGTGCCGCCGGTGGAGCGGCTTTCTTCTTTCGCCGGCTCAGCACAAACTCGTTGTCGCGGGTGCGCTGGGTTGCTGAGGCCTTATCGATCTTGCGCCAGAAGGCCACAAAGTAATCGAGCCCGGAGACGATGGAAACGGCGGCCATATAGTAGATGCCCACGACCGCGAACAAATGCACCGGAACGATGAACCAGCCAATGCGCCATTCGTGCCAGCCGTGATCGAGGATGACCGCTACAACGGAGACGATCTGAATGACGGTTTTGAGCTTGCCGATGTCGCTGGCCTCGATGGTAAAGCCTTCGGTGGAGGCGATGGAGCGCAGACCGCTGACGAGGAATTCGCGTCCGATAACGACCACGACGATCCACGGCTTCACGACGTGAGGGTTGAATTCGACAAGCGCGACGTACGCCGACGTGATCAGAAGCTTGTCCGCGATGGGATCGAGGAGCATGCCCATCGTCGTGATCTGCCCGCGGCGGCGCGCCAGGTAGCCATCGATGCCGTCCGAAATCGATACGAGAATGAAGCAGAGGGAGGCGATCACCTCCTGCTCTCCGGGCCAGCCGCGATGCGGAAAATGGGGCGAGAGCATCCAGATGAGCACGGGAACGCAGAAGATGCGGCCCATCGTAATGGAATTGGGGAGATTCACACCAAATGCGCCCCTGCTGCCATTATGCATCAGATGCGCAGTGCCTCGTCGGGCGGGACGTGAGCCAATGGCTGCGCAAGAGCAGGTGCGACCAGCCGGGAAATCCCGCGAACGAGGCCCACGGTACGGGGCGCCAGCGCTGTCGAAACGTGTCCAGATTACTTCAGTACATCGCGGCAGTACTTCCCATTTACCCTGCTAAAAAGAACTATAGTACGATGCGTCGCTTTGACTATAGTGATCGAAGGAACTCTCCATGAATCGGAACGCGGGCGAATCGGCGGTCGACAGGCTCATCGCGCTGGCACAGGATAAGCCGGGCGGCGCGACGGGGGCCGAACACACCGATCTTGAGACGGTGCCGGTCGGCCTGCCGTCGTTAAGAGAGCTGGAGCACAACCCTATGTGGAAAGCGCTGCTGCAGTTCCGGGCGTTCCTTCCCTATATCGCGCGATTCCTTGAGATCAGCACCCCGCCGCCGCAGGCGTCCACGGCACTGTCGCCGGAAGCACGGAGCGAGATGCGGCAAAGCGTTGGCGTGCTGGAGAGCGCGCACCGGGACTTGTCCCTCATGGTTCAGGATCAAACCGTCGAACTGAAGCGGCTGGAAGAAACGATGACCCGCACGCGCGAGGCAGCGGAACGGAATGCGCTCGAAGTGACGGAGCTGGCCGATGACGTGCGGTCGATGCGGTCCCTGGTGAAGGTAGCGGTTGTGATTCTGGTTCTGCTGTTTGTCGGGCTGATCGGGCTGGGACTGTTCGTGATGCTCAAATTGCGGCCCTTCCCGCACTGATTGAGCGGTTGCCTGACCGGGTTGTGGACGTCGAGGCAACAGCGATGGCCTCATCGGACTCTCCTTCAGTGAAGGAGGAGTTATGGTCCAGCCGTTGAGGAAGGCAGAGGAGTTCCCGGCAAACTTCGATGAGGTCCCGCAATTGTCTCAGGAATGTCGAGGTTCGGGTCCAATCGAAACCCACGCGCAGGGAATGGATCGCGAGCCGGAAGAGGCAACCCTCGGGGAGCAGGTTCGCGCGCGAACCGATCAGCCGCACAAAGGGGATGTGGGGCGCCCCGGGACGAATGAGGAAATCTTCCAGGGGTCGAAGATGAAGGAGTTGAAGTAGAAGCTCGAAGCGAGCAAAAAGCAAAAAAGGGTGAGCCCGAAATATTTCGCGACGATGTTTATCGGGCTGGCACCGCCAATTGGCCGGTTTCCCTCCGCCAGGCGAGCTATACTGCGCGGAGAACCGTCGAGGTGACTGGGAATGTCAACGCTGACCCTGCAGGAAGCTGAAGCACCTATAGCCGTGGACGACCTCAGCGCTCTGGAAGAGCGCATTGTGCGTACGGTGGAGTTGGTAAAGAGCGAACGGGCGGCGCGCGGTCAGGCCGAACAGAATGCCGCGCGCCTGCAGAGCTTGATAGACGCACAGGCCGCTCTGCTGGAGCAGGCGAAGGAACAGCTGCGGACACTGGAGCGCGAGCGCGACCATGTGCGGCAGAGAGTGGAACGGCTGCTGAAGCAGATCGACGAGATCGCGCGCTGAATATGCCGGAAAACAACGCCATTACGGTCGAAATCTACGATCAGACGTACCGGCTGAACGGCAACGACCGCGAGTACGTGGAGCGGCTGGCGGCGACAGTCGATGCGAAAATGCGGGCGGTGGCGGCACAGGGGCGCACCGTCGATTCGTTGCGCGTGGCTGTACTGGCGGCGCTGAATCTGGCAGATGAGCTGGCTCGCCTTGAGGAGCGTTACGCCGCGGTCACCGGCGCCGGGGAGAGCGCGGCTTCGATCCGGAGCCGTGCGCACTCGCTGAGCGGATTGCTGGATGAGGTCCTTGGCCGGGAGCAAAAGGCGGGGTAGGATAACGGTCCGCCGGGCCGGCTGTCACTCTATCCGGCCCCTCCTTCACCAACCAGGCGCCCCCATGGCCGGCACCGCGGCGGGCTCACTGATTCAGAATTACCCACCGGTCCAACGGCGATGTTCGCCAGGAAGCTTACAGCTTCTAAAAATTTAACAGCGATCACCGGGGTCACGCCGTCCCGGTCCTGCGGTGACGCGGGAAATGGCGTCCTAGAAAGCCACTCTTACTCCGAGCTGAGCGGCGAAAGGAATTCCAACGGTTGTGCCGGGGCCGAAGAAATCTCCCAGAGCGCCCTCGGGTATCTCAAGCTGCTTCAAGCTGGTGATGGGTTCGGTCTGGGAGCAGTCAGTGACCGTGCACAGCGAAGTGACGTTCGTGATGCCGTTTTGATTTGGCTGCATCTCTGCTGCTGGGACCGGGAGTTGCGCAACGTTGACGGCATAATTCGCGCCCGGATTGTTGCGGTTGAAAAGGTTGAAGAACTCCGCGAACGGGTCGATCTCCCAGCGATCGCGGATCCTGAAGGGCCTTGTGACGCGCAGGTCGGTTTGCATATAAGGCGTTCCGCGAAATTCGTCGAGGCTGGTATAAACCCCGTTTACCCAGATGCGCCCGGTATTGTCGGCGTTGGTGATGGTGATCGGGCGGGCGCTCTCCAGTTGAGTAATGCTGCTGACTTCGAAGCCACCCGGGATATGGAGAGTACCGGCAAGCACAAAGCGGTGACGGACATCTTCGCCGGACGGTCCGTAATCGCCCGGTCCGAAAGCATCCAGCTGGCCGGCGTTCGGTCCGCTCTGCAGCGTGCAGACTCCATCCACATAGTCGAAGAGTTCGCCGAGCAGGCAGCCCCAGGTCTGCGCCCTGGACAGCTGATAATTGGCGACGAGGTTGAACCGGCGCATATTGCCTTGCACATGCAGCATCAGCGCGTTGTAGCTGGAGCGATTGTCCGATTGAAAGACATTGACATTGGGAACTACGTTCGCCTGATCTGTGGCGTAGTCCGGGTCCGAAGGCGGGATTGCCGGAGACAACAGGTTGACGCCGCCCGAATAAGGGAAGGCGCGGTAACCATGATTTCCCTGTTCGTGCGTGTAGTCGGCGCTGGCCAGCCACTTGTCATTGAAGGCGTGCTGCGCTCCACCGGTAATGTGAATGGCGTAAGGCGTCTTGTAGGGCGAGCCGACCAGGTTGCCGGTGGCTCCCGAGCCGCCTTCGAGACAACCAGAGCCGGTAAGCGCGTAGGTACCTGCACCGCCTGCGAGAGCGCAGGGGCCGGTGGTTGCGTTGGTGTTATTGGTTCCCTGAAACGCGGTGGCCCAGCCGTTCTGCGCCAGGTCGTCGTAATACATGCCGAAGCCCGCCCGCAACACGGTGTTCTGGTTGCGTCCGAGCGCATAGACGATTCCGAGGCGGGGAGCAATTTGCTTGCGGTAGTCATGCGGCAGGCCGGGAACGATCGGGATCTGTAACGCTTGCATAGTAATGTAGGCATTGTTTTCAGCCTGAGTTCGGCCAGAACCCTCAAAAAGTCCGAAGGTGGTCTGGTAACGCAGGCCGTAGTTGACCATGAGGCGATTCGATATGCGCCAGGAGTCTTCAGCGTAAAGGGCCAGCCGTTGCACGTCTTGCGAGAAGCTGCCATCGCCGGCGGGAGTATAGGTGCAGGTAATTCCGGAGGACGGGTCAGGGGCTGGATTGCATTGCGAGGACGGCGGCGCGAAATAGAAGGGCAGAGGGGTCGTGATGCCGCCGCAGTCGGCGCCGGGTGGATTGACGTAGCAATCAGGGTTAGACGGATACTGGATAAACTGCTCGGCAGTGGACGCAAATGCTCCGCCGAGCACCGGCTCGTGAATGAAATCGACGCCGAACTTCAGCGCGTGACTTCTGGCAACATGGCTCAGATCGTAACGGACCTGATATTTCTCCTGGTTGCGCAGATCGGGGAAAAGCGTGATGGGCGTTGCGAACTGGTTGTCGCCGAAGGTTTCGAATCCGGAGATGGTGAGCGCGGTCGAACTGAAGGGAAACGCGAGCGCGAAACCCAGATCCGAGTTACGTGTCTGGGTGAGGTGTAACAGGCTGGAGCCGAGAACCAGATTGCCCAACCAGGACGGGCTAAAACTATAGGAATTGCTGATCACGGCATTCCCGTAATTGTTGTGCGTAATCAATCCGGTGGAGGGCAGCGTCCCTTGCTCCACCAGCCCGTTGTGCGTGAGGTAGGTGTCTTCGGAGGTGCGCAGAAACCATTGCGACCTGGGAGATTCAGCCCAGTCCAAACGCACCGAGCCGATGTAGTCCCGGAAAGGAATGGGAACGGTCGCGGGAACTGGGATAGAAGGCACTCCGGAGATCAAGCCCTGCGTGGCTATGGCGCTCAGCGCATCGAATTGTTGAATGCTGGCGGGACTGTACGCGATGCTGGCGTTTTCATGCACGTTTTCAAAGGATGTGAAGAACCAAACTTTGTCTTTAATGATGGGGCCGCTGAAAGTACCGACGTAGTTCTGGCGGGAGAACGGCTGTTTGGGATTGTCTACGCAAGTCCCATCCGTGCAGGTTTCCGCGGGGTTCTCAATGGGGAAGCGGGCATTGAGCTGTGCAGCGCGCTCGTAGAAAGCGGCGTCACCGTGCCAATCGTTCGTGCCGCGCTTCGTGGTGATCACGACGGATCCGGCGGTCGTCCAGCCGGTGTCAGCATCTTCATTCGAGGTGCGGACGGCGAATTCCTGAATGCCATCGGGCGAGAAGTTTTGCAGGAATCCGCCGATCCAGTCGTCGGAATCATCCGCGCCGTCGACCGATAGTTCGTTGTTCAAGCCGGAACTTCCGCCGGTCGAGACAGCAGTGATGCGCGCTTTGGTCGGATCGGACGGTTCGACGGGCTCCGTTCCAGGAACGACATAGGCAATGTTGGCAAAACTGCGCGCCGGAAGCGGAAGAGATTCGAGGTCGGCACTGCCAACAACACCTCCATGCACAGCGCTCGAGGTATCGATTGTTTCGCTGGTGATGGAGGACGAATTTTCCTTCACCGTTACAGTCTCGTGTCCGCCTTCCGGCTTGAGAGTGACACTGATATCGCGCACCAGACTGACGGCGACGTCCACGTCGGCCCTCGCTTCGGCAAAGCCTTTGGCGGTTACGGTAACGCCATAAGAACCTGGGAGCAGACCCTCAATGCGAAATTCGCCCTGCTCGCTGGTTGTGGCAGTGCGGCTGATGGAAGACCCGGCGGCCTGCACCACAACCCGGGCTCCCGCCACGCGCGCCGCGGTAGCGTCCTGAACCTTGCCCCGCAGTGCGCCATTCGAATTCTGGGCGTGCAGGAGACAAGGTACGAAGAGCAGCAGTAACAGGTGGATCGGGGGGATGACGGCGGTGACAGCGAACGGCCGGCAGAACTTAGGCATGGCGCTCCAGGAATTCCAGGGAACACCCCAAAGATGGGGAAAGAGGTTCCGTTCGACAAGGGGAAAGACGTTCAGGATCAGGAGTACGGGAACAAGCGGTCTACTACCATAGGTAGTAGGAAAAAGAACGCAGGCGTCGCAATGGTGGATTATCGTTTTCGAAACGGCCGTTTCGGAATATCATCGAATAACTTCCTGGACCTCCCGCATGCCTGATCCAACTCCACCTGACTACGGTTCGCCGAGCTTTCCAGCCGGGAAACTCGATGTGGAGACAGAAAAGAGCCGAATTGCGCCTCTGGTCGCTGGCCTTGGGAGTCGTGAACGAGAGGTTCTGTCCGTACTGCGGAAACTGGGCAGCGCGAGCGTTCAGCAAGTTGCCGAGCGGCTGAGCACCAGTCTTGCCTACACCACGGTGATGACGACTCTCGATCGACTCTTCAGGAAGGGCCTGCTGCAGCGGGAAAGACGAAAGCGCGCCTTCATTTATTCCGCTGTGTTGTCTGCAAAAGACGTGGAGGAGCAACGCGCTTCCAACCTCATCCGCCGGTTCTTTTCCGAGTCCGGTGAGCAGGCGGAGGTCCTTGTATCCTGCCTGGTCGATGCCGTTCACTCCTACGATACGGATTTGCTCGCGCAGATCGAATCCGCCATCCGCGCAGCGCGGGCTCGGCGCGAGCTGCCAGATCGGGAGGCTTAGCGTGGCCCTTTCTTACAACCTTCGGTTCCTTGTGCTGATCCTGTTGACGGTTGGGTTCATTCAGGCATTCGCCGAAATCGCGCTTTGGACCGCAGCTCCCCTGATCCTGCGCTATCTGCCGCTGCTCTCCACGAGGTATCGTGAGCGCCTTCTCTATCTGCTGCAATTCGCGCCGCTGTTGACCGGTATGCTGTTCGCGGGCTTCCTATTTGTTCCGCAATATCTTCGCAACGAAACGAACTCCAAAGGCGAGGACGTTGGCTGGGTCTGTCTGTTGCTCGCGTTTGGGATGTTGCTCGCCTTTGGATTCGCGCTGCTTCGCGGCCTCAGTCTCTCCACCCGAACCCTGCGCTTCGCCATCGCGTGCAGGAAAACCTGCCGGATTTCTTCGCGCGTCTACGGGGGAACTCCGATCCGCATCCTGTCCGATCAGGGGCACGGCATCATGCTGGTGGGCTTTTTCCATCCTTTCGTCCTTGTATCCCGCAGTTTGATCGAGGAGGAGCTGAGCGAGGCGGCGCTTAATGTAGTGCTCGCACACGAGAACGCTCATGCCGCACAGCTCGACAACTGGAAGCTCGGCATTCTTTACTTTCTGCCCAGACTTCCGCTGACGTTGCCTGGTGGCGGCACATGGATGGAGCTGTGGAGAACCACCGCCGAGTGGGCAGCCGACGACGACGCGATCCGCGGCGACAACATGCGCGCTCTGCTCCTCGCGGAGGCTGTTGTCAGGGTTGCCCGCCAGGCGGGTGGCCGGCATCTCTCCCTGGTGTCCGTTTCGCTGAGTGAGCCGGACCGTTCCCTCGCAATGCGCCTCGATCGTCTCCTGCATCGGGGAGCCGGACCTTCACCCGCTGGCCCTGCGCTCTTCGCGCTCCCCGCCTCCATTCTTGGGGTAGCTGGCGCCGCTGTCATTCTTTCTCCCCGGATATACGACATCGCTGAGTGGATCCTGCACCTCGGCTAAGCTTGCCAGGAACCCGCGATGCTCGCCCGCGGACGCGGCGTATCGGAGACTTTCCGCTCCGGCTTCCGGCTGACGGCTATGCTACAAAGTTTCATGTCTCATCTCATGCCCCGCCCGCTCCAGTCTGAGGCCGCCCGACGCATCATACCCATGCTCCCCTTCGCCCTCGTCGCTTCCGTTGTCTTCGCCACCGCACCGGCGCCGGGCCAGTCCGGCAGCCCTATGAAGACCATCGCGGAGCGCACCGCTTCCATGCGGCGCATGCCGGGCCTGCTGCCCCTGGACTGGGACGCGAAATCCGGCCTGCTGTATCTCGAAGTTCCCCTGACCGCGAAAGCCGATCACACCCGCTCGGCGGAATACCTATACACCCATTCTCTGCCCTACGGCATGGGGTCCAACGATGTCGGCCTTGACCGCGGCCAGATCTCCGAGGGCGCCATCGTTTACTTCGAGCGCTCCGGACCGAAGCTGCTCCTCGTCCAGCCGAACGAGCAGTTCCGCTCTTCCTCCGACAATCCCGCCACACAGGCGGTCGTGCGCCAGTCGTTCCCTGATTCGGTCCTCGCCGGCTTCACGATTGACGCCGAGAATCCCGACGGCGCGGTGCTCGTCGATGCGACACCCTTGTTCCTCTCCGATGTCCATCACGCAGCCGACGCGCTTGCCCGGGCTGGACAGGGCGCCTGGCATGTCGACATCCCACGTTCGGTCATCGCGCTGGACGAGACTAAAGCCTTCCCGAAAAACACCGAGGTCGAAGCCGTACTCACCTTCGTTCCGCGGGACGAGAACCCCGCGCATCGGCCCAAATTCGTCGACGAGGTCACGCCCGATCCGGGCGCGATGACCATTCGAGAGGAGCAGTCGTTCGTGCAGCTGCCCCCCGCGGGCTTCACGCCGCGCCGCTTCTCGCCGCGTGCCGGATACTTCCCGCTGACCTGGCGCGACTACGACGCGCCACTCGGCGAGCCGCTCGCGCAGCAGTTCATCATCCGCCACCGTCTTATCAAAAAGGATCCGGCCTGCACACAGGCCTGCGAAGCTGTCACTCCAATCCAATACTATGTGGATAGCGGCGCGCCGCGGCCGATCCGCGAGGCGCTCGTCGAAGGTGCGCGCTGGTGGGATCAGGCCTACCAGGCCGCGGGCTGGGCTCCCGGCACCTTCCGCGTCGACGTCCTCCCCGAGGGCGCCGATCCTATGGACATCCGCTACAACATTATCCAGTGGGTGGATCGCTACACGCGTGGATGGAGCTACGGCGCGGCGGTCGTCGATCCCCGCGATGGCGAGATCATCAAGGGCAACGTGACGCTGGGCAGCCTGCGCGGCCGCCAGGATTACCTGATCGCGCAGGCGCTTCTGGCCCCTTATGTCGAGGGCAAACCCGCGCCCGACGACGTGCACAATTTCGCGCTGCAGATGGTTCTCCAGCGCATTCGCCAGCTGGCCGCGCACGAAACCGGGCACACGCTTGGCCTCGCCCATAACTTCGCGGCCAGCAGCTTCCCCCACACGCCGGATCAAACCGTCTCTGTCATGGATTACCCTCATCCGTGGGTGACGCTTACTCCCAACACTCCATCAGGAAAGCTGATGCGGCCCGGCGTCCCCGATCTTACGGACGCTTATCCCGCCGGTATTGGCATCTGGGATAAGGTCGCCATCGACTACGGCTATCGCGAATTCGACCGGGACGGCGCACCCGTCGAAGATCCCGCCTCTCTTAGTGCCATCCTTGCGAACGCCGAAAAGACTGGTCTGGTCTACATCACCGACGAGGATGCCCGCCCCGCCGGCTCGGCCCATCCGCACGCGCACCTGTGGGATAACGGCGCCGACGCCACCGCGGAGCTAAACCGCGTGCTGCAGATCCGCGCCGCCGCTCTGGCCAATTTCGGGCCTGAGGCAATCCAGGAGGGCATGCCCCTCGCCCAGCTCGAGGACACGCTTGTTCCGATCTACCTTTTCCACCGCTATCAGACGGAAGCAGCTGCCAAAGAAATCGGCGGCCTCGACTACCGCTACAACGTGCGCGGCGACGGACAGATGCTGCCGAAGATTGTCCCTCCTGCCGACCAGCGCGCCGCCCTGACGGCAGTGCTCAGAACACTGTCGCCCTCGACTCTTACACTGCCCGATGCGATCCTGAAGTACCTCCCGCCGCGGCCACCTGGACTGCCGCGCACCCGGGAGAGCTTTCCGTCCGCGACTGGGCTCACCTTCGATCCCGTCGCTGCCGCCGAATCGGCCGCCGATCTCACCCTTGCCCTGGTGTTCAATCCGCAGCGCGCCAACCGACTGGTCGAATACCACGCCGAGGACAGCGCTGAACCCTCGCTGGCCGATGTCATCGACGCCACACTCAAATCCACCGGCTCGGCCGCCAGCTTCAACGGCCTCTTTCTTCAGGTGAAGTACGCGGTCGACGATCGCATCCTCGAAGCGCTGCTCGCTCTCGGCGCCAACCCGGAGTCGAGCGCGATGACCCGCGCCACCGTTCGCGCGGCGGTCTCCTCTCTCCGCGATCGACTCCGCGGCAGCGGCTCGGAAGAAGAGGCCACCTTCAACGGACTGGAGACTTCCCGCATCAATCAGTTCCTCGATAATCCGGCCAAATTTGTTCCAGCCGAACCGATTGCGGCTCCGCCTGGCATGCCCATCGGCGACGATCCGGAGGAATAACGTCAACTCCGGCATGCAGTATTGCCGTCGGTAGGACCATCTTCTACTTGAAATGTGGATCTGGTCCCCTCGAAACGACAAGAACCTGCCGTCGATTAGTTTTTATTGATCCATACTGACCCAGGATTCCGAAAAATGATAGTCAGGGACGTATTTTCCTTGACATCCCTCTTTGCGTTGACTACGTTCAGGTGTCCCCTTGGGTTTGCCGATTTTCGAGCCTGTCTGTTGATGGGAAATTGACGGAATTCTCAAAGCTAAAATCGGGTCTTGTGGGGCTATGCTATTTCCTGTTTCTTAGCTCCTTGAGATCCAGGCCCGAATGCTCCCTGCGCCCGCCGCTTCCCAGTGGTTCGCGTGCCACGGCAATCACCTTCCCGCCCCTACGCTGAATGTGCGTTTGGAGCCAGAACAAGCCCAGCCTTCATCAGTACCCGTAGTCCGGAGTCCGCCATGGTCGTTTCTCGCTACTGGTTCCGCCCTTCTTGTGGAGTTTCTTCCGCCATCCTCGCGGTCGCCCTTCTGGCGTTCTGCGATGGCTCGGCTCTGGCGCAGCAGCCGCAGCAGCAGGAACCGGGCCACCCGCTCAACCCCCCGGCGCTGCCGAGAAACTCGCCATCGAGCCAGCCCGTGTCTCCCGGAACCATTCCTGCACCGAACGAGCCGAATATTCCTGGGCTCAGTACCTCCACCTGGAATGCGATCGGCCCCACCCCGCTGGGGACAGGCGGCGGCGCGGTCAGCGGCCGTCAGGCCGGCGTGGCCGTGGATCCGACGAATGCCAACAATATTTACATTGCGGCCGCGGGTGGTGGGGTGTGGCAGACCACGAATGGCGGCACGAGCTGGACTCCCCTCACGGACAGCCAAGGCCCCCTGGCGATGGGCTCGATCGCGATGGCGCCGACCGACAACCAGAAAATCTATGTGGGGACCGGCGAAGCCAACAACTCCCTGGACAGCAATCACGGTAACGGCATCCTGGTGTCCAATAACGGCGGCTCGACGTGGACCCTGGAGACCGCCGGCGGCGCCTTTGCCGGAGTCACGATTGGCCAAATCGCTGTCGATCCCACCAACGAGAACACCGCGTACGCCGCCGTGGGAGGCTATGGCGAAAACGGCAATACTTTCGTGAATACAGGGATCTGGAAGACGACAGACGGCGGCATGGCGTGGACGAACATGACGTCCGCGGCATCCCTGACCTCTCAGTATTCCTGGTCCGCAGTGGTTGTAGATCCAAACACCCCATCGATCATTTATGCAGCGCAGGGCGACATTTACTATGGTGGAGCTGTTTACCGCTCCACAAACGGCGGAACATCGTGGGCTGAGCTCACCAACGCTCCGAACGGCTCGAGCGTCGGGAGAATCGCCCTGGCGGTTTCGCCGGCGGCGAACACATCGGGCGCGCACGTCCTGTATGTGGCGGTTTCCTCGAGCCTTCAAAGCAGCTCGGGCGGCCTGTCTTATTTCGGAGTTTCCAATAACGCCGACAATGCAACGGCATCGGCGGTGACGTTTACCAACGAGACTACGGGCACACCGAACTTCATGGGCTCGCAGGGCTGGTACGACATCGGCCTGGGTGTGGACGCAAATGGCGTCGTTTATGCGGCCGGGGTCAGCTACAGCTCCAACATCCTTCGTTCCACCAATGAGGGTGCGACCTGGACCGATATTACCGTGGATCCCAGCGGCAACCAGCCCCATACGGACCACCACGCTATCGTTTTCGATTCGAGCAATCGCATGTTGCTCGGCAACGACGGCGGCATCTGGCGTTACGATTCGACGGTGCCGAGCTGGACAGACCTCAATGGCAATCTGGATACGATCCAGTTCCAGGGAATCGGTCTTCACCCCACATCCGCGACCACGGTCGTGGGCGGCAGCCAGGACAACGGCACAGAGCTATATACCGCCAACCCCGACTGGGCAGAGACCGACGGCGGCGACGGTGGGTTTGCCCAGTTTAGTCAGACGAATGGCTCAGACTGTTACTCCGTTCATCCCGTCAACAGCTTTGGCTCCGCCAATTTCTTCCAGTCGTCCACCGACGGTTGCGCGGGAACATGGACGGCGGCGACCAGCGGCTTCATCAACACGAACGCCGACTTCTATCCGCCGTTTACCGTGGACCCCACAAACGGGAATCACCTGTTGATTGGCCTGGATCGCGTGTATGAGAGCACCAACGGCGCCGCTGCGTGGACTGCGATCAGCACTCCCGGATCGAATGGTTTTAATACCACGTACAACGTCGATACTGTTGCACTGGCTCCTCAAAACGGATCCAACCCTGAGGTGATTTACGCCGCCACTGCGGGAAACCCCTCCGGAGGCAGTTCGATTTTCGTCACCTCGAACGACGGGTCCACGTGGACCGAGCGCGACCTGCCCGCATGTGCAGCGCACGCATCCTACGGGTCAGGGTGCAAGGTGAATCAGATTGTCACCGATCCCAACGATGTCACGGGGCAGACCGCGATTGCGGTGATCAGTAACTTCACCGGGGGCGGCCTGCATGTATACAGGACGACTAACGCGGGAACGAGTTGGACGGATATTAGTAGTGGCCTTCCCGATCTGCCGACCTGGTCAGCGCAAATCGATACGGACCCGAGCCGCACACTCTATGTTTCCAACGAGACCGCAGTCTATTCCTCGGTCAGCCCCTATTCCACCTGGACGCAGTATGGAACCGGCTTGCCCGTAGCGCAGGGGCTCGATCTCCGGTTGAACCGGAGCCTGGATATTCTTGCCGTGGGGACCCACGGACGCGGCGCCTGGGAGATCCAGACTCCTGCCCATGTGACCAGTGTGAGCACCACCACCGCGAACGGCACCTACGGGACAGGCACCGTTATCCCGATCACTGTCCTCTTCAGCGCTCCGGTCAATGTGACCGGAACCCCGCAGCTGACCCTCGATACCTCTCCGAACGCAACTGCGACCTATGCTTCGGGAACGGGCACAACCTCTCTGACCTTCAACTACACGGTGTCTTCCGGACAGTCGACGAGCGGCAATTCCACCGGCGGCCATCTCGACTACACGTCGGGTTCTGCTCTTACTCTCAACGGCGGGGCGATTATCGATACCAGCAGCAAACTCGCGGTGCTCACGCTCTATGCACCGGGAGCCGCCGGCTCGCTGAGCGCCAACAGCAGCATCGTAATTACGGGAACCAGCTCGAAGATAACGCCGACGGTTACGGTGACGCCGGCTCACTCGAATATCACCACGGCACAGTCGGATCAGGTGACCGTGACCGTCAGCGGTGGGGCCGGTAACCCAACCTCGACTGGGTCGGTGACGCTGAGCAGCGGTAGTTATGCTTCGGCTGCCACGACGCTGACCTCCGGCTCGGCCTCCATCACCGTCCCTGCCGGGCAATTGGCCGTGGGCGGCGACACTTTGACAGGAACGTACACTCCGGACTCGGGCAGTTCCTCGACTTACAACGGCGCCACCGGCACGGCTCCTGTGACGGTGACGCAGGCGATCGGATCCTGCGCGAATCCGAACCCGAACCCCAATCCGAATCCAGCGTCCTTTGCCAATCCGGATGACTTTAACGGCGACTGCAGGAGCGACATCCTGTGGCGCAACAGCACCTCTGAAGAGGTCTACCAGTGGCTGATGAACGGGACCACGATTGCCAGCCAGGGAACCCCCGGCGGCCCCACCTCGGACTGGGTGATTCAGGGCGCGGGCGATTTCGATGGCGATGGCAAGAGTGACATCTTGTGGCGGAACAGCGGCACCGGCGAGGTCTACCAGTGGCTGATGAACGGGACCACGATTGCGAGCCAGGGAACTCCAGGCACCGTGGCGCCCTCCTCCGGCTGGGTCATTCAGGGCGTCGGCGATTTCAATGGAGACGGTAAAGCCGATATCCTCTGGCGTAACAGCACCACCGGGGACGTCTACATCTGGCAGATGAACGGGACCACGATTGCGAGCCAGGGAGACCTCGGCATCGTCTCGCCCTCATCAGGATGGAATATTGTGGGCGTTGGCGACTTTAACGGGGATGGCAAGGCGGACATTCTGTGGCAAAACAGCACCAGTGGGGAGATCTACATCTGGCTGATGAACGGGATCTCGATTGCAAGCCAGGGGGAAGTCGGCGTTGTCTCGCCCTCGTCAGGATGGGTGATCCAGGGAGTAGGCGATTTCGACGGAAATGGCACGAGTGACATCCTGTGGCAAAACACCACCAGCGGAGAGGTCTATATCTGGCTGATGAACGGAACGACGATTACGAATCAGGGAAGCCCGTTCACGCTTTCGCCATCCTCCGGCTGGACCATTCAGGGTGTAGGCGACTACAACGGGGACGGCAAGGCCGATATTCTGTGGCGGAACAGCTCGAGCGGCGACGTGTATATCTGGCTGATGAATGGGACCAGTATCGCGAGCCAGGGAGACCTCGGCGATGTCTCCTCCAGCTGGAAGCTAACTCCCCTCGTATCTCCATAGCGCTGAGCCCGGTCGGGAATTGTCGTCGTTGAGTCGGCGACTGTTCCCGACCAGGGTAAAAGAGCGGTGGATCATCGGCTCTGGCGGATGATCTATACGATGCCGCCTGACAGCAGGCGTCGCGAACCCTCGGAATCGCACGCTGGCGATGGGGCGATCCGCTGTGCTCGGTGCCGCCGAGGCAGCTATTTTCGGGAATATGGCCCGGCGGACACTCGCATATTTAATTAACAATCTCGGGCCGGACGGTTCTGGATTTTTGGGGACCCTCGTTGCTCAGGAATCATCCCGCGACCATATTGCGCGCAGATAGGCTTCGTGGATGCGGTGGTCGGAGGTTACGAGCCAGGCTTGCGAGTTGGCGCGGGCGCACGCTGTGATGAGACGGTCGAAGGGGTCTCTGTGGAAACTGCGAGAGGATTTACATGCCGCTTATTTGCTCGATATAGGCTCGGTCGACGCGGAGGCGGCAGTCCACGGACATGGGTCCTTTGATGGTGCCCCCTTCGAAGCGTTTGAACGGCAGAGAGCAGAAGTTCTCGCGGTAGGTCCGCCAGGAGGCGTCTGCGCGAGCACGAGAGGATGGCAATCGGGAAGTCAGGGTCCTGCCTTGGTCGGCGCGGCGGTTTTTCGGAACCGGGCCGCGTTCGGATGCGTATCATTGCCCATGAGCGCTACAGCCATCAACTGGAATCTGGGAATGATGGGATTTCCGGGGCGTCCCGCCGATCGGATGGCGGACCGGGCGGCGATTGTGAGGCCTGGGCAGTATCGGGCGCCGGGCGCCGACGAGCGGAAGCCAGCGGAGCGGTGGCAGCGTAAAGAGCCGCAACGCGGTCTGGAGAGGGTTGGGGAGAAGCCTGTGGAAGCCGAGTGGCAGGTCCTGGTGGAGCGTTGCCTGAAGGGCGACTCCTTTGCCTGGACAGAGCTGGTGAAAGCGCATCACAGGCGGGTGTATGGTTTGTGTTTCCGGTTTACGGGGTCGTCGACCGATGCCGAGGATCTGACTCAGGAAGTTTTCCTCAAGGTGTATGGGAATCTGACTTCGTTCGACCTTGCGCGCGGAACATTCCAGACCTGGCTGACAACGATGACCCGCAATTTGCTGGTGGATCACTTCCGGCGGTCGCGGGCGCAGCGTTCGACGGATTCGATGGACGCGGGCTGGGATGGCGATGGAGAGGACATGCCGCTGGTGCAGCGGCTGGCGGACAAGGCTCCGACGCAGCATGACCGCGCGGTGCAGAAGGAAATCGAGAAGATGGTGCAGGAAGCGCTGACGCGGATATCGCCGGAGCTGCGGGAAGCGGTGATTTTGCGGGATCTGCAGGATATGGATTACAAGGAGATCGCGCAGGTGCTGCGCATACCTGAAGGTACCGTGAAGTCGCGGATCAGCCGGGGACGGGCGGAACTGGCTCGTTTACTGGAGCGTAATAAAGGGCAGGTGGTGTAGCGTGACGGACCAGAGCAAATTCGGACCGATGCCGGGGGCTACGCCGGGTGGAGGAGGACTTCGCTGCGAGGAGTGGGAGGCGCTGCTGGTGGATGCGCTGGACGGGCTGCTGCCGGCAGGGCAGGCGGCGGCGTTCAGGACGCACAGCGAGACGTGCGCAAACTGCGGCGATCTGCTGGGGCATGCGGGGCAGGGGCGGGATTGGCTGGTTTACCTGCACGCCGAACCCGATGTGCCGGCGGGGTTGATCGGGAAGATTTTGGAGAAGACAGTGGGGGCCGGCGGAGTGCCGCTGCCGGTGATCGCTGCGGGGCAGAGTTCGGGAGCGGGGGCCATGGTGATGCCCTGGCGGCGGAGCTTCCAGGAGACGCGGCTGCTGATGACGATCGCAATGGCATTCTTTTCGATTGCGCTGACGCTGAACCTGGTGGGGATCAAGCCGGGGAATATTCGGCTTGCCGATCTGCGGCCGTCCCAGATCGGGAGCACACTGTCGCGAGAGTACTTCGGCGCGCAGAAGACGGTGGTGCAGTACTACTCCAATCTGCGGTTGGTGTACCAGCTGCAGTCGCGGATGCGGGAGTTGCGGAGGGATGTGGAGACGCAACCCCAGCAACAGACGCCGGCAACGCAGAAGAAGCAGGAGCCTGGGAAGCAGGGCGGGAGCGGGGGCGGAGCTGGAAATAAGGACGGGCGACTGGATGAGCCATCGCAGGGTGCGGTGCTGAATGCGAGCGAGCATTCAGCGTTCAGCATTCAGCGTTCAGAAAAGCGGGTGGCAAGCGGTGATTGGAGAGCAGAAGAAAAGCAGAAGGCAAACGAAATAAGGGTGTTGTCTGGAAGTCGCAATTCCATTTCCCTGGATCACCATGGAGCCGGGCTGGAGGAAGCGGCCAAAGCCGCTGAGCTAGACAAAAGGAGCCTGGTATGAACTGCGCGAATCATCCCGAAGCGGCAGCAACCGTGTTTTGCCAGCATTGCGGCAAACCGCTGTGCGTCCAGTGCGAGCGCACGGTGCAGGGGAACGTGTTTTGCGAGCCTTGCCTGGCGGCGCGGGTGACCGGAGGTCCGGGGGTTGGGCCAACGGGCGTGTATCCAGGCCCGGGGCCACTGTCGGCGGGTGTGCCGAATCCTGGGACGGCGACAATTCTGGGTTTCATCCCTGGCGTGGGGGCGATGTACAACGGGCAATACATCAAGGCGATCGTGCACGTGCTGGTGTTCGTTGTGCTGATTTCGATCAGCGAGCATTACGGGCTGTTTGGGATTTTTGTGGCCGTGTGGGTGCTGTACCAGGTTTTCGATGCGAACCAGACGGCGAAGGCGCGACGGGATGGTTTGCCGCTGCCGGATCCGTTCGGGCTGAACGAGCTGGGAAATGCTTTTGGTGGGCACAGCGCTCCCAGGCCTTATACGCCGCCGGCATCGACGCCGATGGGGGGCGTAACTGGGGTGGGTCCGGTTCCAGGGTCGGGTGTGCCGGGGACAGGGCCGGCTCCGGGCCAGTCGACTGCCGACTGGGCGGAACAGGTGCGATTGCATGCACACGAATTTGGGCGGCAGAGCGCGGAGTGGGGCGAGCAGCTGCGGCAGAGGATTGTGGCTGAGGCGCAACAGGCTGGGCGGCCGTTCAATCCTGGTGGGCCAGGGACGTGGGGTACGCCTCCACCGCCGCCGGGATTTGTGCCACCATCGCCAGGGTATCCGCCACCGCCGCCCGGGTTCGCGGCCGCTCCGCCACCGCCGGGATGGGTACCTCCTCCGGGGGCTGTGCCTCCGCCGATTCCGCCGCAAATGGAGCTGGAACGCGCGCGCCGGGAGCCGATTGGGGCAATTGTTCTGATTCTGCTGGGCATGCTGTTCCTGTTCAACACGCTGGGGTTTTTCAACTTTGAATGGGTGAGCCGCGGCTGGCCCCTCATTATTGTCGGGATCGCGGTGTGGCTGCTGATGAGAAACAGCGGAGGGCGTTTTGGATTCGCGGCGCGGGTGGGGCCACCTCCGCCGATGAATCCGGGTGGGACGGCGAATCCGCAGGGGGCATCGAGTCCAGGACCGGGGAGTCCACAAAATCCGTCGACGGGAGGCGGGCAATGAATCAGTATCTGTTTCTTAGGCGGATGCGCGGGCCGATCATGCTGCTGACGTTTGGGATCACGGCGATTCTGGACGAATACACGGGGATTCACTACTCACGAAGCTGGCCGCTGTACATCATCGTTTGGGGATTGATGAAGCTGGCGGAGAACGCGATCCTGGCGCAGAATCCGCCGGATCCGACGATGCAGTATCCGGGTTATGCGGCTCCGGCGGCGGGGCCGGGGTACACGACGTACACCGGCGCGCCCTATCCGGGTCCGGGCACAACGGGTCCGGGATCGACGGAGACCACGACCGCGATTGTGCCGGTTCATGATTTACCCATGCACGACGAGGAGGGGAGGTAATTATGGCAACGACACCTCCATCCTGGACACCACGGGAAACGCGGTGGCAGGCGAAAGCTCAGGCGCGTGCGCAGAGGGATCAGTGGAAGGCGCAGGCGCGGGCGCAGAGAGACTACTACCGGACCTACTGGCGGGGATGGCACCGGCCATCGTTCGTAGGGCCGCTTATTCTGCTGAGCATCGGCGTGATTGCTCTGCTGATGGAGACCGGGCGCATGGACCCGGTGGAATTCTGGGGTTGGTACGCGCGCTGGTGGCCGATACTGCTGATCGTGATGGGCGGGCTCCTGCTCGCGGAGCACTTTCTGGACTGGAACCGGCCCTATGGGCGGCGTGGGATGGGCGGCCTGGTGTGGCTGGTGATCCTGATGATCGGCTTGGGGTGGGTTTCGCGCAACGGGCATCTGATGGGGCCGTTCTCGTGGGGCTTTGGCGACGATGCCGGCGGCAGCGAAATGTGGAACTGGATGGGGGCTGAGCACGATAACGATGTGCAGATCGATCAGGCACTGACGGGGGCAAAGCCGGCGGTGAGCATCGATGATCCGCAGGGCGACATTACGATAACGGCGTCGGCCGATGGGAAGATGCATCTGCGGGCGCACCAGATGGTGCATCGGGATTCAGATACGGAGGCGCAGAAGATTTTTGCGCAGCTGAAGCCGAAGGTGGATGCGTCGGGCGGCGGCGCGGTGATTACGGTGCCGGAGAAGCAGGGCGCGCGCGTTGATTTGACGCTGGAGTTGCCGGCAGCGGCCTATGCGACGGTCACGGCGGGGCATGGCGATGTAACGGCGGACGGCCTGAACGGTGGAGTCCAGGTAACGGATAACCACGGCGAGGTGAAACTCGAAGATATTCGAGGCGATGCCCAGGGGCACATCGATCATGGCGACTTTTCCGCGCACAACGTGCAGGGGCGCGTGCTCGTGGACGGGCACGGCGACGATGTGACGCTGTCGGAGATCCAGGGTGAGGTCACGATCAACGGAGATTTCTTCGGGGATATTCACCTGGAGCAGGTAGGAGGGGCGATTCACTACCATTCGAGCCAGACTTCGCTCGATATTCCGCATCTGATGGGGGCGCTGACCCTGGACAAGAGCGACCTGAGCGTGAGCGAAGCGATGGGGCCGGTGCGGGTGATTGCCCGCTCGAAGGACATCGACCTGACGCAGATCGGGGGCGACGCCCACATTGAGGACTCGAACGGGGATGTGAATTTGGTGGCGGCAAGTCCGCTGGGGAATTTAGAGATCACGGATCACACGGGCAACGTGATTGTGACGATGCCGGACAATGCGAACTTCAGCGTGACAGGGAGCACGAGCGAAGACGAAGCGGTGCGGACAGACTTTCCGGTGAAGGTTGCGACGGACGGAGGACGGCAGACGCTGCAGGGTTCGGTGGGCCATGGCGGTGTGGAGCTGCAGCTCGAAACCGAGCACGGGAACCTCGAGCTGCGCAAGGGCGAGAATGCCACGGTGTCGGTGACTCCGCCGAAGCCGCCTGTGCCTCCGGCAGCACCAGGGACGGCGAAGCACTTTAAGGCGCCGGCTGGGGCCAAGACGGAAGAGGAGTGACCACAAGCGATGCAGATGAGCCAGCCCACCCTGAGGGCGGCTCTTTGGCTTGGGTGACGCCGAGGGTTGCAGCCTGCGAATAACAACATGAGCTTCGAGATACCCAGCCGCCTCGCAAGGTCAGTCGCAGCTAGCCGGCTTTTTCGGCGGGGTTGCGGTGGGTAAAGAGGGGGCGGACGAGGTCTTCGATGCGGGCCAGCACCTGGTCGAGGGTGAGGGTGGTGGAGTCGATGACGACGGCGTCCGCGGCGGGGTGGAGCGGGGAGTTGGCGCGGTGGCGATCGCGCTCGTCTCGCTCGCGGAGTTCCTGAAATACAGCGGAGCGATCGTAGCCGGAGGTGGCCGAGTGGCCGTCTCTGGCGCCTGCGTTCTGCTCGTATCCTGAGTTCGGCGAGCGCTGGTCCTTCCCGCCGGAGTTCTGCTCGTAGCGGCGCTGGCTGCGCGCCTCGGGAGAAGCATCGAGAAAGACTTTCACATCGGCGTCGGGAAAGACGACCGTGCCGATGTCGCGGCCTTCCATGACCACGCCGCCGCGGCGGCCGAGGTCGCGCTGCAGGTCCACCATCCACGCGCGAATATGGGGGTGAACGCTCACGCGCGAAGCTCCCTGGGTGACGTCGGAGTCGCGGATGCGCTCGGTGACGTCCGTGCCGTCGAGAAAGACGCGGTTGCCGTGACGGTCGGCTTCGAGGCGGATGTCGGTGTCACGGGCGAGACGCTCGAGAGAGAATGCATCGTCGAAGTCGTGGTCGGAGAGGATCGCTTTCAGGGCGAAGGCGCGATACATGGCCCCGGTCTCAAGATTGAGAAGGCCGAAGTGTTGGGCGAGATGCCGGGCGACGGTGCTCTTGCCCGCGCCGGCGGGGCCGTCGATGGCGATAATGGGGCCGCGTGTCATTCGGGGTTTTCTTCCTGACTACGATTCTTGCGCGGATTTCGTTCGCCGGGGCCCGATTTGCGAAAAGATTTTTTGAAAGGTTTGCCGGGGCGGCTGAATCGAGCGCCGGGTCGGACGGGGGGACGAGTGGAGCGCTGCGGGAATTTGCCGGATTGCGATGGACGAGAGGGGCTTGAGAATCGGGGTTTCGCGGGCCGTGAGTTACTGGCGGCACTTTGTGACGGGGCAGACGGGCGAGCGAATCGCGACTTTGCGCCGAATCGTTTGCCGGGAGCGGTGCGTGGGCGGATTTCGTTGCGTGGGCCATTGTCACGGCGAGAACGACCGGTTGGCTGCGAGCCGTCGGGACGCTGAGGGCGATTGTCGCTGCCTGCCGGACGCTGGGCTTGCGAACGCTGATCGCGCCAGGGACGATCTTGACGAGATTGAGGCGGCGCGGATTTCTGGTCGCGCCAGCGTGGTTTGGCTGGAGGACGATTGTCGCGGGTTGGGCGATTCGCCACGGCAGGGCGCTCGGGGCGGGGTTCGCGGGGTCTTTTGGGAAAGTCGCCGCCGCGCAAATTCTGGCCTGGACGGCGTTGCCAGGGTTTTTGGTTGGGACCCGCGCCAGGACGTGCGTTGGCGCGTGCGGAGCGCTGACCCGGCTTTGCTGAAAACACCGGCTTCCCTGCCGGTCGGCCGCGATCCGACTGTGGCCGGGCAGGGAATGGTTTCCGGCGATCTGGTGCAAAGGGGCGCTGCTCGCGGGGACGCTTCTCGCTTCCAGGGGCCGGTCGTCCAGGGGTTCCTCCTTCAGGGGCGAAGCGCGTTGGGGGCTTTTTGGGGCCGGGCTTCCACGCGCGCTTCAGGCCGAAGTCGCGACGCTGGCCGAAGTTCGCGGCGGGGCGCTTCACGAATTCGCGGCGGGGCGGCGACCGTTGTGCCTGGGGCGGGTCATGGGGCAGCTCCCATTGTGTGGGACGGGGTTCTTTGCGGGAAGGAGGGCCCGCAGCGGGTTGACGCGGTGCTGGTTTGGTCTGCGGTTCAGGCTCGGGCTCGGTTGCGGATTCAGGGAGGGAGCCTTCGACGAAGAGGAGCGTTTGCGTGCCCACTGACATGGTTCTGATCTGGCGCGCGGCGGTCATGCCGTGGATAACTTCGCGAATGCGGGAGCGGGCGGTGAGGGGGGAGAGGAAGATTTCCGCCTCTTCGGCGCTGGCGGCGACTGCGGCGCGTAGATAGATGGAGAGGAGCGCGGAGAGGGCGGTGGTTTGCGCGGTGTTGGCGCCGGTGGCGAGCTGGGCTGGGTAACGATTCTTGAGCAGGCTCCAGCGCGCGGGCTGGCCGGGGGTGTAGGCAGGGACGGCGCGGAGGCTCGTCCAGAGCTCGATGAGCGCCCGGAGAACAGCGGCTTCGGTGAGTTCGCGGCCGAGGATTTCCGTGAGCTCAATAGCGGTTTTCCCGCTTTCCTTGTCGAGGGCCTCCCAGGTGCGCATGACGATGGGGGCGGTGCGGCCGGCGGGAGCGGTTTTCCACTGACGGTCACCGCGCACGGCGGCGACCCAGGGCAGAACCTCGGGTGTAACGAGAAAGTCAGGTTGCTCAGAGACGATGCCAAGGAGGTTGAGGGGGATGGCGCGGTCTGCCTGAATGAGGCGGGAGGCAAGTTCGGCGGCCTGGGTGATGGCGGCTGCGGGCGGTGTGATGGATGTGGCGCCCATGATGGCTTCGGCGAAGGAGGGCGCGGGCGCGGGAAGCTGAGTGTGGCGCGGCAGAAAGAGGCAGAGGCCGATTTCTTCGAGCCAGGAGGAGGCATCGTCGAGGGTCAGCAACGGCGCAGCGGGGGGCGCATTGGCGGTCTGATGCCACAGCGCGGCGCGCGCGATTTGTAACTGTTGCTGATTCAAAATGGGCCCGCATTGACAGCTGGGTTGTGAAACCAGGGTTTTAAATGCGCTGGAATGCGCGCTGAATGTCTCTCCATGAATATCGTAATGCAATGGGACGGCCGTGGGGGCAGCTGGTGGGGTGATCGGTTTTGGCAAGCTCCGAGAGGAGCCATTCCATGCGGGCTGGATCGAGGGGCATGTTGACCTTGATGGCGGCGTGGCAGGCGATGGAGGCGGCGATGCGGGTGCGGGCGGCTTCGAGGTTGTCGGACTGGGCCGAAGCGCCGGGCTGCTCGAGGACTTCGAGAATCATGCGCTCGAGTTCTGAGCCGCTGAGGCCCGAAGGTGCGGCTTTGATGGCTATGGTGTGGGGGCCGAAGGGTTCGGCCTCGCAGCCGTTGCGCTCCAGCTCTTCGGCGAGCGTGGAGAATACGACCATTTGCTGCGGGAGCAGGTCGATGAGCATCGGCATGAGGAGGCGCTGGCGCTCGACGCGCTCGGTCTGGCGCTCGCGCAGGATCTTCTCAAACAGGACGCGCTCGTGGGCGACGTGCTGATCGATGATCCAGAGTCCCTCCTCGTTGGTCGCGAGGATGAAGGATTCGCGGAGCTGACCGAGGGGCTTGAGGGAAGCGAGGGCGTGGAGAGTCGAGGCGGGCTCTCCCCCTTCCGGCAGAGCGGGTGCTGCGCAGGCGTGGCCGTTGGTGGTGGGGTGGACGGCGGAAAGAAAATGCAATTTCTCCGACTCTGCCTCACTGCGCATCTCTTGCCAGTTTTCGCCAGGAACGATTTCTGCAGGGGCGAACGGGAGTTTGACTTCTTCGGGACGAGGCTGGGGCGGGGCGAGGGTAAAGGACGCGGCGTCCGCTGTTGAAGGAGGAGCATCGGAGGGGGGGATTTCCGGAACTGGGTCGAGTGGAGAATCGAGGACCAGCGCGGAGGATGCGCGCGGCGTGTCGGTGAGAGCGGCCAGGAAGCTGGCGGCGGGGCGGGATTTCATCAGCGTTATGCGGATGCTTTCGCGCACGAAGTCGTGGATGAGGGATTGCTGGCGGAAGCGGACTTCGGTTTTGGCGGGGTGGACATTGACGTCGACTTCGTGCGGCGGCATTTCGAGGAAGAGAAGGATAACGGGGAAAGAAGTGGGCGGAATGATGTTGCGATAAGCCTCCACGATGGCATGCAGGATGAGGCGATCGCGGATAAGGCGCTGGTTGACAAAGACGTAAATCGAATTGCGGTTCAGCTTCTGGAGCGCGGGGCGGGAGACGAAGCCTGAGAGGCGCAGGAAACCAGGGTCGGGGGGCGTGTAGTCCTGATCGCGGCGCCACGGCGGCGGCTCCGGGATACCTGCATGATCGAAGTGCCGTTCGGCCGCCAGTGGCACAAGCTGGTCCAGGGTGTCGCGGCCGAAGATTTGGTAGATGCGCTCGGAGGGTTCGCGGACCGGCGGCGCGGTGAGCAGCGCGTGGGTGGCGGAGTGGAGTTCGAAGTGGATCTCAGGATGAACAAGCGCGTAATGCGTAACCAACGCTGTTACATGAGAGAGCTCGGTGGTTTCGGCACGCAGGAATTTGCGGCGGGCGGGAGTGTTGAAGAAGAGGTCGCGGACGGTGATGGTGGCGCCAGGAGGGCCTCCGTAGTCTTCGACGGCGAGGATTTTACCGCCTGCAATTTCGAGGCGCGTTCCGGGGGCGTCTGGTGCGGCTGAGCGCGTGGTTAGTTCCAGGCGGGAGATCGAAGCGATGGACGGCAGGGCTTCGCCACGGAAGCCGAGAGTGGTGATGGACAGGAGATCGTCGGAGGAGCGGATTTTCGAGGTAGCGTGGCGTTCGAATGCGAGCAGAGCGTCGTCGCGGACCATGCCGCAGCCGTCATCGGCGACGCGGATCAGACGCCGCCCGCCGGCTTCGATTTCGATGCGGATCCGCAGGGCGCCTGCATCGAGAGCGTTCTCCAGCAGCTCCTTCACCACAGAAGCAGGCCGGTCTACGACCTCGCCGGCGGCGATCTGGTTGGCGACCTGGTCGGAGAGAACGCGGATGCGGCCCATGCTGGTTCAAGGATATGCGGTTTCCGGGTGTGGAGAAGCGATGCAGATTCAGGCAGGCAAGGGAATGGCAGACTGATTGCGCGGGTTGCTCTGAACTTTGGGCTGGGGAACGCCGATAAAAGAGTGTGCGGATTTGCAGGAAGCGCTGGGGCCATGGAAATCGATCGGATTTCGCGGATGGGCGGAGTGGGGAACGATGGGGCTCCATCGTGGACCCGCGACAAGATGCACAGGCGGAAGTTCGTTGAGGAAGTGGAGCCGGCAGAAGACGAGCAGGAAGAAATCGTGGATCAGGTGGAACTGGATGACGGTCACGATGGGGCGCTGGATCTGATGGCATAGAGAGAGCCTGTAGCCTGAGGCCCGTAGCCACTCAGCCGCTTTACTGTTTAACTGCCTGATGCGCGCTCAGGATCGCGTCGGCGATGCGTGCGGCTTCGAAGGCGGGGCGCACGTCGTGGACGCGCACGACGCTGGCTCCGGCCAGGATTGCGGCTGTCGTGGCAGCGAGGGTGGCGGTGAGGATAGCGTTCGCGCGGGCTTGCGGCGGGACGTCGGCGGAGCCGGACGGCTTGAGGGATTCGGCTAGGGTTCTGCCAAGGAAAGACTTGCGCGAGACGCCTGCGAGGATAGGTCGGCCAAGGGCGAGCAGCTCGTCCTGACGGGCAAGGATCGGATAGTTGTTATCGAAGGCCTTGCCGAATCCGTAGCCGGGGTCGAGAACGATGCGGCCGCGATCAATGCCAGCGCTGAGGGCAAGTTCCAAAGAGTGCGCGAGGCCTCCCTTTACCAGCGGCACAACCTCGTTCTGAGCGAGAGGCGGCTGGGTGCGCCATTCACCGGGGCGTCCGCGGGTGTGCATGAGGATGACGCCGCAACGGAGATCGGCGCAGGCGCGGGGCATCTCAGGATCCCATTCGAAGCCGGAGACGTCGTTGACGATTTCGGCTCCGGCGGCGATGGCGGCGCGGGCGGTCTCGGCTTTATATGTATCAATCGAGAGCACAGATTCGGGGCGTCGATGCAGCAGGGCTTCGATGACGGGGAAGATGCGGTCCTGTTCCTGCTGAGTTGTCAAAGGTGAAGAGCCGGGGCGGGTGGATTCTCCGCCAATGTCGATGAGATCGGCCCCCTGGTCGAGCATCGCCAGCGCGTGTTCGACGGCCGAATTGGTGTCGAGAAACACGCCGCCATCGGAGAAGGAGTCGGGCGTCACATTAAGGATACCCATGATGAGCGTTCGTTCGCCGAGTTCGAGAGAGCGGGTGCGCAGCTGCCATAGGAAGCGGGGCCGGTGGGTGAAGGCCATATCGAGAAGCGTACAGCGGTTGAGGCAGAGTTAAGGCATTAGAGTTTAGAGTTTAGAGATGAAGCGGCCAGGGACGAGACGGTCGGTGATGGAACGGTCGGCGAGATTCAGCTGGGTGTGTGCGGTCGCGCTACTGCTTCTGACCGTACCAGCCGGCGCGGCTGCGAAGCATAAGGCGGCGAAGCCTGTTCATAAAGCTGTGCCCCTCGATGTGCAGATCAGGCAAATTCTGTCCGATCCGGCGGTGGCTCGCGCGCACTGGGGCATTTCGGTGGCGTCGCTCGATGGCAAGCCGGTGTACGCGCTGAACGACGGGCAGTTTTTCGAGCCTGCTTCGAACGCGAAGCTGTTCACAACAGCCGCGGCATTGGCGCTGCTCCCGCCGAATGTTACATGGACGACGACGGCGGTGACGTCGGGGACGATCGACGCGAATGGTACGCTGACCGGCGACGTGCGGCTGCTGGGCGCGGGCGATCCGACGATGTCGGGTCGTGCGTATCCGTGGGCTGGGAAGACGGACCGGCCGAATCCGCCGCTGCAGGCGCTCGAAAACATGGCGGACCAGATTGTCGCGAGCGGTGTGAAGACGATTGCTGGCGATGTGATCGGCGACGATTCGTGGTTTGTGTGGGAGCGCTACGGTGGCAGCTGGGCCTGGGACGATTTGCAGTGGGATTATGGCGCGCCGGTTTCGGCGCTGACGGTGAATGACAACGTTGTGTATCTGAATGTGACGCCGGGGCCTGTGCAGGCTGCCAACGCTGCTCCGACGGCCGGCAGTGAAGGCGATGCGGCGCAGGGCACGACGCCGACGGTAGTGGCGTGGAATCCTGATGTGCCGTACTACAAGCTGGAGAACTCGCTGACCGTGGCTGGGTCGGGGGTGTCGGCACATGCGGGGATTGATCGCGTGCCGGGGAGTTTAGCGATTCGGCTGTACGGAGCGGTGAGCGCGAACGGGATGCATGAGGCGCTTGCGGTCGAGGATCCGGCGGAGTTTGCAGCGACGGCGCTCCGGCAGATGCTTTTGGCGCGAGGCGTGACCATCACGGGAACCGCGAAGGCGTGGCATCGGCTGCCGGTGGATACGGAGGATTATCGCGCGGAGGTGAATCAGGCGGTAGTGCTGCGGCCACTGGATATGAGCACCATCGAGCCGCCGGTAACGGATTTGAAGGTGCTGGCAACGCATGTGTCGCCGACGCTGGCCGAAGATGTGACGGTGACGAACAAGGTGAGCCAGAATCTGCATGCGGAGCTGTTGCAGCGTTTGCTGGGACGGCTGGAGGGCGAGGATGGATCGATTGCGCAGGGGGCGCGGGTGGTGCGGCAGTTCCTGGTGAATGCGGTGATCGATCCGGGAGATTTCTTGTTTTATGACGGGTCGGGGTTGTCGCCTTCGGATCTGATTACGCCGCGGGCGGCGACGACTTTGCTGGCGTATGCGGCACGGCAGCCCTGGGGCGAATTGTACCGGTCATCGTTACCCATTGGGGGCCTGGATGGATCGCTGGCGGGGAGGTTTACGGGCGAGCTGAAGGGCAAAGTGTTTGCGAAGACGGGAACCCTGTCGGAGGTGAATGCGCTGAGCGGGTATGTGACAACCGCGAGCGGGAGAATGCTGGCGTTTTCGGTGCTTTGCAACAATCGGCAACCGGCGGGGGACGCGGCGCGGGCGGCGGTGGATCGGATCGTGGAGGCTATTGCTGCCAGCAATTAGCTGCCGGCAAGTAGCTGCCCGCGAGAGTTTAGAGTTTTGGGGATTAGAGTTTAGGGTTTGTCGATTAGAGTTAGAGGGCGATGCGGAAAGAGTCGAATCGGTGGTTGGTTTCAGGCGCAGTACTGGCGTTCGCATTCGTTGCGGGCTGTGGGCCTTCGCTCGCGCCCTCCAAGCCGGTGAGCGAGTTAACGGCGCAGGAGGCACAGGGGCGCATGGTGTATCAGCAGTACTGCGCTCGTTGTCACTACGCGAACCAGACGGGCGATCTGCACGGGCCGAGCTTGTTCGGGATGTACCGGAAGAAGTATCTGCCGAGCGGGACCCCGGCGAACGATGAGCGTGTGACCCCGGTGATTCTGCGCGGTCGAAATATGATGCCGGGTTACGGGAACGACCTGAACGACCAGCAGCTCCAGGATCTGCTGGCCTACTTACACACACTATGACGGATGAGAATGGGCCGGTTGCGCAGACAGGCGCGAGGCGGCTCTTGCCTGGGATGGCGGCGATTGCGGTGTGGATGTTTGTGCTGTGCCTGATTGGCCTCGTGGGCGTGACGACCCACAAGCTGCCGCTGGCGGTGGTGATTTTGTGCGCGGCTTTTGCGGCCGCGGGGCAGGGATTGCTGAGCATGCGGCGATGGGGTTGGGCGCTGACGCTGGCCGCGGTGTTCTTGTCTGCGCTCTACGGCATGTGGGTTGTGGTGAAGTTGCACCAGGTCGCGGAGTTGGTGATGGTGGCCCTGAACCTGGTTTTCTTTTTGTATCTGGTCCGGCCCGAGGTGCGGGGAAGACTGCGCTGAAACATGCAGTAGGCAGTAGTTTGGCGCGAGCGATCGGCGTTCAAAAAATGCGCCGATACCAAGGTTCCTCAGGACGCGGGAAGCGAGTAGCGCACGCCAGTCAGCTGTTCGGAGACTTCCCAGAGGCGAGCAGCCATGACTTCGTCGTAGGCCTGGGGTTCGGCGCGGACTTCGACCGGATAGCCGCGCATTTCCCTGAAGCCGTGCGGACCGTAGAAGCGGCCACCGTGAATATCGGGAGACGTCGCGGCGTAAAGGGTGGGGAGTGCGCCCTGGGCGTCCGACTGCGCGAAAAGCCCGACGAGGAGTGGACCGAATTTCGCCGCCATCCCTCTTCCCTGGCCGGGTCCGGCGGCAAACAGATTGGTCTTCGAGACGCCGGGGTGAACGACGATGCTGACGGCGGAGGCATGAGCGTGTTCCAAACGGCGCTCGAGTTCAAATCCGAAGAGAAGATTCGCAAGCTTGGTGCGGCGATAGGCGGGCCACGGTTTGTAGTCGCGCTCCCAGTTGAGGTTGTCGAAGTCCATCGTAGCGCCGCGATGGGCGATGGAGCTGACGGAGATGATGCGTGCGGGTGCGGTGGTTGAAGACTTGAGGAGCGCGGGGAGCAGGAGACCGGTGAGCGCGAAGTGGCCGAAGTGGTTGGTGCCGAGTTGAAGCTCGAACCCGTCAGGCGTGAGGCGGCGCTGGGGGATGGCCATGATGCCTGCGTTGTTGATGAGGAGGTCGAGTTGCCGGTTGGTCGAGAGGAACGCCTGCGCGGCTGTCCGCACGGAGGCAAGGCTGGCGAGATCGAGGATGGCAATTTCGAGCTTCGCCGTTGGAATTTCCGCGAGGATGCGCTGGCGGGCGGCTTCGGCTTTGCCCTGATCGCGGCAAGCGAGGATGACGGCGGCGCCGGCGCGGGCGAGTTCGAGAGCCGTGTGGAAGCCGATGCCGCTGTTGGCGCCGGTGATGTAAGCGAGTTTGCCAATTTGCGGGGGGATTTGAGCGGCGGTCCAGTGGGTCATGGTGCGGTCTCCGTATCTGGAGGTCGGGGAAGCGAAAAGAAACGCGAGGTCCTTTGTCTCTCCGCTCCTCAGGGTGACAGTCGTTACGCGGTTTGGTCGTGGGCTTCGCCGAGGGTGACGCGGGCTGTCATCCGGCGGCGGCCGCGGAAAAAGGTGACGGTGACGGTGTCGCCGGGCTGGTGCTCGTTCATGATCTCGGAGATGTCCTGGGAACTGGTGATCTCCTGGTTGTCGATGCCGATGATGAGATCGCCACCGATGGAGATCTGCTGATTGCCGAGATAAGCCACCTGATTGCCGCCGTGGAGTCCGGCGCGTTCGGCTGCTCCGCCCGGGATGGTGCTTTCGATAAGAACGCCATACTGCGCGGGGAGTCCCATCTGCTCGGCGAGGTCGGGTCCGATGGGCAGCGTGCGGATGCCGAGCGAAGGACGACGCGAGTGGCCGTATTTCTGAATGTCGTTGAGGACCGCTTTAGCAGTGTCGATGGGGATGGCGAAACCGATGCCTGCATTCTGCTCGGCGCCGTTTTGGGCAATCATGGAATTGATGCCGATCACTTCGCCCTGCGAGTTGAGGAGGGGACCTCCGGAGTTGCCGGGGTTGATGGCCGCATCGGTCTGAATGGCGTTCTCGATGGGCGCGCCGCCTTCGGCGCCTTTCACCGAACGGATAGCGCTGATGATGCCCACGGTCATGGTGCCGGAGAGGCCGAAGGGATTGCCGATGGCGTAGACCTGCTGGCCCACCTGAAGATCGCGCGAAGAGGCAAGGACCGCGGGGACAAGGTTAGGAGCGTTGATCTGAAGAAGTGCAAGGTCGTGGAGGCGATCTTTGCCGATGATCTGCGCCGTGTAGCGGTGCTTGTCGTGGGTCTGAACCTCGACGTTACGCGCGTTGGCGACGACATGGTAGTTGGTGAGGATGTGGCCCTGTTTGTCGAGGATGAAGCCGGAACCCTGATCGGTCTGGGGGACGTAACCGTAGAAGAAATCGAGGGCTATGGTTCCTGCGGTGATGTTGACGACTGAGGGAACGGCGCGTTTGTAGACGGAGATGTTGTTCAACTCCGTGGAGGTGAACTCGGGGGCGGCGTGAGCCTCAGTGAGGTTAAGCGGCGAGCCTTTGCCCTCGGGGGCGGCGGAATTGTGGAAGCCGGAGTGGGTGGTGAGGTACCAGAATCCTCCAACGAGGATAAGCACGAGAAGAAGTCTGCGAAAGGTCATAATGGTTGCTTGGTTTCTTGTCGGGACCGGAAAAGGCGCAGCGGATCGACGTGAACTGGAGCCGGTGCGCAGATGAAGGCGCAAATCAGTCCTTCCTTATTGTATCGGCAGAGATTTGTGACTGCGTTGCTGCCTATCGACTCAAACACTGGCGGCAGCGCGGAGTTCCGCGGCTCCCATGGAGATCTTTCGCGTTGCGCTCCTCAGGATTTCGGCTGCGGGCTCGGACGCCCGCAAAACGCCTTAAGTTCCGCGACGATGCGTTCAGCCTGGGCGCGGGTGGCCTCCAGAGATCCGGAGTTGTCGATGACATAGTCGCCCTCCGGAATTTTAGCTGAGTCGGGCAGTTGAGCGGCGAGCCGGGAGCGAGCGTCGCGTTCGGCAGCGGCGCGCTCTTCAGAAGTTGCATTTGCGGGGAGAACCCGAGCGAGGAAGCGCTGAATTTCAAGCTCCTCCGGAGCGACGACGAGGACGACGCGATCGAAGCGCTGACGCCAGCTTGTCGGGGTCCCCGGCGAGCCGCTTCTGCTCGTTGGGGTGGAGTTGGGAACGGTGCCCCAGGCTTCAGCTTCGAAGATAAGCGCGGATTCGACGACCACCACGGCGTCTGGATCGCGCGCGAAGATTTCGTTCGCGAGGCGTTCTTGTTCGGCGATCACGGGCGGGTGCACGATCCGGTTGAGGTCGTTGAGGCGGCCTTCAGAAAAAGCCAGGGTTGCCAGGCGAGCGCGGTCGAGCAAGCCGTCGGGGCGGACGACGGTGGGACCGAAGGCTTCTGCGATCCGGCGAAAGACTTCGTGCCCCGGCTGCATCATTGCGCGTGCGATGGCGTCTGCTTCGAGGATGTGGAAGCCGTGCTCGCGGAAGATGGCGGCGACAGTGGTTTTACCGCTGCCGAGGCTGCCAGTGAGGCCCACACGCAACATACGTCTCCGATCCGTACACGCAGGGAAGAGAGTGCGAGAAAGTTCCGATGTGATTGTAGAGCGGCTTCTAATGCCGGTGAAGTAAGGGATGGATGAAGATCCAGGCAAAGCCGATGGCAATGAGCATGGCGAGGAAGATGAGGGCGAGCATGAGGCCCCATGAGGGTCCGGGGTGCTCGGGACGGGTTGCCTGGGAGTGGCGATCTTTTGTGGGATCGGTCATCGAGATTAGTGTACGAGTGATGGTTACCGTAGTTGCATTGATGAGGTGAAAGGTGCAGAGTGACTCCGAACGGGCGCGGTTTGACGGCGACTTTTAGCAACACAAATTCCCCGAAGGGGTGTCTAAACGGAGCAGAAGTGCCGATAGGGTTGTACGGCGCTCCACGGAAGCAGGAACGTCGACCGAGTGAGGAGAAGACCATGGCGAGCAACAGCAGGATCGAAAAGTTTCCGGTAGGCGAGCTCGCGGGTCTGCGGACGGAGCTTCTGCAGTCGGGCATGGATTCCTGGCAAGCGGCGGAATTGGTGACGATGTTCCTCACAGGCCGCGGCTATGGAGCGGATCAGGCGATGGTTCGCGAGGCAGTGGTGCGCCTCGAAGCGACGGCGTGCACCTTCGAATCCATGCAGAAAGAGCTGGAGCAGGTCGCGTACGTAATGTGAATTGGCCGTAAAAAATCGTTTTATCGGCCGTTTTCCCGGAAGAATCCTGAATCCCAACAGACCCTTGCGCGTCTATATGCGCAGAGGATGGTTTTATCCGTGTCCTCGAATCGTGTTCTCTGAGCAGTTGCGGCCTTCCACGAATCCCTGTCGGAAGTGGCGCCGCGATTGTCGATCTTCAGGGTGCGTGGTTTGCTGATGCGGTTGGGGGTCGTGTAGTTCACCGCTTCTTTTTTGATGGCGCTGAGCTTTCGCGATCCATGGGGCGGAACCATGTGGTATTCCGCTGGCGCGCTTGCGCTTTTTCACAGACATCCTGATCGCAGGAACAGCGGATCTTCGGATTGGCACGCTCGTGGTGTCGCCTTTTGAAGATGGGAGTTTGAGGAAGCAGCGCAACGTAACGGCAGAATTTTCTGCAGAGGAGTATGTTTCATGCGCTTTCTATCTTTTAAGAATCTCTCATTCGGAATGGCACTTGTGTCGGCAGTTGCGGTGGGGTCTGCGTCGGCGCAGACTCTGGTGGGTGTGAATGCCAGGCTGGATAAAACGCTCAATTCAACAAGCGCGGCGGCGGGGCAGGTGATCACAGCAAAGCTGGACGGAACGGTGACCACCGATGGAGTGAAATTGCCGAGGGGAACGGAGCTGATCGGTAAAGTGGCTGAGGTAAAGGCAGCGCAGAATGGCAGTGCGTCGAGCTTAAGCCTGGTATTCACGTCGGCGAAGCTGAAAGACGGGAAAGAAATTCCCGTGAAGGCTACGGTGCTGGCGGCTTATCCAGAGAGTGCGGGAGACGGGGTTGGTTATGGCACCCAGACCATGGGGCCGGCGCCGGCGCAGGTAGAGGCCGACGGGACCTTCCAGCAAGCGGGAGCCCTCAGGAACATTTCGCTCTCCAGCGCGGTGAGAAACAGTGCATCGGGAACATTCTCGAGCACCGATGGAAACTTCAAGCTGGAGGCGGGCACGTACCTGCAGGTGGGGGTCGCCCCGACCGTTGCCGTGAGCGGAACCACCGCGGCGGAGTAAGCAGGGATCACGCTGCCGTCCTCTGAAGAATTGAAGGCCGTCCCGAGGGGGCGGCCTTTCTGTTTTGCCTCAGGCTCGATCGGAGCGGGCGGGCTGGTTCACACCTGCATGACTTCCACTTCTTTCTTCTTTGCCATCTCTTCCATCTTTTTGATTTCTTCGTCGGTGAGCTTCTGAATCTCGTCGAGGGAGCGCTTCTCCTCATCTTCGGAGATCTTCTTATCCTTCGCGGCCTTTTTGATCAGGTCGTTGCCATCGCGGCGGATGTTGCGGACAGCGGTCCGGTGATCTTCGAGAACACGGTGCAGGTGCTTGACGACTTCTCGGCGCCGCTCTTCGGTCATAGGCGGCACGGGGATGCGGACGACTTTGCCGTCGTTGTTGGGATTGAAGCCAAGGTCGGAGGTGCGGAGTGATTTTTCGATTTCGACAATGAGGCTCACGTCCCAGGGCTGGACAACGATGAGGTTGGCGTCGGGCGTAGTGATCTGGCCAACCTGGCTTAGGGGGGTGGGAGTGCCGTAGTAATCGACCCTGACCTGGTCGAGCATGTGGACAGAAGCGCGGCCGGTGCGGATGGAGCCGAGGTTGGTCTGGAAATCGGCGACGGCTTTGTCCATGCGCGTGCGGAGTTGCGTGTAATCGGATTTGAGGGCGGGAATGCCCGCCATTACGGATGGCGCCATGGTGGTGGTCCTTCGGTATTGCTGATCAAAAGACGTATTCTACTGCGTTTGGCGCAGCGAATGCTCGCCACGAGCGCGACTTCCTCGCAACCCCTCGAAGGCGGCGAGGAGTGATAGCATTTTCCCACCACTCAGAATCGTAACCGCGGGGAGGTCTACCGTGCAGATGCTGCGATGCCCCAACTGCGGAAAGCTGGCGGGATTCAAGAGGGCTCTTGGTTTCGGCACTCTGTTCATGGTGATTCTTACCTGTGGATTCTGGCTCTTACTTATTCCTTTTTACCCGGCGCGTTGTATCAACTGCGGATTGAGACGCGGAACCGCCGTCACGGCGAGTTTTTCCGAATGGTATGGCGATCTGAGCCCCGAGGTAAAAGCCTTTGCGCTTCTGATCTCGGTTGTTTTTATTGCTATCTTGGCAATCTCAAACTTCTTTCGACACGCTCGGCAACCTAGTACTGCTTCAGCGCCGCCCGCCTCTGCGGACGGCGTGGAACAGTCGAACGCCCTGCCCGTTGATCAAGAGAAACCGGTCATTATCAGAGCCGCAGACCTGCTGGCCGCGGTTCAGGCAGATGAGAAAACCGCCTCGGCGCGATATCAAGGCCGGAAGATAGCAGTAACTGGAACGCTCACCGGCGTTTTCATACCATCAGCGGACATTTCCCTGAGGGTGGCTGAACGCGGAGGGTCAGCCGATGCCTTTGTCACGATGGGAGGGCCAACTCCTGCCTCGGTCGAAGAGACCTTGTTACTGCCAGGAATCGCGGCTTATTCGGAAGAGTCTTCGCTCTTTGGCCAACGCGCGATGAATTCCGTGACCGATCAACTGCGGGTGGGTGGGACTGTCACCTTGAACTGCACATTTAAGGATGCGCTTCGCGTATCTGACCTCACAATTAGTACACAATAGTGAGTTAGACTACTCGATTCAACTCGACAACTGCATCCTGAAAGAGAATGAAGAGGCCAACGGTCTCCTCGACAGCGAGCCACAGAACACGAGCAATATGCCATCCCAGCAGGCTTCGCAGCAGCAGCCTGCCGCTTCTCAGAGTGAGGAGCCAACCGGCGTGTGGTTACCGCTCAGCCACACTGCGGAGTCGATCACGGGGCAGGTGATTCTTTCGAGCGCCGGCATCACCATCGCAGGAACAACCTACTCACTCAAGATGGAACGTTCGCTGGGCCCTGTCGAGGTTCAGAGTCTGGCGCAGGCGTTCTCGCTGTCGTCTGGATATCAAGGCGTCGATGCTCGTCTCTACCAGACCAGCGTCCTGCCACTGCTGTTTTGCTCAACGACAACACGATCTGTGGCTCAGAGCCAGCGCGCTGGATCGCTGCTCTCAGGATCTCATCGGGCTCGCAGTCCGAACTCAACTTGATGTTCCTGTCAGGCGATCTCCAGCCGGCGCTGAACGCAGCGGTGCTGGAAAACTCAACGAGAGTGTGCGGCACCTACTCGTATGCGAGAGCCGGCCAGACCTGATCCCCCCGATCCAAAGGAGCGGTGGTGGCCTGAGAGTCGGCTTGCTCGTGCGCATGGTAGCTCGATCGCACCAGCGGCCCGGATTCGACGTGTCGAAAGCCCATGGCGAGCGCTTCCCGCTTCATGAAAGCGAACTCGTCGGGGGTGTAGTAGCGGGCGATGGGGAGATGATCCTTCGACGGACGGAGGTACTGGCCGATGGTGAGGACGTTAACGCCGACGCTGGCCAAATCGCGATAGACGGCGAGAAGTTCGTCCATTTCTTCGCCGAGGCCGACCATGACTCCCGATTTTGTAACAGTCTTTGGATCAATTTCCTTCGCCAGCTGGAGGAGGCGGAGAGTGCGCTCGTAGCGGGCTCCGGAGCGCACCGCGCGGTAGAGGCGCGGAACGGATTCAGTATTGTGGTCGAGAATCTCCGGGCGCGCTTCGACGACGAGGCGGATGGCTTCTTCGTTGCCCTGAAAGTCGGGGATGAGGACTTCGACCTGGCAGCCGGGAGCCTGGCGGCGGATTTCGTCGATCACCATGACGAACGCGCGTGCTCCTCCGATGACGTCGTCGTCGCGATTGACGCTGGTGATAACAGCGAACTTGAGTCCAAGGGCGGCAACCGCTTCGGCAACGCGGCGGGGTTCATCAAAATCAATCGGCTCGGGGCGGCCTTTGGGAACGGCGCAGAATCCGCAGCGGCGCGTGCAGAGGTTGCCTAGCATCATGAAGGTAGCCGTGCGATGGTGCCAGCACTCGCCGATGTTGGGGCACTGCGCGGACTCGCAGACCGTGTGGAGGTTGAGGGAGCGGGCCAGCTTTTTGAGGTCGTGATAGTTGTCGCCCATAGGCGCGCGGGCGCGGAGCCACTCGGGTTTGGGGAGGGGGCGGCGCGGCGCGAGGTCGATCTGGACCAGATCGGGGCTGGTGACCATGAAGTTCTATTTTAGCGGGCAGCCGGTATATGGGGCAGGGAACTGGCGGATGCAGGAGACTCGCGAGTACTCGTAAGCGACGAAGAACTTCTGTGTCATTGGATTACAAAGCGGTAAGTAATGACGGAGGAGCGTGGCCAGCCGGGCCGATCGGTCCTGTACCTTCACGGAAGAACAGGAAGATGGCCGCTGATTGGTCAGGCATCGTCGAATCACCTCGAGGAGATTGAGTACCCGAGCCAGATCGGGGAGAGGCCGAGAAGGAACTGGAGATTCTGCACGAGAGCAAAGCCAATCGGCTTTATAGCTTCTCGTAGAATTCACAGGCCGAGCAGGAGATGTAGACGCCGCCGGGGATCCCTCGTTCGCGATCCTTCACGCGCTTGACGATGCGTGTGGGCTTGGCGCATTTCGGGCAGTCGGTGCTCTTTGTGGTGTCCATCACTTTTTTGCGGTCGCCGGTTTTGGCAATCTTGGCCATGGTGGTGCTCCTGATGTCGGTTTGCGCCCGATTCTGGAGGCGCGCAGCGTCCTGGTTCTTCGCGGGAATTCACCTGATTTGGCAGGGAAGAGTCGGAAGGAACACCGGGACGCGCTGTTAATAATTTTACATGAGGGCTAGCTGTCATTCGCCATGCAGTTCGTGGTGACCCGGCTTGGTGAGGTGGACCACGAGGCGGGTGCCATTTTCTGCGGCGGTGCCTTCGACGGATTCTCCGTTCACACGGACGTGGGTTGTTCCCGGAGCGACTGGGAACAGCACTGTGGCTTCGACTCCTTCGGGGATGTCGATGAGGGCGCGGAGGCCCTGGCTTTCTTTACCCTTTCCCTCTTTGTGGAGATCAACCTTGATCGGGCCTTGGGGCGTGGGTTCGGCCCCGCGGGCCCATTCGAGGTCGGCGAGGTCGGGGCGGATGGTGGTTTCCTTGAAGCCCGCTGCGGTGGGGACGATGCCGAGCACCTGCTCCATGAGCCACCAGGCGGGCGCGCTCGACCAGCCGTGCGCCAGCGAGATGCGATAGCCGGCGGTGTCGTCGGCCTGGAGGTCGACGTGGGGATTGTCCTTCGGCCAGGCTGGGTCGTACGCCTCCCAGAAGCTGGTTGCGCCCTCGTTGATCATGCCGCCCCAGTATTCGCGAATCCAGGCCAGGGCCGCCTCGCGATGGCCGGTGCGGGCCATGGCGTCGAGGACGTACGAGCCGTAGTAGGGCGTGATGACGTCGGGTCGCCAGGTGGGCTTGCCGACGTTCGAGAGCACGTTCTGCCAGATCGATGAGTACTGGTCGGTGGTCGCGACGCCGGAGATGATCGCCATGGCGTTGGTCTGCCAGCGCGGGCCAAAGGACCCGTTGGCGAATTGCGCGGCTTGGCTGCTCTTGGCGATCTCGTCGGCGCGCTGGCCGAAGTGGGCAGCATTCCCCTCGTCGCCGAGTTCCTGGAGAAGACGCACTCCGGAGCGGTAAGCGCGCACATATTCAAGAGTCGTGGCGGCCTGGGTTTCGGCAGTTGCGCCGTTCAGGTCAAGGGCCCAATCGACGTAGAGCCACTCTTTAGTGTGGTTGATGAAGTGGTTCTCGTGGTCGAAATCCTTGTCCATGAACTGGAGCAGCTGGACGATCTGGTCGTGCATCGAGGCGAGGTATTCTTTGCGGCCGGTGTGCAGGTAGTAGTGCTCGAGTTCAGTGAACCAGTAGGAGGAGTAGCCGGGGATGCCGTTGACGTGCTGCTCGATGGGCAGCGGGCCGATGAGGCGGCTGAGCGTGTCTTCGATCAGGAAATGGTCGGCGAAGATGTCGTCGATGATGCGTCCGCTGACGTCGGTGTCGCCCATCCAGCGGCCGCGATCGCGCTTGGGGGCGTCCCAGATGTCGTCCTGCATGCAGAGATGGCTGGTGTAGGCGCCGGTCTCCCAGATGCGATTGAGGAGCGGGTCAGAGGATTCAAAGGAGCCCTGGTAGCGGACCGGGTAATAGACGTCTTCAAGATGGATGGCTTTGAAGCGCAGCTCGGGCGGCCCGGCGAGGAAGCGAATCTGCACGTACCGGAAGGCTGACTTGGGGCCGACGCCTGATCCGTGGGGCGCGAGGTGGAGGATGTCGATGCCGAGGTAGGGCTCGTCGTGGGCTTCACCCAGCGATTCGCCATAGGCGATGGAGACGGTGGCGGGGGCATCGGCATCGGAGACGAGCTGGACGCGGCCAGTAACTTCGCGGCCGAAGTCGAGAGTGATGGAGGGAACGTACTCGTCGGGCGACGGGCTGGAGGCGAGGTGAACGGTGAACTCGCAGGGTGAGACAGGATCGCCGGACCAGGTCAAGGCGCTCGCGCAGTCGAAGGAGCCCTGGCCGGCGTAGATGTCTCGGACTTCAGTGGCAGGCAGGTACGTGTGGGCGAGGAAGGGGGATTCGCCCTCGTAGCCGGGCCAGTTATAGAGACCGGCGTCGCCGTTCCACTGGAGGAATTCGATAGAGCCTTCGACGGAGCTGAGCGTGGCGACGGCAGGCCAGGCATTGTCGTCGAAGCTCGCATTCTGCCAGCCGTCCGAGGCGCGGAGAGATCCCTTCCAGGAAGCATCGCTGATGAGGATGGGCGGCGCGAGGGCTCCGGGCGCGGCCGGGATCAATTTGGCGACAAGAACGTTGCCGAGAATCTGCTGCATGCTGAGCGCGTTGTTGGAGAAGCCGTTGGCGCGATGACCGCGAACGACGGAGAGGGCCAGGATGTTGTCGCCGGGACGCAGGAAGCGGGCGATGTCAATGGAGAAGACGTGGAGGTTGAGGCGCGAGCCGGGATCGGCGAGGAAATGAGCGGCCGGCGATCCGTTGACGTAGACGTCAGCCGAGCGCGGACCGGCGATGTAGAGGGTGGCATGGGGCAGTGAGGCGTCAACGCGTATGTGGGCGCGGAAATAGTGCGGATCAACCTTTTGATTGTCGTGCGGGAAGGTGTACTGGACGGTGCTGGTCTGGCTGGTAAAGGAGTCTCCCTTTGTCCAGATGTACTGCTCGGCCAGCGGCTGGTGGAAGGAGGAGAAGAGGACGGGATTCTGAACGGAGCGGGTGGGGTCGAGCTGGCCCGGCGGAGGGATTGCGGGTGCGGGCTGGGCCTGCACTAAAGCGGGAACGCAGGCCGAGAACAAAGCCAGGGGCAGGAGAACGGAACGGCGCATGGTGGGAGTCTCCTTCATGCGGGTAGTGTTGATCGCAAGAGCCGAAGTTATGCGCTGCGGGGTGGGTTGTCAATCGGGCGGGCATAACGTGGTACTCTCATGGCTTCCTGCGGGCTCACCTGCGCGATGCGCGGAGTTCAACCGTCCAACCACTCCCCCGGAAAAGGCACAACATGCTTACCTCAATGATTCTCGGAATGAGTCTGGCCGGATTCACGCAGCTCCACGTGGCGATCAGCATTTTTGCTATAGTCGCCGGATTTCTGGTGGTTTTTGGAATGTTGGCAGGGAAGCGATGGCCGCTGCTGACCGCGCTTTTCCTGATCACGACAGCGGCGACGAGTATTACAGGATTTATGTTTCCCTACCACGGCGTGACGCCGGGGATTGTGGTCGGCATCTTGTCGATGATTGTCCTGCTCCTTGCGACGATTGCCCTCTACGGCGGACATCTTGCCGGAGGCTGGCGAGGGACCTATGTGGTGACAGCGATTCTGGCACTTTATCTGAACTTTTTTGTTCTGATCGTGCAGTCGTTTGAGAAGGTGCCGGCGTTGCACTCCCTGGCTCCGACGGGGAAAGAGATGCCGTTCAAAGTCGCGCAATTGTTGGCGCTGGTGGTTTTTGTAGTGCTGGGAGTGCTGGCGTACCGGAAGTTCAAGGTGGTTCATCTGCGAGATGCAGGCGGTCCATCCAGTGGAACATAACGGCCGTTTCTGGCCACTCGCTACCGGTTGCCAGCTCTCCTACTGCCGGTACGCCGTAGGCTTCGCAGCCACGCGGACGCCCATGCCGTTCAGCCGGCTGCGCGCCTGCGCAGCCTCCGGCGTCTCCGGATAACGCCCAATCAACGCCCGCAGATCGCGAACCCCCGCGTCCCGCTCATCGAGCGACAACTCGCATTCACCCTTCCGCAACTGCGCAGCAGGAGCCTTAGGGTTGCCGGGGAACTGCGCCAGCACAACCCCATACGCCTTGATCGCGTCCGTATACTTTCCCTGCCGGTACAGAATTTCCCCAAGGTAAAACTGCGCATTCCCCGCCAGATCGTCGTTGGGATAGTACTTCAGCACATCGCTGAACTCGCCCGACGCAAGATCGTAGCGCGCGGAGTTGTAGTCGCGCAGTCCACCCTGGTAAAGATCGTTCATCGGCGGCGCCTGGGGCTGCGCCGGCGCCTGCTGTTGCGGCGGATTCGGATCGCTGCCCGTCTGTCCCGGCTGAGCGGTCGGGCTCGTCTGCTGCGCCGAAGGCTGCGTGTTGATGTTCTGCAGCTGCGACTGCATCGCCTGTACCTGTGCGCTGAGCTTGTCGATTCGCGTCCGCAGCGCGTCCATCGAATCGTTAATCCCCTGCATCTGCGTCGAGACCTGATCGATCTTCCCGCCACCCGCTTCATTCTGCGCCTGTACCTGCTGCTGCAGCGTGGTCAACGTCGAGCTGATGTGAGAGACGCTGTCCGACATCTGCTGAACCACGTGCTGCAGCACGCTCAGCTGTTGGTCCTGGGTCTCCTGCAGATGCTGCAGTGCATCTTGCAGCTGCTGCACCTGCGTCTGCAGTTGCACCATTTCCTTATTGACCGCGTGGGCCGGAGGCGCCAGCCAGAGAAGACCCAGCACAAGAACGGTCGAGAGCGAAGCCACAATCTTTCGCATAAAAAACCCCGATGGAGCGCAGGCAGCGCTCTCTTCATTATTAATTACAGGACGCGGAAGGCGCGAATGCCGGGCGTACAACGATCCCATCTGCTCGGCACTCGGCTGCTGGAGGGCGCGCCCGGTTTTCGCCTGTTTCCGGGCAGGTCTCAGATCGCGGCAGAACTCCCGCAATCCGAGACCTGCATCCTCCTGGCTACTGGCTACACCCTACTGGCTACTGGCTACGGGCTACTGGCTACTGGCTATTGGTTATTCCCTATTGCCTGCCCTTACTGGTCCAGCGTGAACTGCGACCGCCGGTTCTGCTGCCAGCATGCTTCCGTGTGGTCGCTGCAGAACTGCTTCTCCTTGCCATAGCTCACCGTCCGCAGCCGGTCAGGGCTCACACCCGCCGTAACCAGCGCCTGCTTGGCGGCGTTAGCACGGTTCTCGCCCAGCGCCAGGTTGTACTCCGTCGAGCCGCGCTCGTCGCAGTATCCGCCGATCACTACCTTCAGCTCCGGATGCTGATTCAGGAAATTCGCATCCGCCTGGATCGTCGTCTGCGCGTCAGGCCGAACGTCGTAGCTGTCGTAGTCGAAGAACACAGGCTTCACCGCAGCCTCAAACGCGTTCTCGTCGATGCCTGTCTCCGTTATCGGCGCCGGAGGAGGAGGTGCCGATGTCACTGTCACCGTCGCCGTCGCGTCCGCGCTGCCGCCGTCGCCCTGCGCGATCAGGTGATAGCTCGTAGTCTGCGAAGGCTGCACCGTCTGCGTGCCCGATGATGCCACCTGGCCTAATCCCACGATCGACACATTCGTCGCATCGCTGGTCTTCCATGTCAACACCGAGCTTCCGCCCGGAGCGATCGTGCTCGGCTCGGCGGTGATCGTCGCCATCGGTGTTGGAGCCGTTGCTGGCGGAGCGGGCGGCGGCGGGGGCGCTGGATTCTTCTTGTGGCATCCCGCTACGGTAAGGACAGCCGCGAGACTTGCGGCCACAATCAGGGACTTACGATTCGAATATTGCACTTTTCTCTCCTCCTTAAGGAGCGTTGTCGGGGTTTTTACCAAAGCAAAGCAGAACGGAATATTCCGCCTGCAAATTACATACTCGTCACTTCCAGCTCCAGTTGGGCATCGTGTTGCTGCCGCCACCGTGGGTCAGTTGCTGCTGGTCAGTACCGTCGGCCAGCATCATCCAGATCTCCGTATGTCCATTTTGCTCACGCTGAAAAACAATGTGCCGGCTGTCCGGGGACCACGACGGAAAATCGTTGGCCCCGGAATCGTGCGTGAGCTGGGTCCAGCGTTTGCTGGCAATGTCCATCACGTAAATGTCATAGCCGCCCGGCGCTCCTGGTCCGTACTTGCGGTCCCAGGCAAATGTCAGGAACTGCCCGCTCGGCGACCATGAGGGCGAAATCGCATACCCACCGTCGGTCATCCGCGAAATATTTGCGCCATCCGAATCCATGATGTAAATCTGCGGCAAATGCGTGCGCCCGCTCACCCATGCGATCTGCGCATTCGTCTTCGGATTCCACACCGGCGAAACATCCGGCCCACGAAACGCCGTCAGCCGCCGCGCACCACTACCCGACGCGTCGCTGACGTAAATCTCAGGATCGCCGCTGCGGTCGGACGAAAACGCCAGCTTCGTGCCATCGCTCGACCACGCCGGCGACAGTGTCGTTCCTCCCCACGCGGGAAACGCCGACAGCCTCCCCAGATCGAGAGAGAACATCCGGATCGACCAGCCGTTCTTCCCCAGCGAGCTGAAGGCCACACGCGAATTATCCGGCGAAACATGCGGCGAGAGCGAAATCGTCCCCAGGTGGGTCAGCTGGCGCTCGTTCATGCCGTCGTAATCCATCACCCAGATTTCCTTGCTTCCACCGCGGCTGGAAACGTAGTAAATCTTTGTCTCCGCTATGCCCGCAACCCCGCCCAACCGTTCGATGATCTCATCCGCGAAACGATGCGCGATCTGCCGCGACGCATCCGCTGTTGCCTCGCCCCCATACTGCTTTCCCAGCACCTGTGGATTCTGCGTGCTGTGCGTGTCATACAAAAATCCCTGCACCGAAAGATGACCCGCGCTCACCCCCAGAGTCCCAAACGCCACCATCGCCGCGTTCGAAGGCTCCGCCGCCCACTGCGGCAGATTGATCTCCTGCGGTGTACCCGGCATCACGTTCGGGATCATGCTCTTCGAAACCACATCGAAGATGCCCGCATAGCGCAGATCGTTGTACAGCGTCTGATCAAACGCCGACTTCAGCCCCCCGGTCAGCGGATCGGCCGAACCCGCCTTGAAATCCGCCGCTGCTATGCGAATCTTCGATACGCCGAGGTTCGTTCCGGTGCGCACCCAGTCCTGCGCCTGCAGTCCGGGGACGATGATGGCTACCGATCCGAGAAGAACAAAAATCCGAAGTACAGCAGGTATTCGTGGGGAACTCGCGATCATGCTTTATCCGTTTCCATCAAGATTGGGGTCCGAGCCAATCACCGGCCTGTGGCCTCGTGTGCTCGTCCTGTGGGAAGTCCAGCCGCCCTCAAAGGATGGCGCTGCCGGTATGGGAAATCGATGGTTCCACACGTCGAAATTACGATCGCAATCCTCTAGTGCGACGGCTGATCGTAGGTAAAAGTGTACTCCACAGAAACGTTCCTTCCTGTGTACTGATCAGGTAATGGCCCGAAACTTCCTACACGCTGCACCGCTTCCTTTGCCGTCTTGTTCAGCGAGTAAGAAGGGCTGGGCTGCGGAAGGTTGATGCTGGTGAAAATCACACTGCCGTCGCGCTGGATGGTGAACGTGACCGAGACCTGACTGCCATAATGCGTGCTGGGGTCGATCTGGTACGTGTACCAGTTCTGGCTCACCAGCCGCGTGATCTTGTCCACATACCAGGGAAACCGCGACGCGAAGTCCCCCCCAGCAACGCTCACCGGACTGTTGCTGCTGTGGGCAGTCGTGTTGTTCGCATGTTCCAGCTGGGTCGGCGCCGCCTCTCCGTAGTTGGCCCGGTTCTGTTGATTCAGCGGCTGAGCATGGGGCGGCGATGCCGGTTGAGGCTTCGGAGCAGGCCGCAGCTTCGGCTGGCGCTCCGGGATCGGAACCGCATCCGGCGGAGTAATCGGAATCGTCTGCTTCGAAGGTGGTGCCGGTGCAGGGCTCGGCAGCTGCGTGGCCAGTACATTCGGCGTAGGCGGCGCGGTCTGCGGCAACGGAATCGACGGCGCCGAGTTCACCAGGTTCGCTTGTATAGACCCCGTCCCGCTCGTCCCCCACTGGTTGCCGTGGAATTTGTTGTTCACGAAGACCAGCAGAGCCATCGCACCCACCAGCCCAATATGCAGCAGGAACGATCCGGTCATCGCCCCCCCAAAGGGCTCCCGCTGCTCCGCCATGGACATGATGGTCTCGCGCATCCTTTATTCAGTCTCGCCCTTTCCCCCGCTCTCTACAACCCCGCGCGCCCCATAAGAGGAACCCCCCTCCCGTTTGGTTGCATCGGCCGCAACCAGCGCCACGAGACTTCCGTATCGCCGGCTACACGCCCTGAACCGCGAAAGCCACCCCACGTGCGAAGCAGAATCTATAATTCGAGTCGGTTCATGCCTGACGCAGACGCGCTCGACGAGCACTACAAGGCCCGCACCGACGAGGAGCTTTTGAAGCTTCGGGCGGAAGGCGGGTTTACAGCAGAAGCCGAGCAGGTACTCGACAACGAACTCGCACGGCGCAAGCTCACTCCCGGCGAAGCAAAGCGACGCTTCGCTCCAGAATGGCTTGATAAAGCTGATTTGGGCGCAGTCGGTGTGTTCCCGCTTGAGGGTGGCGAACGGATGACCGCGGAGGTTCTCGGGCTAAACGAAACTGGGGATCGGCTCTCCGTCAAAGTCATCTTTCCGGATAGCCCGCCTCGGGGCCGTCGACGGAAACGCCTCGCCATTCCGCTTCATCGAATTGTTTCATTCAAACCTGAACCGAATTTGATGGACAAGTGGCCATACTGTGGCCCGTGCCGAGATTTTTCGATCTCGTACCCGCGCTCTTACCTGCTAACGATCATTTTTCTATCTATGACCATCGGCAGTGTGCCTCTTTTCTTACTGTCGGTAAACAGACCCTTTGGACTGCAGGAGGCGTCCATAATCACTTACACACTTTTCGAGGTGTTCTTTACATTCGCGCACCATGGGGGTGGACCATCAGGCCCAAATGTGCCGCCTTTCAAGTTTTCTTGTCCCGCCGTTGAGCCGCAAATTCCGCGACTACTCTGGCGTCACCTCGGATTCCTGATTGCACTTGTCGTACTCCAAACGGAAATGTTGGCCACCCGCCCTCACTGGCCCAGTTGGTGGCTCATGACAGACAGGAAAGGAACCACGCCCTTTGATGCCGCGTTTGTCTTGCTCTGTTTCGCCCTCGCATGGACTCAAATCATCACAAATCGAGCACTCCTTAAGCGTGCACACGGGGAGTTTTCTCCACAAAATGGCGGTTAGCCGGCCATACGGAAGTTACAACCGCACCAGGAGATTGGCCGCCCTTGCGCCGGCTGCTTCCTCACATCCGTAACCCGTAACCAGCAACCAGCAACCTGATATCGCCCTTCGAACAACCCTGAGGCGTGCTACGCCCCAGGGTTGTCCTTAGCGTCCGGCGCGATTTAGTGCTTCTTCGCCGCTGCCCTCCTCTTAGGCGCCGGAGCCTTTTCGCTCATCAGCGTGTTCAAATCGGCGGCGTTGAATGGATACAGCTTCACCGATTGCTGGCCAGTATTGTTCAGAGTGATATCGACGCGACGATTCTGAGCCAGATAGATCACTGCCAGCTTCTGATCCATCTTTTTCTTCTCCACATCGGTCAGATCGGGATTCTCGTCGACCAGAGTCTTCACCTGCTCCCTGGAAAGCTGTTGCTCCTTTCCAACGGCCTGGGTATCAACCGCCGATTCAGGAACGCCCATCTCCACCAGGAAGTTCTTCACACGGTTCACACGGCGTTGTGTCAGCGCCTGGTTGTACTCAACGGAGCCACGGACGTCTGCATGGCCCGTAAGGGTAATGCGCGCGTCGGATTTGAACGCCAGATAGCTCTTGAAGTCCGTCGCCAGCGCGCGCAGAATCCCCTGCTGACTTTCCACCAAACCACCCTCCGGATGCGCAGCGTTCGGCTGAGCCGTCGGGAAGAAGACGCTGTGGAGCGCCAGACGCTGCTCCAGGCGAACCTGCTCGGGAGACGGCGCGGGCGGCGGTGGCGGAGCCTCTACGGTGACATTGGTCGTGGCCGTGGCAGTCTGACCCTTGTCGTCGACTACGTTGCACGTCACGGTTACGGTCCCTGGGGAAGCTCCCGAGGTGGAGAGCGTTGCGGAGTTGCCAGCGCCATTGACCGATCCGGCTGAAGCCGAGTAGCTGTAGGTCAGCGGACGGCTCTGCGGACTCATTCCGGTAGCCGAGATGGTGGAGCTGCCGCCCGGTTGGACGGTCGAAGGATTGGCCGTGCAACTGACGCTCGGCGGCTCGAACTGTTTGACCGTGAACTGGGCGGTGCAGTCGGCAGACTCGCCGGCCTTCGGACCTTCGCTTACATGACCGGAGACTGTGTAGGAGCCAGGCTGCAGGCTGCCGGTATCGACGGTCGTGGTGGCAGCGGTTCCACCCACCGAGAGACCCTGGCCGCTCCAGCTGTAGGTCTGCTGCTTCCTGGGATTGAGATTGGCCGCAGTGCCCGCGACCGTAACCTGCTCACCCGGGAAGACGGAGGAGGGCTTCACGCTGCAGGCGTACTGCAAGGGAGGCGGAGGAACAATGCTGCCGAAGTGGATCAACAGACCGGTGCTGAGCCGGACTGCGTTGATATTCGCGCGGCCGCCAGTGTAATCCTGTGCACCGAAATCGGCATGCATGTACTCGTAATCGCCCTGGAAAATGCGCCATGCGATGCGATGCGTGATGTCAAAATCGAGTCCTGCACCTGCGGTGAGGGCCGGTCCCCACGTGTAGGGGTGCACAGCAATGGCGGGATTACCGTTTCCGGGGTAGTTGGGGCCGCCGATGCGTGCTCCGCCTGCCAGTCCGTGGGCAAATACCGACATGCCCTGGGTCGGATAACGGAAAACGATGCCTGCCTCCGCCGTCGAAATCCCGTCGTTGTTGCCGTCGGGGTGATTGGCGTATTCGATCTGGGCGCCCGCATACTGGTTGAAGTAGTACGAGACGCTGCCGATGGCGCCGTAGTTGATTGCCGAGTAGTTATTGCTGATGGGCTGGGGCACGTTCGTCGTTACCGTGCCGTGAGGGGCCAGGTACGAATACCCCATGAATACGTCCCACCGGGAGGCGGACTGTTCGGCGCTTTGAGGGGCCGGAGCTGACGGGATCGATGACGTAGTCTGCCCGGAAGCCGCCATGCCGAAAAGCATGGCGCATCCTGTGAGCAGGCCTCCAAAAGTCGATAGACGAAAATGCATGGGTTTTATCCTCCGCACAACTACGGTTTTTAAATGAAGTCCCTGAAGGGTTCCAGAATACTCCCGCCGGAACAAACAGCCTCTCGGCCCCTGGGCGGTTACGCGAGGGGCCGAGTGAATCTGAATCCGCAAAAAGTATTCCACAGCATGGGGTCGTGCGGTACCGCAGTGCCGGGACAAGCAGCCGGCGAGTATCCGACTCGCAACGCGACCTCACGCCATATCGCGGCAATTGCGCTGGCCAACCAGACAGGTCGCGGCAGAGATGCAGCAAAAAACCTGTAACCTGCAACCTGTAACCTGCAACCTGTAACCTGCAACCTGTAACCTGCAACCTGTAAACCTATAACCTGACCCCGAACCCATGCCCATCGTTCCCTTCGTCCTTCCCTTCTCCCAGCTCGCCGTCGACGATCTTCGCGACCGCCTCGCCCGCACCCGCTGGCCAGACGAAATTCCCGGCACCGCATGGGAATACGGCATCAGCCTCAAATTTCTCCAGGAGATTTGCCGCTACTGGCAAGATCGGTACGACTGGAAGAGCCAGATCGACCAACTGTCCCGCCTCCACCACTTCCGCTTCGAATCAGCCAACGCGGGCATCCACTTCATCCACGAGCGCGGCAAAGGTCCCAACCCACTCCCGCTCATCCTCACCCACGGCTGGCCCGGCTCCTTCCTCGAAATGCTGAAGATTTTGCCCCTCCTCACTGACCCCGCCAGCCACGGCGGCGATCCCGCCGACTCCTTCGATGTAGTCATCCCCTCGCTGCCCGGGTTCGGATTCTCCGACCGCCCCGCCGTCCGCGGCGTCAACACCTCCGCCATCGCCGATTGCTGGGCGCAGCTCATGTCCGAACTCGGCTACACCCGCTTCGCCGCACAAGGCGGCGACTTCGGCGCATCGGTCACAACCCTGCTCGGTCTTCGCCATCCGCACCGCATGGTAGGGATTCACCTCAATTACATCCCCGGAAGCTATCGCCCCTGGCTGCCGCCTGACGCGAAACTCGAGCCGGCAGAGCAGTCTGGTCTGGCCGCGACCGCCCAGTGGTATGAGAACCACGGCGCCTATGCCCACATCCAGAGAACCCACCCGCAAACGGCGGCCATCGGAGTCAACGACTCCCCCGCCGGCCTGGCCGCCTGGATCATCGAGAAATTTCACGAATGGGCCGACTGCAACGGCGACCTGCTCACCCGCTTCACCCAGGACGAGCTGCTCACCAACGTCACCCTCTACTGGATGACCCAAACCATCGCATCATCCTTCCGCTTATATATGGAGAGCCGCCTCGCCCCGCTCCACTTCAAAGAAGATGACTTCGTCACTGTCCCCACCGGCGTCGCCCGCTTCCCGCTCGAAGACCCGTTTCCGCCCCGACGCTGGGTCGAGCGCGGCTACAACGTCCAGCGCTGGACAGAGATGCCGTGCGGAGGTCACTTCGCCGCCGCCGAAGAGCCCGAATTGCTGGCCGAAGATATCCGCAGGTTTTTCCGCCCGTATCGATGAACAGAGTCCATCCCATTGCTCTGTGGTTCCGAGCCCCATCGTAACCCCTGCTATCGCGATGAACCCGCCTTACAATTTGCACCAGGATGGAAGACCGCGTAAACCGCTGATTCGAATAATGGTCGGGACGGGCAGATTTGAACTGCCGACCCCTCGCACCCCAAGCGAGTGCTCTACCAGGCTGAGCCACGTCCCGACAACAGCAGAGGTCTACCCGCCAAGTTTACCACCCAGCAGCCCCGCTCGCGCCGCAACCCGCCTACGCCACACCCAGCCCGCTGCACACTCGTGCGCGGTGTTCTGATTCGGCATTGCGCCTTGGCTCCCGATCCTTGCTCTCATACCCTAACCCAGCGCCGCCAGCGTCTCCTGGCGGGTCCGCAGCTCCTTCATCTCGTCCGGCCCCAGCCTCTCTGCGCAACCCGCCACCGTGCGCCATCCCCGCTCCACCAGAATCTGCCGGAACTCCGGATCGCTCGTCGTCGCCGCAATATCCCCCAGAGCCCGCAGCAGCCGCAGGCTCACCGCCACATCGCTCTTCGCATACATGCGAATCTGCTCGAACGCCGCATCCAGCAGCCGCCCGAACTGCAGCCACGACAGGCTCACCCGAATCACCCCCGGCGGATCGTACAGCAGCTCATCCGGCGGCTGCCGCGACGCGAAACGGATCATCACCCGGCTCAGCTGATCCACGCAGTTAATGCCAGTGCTCGGATCGTTCACCGCCGGCGAAATCGCCTTCAGCGCAATATCGACAATCTGCAGGACCCCGAACTCCACATCCTGCTGCAGCGTTCTCGTCGGCCCAAAATCGAACGCCGCCAGAATCCGCTCCGACTCCGCGGGATCGAGCCTGCTTCCCTTCGAAACCATCATCAGCGGAACCCCGGCCGGAATGAACTGCCCGACGCGCCGCAGGATACGAATGCGGACCTTGTACAGCTTCGCCAGCGCCAGCAGCCGCCGCGTATCGATAAAGCGGATGTACCCGGATTCCGGGCTTACCAGCGGAATCTCTTCCGGAAATTCTCTCGGCACACTCTGTTTCAGCCGGTCGGGCTCGTACGGCCGAGGCATCATTTCGTCGATGATCCCCTCCGTCTCCCGCGCAATCCGGTCCACAATGTGGTTCACGCTGATCGCCTGCGAGATGTGGTGAATGAAATACAGCAGCCATCCCACGCAGGTCAGCGCCAGCAGCATCGCACCCAGCACCGTCGCCACCGGTGCAAATGGATGAGGCAGCGAGCGTGCCGCCGGCAGCGCCGCCATGCAGTAAGAAAACGTCCCGAGAAAAACTCCCAGCGTCCACTGCGTCACCCGATCCTTTGAAAAACTGATGATGATCCGCGGCGAAAACTGCATCGAAGCCAGCGTCAGCGTCATCAGCAGGATCGCGAAGACGATCGAAACCACCGTCATCATCGACGCCGCGACGCCGCTCAGGATCACCTGCGCCACCTGCGGATCGGCATGAGAAGGGAACACCGAACGAGGAACCCAGGCGCTGACCGGCGGATACAGCTCCTCCAGCCACGACAGCAGCGCCCCCGCGCCGCCCAGCACCAATGCGATGATCAGCGGCCGGATCAGGAACCCGCCGCGCAGGTTGTACATCGCGCGGCGCAGAATGATCGGGAGGTTTTTGCCCATGGGAATGTCTGAGCAAGTATAGTGTCGGACGCGCGGAGAGCCCGGTCGAATTGAGAGGCCCCCGGCTACTACTTCCGCAGCTCAGGCCAAGCCTACTGCGGAACCTGCCACCCCGCCCCCACCGTAGCCAGCACCGCCTCATCCGTCGGCGCGTCCCCCAGCGACTTCGCCAGCTGGGGAAACGCCGCTTTCACATCGTCCGCTTTCGCCCACATCGGCACATCCATCATCGTGTACTGATACGTCACCGTCGTCTCAGTGAATCCGTTGCGCGGAGCCGGCGGAGTGAAGCTCGCAATCCCCGTCACCTCGCGATGCCCGTAGCAGAACCGCGGCGCGAAGCGGTTCCCCGCGGCGTTCAGAGTGTACCGGTCCACATGCATGTCGCGGTCTTCAAGACGCGTCAACATGCCCGCATCCGTCAGCGAGTCCATTTCCTTCTTGTCTTCCTTCGCATCGGCGCCCGGCGCAACTTCATACGGAAAAGTATGGCCATGCGGAAACAGGCAATCGTTATGGTCCTGGTAGTACGCGTTCAGCGTTTTGGTGAAGTTCTCGCTGGTCGGCTTGTTCTCGCTCGAACACCCGCTCCCGAGCATCAGAACAATCCCTGCCATCCCCGCCGCTGCCTTAGTTTTCATTCGCTCGCCCCCGCTCTGCTGCTGCGATGCATAGTAGAGGAAAATCACAGTCTTTGCGCAGTGAATCTTCAACCTGTTCGGGCGGCAAAAGAAGCGGCGGCGAATGAAATCGGCAGGGTCCCCTTGCTGGCGCGATTCTCCTGCGCAAGGGGCAAGCAGAGGAAATCGCGAAAACCTGCGCCCCTGCCGGCATGCATATCTGCGTTGCCTCGCGAAAGCTCCGCAGGGAGTCGAGGCTCACGGCACTCCCCTGCCGCTGCCTGCTCACCTTTAGAAGGATGCGCCTCCCAGGAATCGGAGATGGCCACGCCCGGCAGCTCTCTCCCCAAACTTCCCATCTGCCTTTAGCACCTCCAGCAGCCTCGAGATTCGCGGAACAAAACCCCGACCGCAGGCGTATGTTCTTGCATAGAGAAGTAGGAGAATTTCCTATGCGTGTGCGTCTGTTGCCGGAGCTCATCATCCTTGGCACGCTGCTGGCCGTCGCCGGCTGTCACGTCGAGGTGGACAAGGGAAAGAACGGCGAGGACAAGAACGTCAAAATCGACACCCCCCTGGGCGGTCTGCACGTGCGCGCCGACCAGACCTCGGCCACCGATCTCGGCCTGCCCATCTATCCGGGCGCGCAAATTGCTCCCGATCACGAAGGGGACAAGTCTGCCGATGTTCATTTCGGCTTCGGTCAGTTCCAGCTCCGCGTGAAAGTCGTGACCTACGAAACCCCTGACGCGCGCGACAAAGTCGTCGCCTTTTACAAAAACGCCATGGGCCGGTATGGCGATGTCATCACGTGCGATGGAAACTCACCGGTTGGCACTCCCACGATGACCAGCGAAGGTCTCTCGTGCAAAGAAGAGCATCACGGCAATGTGCAGATTAATGGCGTCTCCGACGACAGCGGCTTCACCCTGCGCGCCGGCTCCAAACACCACCAGTACATCTTCGCGATCAAGAGCAGTGGCGACGGCACAAAGTTTTCTCTCGTCGAACTGCAGCTGCCCACCGGCCTCGACGAGACCTCGTCAAAGAGCAGCGACTGAACCCCTTTTTACCGGGCAATAACATGGCTTCCTTACCATCACGAATCTCGCATTGCGCTCCCTCTCCGCGTGCGATAGGGTCAATTCATGGACCCGTTGTGCCACCGCTGCGGAAATAGCCTGCTTGAGGGTGAAGGTTTTTGCCCGCACTGCGGCGCACCCCAGCTGATCGTGGACGCGTCCGAATCCAGCAACCCGCAGCAGCCCACGCAGCGCCTCGGCATGGATCCCACCCGCGTCCTGTGGCGCGTCGCCATCACCTCGGCCCTCCTCGTTGCCATCCCTGTCGGACTGCTTTCGGCCCTCGCCGGCATGAGCTCCCTGTTCGTCATTGCCGGTGGTTTTGGCGCCATCTACCTTTACCGCAGACGCAGCGAAGCCCTCACCGATGGCGGCACAGGTTGGCGGGTCGGCGCGATCCTCGGCGCGGCCTCCGCATCCATCGCCACCGCCACCGACGGCGTCCGGCTCATCGTCGAGCGCTACATCCTCCACCACGCCGCATCCATTGACGAACAATTCCAGAGCGTTGCGCAGCAGATGGCCGATCAGGCTCTCAAGTCCAACACTGAAGCCATGCAGCAGGCCCCGCAGCTGGTCCATCAATGGGCCAGCTTCTGGCTCTCCCCCGACGGCCACGCTGCCATCCAGCTCCTGACAGCCGCCGTGGTCTCGACCGGAATGGTCCTCTTCGCCGCCACCGGCGGAGCCATCGCCGGCAGAATTCTGTCTATGCGCCCCAAAGCCCAGCGCACCCTTTAATCCTCGTCGCAGGCACGATTGTTTCTTCGGTCCTCCCTGTCTCTTGCTGGCCTTTCGCTCGCTGTTGGCTCGTTTCCCGCTCGCTGCTGGCTCGCTTCACGCCCGCTGTTTGCTGGCTTCTCCCTCGCTTCTTCAACAATCCCGTCTTGCCGCGCGACCATCGGGCTCGTATCATCGCCTTTACACGCTATGTCAGATTTGCAGGCTGTTGCTACGCCCAAATTGCGCGAGAAGGGACGGATCATGTCCGCCTCCGAAATCGAGCGCACCCTCGTTCGTCTCGCGCACCAGATCATCGAAAAGAACAACGGCGCAAAAACCATCGGCCTCGTCGGCATCAAGCGCCGCGGTGTCCCCATCGCGCAGCGTCTCGGCGCACTCATCGGCGCCATTGAGAAGCACCCAGTCGATACCGGCGTCCTCGACATCAGCTTCTATCGTGACGATCTCTCCACGCGCGACATTCGCCCCGTTGTCGTTCCCGGCTCCCTCGGCTTCGATGTCAACGGACGCGACGTCATCCTGATCGACGATGTGCTCTACACAGGCCGCACCATCCGCGCCGCTCTCGACGCCCTCTTCGATCATGGCCGCCCCCGCCGCGTCCAGCTCCTTGTCCTGATCGATCGCGGCCATCGCGAGCTCCCCATAGAAGCTACTTTTGTGGGACGCTCCGTTCCCACCTCGCAACGCGAGATTATCGAAGTCAAGCTTAAAGAAGTAGACAACGACGAACAGGTGCTGCTCGTAGAGCGTGTGTAACAGGCGCTCGCGGCGGTGAACGATAGCTACCGGCTACGGGCTCAAAGGAGACAACGCTGACCAGGTCCACAATCCGCACCCCCAAAAAACTCTCCACCCCCTCTTTTTTCCATCTGCCCATCCATCCGCATTCAGCGATCTCCGCCAACGACTTCTCCGTCGCCGAAGTCGGCCATATCCTCCAGTTCGCCGACGCCCTGGAAAAAGAAAATCCCATCAAGCGCGCCAATCGCCTCGCGAAGCGTCGCGTCGCACTGCTCTTCTACGAATCAAGCACACGCACCCGAACCTCCTTCGAGCTCGCCGCAAAAGCCCTCGGCGCCGACACCACCCTGGTCAGCGCGCTCTCCTCCAGCATCGAAAAAGGCGAGTCCCTCAAAGACACCGGCATCACCCTCAAAGCCCTCGGCGCGGAGTGCATCATCCTCCGCAGCCCATACTCCGGCGCATCCTGGCTGCTTGCGCGCGCCACCGGCCTCCCCATCCTCAACGCCGGCGACGGCATGGCCGAGCATCCCTCCCAGGCCCTCCTCGATCTGCGCACCATCCTCCAATTTCTCGGCATTCGCTCCTCAACCGTGACTGAAAAGTCGCTGCGCGGCGTCACCCTCACCATCTGTGGAGACATCCTGCACAGCCGCGTGGCCCGCTCTAACGCGCTGCTGCTTCCCCGCCTCGGCGCAAGAGTGATTCTCTGCGGACCGCCCGAGCTCCTGCCTGAAGTCGCCGCAAGCATCGGCCCGGGCCTTACCATCGAACGCGACTTCGACATAGCACTCCGGCAGTCCCAAATCATCATGATGCTCCGCATCCAGGCCGAACGCCTCGTCGGATTGCACATCGACCTCGACGACTACCGCATCCGCTACCAGGCCAATGCCGAGCGCATCTCCCGGCACCCCCACATCGGCCTTATCATGCATCCCGGACCCATCATCCGCGGTATGGAAATCACCGCCGAAGTCGCGGACGGTCCCCACTCCGCCATTGCGCGCCAGGTCTCGAACGGCGTCCCCATCCGCATGGCCCTCGTCGCCCGCGCCCTCAGCCCCGCGCCAAAGAAGGGTGCTCCCCAATGAGCCCGGCAACGACCGCAAGCCCGAAACCCATCATCATCCGCGGCGGCCGCATCATCGATCCCGCAACCGGCCTGGACGCCCCACGCGACCTGCTCCTCCGCGATGGCAAAATCGCGGCCATTGAAAGCCCAGGCAGAATCAAAGCGCCCGGCGCCGAAATCATCGATGCAAAGGGAATGATCGTCGCCCCCGGTCTCATCGACATCCACATTCATTTGCGCGAACCCGGCCAGGGTTACAAAGAAACCATTGCCACCGGCACTGCCGCCGCTGCCGCCGGCGGATTCACCACCGTCTGCGCCATGCCCAACACCATCCCCGTCAACGACACGCCTGAGATCACTCGCTGGATGCAGGCCCCCGAGCGCGGTGCAGCAGTTCGCGTCTTTCCGATTGCCGCAGCAACACGCGGCTCGCTCGGTGAAGCCCTCACTGACTATGCCGCACTCAAAGAAGCAGGCGCAGTCGCCGTCACCGACGACGGCAAGCCCATCCTCGGCGACTCCATCATGCTCGAGGCTCTCCGCGCCGCCGCGAAGCTGGGCCTGCCCGTCATCCAGCACGCTGAAGACACCCGCCTCACCGGTGGCTGCTCCATGAATGCCGGCGCGCTTGCCTTCCGTTTAGGCCTCCGCGGCATGCCCGTCGAAGCCGAATCAGGACTCGTCGAACGCGACATCGCCCTGCTCAAACAGGTGAAGAACGGCCACCTCCACGTCGCCCATCTCTCAACAAAGAAGGCTCTCGACGCCGTCCGCGACGCGCGGAAGCAAGGCCTCCACGTCACCTGCGAAGTCACTCCCCACCACTTCGCCCTCACTGAAGAACGCATCGGCCTCTACGACACCAACGCCAAAATGAACCCGCCCCTCCGCGCCGAATCCGACCGCGCCGCCATGATCGAAGGCCTCCTCGACGGCACCATCGACGCCATCGCCACCGATCACGCCCCCCACGCCGCCCACGAAAAAGAGCAGGAGTTCGATCGCGCCCCCAACGGCATCACCGGCCTCGAAACCGCACTGGGACTGGCGATCCAGGTCCTCCACATCCAGCACAAAATGCCGCTCGCGAAAGTCCTCGCACTGCTCACCATCCGCCCGGCGCAAACCCTCGCCCTCAAACCACAAGGCACTCTCGCACCAGGCGCCCCCGCCGACGTCGTGCTCTTCGATCCAACCGAGAAGTGGACCTTCCACGCTGTAGACTCGCGCTCCAAATCGAAGAACACCCCCTTCGATGGCTGCGAACTGCAAGGCCGCGTTCGCGCAACCATCAGCGAAGGCTGCGTAGTGTTTGGACAGTAGCGAACAATCCTTTTCGGAAATTTCCTCACGGCCGTCGCCATAGCCTGGATTCTTGTCCGCTCCCAGCGCAGCGTCAGGGTCATTATTTCCGCCCTTGGTCTTGCTTGGGTCTGGCACTTTGCGCTGTCGATCATGTATGCCGTGTGAATGATCTTCGTCCTGTGCTGCGCCAGCAGCACGACGGTAGAAGCCACGGCCTTCAGGCCCTGGAAATAAATATCCTCGATAAGACGGGCTTCAGCCCCGGAAACCCAGCCACGCTGATCTGCAGCTCGTCTATCGTCGTTTAGGGACCCAATCATGCCGTTCACCATCCGCAACCCAAAGGTCGAAAAGATCGCCCTCCAACTCGCCCTGCTCACCGGTGAAACGCCAGATCAGGCGATCAGGAAACCCCTTGAAGAGCGTCTTCAGCAATGAAAGGCCGCCGACGCTCATCGCAAGAGCCCATAGGGTCGCCTCACCGCCGCTTTTTCTTCCGCAACTGACTCGCCTTCGGTGCCCGATACTTCCCCCGTTTGGCCGCCTTCACCGCCTGCGACGCCGCATCCTTCCGCGCCGCCTTCGCCCGCTTCTCCTCACGCAGCGCCTGCTTGCCCATCGCCTTCGCCCCCGCTCCTGGCTCCCGCCTCCTGTCTCCTTCCTCATCCAGAATCGAAAACTGCAGCCGCTTCTCCACCGCATCCACCCGATCCAGCACCACCCGCACCCGCTCGCCTACAGAAAACTTCCGCCCCCACCGATCCCCGATAATCTGTCGCGTATTCTCCCGATACGTATAGCGATCGCTGTCGAAAAGTCCCAGGCTCTGAACCGGCACAAAGCCTTCAACGAACAAATCATCCAGCTCCACAAACAGCCCATACTTCGTCGCGTTCAGAATCATCCCTCCGAACGCCTCGCCCACCCGGTCCCGCATGAACTTGATCTTCTTCCACTCCACCAGCTCCCGCTCCGCATCCGCCGCCCGTCGTTCGCTCTCGCTCGACTCCCGCGCAATCGCCGCCAGCTCCCCCTCCGCAATCGGGGCCGGCTCGTCCACGGGTTCGAAAGGCTGTCGATCCTGCGACGTGTGGCGCGGTGTCCGCGCGGAGTGATGCGGTTCACCTTCGGTCAGCACCCCGTGACCATCAACTCCGGCATCCAGGAGCGCCTTCGTAATCCGGTGCACAATCAAATCCGGATACCGCCGGATCGGCGAAGTGAAATGCGTATAGCTCGGCGACGCCAGCGCAAAGTGCCCCTCGTTCTTCTCGCTGTACCGCGCCTGCTTCAGCGACCGCAGCATCAGGTAAGAAAGAATCCGCTCCTCCGGCTTCCCCGCAATCTTCTCCGTCAGCTTTTGATACATCCGCGGCGTAATCGCAATGTCGCTGGCGACCTCATAACTCCGTGGCGCGCGCCCCCCGCCATGCCTGTACTCGCGGCGCTCGCTCTTCATCGTGAACGTCCGCACCGGCAAACTCCCGATCCCCAGCGAATAACCAAACGCTGCCGCAATCTCCTCAAACTCCACCACTCGCCGCGGCTCCGGCTTCTCGTGAATCCGATAAAGCGACGGCACCCCCAAATTCTCCAGCCACGAAGCCACGCACTCATTCGCCGAGAGCATGAACTCCTCGATCAACCGGTTCGCCCAGTTCCGCTCCGCGCGCGTCACCGCCTTCATCGCCCCGAACTCGTCGAACTCAATCAGCGGCTCCGGTAAATCGAAATCAATCGACCCACGCCGGTCCCGCTTGCGATTCAGAATCTGCGCCAGCTCATACATCCGCTCGAACTCCGCCACCAGCGGCGCAAACTCCTCACGCGCCTCCGCATCGCCGTCGATAATCGCCGCCACCTGCGTGTAGGTCATCCGCCGCGCCGAACGAATCGCCCCCTCGCAAACCTCGTAGTCCAGAATCTCGCCCCGCGCATCGATCCGCATCAGGCATGAGAGCACCAGCCGCTCCTCATCCGGCCGCAAACTGCAGATGTCCGTCGAAAGTTCCTGCGGCAGCATCGGAATCGCCCGGTCCGGAAAATAAACTGAAGTCCCCCTCAGCCGCGCTTCCAGATCGAGCACCGTTCCAGGCCGCACATATTCCGCCACATCGGCAATATGCACCTGCAACTCCCAGATCCCGCCCTCACCATGCCGTACCAGCACAGCATCGTCGAAATCCCGAGCTGTTTCGCCGTCAATCGTGACAATCGGCAAATCGCGAAAATCGCGCCGCTTCGCCGCAACGGCCGGATCGAATCGCGCCACTTCCCGCGCCTCGGCAAGCACCTCATCCGGAAACACCCGTGGCAAATGGTGCTTCCGGATCACCATCTCCACGTCCACGCCAAAGTCGTCCTCTCGGCCCAGCACCTCCAGCACACGCCCCCGCGCCGCTCGCGTCGGCGTAGGCCAGTCCGTGATCTCCACATCGACCACCAGGCCCTCAAGATCGCTGTACTGATGCGCCGCCCGCGCCTCGGCCCCCAGAACCCGATGCTCAGACAGCGGCTCACTCCCCGTCGGCAATGCGGTGTCGAAGGGGATCACCACCGGCTGCCTCATCCGCTCATCGAACGGGACCACGAAGTTGCCGCCCCTCTGCGACTCGCCCCGCGCGTAGTGAAACACGCCCACCACCGTCGGATTCCGACGCGTCAGCACGCGCACAACGCGTCCCGACCTGCGCTGATCTGACTGTCCTGAACCGGACGCTCCTGGCCCGGGCCGCCCAAACCGCCCACCAAACCGCGGCGGCGCCAGCTCCACCAATACCTCATCGCCCTGCATCGCCCCGCCCATCTCACCCGGCGGAATAAAAATATCTTCCTGAACGGCGCCCTTCACACCCGCAGGCAACTGCCGAACAAATCCAAACCCATCGCGATGTAAATCGAGACGCCCCGCAACCAAATTCTCGCTGCGAATTCCCGCCTGCCGTACATCGCCCCGCCCTCCACCGCCCCCGCGCGCACGGTCACCCCCCGGCGAAGCCGCCTTCGGGATCGCCCAATGCTCGCCGTCGATCTGCGTCAGCTGCCGCGATCCGGTAAGCCGCCCCAGCTGTTCGCGCAGTTCGCGCCGCTCTTGTCCGCCGCCGAGCCCCAGCTCGCGCACCAGTTGCTTATAACCCGCGCGCCCATTGGGCAACCGCTCGATATGCCGCATCAATTCGCGGTCGTTCATGGCTCGATGGTACGCGACAAGGCCCGCCCGCCTGGCTACGGGCTCCAGGCTCCAGGCTACTTGCTCCAAGCTCCTGGCAGGCTCCCCGCTTTCTGGCTCCAAGCTACTGGCTACTGGCAGCTGGCTACTGGCTACCGAGGGTCCACTGATGTTCACGAAAGAGCGACATCTTCCCAAAAGAGACGCCCCAGGGGGTGCCAATTTACCCCGAAGGTGTTTAATATGCAGATAACGGCGGCGATTGCGCGGATAAAGGCATGAGGGTCGGCGCTGCACAGTTCTGCCTGGTCCACGCGAACCATCCAGCGGGCCAGTGGCAGGGCGCCAAACACAAACATCTTTAAGAAGGAAGGAATTTTTATTATGTGGAAACCCAATCAGCCCGGCACCGGTAGCGGATCGCAAGGCCCCGAACCAGCCCGTCCGGCCACCCCGGCAACCCCAGGTTTCGAAGCAAGTGCTCGCCCAGCCCCTCTGCCCGCGCAGAACTCCGGCGAACAGGCCACCATCGGCAAGAGCCTTGTCGTCAAAGGCGAAGTCACCGGCTCCGAGTCCCTCTACGTCGATGGCAAGGTCGAGGGCTCCATCAGCCTGCCCGGCAATCGCGTCACCGTCGGCCGCAATGGCCAGGTGGCCGCCAACATCTCCGCGCGCGAAATCGTCGTGCTCGGCAAGGTGCGCGGCAATGTCACCGCCAGTGATCGGGTCGACATTCGCAGCGAAGGCTCGCTCACCGGTGATGTCACTGCACAGCGCATCTCCATTGAAGACGGCGCCTTCTTCAAGGGCGGCATCGACATCCGCAAGCCCGGCTCGAACGAAAAGACCACTGCCAGTGAAGCGAAACAGGTAACCAACGCCGCCGCCGAACGGCCTGTACCGGCTCAGGTCTAGGTTTTCTCAGGAAAGAAAAAAGAAGGCTCCCGCAGCGGATTCTGGCGAACACGTCGGCCAGATTTCGCGAGCGGGAGCTCTTGCTTCAGCATCAAAATCACGATTCGACATCGGCCTCATGCGAGGTCGGATCCGCGCCACAGAACTGTGTGGCGCCCTCTACCGCCCGCGCCCGAACAGCCGCCTCACAGCCCCCATGCTCGCAATCCCCATCCACTGTGCCACGGCCAGATAAACCACCGCATAAGGAATGAGCACGCACGGCCCCACCAGCAGCGGCCGATGAAAAGGCAGAATGCGCTTAATCCCATAGCCCACGCCCGCCGCCAAAACCGCCACGAACCACAGCTTAACAATGCGCGACGCCCCCGAAGGCACCGCTCCAATGCGGCCCTGCATCGCGCGCCGCAGCAGCACGAACTCGAGCCACCCAGCCACGCCCGCCGAGAAAGTAAGCCCCGCGGTGCCCCACCGCTGATCCAGGCCCAGCAGCCGCGGCAGAGGCAGCGCGCATACATAACCCAATCCCAAAGTGAGTACAACCCGCAACACCGCAAACTTCAGCGGCGTCCGCGTGTCGCGCAGCGCATAGAACGCCGAAGAATACAGCCTCCCCGACGTCGACGCCAGCAATCCAACCGACGATCCCGCCAGTACCGCCCAGACAAAAATCACATCCGCGTGCTGGAAATGTCCCGTGTGGTAGATAAACGCGACAACGACATCGCCGAGTAAAACAAAAGCCGCTGCCGACGGGATCACGAAGAAAGCTATCTGCTGCAACCCTGCCGTCAGTCGCCCCCGCAACGCTCCAGCGATCTCCTCCGGCGTTCCCAACGCGCTCGACATCGCAGGCAGCTCCGCTGCCGAAACCGCCATGCCGAACAGGCTCACCGGCAGCGTGTAGAGCGTCTGCGCATACGCCAGCGCGGCCACCGCGCCCGTACCCAGAAAGCTGCCCAGCCACGAATCCACATAGGCGCTGATCTGCACGACTCCGCGGCTGAGAAATACCGGGAAGAAATTTTTACTTACCGTTCGCACGTGCAGACCGGCGAAACTCAGATGAAAGCGCAGCGGCCACAGAAACCGCAGCACCGTAGGAAGCTGCACCGCAAATTGCAACGCGCTTCCCACCACCGAACCAATCGCCAGCAGCACCGCCAGCCGCGACTCAGTGTGATGCCGCCCGCCCCACACCAGCGTCGCGATCATCGCGATGTTCCATACCACCGGCGCCGCATAAGAAAGGAAGAATTTGCGGTGACTGTTCAGAATCCCCAGGCACCACGCCGAAAACACCAGCAGCGCCGCGCCGGGAAAAAGAATCTGCACCAGCCGGATCGTCAGCAGGCGCTTGTCGCCGTGAAATCCAGGAGCGATGGCGTCGATCAGCCATGGAGTGGCGAACACTCCCGCCACCACAAGGATCGTGGTGACCGCAAACAGCAGCGCGAAGATGGCCTCGGCCAGCTGCGATGCCTCCTCATGCCGCTCCTCCGCCTTCAGCCGCGCATAAACTGGGATGAACGATGCGGACAAAACGCCCTCACCGAACAGGTTCTGCAGAATATTCGGAATCCTGAACGCGGCCCGAAACGCGTCCGCTGCATCGGACGCGCCAAAGTAGTGCGCAAACACCCGATCCCGCATCAGCCCTACGAGCCGGCTCAGCAAAATTCCGGCGGCTACTGCGGCGGAGTGCCCCCTCGCGGATGGATTGCTCGATCGATTGTTTTTGGATGGGTTGCCCAAATCAGGATTATATGAGCAACAACAAGCGCTTCCCGCCTGGTACGCGGCAGCCGAATCGCCCCATCGGCGATGATAGACCTCAGATGAAGAACCTCTTCTTCCTCGGAATCCTCCTGGCTGCCTGCGGATTACTCTCCCCGCCACTGGCCCTCGCCGCCGGGTTGGCCGTTGGGCTTTCGGTCGAGAATGGATATCAAGCTGAAGCCAGGCGCCTTTCTAAGGTTCTCCTTCAGGCCTCCGTCGTCTGCCTCGGCTTCGGCATGAATCTCGCCCAGGTTGTTCGCGTCGGCCGCTCTGGATTCCTCTACACCGCCCTCGGCATCGCCTTCGCTATGCTGCTCGGCATCACCCTCGCCTTCCTGCTGCGCGTCGGTAAAGTCCCCGGCTTCCTCATCTCCGCCGGCACCGCCATCTGCGGCGGCAGCGCCATCGCCGCGCTCGCGCCCATCACCCAGGCCAGTGACGAGGCCACCGCAGTCTCCATGGGCACCGTCTTCCTCCTCAATTCCATCGCCCTGTTCATCTTTCCTGCTCTCGGCCACGCCCTGCATCTCTCTCAAACCCAGTTCGGCCTCTGGGCAGCCCTCGCCATCCACGACACCAGCTCCGTCGTCGGTGCCGCGGCTCGCTACGGAGCCGCCGCGCTCGCCATTGCCACCACCGTCAAACTGGCCCGCGCTCTCTGGATCGTCCCCCTCTCCGTAGCCACCGCAATCGCTCGTCACAGTCGCGCCAAAATTCAGCTACCCTGGTTCATACTCTTTTTCTGTCTCGCTGCCGTTCTCGCCAGTTACTTTCCGCTCCTGCATCCGGAGTATCTTGCACTCGCCGAACTCGGCCGACTCGGCCTCGGCGTTACTCTGTTTCTGATCGGTGCGTCCCTCTCCCGTCAGACGATCCGCCAAATCGGCCCCCGGCCCCTGCTGCTGGGCGTCGCGCTCTGGATCGTCGTCGGCTCCGCCTCCTTACTGCTGATTCTCAAGGGATGGATCCATCTGTGACTCAGCCTCCCAAACTCGGTCCGCACAGGTCTGGCATCAAGTCAGTCTCCGGCCAAACGCATCCGCTCGTCGCCTTCTATCGCGATGGCGCTCCCGACGATGAAGGCCGCACCCTCGCCGAGATCCTCGCCTGGGACGATGATCGTCTCGAAGCCGTCCACAATTTCATTCAGTGGCTCTTTCCCCTCCCCGAACCCAGTGGCGCCAACCCCGCCGCGCCCATCCTTGATCCCAACTCCATCCGTACCTTCCACGCCTCGCTCGCGATGCAGAATCGCCTGCGCCAATCCTTCGAGCGCATGATTTGCTCCTACGGTTTACGCCGGATCTCAAGCCCCTCCGCCATCACCATCGAACGCGCGCCGAATTTCGCGGGCCGCGCGCAGAATTGGCTACGGCCCATGAACCACAATCATCTCCGCCTCACCCGCATTCTGCGCTCCACGCTGATCCTCGGCCTCGAATCCGAATCGAAAGCCCTCTTCCAGGCCCTCAACGCCATCTATCGCGAATTCCCCGATCGCATCCCCGCCCGCACCCACGCCTTCTGGAGCAGCGCCGCCGGTTCGTAATCGCGGCTCTCCCTGACCTATGTATTCTCCCTGGAGAATTGCATCTCTTAAATGCCGTAAACTACCCATTCTCCCGAACCCCGCTCCCATGAGGAACGCAGCATGCTCTTTGGTCGCCGATTCGTCACAACTTCGTCTCTCGCCCTCCTTCTCATTGCCCTCGTACCGATGATCGAAGCGCAGACCATCCACGGAGCCAACGGCATCACCCTGCCGCCGCCACCCACGGCGACCGTCAACGTCGTCACCGACGACTACGCCGGAACCAAAATAGAGGATCCCTACCGCTGGCTCGAAGACGCGAAATCTCCCGCCACCCGCGCCTGGATCGGCCAGGAAAACACCTATACGCAACAGTACCTGTCACAGATTAAGGATCTGCCCCAAATCGCCGCCCAGCTCACCTCCCTGATGCGCGTCGATCAGTACTCCATTCCCACCCTGCGCGCCGGAAAATACTTCTTCAAAAAACGCCTCGCCGACCAAAACCAGGGCTCCATCTACATGCGCACCGGCTGGCACGCCCCCGACGATTCCAGTCACGACCAGCTCCTCATCGACGCCTCCAAACTCAGCGCCGATCAGAACACCTCCGTCAACATGGTTGACGTCTCCGACGACGGCAACCTCCTTGTCTACGAAATTCGCGAAGGAGGCGCCGATGAAGGCTCCGTCCACATCCGCGACGTCAAAACCGGAGCCGACCTGCCTGACGTCCTGCCCTCCGCCCGCTACTCCGGCATCAGCCTCAACCCCGATAACACCGGCCTCTATTACGCAAAGTTCACCCACCAGGGCTCCAACGTCTTCTTCCACAAATTCGGCGCGCTCATTTCCGGCGACGCCAGGCTCTTCGGCGGCGAATACCGCGGCAAACAGCTCACCGAACTCGACCTCATCGGCGTAGGCGTCACCGACAACCACCACTACCTCATCGTCAACATCGCCCACGGCGTCCCCGCCACCAGCGAAGACTACCTCGTCAAAGATCTGCGCAAGCCTGGCAGTGACTTTCAAACCCTCGTCTACGGCGTCGAAGCCCACGTCCGCGTCATCGATGCCGGCGATCGCTTCTTCCTCATGACCGACTACCAGGCCCCCAACACCCGCATCGTCGATGCCACCCCAGGCTCCGACCCCTCCGCCTGGAAAACCATCGTCCCCGAAGGCCACGACGTCATCGACTCCTGTTCGATCGTCGGCGGCAAGCTCTTCGTCTCGCGCCTCCACGACGTCAAAACCGAGACCACCATCTATACCCTCGACGGCAAGCAGGTCGGCACGCTTACCTACCCCGGCATCGGCACCGGCTCCGTCGTCTACGGCCGCTCCGACCAAACTGAAGGCTTCTACACCTTCGACTCCTTCACCATTCCCCCCACCATCTATCGCTACGACACAAAGACCGCCCGCTCCGAAGTCTTCGCTGCGCCCAAAGTCCCCTTCGACTCCTCCCAATACGAAGTCACCCAGGTCTTCTACACCTCAAAAGACGGTACCCGCATCCCGATGTTCATTGCCGGCAAAAAAGGCCTGCCCCGCGACGGTAAAACCCGCCTGCTCATGACCGGCTACGGCGGCTTCGATCTTCCCATGCTCTCCGAGTGGAACCCCGAATACGCCTGGTGGATGGAGCAGGGCGGCTGGTTCGCCTTGCCCAACCTCCGAGGCGGCAACGAATACGGCGAGGCCTGGCATAAAGCCGCCATGTTCGAGAACAAGCAGAACGTCTTCGACGACTTCTTCGCCGCTGCCGAATATCTCATCGCCAACCACTACACATCGCCCGCCCACTTCGCCATCCGCGGCCGCTCCAACGGAGGACTCCTCATGGGCGCCGCCATGACCCAGCGCCCCGACCTCTTCGGAGCAATCTGGTGCGGCTATCCGCTCCTCGACATGCTGCGCTACCAGAAATTTGAGTTCGGTCGCCTCTGGACCACCGAATACGGCAACGCCGAAAATCCCAAAGACTTCGCCTACATCGTCAGGTACTCGCCCTATCAAAACGTCCATAAGGACACAAAGTACCCAGCCATCATGTTCTTTACCGGCGACAACGACACTCGCGTCGACCCCATGAACGCCCGCAAGATGACCGCCCTCATGCAGGCTACGCAGACGGCAGACCCATCCGGCAACAACCGCCCTATCCTCCTCCACTACTCCATCAAAGGAGGACACTCAGCCGGCGTCTCCATCTCGCAATTAGTCGACGACTACGCCGACGAAATGGCCTTCCTCTGGACCGAAACCGGCGGAAAATGAAATCTGTCGGGCACGAAGTGAACAGCTTCTGCCGATCAGCCGTGTTGTTGGAGCGTGAGCCCTCGGCACGTGGAGTGGGAAGACTTTCAGTCGTGCCATTGGCTCCCAAATCGACTGGGCTTCAGCCCCGGTCCTTCTTGTCGGTACCACGGGCATAACCGCTCTGGAAGCAGAAAAGGCCAGCCCCCAAAGGGGCCGGCCTTTCCACATCAAAATCTCCTACGCCGCCGGAGCAATCAGCAAAGGCTCAATCGCCGTCGTCGGCACCAGCGTAGGCAGCTTCACGCTCAAATACCGGCCTCCCGCCACTTCACTGAAAACCCGGTTCGTCGTGTCCTCGGTCCGCGTCGAGTCGATGTGCAGCTTCCGCACCGCCCGCATCACCACCGTCGCCAGAAGAAACCGATTCTCAATTCTCAGCCCCGCCGAGTACACCAGATTCGATCGCATCGCTTCGCCTCATTTCCGGTTGTTGGAACGTGCACATCGAAAGCCAGGCTCGCGGCAGGAGAACTTCCCTTACAGCAGGCGCGCTTGTCCCAAAAGAGAGCAGGGAAGTGGACAAGCTGGAAAAAACAGGCCAGAAATCCGGAAGAGCAACCCTCTCCCTGACATCGAGCATACGCTGGCCCAGCCCTTTTCCCTAGCGCAAAACGCGCCGCCGGCCCAGGCCTTCCCAAACCGGAATCGAAGTTTCAATCCGGGGACAGGCAAAGCTCGATCCAGAACGGTCCCTTCCCGAAATGGGAATCGAAAGCCAGACCGATGTTCACCTCATCAAAACCTCTTGAACTAGTTGACCACCTTTATGCGACCGCTGCCCCCTCAGCTACCCCTAACGGACCCCTTCTCCACAACTCCCACACTCATCCACCGAAATTGCACCATTCCCACGCCTTGCGGTCTCGAATCCACGCGCATACCCTCGATTCTGGCACGGTACCTCGTTCCTCAGGTCTGCCGGGGCGATGTGCCGCGCGGCCCTTCCCAATCGCCCCGGCGCCACCCAAACCCGCTCAGGACGCGGCTTCCCGCCATTCTCCACAACCGAAATCCGCGAATTGTGAACCTTGATTCCCAAAATCCCATCTAAAATACCAGATATAGTGGTTAACGCTTGACACACACCATTAACAGAGGTACTTTGCCTTCTGCGGCTCCAAATTTTCCGTAGAGGTTCTGAACGCGGTCGTCGCCTTCCCCCGTTATCCGGAAGCCCACTCGACTGAGGCCCTCGGTTTTTCGATCCGCTCTTGTTGAGTTGCTCCGCTGCTGCCGTGATCGGGAATTCCAGGCGCTTCGCCTTGGAAATCCTGTTCGCGTCAACAGCTTTTCCCGAAACCGGGCCAGAAAAACCGACAACAGCACCACCAGGTAAGGCGACCACTTCAATCAGCGCAGAACCCACGCGTCAAGCGTCATCATTCATAAGAGAGGAACCACCCCCATGGCCGAGGCTACCAGGAAACCCGTCACCCTAGCCAACCCCGCGACATCCGCCCCCGCTCCCGCGGCTCCCGCTTCTGCGGCTCAGGATGCCGGCCATCCAGCCACAACGTCCAACGCCCTGCGCTTCCAGCGCTTCTTCTCCCGCGCGACCGTTTCCCCCTACGACGAAGTCCAGTGGGAGACCCGCACCGCCGCCATCACCGACGCCGGCGGCAAGACCATCTTCGAGCAGAAGGACGTTGAAGTCCCCATCGACTGGTCGATGACCGCGACCAACATCGTCGCCAGCAAATATCTCCACGGCCAGCTCGGCACCGCCGAGCGCGAGACCGGCGTCCGCCAGCTCGTCGGCCGCGTCGCGGAAACCATCCGTGACTGGGGCCTCAGCGGCGGCTACTTCGCCTCCCCCGAAGACGCGGCTATCTTCCACGATGAGCTCGTCCACCTCCTCGTCACCCAGAAGGCCGCTTTCAACTCGCCCGTCTGGTTCAACGTAGGCTGCGACCGCCTCGAGCCCAACTCCGACGCCCAGAACTGGCACTGGAACCAGCACACCTGCGCCGTCGAGTTCTCCGTCACCGGCTACCGCAAGCCGCAATGCTCCGCCTGCTTCATCAACGCCGTCGAAGATTCCCTCGACTCCATCCTCACCCTCGCCAAAACCGAGGGCATGCTCTTCAAGTGGGGCTCCGGCACCGGCACCAACCTCTCTTCCATCCGCGGCTCGAAGGAAACCCTCTCCGGCGGCGGCACAGCCTCCGGCCCGCTCAGCTTTATGCGCGGATTCGACGCCTTCGCCGGCGTCATCAAGTCCGGCGGCAAAACCCGCCGCGCCGCCAAAATGGTCATCCTCAACGTCGACCATCCCGACATCGTCGACTTCATCGAGTGCAAGTCCAAAGAAGAAGCCAAGGCCTGGGCCCTCATGCGCGAAGGCTACGACGGCTCCAGCGGCCCCGACTCCGAGGCCTACTCCTCCATCTTCTTCCAGAACGCCAACAACTCCGTCCGCGTCACCGACGAGTTCATGCGCGCCGTCGAAAAAGACGCCGACTTCACCACCCGCACCGTCAAAGACGGCACCCCTGTTGCGACCTACAAGGCCCGCGACATCATGAAGAAGATCTCCGAGGCCACCTGGCAGTGCGGCGATCCCGGCATGCAGTACGACACCACCATCAACCGCTGGCACACCTCCAAAAATACCGGCCGCATCAACGCCTCCAATCCCTGCTCGGAGTACATGTTCCTCGATAACTCCGCCTGCAACCTCGCCAGCTTCAACTTACTCAAATTTGTAACTCCGTCCGGCACCTTCGATATCCCCGCCTACCGCGCCGCTATCGACGTCATGATCACTGCCATGGAGATCCTCGTCGATAACTCCGGCTACCCCACCGAAGCCATCGCGCGTAACTCGCATGACTATCGCCCGCTGGGCCTCGGATACGCCAACTTAGGCGCGCTCCTCATGGCCTTTGGCCTTCCCTACGACTCCGACGCCGGCCGCGACTTTGCCGCCACCCTCACCGCCATCATGTGCGGCGAGGCCTACCTGCAGTCCGCACGCATCGCCGAAAAATGCCCTCCCCTCGCCTCCGCCACGCCGCAAACCGCCGGCGCCAACTCCGATAACGCCGGAGCCTGCCCCGGCTATTACGTCAACCGCGAACCTTTCCTCGACGTCATCCGCATGCACCGCGCCGAGGTCAACAACATCGGTAAGTCAAAAATGCCTGTCATCCTGAGCGGAGCGCGCAGCGCGGAGTCGAAGGACCCGCATTTCGCATATTTCGCCGTTCCCCAGTTCGACGACTTACTCCAGGCCAGCCGCGACTGCTGGGACCAGGCCCTCGCTCGCGGCGAAAAGCACGGCTACCGCAACTCCCAGGTCACCGTCCTCGCCCCCACCGGCACCATCGGTTTCATGATGGACTGCGACACCACCGGCATCGAGCCCGACCTCGCCCTCGTCAAGTACAAGAAGCTCGTCGGCGGCGGCATGATCAAAATCGTCAACAACACCGTCCCCACAGCCCTCTTCAAGCTCGGCTATAACAACGCCCAGGTCGACGCCATCGTCAGCTACATCGACGCCACCGGCACCATCGAAGGCGCGCCCTCCCTCAAGGCCGAACACCTCGCCGTCTTCGATTGCTCCTTCAAGCCCGCCAAGGGCACCCGCTCCATCCACTACATGGGCCACGTCCGCATGATGGCCGCAACCCAGCCCTTCCTCTCCGGAGCCATCTCCAAAACCGTCAACCTTCCCCACGACTGCACCCTCGACGACATCGCCGAAGCCTATCTCGAATCCTGGCGTCTCGGCCTCAAAGCCGTCGCCGTCTACCGCGATGGATCGAAGGGCGCGCAACCCCTCAACGTCTCCGACGGCGCCAAAGCCAAGGACGTAAAAGGCGCCGGAGCCTCACCCTCCCCCGAACAATCCGCAGCAGCCGATCGCGTTCTCTCCGCCATGGCCTCCGGCCACAAGCCCGCCGAAGCCGACCTCAAGACCCTCGAAGCCAAAGTCGCCGAGAAGGTCGAGATCGCCTCGAAGGCCATCGTCGCCGCCACCAACGCCTTCACCGCTGCCCTCGCCCGCACTGAAGCCAGTGAGGCCGAGCGCAGCGACCTCGAACAATCCGATGCCCCACCCCGCGCCGTCCGCCATCGCCTGCCGTCCGAGCGCGCCTCGCTCACCCACAAATTCTCAATCGCGGGCCACGAAGGCTACATCACCGTCGGCCTCTACCCCAACGGCCAGCCCGGCGAAATCTTCATCCGCATGGCTAAAGAAGGCTCCACCGTCTCCGGCCTCATGGACTCCTTCGCCACCGCCGCCTCGCTCGCTCTCCAGCACGGCGTCCCGCTCAAAGTCCTCTGCGAGAAGTTCGCGCACTCCCGCTTCGAGCCCTCCGGCTGGACCGGCAACGAACACATCGGCTACGCCAAATCCATTATGGATTACATCTTCCGCTGGCTCCAGCTCCGCTTCCTCTCCGGCCAGCAGCTGTCGTTGTTCGCGGGATTGGCGCCGTCACAATCACCGGCACCAAGCCTCCCCCATAACAACGATGTCATCCTGAGCGAAGACGAGCGCAGCTCGTCGCAGTCGAAGGACCTGCATTTCGGCGCGGAACAGCACAACCCCACCCGCGGTATGGGATCAGCCTCGGCGCCCCAGGGAGGCATAGCCCCTGATCCGGGTTCGCTACACCCTATTGGCTACTCCCTGCACCCTTCCCCGATCGAAGATCGGGGGTTGTATCACCCCTCCGAAGCCATGCGCAGCATGTACGACATGGGTGACGCCCCCAGCTGCCATACCTGCGGAGCCATCATGGTTAGAAACGGCAGCTGCTACAGGTGCATGAGTTGCGGCAGCACTTCGGGTTGTAGTTAAACGCAAAAGTTAGCGTCACAATTCCGCTAATAGCTAATAATCGCCCAATGAAAATCTCGGTCCGCGCCGGGATTTTCATCGGGCGTACCATCGTAACATGCACATCTCACAGGAATTATCGGACGCCTTGGCTTTCCCGGTCCGCGATGTGCTTTGGTTCAAAGATGCCGTTAAGCGCTATCTCCGAAGCTCGCGGGTTCCAGATCTGATCCTCAAAGACGCAATTAAGAGGCTCGATGCCAAAGAGGCGACGTTGCGCGTGATCCCTTCGGTTCTGGAACAGCTTGAGGCATTTGGCAACTCGGGAGAAGTCCCCATGCGTACCATGTTCACCGAGATGCACAACTGGTCGTCATTTGACTCAATTCCGGAGCCACGAAGGTCCGATGCTAGGAAATCGGTTAAGAGACTTCGAGAGGTCTATTCGTCTTTCCTCTCACAGCGATCCTTCGAAGAGCGTAAGCAGAGAGAGGAATTCGAAAGAGCAGCGCAGGAAGAGAGACTAAAGCGCACCGAGATCACGGCCCTCGATCATACAAAGTTGCTGCAGTTCAGGGATCGATTCGAAAAGGCATACGTCCTGCCATCTGAGAAAGAAAGAGGGGATCGATTCGAGGAGCTAATGAACGACGTGTTCGCCTACTACACTAACCGCTCCGACGGCGCATTCAGAAGGTCAGGTGAGCAGATCGATGGCCTTTTCTATTTCGATAATCATCCATACTTCGTGGAGATCCGCTGGAAGAAAGAGAAAGCCAAGGCCGCTGACATTTCTGTCCTGCGCGATCGCGCCACAACCGGCTTCGGAGGCGACACCAAAGCGGTCTTTATATCCTTCGAGGGTTACAGTCCAGAATGCTATGAGCAACTCGCCGGCAGGGCTGGAGAGCGGGTGATCCTCATGGACGGGGCCGATATCATCACCTTACTGGGTGGGGAAATTGCATTTGACGTCTTGCTAGCTGAGAAATTGATGGATCTGGCCAAAGGAACCAGAGCCTTTGTGAGCGCCACTGAGATCATCGCGAAGAACAAGAAATAACATGAAGCACATAAGGCCTCGCAAAGCGAGGCGACGGTAGAAGCCATGGCCTTCAGGCCATGGAACAAAGGCCCCGAAAAAGAAGCGGCTCTAGCCGCGGGCCTCTCGCCCTCCGTCAAATGCCAATCGAATTCTCCAACATTCTCTCCGTGGCCCCAACCACACCGACGTAATCTTTCCCCCGCCGCGCCCCGCTCTAACTTCGACCTATGGAGCGAGCCCCCCAGGAAATCCGAACCTTCTTCATCACCACCGTCACCGCGGATCGCCGCCGCCTCTTCCAAGCCGACGCGAACGCCAACCTCCTCCTCCAAGCCCTCAACGAAGACCGAGCCAAAGGCCGCTACCAACTCCATGCCTTCGTCCTCATGCCCGACCACCTCCACCTTCTCATCACGCCCGCACCCGACGTCTCCATCGAGAAGGCTATGCAATACATCAAAGGAGGCTTCTCCTTCCGCCTCAAGTCCAAAATGCCCGTCTGGGAGGACAGCTTCAAGAAACTCCGAATGCAGGACGCCGTCAGCTATCAATCGCATCGCGATTACATCCACGAAAATCCCGTCCGTGCACAACTCTGCTCACGCGCCGGGGACTTCCGATTTTCTTCCGCTCGACTAACAAACGCCGTCGACCCCGCGCCGGAACACCTGCTCCGCACCGAGGAGCCCATAACCTGCGCTCCTCAATGAAGCCGTCTGGCCCCGCAGATTAGGCACATAAGGCCTCGCGCTGCTAGGCAACGGAGAAAGCCACGGCCTTAAGGCCGTGGAATAAAGGCAAGAAGGAAGGGGGCTTCAGCCCCGGGCCTTCTCAAAATTCCACAGCGAATCTCGAACATCTGTTTCATCGAGGATCTCCGCCCGCGCCGGAGTCCCCAAACACGCCCTTTTTGCCGCGCCCCGGGGGGGCCGAGCCTCCACGACCCGCACCGACCCGTCCCAAATCAGGACACCCTAATCCATTTCTGCTTACCACCGTTATCTACCACACAACTTGCCCCACCCCCTTCCGACCCTTCCTCACTAGAATCGTCTCAGGGCGGTTAACCCATGGCGTCGGCAGCACAGCTCGAGAAACTGCCTTTATTCGAACGGTCAGGAACTGGAATCATTATGCGAGTCGCTCAAAACACCGCCAATACCATCCAACACCACCGCAACGCCGTTCTGGCGAGCCCGCTCGTCCTCGCGCTCCTCTTCGGCGTCCTGTACTCCGTCTGCGGTCCCGACCTGCAGCGCGTCATCGACTTCATGGCCCCCGGCCATCTCTTCTGGCGCTGAGCCCACGCCGCCCATGAGCAGGTTCAACCTCTTCCTTTGGGGCTGTCCCGGAGCCATCCTTCCCGAACTCCTCCGCTTCTTTCGCCTCGCTTCAGCAGGACAACCGCTCCCTGCCCTCAACTGGCCCCTGTACGGCTCCATCCTGTTTCTCTTCATTCTGGCCGCGGGCGCCTTCGCGATAGCATGGGACGCGGAGAGCCCCTTCAAGGCAATTTGGGTGGGAGCATCTTTTCCAACCCTCGTCACGACCCTGATCCAGGTCGCACCCGCTCTCCAGCATTCGTCTTAGCCGCCCGGCCATCTCAGCGAAAGACAATAACCATGCCCCCACCAGAACCCTGGCTACGCAACACCCACAACGATCTTCCCGCCGTCCTCCGCGCCGTTGTCCACGCTCTTGAGCTCGCCCGTGAGGACATCGACGCCGCCTGCGCCGCTCGCCGACCCCGCCCTCCACGCCCGTCCCGCCAACCTCGCCCCCATCGCCTTTCACCTCCGCCACATCGTCCGCAGCCTCGATCGCCTCCTCACCTACGCCGAAGGCAACCAGCTCAGCCCCGCCCAGCTTGAAGCCCTCCGCACTGAGCTCCATCCTGACACCCCCAAAGCCGCCCTCCTCGAAGAGTTCCACCACGGCATCGACGCCGCCCTCCAGCGCATCCGCACCTTCGCCACCGCCAACATCGAACAGCCCCGAGCCGTAGGCCGCCGCGCTCTCCCCACCACCGTCGGAGGCCTCCTCGTCCACTGCGCCGACCACACCCAGCGCCACGCCGGCCAGGCTGTCACCACCGCAAAGTTTTTTGCGTCTTCGGTTCCTTCACACCCTGACCTCCACGAGCGTTAACCCCCCGGACGCACCCAAATCGCCGAGGAGCTCGTTCACAATACCGACTTGGCTACATCCCCGACGCAACTGCGGCTGCCGAAGGCTTTCATCACGTCGACCTGATGCTGACGAAGGAAAAAAAGCTAATCGTCCAGACGCGCGACGGCTATGCTGGCCTCTGAAACGAACCGCCCAGACGGCTTGGCCCGCGCCGCATTTGGCTCTTGCGCCCGCTGCCACCGCGCGCCGCAGTTGATAGCCAGTTGCCGTAGGGCGTACCGTCGAGTCGTATGGAATTTCAGCGCCACTTGTTCATCAGCTATGCGCATATCGACAACGTTCCTCTGAGCGCTTCTCAGCAGGGATGGATAACCCGCTTCCATGAAACCCTGTCCGCCATGCTCGGCATGAGGATCGGCCGCAAGGCGGAAATCTGGAGGGACGCAAAACTCACGGGCAATGACATTTTCGCCGACGAAATTGTTCAACAATTTCCCAAAACCGAGCTTTTCATATCTGTATTGACGCCGCGCTATGTTGAGTCTGAGTGGTGCGCTCGGGAAGTCAGCGAGTTCTGTAAATCTGCTGAAGCGACTGGAGGACTGGTCGTAGGCAATAAGTCGCGCGTGCTCAAAGTAATTAAGATGCCGGTTGAAAATGAAAAGCCCCTGCCGCCTGTGATGCGACAGGCGCTCGGATATCCCTTCTATGTATTCGATGAGCAGCAGGTCCCGCTCGAACTGGACCCGGCGTATGGCATTGAATTCACCGGCAAATATAACCTGCAGCTCGCCAGACTTGCGTATGATATTGCAGCGCTCATCAGGAAGATCGAAGATCCGGCTGCGGAGGGTCCCGGGAAAGCACCTGCCCCCGCAGGCCTCAAACCCACCGTCTACCTTGCCGAATGCAGTTTCGATCGCCGCGGCGCTCGCGAGGCCCTGGAGTCGGAGTTGCGGCTTCATGGATATCCGGTATTGCCGGATACACAGTTACCGAAACTCGAGGAAGACTGCATTGTTGCGATTGAAAGTTGCCTGGCCCGCTGCCAGCTCTCGATTCACCTTGTCGGCTCGAAATACGGCGTGGTTCCCGACGGCCCCAGCGATAAGTCGGTGACTATCCTGCAGAATGAGTTAGCGATCGCAAGGTACAAGCGGGGAGGTCTGCGCAGAATCATTTCCCTGCCCGAGGGGACACGGTCGGATTCTACGCCGCAACAGGCGTTCATTGACGATCTCCTGAATAACGCTGAGCTTCAATCCGGAGCCGACCTCCTTACCGGGGACACCGAAGCTCTGAAAGAAGCGGTTCATGCCGAGTTGAAGAAGCTGCAACCTCCGGAATCTCCACCTGCCACGCGCCACGGAAGTAAGTTCATTTACCTGATCTGCGACGAACGAGACCGGCGCGCCACCATTCCCCTGCGCAAATTCCTGAAGAGCCGTGGTTACGATGCGGAAATACCGCTCTTCGATGGGGATGCCGCCGCCGTTCGCCGGAATAACCAGGATCTTATTGCCGAGTGCGACGCGGTAATTCTGTTTTATGGCTGCGGTGACGAAGCATGGAAACGCGCCATTACGAATGAACTGAAAAAGGCCGGCGCATATCGCGCTGCTCCCCTGCTGGCCACCTGCATTTATCTGGCGGAGCCGATAACTCAGTCCAAGACAGAACTTGTTGAACTGGAAGAGCCTCATCTGATCAACGGTCTGGAGGGGTTTCCGGAGGCCGAGATGCTTCGGTTCCACAAGACGCTGGAATCTGGCGGCGCTGCTATATGAGCAGCTCTGCCAACATCCGACTTACAAATCCGTTCCCGGGCCTGCGGCCTTTCCGCGAAGAGGAGGAACACCTCTTCTTTGGCCGCGAGGGCCAGATTGACGCCGTCGTTGACAAGCTCGCTGCCAAACGCTTTCTGGCCGTCCTTGGCACCTCGGGCAGCGGAAAGTCGTCGCTCGTGAACTGTGGCCTGCGGCCTGCGCTCAGGCGCGGCCTGATGGCCAAAGCAGGTTCGGCATGGCGAATGGCGCAGTTCCGGCCGGGCGGCCGCCCCATCCAGGCATTAGCTCATTCTCTGGCGCAGCCGAAGCTGCTGTTTAACCACCAGGACGTTGGGGAACAGTCACTCGAGGCTATCATCGAAGCTACTTTACGTTTGGGCAACCTCGGTCTGGTTGACCTTTTTGAGCAGGCACAGTTCACCGGCCAGGCAAATCTGCTTTTAGTTGTCGATCAGTTTGAAGAACTGTTCCGTTACAAGCCACCAGGGTCTGGCTTAACTGGTGACGCGCAACAAATAGAGGAATCAGTCGCCTTCGTGAACTTACTCCTGAAGGCGGCCCAATCCGAGTTTCCCATCTACGTTGTACTTACGATGCGCTCCGACTTCCTCGGGGATTGCGCGCGTTTTCCCGGTCTGCCTGAGGCCGTAAACGAGGGACAATTCCTCATCCCCCGCCTCACCCGTGAAGAGAGAAGAGCCGCGATTAGTGGCCCCGTCGCGGTCGCCGGCGGAAAAATCAGCCCCGTGCTACTCACCCGCCTCGTCAACGATGTAGGCGACAACCCCGATCAGCTCTCAATCCTTCAGCACGCTCTGAACCGCACCTGGGCGCAATGGCAGCGCGAGCGCCACGGCAACGAGCCCATTTCCCTTACGCACTACGAAGCCATCGGCACCATGGCCCACGCGCTGGACCAGCATGCGGAAATGGCCTTTGCGGAATTAACGGAGCGTCAGAAGGGGATTTGCGAAGTGATCTTTCAGGCGCTCACGGAGAAGGGCAGCGACGCTCGTGGAGTTCGTCGGCCAACCGATTTTGCGACGTTGTGTGCCATTGCTGCTGCGGAACCTTTCGAAGTTGGCGCGGTTCTCGAGGTCTTTCGCCAACCGGACCGTTCATTCCTCATGCCGCCGGCTGGCGAGCCCGTGGGGCCGAAAACGATCATCGACATTTCCCACGAAAGCCTGATGCGCGTTTGGAATCGGCTGAAAGAGTGGGTCGACCGCGAAGCGGACTCGGCGGCTCAGTATCGCCGCCTGGCTCAAAACGCCATGTTGCACGCCCGCGGATCAGCCGGGCTGATGACCGACCCCGAGCTTGCGCTGATGCTGGACTGGCAACGGACCTGGCAGCCAACCGCCGCCTGGGCTGAGCGCTATGGCCCTGATTTTTCTCAGGCAATTGAGTTTCTGGAACGCAGCCGGAATGAGCGAGACCGCCTGCTGGACGAGCACGAAACAGCGCGCAGGCGAAAGCTCAGGCAGACCCAGTTCGTGGCCTTCCTTCTTGCAGTCCTCGCCACCGCCGCTCTCTCGCTTGCCTATGTGGCTTGGAGACAAGAGAGTCGCGCGGATGCCAACTTGAAGGTGGCAAAGCAAGCCGTCGAAGCGAGCCTCTTGTCTGCGGGAAGTCAGCAGGCCCGTGAAGCCGCCGATCTGCCTGAAATGGAGTTATTTCGGAAAGAGCTGTTAGGCAAAGCCGAAACCTTCTATGCAAAAATCGCGGAACAAAACGCAGACAACGATGAACTCCGCTTCGAAACCGCACAAGCACATTCCAGGCTCGGAGATATCAACCGCCTGATCGAGAAGCCTGAAAAAGCAATACCGGAGTACAGCTCCGCGATTGCCAGTTTTGAAAGCCTGGTGAAAAATCATCCCGCCAACAAAACCTATCGTCAGGCGTTGGCCTATGCTCACAACTGGTCGGGGGAAACCATGCGGATAGCATTAGAGGATAAACGGCCCGCTCCGTTCAGCCGCGCCGATGCCGAAAAACAATACGATGAAGCTTTGCACCTGCAGCAGCAAATCCACGATGAAGCGCCTGCAGATCCAACCTATCAGCAGGAGCTGGCCCGCACTTACTACAACCGCGGCATCCTCCACTTTCAGAGCGAGGACCGGATCAACGCGGAATCGGACTTCCGCCAGGCAATCAGGCTGCTCGAACCCATAGCCGGCAAGACCGCTAATGCATCGGAGGGAGACACAAATCCGCCACCAGCGCAGGACCTTGCCCGCGTCTGCAACAATCTGGCTTACCTGTTGGGAGGCGAGAGGAGAATGCTGCCGGAGGCCGTCCAGCTCTCCCAACGCGCCATTGGGATTCACGAAGAGCTTCGCAGCAGGGACCCAGCCAATCGAGAATACAAAATGGAATTGGGGCAGTTTTATCGCACCATGGCCAACCTGTTGATAGATGAAAACGAAATGCACGAGGCCGAGCAGATAAATCAAAAGTCGCTGGCTATCTTCGATGAGCTGGCCGCGCCGGCCCCTTCCCTTGCCTCCGAACTCGATGAAGCTCGGAAGCTTCACGAGTTCCTGCTCCTGGAAATGGACGCCGAAAAGAAGCGCTAGCTGAATCTGAATCACAGACGGCCAGTCGAGAGTGCGAAACAAAAGCCGCGGCCGTCCCCGGCATCCCGCACTCCTGGCTCCGGATATGTTAGCCTTTGGGGACCGCTCTCAGGATGGTGCAATCCGAAGTCTGAAGCCAGCTCGCCGCAGTTCCTTGTGCGCTTGCAGGACGCCGTTCACGGTAGCCTGCGGGTATAAGAGGAGGAAGTTTGCGGGGTTACAAACGATGAAGAAGCTGATCGTTGCTCTTGTCCTCCTCCTGCCAGTTACTCTGGCAGCACAGCAGACGGACTTCAGCTCGATCAGCAAGCCTGGGCCTGCCGTGCTGCTGCCCCTGGATCCGTCTTCAGGCGCATACGGATCATCTACCCCCTCCGCTTCTGAAACGGAGTCGAGCGGTACGCCGGCCACGCAGACGAGTACCCACTCAGCGAAGGAGAAAAAGACCAGCAAGCCTTCCCGGCCCCCCTCTGAAGGCAGCATGGTCGGCTATGTCGACGACGCAATCGTCGCCTCCCAGCTTCGGTTTCGCTTCGACGCCGGCTTTCACGACAATGCTCCCGATCGCGCCGAATTCTTCTATGCGCAGTATTCCGGCCTGAACGGACCCGGGCCGAACTCCGTTGTAGCGGACCTGAACTTCCAGCAAATTTACCTGCGTGGCGAATACGCTTCCAACCAGCGCGTTTCATTTTTTGCTGAGCTTCCGGTTCGTTGGGTTCAGCCACAGCTGATTTTGGCCAACGTGACTCCGGCGTCCACTTTTACAAATCAGGCTGGCTTCAGCGACGTTGCGATTGGATTCAAATTGGCTGCGATTGCTTCGCCCAGCCAATATCTCACTTTCCAGTTTCAGGCCCACCTCCCATCCGGAAATGCCTCTGCAGGACTGGGTACGGGCCACTCCACCGTGGAGCCCGCCCTCCTCTACTACCGGAAACTTTCCGGCAAAGTAACGCTCGAAGCAGAAACCGGTGACTCCCATCCGATCGGAGGATCCTCCTGCCGCAATCCCTGCGAGAGCACTAACCTCACTGGGCCAAAAACGCAGGGATTCGCAGGCGATGTCTTCTTCTACGGTCTGGGCCCCAGCTACGCAGCCTATCGAACCCAACACGTCCGGATCGCCCCCGTCATCGAGCTGGTCGGCTGGAGGATACTGGGCGGCCTTGAGACTACCTGTGGGCCCGAGGTGGATTGCGCCGACCAGATCGGCGTCAGCGCCGACCGCACCAATATCGTGAACCTCAAAGCAGGAGCGCGCGCAATGGTCGGCGATCACAGCTCCTTCTATGCCGGATATGGGCATCAGTTAACCCACGAATTCTGGTACAAAGAAATCTTCCGAGCCGAATATCGCTACACATTCTGATCGGCGATCTCTCGGCCTCAGAACTCCGTAACTTCACTGGCGGCAGAATCCGCGGAGTTACTACTGACCTGGCGGAAGCCTGCAATCGGAACAAACTCCTGCTTTGCCTGGTCGTGAAGACGCCCGACCCCTATGCCGCCGAGTAATCCGATCCCGTTATTCCCCCAAGCCTCGGGAGGAAGTTAATCCCCAGAGGCGCCCCGGATAATCCAGGATACCGTTCAGCGCATCACCTTCGGCGGTCTCCGGCTGCGTTTCAGGAGGCCTTGCTCCGCAGCTCCTGCTCGGCCCGGAGCCAGTCCATCTCCGCATGGCCGTCCTCGTAGCCGCGTTCCGCCCAGAACCGGTGCGCCAGCCTCTCGATCTCGTCGCGCGAGACAGCCATGGTTTCGGTTGGTTCGGATCCAGCCGCCATTGTGCCGGACCTGGCACCCGCCACGATTGCGAGGTTCGCCTTTGCCGTTGTCTTCCGCGGTTTTGCCGCCACCTTCATCTGCTTTGCCGTTTCCGCCATGCGATTCTCCTCGGGGGATTGAGTGCAACATGAGAACGACCTATCTCCTTAGAGGATACGAATACTCCGCCTGTTCGAAGCCATGAAGATTCATCGCGCATCTTTGTCGTCAACCGTCACGCAGGCCCAGCAGGATACGAACCGCGTCTTCGATTTATGCATTGACCACACCGCGCCAGCCAAACGCGCGCGCGCTTGCTGACACCACTCCAATGACTCGCCAGTCACAAATCTGATCGACGCGACGAGCCCATCCTCACCCCATTTTCGTGCCCACCCCAGCCGGCCCGCGCAGCACGGCATTCTCCCCCACAGTCAGCAGCAAAATTGCCGCCAGCGCCGCCACCGGCACCGCGAACCCCATCCGCAGCGATCCGGTCCGCGTAGACACCAGCCCCGTCACCCACGGCAGCACCGCGCCCCCGCTTGCGCTCATCGCGAACACCCAACCCGTGTTGCGGTGGTCCTTCACTCTCGCCAGCATTCGCGAAATGCCAATGGGAAACACTGGCCCAAAGCCCGCTCCCGCAATGGCGACCGCTACCAGCATGCCCGCAGTCGAATGCGGAGCCAGCAATGTTGCCACTGCAAGCAGCGCCACACCGAGCCCAGGGACCAGCACTGTGCGCTCCGCCACCGTCCTCAGCGCCATCGACCCCAACCACCGCCCCGCCAGCAGCGCCATCCAGTAAAGCGACACCGTCAGGCTCGCGTGCGCCAGGGTCATGCCGCCGAAGCGGTGCGCGTACGTCGTGATCCATCCCCCCACCACCGTCTCCACGCCCACATAGAGAAACAGGAATGCCGCGAAAAATACCAGGGTTCTTGCGTCCGCGGCCAGCGCCCCCCTCGGCAAACTCAGTGCTTCTCCTTCCGCGCTTCGCAACAGCGGCGACAATCCAGCAAACATCGCCGCCGTCCCAAGAGCCGCAATGAGCATCAATCCCCGCAAATATCCGCCGTGCTCCGCCCCCGCAACCATCCACGGGCAAGCAACCGCCCCAATCCCCCACCAAAGGTTGACGATCGAAATTCTGCGCGCCCGCGCTCCCGCATGCGATTGCGTTGCGGCGCCTTCCTCCATCATCCCGACGGTCAGGTTCGTTGCCGTCACCGAGAGCCCCGTCCCAAGGCCAATCAGCGCAAACGCCGCCAGCGCCAGGTCGTGCCCCAGCGAAGCACGCGCCGTCTCTCCAGCAACGGTCAGCAGCAGCACCCCGGCCGTCATTGCCGCGTAACCGAGGGGAAGATTTCGCCGCAGCCAATGAGGAGAAAAAATCGCGCCCACTGTCGAAGCCGCAAATTCAGCTGCGAAAAACGCGCCGGACTGCACATCGCGCAGTCCCCAACGAGCCGCCATCACCGGCAGCAGCGGCCCCGGCAGCACCGTCACAACGCCGCACACCACAAAGCCAAAACATAAAAGGGAAAATCGCGGTCCGGACGCGCGCAAGCTGGTCATCGAATGCCGATTCTACGGTGTCACCCTGTACCCTGCACCCTGTGCCCTGTACCCTTCTTTACCTCTTCTTCATCCGCGCCGGATTCGGAGGCAGCGTCGATTCACGAATAATCAGCTCAGGCACAATCGGCACCTGCTCCGGGTAGTCCTTCAGCCCGCGAATCCTCTCGAGCAGAATGCGCGCCGCCATGTTTCCCATGCTGTTCAGCGGTTGCCGGATCGTCGTCAGGCTCGGCGTGTGGTACGCAGCCCCCTGAATATCGTCGAAGCCGATCACCGAAACATCTTCCGGAACCCGGAAGCCGTGGTCGCGCAGCGCTCGTATCGCCCCAATCGCCGCAATGTCGTTGTAAGAAACCAGCGCCGTAAACGGCCGCTTCGCCGCCAGCAACTGCCCCACCACTGGATAGCCCAGCTCTGGCGAAGACAAATTTACCTGCAGTTGCACCACCAGCTCTGGAACCACTTCGATCGCCAGCTCCTTCGCCACCGCCATCAGGCTCTTCCAGCGATCATCCGAGTCCGAACTGAAAGTCTGCCCCCGCATAAACGCAATCTGCCGATGACCCAGCTGGTACAGGTGCCGAAGCATCAGCTCCGCTGCGCGTCCATGGTCCAGCACAATGCGCGTAGCGCCCGCCAGCGGCCTGTGCCCGGCCACTGCCACCACCGGCAGGGGCAAACTGTGCTGCAACGCCGTGTCGATGGCGATGAACCCCTCCACCGACCGGTCCATCAGCAGCCTCGGGTATTCCTCGATCAGGTCCGCTTTGCGCCGATGGCTGGCCGTCAGATAAAAGTAGCCTTCTTCGATCAGCACTTCTTCAATGCCGTTCATCACCAGCACCGAGTAGCCATCGCTTAGTTCGGGCACCAGCACTCCCACCGAAAAACTCTGCCGCCGCCGCAGCGAGCGCGCAAAAAAGCTGGGCCGGTAATCGAACTTCTTCGCCGCCGAGATCACCCGGTCCCGCGTCTCCTGCGGAATCGACCGCACTCCCGGCGCGTTGTTCAGCACCAGCGATATCGTCGCCGGCGAAAGGTCCAGATAGTCGCCCAGGGTCCGCAGACTAATCGGCCTCGGCGGAAGGAACTCCCCTTTCGTCTCCTCACCCGATCCGTCAGACCCCTGGGTCACTTTCTTGCCCGATGCTTTCCCGCGTCCCGCCATCCCAACGTTGTACTGGCTTCGGGGGACAATCTACAACTAAAATGCCAGCCGCTCCGTTGCCGATCCGATTCGCGTTATCCTTATATCATTACTCCCGCTAAAAGAAAGGCCCTTTTTCTAATTACCCGCGGGCAGGAGTTTCACCAGCTGTGTACAACCGCGACGAAAAGATCCCCGCCGTCAGGCTCGCCGTCATCCAGTACATCATCGCGGCCGTCCTGGCGGTCCTGGTTTTCGGCCTCTGGCGCCTGCAGGTGGTCGGCGGCCAGAACTACCACGCCCTGGCTGAAGCCAACCGCATCCGCAAGGTTCCCATCCTCGCTCCCCGCGGCAAAATCTTCGACCGCGAAGGCCGCCTCCTCGTCGACAACTATCCCTCCGTTTCCTGCTTCCTGGTCCGCGAGCAGGGTCACGACATCACCCCCGACCTGCCCCTCATCTCGCGCGGCCTGAACATGTCGACCGATCAGATCAACGCCATCCTCAAAAAATATCGCGCCGCACCGACATACCAGCCTCTCCCTCTCAAGCAGGACATCACTCCCGACGAAGTCGAGTTTATCGAGGCCCATAAAGACGAGTTGCCCGAGCTCGACACCATCGAGGAGCAGCGCCGCCTCTACCCCAAAGACGGATTCGCAGCTCACCTCATCGGCTACGTCGGCGAGGTCAGCGAAGATATGCTCAACGATCCTCGCTACGCCATCTATGAACCAGGCGACGTCGTTGGCCGATCCGGCGTCGAGGCCTCCTACGACGCGGTGCTGCGCGGCGCCGACGGCTCCCAGGATGTCGTCGTCGACAGTCACGGCCGCGAAGTCGGCAAGCTCGGTACCGAACCCGCCAAACCAGGACAGAGCCTCAAGCTCACCATCGACCTCGATGTTCAGCGCGCCGCCGAAAACGCCCTCGGCGATCGCAACGGCGCAGTCATCGCCATCGACCCTCACACCGGCGAAGTCCTCGCTCTCGTCAGCCGCCCTTACTTCGATCCCAATGAGTTTGCCGTTCGCATCTCGCGCGATGACTGGAACAAATACATCACCGACCCCGAGCATCCTCTGATGAACAAGGCCATCCAGGCGCAGCTTGCCCCTGGCTCCACGTTCAAGATCATCATGTCTCTCGCCGGCCTCGAAGAAGGCGTTGCCCAGGATATGAATGTCCATTGCGCCGGCGGAGTCAACTTGTTCGGCACCTACCAGCGCTGCTGGGTCCACGGCGGCCACGGCGCTGTCAACATCAACAAAGCCATCTACCAGTCCTGCGACGTCTTCTTCTACACGCTCGCCGCGCGCCTCGGCATCGACAAGATCGCCTTCTGGGCGCACAAAGTCGGCCTCGGCTCGAAGACTGGCATTGACCTGCCCGACGAAGCCGCCGGCACCATGCCCTCCGCCGAATGGAAGATGAAAAACTACCACCAGAAGTGGTATCCCGGCGAGGTCACCTCCGTCGGCATCGGCCAGGGCGCGATCGCGGCCACTCCGGTGCAGATGGTGCGCGCGCTCGCAGGCATTGCCTCGGGTGGCGTCCTCAAACGGCCCCACGTCATCTTCCCTGACGAGATCCCCGCCGACTACCGCCAGTCGATTCTCGACAACTTCCCCGGCTCCGGCGACGTCTCGTTTCCCATCGCTCCCGCAGATTGGGAGATGATCACCGACTCCATGGCCGAAGTCACGCTTCCCATCGGCACCGATCCCAGCGCACACCTCGAAGGCATCGACTTCGCCGGCAAAACCGGCAGCGCCCAGACCATGAGCAACGCACTCGCCGCAAAAATGGGCCACGCCCACTCCGTCAAAGACAACGCCTGGTTCGTCGGCTTCGCCCCGCGCCGCAATCCGGATATCGCCGTCTGCGTCCTCTTTGAAGCCGGCGAACACGGCCGCCTGGCCGGCCGCCTGGCCGCGCGCGTCATCGAGGCCTACGTCAACAAGCAGCGCATGACTGATCACAACCTCATCGCGCAGCAACCGAAGAAAGTAGAAGTCGGCGCAATGTGGTCCAATCCCGCCGATCCCAACGCCCTCGGCGGCAAACCGCTGCCCGCGCAGCAAGGCCAGAAGGCGAACCCTGAAGTTGCGTCGATCCGCGCAGGCCACTTCACCCTGCCGGTCCAGGCGCAGCGCTGAACCGGCACTCTTAGAGACTTACGATTTTCCTGCTTTCTTCTCTCTTACCGGATCATCTCCAGCTGGAGGGCCGCACAACAGTCTTGCGGCGCCGCCCAAAGGTGACCTCATCAGGGAATTGCGCCGCTGCCAGGTCTCCATGTGTGACGTGCCGGACGAAGCTCCCATGGGCACAAAGTTTTCCGGGAGTCTTGCCATCGAGCACAACAACCCCGACCGATTTCCTGATTTCGTCCCGGACGATCCGCACCGGCTCATTCAGGTCTGTATCCTGCGAAAGCACTAGCGCTACATCGAATAAATCGCGCCAGGCATCGTGGACCAGGTAGGTCGCCAGATTTACGTCGGAGCCTTTCTCTTCGCTGTTCCAAATCTCCACATGGGTGGGACCGCCCGTCGGAGGATTCACCAGAGGCCGTACCCGACGCTTAGTCAGGAAATTGCCCTGATGGACTACAAGACAGTCCAGAGTCGAGAGAGCCTGTAGATACTGCTGCTGCCGAACCGGCTGGTTCGGGTCCAGCTTGCCGCTTACTGGAGCGGTGAAGTAACGGATCCGATCGATCCGGTTGTCGGCATCCAGAAGGCGCTGGGCCAATATCTCGAGGTTGAGCCACTTGTATTGCGGGTTTTGCTTCAAAGTGCGGTAATAGAGGTTGAAACCATCGACGTAAACGTAGGTTCGTTTCACCGCTACACCTGCACAAAAAGACAGAAGCCGCTGGAGCGAATCCGGGCGGCTTCTGAGCTGGCAACACCTTTTCGGCCCTGCCAGCGGGTAACTTGTACGGTATATTACCGCTGGATGGATTATAACTCAAGTGGCAGCAAGACATCTCGGTTCCGCCACAATATCGTGGTTCAGCCCATCGCACGCACCACAACCTCCACCAATCCCCCCAGATCATGCGGATCGGCCTCCCCCGCCGGCTCCCATCCGTTTTCCCGCAAAGTCCGGCTCGTAATCGGCCCGATCGACACCGCCCGCATCGACCCGGGTCGCGCAACCCCCGCCTCCCGCAACAAATTCAGAAAATTTGTAACTGTCGATGAGCTTGTAAACGTCGCCGCATCCGGTGCCCGCCCCCCAGGTCCAAAAATTGTGCGTATCGCAGTTACAGATTCCGCAGGAATCACCGTCCGGTAAGCATCCACCACGTCCACCATCGCTCCACGAGCCCGCAGCGCATCCGGAATCACATCCCGCGCCACGGCGGCCCGCGCCAACAGCACCCGCTGCCCACGCACCCGATCGCCCAGAGCCTCCACCAGGGATTCCGCCACATATTCCGCCGGCGTAACAGCGACTTCGAGTCCCATCTCCCGCAGCGCCTGCGCCGTCGCCGACCCCACAGCAGCGACCTTCAAGTCCGCTAAAATCCCAGCCTCAACCCCTGGAGCCCCCATTCGCTCCCGCAACGCCTGCGCCCCATTCGCACTCGTCACAATCAGCCACTGATACTGTGACAAATTCCTGAGCGCCGCATCCACCTCCGCGTACGACTCCGGCGGCACTATCTCGATGGCCGGAATCTCCACCACCTCCGCCCCCAGCGCCCTTAGCTTTTCCGATAATTGCCCCGCCTGATGCCGCGCCCGCGTCACCAAAATCCTCCGCCCCACCAGCACGCCCGCCTCGCCATGTCCCATCACAGCCTCTGTCCTATAGAGAAAAAAGGTCCGTCATCCTGAGCGAGCCTTCCGATTTGTTGCGCCCTGCCTTTGGGCGCAACAATCGATCAGGACGCGAGTCGAACGGACCTGCATTTTGCCGGGGCGCCGCATTGGCCTGATGCGCAGCCCCGATCCCACTATTAGCCGTGCCTCCCAGCAGCCGCCCCGCCCGCCGCAAACTTCCTCCCAGCTGCGCGAAGCGCGTCCTGCGCAGCAGGACAACGGTAGAAGCCCCGGCCCTCAGGCCAGGGAATATCGGGCGCTGAATAGAACGGGCTTTAGCCCCGGGGCTAAAAACGCCCGTCCCTTCCTAATCGGCAGCCCCAATCCCGCTCGTCGCCGTGCTCCCCAGCAATCTCCCCGCACCCTGCCGCAACAATTCCTCGGCCAACTTCCGCCCCAGCGCTTCCGCCTCCACGCCCGCCTGCCGATCCATCACCACCCGCAGCACCTCCGACCCATCCGTCGCCGCTACCGCCGACACGATGCTGAACCCCTCGTCCCCAGCGAAACAATGGATCCCAATCGGCACCTGGCACCCGCCGCCCAGCGCCGCCAGCGCCGCTCGCTCCGCCGTCACCGCATACCGCGTCGCCGCGTGATCCAAAAACTCAAGCGCCTTCAGCGTCCGTTCATCCTCTGCTCTTGTCTCGATCGCCAGCGCACCCTGCCCCGCCGCCGGACAAAGTATGAGAGGAGAAAAACATTCCCGCCGATGCGCCGTCAGCCCCAGCCTCTCCAGCCCCGCCGACGCCAGGATAATCGCGTCCACCTGCCCCTCGGCCAGCTTGCGCAACCGCGTATCCACATTCCCGCGAAACTCCACGCACTCCACATCCGGCCGCTGCGCCCGCAGCTGCGCCTGCCGCCGCAAACTGCTCGTCCCAATCCGCGCGCCGTGTGGCAGCGCCTCAAAGCTGGCATGGTTCACAGATACAAAAGCATCCCGCGCATCCACCCGCTGCGGAATCGCCGCGATCGCAAACGGCTCCGCCAGCTCCGTCGGCAGGTCTTTCAGGCTGTGAACCGCCAGATCGATGCGCCCGTCGAACAGCGCCTCCTCGATCTCCTTCGTGAACATTCCCTTGCCGTCGCCCTCGGCTCCGCTATCGGCCCCGCCCCCCACCTGCGCGAACGGCACATGCTGCATCCTGTCGCCCAGCGTCTTAATGATCTCGATCGCAACTTCGTGCCCGGCCGCGCGCAGCAAATCGGCAATATGATTCGCCTGCCACAGCGCCAGCTGCGACCCGCGCGACCCAATCCGCAGCTGCTCACCCCCTCCGCTCTTCGTCTTCCGGGAATCAGGCATAAGCCATTAGCATAGCGCGGGACGCAACCTTGCCGTGAACCGTCGTTCTTCGTTCATCATGTGCGGCGGAGCAACACGGCGTCCCGGTCCATCATGTGCTGCAAAGCAGCACGGCATCTCCGATTCATCACGTGCTGCAAAGCAGAACGGCGTCTCTGACCCATCAAGTGCTGCGCAGCAGCACGACGGTAGAAGCCATGGCCTTCAGGCCATGGAATGAAGGCCAAACGAAAAGCGGCTTCAGCCGCGGGCCTTTCGCGAGGCCCCTCAAAGCGCCGACCCCGCAATTCAAATAGCCGCGAAAGAAATGGGCTTCAGCCCCGACACTCCGTCGGCGAGCTTGTTACCTCTGCTTGTCCTCGTCCGGCGCCGGCTCTGACCCCGCAGCCTTGTTCCCGCAATCCCGCTGAAACATCCCCCGAATCGTCTCCAGCGCCGCCGCATCCCCCTCCCGCGCCGCCGACTTCAGCGCCTGCAAAGGCAGATGCAGAAACTTGCTCATCAGCCCGCGCGTCATCGAATCCACAGCCGCCTGCTGCTCCGGCGTCATCCCCCCCAGCAGATGCCGCGCGCGATGCAGCTCCGCCTGCCGCAACTCCTCCGCCGTCCCCTGCACTTCAACAAGCGCCGGCGCAATATCGATCGTCCTGATCCGCCGCCGGAATCGCTCCGTCTCCTCGGCAATAATCGCCTCGGCCCGCTCCGACTCCCGTCCCCGATCCACCAGGTGCGACGCAGCCACCGACTGCAGATCGTCGATGTCGTACAGGAACATCCCCTCCAGCTGATTCACCCGCGGGTCCACATCGCGCGGCACCGCAATGTCGATCACAAACACCGGCCGGTTCTTCCGCCGACGCAGCATCTCCTCCGCCTGCTCCACCCCCAGAATCTGCTCCGAAGATCCCGTCGATGTAATCACGATGTCCGCCTCGTGCGCCCGTGCATGCAGCTCCTCAAACCGGATCGCCTCGCCCAGAAACTGCTCCGCCAGCCGCACCGCGCGCTCATAGGTCCGGTTCGCCACCATCATGGAGTCCGCCCCATGCTGCATCAGGTGCCGCGCCGCCAGCTCGCTCATCTTGCCCGCGCCGACGATCAGAATCTTTTTCCCCTCAAGCGATCCAAAAATCCGCCTCGCCAGGTCCACTGCCACCGACGCAATCGACACCGACGACGATCCAATCTCCGTCTCGGTCCGCACCCGCTTCGCCGCGGAAAACGCCCCCTGCAGCAGCTTGTCCAGCGGTCCCTTCACCGCCCCCAGCTCCCGTGCCACCGTCCACGACTGCTTTACCTGCCCCAGTATCTGCGCCTCGCCCACCACCATCGAATCCAGACTCGCCGCCACGCGAAACATGTGCCGCACCGCCTCCTCATCCTGGTAGCGATACAAATGCGGCTCCAGAACCGCCCGGTCCAGAGCGAAATGCTCCGCTAGAAAACCCGGCAGCTGCGGCTCAAAGCCATTGTGCGAAACCAGCAGCTCCACCCGATTGCAAGTCGAAAGGATCATCGCCTCTTTCACGCCCGGCTCGGCCAGCAACGCGCGCGTCGTATCCGGCAGCGCCTCGCCTCCGATCGCCAGCCGCTCCCGCAGCTCCACCGGCGCCGTTTTGTGATTGAGACCTGTAACCAGAAATCTCATTTCAATCCGAACCTGTGCGCGGAATTATGCACCGACCCCAGCAAATTTGCCGCCAGCACGCCCAGCATCACCACAAACACACCCGACGAGAGCCATGCCGCCCTCCGCCCCCGCAGCCCCGTGTCCCGCTGAATAAACAAAATGGCGACGTACAGCCCCCACATCACAAACGACAACACAATCTTCGGATCGGCAAAGTACCGGATCCCCACGTCCTCCTGCGCGATCAGCGAACCCGCCGCCAGCCCCGCCGTCATGCAGAAGAAACCCAGCATCAGCGTGCTCTGCGCAATCTGGTTCATCGTCGCCAGCGGCGGCAGCCACGTCAGAAAACCGCGCGGCCGCGTCTTGACGCGAACTCCCACCCCAGCCTTCGCCCAGTCCTTGTTCTTCAGCCGCTTCTCCTGGATCAGGTACAGAAAGCTCGACAGCATGCTGAACAGCAGCGCCGCATACGCCGCCAGCAGCATCACCACATGGAACGCGATCCACCCATTCCGCACCAGCGGCGAGCCGAACGTGTACCGGTCCGGTCCGATCGCCGGAACCACCGTCAGCAAAAATGCCAGAGGCAGCGCAAACAGCCCAAACGAAATTGTCCGATAGACGAAAAAGATGAACAGAAATACCGCGACAATCGCCAGCGCCAGCGTCGAAACAATCTCATCCGCCATCACCGGAATCAGGTGATGCGCCGACGCCAGCATCTCCACCGATGCCACCAGGTGAAAGAACCATCCCCCCAGCGCTACCGGCAGGCAATAACGATGCCCCCTCGGACGGTTTCCGAGAACCGCCGGAATCGCCAGCAGACTGGCGACCCCGTACAAACCTGCCGCGATGCGGAGCCAGACTAAAAACATGGGGAAACTCAGAGTGGGCCGTAACCCGAGGAATAACAAAAGTATAAATAACCTCGCGATTACAGCCCGCCGATCCCATTATCGAGAGCGCGCCCGCCCCGGAATGTGAGCTATGTCACACTTGGCCGCCACCGCCCGAAGCCGGAGCAAACAAATCCTCCGGGCACATCTTCACATTCCGCCGCCCAGAAATGACACGTCGCGCGCCAGCTACCGGCTACCGGCTACAGGCTACAGGCTACAGGCTTCTCCCTACCACTCCATCGCATACTGCTGCGACAGCCCCGCCGCCTCAGCCCGAGCCTCACCAGCCAGCTCCAGCACCAGCCTCTCCAGCACCAGCCGCTTATCCGCAGGCTGCGACCGCAGCTCCAAATCCGCCCGCGCAATCAGCCGCAGCGCCCGCATCAGCTCACGCCGCGACTTATACCGCCGCGCCTGCCGTATCACATCCTCCGCCGCAAATGGAGGCATCCGGAACCCCTGCCACAGCGCCTGCCAGATCGCCCGCGAGTCCCGCACATTTTTCTCCAGTATCACCAGCATCTGCCGAAACGTCCGCGCCAGCATATATAAGTGCCCAATCGCCGAATCCTCCCCGCCATCGGAAGCATTCAGCAACCCGTGCAGCAAACTCAGCGCCCGCGCCCGATCCTTCGACGATATCGCATCCGTCAGCTCATACAGCGACCGCTGCTTCGCCGCCAGTACCATCGTCTCCACATCGCCCAGCGTAACCCTCACCCCCATTGCGCCAACCCCAGGCGCATCGGGTCCCCCCAGCCCATGCCGCTTCGCCCCCGCATACAGCACCAACTTCTCCATCTCCGACGCAATCAGCATCATGTCCGCGCCCAGCGCATCGGCCAGCTCCCGCGCCGCATCCTGATCCACCACCACCTCGCGCCGCTTCGCCTCCGCCGCAATCCACTTCAGCGCATCCGCCTCGTCCACACGCGCCAGCTCCACGATCCCGCACCAGTCCCCCAGCGTCTCCCGAATCCGCTCGTACCGGTCCTTATCCTGCATATCCATCCGCCGCGGATCGGAAGGGATGCGCAGATGATCCGCCACAAAAATCACCAGCGCCTGCGGATTCGGCGACCGGAAATAAGCCTCAATCGCCGCGAACTCCTCCTTCTTCGCGCCCCGCGTGTACAGCGCCTTCAAATTGCAAATGAACAGCACCTGAAACGGCGCCATCAGCGAAGGAGTCTGCGCCCGATCGAGCGCCTCAAAAATACTCGTCTCCGCCAGGTCAATATCCGACAAACAAAAATCCCGCAGGTCCACCGGAACCAGCGTGTCGAGCACCGCCCGCCGGCACCGCTCGTAAAGAAACACATCGTCCCCCACGAGCACATACCCAGCCCGCAACCGATTCTCCCTCACCTCGGCAATAAAACGATCCGTAGCCGCAAACCCAGCGCCCATGCGCTCCCAGTCTACGACGAGCGGACGCCAGCCAATCCCCAATAAACTGTCATCCTGAGATCACGTTTTTCGCGCAATACAGATGTCATCCTGACCGGAGCGCGGCCGAGCTCCTGTCCAGCGGGCACAGCCTCGACCCGCGCGGAGTGGAAGGACCCCCCGTAGGGGAATCGGTCGCGTAGCGGCCGACAAAATCCCCACCGTCGCTACAACCCCTCGCAACGCGAGGGCTTGGCGCACAGCGCCAACCGCCTTTCAAAAACCAAAGTACCGGGACGACGACCATCGCACCCCACAACCCGCCCCGCCCGTCTATCGTTGAAAGCGGAATGCCCGACCGCCGCTACTTCGTCTACATCATGGCCAGCCGATCCCGCGTCCTCTACATCGGCATGACCAACAGCATGATCCGCCGCAACGGCGAACACAAAACCTGCACCCACGATAGCTTCACTGCCGAGCACCGCTGCACGCGCCTCGTCTGGTACGAAATCTATCACTCGCCCTCCGCAGCCATCGCCCGAGAAAAGCAACTCAAAGGCTGGACGCGCGCCAAAAAGATCGCCCTCATCGAAAAAACCAACCCGCGCTGGCTCGACCTCAGCGAAGACTGGGGCAAACCTGTCGCGCTCTACAAAGAGCCTGCTCCAACACCGAAGATATGAGAGGTAGAGCCGCAAAAGCGCGCGACCGCCCTCCTCGTCTCACAGCCGCCAGATCAAAAAGCAAACGTGTCATCCTGAGCGAAGCGCCGCCACACTCCCACCCGCGGAGTAGTAACTCCATCCGCGCGGAACAAAACAGTCATCCTGAGCGGAGCGCGGCCAACGTCCTCTCCAATGGCACAGGCTCCGATCCACGCGGAACAATACAGATGTCATCCTGACCGGAGCGCGGCCGAGATCCTCTCCAGCGGGCACAGGCTCGACCCGCGCGGAGTGGAAGGACCCCCCGTAGGGGAATCGGTCGCGTAGCGGCCGACAAAATCTCAAGCGTCGCACCGGCCCCTCGCAAAGCGAGGGCTTCGCGCACAGCGCCAACCGCCTTACAGCGCCAGACTCAACTAAAACAGTCATCCTGAGCGGAGCGCGGCCAAGGCCCTGTCCAGCGGTGCATGTGCTCCGATCCGCGCGAAAGAAAAACAAATGTCATCCTGAGCGGAGCGCGGCCACAGCTCTCGCCAGCGTTGCACGGACCACAATCCGCGCGGAGTCGAATGGACCCCCCGAGCGTACCGCCGCCTGCGCCAGCGCGATCCAGGCGCGAGGGGAATCGGTCGCGCAAACCGGGGCCCCCACGCGCCCGGTGTTGGCGCAGTGGGGTGGGTAGCGGCCGACAAGATCTCAAACGTCGCACCAGCCCCTCGCCAAGCGAGGGCTTGGCGCATAGCGCCAACCGCAGCCAAGGCCGCGAGTACCTGAATGCGATGTACAGACAATTCAATCCCGCTGAAGCGCGGGAGCTTGCTTCAATGCCTACAATCAGCTAAAGCGACGATGTCCGATCCCGGATCTTGGTTCTCCCCCGCCCCCAAGTTGTGGAAAACTTGTCAAGCCCCCCGCCCATAGTACGAAAGTGTTGTCCCTGACTAACAACCACTTACCCGCCCATCCACCCAAAGAAAGTTGGCAGTTTTATTTCCAGAACCTGCTATTCTGAACTTATAGGGTAGAGAAATAAAAGGCCGCCATCCGGGCGGCTTTTCTACTTTGGAAGGGAGGAAAAACACAATGGCATCCCTGTTAGCAGAAATGGGAAGCGTTCGCCACCAAAGGGAGCCGAGCGGCTCTCTATTCCCTACTGGCTGCCGGCAACTCCCTACCGGCTGCTCCGCGAATGACTCATTCACGCACCCCACGCACCTGACTTACTTTCAATCAGTAAGCCCCTTCGTAGGCGTCAATGACTCATTCGCGAGTGCGCATGAACACCTCGCACCCACCAACCATCTGACTTGTTCTCAACAAGATGCCCGAGTCACGAAAGTTACCCCTTGCGCAACTTCTTTCGAACCAATCACGAGGCCGAAAACGCCCCCCCCCCGGGGGGTCTACTCCCGCCGCTCCTGCAGAAAATCCGGAGCCACAGGATTCTCATAGAGCGAATAATCCCGCGTCACCACCGTCAAACCGCTCGGCGTCACAAAGTAGTTCTTCCGGTCGTCGTTCGGATCGTACCCAATCACCGTTCCCTCCGGCAGATGCACATCGCGGTCGATGATCGCCTTCTTAATCCGGCAATGCCGCCCAATATTCACATGCGTGAAGATAATGCTCGAATCCACCTCTGAGTACGAGTTCACGCGCACATCCTGCGACAGCACGCTGTTCCGCACCACGGCGCCGGAAACAATGCACCCGCCCGAAACGATCGAGTTAATCGCCATCCCCGTTCGTCCCGGCTCGCCAAACACGAACTTAGCCGGCGGATACTGCCGCACCCGTGTCCGGATCGGCCAGCTATTGTCGTACAGGTTAAAAATCGGCGACACCGCGGCTACGTCCATGTTGGCGTCGTAGTAGGCCTCAAGCGTCCCGACATCGCGCCAGTAGAGAGCTTCCTTGCGGTTCTCATCGACAAAGTTATAGGCGAACATCTTGTACTTACCCAGAATCGCCGGCAGGATGTTATGCCCGAAGTCGTGCTGCGACTCCGGATCCTCGGCGTCCTTGATCAGCGCCGGCAACAAAACGTCGGTATTAAAAAGGTAAACGCCCATCGAGGCGTCCACCATGTTCGGATTGAACGGCGAACGCAAATCCGTCTGCTTCGGCTTTTCAAGAAATCCCGTCACCTCGCCGTTGCGCGCCACTTCCACCACCCCGAACCGCGAAACGTCCTGCGGCTCGATCGGCAGCGTAGCCAGCGTCACGTCTGCGCCCGAGTCAAGATGTTGGCGCAGCATCTTGCCGTAGTTCATCTTGTAAATGTGGTCGCCGGACAGAATCAGCACATGCTTCGGCTGCTCCGACCCGATCGAATAGATGTTCTGGTACACCGCATCCGCCGTGCCCATGTACCAGTTCGCGCTCACCCGCTGCATCGGCGGCAGAATCTCGATGAACTCGCCCAGCTCCTGCGCCACAACGCTGGTCCAGCCCTCGCGGATATGCCGGTTCAGCGACAAGGCCTTGTACTGGGTCAGGATGTAGACCCGCCGCAGATCGGAGTTGATGCAGTTCGAAAGGGTGATGTCGATGATGCGGTACTGCCCGCCGAACGGAACCGCCGGTTTGGCGCGATCGCGCGTCAGCGGGAACAATCTCTCCCCCGCTCCACCCGCCAAAAGTACGCCCAGAGTATCTCTCATCGGCATCGCCTCTTGGAACTCCTTGCCCCAACTCGCTCCTCGCTGCGCCGCGACCGGTCTACATCAACCGCGTTCCCAGCTACAGCGTCTGCGGCGAAGGTCAGATATATCACAACAGGACCGAATTGCGCGCCAGGCATCGACGCCCAAGCCTTCAGCCGTCTTCCGCTTCACCCTGATCACCGGTGATCGAGATCCGCAGCGACTTCAGAAAGTGCAGATCCTGCGTCGTGAATGTGCCATGCGCATCGGTTTCCCCACGTTGCTGGCCTGCCCTTGAGACCTCCCTTGCCCCATCCGGCTGTTCCTCAACCTCGTTGAGCCCAATCGTCGCTTCCAGCATCAACATCACTTCGAATCCCTGGCGGCGGATATCGGCCACCACCCCGGCAATTTGCGGCGACTCGGACACGCTCTCGTGAATGGCCTCACCCAGCTGCTGAACCAGTTTGCGAAGTTTTTGATTCAATTCGGAACCTCGATTTCCCGGCGACGCCGTTCCCGGCCACGGCCACCGCTTCTCCTACCTTATCTTCTGATGTCGCCACCGGGCAATTCGGCCCCACGCGCACGCTGCCGCCGCGCTGCTAGACTTTTTTCATGGAGCCGAATCGTCTCGGCCGGATCATCGGCATTGGCACGCGGGTCGCCGCCGATAAACTGCGCGAACGAACCGCCCACGCATCCGCGGCCGCCCAGCAGGCCGCTCAGGCAATGCCTGGCTCGCAAGGTCCGTCCGCCATCCCAAGGGCTGAACCGCCGCCCATCCGCTCCACCACTTCTACCGCGCCCTCCCCCGAACCATCCCGGCCCGCGCCCAAACTCATCGCCCATGCCGACGGCGCCCGCCGCTTCGCCCAGGGCGCGGGCCGTTTCACCTCGACCCTCGTTCGCCCCTTCGCGCACGCCACCGGCATCCTCATCCTCCAGATCACAGGCCTCTTCTTCGCGTTCTTCGCCGTGGGATTCTCCTTCTACTCCTTTAAGCTCTACAAAGTCGCAGGATGGCGCGACCACCATCTGCCCCTCTACGCCGCCTTCGCTGTCCTGTTCGCCTGGTTTGCCGTCAGCTCCTTCTGGCGCGCCAGCCGCAAGCAGAAGCGCGCGTGAACGGGCCCGGGATCACCATGCAGGCTTACAATAGCCGGTTCTGATGCCGGATAACTCCACGCCGAAGCCCCTCTACACCGCGGAAGACCTCGCCGCCTTTTCCCCCGACCGCCACCTCGGCTTCCCCGGCGAATTTCCCTTCACCCGCGGCATCCAGCCCACCATGTACCGTGGCCGCCTCTGGACCATGCGCCAGTACGCCGGCATGGGCGACGCGGAAGAGAGCAACCACCGTTACAAATTCCTCCTCGAGCAGGGAACCAAAGGCCTCTCCGTCGCCTTCGACCTGCCCACGCAAATCGGCTACGACTCCGACGAGCCCATCGCCCTCGGCGAAGTCGGCAAAGTCGGCGTTGCCATTGACTCGATCGATGACATGGAGCGCCTCTTCCAGGGCATCCCCCTCGACCGCATCTCCACCTCGATGACCATCAACGCCACAGCAAGCATCCTGCTCGCCCTTTACGTGGCCGTCGCCCGCCGCACCGGCGCCCAAATCAACAAGCTCTCCGGCACCATCCAGAACGACATCCTCAAGGAATACATCGCGCGCGGCACCTACATCTATCCCGTCCGCCACGCCATGCGCATCGTCACCGACGTCTTCGCCTGGGCCGGCGAGCATCTTCCCGACTGGAACACCATCTCCATCTCCGGCTACCACATGCGCGAGGCCGGCTCGACCGCTGCCCAGGAAGTCGCCTTCACCCTCGCCAACGGCATCGCCTACGTCCAGGCCGCTATCGGCGCGGGTCTCAACATCGATCGCTTCGCCCCTCGCCTCTCCTTCTTCTTCAACGCCCACAACAATTTTCTTGAGGAGATCGCCAAGTTCCGTGCCGCCCGCCGCATCTGGGCCGGTATTATGCGTGACCGTTTCCACGCAAAAAATCCCCGCTCATGGATGCTCCGCTTCCACACCCAAACCGCCGGTTCCACCCTCACCGCGCAGCAGCCTGAGAACAACATCGTCCGCACCGCCCTCCAGGCCATGGCCGCCGTCCTCGGCGGAACTCAGTCCCTCCACACCAACGGCTACGACGAAGCCCTCGCCCTGCCCACCGAAGAAGCCGCCCGCATCGCCCTCCGCACCCAGCAAATCATCGCCTGCGAATCCGGAGTCGCCAACACCATCGATCCCGTCGCCGGCTCCTTCTGCATTGAATCGCTGACCGCCCAGATCGAACGCGAGGTCGAGGCCTACTTCGCTCAGATAGAAAAACTCGGCGGCATGCGCCGCGCCATCGAGCGCGGCTGGGTCCAGCAGGAGATTCAGAACGCCGCCTACGAATACCAGCGCGCTGTCGATACCGGCAACGCCACCGTCGTCGGCGTCAACCGCTTCACCCGCGAAGACGAGCCTCCCATCCCCACCCAGCGCATCGACGAAGCCCTCGAGCGCAAGCAGATCGACCGCGTCCGCGCCCTCCGCGCCCGCCGCGACCCTGCAAAGTGCCAAGCTTCCCTCGCAGGCGTCCGCGACCATGCACGCACCGGCGCCAATCTCATGCCCGCGATTCTCGAAGCCGTCGAGAGCTACGCAACCGTCGGCGAAATCGCCTCAACCCTGCGCGAAGTTTTCGGGGAATATCAGGAAAGTGTCACGGTGTGACGAGAGTTGATAGGGCCTTCGGAGCGGCCAGGCCGCAAAGCACAGCCCCGCAAAACTCACCGGCGCCAGTTCGGCAGAATAAGCCTTACAGGCTCATCCGGTTCTTCGCCGTCAGCGGTTCAATCGCAAAAAAGAAGCTCTGGTAGCTGAATGAAATCCTGAAGACGCTCCCGTCCCTCAGCTCCAGCTGCTGATCCTCAGGTTCGAACCCCCGCTCGCTCGGCGCAAGATGCCCTTCAACCACCGGCTGCAGGATCGTCGTCGTCCCCGGCGGCCGCCCGCCCCCACGCCGCAGTCGCACGTCCGCGCCGAAACGGATCTCCTTGCGCGTCCCGTCCCGTTGGATCACCGTGGCCGTTTGCCCCGCCAGGCTGTGCACCTGGCTCGCCTGCCATTCCGACTGATAAGTGCCTGCGACCTGACTCATGCCACGAAGGTAGTCCGCGCACAAACACCTCGGAATCCCTCCCCGGCGTCAACACGATGCCCACCTCGTGCGTCCCCATTCCCGTACGGTGCGCACCAAAGGGCCATCATTACAGTGGTAATTCGTACATGATGACCTCGTCAGCACCGTCTTCAAGCCTCACGCCAGCGCCTTCGGCACCGCCTCCTCCCACCGTCCCTGCGCCTTCAGAATCAGCTCCACCACCTCGCGCGCCGCGCCCCGTCCCGCGCGCCTCCGCGTCACAAAATGGCAAACCTCAGCCAGCTCCGGAGCCCCATCCGCCACGCAAACCGCCAGCCCCGCCCGCCGCGCCAGCGGAATATCCGGCAGGTCGTCCCCCAGATACGCGACCTCCTCTTCCCTCACGCCCGCCTTCCGCACGCACTCCTCAAACGCCTCCGTCTTCTTCGCCTGCCCCAGATAAACAAACGTCACCCGCAGCTCCTGCGCGCGCCGCGCCACAGCCGGCGACGACCGCCCGGTAATGAACCCCGTCTGAATCCCCATCGTGTGCGCCAGGCTCAGCCCCTGTCCATCCTGCGCGTTGAACACCTTCATCTCCGACACGCTCCGCTCGCCGCCGCCATCCGCGGTCACCGTCGAGATCAGGCACACGCCGCCATCGGTCAGCGTCCCGTCCACATCCATCAGAAAAAGTTTGATCCTGCGCGCGCGCTCCAGTACTTCGGGCGACGCAAACGGGGCATTGGTATCCGGCATCAAAAGCTCCTTGATCCGACTGTATTCGATCCGACTCTATTTGATCCGACTGTATCGCAAGGAACAAAACTGCGCGGTCCGAGTGACGTTACAGCCGAACCACTGGCAACGGTGAAATGCTGCCATTCGTCCTGGAACTATGCGAATCCAACGTGTTCGAGGAACACCCGAGGAGCTAAACGGTCCGAAGGCGGCCAGACGCTTATAACCAGTAACTTCCGGAGAGCCGGCAATATCGCTTGAACCCGTCGATGAGCGCATTGGCCTGATATCGCCAGTTGAGGTCTGGATCGGCAAAACAAGCGGACTTGTGGGCACTAATCGGCCTCGACAATGACCGTTGCAGCCGCAAACAACTGATCCAAGCTGGACTGTCCCAGCGTCGATTCGATCTCATCCGGCCACCCCCGGCAATCTAAGGGGCGACTAGTTCGGCGAGCTTCGATGCGACCACCGTCATGGGGTTTTCTACGGTACTCAGCCCGCTTCGCGAGGCAAGCATGGGGCTGACATCCCGGAGAGCCTCGTACGTCGTGCCGTGCACAATGGGGACGAGCTGGTCACGTGCCAGGAGTACCGACAGCTCTTTGTCGGCGATACTCTCTCCTCGTAAACGGAGCAGTAGCGCAGGGGTGACCAGCACAATACCGACTCGCGACTTCGCCAATCCTTTGTCGATTTCGCGGAGCAACTGTGTTCCTAGGCGGACGTCCACCTCGCTGAACCAGACCGAGACACCGCGTGACTAGAGCTGATCGTACAGTTCCTTAGCGGCTCCTGCCCGGTCATCCCACGCATGGCAGAGGAAGAAGTCCCGACGTTCAGGCAGGGGCGTCAGCTTCTCGACGGTTTCGCGGACCGGCGTGAGTGCGCGCACCTCAGCAGGCGTGTAAGACACCGACGAACTGGCTGGCGACCAGCGTGGCCTTCCGCTGCTACCGGAACCGCCACCGCTGCTCCGGCTGGCCCCACCGCTACTCGACGAGGAGTAGGACGGGGACGAGTAAGACTCGTAGCTGTAGCTACTGTAGCCTCTGTAGCCGCCAGAGCGGTAACGGCATGCAGGGCAGGCCGCTTCAGCGGCCGCAGAGCGATGACCATTTACCGGGGCCGTGCATCTAGCCATGTAGCCGATGATACGCCCAAGCTCTGCTAGACGCTCTTTCGGGAAGTTGAAACCCATTGCCGAGAATGCCGACTTATCATTACCCTTATCTATCCTGAGTTGTTCCAATTGAAGATCCGGACGGCCCTATGACCCGCAGTTGTTTCATCAGCGCAAAATACGGGATGCTCTTACCGTTCACCAGTTGGCGCAATCAATAAGAGCGCGCCACTCACCGGAACAGCCCCAGATCCACCCCATTCCCCATCCGCTCATACCCCGCGTCCCCTGGATGAAGATGGTCCCCGGAATCGACCGCCGTATCGAACGTCGTCGGGTTCGCCGGATCGCGCGTGATCTTGTCGAAGTCGATCACCCCATCGAAAACCCCGCTGCTTCTGATCCATTCATTCACCGCCTCGCGGATTTGCTCGCCGGCCGGCGAGGCGTAGCCGGCGCCGATATACGGCGTAATCGTGGCGCCGATCGCCTTTAGCCCATGCGTGTGCGCGCGCGTCGCCAGCTGCGACAGCACGAAAATCTCATCCTGCGCCGTGATAATGTCACCCGGCTCGCGCGGCTCTTTCAGGCGGCCGATGTCGTTGATCCCCTCCAGCACGATCACGTACCGCACGCCGCTCTGCGCCAGCACATCGCGATCGAAGCGCGCAATCGCGTTCGGCCCCGTCCCATCGTGCAGCAGCCGATTACCCCCGATGCCCTCGTTCAGCACCGACAAGTGCGCCGTCTTCGAATTCTCCTGCAAACGCCGAGCAAGAACATCGGGCCAGCGCCGATTCGCATCGCGTGTCGATAGCGCGCCGTCCGTGATCGAATCGCCGAAGCACACGATCGCCGCGGCATTGCTCTCGCGCGTGCTCACGTCGATGCCCTTCACGAAACACCAGGAGTAGATCGGCCGCGTATCGCTCAGCGTCTCCGCCGCCGCCGTGTTCCCCTGCGTAATAAAATTTGTCGACTGCCCGTCTTCGTGGCACGTCGTGTCGTCGATCCGCTGCTCGGGCAAATAAACGCTGACCGCGAGATTAGCGAGCGCCCCCACCTGCATCGCCACCGGATCGCTCACCACCAGCCCGCCTGCTGGAATCGTCACCACCGCCTGCCCTGAAAAACTAAGCGCATGGTCGCTGCTCGGCTGGATAGCTCCCCCAGGCCCCGCGCTCACCGCAATGTGCGCGGCCCCCACCGTCAGCGGCCGCGCGCCAAATTCGTTGGTCAGCACCACTCGCACCGCCGGCCCACCCATGCTGATCCGCACCACATCGCGGTAGGTGGAGTTCCCCGGCGCAGGCTGCGCATAGTTCACCCGCGAACCCATCGGCGCAGCCGCCCATGTCCCCACCCAGTGAGCAGCCTGTCCCCATGCCCCCTCAGCGGCCCCAGCTGTCAGTAACGCAATCAAAGAAATCTTGACAAAGAACTTTCTCATCTCTTTCCCCTTCGCGGAAGCGACCCTCCCTTCTACACTATTGCGAAATTTCCTGTATCCCTGCCTCCGATCACGGCGCTTCCCCGGGACTCCAACTCATGACCTTCGTACCGTCCAACCCTCCGATTCCCCTTGCCCCCAACCCTCCAAATTTTCTACCCTGAAAACAGGGAAAGCTCTGTTCAGCCAAGCCTGCACGGCCCAGCGAACGGAGCTTTTCCATTTCAGGCGCCCGGCCAGGGCCAGGACCAGGACCAGGTGTGACCAAATCGTGAGACGAACCATCCCATTTTCAGCAACATGCCGGACCCCAAAACAGGCCTCCCAGAAGCCTCGCGGATGCAACAACTTGCCGGACCCCCACCCCCCAGGGGAGTAGGACCCTCGCTCCCTTCAGACGAAACTCGCCATACCGGAACGCCGTACTTTGCGGAAGCACAAAAAAAGGGATGGCAGTTCGCCATCCCTCTTTTTTGGTCGCGCCAACAGCTTACCGGCCGCCGTGCTCGTGGGTTTTTTCGCTCTTCTGCGGCTTGCTCTCGTTCTTCGGAGCCTGCGGCGCTGGCCGGCTCGTGTTCTGCGCAGGACGGTTGTAGTTATTGTTCGTCGCCGGACGATTGTAGTTGTTGGTCTGCGGCGTCGACGGCCGGTTGTAGGTGTTGTTCTGCGGCGTTGCGGGACGATTGTAGTTATTCTCCGCCGGCCGATTGTAGTTATTTGGCGTGGCCGGACGGTTGTAATTGTTGTTGCCCGGCCGGTAGGCATTATTGTTGGCCGGACGGTTGTAGTTGTTGTCCGTCCGGTTGAAATTGTTGTTGTTGTTCACCATCGTCCGGTTATTAATGACCGTCCGGTTGTTGTTGACCTCGGTCACGTGGTTGTAGTCGACATTGCGCACCTGCACGGCTGCATGCGCGTTAAACTCACGCGCGCCGGGTGCGCGATCGAAGTGGCCATAGTACCCGTGGTTCACCACCGTCACGCTGCGCGAGATGTATGTCACGTGGTTGTAACCAACATACGGGTGCGGACCCCAGCCCATGCCCCAGTGTCCCCATCCCCATCCAAACCCGCCCCAAACGCCGACGGCGATACCCACGCCAAAGCCAAACCCGAGTCCTACTCTCCATCCAATCGGAGGCGGAGGCGCGTACCACGCGTAATACGGCCGGAACCCCCAGTACACCCACGGATCGTAGTACGGCACATATACGACCGCCGGGTTCGCCGGGGCGATCACAATGTCACCCGGCGCATAGGTCACTGCCAGCTGCGGAGTCGGCTGCAGATGGCCTGCCGCATATGCCTGCTGGCGCAAAGCCTGCACCGCGTTCATTACATCCTGAGGCTGGTTGTAATAGGCATTGCCCAGACTCGTCGTCCATTCGAGGTTTTTGTCCATGTTCGCCAGCACCGAGGGAAACGCCGCCAGGGCTTTCACGCTGGGATCCCACGACTGCCCATTTACCATCTGCGCGATCTGATCCGGTGGCGCGCCAGCCTGCGACTGCACAAATCGATCCGCCTCGACCACCTGCGTGGGATAAGTTGCCGCCGCCAGCACCTGAGCCACCAGCGAATCCGGATAGAGCGCGATCGGCGCCACCAGCTGGTTCAGCTGGTCCGGGCTCAGCGTGTTCCACTGCTGCGGCGGCGGGCCCTGATCCGGCGGCGGCGCGCCCTGGTCGAGCAGCGAACCCTGCTGGTCCGGCGGCGGAGGCGGTGCTTCCTGCGCGAATGCTGAAACCTGGGCAATGCCCATCGGGATCATCAGCCCCATCAGGAACAGCGCAATGCCGCGGCGCGAAATTTCAAGGGAAGTTGCTGCGAGCCGGCGCATCCACTTCCGTGCGCTGCCGGCCGTGGGTCGAAACTCAAAGGATCGAAACTCGAAAGATTCTTTCATGGAGGATTCCTCTCAGCCCTTGGCTGGGCTGTTCATTTTTCGGAGCGCCCCGTCACGTGCCTGGAGCCGTCATAGCCTATTGGGACACCGAAGTGCCGATTTAAGTTGCGCCTCTTTCAGTGTAGAACCGCCGTCGCTATATCACGGAATCGAAGAACCGCCCCAGAATACGGCCAACCAGCTCCGGCTGCTCGAACGGCGCGAAGTGTCCGGCATCAGGAATATCATGGTATTCGGCGCCGTAGCCACCGTTGCGTATCTGCTCTGCCAACATCTTCATGTCCGCCGGCGTGCTGCCCGTATCCTCACCGCCGGCAATTACGCAGCAAGGCACGCGCATGGTCCGGGCGGTTACTACAGAGTCCGGCCTCGCCGCCAATCCCTCCTGCACTGCCACAACCGTCTCCACCGGAACCGCCCGCATCATCTCCCGCGCCTCGGCAACCTTCTGAGGCCAGCGCCGCCGCGCCGTCGGTCCCATCAGCGCCTCCAGGTTCCCTTCGATGAACTCCGCGGTCCCCCGCTCCCCCACCTGCGCGATCGTCTCTTCGCGCTTCACCCGTACCGCTTCCGTGTCCGCCTGCGGCTTCGAACAGCAGAACGCCAGCGCCTCCACGCGAGGCGCCATCGTCCGCCAGATCTCGTACAGTGTGTACCCGCCGATCGAGCAGCCCCCGAACAGGGCTTTGCTCAGATCGAGGTGATCGAGCAGACGCCCCGTATCGGCTGCCAGCTTCTCGACCGTAAGCGGTCCTGCCCCCGAATCTGACTGCGCCAGCTCAGAATGCCCATGTCCCCGCAGATCAGGCAGAATCACGCGGTATCCAGCCGCCAGAGTCTCCGCGACCGGCAGCCAGAATCGATGATCCACCGGCGTCGGATGCAGCAGCACCACCGCAGTCCCCGTGCCCAGCGTGGTGTAGAACAGCTTCGCACCATCGGAGTAGAAGTACACCGGTTGAGGATACGCCGCCCGCCAGACTGCTGGAAGTCAGCCGCTAGCTCGACGGCGGGTAAGGCGGCTGTGGAGGCGCCACAGGAGGAATGACTGGCGGTAACAAAAGCGGCTCCTCCGGCATCACAATCCAAAAAATGATGTAAGCCAGCAATCCCGACCCGCCGCCAAAAACCGTCAGTAGCACCGTGATCACCCTCACCCACACCACATCCCATGCATAAGCATTCGCCAGGCCCTGGCAAACGCCGGCAATCATGCGCCCCATTCGCGGCCGCACCAGCCGCGTCACCGTCGTTGTCGGATAATAAGGCGGCGCCACCGGCGGCATCGACGCGCCGCATCCCGCGCAGAATCGCGCATCGTCGGCGAGACTCCTTCCACAATTCCTGCAATAGACCGCCATGGCCATTCCTCCCTCGGAGCCTTTTCTGAGGCAGATTCTCGCTCCGATCCGAAAACCCAGCATAACGCCGACTGTGGCCGGTTCGGCAAGCCCTTGCTGCCCAACCTGCCAGCCATCCTGCCAGAGTACATTGGTGAATACGCGCAGAAACCCCTCCAAGTTCCCGCTCCCGGCACCTAAACGGCCCATTAACGGCTCGGCTGCCGCGTCCGTTATCAAACTCACGGCCCCCAAAACAGTTCGCCGAGCCTTTGCCGCATCCAAGCACAGGCACGCGATTCAAGAGGGAGAAAGATCCATGCAGCGTCTGCAGGGAAAAGTCGCCATCGTTACCGGAGCCAGCTCCGGCATCGGCCAGAACATCGCCAAACGTCTCGGTTGCGAGGGCGCGAAAGTCCTCATCGATTACGTCGGCAGCCAAACCGGCGCCGACGATACCCGCCGCGCCATTGAAGCCTGCGGCGGCGAGGGCGAGGTGGTCGCGGCCGACGTCACCAAAATCGACGACGTCCGCAACCTCGTTGACACCGCTTGGACCCGCTTTGGCTCTGCCGACATCCTCATCAACAATGCTGGCATGGAAAAGCGCTCCGACTTCTGGGACACCCCAGAGGAAGACTACGACAAAGTCATGGCCGTCAATCTGCGCGGCCCTTTTTTCCTTACCCAGGCCTTCGTCCGCCGTCTGCGCGACTCCAAAAAGCCCGGCCGCATCGTCAACATCAGCTCCGTTCACGAGGATATGGCCTTCCCCGGATTCGCAACCTACTGCTGCAGCAAGGGCGGTCTGCGAATGCTCATGCGCGACCTCACCGTCGAGCTGGGCCCGCTCGGCATCACCGTCAATAACGTCGCGCCCGGCGCCATCAACACTCCGATCAACGCGGCGCTCCTTGAAGACAAGCCCAAACTCAACGCTCTCCTCGCCAAAATTCCTCTCGGCCGGCTGGGCGAACCCGAAGACGTCGCCGCTATGGTCGCCTTTCTCGCCTCGGATGAAGCATCTTATGTAACCGGCGCCACTTTCCTCGTCGATGGCGGCCTGATGCGCAACTATCACGAGCAGTAAAGTTCTCCCGCCTATGGCCTCAAAAATCGAAGACTACGCCCTCATCGGCGATTGCCAAACAGCGGCCCTGGTCAGCCGCGAGGGCTCCATCGACTGGCTCTGCTGGCCCGACTTCTCCTCCCCAGCCTGCTTCGCCTCGCTGCTCGGCACGGAAAAGAACGGCTACTGGCAAATCCGCCCCGCCGCCGAAGGTTGGAAAACCACTCGCAAATATCGCAACCACACCTTGATTCTCGAAACCACGTTCGAGAACGACGAAGGCTCTGTTTGTCTCATTGACTTCATGCCCATCCGCGGCCGCAACTCCGACGTCGTCCGCATCATTGAGGGAGTTCGCGGAAAAATGGATCTGCGCATGGCTCTGTCGCTGCGCTTTGATTATGGCCGCACCGTTCCCTGGGTCACCTCGATCGACAATGGCATTCGCGCTGTCGCTGGCCCCGGTGTCTCCGTCCTTCACGCCTCCGTCCCGGTTCACGGAGAAAACCTTCGTACCGTCGCCGATTTCACCGTCGGCGAAGGCGAACGCGTCTGCTTCACTCTCACCTACGGCGAGTCCTTCAAGCCCGACCCCGGCCCGATCGACACGGAGCAAGCCCTGGACGACACGGAAAAATTCTGGACGGGGTGGGCCTCACGCCTCAAATACGACGGGCAGTACAGGTCTATCGTCGAAAGGTCCCTCATCACACTCAAGGCCATGGTCTTTCAGCCCAGCGGTGGCCTGGTCGCCGCCATCACCACCTCTTTGCCCGAATGCATCGGTGGCAAGCGCAACTGGGATTACCGCTACTGCTGGCTTCGCGATACGACATTAACCCTGCTGGCGATGACCACTGCGGGCTATTTCGAAGAAGCCTGCGCATGGCAGGATTGGCTCCTCCGCGCCGTTGCCGGCAGTCCCGACCAGGTCCAGATCATGTACGGCCTCAAGGGCGAGCGCCAGCTCATCGAGTGGGAAGTCGATTGGCTACCCGGTTATGAAAATTCACGCCCGGTTCGCATCGGCAACGGTGCGGCCACACAGGTCCAGCTCGACATCTATGGAGAGTTGCTCGGCACGTTTTACCGGGCTCTTGACGGCTTGGGGAAACACACCGCCGAAGATTTTCGCGTTCTGATGCTGCTGCTCGAACATCTGGAACATATCTGGCAGCTCCCCGACGAGGGGATCTGGGAAACCCGGGGCGGCCGCGAGCAGTTCACCTACTCCAAAGTCATGGCATGGGTCGCGTTCGATCGCGCCATCCTCATCGCGAATAAACTCAGCTGCGATGCTCCCATTGAAAAATGGCAAAAGCTGCGCGACACCATCCACGAGGAGATTTGCCGCAAGGCTTTCAATCAGGAGCTGAACAGCTTCGTCCAGTTCTACGGTGCGCAGCAACTCGACGCCTCCCTCCTCCTGCTGCCCATCGTCGGATTCCTGCCCGCGAACGACCCGCGCATCCGCGGGACCATCGAAGCCATCGAGCGCGGCCTCATGAAGGACGGCCTTGTGATGCGCTATGACACGGAGAAGGTCGAGGATGGTCTTCCACCGGGCGAGGGGGTTTTTCTGGCATGCAGCTTCTGGATGGTGGCCAGCCTGAAGGCCATCGGCCGCGAAGCCGACGCGCGTCAGCTCTTCGAGCGCCTGATCGCGCTCTCCAACGACCTCGGCCTCCTCTCGGAGGAATACGACCCACAGCGCAGACGCCTGGTGGGCAATTTTCCCCAGGCCTTTTCTCACATTGCCCTCGTGAATGCGGCGTTCGCACTCGATCGTAATGAAGAAACCCACCTCCGCGCTCACTCGCACGCCCCCGCGGAGCTGGCTCCCCTGGCCTGACGCGTTATCGCTGATTGTCACAAATAATGAATGAAAGAGGGACTTCCCTGATGCATCGTTTTCGCCTCTGGGCCCCGAAAGCGGGAAAAGCGAGCGTCCAAATCGCCGGACAAAAATACCCCCTCCAAAAAACGGCAGGAGGCTGGTGGCAGGCCGATGTTGAAGCTGCGAACCCCGGGACGGATTACGCGTACTTCCTCAACGACGAAGAGCTCGCGCTGCCCGATCCCCGCTCCCTGTGGCAGCCCAACGGCATTCACGGAACCTCGCGTGTCTTCGACCACAAGGCGTTCCACTGGAACGATGCTGAATGGCAAGCCCCTCCCCTTTCGAGCGCCATCGTCTACGAGCTTCACATCGGCACCTTCACACCGGAAGGCACCTTTGACGCCGCCCAAACCAAACTTGACGCCCTCCGCGAACTTGGCGTCACCCACGTCGAGATCATGCCGGTCAATTCCTTCCCCGGCATTCAGGGCTGGGGCTACGACGGCGTCGACCTCTTCGCCCCGCACGAACCCTACGGGGGACCCGAAGCCCTCAAACGCCTCGTCAACGCCTGCCACGAGAAAGGCCTCGCCGTAATTCTCGACGTCGTTTACAACCACTTCGGCCCCGATGGAAATTACCTCGGCAAATTTGCTCCCTACTTAACAGATTTGCACCATACGCCCTGGGGCGACGCGGTCAATCTGGAAGACTCCGACAGCTACGAAGTCCGCCGCTTCTTCTGCGACAACGCGCTCATGTGGCTCCGCGATTACCACTTCGACGGCCTGCGCCTCGACGCCGTCCACGCCTATATGGATCGTTCCGCCATCAACTTCATGGAGCAAATCGCCAGCGAAGTCCACGAGCTCAAGGGATACACCGGCCGCAACTACGTCGTCATCGCCGAGAGCGACCTGAACGATCCGCAGGTAGTCACCGCTCCGGAAGCCGGTGGTTACGGCATGGATGCGCAGTGGAGCGACGACTTCCATCACGCCCTCGTCACAGTCCTAACCGGGGATCGCAGCGGCTATTACTCCGACTTCGGCTCCCTCGCCGACCTGGCCAAATCTCTCCGCAACGTCTTCGTCTATGACGGACGCTTCTCCCCTTACCGCAATCGTGTTCACGGGCGCCCTGTTCCCAGCCTGCCCGCCACCCGCTTCATCGGCTACTCCCAGGACCACGACCAGGTAGGCAACCGGGCCAAAGGCGAGCGCCTCGTGCACGAAGTCAGCGTTGGCCGCGCCAAAATCGCCGCCGCCCTCACCCTCACGGCCCCCTTTGTCCCCATGCTCTTCCAAGGCGAGGAATGGGCGGCCTCCGCCCCCTTTCAATACTTCACGAATCACGAAGAAGAATTAGGCAAGCTAGTCTCCGAGGGCCGCAAAAAAGAGTTCGCCGCCTTTGGATGGGATCCCGCGGAGATTCCCGATCCTCAATCTCCCGAAACTTTCCAGAACTCCAAACTCAACTGGGATGAGCGCACTCAACCGCCCCACGCCGCAATGCTCGACTGGTATCGCCAGCTGATCGCTTTGCGCCGCTCCACCCCAGACCTTACCGATCCCGATCTCAGCCATGTCCACGTCCGGTTCAGCGAATCCGAACAGTGGCTCGCGATGGAACGCGGCTCTGTCACCGTCGTCTTTTCCCTCGCGTCAAACCCAGTCCAAATCGAAGTCCGCCCGGGCTCGGCAATCACCCTCGCCTCCTCGCCCGGCATACACCTCGACACGAACAGCCTCACTCTCCCGCCAGACACAGTCGTCGTACTCACCGTTCAATATTGATCCACCGCTGTGACCATAATGACTATAATTGGTTCTGGAGGGCCGGAGATGCGATGAGCGCACATGTTTGGACGGTGGCTGAAGCCAAAGCCAGATTCAGCGAATTGCTGCAGCGCGCTCAGGCCGAGGGTCCTCAGCGCATTACCCGCCATGGCCGCACCACCGCGATCGTCGTTTCCCCGGCCGCATGGAATAAGAAAAATGGCCGCAAGGAGAATCTCGCGGAATTTCTCATGAACTCTCCACTTCGGGGCTCAGGTATTGAATTCAAGCGGCTGCCCATGAAAATGCGAAAAGTCGACCTGTGACGTTTCTGCTCGATACGAACGTTCTTTCTGAACCGGCCAGACCTCGCCCGGATCCCGGCGTTCTCGCGTGGCTCGCGAATGCCGATGAGGATGGGATGTTTGTGAGCGCCATCACAATCGCCGAGCTTCGTTATGGAATCCAGCGCCTTACAACGGGAAGAAGGCGGACAATACTGGAAAACTGGCTACAACAATGTCTGCGTCCGCGCTTCGAGGACAGAATTCTTCCCGTGACTGCGGAAGTGGCTGACACCTGCGGGCGGCTGATTGCTCAAAGCGAAAGCAAGGGACGTCCGATAGCAGTTGCCGATGGATATATAGCGGCTACAGCAGCCTGTCACGAACTGACTTTGGTCACGCGCGACGTGTCGGATTTTGAGGTCGTCGTCAAATCTATCTTTTCGCCCTGGAACCGAGAGGGACCTAACCCCTCATGACCGCCCTCGAGTTCTCCCTCATCCTCCTCGTCAGCTCCCTCGCTGCCGGCCTCCTCGGCGCGCTCAGTGGACTCGGCGGCGGTGTGGTCATCGTCCCTGTCCTCACCATCCTCTTTCACGTCGACATCCACTACGCTATTGGCGCTTCTCTCGTCTCCGTCATCGCCACGTCATCCGGAGCAGCCGCAGCCTACGTCCGCGAAGGGTTCTCCAACATTCGCGTCGGCATGTTCCTCGAGATAGCCACCACCCTCGGCGCGCTGCTCGGAGCATGGCTCACCACTCGCGTCCCCACCCACTCCATCGGATTCGTCTTCGGCCTCGTCCTCCTTTACTCCGCTTACGCCTCGCTCAAGCAGCGCAACGACGCGCTGACGCAGAAGCCCGATCCGCTCGCCCTGCGCCTCAAGCTCCAGGGCAGTTTTCCCTCCGGCCAGGGCAGCCAGCAGAGCTACGTCGCACAGCGTGTCCCCGCCGGCTTCGGACTCATGACCGTTGCCGGTACCCTCTCCGGCCTCCTCGGTATCGGTTCCGGCGCAGTCAAAGTCATCGCCATGGATCAGGCCATGCGCCTGCCCTTCAAAGTCTCCACCACCACCAGCAACTTCATGATCGGCGTCACCGCCGCCGCCAGCGCCGGCCTCTATCTCCACAGCGGCTACCTCGCGCCGGCGCTCGTCATGCCCGTCATGCTCGGCGTCCTTCTCGGCTCGCTCATCGGATCGCGCCTCCTCGTCAAGGCCCAGGTGCGTACCCTGAAAGTCGTTTTCGCCCTGGTCATCGTCGCCCTCGGCATCGAGATGATCGTCAACAGCCTGCGAGGAATGCTGTGAATTCGCCCACCGTCTGGAATGACCATCGCATCGAAACCTGGGTAGGAGTCTTTCTCCGCACCGGAGTCATGCTCGCCGCCGCCATCGTACTAACTGGAGGCATCCTCTACTTAGCGCAGGACCACGGCCCTCGCCCCGATTACAGCCACTTCTATGCCGAGCCGCGACAACTCACGCACTTTTCGGGAATCCTTCACGGCGTAGCAACTTTCAACGCCGAAAGCATCATCATGCTCGGTCTACTGGTCCTCATCGCAACACCGGTAGCCCGCGTCGTGATGTGCATAGTCGGCTTTCTCTTCGAGCGCGATCGCCTCTACGTCGCCATCAGCTCCGTGGTTCTCGCGATCCTCCTCTACAGCCTCTTCTTCCACCGCTAGCTGATTCGGTATCGCCGCTCGTTTTCCGCTTCCCAGCCGCTAACCTGTAACCTCCAACCTGCAACCTGTAACCTGTAACCTGCAACCGAGCCCATTCCATGACCGATCCATCGCTGGAAGTTGCTGCCCAACCGACCCTGACCTCCGTAGCCGCGCACCTCTTTGTTGCAGACATTCGTTCGTCGTGCGATTTCTTCATCGGAAAGCTTGGCTTCGTTGCCGACTTCGTCTACGGAGATCCCCCGTTCTATGGAGAAGTCAGTCGGGATAACGCCCGGCTCGCTTTGCGGCATGTCGATGAACAGGTCTTTATCCCAGGCGCAAGAGAACGCGAAGATCTGCTGTCGGCCTCAATCACAGTGAGGAGCAATGAAGAGATCGAACATCTCTTTCGCATCTATCAGGTCGCGGGTGTGCGCTTTCATCAGGAGTTGAAGACCGAGCCGTGGGGCGCAAGAACATTCATCGTAAAAGACCCCGACGGAAATCTCATTCTCTTCGCCGGCCCAGCCCAGTGAAACTGGGTATCCCAGCTCCTGGCTACCGGCTACAGGCTACAGGCTACAGGCTACAGGCTACACTACTGAATCCCTACACCGGCGCCAGCATCCGCACCAGCACAAAAATCGCCACCCCCGCGAAGAACACCAGCGCCATCCGCACCCCCGGCTCCCGATTCACCTCGGGCACAAGGTCCGTCGCCGCCACGTAAATCGTCACGCCCGCCGACAGCGGTAACCCTACCTGCACCCACCGCGGCAGGAACCCAATAATCAGCACGCCCGCAATGGTCGCCGCCGCCAGCGCTACTGCGGACACCACAGCCGTCCGCCGCGTCTGCCCCGACGCCAGCATCACTGACGCAATCGTGAACCCCTCCGGCACCTTGTGCAGAATGATCGCCACAAAAATCATCCATCCCAGCGCATTCGACAACACGAACCCCGACGCAATCGCCACGCCATCGAAAAACGCGTGCGCCGCCAGACCCAACAACACCGACCAACCTGTCCGCTTGTGCAGAAACTCATGCGCGTGGGTCTCTTCGCCAAAATGGAAATGCGGGGTGATGGTGTGCTCCAGCAGATGAATAGCGCAATACCCAGCCAGCACCAGCGTGGGCGCCCACACCGGCGAGAACTTCATGCTCTCCGGCAGCATGTCCAGAATCGCGACCGCCATCATGAAGCCCGCGCCGAGCGCAATGGAGTAGCGCAGATACCTCTGCGTCCAGTTCCGCTGCACCAGCACCACGCCGCCGACGATGTCGGCAACCGCCGCCAGGCTTCCCAGCACCAGAGAAAGAATCATCCTCTTCCCAGACCAACTCTTCGCTAGACGCTTCTTGCTAACAGTTTTTTGCTAACAGTTTTTAGCTGACCGGCGCTCAGCTAACCGCTGTGTCGTATATGCAGCACATCCCCATCCTGCACCAAATAGTCCTTGCCCTCCAGCCGCAGCGTCCCATGCGATCGCGCCACAGCCTCCGAACCCGCCGCCAGCAGCGTGTCCCAGTGGATCGTCTCCGCCCGGATGAAATGCTTCTCCAAATCTGTGTGGATCGCCCCCGCGGCCTCCTGCGCCCGCGAATTCGCCGGCACGGTCCACGCCCGGCACTCATCCTCGCCCACCGTGAAAAAGCTAATCAGCCCCAGCAGCTCATAGCTCCGCCGGATCAGCCGCACCAGCCCGCTCTCCTTCAGCCCATACGAAGCCAGAAATTCCGTCGCCTCCTCGTCGTCCATCTCCGACAGCTCCGCCTCCACCTTCCCGCAGAACGCCGTCGCCCCCGCGTTCGGCCGGCCCGCGATTTCCATCAGCCCATCCTTCGCCGTGGCCGCCTCCAGGTCCGCCCCCAGCGTGGTGCTCTCCGACACATTCACCGCGTACAGCACCGGCTTCTGCGACAGAAACATGAACCCGCGAATGAGCTTCTTCTCTTCCGCCGTCATCTCCAGCTCGCGCAGCGGAATCTCTTTTTCAAGAGACTCCTTCGAACGCAGCAGCAGCGCGTTTTCCTTCTCCAGATCGGCCGTCCGCATCTTCTTCAGATCTTTCTCCAGCCGCTCCAGCCGCTTCTCCACCTGCGTCAGGTCGCTGAGCATCAGATCGAATTCCACGCTCTTCGCATCGCGAAGCGGATCGATCGCCCCTATATGCGCAATCGCATCGTCTTCGAAAGCCCGCAGCACGTGGATCAGCGCGTCGACATTCCGCAGGCTCGTCAGAAACGCTGTCTCCTTGAGCGCCTCCTGGCCAATCGCCGCGACATCGGCGTATTCCACCGTCGCATGCACCAGCTTCTTCGGGTTGTAGAGCGCGGCCAGCCGGTCCAGGCGATCGTCAGGCACCCTGGCCACGCCCAGATGCGCGTCGCGCGAATATCCGCGGTCCTCAACCTTAGCCCGCGTCAGTATTTTGAACAACGAAGTCTTGCCCACCTGTGGCAGGCCAATAATGCCGGTTTTCATCGTGATCCTGAAAATAAAGTTGCGCTCGACGCCAATTCTCGATCATAAAGCCTGGCGAAGTTGTCAACTTCCCGTCGATTGATCGCAACCGGGACGCGAATTCCACAGTTTGTCTGACACCGATTCGCGGTAGGATACCTCACTGTTGAGATTCATGGTTCGCAGTGGCGAAAAGCTCCCACTATTCCGTTGACCCCGTCTTCCCCTGCCGTATCGAATGATGGAAGGGTCTTCTCACTGTAGTCGTCTCGGAGACGTTTCGGATGAGACCCTCTTTCGCAGCGGAGCTGTGCGCCGAGCCGTAATCGTCGGCAGATGAAAAAGAGCTCGCTTCAAGCGGCCCGAATCAGCGTTTCACAGCGGTTGCGAAAGGCCCGTAAGAATGAATTTGGGTATTGCGGTTCCGTTTCCAGGCGGATCCATTCTCTGTGCCGATTCTCGAATCGAGCCCGACGACGCGTCATCGACCGGTGAAGACGACGATGCCGTTATGTCCTTTACTTCGGGCAAGCGTATCTTCGCGATCACCTGGGCGGCCAAAGATCCTCGCGCCGCCAAAATGCTGGCTTCCGAGATCGCCAATGTCGCCTGCACCTCCAGCAACCGCCAGGACATCATCCCCGGCATCAAGCGCGTGATGGGCGACTGGTTCCGCTCCTACGGTGTCGCCCAGATCCCCGCTATTCAGTTCCTCCTCGCCAGCAACTCCACTGACGACAATCCCGGCCGCGTCCTTCTCTGCGAGCCGCCCTCCACCGTCATGGAAACCTTCGGCCCCAGCGTCATCGGCAATGCAGGCCGCCCCATCACGCCCATGCTCAAGCTGGTGACGCCGCGCTTCAATCAGAGCTTCAGCCTGCGCTCCACAGTCCTCCGCATGACCTACCTCATGTATCTTGCCCGCAAATATAACCACCAAACCGTCGGCGAGGAGACCGAGATGATCGTGCTCTCCAACCGTGGCTCCTTCACTTACATCGACAACCGGGAAATCAGCCAGGCCGAAGCTGTGGGCGAAAAAGTAGACTCGCTCCTCATCGATATGGCCCGCCAGGTTCTCTGCACGGAACCCGAACAGTCGCCCCAGGCCATCGCCGAGGAATTTCTCCGCGGATACTTCGAAGTCATGGAGCAGAACCCCCAGGTCTACTTCCCCTCGCTCAGCTACCTCGACAAGCCAAACTTTGGCCCCATCCCCGTGGCGACCCCCAGGCCAACCGGCACCCTGGGATAGCCCACTCCGGCGACTCCGACTTCAAGAACCAGGAGTCTCACCAAATGGAGCGAACACTCCGGCGTGAAGGCAACGCCATGGTCAACAACCTTTAAGTGTTACAATCCGTAACATTACCGAACCAGCCGCGGCTCCCCAAAGTATCGAATAAACAAGGCCCATTGCCGGCACGACAACACTTCTCCGAAAGCGGCACTGCATGAGCGAATTCCTCGGCGATCTTCGTTACTCCTTCCGCGTCCTCATCGCCAACCCGGCCTTCACCTTCACCGCCATCGCCGCCCTTGCCCTGGGAATCGGAGCCAACACCGCCATCTTCTCCGTCGTCGACGCCGTCCTCCTCAAACCCCTCAGCTATCCCGATCCCGACCGCATGGTCCAGATGATGAACGTCGTGCCCGACGGCAACTGGTCCGGCGCTTCCCCCACGAAGTTCAACAACTGGCGCGCACAAACCAGCGTCCTTGAGGACGTCTCCGCTTACGACTTCGGCGGCCCCGGTTTCAATCTCACCGGCTCTGTCCCCGAACAGGTTCACGGCCTCCACGTCTCCGAAGCATACTTTCGCCTCTTCGGCGCGCCCATCATGCTCGGCCGCACTTTCACGCTTCGGGAAGATTCCCCCAACGGCGGCAAAGTTGTCGTCATCAGCTACGGCCTCTGGCAGCGCAAGTTTGGCGGCAATCCCGACATCGTCGGCACCACGCTCTCTCTCGGCAACGAGCCGTACACCATACTCGGCGTCGTCGGAAAATCCTACCTCGCTGACCCCGAAGCCGATATCTGGCTTCCTTTCCAGATCGACCCCAACAGCACCAACCAGGGCCACTACTTCATGGCCGCCGCTCGCCTCAAGCCCGGCGTCACGCTGGCCCAGGCCAACGCTCAGCTCAAGCTCGCTTACGGCGAGTTCAAACGCCGCTACCCTCTCGCCGATCCCAAGGCCAGCTTCGGCGTTCAGCCTCTGCGCGACTCCATCGTCGGCGATGCGCGCTCCTCCCTCCTCGTCCTCCTCGGAGCCGTCGGCTTTGTTCTCCTCATCGCCTGCGCAAACGTCGCCAATCTTCTCCTCGTTCGCGCCACCGGCCGCAAACGTGAATTCGCCATCCGCGCCGCTATGGGAGCAGGTCCCGCCCGCATCGTCCGTCAGCTCCTCACCGAAAGCGTCGTCCTCTCCGCCACCGGCGGCATCCTCGGCCTCATCCTCGGCTACGCTGGCGTACGTGCGCTCCTCGCCGTCAGTCCAGCCGATCTTCCGCGTGTCGGTGAAAGCGGCTCCGCCGTCGGCCTCGACTGGCGCATCCTTGCCTTCACTATCGGCGTCTCGCTCCTCACCGGCATCCTCTTCGGCCTCTTCCCCGCCTTCAGCGCCTCGCGCCCCGACCTCAACACCACTCTCAAAGAAAGCAGCAATCGTTCCGGCACCGGCTTCCGCCAAAGTAAAATGCGCTCCCTGCTCGTCATCAGCGAAGTCTCCCTCGCTCTCATTCTCCTCATCGGAGCCGCCCTGCTCATCCGCACCTTCGTCGCGCTCCGCCACGTCAATCCGGGCTTCGACGCCCATGACGTCCTCACCCTCGAAATGTCTCTCACTGGCGACCGCTTTCAAAAAACCGCCGGCGTAGCCCAGCTCTCCCGCGACGGCCGCGAGCGCCTCGGCACAATTCCCGGCGTCGAAGTCTCCGCCTCCACCTGCTGCCTGCCACTCGAAGGCGGCTTTGGCCTGCCCTTTGACATCGTCGGCCGGCCTCACGGCAAAGACCCCATCAACAATACCGACGGCGCTGGCTGGATGAACACCTCCCCAGGGTACTTCGCCACCTTCCACATTCCTCTTCGCGGCCGCGACTTCACGGACCGCGACAACGAAGCAGCTCCCGGAGTTGTCATTATCAACGAGACCCTGGCAAAAAAATACTGGCCCAAAGAGAACCCCATCGGCCAGCAGATCGTCATCGGCAAAGGAGTCGGCCCGCAGTTTGTTGAAGGACCGCGCCAGATCATCGGCGTCGCCGGCGATATCCGCGACGGCGGCCTCAACCAGGACCCGCGCCCGCTCCTGATCATTCCCCAGGCTCAGGTCACTGACGGCATCACCGCCCTCAATGCGGCCATCGGCCCTGTGGCCTGGCTCGTTCGCACTCACGGCGATCCGCATCAGTACATCGCAGCCATCACAGAACAGCTCCGCCAGGCCAGCGGCGGTTTCCCTGTCGCCCGCGTCCGCCCTATGACCGAGGTCGTCGTCACCTCCACCGCGCGTCAGGACTTCAATATGCTGCTCCTCAACATCTTTGCAGCCTCTGCGCTCATCCTTGCCGCCATCGGAATTTACGGCCTCATGGCTTATTCGGTGCAGCAGCGCACTCAGGAGATGGGCATCCGCATGGCTCTGGGCGCAGACCGCGCCAGCATCCGCTCGCTCGTTGTATGGCACGGTATGCGTCTCGCCCTTGTCGGCGTCGTTATCGGCATCGGCGCCGCCTTCGGACTCACCCGCTTCATCGCCAGCTTCCTCTTCGGCGTCAAAACCTGGGACCCAATCGTATTTGTAACCGTCCCGGTTGTATTAAGCCTGGTTGCTCTGCTCGCTGTCTGGATGCCCGCTACAAGAGCCTCCCGCCTTGACCCCCAGCAAGCCCTCCGCATCGAGTAGTGCAACGAGCCTCTACATTGGCAATACCCGTGCCTTTAGCAGCGCATCGTCTTCCGCTTCTTCCCCACCCGCCCCATCTTCTCGACCCTGGCGATGTACGCCGTCGCCACCGGTACCTGGCACGCTGTATTCCCTACATCCACCGACACGTCGCCGATTTTCTTCGCCGCGGCCTTCGCCTCCGCCAGCAACGGCTGAACATAAGCGCCCACCGAGATCACAAACAGGTTCATCGTGTACCGAACCCGATTCTGCGCATTGTGAATCGACCGCACAACCCGCGCGAGCAATTCCTTCAGCTCACTCAGATCCAGCTCATCATCCGGCTTCGTTGCCACCAGACCCGCCCACGTCGACCACCCCGCCGCCGCCACATGCTCCTTCTTCGACTCAATCCACTTCAACGCGCACTCCCGCGCCACAGGACCCTCCACCGCTACCCAGGGCACCGTGTATTCCGACACCATCTGCATCCCCGCCGAACCCTCCGCCCAGGCGTCCAGCTGCTTCCGCGTCAGCTTCTTTCCATCCGCCACCATCCCCGCCAGATACTGCGCCTCCATAATCCTGGTGGCATACAGTCTCAGAGCCAGCTCCTGTTTCCCGCGCAGCTTCTTCGCAATCGCCTTCATATCCGCCACGCTCACGCCCAGGGTCCGCTCGGCAGCCATCCCATGCCGCGCGTAGATCGCGCGGGTCTTCTGGCTCCCCTTTGCCCGCAGCTCCGACACAACCGACTCGACCGTCTGGATGCGTTCTCTCCGTTTAAAAAGTGTGTGCCTCATTCTGCACCAGGCGGCCCTGGTGGAAAAATCGCGCTGCGAAGCTCCAGATGACGCCGGGCTTCATTGCCCCAGTCGCTCATCCATACAGCCCCTGCCGCCTGGGTCCTGGGCCAGGAACCGCACCCCGTGCGACAAAATGCACCTTCCCCCAAACTCCCAAATGTGGAAAACTTGTCAAGCTTTTCGACCCGTTACCGGAGTGCATGTCGCTGCATCTAAGCCACTTCCACCACATCAAAGTTGGCAGTTTTTACGGCTCCAACTGGTATTCTAAAAATAGAGGGGATTTCTCAAAAAGATGGCCTGCCCTAACCGGCGGGCCTTTCCTTTTGTGCCCTCATCCTGCTCGTGCAAAGGACCACAGAACGACTATGAACATCTTTCAGAAACTGGGCGTCAAAATCGCTGACTTCGGCAAATGGTTCGCGGGAACCGTCAAGACTATCGTCGGCCTGGCCATCCGGGTCGAATCCATCCTGAAGTCCGAAAAGCCCCTGGAGCAACCCTTCATCGCCGGCCTCTCCACCGTGGTTGCCGACGTCGAGGCCCTCATCGCCGCCTCCGAAGGTGCCATTACTACCGATGGGCTCAACTTCGCCGCCGACTCGAAAGTCTACTCCGACTTCCTCACCCTGATCGATGACTTCAAGAAGCTCGCCCCCGTGGTCGAGCAGGCCATCGCCATCCTTGAGGGCAAACCAGCCACCACCCCCGCCGTCAGCTAAGCCGCAGCGGCAGGGAATGCGAAGGGCCGGCAGGTCATCGCCGGCCCCTTTCGAGTTTCAAAGGAAAGCAAATAGATCGAGGACAGAATGAATCACACGACGGGGCCAACGGGACGGGCAGCGGTTCGGGATCTCGCCAATCCTGCTTCCAAGCACCTTTCATTCCAATCAAATGCCACAGTCCCAAACGGCCTCCTCGGAAGTCCAGCCATTACAGCAACTTGCCATAGTTCCATCCCTTGGGGGCCCTACCTCTTCCCCAGTGCTCGCCGCCCAATGTCCCGCCGGTAAACCATCCCCTCAAACGAAATCCGCCCCATCGCCTCGTAGGCCCATCCGAGCGCCTCTTCGAGCGTGTCGCCCGTTGCAGTCACCCCCAGCACCCGCCCGCCACTGGTGTGGTACACGCCGCCATCGAGCGTCGTCCCCGCATGAAAGACCTCAACCCCGGGCAAACGCGCAGCCTCCTCGAGCCCCGCGATCGGCAGCCCCACGTCATAAATTCCGGGATACCCCGCGGAAGCCGCGACCACGCAAGCCGATGCTCCCGGCTTCCAGCGAAACTCCGTCTCGCTCAGCCGGCCCTCGATGCACGCCTCAAGCGCCTCGACCAGATCGCTCTCCATGCGCGGCAGGATCGCCTGCGTCTCCGGATCGCCAAACCGCGCGTTGAACTCCAGCACCATCGGCCCCTTTGCCGTCATCATCAGCCCGCAGTACAGCACGCCCACAAACCGAGTCTCCTCCGCTGCCATGCCATCCACGGCCTTCTGCGCAATGTGGTGCAGAATCCACTCGCTCATCTGCGCGTCCAGCATCGTGTCCGTCGAGTACGCGCCCATCCCGCCCGTGTTCGGCCCGGTGTCGCCCTCCCCGATCCGCTTATGATCCTGCGCCGGAACCAATGGCGTCGCGTGCTTCCCATCGCTCAGCACCAGAAACGACAGCTCCTCGCCGGTCAGGTGCTCTTCGATAACGACCGTCTTCTCTGCCGACCCCAGCAGCTGACCGCTGAACAAATCGGCGATCGCCTGTTCAGCGGCAACTTTGTCCTCGCAGATCAGCACCCCCTTGCCGCTGGCCAGCCCATCCGCCTTGATCACCACGGGCAGATGGAACATCTCGAGCGCCTCCTGCGCCTCCTGCCGCGACTCGCACACCGCGTAAGCAGCAGTCGGAATCGCGTGGCGCTGCATGAACCGCTTGGCGTGCGCCTTGCTGGTCTCGAGCATCGCCGCTTCCCGCGTGGGTCCGAAAACCGCCAACCCCCGGGCTTGCATCGCATCCACCAACCCCAGCGAAAGCGGCAGCTCCGGCCCCACCACCGTCAGATCAGGCCGCTCGGTTCCCACAACGCGCAACAGATCGTTCAGGTCCTTCTGATCGACCGCCACGCATCGCGCCATGGCAGCAATCCCGCCATTGCCAGGCGCGCACAACACCTCACTCACACCAGACGACCGTCGAATTGCCGAGCACAGCACGTGCTCGCGACCACCACCACCAACCACCAGCGCTTTCATCGAAATCCTCGATCCCCAACCGAGCCTACCGCAGCGCCGCCCTCGGCACCAAACCTTGCTCTCTTACGGGCTGGAGACGGCAAAAGGAGCCTGAGAACCGGGAACTGGAGACTGAGAACTGGAGACTGACAACTGCATCTTGTCCTCACCGTACCGCCAGCCAGGCCTGCCAGAACACCACCACCATCATGAAGACGAGATACACCCGCAGCGACCAGACAAGCATCAGTTGCCAGCCGCGCAGTCGTCGGCGCGCCACCGGCACCTTCTTCGCCAGCGCGAGCTGGTCCGGTTCGAGGTTCGACAACACAAAGCTGGTGTCAGCCGCGCCAAAATGCTCGGCCTGCTGCCCGCTTCCGCGCACGTCGTGCTTTCGGTGATCGTCCAGCAACATCGCCTCCTACAACCGCCCAATCCACGCCAGTGCGCCCGGTGCAACCACGCTCAACCCATAAAGAATGCCGGCGGCCGTGAGCAGCACCACCACCGCCGCTGCCAGCACGTTCATCCACGCGGGGCTCTTCACCCCTTCCATAATCTCTCTGTCGTTGACCAGCAGATACAGGAACACCAGCGCGGGCGGCATCGCCAGCACGGCCACCACATTCACTACCAGCACCACAAATACCAGCGGCAGCCCCGGAATCAGCACGATCCCCGCAGCCGCGGCAGCGCACAATCCCAGAACCGCATAAAACGACTTGCCTTGATTCACCGGCAGGTTCAAACTATGCGGCCGCTGCGCCACCTCGCCAAACGCGTAGGCCGAGGAAGTTGAAATCGTGATCGACGCCACGATCCCCGCCTCCACCATCCCCAGCGCAAACAGGGCCGCGCCGAATCGCCCAATCACCGGCACCAGCGCCTGCGCGAACTGTGCCGCCTCGAAGTTTTCCGCGCTGATGCGCCCGAACAGCGGAGCGGTCGCCAGGATCGCGCCCACCGCGGCAGCCGCGGCCAGCGCGGCTCCCAGAAACGTATCGATGCGGCCGAAGCGAATATCTTTCGTCGTCAGCCCCTTGTCCACCGTGGCGCTCTGCTGGAAGAACAGCATCCAGGGCGTCACCGTCGCCCCTATATCCGAGAGCACAATCAGCACCGTATCCCGGTTGAAACCGGGCACCGGCTTCCAGGTGAGAAACGCATGCCCCACCGCGCCCCAGTGGGGATGGGCCATCAGCGCCACGGGCACAAAGATCAAATTGAAGGCCGCGGCCGCGAGGACCACCCGCTCCCAGGTCCAGTACCGATGGCTCAGCAAGGCTGAAAACAGCACGGCCAGCGCGACCAGGACCGCGGCCCACGGGGGCACACCGAAGAATCCCAGCCCGGCGCGAATCGCAATGAACTCCGTAATCAGCGTTAGGAAATTGCCGATTCCGAGGTCGATCATCGAGAACCAGCCCCAGAAAGGCCCGAAGCGCTCGAAGATCAGCTCCGCGTGACCGCGATGCGTCGCCGCGCCCAGCCGCACCGTCATTTCCTGCACCACCAACGCCATGCCGAACGTCAGCACCACAAACGGAAGGAAGAATCCCACCCCGAACTTCGCGCCGGTCGCGGCGTAGCTCAGCATGCTGGGGCCGTCGTTTTCCCCGAGCATCACCAGAATCCCGGGCCCGATGAGCAGCCACAGCAACCAGGCGCGCTTGCGCAGGCCACGCCCGCCGCGCGCAGCCGTCACGCGCGCGCGGTCATGCGCACGATCGACGTCCTCGTGCGTGACGACGACTTCGTCTTCCACCGCCGTCAAAGCACGCAGTTCCCGCCCGGATTGTGCGCCCGCACCCATCCCGTTGGCTTCCCCTGATAAAAATGATCGCCCGCCTCAACTTTTGCGTCCGGACTTCTACAGAGGCCGGACCGGAGGCTGCAATATTCCGAGTCTACGTGGCTGGTATCTGTTTGTAAACCATAGTTAACTTCAGGATGTTAAGAAATGTTCATATTCGGAGCAGACTGAACCTCCAGACAATCGGCCCACGCGGCCCTCCTGTAACCGGTTTTCAAAACTCACCGCAAAATGGTTTTAGAATAGGAAGCGATGATCGTCGATTCCGCGATCTCGTTTGCCCCGCTGCTCCGCCGCTTCCGGCGTGGGCGTCCCGACAGAGGACGACGCATTTCAGCCTGATTGGCCGCTCCTCATTCCGCTCCGCCCCTTAACAAGGCCGAGAGCGAAGCCCCTGCGCCCGTCACCGTGAAAGGAAACGCATATGAACACCTTCGGCAGCCAGTCCGAACTGAAATGCGGCGGCAAGACTTACGAAATCTTCCGCCTCAGCGCACTCGAAAACCGCGGCACCCATCTCCATCGCCTTCCCTTCAGCCTACGCATCCTCCTCGAGAATCTCCTTCGTTACGAAGACGGCAAATCTGTCACCGCGGACGACATCGAGTTCCTTGCAAAATGGGAGCCCAAAGCCGAACCCTCCCGCGAAATCTCCTGGATGCCCGCTCGCGTCCTCATGCAGGACTTCACTGGCGTCCCCGCCGTGGTCGACCTCGCCGCCATGCGCGATGCGATGAAGCTTCTCGGTGGCGACCCGCAAAAGATCAACCCTCTCCAGCCTGCCGAGCTGGTCATCGACCATTCGGTCCAGGTCGACGAGTACGGCAACGGCAATGCGTATTCCCTCAACGCGGCGCTTGAATTCCAGCGCAACCGCGAGCGCTACGCCTTTCTCAAATGGGGCCAAACCGCCTTCCGCAATTTCTCCGCCGTCCCACCCGGCATGGGCATCTGCCACCAGGTCAACCTTGAATACCTGGCCCGCGTCGTCTTCACGACGTCGGGCGCGAAACCCCAGGCATACCCCGATACCCTCGTGGGCACCGACTCTCACACCACCATGATCAACGGACTCGGCGTCCTCGGCTGGGGTGTCGGCGGCATCGAAGCCGAAGCCGCCATGCTCGGCCAGCCCGTCTCCATGCTCGTTCCCCAGGTCGTCGGCTTCAAACTCACCGGCAAGCTCCGCGAGGGCGCAACCGCCACCGACCTCGTCCTCACCGTCACCGAAATGCTCCGCAAACTCGGCGTTGTCGGCAAGTTCGTCGAGTTCTACGGCCCCGGCATCGCCGAACTCCCTCTCGCCGATCGCGCCACCATCGGCAACATGGCCCCTGAATACGGCGCAACCTGCGGCCTCTTCCCCGTCGACGCGGAAACCCTCCGCTACCTCCGCCTCACCGGCCGCCCCGCCGGCCAGATCGCCCTCGTCGAGGCATATTTCAAGGAACAGTCACTGTTCCATACTCCCGACTCGCCCGAAGCCGAGTACTCTCAAACCATCGCCCTCGACCTCACCCAGGTCGAGCCCAGTGTCGCAGGCCCCAAGCGCCCGCAGGATCGCGTTCTCCTCCGCGAAGCCGGCGCCAGCTTCAAAAAACAGCTTCCGTCCCTCCTCGGCCCCAACGCCGACAAAGTCAATCAGCGCCAGGCCATCCGCTGGGAAGGTGAAGGCGGACATGCATCCGCCAATGGCAATGTCCAGTCCACTCACGCCGCCCCCGAACCCAATGGCCACATCGCCCACACCATCAAAGAACGTTTTGGCGTAGACCCCGAGCCCTATCTCGACCACGGCTCTATCGTCATAGCCGCCATCACCAGCTGCACCAATACCTCCAACCCCTCCGTCATGGTCGCCGCCGGACTGCTCGCGAAAAAAGCCGTCGAGAAAGGCCTCAGTGTTCCCCCCTGGGTCAAAACTTCCCTCGCCCCTGGCTCCCGCGTCGTCACCGACTATTACGACAAATCCGGCCTCACCCAGTGGCTCGACAAGCTCCGCTTCAATACCGTCGGCTACGGCTGCACCACCTGTATCGGAAACTCCGGCCCGCTCCCCGACGACGTTTCGAAAGCCATCGAAGACCACTCGCTCGTCGCTGTCTCCGTCCTCAGCGGCAATCGCAACTTCGAAGGTCGCATCAACTCCGAGGTCCGCGCCAACTACCTCATGTCCCCGCCGCTCGTCGTCGCCTACGCCCTCGCTGGCCGCATCGACCACGACTTCGACCACGACCCCATCGGCAAAGATGCCACCGGCCAGTCCGTCTTCCTCCGCGACATCTGGCCTACCCAGCAGGAAGTCTCCTCCGTCATCGCCTCCGCCATTTCTTCCGACAGCTATACGAAGGAATACGCAACCGTCACCGACGGCGATCAGAACTGGCAGAAACTCAGCTTCCCCACCGGCGACGTCTACCAGTGGGAACCAGACTCCACCTACATCCGCAAAGCGCCGTACTTCGACGGCATGCCCTCCCAGCCCGCTCCCGTCGCTGAAATTTCCGGCGCCCGCGTCCTCGCCGTCCTCGGCGACTCCGTCACCACCGACCACATCTCCCCCGCCGGCTCAATCAAACTCAACGGCCCAGCGGGAAAATACCTCACCGGCCACGGAGTCAAACCCGCCGACTTCAACTCCTACGGATCGCGTCGCGGCAATCACGAAGTCATGGTCCGCGGAACCTTCGCCAATGTGAGACTGCGCAATAAGCTCGCGCCCGGCACCGAAGGCGGAGTCACCCGCCTGCTTCCCGAAGGCGAACAAATGTCCATCTACGACGCCTCCGTGAAATACGCCGAGGGCGGCACGCCCCTCATCATCCTCGCCGGCAAAGAATATGGGTCCGGCTCCTCGCGCGACTGGGCCGCAAAAGGTCCGCGCCTCCTCGGCGTCCGCGCCGTCATCGCCGAATCCTTCGAGCGCATCCACCGCTCGAACTTAGTCGGCATGGGCATCCTGCCGCTCCAGTTTGAAGCAGGCCAAACCGTCGAATCCCTCGGCCTCACCGGCGAAGAAACCTACGACATCCTCGGACTCAAGCCACTCCTCGAATCCAAATTCGCCAGCGGCCACATGGTGGATGTCCGCGCCACCGAGCCTGGCGGCAAGACCAGAACCTTCACGGCCAGGATCCGCATCGACACACCGCAGGAGATCCTCTACTACGAACATGGGGGGATTCTCCAATATGTTCTCCGCCAGCTCGCAGCACAGTAAACGGCTCCAGGCATCAAAGGCCGGCTATCATGGGTGGCCGGCCCCTTATTATTAAAATTCCCGTTTGGATTTCTTATCGCGCACTGCTAACCTTCCCTCATGCAAGTCACCGTGGATATCCCGGATGAATTCGCAGGCTACATCGTGCCCAAAGGGTCCGATCCCGCGCGCCTGCTGCTCGAGGACTCCGTGGCGGCGGCCTACCGCAATCGGCGGCTCACAATGGAGCAAGTGCGCCAGATTCTCGGCTTTGCCACCCGTCTGGAAGTTGACCCCTTCCTGCAGAAGTACGATATCTGTGACTACACTGTCGAAGATTTTGACAACGACAGTGCTGCGATGGATCGGTACCTGAGGACGAAGACCGGCTAAATGGAATGTTTGGCCCGATTGCTACCCCTCCCTGCGTAATCCACTCCAGGTGGATTCATGTTCGCCATTTCCGACACGAGCCCGCTGAACTACCTCGTCCGTCTCGGCTACAGCGACGTTCTTGAAGAACTCTACGGCACTGTGCTGGCGCCGGAAGCCGTATTTATGGAGTTATCCCAACCGGGTTCGACACCTGAAGTACGAGCCTGGATCGCGAATGCCCCAGGTTGGCTTCGGATGATTGGAATTCACACGCCTGATTTGACCCTGCCAGCAAACCTCGGCGCAGGAGAGCGCGAAGCACTTAGCATTGCCCAACTCAGTCCGGGGAGCATTCTGTTAATCGACGACCGCGAGGGACGGCTCGCCGCAGTCGAACGAAACATCGATATCGCAGGAACGATGACCGTGCTCAGCGAAGCGGCACCTTCGACGACGGCTCGACTTTCCCAAAACCATCGGCAGGCTGAAGACTTTGGGATTCCGAATTTCCACTGACCACGAATCAGCTATCCAGGAGCGTCACGCGGAAAAATTAAGACGAAAGCGCTTGTAATCGCCCCACAAACACCAGCGGCCACGCGAGGCGGCCTGACTCGTTTTTCTAATCAAGCAAGGTTTACGCGGCCAGCTTATGCGCCCTCAACTCGACCAGCCTCTTCGCCAGTATCGGGAGCCCAAACGCCAGCCCCGTAATCAGCCCCGTCGACAACACATCGTTCCGGTAAAACGGCAGCCCGGCCAAATAGCAAGCGCCGAGCCCCGCCATCGTGTGCGGATACATTGTTCCCCCCACCCAAACCGCATAATTGCTGACGAGGAAGAACGAAGTCGAAGCCAGCACCGTCGCGCCGATCACCCTCGCCACCGTCACCTGCCGCCGCAGCAGGATCCATCCCAGCACCACCACCGCCGCGTACCAGACCCACGTAATCAAATACGCGCTCGTGTGCCACGGATACCGGTAGGCAAATACTGTCAGGTAATAATCCGTCGCCATCAACGACAACACCGGCAGCGCGATCTCGCGCAGCGGCCGCCGCGCCCCGAAATACAGCAGCCCCGCGCCCACCGCCGTGAAATTCATCCACGCATGCGGAATCACGCGGCTCAGCACTGCCAGAACAATCAATAAATATGCGGCCATTCGTCCCTCAATTTCCAGAATCGTCCTGTTTCCATTCTGGGGACCGCAGGCCCAGCGGTCAAGGCAATCTTCCTGCCCTATCAACCAGGCAGTTCATCCTGCGAACAAACCTGAGCCCTGGTATGCACGTGCGCAACGCTCGTTTCACTTTTGTGCGTGCCCTTGCATATACATCCCTTCAATCTCCCCGGCCGGACCAACATAAACCCATCCACCCAGCGTCGGATCGTGGCCTGCCCCCGCGGGCCAGTAGCCAAATCGCAAATCCTGAAACTCCACCGTGTGCCATCCCGGCTGAGGCAATATGTCCGCGCCCGGCGGCGCGACAGCTCCCACGTCTTCTGTTAAGGGCCACTTCGACCAGTCCAGATACACCCGCCCCAGGTATGACTTCTTCGCTGCCGCCACTGCCGGCGTCACCGGCGTCTTGTAAATCACATTGGCGTAATCGTCGGTCACCACCTGATCGCCGATCGTTCGCACCTCGGCCGTCTGAAAATAATCCTCCGTCTCCATAATCACGCGCCACTGGAACGGGTCCATCATATGCGGCTCCGCCGCCGAGCGGATCAGCGGCTCCCGTGTATAGCTGCCTGTTCTCACCAGTTCAAGCGCGCGCCCGCGCTCGGCATTCCGCAGCCCCCACCACAACACCATGAAAACCAGCCCCGCGATTGCCCAGCCTCGGCCTCGAAACCGCTTCCTGCGCGCCCCAATCTCCCGATCCGCCAGCCCCAGAATCCCGGGCACTACGATCGCCAGAAACAAAGCCAGCAGAATCCACGGATCGATGATAAACACGATGTTCCACGCATACCACTTCAGGTCAAACGGAAACAGCGGACGCACCCCGTAGTTCACGGTGTAGTCCAGCAGGATATGGCTCAGAGCGGCAATCAGCGCAAACACCCACAGCAGGAACCAGCGCGGCTCCAATGCACCAGGCGAGCCGGCACTGCTTTCCGCCGGCAGCTTTTTCCGGCGTGACCAGTGCAGCACCCACACCAATCCCACAACCGCCAGCGCTACCGCCGGCGCGCCCACGAAGGTATGCGTCCAGCCCCGATGGTGCTCGAGTTCGGCCACCGGCCCGCGAAATCCCCACAATATATCCATATCGGGGGCTTCCGCCGCCAGCGTCATCGCCAGCGTCGCATAAGCCGTCTTTCGATTGAATCCGGAACGTCCAAGGCACGCCCCGGTCAGAAAATGCGTTACAGGTTCCATGTTCTTCCTGGAACTAAATGATTTTCACTGCGGAAAGCAGGCGCCGCGCGGTCCGCGGCGCTCTCAACTTGCCTACACCAACTTTGCATCCAGCGTAATCTGCGTATTTCCTTTAAACAACCGCGAAATGGGGCAGCCGTTTTTCGCGTTCTGCGAGGCTGTGTCGAAACTCTCTTCGCTTGCCCCCGGCACCTTCGCCCGAGTCGTCAGATGAATCGCCGTGATGGCAAAACCATCGTCCGTCTTTTCGAACTTCACATCGGCCGTTGTCTCCAGCGACTCCGGCGTGAGGTTCGCATTGCCCAGCTGCGCGCTCAGCGCCATCGTAAAGCACCCGGCGTGCGCCGCCGCAATCAGCTCCTCGGGATTAGTCCCGATCCCGTTCTCGAACCTTGTCGAGAATGAATACTGCGTGTCCTTCAATACGCCGCTCTGGCTCGAAATCGTGCCCTTGCCGTCCTTCAGACCTCCGCGCCAAACGGCGCTCGCCGTGCGTTGCATATGTCACTCCTTGTATTGTTGGTTGTGGTGTTGCTGAATGCCCCGGATCAGTATTCCATTGGATGCCGCGGAACGCTGCGTGGGTGAATCAGCGAAGGCATCGACGGCACCATAATATGCGATTTCAATCCGCGCGCGTCCTCTGCCGCCTATCTTAGCTGCAATTTCACACGCCGCAGGGCTTGAGGCTTGGCCCAGGCCTTCGTTGACTGGCTTTTGGCTGACCGGTTTCTCACTGGCCGGCCCTTCGCTAATCGCTTTTCGCTTACAGTTGACTCGCTTTCCTCGCGTATCATGGTCTCGCCATCGCCATGCCTCCCTTCTCCATAGGCGTCGATCTCGGCGGCACCAACCTCCGCGTCGCCGCCGTCACCCCAGTAGGCGAACGGCTCGACCACATCGGCCTTCCCACGCGGCTGGCGGCCGGCCCGCATGCCGTCCTCGACGACATGGCCTCCGCAATCCGGAAGCTCATCGACAAGCAGAGCGGCGAACTCCTCGGCATTGGCGTCGGCAGCCCCGGCCCCATCGAGTTGCCCTTGGGCGTCCTGCGCCATCCCCCAAATCTCTCCGGCTTCGACGGCCTCAACCTCCGCACCGAACTTGAACAGCGCCTCGGCCATCCCGTCCACGTCGGACACGACTCCGCTCTCGCCGCCTACGGCGAATGCCTCCTCGGCGCAGGCCGCGCCCACGCCGTCGACTCGCTACTGATGTACACCCTCGGAACCGGCGTCGGCTGCGGCGTCGTCCTCGACGGCCACATCTGGAACGGCATGCGCGGCGCTGCCGGAGAATCGGGACACGGCCCTATCATTCCCGATGGACCACGCTGCCCCTGCGGTGCGCGTGGCTGTCTCGAAATGTACGCTTCCGCAACCTCGATCGTGCGCCGCGCCCATGAACTGGGACTCGGCCCCGAAGCCGCACAGTCCGCCGCCTTACCCGCCCCAGCCGCCTCAGACAACGGTCGGGCGCCCCTCACCGCCTCCGCCATTGCCCAGCTCGCCACCGCCGGCGACGAGCGCGCCCTCCGCATCTTCGAAGAAGTCGGCTATGCTCTCGGCCTATCGCTCGCCCACCTCGTCAACGCGCTCGATCTCCCGCTCTACGTCATCGGCGGTGGCGCCGCGGCCGCCTGGCCGCTCTTCGCAGCGCGCATGTTCTCGACCCTTCGCGGAGGCAGTTACGTCTACCGCATGTCGATGCCCAGCGATCCCGCTGTCTTCGAACCCGGCAAAACCCACATCGCGCCGGCGCGGCTCAGCGACGCCGGAATCCTCGGCGCAGCCCTGCTGCCCCTCGCCACGCGCGCCGCGGCTATCCCATAGCTCTTTCCCGGAAAGAGCGACTCGCCATAATGGCCCGAAAGAGACCCCCTCATGATCCTTCACCACCGGCGAACTCGCCCCGTCTCCTGGGCCGACCGCAAATCCAGCACCCGTCACAGCTGGCTCATTCCCATCCTCGCCTTCGATTTCGCCTGGGAGTGGCTCGCTTATCTCCTCAGCAACTGGAGCTTCCTCGAAGTCCTCGAATACCTCGGTAGCTTCTCCGTCCTCATCGGAGTCATCTTCTGGTTCAGCGAATCAGGCGCGCGCGTCGAACAGCGTCACTACCAGGCATGGCAGGTCATCAACACCGCCCAGGGCAAGGGCGGCAGCGGCGGCCGTATCGAAGCTCTCCAGGAACTCAATGGCGACCACATCTCCCTTACCGGCGTCGACGTCTCCTCGGCATTCCTTCAGGGACTCCACCTGCCCCACGCCAACCTCATGCGAGCCAACCTCAACGCCGCCGACCTCCGCGACAGCGACCTTCACCTCACGGATTTCTCCTGGGCCGACCTGCATTTCGCCAACCTGCGCAACGCCAACCTCGAACACGCCGTGTTCGATCATGCGGATTTACACGATGCCGACTTTACCGGGGCCGACCTGGCCAATGCGAACCTTGACGCCGCCGACCTTACCAACGCCGATCTCCGATCAGCCGATCTGCGCGGCCTCGCCTGGCAGCACATCGCCGCAATCCGCAACGCCAACATCGCGGACGTCAGGAACCCGCCTGAAGGCTTCGCTGCGTGGGCGCTCGGTAACGGCGCAATTCAGAGCGACGCTGAACGTTGACTCCGCCAGGCAGTGCTTCCCAGGACCACGATGGGGCTCCGCCCAACTGTTCTCCTCAAGTCTCGCCTTATTCCGCCGATTCAGGCAGCAGCGGGATACCGGAGTCTTCCTCCACTCGATCGCTAACTGGAGGGGAAAATGAGCATCGACGAAGCAATCAAGGCCCATGTTTCGTGGAAGATGAAGCTATCAAATTATCTTGCCAATCCTGACCGCAGCCTTAATGCCGCGGATATCTCAGTCGACAATCGCTGCGATCTCGGTCGCTGGATTCACGGAACAGGTTCGGGCTACGCGGCCCTTCCGGAATTCGTTGCCCTCAAGCAGAAGCACGCGCATTTTCACAGGACAGCGGGCTCGATCGTCTCGCGGGCCGATCGGGGAGAAAAAGTGTCGAAGGAAGTCGTGTTCGGTTCCGGCAGCGATTTCGCGAAGGCTTCCAGCGACGTGGTCTCGGCGCTGATGAATATCAAGCTGAAGATCGTCGCCACATAGGCAGGGCCCAGATCATCCTGGCGATTGCCTCAAGTCCTGCACCAGTTGATAGAGTTTGCGCATCGTCGACGGACTGTGGCGAGCTAAAATGCTGGTCGAACTCAGCATTATGCGGGTGGCGACGACCGCATCCCGCATGTTATAAAGCTGCTCACCAGCCGCAATCTTGCGCCCAGGACACCCGCCATGAAATTAAGCCTCGTCGCAATCGTCTCGCTATTCTCTGTAGCCGCTGCCGCTCAGATCCCCAATGTGGCTCCCCCACCCATCAAAATGGGCCTCTGGCAGTCCAGCGTCACGCTGAATTCCACGGGCATGGGGCTCGCCGGCGGCCACCCCATCACCAGCCAGTCCTGCTACACCCCCGACAGCTGGAAACAATCGATGCAAAAAATGCAATCCCGCCAGCCCACCGCGAACTGCACCACTTCCAACATGCAGCAGGACAGCCACAAATTGTCCTTCGATGGCCAGTGTTCCGAAGCTCAGGGCATGAGCGTCACCTATCACGTCGAAATGTTCCTCGACAGCGACGAAGCCATGCATGGTTCCTCGAGCGCCAAGATGAGCGCCCCCCAGTTCCCCCAGGGAATGTCCATGAACTCCGTGATCAATTCGAAGTTCATCAGTTCCGATTGTGGAGACATCAAGCCTGGTGAGAGCAAGCCGGTCCATCCCTGATTGGTTCGACTGCCCGATCGGTTCGATCGCCCGTCGCTACCCGTGCCTTTTCTCTACTGCCCGCCTCTTAACTAACCGTTCTTACGCTAACCGCTTCTTAGCTGCCTCTTACTCCTCATCCCCGACGGCAAAGTACCCCTTCCGCGCCTGCACCTTCAGATCCCCGTCGGTGTCCTTGCAGAAGATGTCCACCTTGCGAAACTTCCCATCCATCGTCTTGTTCGCCGGAACGTATTGCGCCACATACTGCGTCCGCAGCTCCTGCTCGATCTGGTCGAACGCGTCCTCAAGCCTCTTCCCGTTGTTCCCCACATTGATCACGCGCCCGCCTGTAGCCTCGGTCAGCGTGCGCATCTGCATATCGCCCGAATAGCCCAGGTTAAAACCGCCGCCGCCATAGAACCCGCGATCGGCAATCAGAATCACATAAATAATCGCGTTCGCGTTCTCCGCCGCGGCCATCGCGGCCTTTGGCTTCGTCACGCTGCCTTCGTCCTCGCCGTCCGTCAGCAGGATGAGCGCCTTCCGCCCCGACTCCGACCGTATTTTGTGGGTCGAAACCTCGTTCACAGCGTCGTACAGCAACGTTCCCTTCGGCGCTCCCTGCGTCGGTACCGGTCCTTGCCCAATCCCTGGCACGCCCGCCGAACCTCCGCCCGCCGCCGTATTAATCTGCACTTTGCTAATCGCGCGATCCAGCTCCCGCACATTGTTCGTGTAGTCCTGCTCGAGGTTCACGCCCACGTCGAAGCTCACCAGAAACGCCTGATCCTTCTCCCGCAGGATGCGCTTCAAAAACGCGGACGCCGACTGCTGCTCCAGCGGCAGCACATTCATCTGGCTTCCGCTTGTGTCGATCAGAATCCCCAGCGTCAGCGGCTGGTTCGCCTCCGCCACAAAGCTCGTCAGTTTCTGCGGCTGCTTGTCTTCGAACACATTGCAGTCGTTCTTCGTCAGAAACGGGATGAGCGCATTCTTCTTATCCCGCACCGTGAAATACTCGCTCACCAGGTTTGACGTCACCTTCAGCGTCTCGTTGGGATTCTCCTCCGCTGCCGAGTTATCCATCGGCAAATTGCTCACCGGCGGAGCGTCGGGTGACGGAGCCGACTGCCCCCACGTCAGAGGAACAGCCGTCCCGAGGCACACCACCGGGATGCATACAACACGCAGCCAACGCAAAACCATGCTCCTTAGACGGTACTGTTCGCTATTGGGTTATTCAAAACAGCGCGTCCCTCGCTGTGGCGTCCGCCGCTCTGTTAATCTTGAGCATACGCCCGAGGCTTTCCACTGCCTCCCGGGTGCATCTCAAGTCGGTGAACGCCGCGCGAATCGTCCCAGGAGATTCGAATCGGTTCCTGAACGATCGCATCTCAGTTGGCAGGTTTGCGGTTGCAAGTTTTGTGCCGCAGGTTTTGCGGATAGGAAGAGGGGGTCAGTCTGATGCGGGCCGTTCTGTTTGCCGCTCTTTCGTTGGTCTTTCCTGCTGTTCTGGCCTGTACCGCTTTGGGACAGCAGCAGACCGTCCCCGATGCTCCCGCCCCCCAATCCCAGTCTCAGACCGCTCCTCCCAACGCACCCGTCCCGCAAGCACCCTCGTCTCTTCCCGATCTCAAAGATCAGGTCGCTCCCGGCAAAGGCACAACGAACCCCGACGACCAGCAAGCCCCTCCCGGTGTCACGCCGCCCCAGACCGGCCCAGGCACTCCAGGCGCTTCCGCCCCGCAACAGCCTCCGCCGCCGGACGCCGTCCAGCAAACGCCACCCGAAACAGGCACCGCCAGTCAAATCCCGATCCTCCGGGGTTCCGGCGTCACCGAAGTGATCGTCCCGGTCACCGTCAGGGATAAGCATGGCAAGGAGATCCCCGGCTTGCCCTCTTGGCGCTTCAAAGTTTTTGAAGATGGTGTCCAGCAGCGCATCGTCTGGTTCAGTACTGACGCCTTTCCGCTCTCCATTGCCTTCGTCATCGACGCGACCCTGCCCGAAGACGTCATGGACAAGGTCAACCGAAGCCTGCCGGTCGTCTCCACCGGATTGACTCCCGCCGACACCGTCGCCCTCGTCAGCTATGGCGGAACCGGCCCGCAGCTCGTCACCGATTTCACCGCCGCCAATGGTCCGCGCCTGATCGCCGCCCTCCAGATCGCAAAGAAACCCGGCGAGCAAATGGGCGTACCCATGACTGAGGGCCCATTCGCCAGCGGTCCCATGGTCAACGGCCAGCAGGCCGATCCCACCCTCGCCCCGCAGCGCGGCAATGCAAGCGGCTTCCTGCTTCAGCCCAAAGACGTTCACCCGCTCAACGACGCCATCCTCTTCGCGGCCGAGCAACTCGCCAGCCAGCCAACGGGCCGCCGCCGCGTCATCTACGTCATCAGCGATGGCAAGAACTCCCGCAGCAAAGCCGACTATAAAGAAGTCCGCGATTATCTTCTTGCCCACAACATCACGGTCTCCGGAACCCAGGTCGGCGACTCAGCCATCTGGGGCATCGGCGCGCTCGACCGCCAGAAGCTGCCCTTCCTGCAGCCCGAAGACCTGCTGCCACGCTACTGCGTTGCCACCGGCGGAGATGTCGATCACGAGCTCAGCGAGAACGGCATCCAGGAAGCCTTTGTCAAAATCGCCGACTCTGTCCGCACCGCCTACACCCTCATCTATGCCAGTCACCAGCCCACGATCAGCGGCAAGTACCACAACATCGAGGTGCGGGTCGAAGGCCTCTCGGGTCTCGATGTCATCGCCAAACAGGGCTACTACCCGACCGCCTCAGAACAATAGGACCCGTGTCGTCGCCACCTTGTAGAACCCATCCCGGCCCTCAATCTCTCACCTGAACCTTGAGGCGGCACGTCTATAAAATTCGTGCCCCTTCTCGCTTCCTGCCGTCCCAGGCTTGCAGCTGCAATGCCTCATCGCCCCCGAAGTGATGCGGCGCCTTCGCTCAGGTTGGCAGAAGTAACACGTCGATGGCGTCGTAGCCGGTGGGGAGGTCGATGCCGTGGGTGCTTGCTCCGGCGGCGAGGAGGGCGGCTACTGAGTGGGGTTGGCGGCGGGATTTCCAGTAGGAATCGGTGCAGGCTTTGAGGGCGAGCTGAAGGGGAGTGTGGCCGCGAAGGTCGGTGGCGTTGACGTTAGCACCGCGGGCGATGAGTTCGCGGACGATTTCGTGTCGTGCGCGCCAGGCAGCGTTCTGCAGGGCGGTGGAGTTGCGGGTCATTTCGAAGTAGGGATCGCCTTCGGGCCAGAGGGCGTCGGGTGCGATCCCGAGGTCGAGGAGGGTGCGGACGCCTTCGAGATTGCCGACTCCAGCGAAGCGGGCGAGGAGAGAGCCTCCTATTTGTAACAGTTTTAATTGCAGATCGGGGTTGGCGGCGGTGAGCGTTCGGGCTTGGGATAAGTTGGCCTGGGCGCAGGCTGCCACGAGCTGGTCGAGTTCCGGTGTGGGGCCTTCGTAGTTCGCGGCAAAGCCGCGCTGTTCAAGGGCGGTGAGGATGTCGGCGCGTCCGTGGTATGCGGCCATCTGGAACACGTTGCGGTCGTCGGCGTTGCGGACGTACGGGTCGGCGCCGTGGTCGAGGAACATTTCGATCATGATGAGACCGTTGTCGCGGCGGATGGAATGCTGGAAGGGAGTATGCTTCCACTGGGTCATGTAGTTAGGGTTGGCGCCGCCTTCGAGGGCAAGGAGAAGGCCCTTGTCGTCATGCCAGTCGGCCTTGCGGGCGGCGAGCCAGGCGAGGGAGCGCTCGTTGCAGCGGCCGGAGTCGATGAGGATCTGCATCACGCGTGTTGTCGTAGGTTTCGGGGGCGTGGTAGCAGGTCTCGTTATCGTTGGGGTCCGCGCCGTGTTCGAGCAGCAGTCGGGTAAGGCCCGGGTGCTTCGCGAGACCGGCTGCCGCATAAAGGACGGATTCGAGGAACTCGTGGGGCGGGTCGTCGTCGGTGGTCTCCATCAAGCCGGTGTTGGCGCTGGCGCCGGCTTCGAGTAGCAGGCGGGCCGTCGATACAAAGGCTTCGGAACGGGAGGGGTCGAGACGGAGATAGCGGGAGAAGGCGAGGTAGGTAAGGGCGTCCCATTGATGCGGTCCGCCGGGAACCGAGGCGAGTTTGGGGTCGCGGGCGAGGAAGGCGCGGACGGCGGGCTCGTCGGCGAGGACGGCTGCGGTATAGATGCTGGCGGTGGCGACGTGCGGGTAGCGGGCGAGGATGAGCTGGGTATGTTCGAGGGCGCCGGAGGCGTGCCAGCCGTAACGCGGAACGACGGCGACTTCGATGAAGAGCGAGACGGGGTCGCGGATCGCTTCCTGACTGGACGGAATCTCCAGGGAGCGAAGGATGCGGAGGGTTTCGAGGTGGGCTGCGAACCTGGGCCAGGAGGGAAAGCCGTGTTCGCGGGCCAGGACAATCTGGGCGTCGGCGAGGATGATGGTGTGGAGCTGGGCGGGGAGTTGACCGGGGTTGAGGTTGCGGAAACGCGGATGGCGCTGCATGCGTTCGAGGGCGGCGGGATCGCGCCGGGCGCAGGCACGGAGTAAGTCCTTGGCTTGCTTCTTATATTGTTCGAGGCTGGGGCGATCGGGGATTTCGGGCATACGAAGCTCCTTTCACTTTCCGCAGAAGCAGGCGCGCCTGGGATGTCCGCATGAGGTCAGGCTGAAAGAAGGTTCGCTGAATTGTGGAATTGCTAAGGTGGGCACGGCCCTTTCCGCGGACTGGATGCGCCCTTCGCGCTGCGTTCAAAATAATGCAGGGAGTGGGCAAAAGGCAACAGCGAACAAGGGCCGGAGAGAACCGCTCACACCACCGGAGCCCGTAGGACACAGAGAAAGGAGAATGCGGAGATGAGCGATTCGGTTTTTGCGCGGGTCGACCCGGCGTTGCTGCCGGTGCTCGATGAATTGCGGATTCGAGAGCCCATCTTTCATACGCAGGCGTTTGGGATGACAGCAGAAGAGCGCGAGCGCGTGGTCGCTCCGGAGTACTGGGAGGTGGGTGCTTCGGGGCGGCGGTATAGCCGGGATTTCATCATGAAGTTGCTGGCGGAGAAGGCGCCGGTGGATGCGGCGGAAGTGGGTTGGGTGTGCAGTGAATTTGGGTTAAGCCAGGTAGGAGCGGCGACTTACCTGCTGACTTACACGCTCGATCAGGCGGGGCGGATTACGCGGCGCGTGACGATCTGGGAGAAAGCGGTTGATGGGTGGCGGACTCTGTATCACCAGGGGACAGTGGTGACGGGGGAAGATGACACCATGCCGAAGCCGGAAGAAATGCAGCGTTGGAGCTGAGCAGCCGGCGAGAGCGAGGGGTCAGGCGATGGCGATCGACTGGAGCGAGGCATACGCCTGCTTGTCGTGGCGGCCGGGATCGATGGTTAGCTCGATCATTGAGACATCGGGAAGATTGATTGTGTAGTCTTCGACTTCGACGGTGGAGCCGTTGGGGGTGAAGCTCCACTGCTGCCGGAGGAGTTCGCGCTTCTCCTGAGCCACGACGGCGGCGAGGCTGAATTCCTGGGAGCGTTCCTGGGTTGTCTCGCGAAATTCGAGACGGATGCGGCGGATGGGCCGAGGCTCGTCGAAGGTGAGCCGGATGGTTTGCGGGCCAGGATCGGCGGCCTTCCAGCCTTCGGTTTCTTCGCCGCGGAGGGCGTCCTCAAAGGGATGGGCTGGATCTTCGGAGGAGATTTCGAGAGAGGCGAGGTGCTCGAGGTCGAGCCAGGTGTCGAGGGACGGACGTTGTTCGGGCGTCGACGGAGCTGGGGAAAAAGCGGCTTTGCGCATTCAATACCTCGGTTATTGGATGCGCTTTGTGGGGCGAGGGCTTCGGAGGCGGAATAATGGCGCGGATCGGCGCGAAGGCGGGATTCGTGCCCGGTCCTGGATTCCAGGCCAAGAGGATGACCAGCCGATGAAAGCTTGTGGAATGGAAGGATGGCCGGGAATCCTGGAAGAATTTCCGGCCATCCTTAGCCGGCTATTTCCACGACTTCGTAACGAACAGGAGAGGGAGAAATGGACTGCCCGCTGTTGCGCATTTCTTCAAGGTAGAGGGCAATGGCTTCGGCGATCATGCTGCGGGCTTCGTCGTAATCGCGACCGGTGGAAACGGCGGCTCCCGGTTGCAGTTCGGGCGCATAGGCGCTGATGGTGCCGTCGTCGCCGCGCTCGTAGATGACGAGATAGCTGTTAGTCATCGCCTGATTCCTGCCTGCTTCATTATTGCAGAGAGCAAACCCTTTGGAACATCGTGCCCAGTTGAATGGACCGGAACCACAACGATTCCTTCTTTATGGGCATGGCGGTAAACCCGATGACTGCCGCTGGATCGAACGTGCAGCCAGCCGTCCCCTTCGAGCAGTTTGATCAGATCGCGGTATTTCATTTGCGCCTGAAACTCGGGTTATGGGAGCTTTTCGACTTCTCGTGGCTCAGATTTCGAGGATCACCGGCATGATCAATGGCCGCCTGCTGGTGTTTTTCTGGATGTAGCGTTTGAGGTCGATGCGGATTTTTTCCTTGATGACCCCGTAGTCGGCTTTCTCCTCGGCGCTGGAGGAGTCGAGGGTTTGGGTAACGACCTGGCGCGCGCCTTCCATGAGGCCGGGCTCGGCGCCGACAAAGCCGCGGCTGACGAGCTCGGGCTGGCGTTCGACCTTGCCGCTTAATTTGTTGATGGTCAGGATGGGCAGGACGAAGCCGTCTTCGGAGAGGTGCCGGCGATCGCGGATGACGAGGTCTTCGACCACGTCGGTGGCCGAGCCGGAGTCGATGCAGACGCGGCCGGCGGTGACTTTGCCATTCTTGCGGGCGTCGTTGCGATCGAGTTCGAGGATCTCGCCGTTTTCGAGGACCAGGGCGAGATCGACGACGCCGAGGCGCTGCGCGACTTCCGCATGCTTCTTCAGATGGCGGTAGTCGCCGTGTACGGGGATGAAGAACTTAGGGCGGAGCAGGTTAATCATCAGGCGCTGCTCTTCCTGGCTGGCATGACCGCTGACGTGGATGAGACCGGCGGCGCCATCGTCGTAGATAACGTCGGCGTCGCGGCGGCAGAGATGGTCGATGACGCGGAAGATGCTTTTCTCGTTGCCGGGAATGACGCGAGAGCTGAGAATAACGGTGTCGCCGGCGGCGATGCGCGCGTGTTTGTGATTGTCGACGGCGGCCCGGCTGAGCGCGCTCATCGGCTCCCCCTGCGTGCCGCTGATGAGGATCATGATCTGTTCGGGGGGATAGTCGTTGATCTGGCCGGGGTGGATGACAAGCGAGGCGGGCAGATCGAGATAGCCGAGGTCCTGGGCAATCTCAGAGGATTCGAGCATTGAGCGGCCGACGATGGCGACCTTGCGGCCGTGGAGGCGGGCCAGCTCGGTGGCGATGCGGATGCGGTAGATGGAGGAAGAGAAGCAGCTGAAGAAGAGCTTCTTTTTGGTGCGGGAAAAGATCTCGTCGAGACGCGGTTTGACGGCCCACTCGCTGGGTGTGTAACCGGGGCGATCGACGTTGGTGGAGTCCTGCAGGAGGGCGAGGACGCCGCGCTTGCCGTATTCGGCGAAGCGGTGAAGGTCGAAGGCCTTGCCATCGGGCGGCGATAGGTCGATTTTGAAGTCGCCGGTGTGGACCACGATGCCAACGGGGGTTTCTATGGCGAGGGCGACGCAGTCGACCAGGGAGTGAGTGACGCGGATGGGCTCGACCGAAAATGCGCCGAGTGTAAATTTGCTCCCCGGGGCGATTTCGATGAGCTCGGCGTCGTCGAGCAGGGCGTGCTCGTCGAGCTTGCCTTCAACATAGGCGAGTGTGAACTCGGTGCCGTAGACGGGGACGTTGAGCTCGGAGAGGATCCAGGGAAGGCCGCCGATGTGATCCTCGTGACCGTGGGTGAGGATGATGGCGCGGACGTGCTGCTTGTTTTCGACGAGGTAGGTGATGTCGGGGACGACGATGTCGACGCCGAGAAGCTCGGACTCGGGAAACATGAGTCCGGCATCGATGACGATGATGTCGTCTTTATAGCGAAGGGCGAGGCAGTTCATGCCGAACTCGCCGAGTCCGCCCAGGGGGATGATTTGTAATTTTGCGTCGGCCATGGTGTGGGTCAGGGGTCCTGGTGAGGGTGCCGTTCCGCTCTTGTGGCGCAGGCAGGCGGTTGGGGCGCGGTGTAGGCAGGGTGGAATTCAAATACTCAGGGCAAAGGACAGGATAGCAGGGGGTAGAACGCAAACTTCGAAGGGAGGACCAGCAGCGAAAGATTCAACAACTCGCGCTCAAGCTGCCTCTGGTTTGAACCACACCGGCGTCGACTATGATTTGAACGATCCAACGGTGAACCATGACCCACCCAAAATCAGCACTTCAACTCGCTACGCTCCTCGCCCTCATTGCCGCGGTCCTCGCCCACGCCCAGCAACCCCGTCCGACTCCACCCACCCGCGACCCCCACACCCCAGGCTACGTCCGCGCCACCGAACTCCCCGACGCAACCCTCCCGCCCCCCAACAAAGACGGCAACTTCATCCTCGGACCCACCCACCCCGCTGCCCCCGAAATGACCCCTAACCCCGCCGTCCCCCAGGGCACTGTCACGGAACTCACCATGACCTCCGCGGACAGCAAGCTCTACCCCGGCATAGCGCGCGACCCCGGCACCTTCGTCTCCGCCGATCCCGCCCACCCCGAGCGTCCCATCGTCAACACCAGCCATCCGCATCCGTGGACCCGCACCGTAACCGTCTACGTCCCCGCACAATACAAGCCCGGCGCCGCCGCGCCTTTAATCGTCGGAGCCGACGGGCCCGACCGCTCCCTCTTCACCGCGCTCGATAACTTAATCGCTGAACACAAGGTCCCCGTCATGATCGCCATCTCCATCCAGAACGGCGGGGGCGATGCGCAAGGCTCCGAGCGCGGCCTCGAATATGACACTATGTCCGGCCGCTACGCCGAGTGGGTCGAGTCCGAAGTCCTCCCCCTCGTCGAATCAAAATGCAACGTCACGCTGACCCACGACCCCAACGGCCGCGCAGCCATGGGCGGCAGCTCCGGCGGCGCCGTCTCGCTCATCATGGCCTGGTATCACCCCGAGTGGTACCACCGCGTCCTCGCTTACTCCGGCACGTGGATCAACCAGCAGTGGCCGTGGAACCCGGCCACTCCCCACGGCGCATGGGGCTTCCTCGTCGACTTAGTCCCTAACTCACCGCGCAAACCTATCCGTATCTGGATGGAAGTAGGCGACCGCGACCTATACAACCCCAATGCCATGCGCGACGATATGCACGACTGGGTCCTGGCGAACGAAAAAATGGCGGCAGCCTTAGCAGCAAAGCACTACCACTACCAATTCCTCTTCGCAAAAAACGCCGGCCACGTAGATCACGCCACCAAACTCCAAACCCTCCCCGAAGCCCTTGAATACCTCTGGCAAGGCTACCCAGAAAAGTAAAGAGGCCGGGTTCTCACGCGATCTTCCCGTTCATTAACTTCGGTTAGCTGGGGGCCTGCGGAACCTATATAGAGGCCCGGATATGGAAAGTTTTCCTGAAAAGACAACCTGCCGCCGCCCGTTCTTCGCTACAATCCGCCATGCTCATGACCGCAACCATCGAGAGGCTCGCGGACGCAACTGCGGTGGTAACGGTGTCCGGGCCCATGACCCAGGGAACCTCTTTGACTCTGGCCGACTCGCAGGTGCGGGCGGCTATTGCGGACGGTGTCAACCGGCTGGTCTTTGACCTCACAGGCGTGGATTACGTCGATAGCGCGGGTCTCGGCATGATCGTCTTCGCCTCCGGCTCCCTGCGCGAGAAAAAAGGCGTCATCCGTCTCTGCGGAGTAGCTCCGCGAGTTGTTTCGCTGCTCAAACTTACTAAAACGGATAGCTTTCTGCCCATCGATCCCGGTCGCGAAGAAAGTTTGGCCGCGCTCAAGCCGTAATTGCTGCCCTGACGTCGGAGACACACACTATTAACTGCAACCGAGGCTGCCCGCGGGGCAGAGGATTGGCTGGCGGCCAGGCTTGGGCAGGGGCTGTTGCTGGCTTGAGGCGGGGACGAGGCTGGTAGGTCCGTTGATGTTGGCTTCCTGCACCAACAGAGGACGCTGAAGGACCATCTCGACCTGGGTGCCGGAGGGAATGTTGACGTCGGCGCCTCGGGTGAAGAGCGCGACGATGCCGGCTGCGGCGAGGCCCGCGCCCGCGCCTTCCAGTCCGCCGGCCAGAGGATGACCGGCCTGGAGGCCGCCTATGGAGCCGATGGTGGCGCCGGTGGGCACCGCGACTTTGGCGGTTTCACCCGCATTATGGGCTTTGTTGCTGCCGCCATCCTGCTCAATGGTGCCCTCGTCGCCGTTGACCTTCTGATGTTCGGCTCCGGGCATGCTGTTCACTACGCCAGGGATTTCAACGACCGAGCCGTTGGGAAAGATCATGGAGGTGAAGTGCATGTTGAGCTGGGCTTTTTGCGCGCCAATGCCGCGGCCGGGGCGGACGACGCTGTCGACGACTCCCTGGACGTAGACGCCGGAGGGGATGACAACGCGATTGCCGACGACGACCGGAAAGGTGGATGAGAGATAGACGCCGTCGCCGGGGCGAGCGCTTTTGGTGTTGATGGCGCTGCGGACCTCCAGGAGGACTTTGGTGCCGGCGGGAATGTTAATGATGTTGGGTGCTGGGGCCGGCGCTGGAGCGGGGACGGCCTGCGTTGCCGTGGTGGGAGCCGCCTGCACGGCGGACGTAGCTTCAGGCAGGGGTGCAGGTGGCGGCGGCGGCGAGGTTTTGGCCGAGGCGGCGAGGGTTCCCGCCAGGAGGAACGCGGTGAGGGCGAGGCGGTGACTAGTCATCGGCGGCCTCCGGGAACCATTGTAGTGCGCATGGGGAATTCTCTTTATTCTTTTTAGCTGCAGTCATTGGACCGCGGCGCGGGGCGGGGGTGAGCGGCAAAAGGTGCGCCTCCCCAACCTTGCGGCATTGGAGGCGAGCGGGAGGCACTCGGAGTGCGTTAAACCACAGCGGCTGGTTTGGCGGCAGCGATGGCCCAGACGAAGCAGGCCGCGATGAGGGCCTCGGTGATCGCAGGGGCAGAGAAGAAATAGAAATACGAATTGACGGCAAAGGCGAGATAGGCGACGAGGAAGGTCGCGAAGATGGGGCGGAGCTGAGGGGCTGCCGTTCGGGCAAGCGAACCCAGTTGCCAGAAGACGATGGATTCGGCGGTGAGGGAGATGGTTACGCCCAGTCCCATGCCGCGCATGAACTGAAAGTAGGTCCGAGTGACGCCCATGATCGTGAATGGGTTCGCTTGCATGGTCTGCAGAACCATGGTGGCGGGGCCGGGCGGCGTCCTTCCGAAGACGCCGCCGATGGTGTGGAGAACCGCGTGGATGAGGGCCAGGACCGAGGCAATGCGGAGCGGCAGGATGGCCTTCATGCGCCGGCTCCCTCGCCGGATTTGTCGATTACCTGCGCGAAGCTTCTCGAGGATGGCAATCCAGGCGCCGGAGCTGTTGAACATGGCGACGAGCTGCTCGTAGCCTTCGCCGTGGCGCTCCAGGCCGCGGTGTTCGAGGTTGACTCGGGTGGCGGACGGGCCTTCGGGGACGAAGCTGATCTCGACTTCGCTGGCTTTGGCGGGGTCTGGATCGAATTTCCAGTCAGGCTGGTCATGGCCGGGGCCTATGTGCCAGGAGAAGCAAACGCGGCGCGGGGGATCCCAGGCGAGGACTTTGCCCCACTCGCACTGCTCGCCGGCGGCGTTGCGCTCGTACCAGCGGCCGCCGACGCGCGGCTCGACAAAGATGGCCTCGAAGGGCGTGGAGCCGATGTGGTGCGTGGCGGGCCACCAGGTTTCCATCTGCTCGACGAAAACGGAAAAGGCGCGAACGACGCTGGTATGCACCAGCACGCTTTTACGAACGATTGCTTCTTCTGCCTGCAGGGGCATGCTTTTCTCCTTTGTGGGTCTGGTTTTTGGGGGGATTTTCCGGCGGGGATTTTTCGGCGGCTGCCTGAAAGTTGCGCATGGCCTTGTCCCAGAGCTGATCGAAGTGGGCGCGGAGGCGGGCGATGCCTTCAGGGCTGAGCTGATAAAGGCGGCGGGTTCCGGCGCGCGTATCGGTCACAAGGCCTGCTTGCTTCAGGACCCGCAGGTGCTGGGAGACGGCGGGGCGGGTGACGGGGAGGGTGCGGGCGAGTTCGTTGACGGCGATCGGGCCGGAGGCAAGCTTCTGGAAGATGGCCATGCGGGTGGAGTCGCCGAGGGCGTCGAGACCGGCTTGTAGGTAAGCGTCCACTAACGGTAAGTTACCACGAACCGATGGAATGTCAAGGGGAAGACCGGAAAAAATCGCAGCCAGAAGCTGGTGGCAGGAAGAGGGTCGCGTTTTGCGCGGCTCCCACATCCGAATACCATGCGAGCCATACCGCTCGCCCCGCTTGGGCAACGCCGGTGCCCGAGTCGTCAGTTGACGGGATGTGTTTCCGTATTGTCGACGGAGACCACGACGCAATCCTCTTTGATCTGGGCGTTGTGGCTGCAGTTTTCGATGGCTTTGTGCCGGGCGTCGTCGGTGGTCATCTGGGCTGTGGCAAAGCCGAAAGAATGCGGAGAAGTAGCAAATGCTTTGTGAGGGCCGAGGAGGAGGTAGCGCTGGAAGGCCTGCTGTCCGTCTGCCGACAGGCCCGGTGGAGGCGGGATGTTGGGCGGCTGGATTTCGGGAAGGGGTTGCGGAAGCGGATTGAGGTTGTGCGCGGTGAGGAAAGCGTCAACGGTGTCGGACCACGCGGAGGGGTGCGAGAAGAGGTGGTGCCCGTCGTCTCCGTTCGGAGGGGCGAGGACGAACTCATCGTTGCCGCCCTGGGATCGGAAAGCGGCGTCGAACTTCTGCGCGAGCTCGGGCCGGAAGAACTTGTCGTTCTCGGCGTAGATCCACAGCATAGGCACGCGGGAGTGTTTGCCGAATTCCTTGTAAGCGTGGATAAGGTCATCGGGATTGCAGACGTCGTGATCGGCTTGTGAGCCGCGGCCCCCGGGCGAAGTTGATAGCGGCGACGAGCTGGGGTGGGGCCTGCGCGGTAAGAGCCACGGTCGCGAGGCCGCCGGTTGAAATGCCGACCGCGATGGCGCGCTGCGGATCGACGTTGGGCAGGGTGCGGCCGTAGTCGATGACGAAACGGAGGTCCTGCGCGGAATACTCGGCGCCTGACTGGTAGTCGGTGGCGGGACAATGGCCGGCGTGACGGCCATCCTGCTCGCCGCCGGAGCGTCCGTAGCCGCGGCGCACGACGACGAGGACGACGAATCCGCGGCGGGCGAACCACTGGGCCTGGTGAAGAAACGCCCACGGAGTTACGGTGGCGTGCTCCTCCTGCTTGCGGGAGGAGCCATGGGTGATGACGGCGAGGGGATGCTGGCCGGGCAGGTCGGCGTAGACGAGCAGGGCATCGAGGCCGTTGGGAGCGGCCTGCACCCACGGAATCATGGTTTCGCGTTCGACGTAACGCTGGGCCGGGGCGCTCTCGCCTATCAGGAAAATCGCGGCGAGAGCCACGAGGAGGGTTCGGAGCCGCTGCCGGCCTTGATTTCTGACCTGGAGGAATGGGCGCACAGGGACTCTGTATCAGACACCCATTCAGGCCTGGATGAGTTGCGGTTGGGTGGTGGGGAGTATCTCGGCGAGGTCGTCGAGGGCATTGAGGCGGCGGAGATGGGACTCGATTTCAGCCAGCTCAGAGGCATCAGCCCAGGTGACGGCCTTTTGCAGGAGGTCGCGCGAGGCGTGGCGGCCGACGCGTTTTTCCTGGACTTCGGCGAGGAGGATGTAACTGCGCGCGGAGGTGGGATCGCGTTGCAGGCTGCGGAGGGCGATGCGGAAGGCCTCGTCGTATTTTTTAGCCTGGAAGAGAAGCTGAGCGTGAAGCGCGAGCAGGGCAGGATCTTCGCCGGAGAGTTTCAGGGCTGCTTCGCAGTGAGTCAGGGCCACATCGTGCTTGTCGACAGAACGATAGAAGAGGGCGAGATGACGGTGCAGTGCGCTCTGGGCATAGGGCGAGAGGGGACGCTTGAGCATGGCTTCGCAGAAGTCCACCATCTCCGTATGGCGGCCGAGTTCGTTGAGGACGCCGAAGAACCTGGTCTGTATATGGATACCGTTGTGGCCCTCGATAAAGGTTTTGGTGACGATTTCCTGTAAGCCGCGGAGCGAATCGTTGCGCTTGGCGGCGTCGATTTCGGCGGAAAGTGCGAGCAGTTCGGTACGGGCGCTCACGTTTTCCGGATCGCGGGCCGCGGCTTCCTGGTAAAGCTGGACGGCTCGCGCATGGAAGCCGTGATCGCGGCAGATACTGGCGGCGGATTCCAGGTTTTTTGAGGTTGCCGTATGGGGATCGATGCGGGCCAGGTAAGCGGCGGCCTGCGGCCAGTCATTGGCCGTGCGCGCCAGGCGGAGCAGGGCTTCGGGTGACGTCCATTCGGGATCCTCGGCAGGAGGAGCGAGGCCCACGATTTGCTCGCTCAGGGTGCGGATTTGCGCGAGGAGCTGCCGGAATTCCTGTCTCGATGCGGAAAGCTGCTCCTCAAAGCGATCGGCATCGTTCTGAGCAGCGGTTTTGAGTGAAGCGATGGAGGCGACGTGTTGCCGTGCGAGGTCATGGCTGCGGGCGGCGTCCTCGGTAATTCGCTCCATCTCGGTCTGGAGGCGGATGTATGCCTGGCGGCCGAGTTCACGCCGGGTCTTGCCTCGTTCTCGCAGCATAAGCAGGGCAAAAATGATGGCGAGGAAGAAGAAAAGAACAATGGCTAACTGAGGGACGTAGGGAGCCCCCAATTCGAGAATCCTTTGCACCATAGATTGTGCCTTTCCGGGGAGGGACACAGGATAGCACGGGGTACTTTCCGCGCCAATACTAATAATCTAAGGTCCGAAGGCAGGTATTGAGCCCGTCCAGAGCGGGGTGAGTGCCGGATTAGCGAGACTGCAAACCGCTCTTTGCTAAGGACTAAGCCGCTTTTTCAGTGACGGTGTTGGGGGTATCGCCGGCATCTGTAGCGTCATTGCTTGCGAGGATGGTCACGATCTGAGCGAAGGGAATAAAGAAGGCGGAGGGGCTGGCGGGTTTGACACGGAACTTATCGGCGATGCGGTTGGCGGCTTCCTCGCTCTCGATCCAGATGCCGGAGGCTTCGACGCCGACCAGGGTGACGGTTTCCAGCTTCGCCTCATCTTTATTGTTCCCGTCGAGGAGTTTGGGGCCGAGGACGACGATCTTGCGACGGATGAGTTTGGCGAGCTGCATTTCCATGCTGTATGGAGACGCCGGGATGCGGGGCGGAGTTGGCTGAGGCTGGATTCGTTTCAGCCTGCGTCTGCCCGCGGCGGAAGGGCATGAGGCCATCCGCAGCCTTGTGTCTGCCATGACACGGCGTGTCTGCCACGACACGCATCGATCACCCTCACTGCTGATTATCTCGAATGTTTTGGGCAATTCAAGGATGGAGCACCACGTGCTTCGTCTGACAGCGCGCGGCCGCTGGAATTGCGGAGAGGCAGCCGGCGGGCACAAACGCTTGAGAGGAAATGAGGATCGCCATGGAAACGTTTGCTGAAGCGCTGAGTGTGGTGGGGGCAATGCTGCTGAGCGTCTCGTGCGGGCTGCTGCTGGAAGAGCTGCTGTTTGGGGGTTTGGTGCGGTTGTTCTTCTCTCCGCAGCGGGTCGCCATGCGGCAGACGGCAGGAACGGAAGCGGAGAAGTGAATGGGGACTGACTAATAGCTAGCGAAGGAAATGGGAGGACAGAGATGATTGCGCTCAAGGATTTGCTGATCGCCGCGGGAGTGCTGTTGCTGGCTGCCGCATTCGCCATCACGTTGTATGACCTGTGGAGGATGTATGAGCACCGGCGGAAGCTTCCGTCCGATGCTGAGGGGGTGACAGAGATGGAGCCTGTGCCGATCCGTTGGCGGGGCTCGGTGGTGCTGTGCTTCATTGCGTGTCTGCCGCTGCTGTTGGCGGAGAGCATCGTAGTGATTCCTGCCGGAATGGGCGGGGTGCGCGTGAGCCAGATGCAGGGGACGCTGCCGGGAACGCTGTACTCAGGCGCGCATTTTGTGACGCCGCTGGTGGAGAGCGTGGAGATGTTCGATCTCCGGGACAAGCTGTTTACCGCTGGAGTGGTCGAAGGCGCGGCGAAGGTGAGTCCGGCGCCAGGGCTGAAGACAGCGGCGATGGAGATGCAGCCGCTCGATGTGCAGTCGAAGGAGGGGCTGGATATTGGGTTGGCGATCACGGTGCGGTACCGCCTCGATCCGCATCGGCTGGACTACATCGAGAGCCATTTGCCGCAGCCGGTGGATTCGCAGATGGTGCCGGCGGTGGTGGCGAGCGCGTGGCGTGAGCTGACGCCGGGTTACACGGTCCGGGACATCTTCAGCGCCAAACGCGAGGAGATTCGCTCGCAGGCGGCAACCGTGATCACCAGGAAGCTGGGGGCGGACGGAATTCTGGTGGAGGAAGTGATGCTGCGGAATATCCAGCTGCCTCCGGAGTATGCGAAGGGGTTGCAGGATTTGCTGCTGAAGGAGCAGCAGGACGATCAGCTGACGGTGCAGACGGATATGCAACAAAAGCAGGTGCGGATTGCCGAGTTGCAGGCGGAAGCGGACGCGGCGCAAAAGGTGAAGGAAGCCGAGGGCGACGCGCACGCGAAGGTGGTGGAGGCGAAGGGTGAGAGCGACGCGATGCAGTACACGCTGCCGCTGAAGCAGAAGCAGATCGAGCAGTCGAAGCTGGAAGCGGAGGCGCGGAAAGAGGCGACGATCGAAAATGCCGATGCTGAGGCGCAGGCCAAGGTGATCGACAGCAAGGCGGAGGTTCAGCGGCGGAATCTGCTGGCGGACGCGGAGGCGAATCGGATCCGTGTAACGTCGGCGGCGGATGCTGAGCGGATGACGAGCGAGGCAAAGTTGCTGAACCAGTCGCCCCTGCTGATCAACAAAATCATCGCGGAGCGCTTGTCGGACAAGATTCAGATGGTGATGGTGCCGTCGGACGGGAAGTTTTTCTTTGCCAATGATGTCTTTAAAGGGATGGATGCCAATTCTGCCTTGAACCAACAAATGCAGCAACAGATGGAAGGAGATGGTCCCGCGCCGGCCAGAGGCGGAACAGGTCACTGATGCGGCGTTCGCCGGCCCTCTCGGCTTGTAAAGCACAGGCTCTGGGGAGAGCGGGCCCTTCAATCCACCTCGGTTGTCATAACTCGGCGGCCGAGGTGGTTTTTCTGAGGACCGTGGGGAGAAAATGCGATGAACAGCGCAGGATATAATCCGCCCCAGCGAATGATAGACAAGTGGAGTTTTTGGGGAGTGCTGGCCGCTTTAGTGTGCCTGTTGCCGGCGGCGCACGCGGCGAACTGGGAGCAGCCGGCGGCGGAACTGGCGAAGCAGATTGCGGCGATGGCGGGTCCCGGTCCGGCGCGGCTGGTGGTCCGCAACAATTCATCGCTCGCGAGCGCGGAGATTCCGGCGATTCGAAGACTCCTGGAGCGCGATCTGCGCGGATTCGGAGTGATTGCGGGCGGAGGTGACAGCGCCACTCTGATCAGGGTGACTCTGTCTGAGAGTTTGCACGGGGGGTTGTGGGTCGCGGAGGTGGTGGAGGGAACGGAGACGCGGGTGACGATGCTGCCGGTGGGGTTGGGCACGACGGCGGCGGCCGGCGGACCGAGTCTGACGCTGCGACGGAGTCTGACGCTCTCGGAGACTGAGCTGGTGCTCGATGCGCAGACATTTTCGGTGGGCGGAGCGCAGCGGCTGGCGGTGCTGGAGCCGGAGCGGATTGTGACCTACGTGAGAAATGCCGCGCCGCTGGTGGCTGGCAGTGAGTATGCGAGCTGGATTGAGGATCAGCATTTCGCGATCGGACATGGGCGGCCGTTTCCGCGGGATATGCGTGGTGAGTTGGTGGCGGCGGGGGATCATCTGTTCGACGCGTATCTGCCGGGGGTGCTATGCAGCGGGACAAACACGGGTGCCCAGATTGCTGTGCTGTGTGCGGACAGCGACGATCCGTGGCCGGTCGGGGCAACGCAGCGGGGGTTCTATAACGCGCTGCGCGACTATTTCACGGGCGTGTTGGCCCCGGGATTCGGGATGGAGCTTGCTCCGCTTTACCAGGCGTCGGACATCCCGCGGCCGACGGGGACGGGGATGCTGGTGGCTGGAGTGGATGGCAAAGTGACGCTGATCGAGAACCGCGTTCTGAAGCCGGTGAGCGGGGCAAACGACTGGGGGAGTGACTTTGCGGTGATCCGTTCGGGTTGCGGATCGGGAGTGCAGGTGGTGGTGTCGGGATCGGGCGCGGCGGCGGCGGGGGACGGTCTGCGGGCGTATGAAATTGTCGGACGCGAGGCGATCGCGGTGAGCGCGCCGCTGCCGGTGGAGGGCGGGGTGACGGCGATTCATACTGCCAACGATGGAACGAGCGCGACGGTGATCGTGCGGCGGGACGGCCCTTTACGCTATGAGGTGTGGAATGCTTCTGCGTTTTGCAATTAGCGCCTTGCTTGTCTGCGCGGCGCTGCCGGCGTGCGCGAGGACGCGTCCGCACTATGGCGGGACGCTGCGCATCGAGACGCAGAGCGACCCGTGGCAGACACCGGACGGCATTGCGCGGCGGCTGGTGCTGGATACGTTGACCACGGTGGATGATGGCGGTGGCGCCCGGCCTGCGCTGGCGCTGCGTTGGGAATCTCAGAACGCGGATCACCGTTGGGAGTTCTGGATTCGGACTGGAGTTCATTTTCAGGATGGAACGTTGCTGACGTCGGACGCGGTGGCGTCTGCGCTCGCTGATACGTGTTCGCATGCGGGCGCGGGATGCCCGTGGCGGGCGGTCCACGCGGTGGGCCCCTCGGTGGTCTTCACAAGCGATTCGCCTGTGCCGGATTTGCCGGAGCTGCTGGGGCAGACCGAATTTGCGATCGCGCGGCAGGATGCAACGGGAGCGGTGTTGGGCACGGGTCCGTTTCGGGTGACGGGTTTTGCGAACGGCGCGCTGACGCTGGTGGCGAATGACGATTGCTGGGCGGGAAGGCCGTTTCTCGACGCGGTGGAAGTGCGGTCGCGGCGCACGGTGCGCGATCAATGGCTGGACCTGAGCGTGGGCAAGGCGGACATCGTGGAGGTTCCCCCGGAGCTGGTGCGCCAGGCGCAGCAACAGCATTTGAACGTGCTGGTGTCGAGGCAGACGGATTTACTGGCGCTGACGATTGCTCCCAGCGGCGCGATGGCGAGCCGGGAGATGCGGCAGGCGGCGGCGCTGGCAGTGGATCGCACCGCGCTCTCCAACGTGATTTTTGAGAAGCAGGGGGAAGTGACGGCGAGCCTTTTGCCGGAAGCGTTGGGCGGATACTCGTTTTTGTTTCCTGCGGAGCAGGAACTTGACCGGTCGCGCGCGTTGCGCGGAGGGGCGAACAGTTCAGGGCTGACGCTGAGCGCGTCGGACACCAGCGCGCCCATGCAACTGGCGGCAGAACGGCTGGCGCTCAATCTGCATGAGGCTGGATTCAATGTGCAGGTGGCTCCGGCGAGTACAAGCCAGGCGCCGTTCGAGCTGCGGCGGGTCCATCTGGAAGCGGGGAGTCCGCGAGCGGCGTTCGATGAGATGCTTTTGCGATTCGGGCAAAATAGTACGGTGACCAGCACAGATGCAGCAGCGTTGTGGGAGGCGGAGCGCGGAATTCTGGATAACCAGACGGTTGTGCCTCTGTTGTGGCTGCCGCGGGCGTGGGCGGTGGGGGAGCGCGTTCGCGACCTGCGACTTTCTGTGGACGGCGAACCGTTGCTGGCGGACGCATCGGTGGAAGGCGGGAAGTGACACTTCGCCAGAAGATGCTGCTGATGCTGGCGCTGACGGTATTCGGCGTAGTGGCGGCGGTGGGATGGACGGGCTCGGTGCGGGTACGGCATGTTTTCGAGTATCTGGACCGGCAGCAGACAGATACGCTGGTGGGCCAGTTCCAGCACGAATTCAATCAGCGAGCGTCGGACACAGCGGGGGCGGTGATCCGGATGGCGGCCAGCGACGCGCTGCGGCGGATGGCCTTTGACCTTGCTAACGGTGGGGATGCGGCAGCGTATCTGACGGTGGCCGTACCGCTGGCGCAGGAGTATCGGCTCGATTATCTGGAGTTGGTGGCGCACGACGGAAGCATTATCTCGTCGCTGCAGTGGACAGCGCGGTTTGGATACAAGGAGCCGGCGATTGTCGCGGCGGGCAAGCCGGCGTTTCTGAAGCAGGAAGACCTGGCGGACGGGTCTTCGCAGATTGGGCTGTTCGCGGTGCGCGCGGTGAATGGATCCGAGCCGCCGCTGTATGTGGTGGGCGGCAGACAGCTGGATGCAGGCTTCCTGCGCGACTTTCCGGTTCCGGCCGGGACTGAGCTGCTGATTTACAGGAATGTGTCGGGGCCGTTTGACGCGCATAACTTTGCGGGGGCTGCGCAGGATCTGAGTAAGGCGGAGCATTACCGTGCTCTGGTGGACGAGGCTCGCACCAATGGGCACAATGCCGATGGCGTGGTGTATTTGACGGCCCACCGCGAGGACAGCATGAGCGTAACGGCGATTCCGCTGAAGGGTGCCGGGGGCGACGTGCTTGCAGTGCTGGTGGTGGCGAATTCGCGGCGCAGCATGGTGGAGGTTCAGCGGCATTTCCGCGACATAGCGTACGGCATCGCGGGGCTGGGAATCATCTTTGCCGTGGGAGCGAGCTTGTGGATCGCGGCGCGCATCTCGCGTCCCATTGAGGAGCTGGCGCGCGCGGCGCAACAGGTGGCCGGGGGCGACTGGGAGACGCGGGTCGATATCCGTTCGCTCGATGAGGTGGGCGATCTGGGGCGCAGCTTTAACAACATGACGCGACAGCTGGCGGAGCAGCGCGAGCGCCTGGTGCAGACCGAGCGGGTGGCGGCGTGGCGGGAGCTGGCGCGGAGGCTGGCTCATGAACTGAAAAATCCGCTGACGCCGCTGCAGATCACCGTGGAGAACATGGTGAAGGCAAAGAAGCTCCCGAAGAAGGAATTCGACGAAGTATTTAAGGAGAGCGCCGCAACGCTGACGGCGGAGATTGAAAATCTGAAGACGATTGTGGGGAGGTTCAGTGATTTTTCGAGGTTGCCGAAGCCGGTGGCGGTGGAGATGGATGCGCGCGAGGCGGTGCGGCGGGTCGTGAAACTCTATGGGCCGGCGTTCGAAGAGAAGCACATTGAACTGGGGACGGCGATCAGTTCCGAGGCGCTCCCGATTCTGGGCGATTCGGAGTTGCTGCACCGGGCGCTGTCGAACCTGGTGCTGAACGCGATGGATGCGATGCCGGAAGGCGGGACGCTGACGGTTGCAGCGACGCGAGCGCAGGACATTGTGCGCATCTCGGTTGCGGATACGGGCGCGGGACTGACGCCGGAGGAGTGCGAGCGGCTGTTCACCCCTTATTACACGACGAAGCAGCATGGAACAGGGTTGGGGCTGGCGATTGTGCAGACGGTGATCGCCGATCATAACGGGACGATCAGCGTGGAGAGTGTGGAAGGCGGCGGGGCGCGCTTCGTGATCGGGTTGCCGCTGATGGAAAAGAGAAGAGCATGAGCAAGGCCGACATCCTGATTGTGGATGACGAAGCGAACACGCTGGCGTCGCTGGCGCGGGCGTTTCGGCTGGCCGGCCATGAGGCGACGGTTTGCGACAACGCGGCAAAGGCGCTGGAGCTGGCGAAGGCGCGGCCGTTCGATCTGATTTTGTCCGACGTGGTAATGCCGGGGCGCGACGGGCTCGCTCTGCTTGAGGATCTGAAGACGAACGGCGTAGCTGCCCCGGTGGTGATGATGTCGGGGCAGGCGCACATCGAGATGGCGGTGAAGGCGACCCGGCTGGGGGCGCTGGATTTTCTGGAGAAACCGCTGTCGACAGACAAGCTGCTGCTGACCGTCGACAACGCGCTGCGGCTGAAGCGGCTGGAGACCGAGAACCGGGAGCTGCGGCGCCGGGTTGGCAGACACGAACTGGTGTGGACTGGCGAGGCGATGCGGCGAGTGATGGCGCAGATCGATCGCGTGGCTGTCAGTGAGTCACGGGTGTGCATTTACGGCGAGACGGGCACGGGCAAGGAGCTGGTGGCGCGGACGCTGCATGAAAAGAGCGCGCGGGCCGCTGGGCCATTTGTGACGCTGAACTGCGCGGCGATTCCGGCGGAGCTGATCGAGAGCGAGCTGTTCGGGCATGAGAAGGGCGCTTTTACCGGGGCCATGCAGCGGCACATCGGGAAATTCGAACAGGCGCATCATGGGACGCTTTTTCTGGATGAGATTGGCGACATGCCTCTGGCGATGCAGACGCGTCTGCTGCGGGTGCTGGAGGAGTCAGAGGTAGAGCGGGTGGGTGGCGACAAGCCGGTCGCGGTCGATGTCCGCGTGGTGGTGGCGACGCACCGGAATCTCGAAGAGATGGTGGAGGCGGGAAGTTTTCGGCGGGACCTGTATCATCGCGTCGTTGTCTTTCCCATAACCCTGCCGCCGCTGCGGGCGCGACGCGAAGATATTGCCGCGCTGGTGGATCACTTTGCGCGACAGGTGTGCGCGCAGAACGGGTGGAAAGCTGTGCCGTTTACGCCGGAGGCAGGTGAGGCGCTGCAGGGATATCCGTGGCCGGGGAATATTCGCGAGCTGCGGAATGCTGTGGAGCGGTTGCTGCTGCTGGCGGCGGATGAAGTAGATGCGGCGACGGTGGGGATGGCGCTTCCACAGCGGGAGAAATTATCTTCGCGCGGTTTCAGCGGGAACATGGATGCTGGAGTGGGGACTGGTCCGCTGGCCCAGCGCGTGGCGGAGTTTGAGCGCACGACCTTGCTGGCCGAGCTGGAGCGGAGCGGGGGACACGTGACGAATGCGGCGAAGGCGCTCGGCCTCGAACGGAGTCATTTCTATAAGAAGTGCCAGCAGCTGGGGATCGATATAAAGGCAGAGCGGGCATGAAAACCCGCGCACGAACACCTCTTCGGTAATCTGTTGCGCCAGGCAAACAGAACTTAGGCTGGGACTACCTCTTTCAGAGTGCGAAAGCGGCTGCGCTGAAATTGGCTCGGAGGATTGGGCCAACGGCTCGCAGGTCGCATGCAACGACCTGCGGGCCGTTCCAACGAAGGAGGTGAGGCCTATGGATGACAAGTCATCCTGGATGCGGGTGTTAATCACAATCGCCGTTGACTGGCGTTTTGTGATGGCAGTCGTAATCCTAACGCTTCTACTGCTGCTTCGGTAGCACAACCTTCCGGGAGGGTCGCAACCTTCCGGAAGCAGGTTCAGTTTAGCAAATCGGCGAAATTCGGAAAGAAGCGAGCCGCGAATGTGCGGCGAACGTACCAGATTGGGACGGATTTTCCACAAGAACTGCGAGCATCTGTGGATCGCCGAGCGGGTAAGGAGAAGCGCCGAAAGCTCAGAGAACACCAATGGAGTGAACTTAAACCAAAGGATAGAAGCGGCTTATGCGACTGCCTTATTGTGGCATTTCCCATCCGGAAGAGCGGGAGACTCAAATTCGTTATTGCACAGGTAGCAATGCGCTCCCATGCGCGCGCCAGGCTATATTAGGCTCAGTTCAGGAGAAGCGCATTTTTTAATAATCCACCGGCCCCGAAACAGACGACTTCTCCGTGAGCGGTATTTTTTTCCTCAGATGAGCCATTTTGAAGGTGATCTTTACGCCTGCGTTCGTGCTATTGGCATCTCAGTCGAGTGAGAAAGGTTGTTTGCACGTTGTTCCCTTACGAATGAAGTGCTGTAGGGCAGGAAATTGTTAGTCAGTTTTTCTGCTTTGTCAGTACTGGGACACTCAAGCGGTCTTTTGAAGTCAGACAAAGCCAGGCACGCAGTCCTTCCCCACGGACGAGCATTCCTCTGAACAGTTCCGCGAAGACGAGACGGCACGTGCCGGCACTTGAAGAGGTGCTGTTACATGCACGTAAATTCCGTTCCTCCCCCCTTCGCTCGCGAAGTTGCGGCGTGCTCATTTGGCTTTTCCAACCGCTTAAAACTCTCTCCCAAAAAATTAAGGCTTTGCCAGCAGGCGGTGCGAACCGGATTGATGACCGCGCTCGCGTGCTGCCTTCCGCTTGTTCTGTTCGGTCAGAGGGGGAATGCCAGCAAGCAGTCACCAGCCAGTGTGAACCTGGCGGTGACGAGTCCGGCGGCCGGGAGCATTTTGAGCGGCTCCTCAGCGACATTCACATGGACGGCCAGCAGCTCAGTGAGCCAGTATCAATTGTGGCTGGGGACGACGGGGGTGGGATCGGAAAACCTCGCCGCTTATACGTTTGGATCTACCAAGGCCGCCACAGAGTCGAAAACGGTGAGCGGTTTGCCGACAACGGGAGCAATCCTCTATGTGCGGTTGCTTTGGCAGGTGAATGGCGCCTGGTCGTCGAGCGACAGCACCTATATTGAGGCGAATACGGCTGCGGTGGGCGTTAGCGCCGTTTCCTGCAGCAGCGCGTCGCTGAACGGGGCGGGTAGCGATCCCTGTTCCGTGACGCTGTCTGCCGCGGCGAACAGCGCGGAGAAGGTGAGCTTGGCCAGCAACAACTCCGCAGTGAAAGTGCCCTCGTCGGTGACGGTTGCAGCTGGAGCATCGAGCGCCGCGTTTACAGCAACCGCCACGGCCGTGGGCACGGCCCAGACCGCGACCCTGACCGCGACAGCGGGCGGCACTTCGCAGACGTACGCGCTGCAGCTGAATGCGGCCGCGCCGGCGCTCAGCCTCAGCGCTGCAAGCGTGGCGTTCGGAACTGAGCCTCTTAATCAAGTTGCCACGAAAGCGGTCACGCTGACTTCTTCAGGAACGGCGCCGCTGACGATATACGCGGTAATGACGGCAGGGTCAGGATTCTCGTGGCAGGGATTGGGCGCCACCCCCATGACTTTGGCTCCCGGTCAGTCGGCAACGCTGGTCATTACGTTTAATCCCAACTCCGCGAGCGCCTTCAGCGGAACCGCGACAATTGTCGACAACACACCAACCGATACAACGATTTCATTGACTGGAACCGGGCAGAATACTTCACCGGCGTCGGCGGCTGTGAGCGCAGTGTCCTGCAGCAGCGCTGCTCTGACCGGAGCGGGGACTGATGCGTGCACGGTAATGCTGTCGTCGGCGGCCACGAATACAACCATCGTGAGTCTGATGAGCAGCAACAGCGCGGTGACGGTGCCCCCTTCCGTAACGGTCACAGGCGGAGCTTCGCTCGTCGGATTTACGGCAACAGCTTCGGCGGTCACCACGACGCAGACGGCGACGCTGACGGCAACCGCGGGGGGCGCATCGACCACGTACGCACTGCAATTGAACCCTGCCATACCGGCGATGAGCCTGAGCACCGCGAATGTGGCCTTTGGGAATGTTCTCGTCAACACGCCCACCAGTCAGACAGTGACGGTGACCTCTTCAGGAATGGCGCAGCTGATCCTGAATGGAGCAACAGTTACGGGAACGGCATTCTCGGTATCGGGGATCGGCGCCCCAATCACTCTGAATCCGGGGCAGACCGCGGTGCTGACCATCGGTTTCGATCCAACGTCCACCGGAGCGGCCAGCGGGACCGTGACGATCGGCAGCAACGCTTCGAGCTCGCCAACCATCACGCTGAGTGGAACGGGACAGCCGGGCGCGACGTTGAGTGCGGTCTCCTGCGGCAGCGCAGCGCTGACCGGTGCGGCGACCGACGCATGCGCGGTGACCCTGACGGGGACGGCGGCGACTGCAATGACGGTCAGTTTGACCAGCAGCAGCAGCGCGGTGACCGTGCCGGCTTCGGTGACCGTGGCTGCGGGAGCAGCAAGCGCCGCGTTTACGGCAACTGCGACCGCGGTGACCACTGCGCAGACGGCAACCCTGACTGCTACTTCGGCCGGCGTGTCAGTGACATATCCGTTGCAGCTGAATGCGGTCGTCCCGGGCCTCAGTCTGAGCACCACGAATGTGGCCTTTGGGAATGTTCTCGTCAACACCCCGACCAGCCAGACAGTGACGGTGACGTCTTCAGGAACGGCACAGCTGATCCTGAGTGGAGCGACAGCGACCGGAGCGGCATTCTCGGTATCGGGGATTAACGCCCCGATCACCCTGAATCCAGGACAGACGGCGGTTCTGACCGTCGGTTTCGATCCAACATCCACCGGAGCAGCGAGCGGGAGCGTGACAATCAGCAGCAACGCTCCGAGCTCGCCAACCATCACGCTGAGTGGGACAGGGCAGCCGGGCGCGACGCTGAGTGCGGTCTCCTGCACCAGCGCATCGCTGACCGGAGCGGCAACGGATGCCTGCACAGTAACCCTGACCTCGGCGGCCACCAGCCCTGTGACGGTGAATCTGACGAGCAGCAACAGCTCAGTGACGGCTCCGGCTTCAATAGCGATTGGAGCGGGAGCTTCAAGCGCCCCCTTTACCGCGACCGCGACGGCGGTCACCACCGCGCAAACGGCGACCCTGACTGCAACTGCGGCCGGGGTGTCAGTGACGTATCCGTTGCAGTTGAATGCGGCAACAGTGGCGCTGAACGCGAGCACCACCAGCGTGGCCTTCGGCAATGTGATTGAGAACACAACGGCGACGCAGCCGGTGACGCTGTCGGCCAGTGGCACCGTTGCCCTGATACTGAGCAGCGTCAGCGTCAGCGGAACGGGTTTCGGAATCTCGGGAATCACTTTCCCGCTAACGCTGAATCCGAGCCAGACGACTACGCTCAATTTGTCATTCACACCCACTACGCTGTCGTCGTCGACCGGTACGCTGACGCTGAGCAGCAATGCGTTGAGCGGAGGGACAACTTCCATCTCGCTCAGCGGCACGGGCATTGCGCAGGCCTATCAGGTGGAGCTGGCATGGAATGCGCCGACGGCATCCACCGATCCGGTGGCCGGATATAACGTCTATCGGACGACGGGAAACGGGACATTTGCGGTAATGAATTCGTCTCCCATCTCCCAGCCGTCGTGGACGGATACGACAGTGCAGAACGGGGCGAGCTACAGTTACCAGATCACGAGTGTCGACCCTTCGGGAATAGAGAGCACACCGTCGACTCCGTCTGCCGTAAGCATTCCCTGAATCGAACGCCCGCACGTGGGCGAAGATTCTACAAACGGTATTGGTTCGCGCAGCGCATCCAATCGGCCACCTGCGGCGTGGGTTTGAAGGGCCGATGGGAGCAAGCCGATCACCTGGTCAAGCCTCGGGCAACGATACCTACGAACAGAATGATAAGGGCTGTCCTCAGGTAACCGAGGTCTGCGGTTTAACGCGGCGATACGACCGGCGGTACGACGAATGTAACCTGCCAAGGGTTACTGTGGGGCTACTCAAAAATGCTAATCCTCTCATTTTTGTACTGGGGGATTCTGAGTAACTCACCATCGTGGTTATCTCCGTTGGTAACTATTGAGTCATAAAAGTAAACCGATTTTCTCTTTAACAGCAAGAGGCAAATGGTTTACTATATTCGCAGTAGCAATCTACGCATTTTTGGTGCGGGTATCTGAGTCAGAAAGAGAAGAACTTGGGTTCGTAAGGTGCTCCCAGAGTGACGCGATATTAGCCAGACAACAGGGCCTCAATTCTTAGCGTCTTAAATAATCCTTAAGTCACTGCAAGACATTTTACCGGTCTTTTCTTTAATCAGACAGAGTCAGGCACGCAGCCCCATCCCCCCGGTCGCCCATTCGCAGAGAGGTCCAGCGCGAACGACGGCGGCACGTGTCGCACTCCAGAGGTGCTGCTGCATGTTTGTAAATTTGTCTTCCCATGCGTTCGGTCGCGGAGCCGCGGCGTCAGGCCCCGATTATTACAAACGGCCCTTTATTTCCCGGACAGCCCTCGCGCTCCACCGTCTGCGCGTCTGGCGACCGGGTTTTCTCCTTGTGCTGCTGTGCAGCCTGCCTATAGCTGCATATGCAGGCGGGACTGTTGTGGACGGCGTTTCGCTGGCGGTGAGCAGCCCAGCTTCCGGAAGCGTGCTGCCAGGATCCTCAGTCACTTTCACGATGCAGGCGAACAGCGCGGTCAGCAACTACCTGCTGTATGTGGGGACGACCCCGCAGCCCTCGGATAATGTCGCATTACTTACAACGGGTTCGACAAAGGCCTCCACCACCTCCATAACCGTGAGCGGCATACCGACCACGGGCGGAACCCTTTATGTTCGGTTTTATTATGAGGTCGCAGGGCTCTATGGTTACAGCGACAGTACCTATGTTGAAGCGAATCCTGCGACCGGGCTTTCGTGCAGCAGTGGCTCGGTGACGGGAGCTGCAACGGACACCTGCACGGTGACGCTGTCGGCGGCGGGTGCGAATCCAACGACAGTAAGCCTGGCGAGCAGCAGCAGCGCGGTCACGGTACCGGCTTCGGTTACGGTGCCTGCGGGGGCATCGAGCGCCACGTTTACGGCCACGGCTGCGGCTGTAACCACCAAGCAGACCGCGACGCTGACTGCGACTGCTGGGGGGACTTCGAAAACTTACTCGTTGCAGCTGAACGCGGCGACCGCGGGCCTGAGCCTGAGTTCGACAGGCCTGGCCTTCGGGACTGATCTGCTGAATACTGCGACCAGCCAGTCCGTGACCGTAACGTCGTCGGGGACAGCGGGGCTGACCATCAGCGGAGTTTCCGTTACGGGCGCCGGATTCTCGGTATCGGGAATCAGTGCGCCATTAACGCTGAACCCTGGGCAGACAGCGACCCTGACGGTGGGCTTCGACCCGACGGTGGCGGGCGCGGCCAGCGGAACCGTGACGATCACCAGCAATGCCACCACGTCGACAATTGCGCTGAGCGGGACAGGGCAGCCGGCTGTGAGCGCGGTTTCCTGCAGCAGTGGCTCGGTGACGGGAGCGGCGACGGATGCCTGCACCGTAACGCTCACGGGCGCGGCCGCTAGTGCAACGCCGGTTGGCCTGACCAGCAGCAACAGCGCGGTGACTGTTCCGGCTTCGGTTACGGTGGCTGCGGGTGCTTCGAGCGCGGGTTTTACGGCAACTGCGACGGCGGTAACCACTACGCAGACGGCGACGCTGACGGCAACGGTGGGCGGCGTTTCGAAAACCTATGCGTTGCAGCTGAACGCGGCGACCGCGGGCCTGAGCCTAAGTTCGACAAGCCTGGCCTTCGGGACTGACCTGCTAAATACTGCGACCAGCCAGTCTGTGACCGTAACCTCGACAGGGACAGCGGCGCTGACCATCAGCGGAGTTTCCGTTACGGGCGCGGGATTTTCGGAGTCGGGGATCAGCCCCCCATTAACGCTGAACCCTGGGCAGACAGCGACCTTGACGGTGGGCTTCGACCCGACGGTGGCGGGCGCGGCGAGCGGAACCGTGACGATCACCAGCAATGCAACAGCGGCGACGATCGCGCTGAGCGGGGCAGGGCAGCCGGCAGTGAGCGCGGTTTCATGCACCAACGCATCGCTGACCGGAGCAGCCACGGACGCCTGCACGGTAACGCTCACGGGCGCGGCCGCGAGTGCAACGGCGGTTAGCCTGACCAGCAGCAGCAGCGCGGTGACTGTGCCAGCTTCGGTTACGGTGGCTGCGGGGGCATCGAGCGCCACGTTTACGGCGACGGCTACGGCTGTGACCACCGCGCAGACTGCAACTCTGATGGCAAGCGCAGGGGGGGTGTCGCAGACCTATGCGGTACAGCTGAATGCGGCGACCCCGGGCCTGAGCCTAAGTTCGACAAGCCTGGCCTTCGGGACTGACCTGCTAAATACTGCGACCAGCCAGTCTGTGACCGTAACCTCGACGGGGACGGCGGCGCTGACCATCATCGGAGTCTCGGTAACCGGCGCAGGATTCTCGGTATCGGGGATCAGTGCGCCATTAACGCTGAACCCTGGCCAGACGGGGACCTTGACGGTGGGCTTCGACCCAACGGTGGCGGGCGCGGCGAGCGGAACGGTGACGATCACCAGCAATGCAACAGCGGCGACGATTGCGCTGACCGGGGCAGGGCAGCCGGCAGTGAGCGCGGTTTCCTGCACCAACGCATCGGTGACCGGAGCAGCCACGGACGCCTGCACGGTAACACTCACGGGCGCGGCCGCGAGTGCAACGGCGGTTAGCCTGACCAGCAGCAGCAGCGCGGTGACTGTGCCGGCTTCGGTTACGGTAGCCGCGGGGGCATCGACCGCCGCGTTCACGGCAACCGCAACGGCTGTGACCGCCATACAGACTGCAACCTTAACAGCGGCGGAAGGCGGGACTGCGCAGACTTATGCGTTGCAGCTGAACGCGACAACTGCCGGTCTGGGCCTGAGTTCGACAAGCCTGGCTTTCGGGACTGACCTACTGAATACGGCGACCACCCAGCCAGTGACGGTGACATCGACGGGAACGGCAGCTTTGACTATCAGCGGAGTTTCCGTTACGGGCGCGGGCTTCTCGGTATCGGGAATCAGTGCGCCATTAACGCTGAACCCTGGGCAGACAGCGACCTTGACGGTGGGCTTTGACCCAACGGTGGCCGGGGCGGCCAGCGGGACCGTGACGATCACCAGCAATACAGCCACAGCGACAATCCCGCTGAGCGGAACGGGACAGCCGGCAGTGAGCGCGGTCTCTTGCAGCAACGCATCGCTGACCGGAGCCGGGACAGACGCCTGCACAGTGACCCTGACCGCCACAGCCGCCAGTGCAACTGCGGTGAGCCTGACCAGCAGCAGCAGCGCAGTCACGGTACCGGCTTCGGTTACGGTGGCAGCGGGGGCATCGAGCGCCACGTTTATGGCGACGGCTACGGCTGTGACCACCACGCAGACAGCGACGCTGACGGCAACTGCTGGGGGGACTTCGAAAACTTACTCGTTGCAGCTGAACGCGGCGGTACCGGGTTTAAGCCTGAGTTCGACAAGCCTGGCCTTGGGGACCGACCTGCTGAATACGGCGACCACCCAGGCAGTGACGGTGACATCGACGGGAACGGCAGCTTTGACGATCAGCGGAGTTTCCGTTACGGGCGCGGGCTTCTCGGAGTCGGGGATCAGTACGCCACTGACGCTGAATCCTGGCCAGACGGCGACCTTAATGGTCGTCTTCGATCCAACTGTAGCCGGTGTGGCGAGCGGAACGGTGACGATCACCAGCAATACAACCACGGCGGCAATCGCGCTGAGCGGAACCGGGCAGCCGGGGGTAAGCGCAGTTTCGTGCACCAGCGCATCGCTGACCGGCACTGCGACAGACGCCTGCACGATAACGCTGACGGGCGCGGTCGCAAGTGCAACGCCGGTTAGCCTGATCAGCAGCAGCAATGCAGTGACGGTGCCGGCTGCGGTGACGGTGGCGGCGGGGGCATCGAGCGCAGCGTTTACGGCAACTGCAACTGCCGTCACCACCGAGCAGACCGCAATTCTGACCGCAACAGGGGGCGGGGTTTCACAGTCCTACGCAGTGCAACTGAACGCGGCGGTACCGGGTTTAAGCCTGAGTTCGACAAGCCTGGCCTTCGGGACCGACCTGCTGAATACGGCGACCACCCAGGCAGTGACGGTGACATCGACGGGAACGGCAGCTTTGACGATCAGCGGAGTTTCCGTTATGGGCGCGGGCTTCTCGGAGTCGGGGATCAGTACGCCACTGACGCTGAATCCTGGCCAGACGGCGACCTTAATGGTCGTCTTCGATCCAACTGTAGCCGGTGTGGCGAGCGGAACGGTGACGATCACCAGCAATGCAACGGCGGTGACGATAGGGCTGAGCGGGACCGGACAAGCGGGTTTGGACGGTTTTTCCTGCACCAGCGCATCGCTGACCGGCACTGCGACAGACGCCTGCACGATAACGCTGACGGGCGCGGCCGCGAGTGCAACGCCGGTTAGCCTGACCAGCAGCAACAGCGCGGTGACTGTGCCGGCTTCGGCTACAGTGGCTGCGGGGTCATCGAGCGTCGCGTTTACAGTGACGGCTACGGCTGTGACCACCGCGCAGACCGCTACGCTGACAGCGACAGTGGCAGGCGTTGCGGAGACATATACCTTACAGCTGAATGCGGCGACCACAGCGCTGAGCTTAAGCACGACGACGGTTGCCTTCGGGACGCAGTCGCTGAACACCACAGCCACACAGTCAGTGACGGTGACATCGACGGGGACGGCGGCCCTGACAATCAGCGGAGTTTCGATCACGGGCGCTGGGTTCTCGGAGTCGGGGATCAGTACCCCATTAACGCTGAACCCTGGCCAGACGGCGACGCTGACGGTCGGATTCGATCCGGCAGTCGTCGGTGCGGCGACCGGCACGGTGACGATCGCGAGCAACGCGTCGAGCGCGGCGACGATCGCGTTAAGCGGAATCGGGCAGCCGGCGTTGAGCGGGGTCACGTGCAGAAGCGCATCGCTGACCGGAGCGGGCGCGGATGCCTGTGCGGTCACACTGACCGGTGCAGCGGCCAGCCCGCTGACGGTGAACCTCACGAGTAACAACGCCGCGGTAACGGTGCCGGCTTCCGTGACAGTGGCGGCGGGAGCCACGAGCGCAGCGTTTACGGCGACGGCAGTGTCGGTGAGCGCGGCGCAGACCGCGACGTTGACGGCAACGGCGGCCGGAGTTACCGGCACTTTCGCATTGCAGCTCAACGCGGCGGTGCCGGGGCTGAGTCTGAGTTCAACAACTTTGGCCTTCGGGACCGATCTTTTGAATACGGCGACCACCCAGTTGGTGACGGTAACGTCTTCGGGGACGGCAGCCCTGACGATCAGCGGTGTTTCGGTGAGCGGGGCTGGATTCTCGGCGTCGGGGATCGCTACGCCGTTAACGCTGAATCCCGGCCAGACGGCGACGCTGACGGTTGGATTCGATCCGAAAGTGGCCGGAGCGGCAAGTGGAACTGTGACGATCGGTAGCAACGCCACAAGCGGGGGTGCGATCGCGCTGAGCGGGACCGGGCAACCGGGTGTGGACGGCTTTTCGTGCAGCGGCGCATCGGTAACGGGAGCCGGTTCGGTTTGGTGCACGGTGACATTCACAGGACAATCGGCCGGTCCGCTGACGGTGGTGCTCGGGACCAGCAGCAGTGCAGTGACGGTGCCGGCTTCGGTGACGGCGCCCACGGGCTCGTGGAGCGCTGGGTTTGCGGTCACGGCATCCGCCGTCAGCACGACGCAGACGGTGACACTGACGGCTACGGTGGGCGGGGTTTCGGGCACTTTTGCACTGCAGCTGATCGCGTCGGTGCCGGTTCTGAGTCTGAGCACGACGAACGTGGCGTTTGGAACCCAAGCGCTCAACACGCCGACGACGCAGGCGGTGACAGTGACGTCGTCGGGAACGGTGGCGCTGACGATCAGTGGAGTTTCGGTGAGTGGTCCAGGATTTACAGTGTCGGGGATCGGCGCGCCGATTACTCTGAGCCAGGGGCAGACCGCTATTCTGACCATCGGATTCGATCCGACGGTCGCGGGAGCGGCGAGCGGGTCGGTAACAATCAGCAGCAACGCCACGAGCGGGGGAACGATCGCGCTGAGTGGGACGGGTCAACCGGCGTTAAGCGCGGTCTCGTGCAGGGGCGCTTCGGTCACGGGAGCGGGTACGGACACCTGCTCGGTGACGCTGACAGCGGCAGCGGCCAGCCCGATGACGGTGAACCTGGCGAGCAGCAGCAGCGTAGTGACGGTGCCGGGATCGGTAACGGTTGCGGCGGGAGCTTCGAGTGCGCCATTTACGGCAACGGCGACCGCGGTCAGCACGGCGCAAACGGCAACGCTGACGGCGACGGCAAACGGCGTTTCGGCGACGTATGCCCTACAGCTCAATGCGGTGACGGCGGCGCTGAATCTGAGCAGTACAAGTGTGGCGTTCGGAACCGAGCTGTTGAACACGCCAACGGCGCAGGCGGTGACGGTGACGTCTTCAGGGACGGCAGCGCTGACGATCAGCGGAATTTCGGTGAGCGGTCCAGGGTTTTCCGCGACAGGGATTAATACGCCGGTGACGCTGAATCCAGGCCAGACGGCAACGCTGACGGTCGGGTTCGATCCGGCGGTCGCAGGCGCGGTGACCGGGGCGGTAACGATCAGCAGCAACGCCGCGAGTGCGACCATTGCGCTGAGCGGAACCGGACAACCGGCCCTGAGCGGGATTACCTGCAGCAGCGCATCGCTGACGGGAGCGGCAACCGATGCCTGCACGGTGACGCTGACGGCAGCAGCGCCCAGCGCTTTGACTGTGAGTTTGGCAAGCAGCAGCAGCGCGGTCACGCTTCCCGCATCTGTGACGGTGGCTGCCGGGTCGTTGAGCGCGGCGTTTACGGCGTCGGCATCAGCCGTCACAAGCCCGCAGACCGTGACGCTGACCGCGACGGCCGGCGGCGTTTTCCAGGCATTCGGGCTGCAGTTGAACGCCGCCGTACCGGGGCTGAGTTTGAGCACCACGAACTTAGCATTCGGAACCGAACTCCTGAACACGCCAACGACGCAGACGGTGACGTTGACGTCTACTGGAACCGCCCAACTCATCCTCAGCGGAGCTACAGTCACCGGGACTGGATTCTCAGTGTCGGGGATCAACGCCCCGATCACGCTGAATGCGGGGCAGACCGCGGTGCTGACCATTGGCTTCGACCCAACCGTTGCGGGAGCAGTGAGCGGTGCTGTGACGATCAGCAGCAACGCTTCCAGCCAGCCGACGATCGCGCTGAGCGGAACCGGGCAACCGGGGCTGAGCGGGGTCTCGTGCAGCAATCCATCGCTGACGGGAGCCGCGACCGATGCCTGCACTGTGACACTGACGGGAGCCGCGGCCAGCCCGCTGACGGTAACTCTGGCCAGTAACAATAGCGCGGTGACCGTGCCCGCGTCGATAACGGTGGCGATGGGAGCGGTGAGTGCGGCCTTCACGGCGTCGGCAACGGCCGTGAACACCAGCCAGACCGCGATACTGACGGCGACGGCGAGCGGGGCTTCGATCACCTATCCGCTGCAACTGAACGCGGCGGTTCCGGCGCTGACCCTGAGCGCCACGAACGTGGCGTTTGGCAACGTGCTCATCAACACAACAGCGATGGAGCCGGTGACCCTGACATCCAGCGGCGCCACCCCGCTGATCATCAGCAGCGGCAGCCTGAGCGGAGCGGGTTTCAGCATGTCGGGAATTACTTTCCCGCTTACGCTGAACCCGAGCCAGACGGCTACGCTCAATGTACAATTCGCGCCCACAACCGCTGGATCCGCGACGGGGACGGTGACACTCACCAGCAACGCGGGGAGCGGAGGGACAGCTTCGATCCTTCTGAGCGGCACGGGAGCCGCGGCTGCGTATCAGGTGGATTTGTCCTGGAATCCGCCGACGGGGTCCAGCGATCCAGCGGTTGCGTACAACGTTTATCGAGTGAGCAGCGGCGGAGTATTCGCGCTGTTGAATTCATCGCCAATTCTCCTGCCATCGTGGACAGACACCACAGCGCAGGCCGGCTTGACCTATGACTATCAAGTCACCAGCGTCGACGCGTTGGGGGTGGAAAGCGAGCCGTCGGGCATGATTGTGGTCAGCATTCCTTAGATCGGCGTTCGGCATTTCCTTGATCGGGCAACTCGGCATTTCCCGGGATCAACCGCCGTCGCGGAAGCGGATGATGCGGCGGCGGTCTCGCTTGGAGGGGCGTCCGGCGGGTGCGGGCGTGAAGTGCAGACCAGTCTTGCGTTCTTCTGCGAGTTTTCTGCGGGCCTCGCGGCTGGCTTCGGTTTCCCGGTAGAGGGTTTGGGCGACTGGCGCTGGTCCGCGCACGTCGCTGAGCGCCAGAACTTCGACTTCGAAGTCTCCGCCTTCATTCTTGATGGACAGCATGTCGCCGACGCGCACCTCGCGAGACGATCGCGCAGGCTGATGATTGGCTTCGATCCGGCCGAGCTCGCAGGCCTTTGCGGCGAGTGTGCGGGTCTTGAAGAAGCGCGCCGCCCAGAGCCATTTGTCGAGACGCATCCTTACAGCCTAAGGCAGCGAAGGGCGAGCGGTGAGGCGGCTAGCGGTAAGACTCGTCGCCGACAAGCGGTCAGCGAGAAGCGGTCGGGGATTTTTGCGGCCGGCGATGAATGGGTAAGGTGAAGAAGAAGAGCACAGGAGCGCGGCAGGCGACGATCTGGTAGGCGAAGATTTGGCGAAGCATACCGCTAATTCTGCTCACTGGCAAGGGCTGCAGGTATAACTTCCGGCCGTCGGGAACCAGATTCGATAGCTACTACATCTTGTGGTCGGGGTCGAGAAAACACCCAAGTCGTGAGGTTTTGTGGTGTAACTCGCGGACGCCGTGAGATTTAGCTCCTGCGTTATGCACAGAGCTCGCGATTTTCCCCTTTGCAGGTGGAATCCACTCGGTTACGCTACGTTCGGTGGGAGAAAGTGGTAAGTAGTGGAGCAGGCTCTCTTGAAGATCCACTCAACACTCACACCCTCCCAGGAACGGCGTCCCAGCGCTCAGAATACACCCTCCAGGCAGCCGGGAGCCATTGAATTTACACGGGTTCCGGGTTAGATACGGCACGTTGGGTACGGGATGGGATGTTTCGCGGCAGCCACATTACGCGGGTCGATGAAAAGGGGCGGTTGAAGCTCCCGGCCGAGTTCAAGCGGCAGATGGACGAGCAATACGCGGGGGAGAAGTTTTACATCACCAGCCGGGACGGGAAAGTGGCGGAGATCCACCCCATGCGCGAGTGGGAAAAGTTTGAACAGAAGCTGGCCGCGGTTCCCAGCTTTAACCCGGCCAAGCAGAAGCTGATGAAGCGGCTGAACTACTACGGCGCGACGGCGGAACTGGACGGGCAGGGACGGGTGCTGTTGCCGCAGGTTTTGCGGGAGAAGGCGGACCTGATCGCGGAAGTTGTGGTGTCGGGGAACGAGTGGCACCTCGAAGTTTCAAACCGGGCCGAATACGACAAGGAAATGGCAGAAGAGCCGATGACGACGGACGACTGGATCGAGCTCTCGAAGAACGGGGTCTAGAACGGCCCAGAACCATGCAGGCCAAACCCCTCAGGGGGAGCACATGACGGAAGGGCCACAACGCTCGGCCAGGCATGTGCCGGTTCTTTTACAAATTGCGATCCGAATGCTGAATGTGCGTCGGGGCGGGGTTATTGTGGATGCCACGCTCGGCAATGCAGGCCACGCGAGCGAGATTGCGCGGGAATTGGGGCCGGAGGGAAAGCTGATCGGCTTCGACCGAGACCCGGTGGCGATGGAGCTGGCGAAGGAGAGGCTGAACGCTCTCAGGGAAGAGATGGGGGCGGAGATGCCGGAGGTGGTCCTGCACGACGTGGAGTTTTCGCGAGCCGGAGAATTGCTTGCAGGCCAGAAAGTGGATGGTCTGCTGGCGGATTTTGGAGTGAGCTCGATGCAGTTCGACGAAGCGCACAGAGGATTCAGTTTTCAGGCGGATGGGCCCCTGGATATGCGGATGAATCCGCGGCAGGGGACGACCGCCGAACAAGTGGTAAATCAGGCCGGGGAAAAAGAACTCGCCGATCTGATTTACGAATTCGGAGAGGAAAGGAGGTCGCGGAGAATCGCCAGAGCCATTGTCCGGGCGCGGCCGGTAACGACGACGGGGGAGTTGGCCCGAGTGGTTGCAGGCGCGTCCGGAACAATGAAACACCAGCGAGGGCGGCATTTTATGCATCCGGCGACCAGGACTTTTCAGGCTCTTCGAATTTATGTGAATGCGGAATTGAGCGAGATCGATGCGCTGCTGCAGTTAGCACCGGAGGTCTTGAGGCCCGGGGGAAGGCTGGTAACGATCAGCTTTCATTCGCTCGAAGACCGGCGGGTGAAAGATGCGTTGCGCGAGGGAGCGCGGCAGGGGTTCTGGGAAGTGCTGACGCGGAAGCCGATGGTGGCGGAAGCTGAGGAAACGGATCGCAACCCGCGGGCACGCAGTGCGAAGCTGCGGGCGGCTGAGAGAAAAGCAGGGTAGACGTACAGGGAACAGAGAACGGCGAGGTCAGGGACAGGGATTGCAGGGTGACGCGTAAGGGGAGGGAACGATGGCTACACAGGCGATGGCGGTACCGGCGATCAGTGGATTGGGTCGCGACATGGATTGGATTGTTGAGCACAACACGAGGCTGATGGCGGCGCAGCGGCGCGGCAGGCGCGGTCCCACGCCTGAGGCGCTGTTTCCGAAGCGCATCGACAATTCGCGTCTGGTGAAGGCCGATGACCCAGCGCGCGCGAAAGAGATGCGGATGTTTGCGTATGCCATGGCGTTTCTGCTGTCTCTGGCGATGATGTACGGATGGCAGCATCTGAGCGCGATTGAATGCGGCTACCGCATTCAGGCGGAGAAGCAGCAGATGCAGCAGCTGGAGGAGCAGAACCGGCAACTGCGGCTGACCGAAGCGCAGCTGGCCGAGCCGGGGCGCATCGATACGATGGCGCGAAATCTTGGACTGACCGCTCCGCATCCAGGGCAGGTTGTGCACGCGAATACGGATGTTGCGCCCGGCAATGGCGCGGTAATGGCGGAGGCCCATACACCGCTACCGGCTATTCATTGAGTTTCCCCCAGTGAGGAGATTGTTGCGCTGTGAATCGTCCTGCTTTCTCCTCCGAACCGTCTCCGTGGCGCGCTGAGAACGAACGCGACGCGGAGACAGAGCCCACAAATCCCCATCGCGCCCCGGCTCGACGCGATGGGGATTCCTCTTTTTTCCGGTTCAAAGCGGCTCCTTATCTGGTGACGCCGATGCGCCGCACGCGCATCCTCACAGTGCTGGCCGTTTTTCTGGGCTGGGCGGTGCTGATTACGGGGCGGCTGATTTGGCTGCAGACGTTTCAGCACGCGGAATGGGCGGAGCGGGCGGCGCGGCAACAGGAGCGTACGTTTAATGTCGCTCCGCGGCGCGGCGTTCTGTACGACCGTAATCTGCACGAACTGGCCATGACGGTAGTTGCCGACTCGATCTACGCGGTGCCTTCCGAGATGGGTGCGGATAAAGAGCGAGCCGCTGCCATTCTGGCCAGGATAGTTCACACGGATCCCGAAGACAGGTTTACCTCGCAAAAGCAAATTTTGGCCCGACTGATGGACTCGCGCAATTTTGCGTGGGTGGCGCGCAAACAGACGCCGGCGATTGTCGCGAGGGTGCAGGCGCTGAACCTGAAGGGGATCTATTTTCAGAAGGAGTTCAAGCGGTTTTATCCGGACCGCCAACTTGCGGCGCAGGTGCTGGGCTACGTCGGCATGGACGATGATGGGCTGGCCGGCGTGGAGAAAGATTTCGAAAAGCAGCTGCATGGCACGCCCGGGCGCATGCTGACGGCAATCGATGCGCGGCGGCGTGTGCTGGACAGCGAGGAGCGCGATCCGCAGCCGGGCGAGAATCTGGTGCTGACGATCGACGCGAACATCCAGTTCATGGCGGAGCAGGCGCTTGATCGGAACATGGAGCGGACAGGCGCTCTGAACGGCACGGTGGTGGTGCAGGATCCACACACTGGGCAGATTCTGGCGCTGGCGATTCGGCCGGCCTTCGATCCGAACGACTTTCGGCACACCGATCCATCGCTCCTGAAAAACCATGCGGTGAGCGATGTGTATGAGCCGGGATCGACGTTCAAGCTGGTGACGTATTCGGCGGCGCTGGACCAGGGAGTGGTGAAGCCCGACGACATGATTCGCACGCTGGGCGGGCAAATCAACGTTGCGGGGCGCATCGTGCACGACGACCGCGACGCGATCATTTACGAAGCCGCACACGGCAACGTGGTGACGGCGACGCAGGCGCTGGAAGAGTCAAGCGACGTAGCGGCCATTGAGCTGGCGCAACGGATGGGCCCGGATCGCTTCTATCAGTACATTCACGGTTACGGATTCGGGATGCGGTCGGGGATTGAGCTGCCGGGGGAAACCCGCGGGCTGGTGAAGCCGCCGGCGCGATGGCAGCCGACGACCATCGGATCGATTCCCATGGGCCAGGAAATCGCAGTCACGCCGATCCAGCTGGTGACCATGGCTTCGACGATTGCGAACGGCGGCGTTTACCTTCCGCCCCATGTCGTTCTTGAGAGCACGCAGGAGACGAAGGGAAGCGGGAGCCTGAAGGCTGCGGCATTCAGGCCAGAGGACGAGCTGCCGAATCCGCTGCCACCGGGCGCGCATCGCGTGATATCGGAGATGACGTCGGCCCAGATGCGCAAGATGATGGAGGGCGTGGTGCTGTACGGCACGGGCCTGCCTGCGCAGCTGGACGGCTACAGCGCCGGGGGCAAGACCGGGACAGCGCAGAAAATCGATCCATTAACCCACACATATTCGAAGACGAAGTACGTGGCATCGTTTGTGGGATTCGCGCCGGTGAGCAATCCCGCCCTGACGATCGCCGTTGTCATGGACTCGCCGACGAAGGGATCGCATTTTGGCACGGCGGCAAGCGCGCCGGTCTTTCACGATTTGGCACAGCAGATCCTTGAATATCTGGGAGTGCCCCACGATCAGGATTTGCAGCCGGAGAAGTTGGCAGCGAAGACCAGCAAGCCGGCTGCGGAGCAGGCGCCGGAGGAGCACACGGAGGATCTGGAGTCGCTGTTTGCAGAGGTCAATCATCTGCCGGCGGATGATCCTTTGCGAGATTCGTCGAGCAGGGGCTCGACGGATCTCGCAGTGTACAGGGTACAGGGCACAGAGCACAGCGAACCAGGCGCGGGGGCCGGAGTTGAGTCCGCTGCCAGGGCCAAGGATGGGTCGGTGGCGGTTCCGAACCAGCGCGTGGCGGTTCCGTCGTTCGCCGGCAAATCGTTGCGCGACGTTGTACTGCAGGCGAGCGAAGCTGGCCTCGGCTTGCGCGTGGTTGGATCGGGCATTGCGCGCGAGCAGGCCCCAGGGGCGGGGACGCTGGTGCCGGCGGGGACGGAAATCGTGGTGCGATTCTCGCACGATGCGGCCGCACCCCCGGCGGCCCAGTGATCGTGGTGGGCCATGCCGGTGCCAGTCATGCTTCCGCTTACAATCAGCTTCATATGCGGTTTCAAGAGTTGCTGAACGGGGTTGCGGTGGCGCGGAGGGCTGGTCCCAACCCCGACGGCGAACCCGTGATTCGGGCGGTGGAGTACGACTCGCGGCGGATTGGGCCGGGCTCTTTGTTTCTTGCGATGCAAGGCAGTACGACGGATGGCAATCGGTTCATCGGGAAGGCCGTCGAGCAGGGTGCGGTGGCGGTCGTGACGGATTCGGCTGCGGCATTTGCGGATATGGCGATGCGGTTTCCGGATGTCGCTGTTGCGGAGATTCCCGCGGGCGCGGGACGGCGCGCGATGGTTGCGATTGCTTCGAATTTCTTTGGCCACCCGCAGCGGCGGCTCAAGCTGACCGGCGTGACGGGGACCAACGGTAAGACGACGACCGCGTTCCTGCTGGATGCGATGCTGAATTCGGCGAATCGAAAGACTGTGCTGGTGGGGACGATCGAGAATCATGTGGCGGGAGCGGTGCGGCCGGCTCCGCATACGACGCCCGAGTCGCGCGATCTGCTGGAGTTACTGCGAGAGGGCGTGGATGCCGGCGCCACCGAAGCGGTGATGGAGGTTTCGTCGCATGCGCTGGCGCAGGGCCGCGTGTATGGCCTGCCGTATGAAGTTGCCATCTTCACAAACCTGACGCAGGACCACCTGGATTTTCACGGAACGATGGAGAATTACTTTGCGGCGAAGCGGGCGCTGTTTGATGGGGAGCTGGGCGCGGCGCCGCGGGTGGCTGTGATCAATATTGACGATCGCTATGGCGCGGAGTTGGCGGTGATTGCGCGCAAAGCGGGGGCGAAGATTTATTCCTATGGATTGGGCGCGGGGGAGTTTCGCGCGGAAGATGAGCAGATAAGCGCCTCCGGAATGCGCTTTCGGCTGGCAGCGCCAGCGGGTCTCGTCGAGATTCAAACGCGCCTGACGGGGAGGGTGAATCTCTACAACCTGCTGGCTGCCGCGGGCGCGGCGTATGCGCGGGGATTGAGCCTCGATCAGATTGCGGAGGGTGCGGCAGCGCTCCCTTGCGTGCCGGGGCGTTTCCAGACTGTGGATGCGGGGCAGCCGTTCACCGTGGTCGTCGATTACGCGCACACGGACGATGCTCTGCGAAATCTAACGGTACTGGCCCGCGAGTTTGTGCGACAACGCGCCCGCGTGATCACGCTGTTTGGTTGCGGTGGCGATCGCGACAAGGCAAAGCGTCCGAAGATGGGACGCGCGGCGGGCGAGGGCAGCGATTTTGTCGTGCTGACGTCGGACAATCCACGCAGCGAGGATCCTGAAGCGATCATGCAGGATGCATTGCCGGGTCTGCTGGCGACCGGAACGAAATTTGTTGCCGAGCCGGACCGGGCGCGGGCAATTCGCATCGCGGTGGAGGAGGCGCGGCCGGGGGACATTGTGCTGCTGGCGGGCAAGGGGCATGAGAAGGAGCAGGTGCTCCGGGATGGCGCGATCCCCTTCGACGATGTGGAAGTTGCCGCCGATGCGATCCGGGCAGCGACAGGGGTGCGGGCATGAAGTTGACGCTGGAGCAGATCGCCCGCTGGTCGGCAGCCGATGGAGTGCGCGGCGGAGACGCGGTAACGGCCACCGGTTATTCAATCGATTCGCGCACGCTCCTGCCAGGGGATTTGTTTTTTGCGATTCGCGGCGAGCGCTTTGACGGTCACGACTTTGTTGCGGCGGCGCTGGAGCGTGGCGCGTGTGCAGCGGTGATCGGCCGGGATCGAGCTGCGGGGCTGCAGGAAAGTGCGGCAAAGTATCCGCTGCTGGCCGCGGATGATCCGCTGGCCGCTCTGCAACGGCTGGCGTCGGCGGTGCGTCGTCACTGGGGCAAGCGGGTGATCGGAATTACCGGCTCAGCGGGCAAGACGACGACCAAAGAGGCAGTCGCGGCGGTGGTGGGGACGCGGTTCGCCGTCCTCAAGTCGCAGGGCAATCTGAATAATGGATACGGCCTGCCGCTGCAACTCCTGAAGCTGGAGCCCGAGCACGAAGTCGCGGTGATCGAGATGGGCATGTCGGCGGCGGGGGAGATTGCGGCGCTATGCCACATCGCCGCGCCGGACTGGGGTGTCGTGACGAATGTGGGTCACGCGCACGCGGAGGGCTTTGCGGATGGAATTGCCGGGATCGCGCGCGCCAAATACGAATTGGTCGCGGCGCTTCCGCGCCATGGCGTGGCGTTTCTGAACTGCGACGATCCGTATGTGTCGCAATTCGGGCGCGATTTTGAGGGGAAGGCGGTTTACTTCGGGCGCGGACCTTGCGGCGACCCGCATGTGGAGAGTTTGCAGTTGCTGGGCGCGGAGGGGCTGACGATGCGGGTGCGCGCCGGGGAGCAGCATTGCGAGCTCAATCTGCATTTGCCAGGCGAGCACAATGGCTGGAACGCGCTGGCCGCGATTGCGGTGGGCGTTGAGGCGGGGATTCCGTTGGCGGATTGCTGCTCGGCGCTCGAAAAGCTGCGGCCCGAGGACAAACGCGGGCAGATTCTGACCGTGCGCGGCGCAACCCTTATCAATGATGCGTACAATTCGAATCCCGAGGCGCTGAAGTCGATGATCGCGACGCTGGCGGGGATGCCGGCGCGGCGCCGAATCCTGATCGCGGGCGAGATGCTGGAACTGGGGCCTGAATCGGATGCTCTGCACGCGGCATGCGGGAAGGCGGCCGCCCAGGCGGGCGTGGATATTGTTGTGGGTGTGCGCGGGAAGGCCCGGCACATTACGGACGCGGCGCGCGAGGCCGGTGCGGAGGCGCTGTTTCTGGAGACGCCAGAGGCAGCCGGGCAGTGGTTGCGAGAGCATCTTGAACCGGGCGATGCGGTTCTGCTCAAGGCTTCGCGCGGGGTGCGGCTGGAGCGGGCGCTGGATGGGATCGAAGCAAAGGACTAAGAAGGCGAATCGCACGGCGGGGCGCTGTAAGATAGCGGGAAACCCGACAGCAAGGCAGGAGGAAGTTTGCTCTATTGGCTGCTTTACCGGAAGCTCTATCTCTACTTCAGCCCCTTTCGCATCTTCCGTTATCTGACGTTTCGCACGGTCTTCGCTTCGCTGACCGCGCTCCTGATCACGCTGATCATTGGGCCGTACGTGATCGAGAAGCTGCGCGAATTCCAGATTGGCCAGTACATCCGCGAAGAAGGCCCCAAGGCGCACCAGAAAAAGGCGGGAACGCCCACCATGGGTGGCGTGCTGATCTGCATCGCGATCCTGTTGCCCACGCTGTTGTGGGCGGATCTGTCGAATCCTTTTATATGGGTGGTGATGTTTTCCACGGCCGCTTTCGGGGCGATTGGATTCGCCGACGATTACATCAAGGTCGTGCACCGGCGCAACCTCGGGCTGACCGGACGCGCAAAATTGGCGTATCAGTTTCTGGCAGCGGCTGCCATTGCGATCGTGCTGGTGGTGATGGACCTTGAAGGCAGCTACTCCACGCGGCTGATGGTGCCCTTTGCCAAGTTTCTCCGCCCGCGCCTGGATATTCCCTCCCTCCTGCATATCCCCCACCTGGGCGTGCTGGCTTTTCTCCCGTTCATCGCTTTCGTGATGCTGGTGATCGTGTTTTCGAGCAACGCGGTCAACCTGACTGACGGGCTCGATGGGCTGGCCATTGGTTGCACGATCATCGCGGCCGGAGCGTTGACGGTGCTGACTTATGTGAGCGGGCATGTGATCTTCGCGGATTACCTGGAGCTGCAGCGCATGCCGATGGTGAGCGAGGTGACTGTTTTTTGCGGGGCCATGACGGGAGCGAGCATCGGCTTCCTTTGGTACAACGCCCATCCGGCTGAAATTTTCATGGGCGATGTTGGATCGCTGGCGCTGGGCGGGGCCATCGCCACAGTTGCGGTCGTGATCAAGCAGGAGTTGCTGTTGCCTTTTATCGGGGGGATCTTCGTCATCGAGGCTTTTTCGGTAATCCTGCAGGTGGGCAGCTTCAAGCTGCGCGGGGGTAAGCGCATCTTCCGCATGGCGCCGCTGCATCATCATTTCGAATTGCTGGGGTGGTCGGAGTCGAAAGTGATCGCGCGTTTCTGGATCGGGGCGCTGGTGTTTGCACTCTTTGCACTCACGACGCTGAAGCTGCGATAAAGAGAAGAGCGGGCGTGGGACAATAGCGGAGCCGCTCGCGAGTTGGTATGGAAATCAAAGGGAAAAAGGTACTGGTCGTCGGTCTGGGCAAGTCGGGGCTGGCGGCGGCGTTGTTTTTACGACGGCAGGGCGCGCAGGTGACAGTGTCGGATGTGCGCAGCGCCGAGGCGCTGGCCAAAGAAATCCCGGCGCTGATCGATGAAGGGATTGCGGTCGAGGCGGGCGGGCATGGGTTGCTGACCTTCCGGCGGCAGGATCTGATCGTCGTGAGTCCGGGCGTTCCTGTCGATACGCCGGAGCTGACGCAGGTTCGGAAATTCGGCCTGCCGATTATCGGCGAGCTGGAGCTGGCGGCGCATTATCTGCGCGGCAAGGTGCTGGCGATCACGGGTTCGAACGGCAAAACCACGACGACGAGCCTGTGCGGCGAGATTCTTGACGCGGGAAAGTTGCCGGTGCAGGTGGGTGGCAACATCGGTGTGCCGGTCATTGCGCTGGTGGATGCCTCGCGCGACGATGGGTGGTCGGTGCTGGAGGTCTCGAGTTTTCAGCTGGAGACGACGGTTGAGTTTCATCCGCAGATTGCTGTCATTTTGAACATCACTCCGGACCACCTGGATCGGCATGGGACCTTTGAAAACTACGTGGCGGCGAAGGAGCGGATTTTCGCTCAACAGACCGGCGCGGATGCGCTGGTGCTGAACGCCGACGACGATGCGGCTTCCCGCGTCGCGGCGCGGGCCAGGTCCCGGGTGTTCTGGTTCAGCCGGAGGCGCGTCGTGCGGCAGGGAGCGTTCGTTCACGAGGGCGTGGTCACGTATCGCGCTACGGAGCTGGCGCCGCCGGAGCCGGTGATGAAGGTGGAGGAGATTCCGCTGAAGGGCGCGCACAACGTGGAGAATGTGCTGGCGGCGGTATGCGCGGCGCGGCTGGCGGGCGTGGAGGCCGCTGCGATTCGCAGGGCGGTGATGGCGTTTCACGCGGTTGAGCATCGTCTGGAATTTGTGGCGACGATCAATGGCGTCGATTACTACAACGACTCGAAGGCGACCAATGTGGACGCCGCGATGAAGGCGATTGCCGCCTTTCCCGGGGGGATTCACCTGATTCTGGGCGGTAAAGACAAGAACTCCGATTACCGGCAGATGCGGACGCTGCTCCAGGAGCGGGTGAAAGCGGTTTACACGATCGGCGCTGCTGCGGAGAAGATTCACACGCATATCGAAGGTGCGGTTCCCATCGTCGCGGCCGGCACGCTGGATGCTGCGATTGCAAGGGCGAGCGCGGCGGCTCAGCCGGGTGAGATTGTGCTCCTGGCGCCGGCTTGTTCGAGCTTCGATCAGTTTGAGAACTACGAGCAACGCGGGCGGGTGTTTAAAGAAGCGGTCGTGGCGCGGCGCGGATTGGCCGCGCTGACGGCCTAAAGCGGGCAGCTTAGGCGGGTTATGGCGAAACGGGTAGGCGTCGATAAGTGGCTGTACGGAGCCACGCTGGTGCTGGTGGTGATCGGGCTGGCGATGGTCTTCAGCGCATCCGCGGTGATGGCCAGTGTGCGGTTCGGTTCGCCGTATAACTTTGTTTTGCGGCAGGCGGTATGGGCGGGGTTGGGGCTGCTCGCCATGACTCTGCTGATCCAGGTCCCGTACGGCAAATACAACCGGCCCACCGTTGTGTTTCCCGTGGTGGGGATCACCATCATCCTGCTGCTGGCGGCGTTTCTCATGCACGACTCGCACAACACCCATCGCTGGATTCGCCTCAGCATCCTGTCGTTTCAGCCGTCGGAGATTGCCAAGCCGGCGTTGGTGCTGTTTCTCGCGTGGTTCCTGCAGAACCGCATGCATGCTATGGACGATGTGCGCGGAACGCTGCTGCCGGCGGCGCTGCCCAGCTTGATTTTCATCGCGCTGATTTTGAAAGAACCCGACCTTGGCACGGCGCTGGTATGCGCAGGTGTGACGGCGCTGATGCTGTGGCTCGCGGGCATAAACATGAAGTATCTGGGCTATGCCGCGCTGGCCGCTGCACCGGTGCTCTACTTCATGCTGTTTTACGTCAAGTGGCGCCGGGACCGCATGCTGGCCTTCCTCAATCCCGAGTCGGACCCTCTGGGCAAGGGCTTCCACATCCTTCAGTCGTTGATTGCCGTCGGCTCAGGGGGATTGCGCGGCGTGGGTTTTATGGATGGACGGCAGAAGCTTTTCTATCTGCCGGAGCCGCATACCGACTACATTTTCGCGAACATCTCTGAGGAATTGGGGCTGATTGGAGCGCTGATCGTCGTCGGGCTGTTTGTGTTTATCGGATGGCGTGGGATGCGGGCTGCGGTATTGTCGACGGATCCTTTTGCGCGGTTTCTGGCCTTCGGGATCACGGCGACGATTCTCATCCAGGCATTCTTCAATATCAGCGTGGTGCTCGCGCTGGTGCCAACAAAGGGAATCACGCTTCCATTTGTGTCCTCCGGCGGAACTTCGTTGTTCATCATGCTGGTGCTGATGGGGGTGCTGCTGAACATCACCAAAGAAGTGGACTGATAAAGACAGAGTGTAGCCAGTAGCGAACAGGGAGAGAGGCCGGGAACCGCTACCAGATGCGACGGATGCCGTAAGCGTCGAAAACTGGGTGTCGAGGAGAATGCGCAACTACTCCCAGCCTTCCAACTCTTCCGGAGGACGTGGCTCAAAGAATTCGGGGCCAACCTCGAATTCGCCTTCGAATAATCCGAGCTTCCTCTTCTTGCCGGGCTTCTTAATTGGCGTCAGGCGCACAACGGGCTGTTTGCCGCGCGCAATCAGGATCTGCTCCCCCCGCTCAGCGCGCTCAATTAGCCGGGAGAGATTCGTCTTTGCTTCGTGAATAGTGCTGATTGCCATAAAAGCTGCCCTTAGCTAATCACAGATTAGCTAGTAGCAAAACCGATGTCCAGCGGAAATAGCAGACCAACCGCAGGCCCTAAAATGACGTAGCGATGGAATCCACGACGCGCATCCTGATTGCCGGCGGGGGGACTGGCGGGCACATCATCCCGGCCCTGGCGATCGCCGATGAGCTGAAGGCGCGCCATAGAGCGGAGATGTTGTTTGTGGGCACGGCACGCGGCTTGGAATCGCGGCTGGTGCCGCAGGCGGGCTACCGTCTGGAGTTGATCAAGGTTGGGCAGCTGAATAACGTGTCGCTGACGACGCGGCTGCAGACGCTGGTGGATTTGCCCGCTGGCCTGCTGCAGTGCTTCGGATTGCTGCGGGAGTTTCGCCCCGCGGTGGTGGTTGGCGTGGGTGGATACGCGTCTGGGCCGGTAATGGGCGCGGCCATTCTGATGGGGATTCCGACGCTCGCGTTCGAGCCCAATGCGGTGCCTGGTCTGGCAAACCGCCTGGTGGGCAGCAGGGTGAAGGCGGCCGCAGTCAACTTTGAGCCAGCGGCGCGCTATTTCCGCAACGCACACATCACCGGAATCCCGGTGCGGGCGGAGTTCTTTCATCTTGTGCCCCGGCCGGTCGGAGCGGCACCGCATCTCCTCGTTTTTGGTGGGAGCCAGGGAGCGCGGGTTCTCAACATGACCATGCCGAAGATCGCGGCGGCTCTACTGGAGCGGGTTTCAGGGCTGACGATTCTGCACCAGGCAGGTGCGCGCCATGCTGAAACGACGCTGGCGGCTTATCAGGCGAGCGGGGCTGATGCTGGACGATGGCAGGTGGAGGCGTTTCTGGACGATATGCCCCGCCGTTTTGCTGCGGCGGATCTGGTGCTGGCGCGGAGTGGAGCGTCAACGGTGGCGGAGCTGGCCGCGTCAGGGAAGCCAGCGGTGCTGATTCCCTTTCCGCAGGCGGCGGATGACCATCAGCGGCGCAACGCCGAGGTGATGGCGCAGGCGGGATCTGCCCGTGTGCTCCTGGAGGCGGACCTGACGCCGGACCAGTTGCTGGGCACCCTCAGCGATCTGTTAACTGAGCCAGAGAAGCTCACAGGGATGGCCAAGAACGCGCGGTCGCTGGCGCATCCGGATGCCGCCGAGCGAATTGCCGGTATGGCGATGGCGCTGGCGAGGGGGGATTTCCGGAAGGACCCGTATTAGAGAGGTTATTCAGAAACACGAAGGCCCGCTCCAGGGAGCGGGCCCTATTTTCATTTGGGTGGGGTTATTCGGCAGGCCGGATTAGCGGCGTCCGCCGCCGCCCCCATGGCCGCCACCGCCGCCATGGAATCCGCCACCGGCGACAGCACCACCGTGGAATCCGCCCACCGCTCCGCCGCGAACCGCACCGGAGTAGCCTCCGCGGTATCCGCCAGCGTAGCCATGATAGCCACCGGCGCCGACGGCGCCGCGATATCCGCCTGCGTAACCGCCACGATAGCCGAACCCTCCACGATATCCGTAGCCGCCGCGATAGCCGAACCCGCCGTAGTATCCGATGTGACCGTAGCCCCAACCCCACGGGTGACCATACCAGCCGTGGAACCAGGGACCGGCGCCGATGAACACGCCTCCCACGAACCAGTCAGGACCCCAATAGCCGTATGGGGCGCAGGCATAGGGGTAGTACGAGTAGTAGCCCCACTCGCAAACCGGGGGGCCTGCCAAGTCGTAGTAGCCTGGATAACCGATGACGGGGCCGATGCCGATACCGACAGCGACCTGGGCCTGCGCTGGCCTGGCCAGAGCGAATGGCGCGGCCAGCAACGCAACCAACATAACGTAGCGCAGTACGCGCATGATGGAACCTCCTGTCAGACCACCCTCAAATGTAGTTTTCGATCTGACGCGCCTTCCGGGTTTCCTGTGGGTGGACCGGAAAGCTTGCTACCGATGTTAACGTTAGACGCCCAAAAATGTTGCGCCGATTCAAATGCCGGAAAGTGCGAAACGCCAACGACTGAGCGGGTCGGCAGGCCAGGTCGGGCAACCTTTCGACGTTTCGTTTCGAGGTTCAGTCCCAGCGCCTGGGCGGGGGAGGGTAGTACCAGCCTGGGTGGACGTAGCAGGGGCTCGAACAGATGGCCATCAGCAGCGCGATGACCCATCCGATGCCGGTCCAGCCGAGAAACAGGTTGAACAGGAAGATGCCAGTTGTGTTGTGGGTGTGGCGCGCGGCCGCGAGCAGGGAAGGCAAAAAGTAAAGTCCAACGCCGATGAGTCCGGCCATAGAAGCCTCCGCAAGGGTTCCGAAAGCAGATACGCAGCGAGTGGGTGCCTTGTTCCGACAGAATAGACCCGAATGGAGCCGCCGGCCGCATTTTTCTTAAGGCACCACAGACGGAAACGCACCCGGAAGCGGGGAGCTTCAACGGGTGCGCATAGGCCGGTTTTTGGGGACGCGGCCCTCATCTTTTTTCCTTACCGGCGAAAACGCACGGGATAGTGATATGCGGGCCGGATATCGCGCACGATGACGCGAGTGTCGTATCCGCGATAGATCCAGCGGCCTGGGACGAAGACCGGCCCCTCGTAATAGCCGGCAGACCAAACATACCCAACACCTGGGCAAGCTGGAACCGCGGCGACCACAACAGGAGCGCGAAAACCTACGCCGACGAAGACTCTGGGCTGGGCCTGTACCGCCGCTGCGCCAAGACCCAGAATGCCGGTCAATGCAAGTGCGCGAAGAATGCTTTTCATAAGAGACCTCCTGTGTTCCGCTTCGAACTTCTCTCGAAGTTTGGAACCTTTATCCGGCCCTCTTTCACCGGATCGTCTCTGCAGGGAATGAACGCAAATACGGTCGAATTGTTGCGGCGCTGGATGCACAGCCAGACGAGGGTTGTCATGATGACTGATTCGACAAACGGTAGGCGAAAGGCGGCCGCGGTGGGAAAATAAAGATATATGGAGATGCTCGGGCTCTATCTGTCTGTCCCTTTCTGCCGTTCCAAATGCACATTCTGCAATTTTGCTTCGGGGGTTTTTCCCGCGAGCTATCATGATCGCTACGTCACGCGAGTTGAGCAGGACCTTGGCTCGATACGCAAGCGCGTGAAGCAATGGGGCGCAGTACTGCCCCAGGCGGTTGACAGCATTTATCTCGGGGGAGGAACTCCAACGCTGCTGTCGCCGGCATTGTTCCGGCGGCTCTTCACGAGCCTGCGGCGCGAATTCGCCGTGTTGCCCACAGCGGAGATTACGGTGGAATGCGCTCCGGGGCAGCTGGAGCAGCCGGTGCTCGATGCTCTGGTGGAATGTGGCGTGACGCGCGTCAGCTTTGGCGTGCAGTCCTTTATCGACAGCGAATCGAGAGCGATTGGCCGCCTGCATACGCGCGCCGTCGCGCTCGATGACATTCGCCGGGTCGAGGCTGCGGGGATCGCCGGCATCAGCGTCGACCTGATTGCCGGATTGCCGGGGCAGACCGTTGAATCGTGGTATGAATCGCTCGGAATGCTGGCCGATTCAGGAGTGGATCATGCCAGCATTTACATGCTCGAGGTCGACGACGAATCGCGCCTGGGGCGCGAATTGCTGGTGAGCGGCGCCCGCTACGGAGCGAAAGAGGTCCCGGCCGACGACGATGTCGCCGATCTCTACACCGAAGCGATTGCGTTTCTCGCAGGACACGGACTGGCGCAGTATGAGATTTCGAATTTCGCGCGCTCTGGTTCAGAGTCGCGGCACAACCTGAAGTATTGGCGGCGCCAGCCTTATCTCGGATTCGGACTGGATGCCCATTCGATGCTGCGGACGCACGCGGGTGCGCCTCTGCGGTTTGCCACAAGCGACAATCTCGATGCGTATCTGGAAGGACCGGACTGGGACGAGCCACGCCGTCTGAATCGTGAAGAGGAAATGGAGGAGGCGTGGTTCCTGGGGCTGAGGCTGAATGAGGGCGTGAGCCTCGGGGCGCTGCGCAGTGAATTTTCGGCTTCTGCGGTCCGCGAATTCCTCTCCACCATCGGCGAACTGGAAGGCGATGGCCTGATCGCTTTTGCCGACGGCGACCGGGTCGCCCTGACGGCACGCGGACGCCTCCTCTCTAACGACGTTTTTGGACGGTTTCTGGTGGAGCCGGTCGTCGCGTAGGGACCGCGTAGTGCAATACTCGAATATTGGCTGTTGCGGAAGGGAATCGAATGTCCTCTGATACCGCTGTTCTCACTCTCGATGCTGCCGCTTCGTCTTCGCCTGTGGCGACGATCGATCTGCGCAGCGACACGGTGACGAAACCCACCCCTGCCATGCGCACCGCGATGGCTGAGGCGGAGGTTGGCGACGACGTTTACGGTGAGGACCCCACCATCAACCGCCTGGAAGCGCGGGCCGCGGAAATCTTTGGCCGCGAGGCCGCGCTGTTTTTGCCGAGCGGCACGATGGGGAATCAGACAGCCATCCGGCTGCTCACCCAGCATGGGCAGGAAGTGATCTGCGAGGCGCGGTCCCACATTGTGGAGTGGGAGATCGCGATGGCGGCGGCGTTTTCCGGCTGCCAGCTGCGAACCCTGCCGGCGGACCGCGGAATCCTGACGTGGCGCGAGATCGAGCCGCACATCACCGGCAAACACCACCACCGGGCGCCGACCGGGCTGATCGCGCTTGAAAACACCCACAACATGGCGGGCGGCACAGTCACGCCGCTCGAAGTGACGCAGGAGATATGGGCGGGAGCGGAGAAGCGCGGGCTCCCGGTTCACCTGGATGGGGCGCGAATCTTCAACGCTTCAGTGGCGCTGGGAGTGAGCGTGCGCGAGCTGACGCGCGGCTTCACCACCGTGATGTTCTGCCTGTCGAAGGGGCTGGGAGCGCCGGTCGGGTCGATGCTGGTGGGCACATACGAGAAGATGGATCGGGCGCGGCTGATTCGCAAAGCGCTCGGCGGAGGCATGCGGCAGGCGGGAATCCTGGCCGCTGCGGGACTGATGGCTCTCGAGGAGGGTCCGAAGCGGCTGCATGAGGACCACGCCAACGCGCGCCTGCTGGCGGAATCCATGGCCGGCTTGCCTCAGGTGGAGATCGACCTCGATGCGGTGCGGACCAACATCGTGATCTTCACGTTGCAGGATATGACGGGCGCTGACGACTTTATCGCCAAAATGAAGCGGCGCGGAATTCTGGTGAGCAACGCCGGGCGCCACGGAATCCGCTTCGTGACCCACCGGGACGTGGACCGGGCGGCGTGCGAAGAGGCGGCACGCGCAGCGGTGGAAATCCTGGGCGCGTAACTGCGCTGTACCTCAAGCAAAGCGATGAGCCCGGGGGGCGCGTCGGCCGGAGGTACGCCAGACGAGATGCCCGGCCCTTTGTGAAGTTTCTATATAAATACCAACCCCAGGGCCGCAGTTTGCCGGCTTCTGATGTCTATAATTAAAGTCGATGACCAGGTACTCCATCGTCGTTCCCTTCCACAACGAAGAAGACAACGTCACAGTTCTTTACGACCGGTTGAAGCAGGTCATGGAGCACGTCGGCGATCCGTTTGAGCTCGTCTTTGTGGACGACGGCTCGAATGACCGCACCTGCAGGCTTCTGGAAGAGATTGCCGCCGTCGACAGCCGCGTACTGGTAGTGAAGTTGCGGCGCAATTTTGGACAGACTTCGGCGCTGGCCGCCGGCTTCGATCATGCCGAGGGCGAATTTATTCTCGCCATGGACGGCGATCTGCAGCACGATCCCAGCGAGATTCCGGCCTTCCTCGAAAAGCTCGAAGAGGGTTACGACGTCGTCAGTGGATGGCGCAAAGAGCGAATCGACAATTTCGTCATGCGGCGCCTTCCCTCGCGCTGCGCGAACTGGCTGATGGCCAAGCTGTCCGGCGTGGACATTCACGATTTCGGGACCACATTTAAGGCATACCGGCGCGAGGTGATCCACAACATTCCGCTCTACGGCGAGATGCATCGCTTTATCCCTGCCCTCGCTTCCTGGTATGGCGCCAGCATCTGCGAGGTGCCCATCACCAACGTGAACCGGCTCCGGGGCAAATCGCATTACGGAATCGGGCGCACCTTCCGGGTCTTCTTTGACCTGATGACCATTCGATTCCTGCTGAAGTACATGACCCGCCCGCTGCATTTCTTCGGGCTGTTCGGTGCCCTTGGAATCTTCGGCGGCGGCGCCCTCTCCGCCTTTCTGCTGGCGCTCAAGCTGATCACCCGTCAACCCGTAATGGAGCAGCATGGGCCGTTGTTCGTGATTGCCGCGGTCATGATCCTCGGGGGAACGCAGCTGCTGGCGATCGGCCTGCTGGGCGAATTGCAGGTCCGCCACTATCACACCGCCACGCAGCGCGCGCCTTATACGGTGGACCGCCTGGTGAGATTGCGCGCCTCGGAAGAATCCAATATTCTGCCCGATAACTAGCGCACGCCGCGCTGTACTGGGCTTGCGCGGCAACCGGCCTGGCGGGCATCGAATCACATCACCTTGACATGACCTGCGGTTACACTCGGAAGCGGACCGAAAATTCCGTGACCGTTGTCCGTATAATTCCGTAACTGAATACGCGCGCGGGATTCCGCAACTCCGCCAGCAAGCGGCCGGGCGCTCAAAGCATTGCCTGGCTTGCCGGAAAGCCGATCGGAACTATGCAAAAACCCGCGGATGGACGGAAACGCGTCGTCATCGAAAGCGTCGAGCCGGAGATTGACGCGGGCCGCTATCCCATCAAACGAATCGTCGGCGATACGGTCGAGGTGGAGGCGGATGTTTTCGCCGATGGCCACGATCACGTAGCCGCCCGCCTTGTATTTCGTTTCCACGACGTTCAGGAATGGATGTCGGTCCCCATGCGGCCGCTGGGCAACGACCGCTGGCGTGGCGAGTTTCCGGTCGCGCATATGGGCGATAGACGAACAATCCGGGGTTGGAAACTCGGGCCAGGCGGTTCGCCTGCCGCATCGCGGCTTGCAGAAACGCGGCGTCTTCCGCCAAGTTGGCGTGCGGATAGCGTTTCCCCGGTCAAAAATGATCTGCGAAAAACCAATGTTCCTCCATGCACGTTGCCAACAAACATCCGCTCATGGAGTTTGGGCGACAGACTCCAAAACCTCTCGGAAGCCAAATCCAACACATAGGAGCTCTCCAGACCGGTTAAGTCGGCCTCGCCTTTCAGCAGCGGCTCGATCTGCCGGGACAATCGCTGCGGCGCATACCAATCGTCGTCGTCCCAGTGCGCGATGATGGCTCCGCGCGCCTTCTGGCAGGCTAGATTGCGCTTGGCGCCTATCGAAGTCCGCGAGGGCAATCGCACGTATTGCACGTTTGCCGGCCCGGCAACCAAATCGGACAACGGTTGCAGCCCGTCATCCACAATGATCAACTCGCGGGCGGGATAATCCTGTTGCTGAAAACCGGCCAGCGCCAGCCGCACGAAATTGCGCCGATTGCCCGTCGGCATGATGCAGGAAACCAATGGCGGCGCCGACGCGGAACTGAACGCGAACTCATCTCCTGACGCATGGAAATGCTTTATGTCCGGCCCTAACAAGCGGTGAATCTCGGTCACCGCCACGGATTGCCAGCACGATCCAACAATTGTCTTGCGACTGGTGTTTCCAGGATGCACGCGGCCGACACACAGCGTTGGGTCCTTGAGATCGCAAATCCGCGCCTGTTTGTCTGCCCACACGAAACGAGAGTCTTCTCCCACCTGAAGGCTGGCGAAAGGATGCGCCTGCCAGAATGACCGAAGGTATAACAGAGTATTTCCGGCGACCCACGCGCGTCCGCCGCCCGCGTACTTATAACGCCACGCGCGTTTCAAGGATGGATCATAGTAAAAAAGCTGGCTGGTGCCGCAAACCTGTCCGCCAGCCGACTGCAACAGAGCCACCTGCCGGCTGACGCGATTTGCCGGATACCAGTCATCGTCATCCCAATGGCAGATGAATTCCCCGCAGGCCTGCGCGCAGGCAAAATTGCGTTTGTCACCAAGAATTTGTTTCTCGGTGAGCCGGATGTAGCGGATGCGCGGGTCGGCGGGCACCGGATCTTCGATGGAATCGGCGCCGTCGTGAACGATCAACAACTCAAGATTCGGATAGTCCTGCTCGCGGAAATTCCGGATGGCTCCATCAACAAACGTCCGGCGGTTGCACGTTGGCATGATGCACGTGACCAATTTCCCGCTCGGGCCGACGACCTCAATTGAAATTTTCGCCGTTTCCGCGACAGGCGTCGAGAAGGCGTTCGGGCGCCAGCGGTCCTGAAATTCGACCGGTGCGAAGTTCGTGCAAGCATCGCCACGGCAGTGAAAACGGTAATCGCTCTTTTGCCCGCGCAATCGGCCGCCGCAGAATTTGTCCTGGTAACGCTGCTTGCTGGCTTGAAAGAGTTGCGCCTCCTCGGTTTGCCGCCGAAGCGGCGGCGGCGCGCGCCAAACATAAGCGGCGCCGGCCCACACGCCGCGCCACCCGGCCCGCGCCGCCCGAATGTTGTAGTCCATTTCCCAGCACGGGCCGAGACCGTATCCTTCGTCGGCCAAGCCAATCGTCTCAATGACCTCGCGCCGGACCGCGTAACAGAAATCGGCCAGGCTGTAAAGCGGCTCCAGCGTGCGAACCTGGTTGCCAAAACGTCGAGAAGCCTCTTGCGCGCACTGAACGATGCTTTCCGCGGTCCCGGTTGCATCGCGGAAAATCCCCTGTTGATTCCACGACCGGTTTGTGGACGGTCCCACCAAGCCGTGATGCGGATCGGCCTTAAGCGCGGCCAGCAATCGCTCCAGCCAACCCGGTCCGACCATCGCGCCGCATTCCAGAAGTACGACGACCCCGGCTTCGCTCGCCTGGGCCAGTCGGTTGAAACATTCGCCCCGCCGCGCGCTCGCGCCATTCGCGCCTCGGGCATATCCGGCATCGCAACCGGAGGCGCGTCTTGACTGTCCACCAGGAGCACCAGATCGAAGCCCGTTGGCATGGCCGTCCGTACAGAGCCGAGGGTAGCCGCTAGAGCTGCGGCCTCGCCCTGATACGGGACGCCGATAGTGATTCCGGCAGTCATGGCGAAGTTGCTCGCTATGCCAGGGCGCGGTTTTCCAAAAGCACATCGTCCGGCCACAGCTCGAGAACACGAAAGTCCGGAAGCATCCTCAGCAGTTCCCGCAGCGTTGGCTGGCCTTCATACATCTCATCGTCGGATTCTCCGTAAAGACGTAACGTGTGCGCGCCAGCGTTTCCGCGCCGCCACGAACCATTTCGCCCTCGCGCCTTGAATGTCGGCCCAGATGGTATCGATCTTGGCGAGGCCTTCCTTCCGGCAATAAGTGTCCAGCGTAATGGCGTCGACGCTAATGGTATCGCCGAATGTCACCGGATAGCGGTGCAGATGGTTCTTGGGGCGTTTGATGGATGAGGAATGCGTCCACTCTTGTCCCCAGCCGGCGTGGCTCAGGATGAATTGAGCGCGGCCGTCATTCTGCGCAATGGCCATCCGACGCTGAATCACATTGTCGCGCGGCGGTTGGTGATTGCGAGGGTCGGGTTCAAACGCGTGAATGGTAACGTTGGGTAGCGGTGCCATCCATTCGGTGTCGGTTCCGACATGCGAGCCCAGCTCAAGGAAGGTTTTCGGCGCGTCGTCGCGAAACCTCTGCTCCACCCACTCGCCAATAGGCCGCGGTTGCGGCGAAATCAAGGCGATCCCATGCTCGAAGGTCTGTCGTGCGCGCAGAGACATGGCGACGCACGCTTCCCAGGACTGATCCCCGTTCAGCCCGCCAGTCACGCGGCCAAACTCCAGCGCGCAGCGATACCACTTTCCCAGGCCCACTGGCGCCGATGACTGCGATGAAAAGCCCCGCGAAATCTATTTTATAGACCGTGCGGGCGTGCGCCATGAAGAGATGAGGCAGGAGGTAGTCCCACCAGGGCACGCCGACGCTAAGAAAGGAATCGGGCACCGGGGGCGCATCCTTTCCGCGAAAAAGAAAGCCATTCAATGCCGTGCGGCTCGATTGTTGCCTTGGCAATGTCGCCCGAGTGGTTGTGCCGGATGAAGAAGGACAACCCGCCGTGAGTAAGCCAGCGTATCCGCTTCAACTGCCATTGCTCCAGGCGCAGTTCGATGTCCGAATTGATCAGAAGCACCATCTCGTCGCGCTCGGCAGCCCATTCCATTACCGCCCGGATCGGCACGTAATGAACCCCGAACAAGTCTTTGGCGGTCTTCTCCACCGGCACCCATTCGACGTCGTAGCGCGGTCGCAACGTCGCGATCTCGGACGGATGATTGAACGAAAAAACGCGCAAGCCCGCTCTGCGCCATGATTCTATACAGGCTTTTTGCACTGGCACCCGGCTTAGCGCAGGGGAGAGCGAAGTCACCGCGAATACTGGGTCTGTGCTCATAGCGTCGGCCTCTAGTTCTAGTTCTTTGATGCATCGTCCACCGGGGGCCATCGCGTTTCTATTAGCCGATGCCTGAACGAGGCTGTTGTTGCAGGCTGCCGGGCCGAGGAACCCTGGCGCGACGGGCCAGGAGGGGCCTGGCACGCGGTCCCGCTCGCCGTAGCGCCGCACACCGCTGAGGTGTAGGTGGCAGGCACGAACCGACTTGGCCGGGTTCAACAGCTCCAACCCGGCCTGTCTGGCTTCCCAGGCCAGACGATTGTCGCAACCCGGAACACCCATGTGAAAATCGGAAAAGAACTCACGAATCGGCGCGCGGAAAACCCACGCGTCCTGGCTTGCGGAGTGATCGAACAAGCGCAGATCCCCATCAGCATGGACGTCCCAGCGTGAGAGGCAGAGCAACTGTCCCTCAATGCGATACGGATCCAGCGACTTCAGGGTTTCATCGAAGAAAATGTCGGCATTGGCGATCACGACTTTCCAGCCTGGCAACTGCTCGTTGGCGTAGGCAAAAAGAAGCTTGTACGTCAGACGGTTGTTGTGCGCTATCAGGCGCACGGATCGGTCCGCCAGAAACGGATTGGCCACGACAAGTTCCTCCAAATCCACCGGAGCCTGCACCCAAAGATGAATTCCCTCGAAACTCTTGTTCTCATGATTGCGCCGCAGACATTCGAGAAATTCACCGCGTCGTCTCGCCTCGGGTTCAAAGTAAAAGCCGGTCAAGAGTATCATAATCGATGGAACGCGCAGAGCTGGCTTCCGGCGCCATGCTGCAGTTTTCATGGGAGTCAACGCGTCAATCCTTCTCCCTTTAGCGCCCGCCAGTGGTCGCGCAGCCGGTAAACTCCCAGATGTAAACCCCGGGGCTGGCCTTAACCCTGCTGCCCGCCGACCAGGGAATTGGCCGCGTTGTTAGTCAGCACACCGCCACAGCTTCCTGAGCCGGGCAGTTCATAGCTACAGTTACCGTCGCCACCGGAATATCCCGCCCGTGCGGGGATGCTGGGAGGATCGCTGAATGGATCGCACAGACCGTGCTTTCCATAGCACGAAGCCGCCGTGTCCCAAGTGATCGTCTGGTAGCGATATTGCAGATCAAAAGCGCCGCTCCCGATATCGGGCCGACTTTTACGATCAGCATCTGGAAGGTGTTAGCCTTGTCGGTTCTCGGTGAACGGGTTAGGATAATAGCCAACGTTGTTCCACGTCACGCCAAATGCCTGGCACGCACCTATGTTTGTCACGATCCACGCAACCGGCGCCCCAATCGAACTGTGCCGAACCGGTGTTGGTGGTAGTGTCGAAACGTCGGCCCAGAACGGAGCAAAGATGACCCGTTGGATGTTGCTCATCGCAAGAAGCGGCTGGTAGGCCGGCTCGGGGTTTCCGACATGGCCCCCAAACGCGCGATTCAGCGTGACATTGCCGTCGTTGTTGACCCAGACACTCGAGTAAGTGTTGCCGCAAAAGCAAAAACGGAATGGGGTAGCCACCTTCATGCTCGGATCGTTGCTGCCCGCCGGCATAAAGGAAGTATTGAAGCCGGGCAAAATCCCCGGGTCGGTGGACATGGAACCGTTAATCACGACCAACCGTTGGCAGGTGGCAGTCTGGTTGCAGCAATTCGTGGCCGTCCAGTTTTGGGTAATCGTTTCTGAGTCGGCGCCGAAATTGGTAGTGGCCTCCAATGTAAGCGTGGCGCCGCCACAGCAAGGCGTGGTGACCTCCGGAGGAAGAGGAAAAGGGTCCCCGCAGGAAATAGTGACATTGGTGCGCCCAAGAAAGCTTGGAGGGCCCGGCGTTATTGTCACGACGCGGATGACGTTAGTGGGCGCGTTTGTGCAATTAAACACGCTCCAGAACGCGTGATAACCAACGGGCAAGGTGCGTTGTTGCTAAAGCTCGTGAAACTAAAAGTGGCGTTTGAGCAACCGGAAAGCAGCTCCGGCGGCGGGTTTGTGGGCACTTCAGCGCCGCAAGCAATGTTCGTGAACGACACATTTGGCAGGACTGTCGTGATAACTGGGTATCTAGTGCTCCCGCCAATTGGGGTTAGGATCCCGTAGCGCTGACGCTGGCCGAGTTGCTCAGGATCCCGGTCACGATGGGTGTCACCTGAATCGTCAGAGACACGAACTGGTTGGAGCCGAAGTTGGAGTTAGTCGTAGTGACTACGTTGTCCACATTGGCAAGGCCGCCGAATGACGCGGCGGACGGACCGGTAACGAAAGCTCGGATGTAGCTCACGGCGGGCGGCAGCGTATCAGACAACCGCACGTTTAGGGGAATGGCGGAGGTATTCGTCAGCGTCACTGTGTAAACAAGAGTGTTGCTGACCACAACCGGATTGGGATTGCCGCTCGCAGTCAAAACCAGCGGGAATGGAAGGTTTTGCCCGAAGGCGCTTGACGAAGCCAGCGCACAACAGGCCACGGAACACAAAAAACAGGACGCTTTCACGGGGAAGCCTTTCGGGTTTTTCGATTGGTTACTTCGCCGCCTTACGGCGCCCGGTGTTCGGAATTCAAGAAATTCCAGAAGTTCAGTTGCTGGAGTTCTGGCGGGTCAAGTGGGCTTGTCGCGTCGAAGGGCAGGATGTCCTTCCGCACGCGGGGAAAAGCCGCGGGAAGCAAACGAAGGTCTGATTTCGGAATTGAGCACATTCCCGGTCACCGCCATGGCGGTTCGCTGCCACCGCCTCGGCCATAATATTTTTGGCCGTCCGGCAGGTCCCTGTCCCCAGGCCCGGACGCTAGCGGTTTAGTCCTGCTTTTCCAACATTTTTTTCGCCGCAAGGAAGGCTGATCTTCTTTGGGTTTCGCCGTCAGGACCCGCGGATTTCCAGCCAAATCGGGGGTTAATGCCACCGGTTCCATGCCTGCTGCAGCAAACAGCGCGGGCACGGTCTTATCTTGGCCGACCCCAATTTCGAGAAACGCATACCCTCCCGGGCGCAAAAGGCGGGTGATTTCGGGCGCCAAGGCGCGATAGGCGGTAAGCCCATCCTCCCCGCCATCCAAGGCCATTACGGGCT
>CAWHOU010000020.1:0-23412 GCA_963831055.1 uncultured Acidobacteriaceae bacterium | reverse complement strand
GAGATTCCGGAGGGGAAACTCTCCCGCTTCGAAACCCTGGATAAGGAAAAAGGCGAATTCAGCGACCTCCATATTACGAGCGATAATCAGACGATAATCGCGACGCGAGTGGCGGTGGGTCAGCCCGGCGAGATCCTTAAGTTGGTGTCCTCGCCGGCGATCATCGATCCCGACCTTAGTAAGAAGGGCATTAAGTATCTCGAAACGTTTGGGGCTCCCTACCCGAAAGCAGCCGTTGCCCTCACCCACCTCAACTCCGCCCTCCTCAACCAACTCGACCTCCCCAAAATGGACTCCTTCTGGTTCCCCTCGATCGGCAACGTCAAAGTCCAGGGCTTCCTCATCCACCCACCCAACTTCGATCCCCACAAAAAATACCCTGTGAAATTCCTCATCCACGGCGGACCCCAGGGTGCCTGGGGCGACATGTGGTCGTACCGCTGGAACCCTGAACTCTTCGCCGCCAACGGCTACGTCGTCGTCGTGATCAATCCCGGCGGCTCCACCGGCTACGGCCAGGCCTTCGTCGACCGCGTCAACGGCGACTGGGGCGGCAAGCCCCACATCGACCTCATGCGCGGCCTCGATTACGCCGAGCAGCATTACCCATTCATCGACAAGACCCGCGAGTGCGCCCTCGGCGCGAGCTACGGCGGCTACATGGCCAACTGGATCCTCGGCCACACCGACCGCTTCAAATGCATCGTTTCGCATGACGGCATGTTCAACACCGAATCGGCTTACGGTACGACAGAGGAGCTCTGGTTCAACGAATGGGAGTTCAAGGGGACGCCGTGGACCAACCGTGCGCTCTATCGCGAGTGGTCGCCGATGCTCGCCGAGACGCATTTCAAAACCCCCACCCTGGTGATCCACGGCCAGCTCGACTACCGGCTCGACGTCTCCGAAGGCTACCAGCTCTTCGACACCCTCCAGCGCATGAAAGTCCCCTCAAAGATGCTCTACTTCCCCGATGAAGGCCACTGGGTGCTCAAGCCGCAGAACTCCCAGCTCTGGTACAAGACCGTAAACGACTGGGTGGATCAGTGGACCAGGAAGTAGAAATCTCCCTATCGCGCAGTCGGATTGCCCTTTCGAGGAATTCCGGTGCCAGGAATCGATGCCCTCGCGGACTGCGCAAAGGGATAGCCCTGCTCGCTCTGGGCGGTGCGATCATAATGCAGTCAACGTCCTCCCAGGAGCCACCCGCGCCATCCGCCACCGAGAGAAAGCCGCCTCCGGCCGATTCCCACGTGGGAGACGCAGTCTGCGACCAGTGCCATGAGAACGAAGCGAAGGCTTATCCCTCAACCCCGCATGCGCTGGACTCGACCGTGGCCAGTTCCAAAACCATCATGGGGAATTTCACGCCCGGCCAAAACTTCGTGCGGACCCCGAATCCCAACCTGATTTTCGCCATGATCGCGGCCGACGACGGATATTACGAGAGCGCAGTAGACATTCGCGACCCAAAAAATCTCACCGGAAGAGCGGAAAAGTTCGACATCGTCATTGGATCGGGACGCCACGGGCAGACCTATCTCTACTGGAAGGGCGATCAGCTCTTCGAATTGCCCGTCTCCTACTGGACCTGGACCCACAAATGGATCAACAGCCCAGGCTATCCCGATGGCGGAGTCTACTTCAACCGGCCCATTGTGCCGCGATGCCTTGAATGCCACGCGAGCTGGTTCAAGTCGCTCGCGCCGCCGCTGAACCGGTTCGAGCGCGACAGCATCGTGCTGGGCATCGGCTGCGAACGATGCCACGGTCCGGGCCGCGAGCATGTCGACCGCGAGGGCAGCGCCAATCCGCCGCCCGCAGGCTCGGCAGAAATCGCAATCGTGAATCCGGCCCGGCTGCCCCATGATCGGCAACTCGGCCTCTGCTCGCTCTGTCACGCAGGCGCTGCGGATCCCATCGGGCCTTCGCTGACTTACTTGCCGGGAGATGTCATCACCGACTTTCTCAAGATCACTGCGCCCCCGGCAAATGCGCCGGTGGATGTGCATGGAAACCAGGTGGGCGCGCTCGAAAGCAGCAAATGCTTTACATCGGGCAAGCTCACCTGTTCCACCTGTCACAATGTGCATGTGACCCAGGAGAACGCTGACTCATTTTCGAAAAATTGCCTTGGGTGCCACGATATCCACGCCTGCGGCCGCTTCAAACAGATGGGCGAAAGCATCCGCGGCAAATGCATCGAATGCCACATGCCCATCGGGAAATCGTCCGTCCTTATGTCGGAGTCGGGCGGAGAATTGTTGCGGGCGCAATTGAGAACGCATCGCATAGCGATTTATCCGAACGCGACCGCGAAATGAGTAGCCGCAGATCGAGGGTGACCACTGGGATTGGCGCTGGCGTTAGTCTGTAGATCGACATGATTGCTCATTTGCAGGGCCGCCTGTTCTCAAAACAACCCGGGCAAGCCATCGTCGAAGCGGGCGGCGTGGGCTACGACGTCACGCTCAGCGTGCCCACCTTCACAGCATTGCCGCGAGAAGGCGGCGAGGTGGCCCTCTACATTTACACGCAGGTACGGGAAGACACGCTGGCTCTGTTTGGCTTTCTGGAACGCAACGAGAAGCGGCTGTTTGAGCGGCTCATCACCGTATCGGGCGTGGGACCGAAGCTGGCCATCACCATTCTGAGCGGGCTCAACATCGAGCGAACCGTCGAGGCCATCCGCGGACAAGATCATGCGACCCTCACGCGTATCCCCGGCGTGGGCAAGAAGCTCGCGGAGCGCCTGGTGGTCGAGCTGAAAGAGAAACTCGAGGATCTGGCTGTAGCCCCGTCGGGAACGCGAATAGCGGCTCCAGCAGCGGAAGATGTGTTGTCGGCGCTGGTGAATCTTGGATACCAGCGCCCGGCGGCGATGAAGGCTATCGAGAGCGCTGTGGAGAAGGATAAAACTGCGGGTGAGAATTTCGACGAGCTGTTTCGCGCGGCGCTCAAGGGAATTCGGTGATCGGCCAGCGCCCCTGGTTCATGGTTAGGTTGCCTTCACCTTGCTACTGCGCTCCGCACTGTGCGCATGGGAAAATAGGCTTTGAATGACAACGGTGGCGACTCAAAGTGACCGCAAGAGTGCGCTTTTGGAAGAACTGCGGTGGCGCGGTTTTCTGGATGCGACGACGGCAGATGACCTGGATGAGTACCTCAACGAGGCGCGCCGTACCATCTACGTTGGTTTTGATCCCACTGCCGACAGTCTTCACCTGGGCAGCCTGATTCCGGTGATGGGCCTCGCGCACGTGCAGCGTCACGGCCATCGGCCGCTGGTTCTTGTCGGAGGGGGTACAGGGTTGATTGGAGACCCCAGCGGCAAGTCGACTGAGCGAACTCTGCTGACCAACGAATTGGCCGAGTGGAACTCCGCAGCCGTTCGCACCCAGCTCAGTCGCTTCCTCGACCTCTCATCGGACGACCGGGCGCTGATGAAGAACAATGCGGATTGGCTGCTGAAGCTGAATCTGGTGGACTTCCTGCGCGACATCGGGAAGCACTTTTCCGTGAACGAAATGATCAAGCGCGATTCGGTTCGGACGCGGCTGGAAGAACGCGACCAGGGCATTTCGTTTACGGAATTCAGTTATATGCTGCTCCAGGCCTATGACTTTCTTCACATGTGCCAACATTTCGACTGCACGATTCAAATGGGCGGCAGCGATCAATGGGGCAACATTCTTTCCGGCAAGGAATTGATCCGGCGCATACTCGGACAACGCGCGGAAGGCATCACGTTCCCGCTCCTCACCACTTCCTCCGGGAAGAAGTTCGGAAAGACGGAGGAGGGCGCGATATGGCTGGATGCCGGCCGGACGAGCCCCTATCAGATGTACCAGTATTGGCTTCAGACCGCCGATGCGGACGCAGGCCGTTATCTCAGGCTCTTCACCTTCCTCGATCGCGATCGCATTGAGGCACTGGAAGGCGAAACGCAGTTTCGACCGGAGGCTCGTGCGGCTCAACGTGTATTAGCTGCCGAATGCACAGCGCTCGTACACGGACCCGGTGCGGTGCGCAGCGCAGAAGCGGCGAGTCGAATCTTGTTTTCGGAATCCAGTGAGGTGCCCTCGGAGGAAACAATCGCTCTCCTCGCCCGAGAAGTCCCGGTCACAGCGATTCCACGAACTGATTTTGAAGCCGGAGTCAACCTGGTGGATCTAATGGTTCGGACCGGGCTGACGGGGAGCAAGGGTTCGGCGCGCAAGCTGATCGAAGCCGGAGGAGTCTACCTCAACAACGAGCGGCAGACCCAGGCCCAGAAAACCATCACGGCCGGCGACCTGAAATGGCCGGCCGCTATTCTGTTGCGCACGGGGAAGAAAAATTATCACCTTGTGCAGCTGAGATAACGCTCGCCGCTCCACGCCTGTCCCTCTGCGGCCCCCCACACCTTCACGCTCCCATTTCCAGGCGTTGATTCGGCGCAATCCGGAACCCCCGCTTCAGCCGCCCTGTAACGTCGACCGTGACCTGCGCGCCATTGCCGCGCAGCGCCGCCCTCGGCCAGCTCGTAGAAGCATCAGCCCTGGATCATCGCTGGTGAATCTCGAGGATGCCTTGTCGCTGGAAGGCTCTGAACCCTGCCCGGACGGCGGCGCCCGGCAAGCCCGACAGCGCCCAACCCGCAGCTGTCAGCGATACCTTCACGGCAAATTGTCTTCGGTTCATCTCTTTGTTGCCGCAGCGTCTGGGGCCCAGCAGCGCCGAACCGAATTACCACGGCACTCCAGGCTTACCTGGCACGGCAGGCGGAAACCATGCGCTCTTTCATCAAGAACCACCAAATCCGCTGGTATCATGCATCCGCCCATGGTTGAACTGCTTGCGCTTTACCTTGCCGGACTCAGCTTTTTCTTTTCCGGCATCACCGGTGTATCCGACAATCTGCGCCAGATGGGCGGCCAGCGCTTCCGGCAGGCGTTAGGCCGCCTGACCCATCGGCCCGTCATGGCTGGACTCGTTGGTGCGATCCTCGGCGCCGTTACGCAGAGCGCCTCGGTCGTTGCCTTCATTCTCTCGGGCATGGTTTCCACCGGCCTGCTTCCCATCTCCCGCGCGCTCATCGTGCTGGCCTGCGCGAACATCGGAACCGCGCTCCTGGTCTTTGTAGCGGCTTCCAACCTGCACATATCCATCCTCTTTCTAATCGGAATTACCGGACTGGTTCTCGCCTTCAAACTGGCCACCAGGTGGAAGCCCGCCGTCGCAACCGGCATGTCGGTGGGCCTGCTTTTTCTCGGCCTCGAAATGATGAAGCAGGCATTCCAGCCGCTCGCCTCTTCGGCCCAGTTTAGCCACGTCTCCCAGTTCTTCACCCATTGGCCCTACGCCGCATTCCTCATGGGAGCCGCGCTGCGCGCTCTGATCCATTCCTCTTCAGCGGTAGCCGCTATTGCTGTCACCATCAATCGTGGCGGTCAGCTCGGCGACTTCCCCGCCACCCTGTCAATCGCCGGTCTCGGCGTCGGCTCATGCCTGGCCACCTGGGTGCTCTCCGGCAATCTGCGCGGTGTGCCGCGGCAGATAGCCATGTATCAGGCCATGACGAACGGCATGGCGGGGGTTCTCGTTGCGGTCCTGCTCATCGCGGAACGGGTGCTGCACCTGCCTCTGCTCATCGCCGCGATGCACGCGTCGGGTGCGTCGATTTCGCAGCGCATGGCTTATACCTATCTGGTTCTCAACGTCGCTGTGGCTGTGGTGGCCATTGCCGGGCTCGAATGGGCTCCGCGCGGGCTGGCGAAATTATGGCCTCCCACGCCCGAGCAGGACCTTTCAAACCCCATCTACATCCAGCACAATTCGCTCAGCTCGCCTGAGACCGCGCTCGACCTCGTCGCCCTCGAACAGATGCGCATCATCAGGGTCCTGAGTCGTTATATCGACGCGGCTCGCCGCGGCGACCCTTCCGACCTGAAGGCGCTGCACGCGGCGGCGGTCCAGCTGGGGCGCCACATTTCCGAATTCCTTGAGGCTCTCCTGAAGCTGCCCATCGCCAACGATATCGCAGCCCGTGCCATTTCCTTTCAGCGTAAAGAAAGCACTCTGGCCGCCCTCGAGGAAAACGTCTTCCTCTTCGCCGAATGCCTCGGCGGTCTCGCCAGCGAAGAGCTGGCCATGCTTCTCATCGAGTCGCTCGACACCATTCTTTTCTCGGCCCTCTCCGCACTCGAATCGCCGCGAGACCTTGAGATCGAGATCCTCGTCAACATGACCGACGACCGCAGCGGCATGATGGAGGAGCTTCGCAGTCGCCATGGCCTGCGGCAGGTGGCAACGGGGAGCGCCGGCAACGTATCCGCGCTGCACTATGCCACTACTCTGTTCGAGCGCAATGTTTGGCTCCTCCGGCAACTGGCGCTCTGGATGCGGGAGGACGCGAAGTACGCCATGATCTGAAAGCGGCGCATCCCGCCATACAATAGTCTTTCTGATGGCAACCGCGAAGTGCACACTGGCACGGATCGGAGGTGCCGCGGCTTAACTTATGATGCGGATCCTGCTCGACCTTGGACTTTTCGGCCTGTTGACCTCGACAGTTTTCGCAGTCCTCGCCATCGTGGGGCTCTTCCGTTTTCGTCGCCAGAGTGCGGCCTCCGCTGCGGGGTTTTCGCCGCCTGTCAGCCTGCTCAAGCCTCTTGACGGGGCCGAACCCAATCTCGAAGCCCACATCGAGTCCTTCTTCAACCAGGATTACCCAAACTTCGAGATTCTGTTTTGCGCCCGTTCTGCGACGGATTCCGGCCTCGAGATCGCCCGCCACGTTGCGTTGCGCTATCCGCACATTCCCGCAAGCTTCCTCTCCACTGGCGAGGAAACCTACATCAACGCCAAGGTATCCTCGCTCGAACTGATGCACTCGGTCGCTAGCGACGACCTGTTCATCATCAGCGACAGCGATGTCCGCGTCGAACCCAGCTACATCCGTGAAGTCGCAGCTCCCTTCGCCGATGAAAGTGTGGGGGCGGTTACCTGCCTCTATCGCGGCGTGGCCGACCGCGGCCTCTGGTCGAAGCTCGAAGCGACGGGCATGTCAGTCGAGATGACCGCCGGCGTGCTCACTGCCAATTTGCTCGAAGGCATGAAGTTTGCCCTTGGCCCGACCATGGCGGTGCGTCGGCGCTCGGTTGAATCCATAGGCGGCTTTGGCGTGCTCGGCCCCTATTGCTCCGATGACTTTCTGCTGGGAGCCGCCGTGGCCGTGCAAGGTCAGACGGTTGTCTTGTCGCGCCACGTCATCGATCACATCATCCTTAACCTCAGCTTTGCCGCCTCGCTGCGTCACCAGACCCGATGGATGAAATCCACGCGATTCTCGCGGCCTCTCGGCCATCTTGGCACCGCGCTCACCTTCAGTATCCCCTTCGGTCTCCTCGCTGGACTGGCCGCCGTCGCCATGCATCGACCGCTTCTCGCGCTCCTGGTGCTCGCTTACAGTGTTGCAAATCGTATGGTCCTGGCGGCACTGGTCGGATCTCTCGGAGTCCGCGAGCGGCATCTGCTCCGGACGGTCCTCCTTTATCCCATCCGTGACTTGCTGGGCTTCGTCTGCTGGGCGGCCAGTTACGCCGGCAGCACCATTCTGTGGCGCGGGCGTCGTTATCGTCTCTCGCGGGGGGGCTTGATGCATCCAGTCGGCCCGCAGAAACCAGACAGATCGGAGCACGCACTGACGACGTAGAGGAATCCTCGGGCGCCGGACCGCTGCAGCAAACCTGGCTGTTCTCTTCCCACCCTCGGGGCCGCTCCCCCCCCTCTGTCTATACTGGAGTGCAGTCTGCAGCACACGGACCCTGCATGCCTCTTACTTCTCTCGACTGGCTCGTCATTGCCGCCTACCTGCTGTTCAACCTCCTCATCGGCTTGTACTACCGCGGTAAAGCCAGCGGATCAACGGAGGAGTTCTTCGTCTCTGGGCGCGACGTTTCCTGGTGGCTGGCCGGCACTTCTATGGTCGCTACTACCTTCGCCGCGGACACACCGCTCTTCGTCTGCGGCCTGGTCGCCACCCAGGGCATCTCCGGCAACTGGATCTGGTGGAGTCTCTGCCTCTCGGGCATGACGACCGTTTTCTTCTTCGCTCGGTATTGGCGACGCGCCGAAATTCTCACTGACGTCGAGCTCGTCGAGATTCGCTACAGTGGCCGCCCCGCCGCCTTCCTCCGCGGCTTCAAAGCTGTCTATCTCGGCCTGCTGATGAACTGCTTCATCCTCGGCTGGGTCACACGCGCTATGGTCGACATCATCGCCGTCACCCTTGGCCCTGCGATCGCTCAGGGACGCGTCCTCACATTTTCCATGGCCGGCCACACGCTGCTGCATTTCACCCTCGGCGATCCGCGCCACACCGCCCTCTTCGTCTGCATTTTCATCCTGGTTCCCTTTACCGGCCTCTATACGTTCCTCGGTGGATTGTGGGGCGTCCTGGTCACCGATTTATTTCAGTTTGTGCTGAAGATGACCATGATCGTCGTCCTGGCCTGGATCGCGGTTGCACGCCTTGGGGGTATGCAGTCGCTGCGCCTGCGCCTTGCCGTAGTCGACACCGCCACGCGCGCCGCCGGCCATCCAACATCCAACATCCTCTCCTTCCTGCCTGACTTCCACGCCGGTCTCACCACGTCAAATCTCTGGACCCTGCCCCTTCTCACCTTCATGATGTACATCGGCGTCCAGTGGTGGGCTGCGTGGTATCCCGGAGCCGAGCCTGGCGGCGGCGGGTACGTGGCTCAGCGCATGTTCAGCGCAAAAGACGAGAAGAACTCCCTGGGCGCGACTCTGTGGTTCAACATCGCGCACTACGCACTCCGCCCCTGGCCGTGGATCGTCACCGGCCTTGTCGCACTTGCCATGTATTCCACCAATGGCGGCCTTCATCCCAGCGCGGCCTACGCCGCCAATCCCCAGCAGGGATACGTCATGGTCCTGCGCGACTTTCTGCCGCCAGCGCTGCGCGGCCTCATGATTGCCGCCTTCCTCGCCGCCTACATGTCGACAGTCGGCACGCAACTCAACTGGGGAACTTCATACCTCGTCAGCGACCTCTACCGCCGCTTTCTTGTCCGTCGCGCGGGCGAGCACCACTACGTCGTTGTCAGCAAGATCATCACCGTGCTTCTCGTTCTGTGCAGCGGATATGTGGCCAGCCGTCTCACCTCGATCGGCGCCGGCTGGCAGCTGGTCCTCAACCTCGGGGCAGGGACCGGTGCCGTCTACATGCTTCGATGGTTCTGGTGGCGCATCAATGCATGGAGTGAAATCTCCGCCATGATCGTCGCGGCGGCGGTGACCGTCTGGCTCTCGTATGTGCACTTCGCCGGCAGCGACGTGGTGGTTTTTGCGAAGAGCACACTGATTACTGCCGGGGTCACAACTGTCGCCTGGATTTTCGCTACTTTCGTCACTCCCGCCGAGCCAGATGCAACCCTGCTGGCCTTTTATCGCCGCGTTCATCCCACAGTGCATGGATGGCAGCGCATCGCCCGCCTGGCGCCCGAGTTGCCGCCGATCCGCGACTTCCGCGCCAACGCCTTCGACACCCTGATGGGCTGTATCCTCGTCTATGGCTGCCTTTTCGGAATCGGCAAATTGATCTTCGGATCGTGGCTTATGGCGTCCGCCCTTCTGAGCGCCGCCGCTGTCGCCGGATATCTCATCTGGTGGGATCTCTCGCGCCGCGGCTGGGAAACTTTATCCGGGACACCGTCGTACCGGAAAAATGAAAAAGCAGTCCGCCCCGAGGCCGTCAGCGGGTGAGCAGGAAATTTGCGAGGAAACCTTTTCGATGCCACGTGGTGTTCCATTTACCGGCGAATATCTCTCGAGATATCTGGCGGCTCAGAAGCGATGGAAGGAGGGACGTGATTGGCGAGCAAAAGAGTCCGAAGCGGGCAGGTCAGCCACCTATGATAATTACTGCCGGGCGCACGGGATGTGTTCCGCATGCGAAGCAAGCGGAATCAGCCGCAATGAGAACGGCGTTGGCTTTAAAGCCGTCGGCTGGGAGGGCAGTCTTCAGCTCTACGAACAATGCACTGTCTGCGGTGGCACCGGCAGAATCACCACGCCGAGCTGACCACATCTTCTTCAACATTGCCGCGCCGAAACTGGAACGCAGCTCCATGGCTGCGCCTGGTCCGGCCAGGAACAACCATAAGTGAGGCATGAATCGTCCTGAACCCGCGTCCCGCGCATCCCAACTGCCGGCCCCCGGCAATTCTCAAAGAGACGCGAGCCTTTTGCTGGGCCGCAAAACCTGCGCATGAAAACAGCCCTCATCATCGGAGCCGGACCCGCCGGCCTGACCGCCGCCCTCGAACTGCTGCGGCGCTCCGATGTCCGGCCCATCGTTCTTGAAGCCACTGACCGCATAGGTGGCATCTCCTGCACCATCCGCCACAACGGCAACCGAATGGACATCGGCGGTCATCGGTTTTTTTCCAAGGCCGATCGCGTCATGCAATGGTGGACTGAACTGATGCCCATTGCCTCCACTGAAAACGGTTCGGGATTCCACACCATCCAGTACCAGAGCAAAGAGCGCCTCGTGTCCGCCAGTTTGGCCCAGGCTGGCAATGGTGCCGCGCCAGATTCGGACCTGGTCATGCTGGTCCGCCCGCGCAAGAGCCGCATCTATTTTCTGCGCAGCTTTTTCGACTACCCGCTGGCTCTCAATGCGCAGACCCTCCGCCAGCTCGGCCTCTGGCGCATGATGAAAATCGGCGCAGGCTACATGCGTGCAAAGCTATTTCCGCGCAAAAACGAGAAGACCCTGGAAGACTTCCTGATCAACCGATTCGGAAACGAACTGTACCTCACCTTCTTCAAGTCCTACACCGAGAAAGTGTGGGGTGTGCCCTGCAATCGGATCAGCGCCGAATGGGGGGCGCAACGCATCAAGGGCCTCTCCCTGCGCACCGCCATCGCCCATTTCCTGAAGAAGACCTTCCGCCGAGAGAAGACCGGCGACATTGCGCAGAAGGACACAGAAACATCGCTCATCGAGAAATTCCTCTATCCCAAATTCGGCCCGGGCCAGCTCTGGGAATATGTAGCTGACCTTGTTACAAATAAGGGGGGCGAAGTCAGGATGGGTTGGCGCGCCACCAAACTTCTCGTCGAAGGCGATCGCGTCACATCCGTCGAGGCTGTTGACGCGCAGGGAATTTCGCACACCATTCCCGCCGACTACGTTTTCTCAACCATGCCCGTGCGCGATCTGGTCCGAAATCTGGACATTGACGTTCCAGCGGAAATCCGTGCCGTCGCCGACGGCCTCATGTACCGCGACTTCATCACCGTCGGCCTTCTCGTCGATCGGCTCATAGTCACCGAACCAGACGGCGGTCCGCTCAGGGACACCTGGATTTACATTCAGGAACCCGATGTTCTGGTTGGCCGCCTGCAAATCTTCAATAACTGGAGCCCATTTATGGTCGCCGATCCTTCCAAAGTCTGGATCGGCCTCGAATATTTCTGCTACGAGACCGACCACCTCTGGAACATGCCCGACGATGACATCGCTCGCTTCGCGATTGCCGAGGTGGAAAAGATCGGCATACTGCGCGGCTCCGATGTCAGCGATACTCATGTGGTGCGCGTCCCCAAGACCTACCCGGCGTACTTCGGGACCTACGATCGCTTCGACGAGATCGTCCGCTACATGGACCAGTTCCAGAATCTCTTCCTGGTTGGTCGCAATGGAATGCACAAATACAACAACCAGGACCACTCCATGCTGACCGCCATGACCGCCGTAGACCAGATCGTAGCCGGCAAAATTGATAAGTCCGCTCTCTGGGAAATCAATACCGAGCAGGAGTACCACGAAGAGAAGAAGTAGACTCTTCCACGGCCATGGGGTCTCCGGTCATCAAGGGGGCTTGTGCCTCACTCCCACTGCGAGGTATGTCGGCGCAGCCACCAGCAAGCCGGAGCGCCGCCATGCGGGAAAAGCGCGCGCGCGCAGCTCTCCGGAGCCGTTCCCAGGTAATCGTACTCCTGCTTATTTCCCTTCAGGGCCGTCGAAAGATACTCCTGTACCTGCACCGAATCGAAAGCCGTCCCGCGAGAGGCGCGCAACCGAAAGACTGCCCAGTCGCCCACCCACAACACCAAAGTGGCCAGCACGATTACCTTGGCTACTTTCGCAAGACTCTCCAGAATTCGCTTCATGGTGACTGCAGGACCATCCTCCCGGTGACCGTTTTCCCGGTCCCTCCCAAACCCTGAGCCTATACCCTATGGCAATGGACCTGGAGTCGATTCAGCGCGCACTGCGGGATTCTCGCATAGACGCGTGGCTTTTTTACGATCACCACCATCGCGACCCCATCGCTGCCGCGATCCTCGGACTGCCTGATAACGGTCTGGTCAGCCGCCGCTGGTATTACGCCATTCCTGCCGATGGCGAACCGCGCAAGCTCGTCCATCGTATCGAATCCGGGAAGCTTGACTCCCTGCCTGGCTCTAAAGGTGTTTATTCCTCCTGGCAGGAACTGGAAACCGGCCTCGACAGCATGCTCGCTCCCTGGAAACGCATTGCCATGCAGTACTCGCCGCGCAACGCCATCATGTACGTCTCCATGGTGGACGCCGGAACCGTCGAGCTGCTGCGCTCCATGGACAAGGAAATCGTGACCTCCGCTGACCTTGTGAGCCGCTTCGAGGCCGTCCTCACCGAAGACCAGATCGACAGCCATTACGTCGCCCAGAGAGCCATCGACGACATCCTCATAGAGGGTTTCCAGCACATCGGCAGCCGCGCTCGCTTCGGCCAGCCCGCTACCGAATACGAGATGATGCTTTGGTTTCAGGAGGCGATGCACCGCGCGGGACTCACGACCGACCACGGCCCAAACGTCTCCGTCAACGAGAACAGCTCCGATTCCCACTACGAGCCTTTGCCCCAGACCAGCCGCCCCATCGTCCAGGGATCTTTTCTGCTCATCGATATCTGGGCGCGGCAGAACCGCCCCGCCTCCTGCTGGTACGACATCACCTGGACAGGCGTGGTGGGCCGCGAGCCCACCGAACAGGAACGCGTTGTCTTTGCGGTTGTGCGCGACGCCCGCGACGCCGCCATTCAGACCGTGCGTTCCGCCTTCACCGACGGTGGCCACCCGGTCGCGGGATACGAAGCCGACGATGCCGCCCGCGCTGTCATCCGTAACGCCGGCTACGGCCCTTACTTCACCCATCGCACCGGCCACAACATTGGTGCCGAGTTGCACGGGAGAGGCGCTCATCTCGACAATCTCGAAACCCACGACGATCGCCGCATCCTCCCCTTCACCTGCTTCTCCGTCGAACCCGGCGTCTATTTACCCCAGTTCGGAATTCGCAGTGAAATCAATATGATCACCTCCAGGGACAACGCCGTCGTGACCGGCCGCATACAGCGGGACCTGGTGCGCATTTAGAGGCCTTGCTGTTCGTTTATAGTCTTAAGAGGCATGGCATCGAAGGCGCAGACTCCCGCACAACCTCAAACTCAGGGCTTCGTTTACTCGGCGCTGATCCTCGGCTGGCTTGTCCCCGGCGCGGGTCACCTCCTCACCCGCCACTGGATTCGCGCCCTCCTGCTGTTTGTCGCGATCACCGCAATGTTCTCTCTCGGCCTCGCCATGCAGGCCCAGGTGTACGTCCCCAACACAAGCGACCCTCTGGAAATGCTCGGCTTCGCGGGCGACCTTGGTACTGGACTGCTCTATGGCGTCGCGCGGCTCTTTTCCCTCGGGCAAAACACCGTTCAGCTGGTCACCGCCAACTATGGCACCACATTCGTGGTCGTCGCCGGGCTGCTGAACTTCGTCGCTGCAGTTGACGCCCATAATCTCCGCATCGGGAGGAAGGTTTAGGTGACCCCTTCCCACTTCACTGCCGTGCTGCTCTTTGCGACTTTTACTTCCGTGGTCTTCGGCGTCACCCAGCGATCCACAACTCGCGCGATGGTCCGCTACGGACTCTATTGCTGGATTCTCTTCGTCGGATCGGTAATCGCGGCCAGCTGGCTGATGTGGCTCATCCGGCATTGACATCTCATCACACGCGGATGACACCGCCGCATGGCCGTGCCCAATCTCTGGGCCGTCGATCCCCTCGAGGGCAAGGCCTGGGCCTGGTCCCGGAGCAGCCCCGAATGGACGGAAATGATGCAGCTTGAGGCGCCCGGAACCCCGACTCATATCGGTCCCGTGCCAGTCTTCGCCGAGCTTGCCGAGCGAAAATCGCAGCAGTAACCTACCCGGCGATCAGAATCCGCAGATCGCGGAGGTTATTGCCGGTAGGTCCCGTCACGATCGAATCTCCGAGCGAGGTGAACAGCGTGCAAGAGTCGAATCGAGCCAGAGTGGCCTCGGGATCGAAGCTGTAGCTGCGGGCGCGGGCGATGGTGGTAGGGTCGGCAATCGCGCCCGCAGCCGGACTGTTGCCGTCGATGCCATCCGATCCGGCGCTGAGCACAGCCAGCCGCTCGCCGCCGTAGTGCGCCAGGTCAAGAGCCGCCTCCAGCACAAACTGCTGGTTGCGGCCGCCGCATCCTGGATTCCTGCCTAAATTCACCGTAACTTCGCCGCTCGACAAAAGGCACAGCCGTGCGTGCTCCTTACGCAGCTCATGAAAACGCGCAAGCAGGTATTTCGCCGCTTCGGCGTAATCCCAGTCGTCGCAGGTATTGTCGATCACGACCTTATAACCGAGCGATTGGGCGTGATCGCGCGCCGCGTTGACGAAGTCATGATTCGAAAGCAGCGTGTCGAATTGCGCATGTTGAAAGGCGTTCACCACGCCCTGCCCTTCGTTGTCTGCCCGCGCCGAGGATCGCTCCGTCTTCTCCAGCTTCTCGAAATACTCCCTCACAGCGGGAGGGAACTTCTCCATCAGATGAAAACGTTCGAGAATCTCCTCGCATTCGGCCAGGGTCGAATAATCCGGCAGCGTGGGCGATGAGGCCACCGCGGCCAGGTCCTTCAAAGGAACATCCGCCAGCAGCAGCGAAAGCTTTTCCGCGGCGGGCGCGGCCAGTGCAAGCCGACCGCCCTTAACCGCGGAAAAGTATTTCCGCACCGTGTTGATTTCCGTGATGGTGGCCCCGCTGGCCACCAGCGTCTCATGGAATGCGATGGTGTCGTCGAGGCTGATTTTGCGATCCCGCGGAAACTCCAGCATCGCCGAGCCGCCGCCGCTGATCAGAAAAATAATAAATGTGGTCTTCCGGGCGTCTTTCAGCAACGCCAACGCCGCCCGCGCCGCGTCGAAGGAGTCCTCATTCGGCAGCGGATGTCCTCCGTCGAAGTAGCGGATATGCCGGTTGCGCTTCTTCGGAACATCCGGGGCGGAGCACACTCCCCGTAAATGCGTCTTCGGAGGAAGCCGCTCCAGCAGAGCATCCAGCATGGTCAGTGCGGCCTTGCCAAATGCGATAACGAAGATTTCTTTGAAGCCGTCCATCGGCTGCGAGATCGCCGGCAGCCGGGGCGAGGGATGGCGAACCAGCGTCTTGCCTTCGAAGTGGAGATGCCGATCAAACGCCTGCGGGATATCGCAGGCCTCCAGAGCCTTGTCGAAAATTTCCCTCGCTACAGCGTGCAGTTCTTCGAGCGCGATCATTGGCTGGCGAGGAGGGGGAAATGACGTTGCGCCCATGCGCGAATGGCTTGCCTCACGTCTTCCAGCTTACTCGCAAAGAAATGATCCGCCCCGGAAATCCAGACAAGATCCTTCGGCTCCTCGGCCAGCGTGACAGCCGCTTCGACCTCGGCAACGGGGCCGTATTGGTCGCGATCGCCGCTAACGAATAGCTTTGGCTGCGAGCATTTGCGCAGAAAGTCGTACCGGTAGTCACGCCCTTCGGCGTGGGTTGGAAGCCCCAGCGCAACCAGACCCGCGACCCGCGGATCGCCGCAGCAGGCGCGGAGTCCGACATACGATCCAAATGAAAAGCCGGCAAAAAGAATCGGCAAGCCAAATTCCCGATCCAGCCAGCCGAGCGCGGCGCGCACATCGTCCTGCTCTCCCTCGCCGTCATCGTGCTCCCCGTCGCTCAGTTCGGTTCCGCGAAAATTGAATCGCAATACAGGCAGCCCAAAGCTCTGGAAGGCCTTCATCGCGTGATAAACAACCTTGTTGTGCATCGTCCCGCCGCCCAGCGGATGTGGATGGCAGACGAGCGCGGCGTACGGCGCGTCCGGCGCTCCGGCATTCAACAGCGCCTCCAGCTTTCCCGCGGGACCGCGCAGATCGTCCACCGTTCGCAAAATCGCCGAGCCAGAGTGAGACTCCGTCATCTGCACTCATTGTACGAAGCCCGTTTTTCGCGAAGGCTGCTCGCGTATTCTGGTGCTTCCCTATGCCCCTCGACCCAATTCAATTGACGCGGCAACTCGTGGACATCGAGTCCATCACCTACAACGAGGGCGCGGTGGGCGCATTTCTGGCGGAGTTCCTCGACGGTCGCGGCTTCTCGGTCGAGAAAATGCCTGTCGCACAGAACGCGGAAAGCCGCTCGACCACTGAGCGCTTCAATGTTTATGCTTGCCAGCCCGGCCACTCACCCAATCTCGTCTTCTCGACCCACATGGATACCGTCCCCCCCTTCATCCCTTCGCGCGAGGACGACGAATTCGTCTATGGGCGCGGCTCCTGCGATGCAAAGGGCATCATCGCCGCGCAGGTAGCCGCCGCCGAGAAGCTGCGCGACCAGGGAATCGGCGCAGGTCTCCTGTTCCTGGTCGGCGAGGAGCGCGACTCCGCGGGCGCCAAAACCGCAAACCAGCATCCGCGCGGCAGCCGCTTCCTCATCAACGGCGAGCCCACAGGCAACCGCATCGCGCTGGCGTCGAAAGGCGCGCTTCGCGCCGTGATCCGCGCCACCGGCAGGATGGCGCACTCCGCCTATCCGGAGCTCGGCGAAAGCGCCACCCACAAGATAATCGAAGCCCTGCACCGCATTCTGGCCATCCCCCTGCCATCCCTCGACGACGTCGGTCCGAGCACGCTGAACATAGGCTCGATCAGCGGAGGCCACGCGCCCAACGTGATCGCCGATCACGCCGAGGCGCAGATTCTCGTCCGCCTCGTGGGGCCGTCGGAAGAAACGCGTCGTGCCATCGAACAGGCAATCGATGGCCTCGCAACCGTCGACTTCACCCTCGAAATTCCGTTCAAGCGCCTGCGCTCGGTCGAGGGCGTCCCCACCATGATCGCAGCCTTCACCACCGACATTCCCTGGCTCACGAACTGGGGCGAGCCTGTGCTCATGGGCCCAGGTTCGATCCACGTCGCGCACACGCCTCATGAAAAGCTGGCGAAACACGAACTGCTCGAAGCCGTCGATCTCTATGTGGAAGTCGCCCGGCTGCTCCTGGCTTAGTTGACGGGAGCCGCGCTAACCCCGTTTCTATTACATATGGCCTTCACTTACTGACCCCAAGATCCTTCATCGTAACGCCGAGCTTCTTGAGATTCGCACTTTGAATTGCATTGACTTGTGCGGTTTTCGCAACCAGGTCGCGATGGAAATTCTCCGAGGTCAATAGTTTCATGTTGAAGGCAAGCAGAACCGCGCCACCTGTGATTCTCACCTTCCCCCCGCTGACCGTGATCTGTCTCTGATGCTGGAGGGCAAAATCATAGAGATCGATAGTAGCTTTGCCCCAGTTATCTTCCATCGTCATCATTTCTTTACGAGCAGCCAGTATTTCCGAAGCTGCAAAGCCGGAGTCAAACTCAGCTTCGTACTGGCGCTTATCGGCCTCTGACAGATCTGCCTTATCGAGCTTTGCCTGGAAAAGCCCTGGAGCCCCCTCCAGCCATGTTGATACTCCCTTGTCCAAATCAAGCTTCGCGGTGACCGAATTCCGCACTCGCTCCATATCCCGTCGGCTGGCGAAGGAATCTGCTGTGCACGCCGCTCTGATATCGGCGCTGAAAGCCGCGTTCTTTTCGTCATAGGACCTGCTGAGATTGCGCTCGTCGTTGAAGAACGACTGAAAAGCGGCCGCCGCTTGCTCATCGTTGCTTGTGAGATTCGAATTAAGGGGCTTGGTTCCCGCAAGTTCCCTCACCATTTCGGCGCGCGGTAAGTTCTCGAGTGTTTTCCGATGTGTCATGACGGGAACCAGGACTCCGACAAACAAAAGGCATACAGAAAAGGTGGTCGGATTTCGCCATTTCTTAACACCGCCCGCCAGATAGGCGATCAGAAATGGCCATAGCAACGTTCCGATCCAGTAGCCAACGGACTCCCCCGAAGTACCGTAAGTCCCGAAAGTCAGAAGAGCATTCATCAGAACAACTGCAGCCATGCTCGCCATGACCAGCACCACGACAGCGGTATTGCGGGCTGGCTTGGCGGTTAATTGCGGTTTGCCCGCCGCCTCGGTCGGCTCTGCTGCTGGATTCGCCTCGAAAATACCGAAACCAGCTGGATCTTCGGCAGGCGACGTGTCATTTGGGGTTGATGGGTCGATGGGTTCTTCCATGGTCAAGCCCGGCAGCGATGCTTCCGCAATTTTGCCATGATGGAACGGGCCGTTCAATGGCGCCCAATGTTAGTCCGCCTGCCGCCTCGTGACCGCATCGAGCTGAATGCTCTACGCTGAATGCATGGTCCAGCCGTCCGGCATTCTTACTGAACCGCGCAACACCCTCGACAAAGCCGCTTCCTCCTACCTTCGCTCCGCAATGCATCAGCCCGTCTACTGGCAGGAATGGGGGGAGGCAGCGTTCGCCCTCGCCGCGCAGGCTGGGAAGCCGATCCTTCTGGACGTAGGCGCGGTGTGGTGCCACTGGTGCCATGTAATGGATCGCGAATCCTACGAAGACGCCGCAATGGCCGCGACCATCAATGAGCATTTCGTCGCCATCAAGGTTGATCGCGACGAGCGCCCGGACGTCGACGCGCGCTACCAGGCAGCGGTGCAGGCCATCAGCGGCCAGGGCGGTTGGCCGCTCACCGCGATTCTCACTCCCGACGGCCGCCCCTTTTTCGCGGGCACCTACTTCCCCCGTGAAGACCGCTATGGCCGCCCTGGCTTCGAGCGCGTGCTGCTGACGCTGGCCAATGCCTGGAAGACCCGCCGCGACGAAGTGCTGGAGTCGGCATCGAGCGTGATCGCCGCCATCGAGCACGGCGAAACCTTCTCCGCCCGCGGCGATTCGCTCTCGTTCGGCATCGTCGACAAGCTGGTACAAAGCGCTGTCGCGCAGTTCGATCCCCGCAATGGCGGGTTCGGGTCGCAGCCCAAGTTTCCCCATCCATCGATGCTTGACCTGCTCACCGATTTGGCGGCGCGCACCGGCGATCAGGCCGCCGCGCAAGCCGTCACCGTCACGCTCACAAAGATGGCGCGGGGCGGAATCTACGATCAGCTCGCTGGAGGATTCCATCGCTATTCCGTCGATGAGCGCTGGGTCGTCCCTCATTTCGAGAAGATGCTTTACGACAACGCCGGCTTGCTCGGCAACTACGTTCATGCGTTTCAAACCTTCGTCGAGCCAGAGTTTGCAGCCGTTGCGAAGGACATCATGAGCTGGATGAATGAGTGGCTGAGCGACCAGCAGCGCGGCGGGTTTTATGCGTCGCAGGACGCCGACATTTCGCTCGATGACGATGGCGACTACTTTACCTGGACGCGCGAAGAAGCCGCGGCGGTCCTTACGCCCGAGGAGCTGAGCGTCGCGGAGTTGTACTACGACATCGGCGAACTCGGCGACATGCACCACAATCCAAAGAAGAATGTGCTCCATCGCAATTTCTCCATTGGTGAAGTCGCCGAGCGCTCGAAACGCAACATTCCCGGCGTCGAACGCGATCTGGCCTCCGCAAAAGGCAAGCTATACGCCGCGCGGGTCCAGCGCCCCACGCCCTTCATCGACAAGACCATCTACACGGGATGGAATGCTCTTGCCATTTCGGCGTATCTCGATGCGGCTCGCGTTCTCGACCTCGACGAAGCCGCGCGTCTTCGCCCTACGCACACTCGATCGCATCCTTCACGAGGGTTGGGATCAGCGCATCGGCCTCGCGCACGTCATCGCCTACCCCGAGCCGGAAACCACAGCGCGGCGAATCCCAGCCGTACTGGACGACTATGCCCTGCTGGCGCACGCCTGTGTCGATGCCTGGGAGGCGACCGGAGAATTGCGCTACTACGAGGCGGCTATGGCACTGGCCGAGACAATGGTCGAGCGCTTTCACGATCCCGAGCACGGGGGCTTCTTCGACACCGAAAAGGCCGGCGCCGACAAGCTCGGAGCCCTGGCCGCACGCCGCAAGCCCATGCAGGATTCCCCAACCCCGGCAGGCAACTCAACCGCCGCGGCAGTCCTGCTTCGCCTCGAAGCCCTGAGCGGACGCACGGATTTTCGCGCCAAAGCCGAAGACACCCTGGCCGCTTTCGCGGGAGTCATCGAGCACTACGGCCTCTACGCCGGCAGCTACGGTCTGGCGCTGGAACGGCTCCTCCTGCCGCCGATCCAGGTCGCGATCGTTGGAGAGGATCCGAGCGCTCGGCAGCTGGCAGCCATCGCCAATGCGCGCTACGCCGTGAACAAGGCCGTCATCTCCCTCAGCACCGCCCAGGTCGCGTCCGCTGAACTGCCCCCAGTGCTGCGGGAGACGCTCCCACATCTGCCCGGTTTCGCGTCCTCAAACTCGCCTGCGGTCGCGTTGGTCTGCCGTGGAACATCGTGCCTGCCCCCCAGCCGGACCGGCGACGAGCTCATCGAGCAAATCAATTCGACTGTGTAAGCGCGGGCCGGCAAGTTCCATGCGTAACCTTATGCGCCCCGGCGGTGCTGTCACGGTGCTCGGGTTGCTGCTATCCTTCATGGGATAAATTCGATTTTGCGGAGAGCGTGTCATGGCGAAGAGCATTAACAAAGCCACTCTGATTGGAAATGTGGGCAAGGACCCCGAAGTAAAGTTCCTGCCCAGCGGCGCCGCGGTGGCCAATTTCACCCTGGCCACCTCGGAGCGCTTTAAGGATAAGGGGGGCGAATTCCAGGAGCGCACCGAGTGGCACAACCTGGTCGCCTTCCAGCGCCTCGCGGAGATCGTTCGCGACTATGTGAAGAAGGGCTCAAAGCTGTACGTCGAGGGCCGCATCCAGACCCGGTCCTGGGACGACAAGGACAACCAAAAGCACTATAAAACGGAAATCGTGGTAAACGATCTGGTGCTGCTCTCCGGCCGTGGCGAAGGAGGCGAATCAGGCGGATATTCCCGTTCCTCCAGCTCCTCGTCCAGTTCCTCGTACGATCAGCGACCGCCCGCCCATGCCGACGAGCTGGTGCAGTCCACCGAGATCACCGACGACGACATCCCCTTCTAAAACACGCTTCCTCCCCCTCGAGGACACCGTATGAGGGTCAGCTCCTGCAGATGTGCGATTCTCGGCCTCGCGTTCGCGTGCACGGCGGTTCATCTCTCCGGCCAGCAAAACCCGCAGGCGAGTGCCGCTCAATCCGTCCAGTCTCTGGTAAAGCAGCACGATGCCTGGGGATCGAGAATCTCGACTCCCGGCGCGTCGCTTCAGGCGAAAGAGGCTGGCCGCGACGGTGCCGCGATTCGGTACAACCTCTACGCCTCAGGCTTGCCCACGGACCGCCTCTACAGCATCGTCAGCTGGCCTGTCACCCAGGGTCAGCCGTCCACGATGCTGGAAGGCGCCAGCCTCGGCAAGGACGGAGTTGTCAGCTGCACAGGGCGCCAGGAAGGCGAGTGCAACGATCCTTCGAATGAAGACCACGGAATTGTGGACCTGGCGTTCGATCCGGCGAAGGGCGAGCCGTTTCGTCTTGCCCTCGTCTCCGGCGACCAGCGCGCTGCCGTGGTAATCGTTCCAGATCCGATCGTCGGCAAGGATAAGGAGTGCACGCTGAATGCGGTGCGCCTCATGGCTCATTTCGAGGTCGCTTACCTCACCGGAAGCGGCTATTCGCCCGGCACCCAGGCGTCGTTCGAGAGCGAGTCTCTGAAAGAAAAGCATTCGATCACCACCAGCGTTGACGGCAAAGGAGACGTTCGCTTCGCGCTGCTGCCCTTTGTTGCCGGGCACACGAAGGGAACCATGAGAATCAAAGGCGTAGGAATGGGTTGCTCCCCGTCGCTCCAATTCGACTGGGGCCAATAGGTCAACGCAGCCCGCCGCTGCTAAAACTCGCTCCGGGAAACCCATGCGCCACCCCACCGCTTCCTATCCAGCAGGAGGCCTCTCATGGTTGCCCTTACCGCTCTCGTTCTCGTCCTTCTGCTTGCCGGCCTTTTCTATCTCTTTCGCGCCATGGGGACCATGGGCCAGCAACCCTCGCCCCACGAGAGCAGCAAACACACGGCCAGCGAAGGGCATCCGTCCGGCCCGCGCGCCAGCGGGCTGGACTAACCTATTTTCTCACCGAGACCGGAACCAGTCGCGCCTGGACGCTCTGATCTGCGGCCTGGATCAGCATTTGTTTCGCCTCTGCCAGCGTTGTTCCGTTCGGCACCGGACGGAAATCCGACCGCGCCTCCCGCTGATCCTTGCTGACTGTCTTCAGCATCAGCACCTTTCCCTGGATATGGACCTCCACGAGGTCCGTCTTCCAGTGCGCCGCGCTCACCCGGACGCGATGAATCTCGAAGGTGCCCCCCTTGTCCACGTGGCCGAGAAGCCCATAGCCGAAGTCGACGCGTTCGGCTAAAACGCCACGCATGTCGATCATCCGCTTCAGCCGCGTATCGACGGTGAGGGTGCCGGCGAGCGCGTGGACGATGCGCGCCTCGTAACTCGACGGCGAAAATTGCGGATCGGGCCGGAACGCGATGCGCACCACTTCGTCCGCGGTCGCGTTCTGATTTACCCCGCCCTGATATTCAAAAACGAAGGCTTTCGGCAGCAGCTCCATGATTCCTGCGAGCCTTGCTTCATCTTCCTCGTGAGCATGCCGCACGCGCGCAACCTCTCCGGGATCGTGAACATATCGATCCAGCCGCTTATCTTCTCTTTGCTGCTGGGCCTCGTCGAGGGGCGCGCCGTCCTCGGCCAGCACGCGGAAAACCGGACCGTTGTCGGTTTCCACCTGCTCACGCACCAGATTCTCCGCGGCCGATATGCATTCGCTGCGGTATTCCCAGTGGCTGTCCCGTTCGCGGTCGTGCAGTTCGTTGTAAATGACTTCCCGCACCAGATTGCGTGCGGCCTCCGCGCTGTGTTGCTGCGCGGCAGTTAAAGACTGCTGAGCGCAAAGGGGCGAGGCTACCGCGGCAATGATAGCGACAGCAGCGATACGTCCGGATGCGGACATCGTTCCTCCAAGGGTCCAGGGGATTGTGATCCGTTTCCAGAATGGCGGAGTTGCATTGCAATTCGCATAAACGGCCGGGAACATTTAGTAACTTGCGAACAAGGGAATCTG
>CAWHOU010000019.1:0-176034 GCA_963831055.1 uncultured Acidobacteriaceae bacterium | reverse complement strand
ATCAAAAGCAGTCCGTGCAGGGTTCTTCGCGATGTGCCAAGGCAGTATCGTTTGTGATGGCGGCGTGCAGGCCCACTCAAGCCAACGCCGGGCTTGAACGGGCCACCGGTCGGTTTGGCCGCTTCCTGCGAGTGGGGTAAGCCCCCTCAAGCCAGAGGAGGGCTTGAATGGACCACCCGCCATAAGGGATGGTCTGGAGGGTGGCCAGATTCCTAATCAGAACGGCGTTTATCTGTATTAATAATGTCTAATTTGTGAAAACGGAGCGTTCATCGGAGATACTGTTGTGGTCAATTCTCGCGTTTTCACTATCTTCGTAGTGTTCGCCTTGTCTGCTCTCGCTCGAACACAACAGTTCACGAGTGTTGTCGTCAAGCCCTCTGCATCGAGCGCTCCGGGCGCAAGCCGTTTGCAGTTTCTCCCGAACGGTGACCTGATCGGCCATTCCATTCCTGTCATCGAGTTAATCGGCTTGGCCTATGCGCTCCCCGACAATCCTTCCCCAAGATTGGCGTCAATCCCGGATTGGGCGGTCCGCGAGCGGTTCGATATTGATGCGAAGACCTCGGCGTCCCTAAAGCTGGGCACGAAAGACATACAAGCCCAGAGGCGAACGATACAGAAATTACTGCAGATGCTCTTGAAGGATAATTTCGGCCTTCTTCTCAAAGTTAGAACGGTGACGACACCGATCTATGCGCTTACGATCTCAGTCGACGATGAGAAGCTGACGACATCGACGATCAGACCAACGGATTGCATCCTCGACATAGGCTCAGATGGTTGCCACAGTTTTGCAATAGGTTTTGGGCACCCTCTGAACACAAGAGGCGCGGACATGTCCGACCTTGCGCTCTATCTCGAAAATTGGACGGATCTGCCCGTTGTTGACCGAACCGCAACTACCGGATTGTTCGCGATGCACTCCCAGGGATGGCAGCAAATGAACTTGCCGCCTGCTCCACCGGGCGCTGCTGGTACAGGAACAGAGTTTGGCAGCCTCACAAAGCTCTCCGCGGTTCTCGACGGTCTTGGCCTTCAGCTACATCGCGAAGAGGGGAGATTGCCTTTTTACACAGTGGAGCGCCTCGATCATCCGAACGCGCGATGACTTCTCTCCATGCCCCTAACCCGAGAAATGGTTTGTCCTGACAAGTCGGCTTCTCGCACTCTTTCGCTGGAGACTGGACGTAGGGTTTGGGTCGGGTTCCGGGTTCTTATGTTTAGTGCCTGAAGTGGCGGAAGCCGGTGAAGACCATGGCTAATCCGAGGCGGTCGGCGGCGGCTACAACGTCTTTATCGCGGACGGAGCCTCCGGGCTGGATGACGGCGGTTGCGCCGGCCTGGGCTACGGTTTCGAGTCCGTCGGGGAAGGGGAAGAAGGCGTCGGAGGCGGCGACGCATCCTTTGAGGGGGAGGACGGCTTTCATGGCGCCGAAGCGGGCGGCATCGACGCGGCTCATCTGGCCGGCGCCTACGCCCAGGGTTTGGCCGTCGCGGGCGTAGACGATGGCGTTGGATTTAACGTGCTTGACGACTTTCCAGGCGAAGAGCATCGAGTTGAGTTCTTCTTCGGTGGGGGCGCGCTGGGTTGCGACTTTGAGGTCGGCGACGGAGATGGGGGCGCGGTCGGTGTCCTGATAGAGGAGGCCGCCGGAGATCTGGCGCAGGACACGCGCGGCGTGGGAGGGTTCGACGACAACGAGGCGTAGATTTTTCTTCGAGGAGAAGCGGACCAGCGCGTCCTCGCTGAAGGCGGGGGCGGCGATGGCTTCGACAAAGAGAGGCGTGATTTCCTCTGCGGTTTCGCCGTCGATTTCGCGGTTGACGCCGATGACGCCGCCGAATGCGGAGACAGGATCGGCAATGAGGGCTTTGCGGTAGGCCTCAAGGGGGTTTGCGCCGGTGGCCACCCCGCTGGGATTGGTGTGCTTGACGATGGCGACGGTGGGGTCGTCGAATTCCTGCACGAGATCCCAGCAGGCGTCGAGATCGACGAGGTTGTTGTAGCTGAGCTCCTTGCCCTGGAGCTGGCGGGCGCTGGCGACGCCGCGGTCGGAGCCGTCGCGATAAAGAGCGGCGCGCTGGTGGGGATTTTCGCCGTAGCGAAGGTTCTGGGCAAGGGGGTAGGCGATGCGCAGGGTCTGGGGGAAGTCCTCGCTGAAGCGCAGGGGGCGGCCGGAAGCGGGGGGCTCGATGCGGTCGAGGACGTTGGCGATGGCGGTGTCGTAGGAAGAGGTTGCGGCGAAGGCGCGCTGGGCGAGGCTCCAGCGGGTTTCGCGGCTGAGGGAGCCGCGGTTGAGGTCGAGCTCGTCGGCGAGGCGGTTGTAGTCGGAGGGGGCGGTGACGACGGCGACGTCTTCGAAGTTTTTTGCGGCGGAGCGGATCATGGCGGGGCCGCCGATGTCGATGTTCTCGATGATTTCGGCGAAGTTGGCGTCGGGGTTGGCGGCGGTCTGCGCGAAGGCGTAGAGATTGACGACGACCATGTCAATGGGCTCGATGCCGAGGGACGCGGCCTGCTTGCGATGTTCGGGATTGGAGCGGCTCTGGAGGATGCCGCCATGGACACGGGGGTGAAGGGTCTTGAGGCGTCCGCCAAAGGCTTCGGGAAAACCGGTGAGGTCGGCGACCTCGCGCACGGTGAGTCCGGCTTCGCGGAGTAACTGGGAGGTGCCGCCGGTGGAGACGAGCTCGACGCCGTGGCGGACGAGGGAGCGGGCGAAGTCCGTGATGCCGGCTTTGTCCGTGACGCTCAACAGCGCACTGGCGATTCTCTTCTGACCGCTCAAATCTGTTGCTCCGGGGGTTGGCTGTTGGGTGCGGGGGTGAAAGGAGAATTGTAATCAAAGGCTGGGGACGGTGTTTTCGAGGGGCGCGGCTAGAATCTTTCCGGGCGGGATTTTTTCATGCGGGAGCGAGACTGGTGGCGCGACGCTCGCGATGGCCTGTTAACAATATTGCAATGGTGATACCTGTAAGGTGACGTCGAGATTCACAATCAATGCCGGGCTGCGCTGCGCTGAAGCGCGGTGCGAATGCTTTCGCATGGCTCGAACACTGTGTGTCGGGCTCGGTGAGGAATGAGCACTACCGCGCGATCGCCACGCGAAGACTCGATTCGTTACACCGGATGGGGCGTTCTCGGCGCCGCATTTATCGGTGTCATGGTGAGCTTCGCTCCTATCATCCCCTATACCTTCAGCCTGTTTCTCGATCCTCTACACGCCGCATTCGGATGGAAGCGCGAGTCAATGGGAGCGGCTTTCGCGCTGGCGGCCATTACGGTCGCGTTGGTGTCACCACTCATCGGCCTGCTTCTCGACCGCTTCCCGCCGCGTCGTATCATTCTGCCGGCGATCCTGGCCTTCGCAGTGGCTCTGGCTTCTCTCAGCAGGCTCGGTTCACACATTGCGCAGTTTTATCTCACGTTCTTCGTACTGGGTCTGGCGGCGAATGGAACGGCGCAGTTTGCCTACACGCGCACGATCGTCACCTGGTTCTCTCGGCGCCGTGGCTTTGCATTGGCCCTGCTGCTTACAGGCAGCGGAGTTGGATCCATTGTGATTCCACCGGTGACCCAATGGATGATTCAGCATCACGGATGGCGGGCTGCCTGGGTGATGCTGGGTGGCATCGCTCTTCTGGGTTTCCCGCTGACGGCGATGCTGGTGCGGAACCGGCCCGAGAAGCCGCTCAACCGCAGCGACCGCACGGCTTCGGGCGTCACTGTTTCCGCTGCTCTTCGGACCGGCTCATTCTGGATTCTTGCCTTTATCACCATCTTTTCGGCCTTCAGCGAGAACGGACTCGTGACCAATCTGGCCGCGATCCTCACTCAGCACGGTGTGACAGCATCCAGCGCTGCCATCGCTCTCTCTGTGCGCGGAGGCGCGGGCATCCTGGGGAGGCTTCTGATCGGACTCGCCATCGATCGCGTTTCACCGCAGCGTATCCAGACATTCGTTCTCGCGCTTGCGGCGGCGGGCACCCTAATCTTCGCGTTTGCGGGGCCGGGACCGCTCGCGTTCATCGGCGCGGCGATCCTCGGCGTCGGCCTGGGTAGCGAGGCAGATGTGATGCCGTACCTCCTGGCACGGTACTTTGGGCGGCGGCACTTCTCGGTTCTATACGGTCTCACGTGGACCGCTTATGCCATCGGCGGAGCAACCGGCCCTCTCTGGATCGGACACATGTACGACAGAGTGGGCAGCTTCTACAAGCCTCAGTTCATCGTCATCCTGGCAGCGGTGGGGTTCGCGGCAGTGCTCCTGAGTCTCTTTCTGCCCCGGCCGGATGCCGCGGCCGAACCAGATCTCGAAATGGCTGACGGCATGATCGCCAACCCCGATGAAAGCCGGCGGATCTCGGCCCGGTAGGAAACGATGAGTGGTTGCGATTCGATCGAAAGTCTGGCCTGATTTGCGGAGAACTGGGCGCGTGTTTAAAAACGTGAGAGCATGATTCGCATGGCCGCGAGCTGAGCCGAGAAAGACCGGTTGTCCTCTTTGAAAACGTTGCCTGCGGCTGCCGCCGTAATTTGTGTCGTCATGTGCCGCACTCATTCCGGCGAGTGGTACAAAGTTCCTGCTCGAAGCAGTTCCCGGTGTTGGAATCTGACCTCTGAAATAAGAAGATAGAGAAAGAGAGTAAAGCCAACCTATGTTGAAGGCCGTTTCGCTCTTTGCCTTAGTAGTCGCATCATCCGTGTCATGCTTCCCTCAGACCGCCCAGCCCTTCGATCCGTCGGCAAAAGTATTCCGGCTCGACGGCGGAGATGTATCGTATGCCTTCGGCGTTAACCCCCGAGGCGAACTCCAGCAACTCTACTGGGGCGGCAGACTAGCCCCGAGCGACCGCTTCAGCCAGGCCATTCCCATGCCCGAATGGGCCTCATTCGACGACTCGTACTCCAACACTCCGCAGGAATACGCCGGCTGGGGCAGCGGCTTGTACATGGAGCCTGCGCTGAAGGTCACGTTCGCCGATGGCAATCGCGATCTCGTGCTCCACTACGACAGTTACAAGGTCACGCCGCAAGGCCTCGACGTGGTTCTGAAAGATATCCAGCGTTCTGTTTTTGTCACTTTGCATTATGCAATCGACTCGGTTACAGGTATCCTGGCCCGGTCCGCGACCATCGAGAATCGCGAGCCCCAACCGATCACCATCGAACAAGTGGCCGCCGCCGTATGGGCCATGCCTCCGGGCAATTATTCCCTCGACTATCTGACCGGGCGCTGGGCCGGCGAGTGGACGCTGAACCAGCAAAAACTGGATTCCGCCGACTATGTGATGGAGAGCAGGCGCGGCTCAACCGGCCATCAGGCCAACCCCTGGTTCGCTATCCAGGCAGGCGCGCCGGGTGAAAACAACGGCGATGTCTGGTTCGGCGCGCTCGCCTGGAGCGGTTCGTGGCGGATCGCCGTTCAAAAAGATCAGCTTGACGCCATTCGCGTCGTCGGCGGAATGAACCCTGTTGACTTTGCCTACGTCCTGCAACCCGGTACGAAGTTTGAGACGCCCGTTTTCTACGGAGGCTTTTCACCCAATGGACTCGGTGGCGCCTCGCGCCTGTTGCACCACTTTGAAATCGCCCACATCCTTCCTCATCGCGTTGGCGAGGGCGACAGCGCCGCTCCCAAACCGCGGCCTGTCATCTATAACTCGTGGGAGGCGACCGAATTCGATGTGACCGAAGCCGGCCAGATCGCGCTGGCTGAAAGGGCCGCGCAACTCGGCGTCGACCGTTTTGTGATGGATGATGGCTGGTTCGGCCAGCGCAAAGACGATCATGCCGGCCTTGGCGACTGGTACGTCAACCCGGTGAAATTCCCCCACGGCCTCAAGCCGCTCATCGATAAAGTCCACTCCCTCGGAATGGATTTCGGACTGTGGGTCGAACCGGAGATGGTCAACCCCAACTCCGATCTTTATCGCAATCACCCTGACTGGGTGCTCAACTTTCCCGGAAGGCCTCGCACCGAACAGCGCAATCAGTTGGTCCTCAACCTCGCGCGGCCCGACGTTCGCGACTACGTCCTCGGCTTCCTCGACAAGCTGCTGACGGAAAACGACATTGCCTTTCTCAAATGGGACTACAACCGGAACTGGAGCGAGCCCGGCTGGGATCAAGTCCCACCCGCCGAACAGAAGGAAGTGTATGTCGCCTATGTCCGGAGCCTCTACGGCATTCTGGCGGAACTCAAAAAGCGCCATCCCCGGGTCGAACTCGAGTCATGCTCCGGCGGTGGAGGCCGGGTGGACCTCGGCATTCTTCAATACGCCGATGAAGTTTGGCCATCCGACAATACCGATCCCTTCGACCGCCTCAGCCAGCAGGACGGATTTACCTACGCCTACACGCCGCAGATCATGATGGCCTGGGTGACGGATTCGCCGCACTTCCTCAATCATCGCGTTACATCGCTCGAATACCGCATGCTCAGCGCCATGCAGGGTTCGCTCGGCATCGGGGCCGACATAACAAAGTGGTCCAGCGGCGATATGGATACCGCCAGGCGCCTGATCGCCGCCTACCACCAGCTTCAGCGAACCATAGTGCAGGGCAATCTATATCGCCTCGTTTCCCCGCTCAACGGCAGCGAGTTTTCAGTGACCCAAACGGTGAGCCCGGACAAGAGCCAATCGGTTGTGTTTGCGTTCATTCATTCCACTCAGGAAGGACGCGGCTTTCCGCGTATCCGGCTAAAAGGGCTCGATCCGGACACACAATATCAACTGACCTCGATCGAAGGACAGGCGGACAAGAATACTCCTGCCCTTGCAAGCGGCGCCTGGTGGATGAATCACGGCTTCAATCTCGATCCCGAATTCCGCGGCGACTTTCGCGCGGCAGCATTCCATCTCGACCGCAAGTGACGAATGACTATGCGGAAAGGCGAGGTAGTCATGCCGGTCAGCTTGGTACCTGCCAGCCCTCGATTATGGACTTAAGACCTGCAACCCGGAAATTACCACCTGGATATCAATTCGAAAACGGCCTGTCCCGCGTGGACAAACTCGACAAGTCATCGTCCCATTTTCCCGATCGAGGGAGCGAAAGACCCCAATCCAGTGATGGTCAAAGCCGGTTATGGCCTCGCCCTTGATCGAAAACGAGACGCTGCTCGATGCCACCCTCACGACCCGGGCCGTGAGGGAGTGCGTTGGATTGCCGATACTGCGTTCGTCTTCTTTTCCTCCGGGATCGCTCGCCGCCCATGCGACTGAATGCTGGTATGTTGGGGCATCGGGTTGACCCGGCTTATGCCGCCTTGGCATCCCGCAGAAGCTTACCCCGGCGTTCCTCGTATTCGTCGCTTGTGATCTCACCTGCGGCATACCTCCTTTGCAAGAGCTGCAGAGGCGTTTGGAACTCCCTGTAGTCAGCCCAACTACTACGCCGCACCGGCATCATGAAAGAGAAAAAGAGCATCCACAGGATGACCCAGAAAATCCACCAATATGCATGCATCCCGAACCAGTAAAAGTGGTACATAGACACCTCCCTGTGTTGTTACGTAATATTGCGAAACTCGAACTCACTCGATCCGGCCTGAGAGCGTGGCCGAATTGCCAACCACATCCTGTTGACCCGGTTGGAGTGGCTGTGCATTCATTGGGCAACGCCCCATTTCCAGTTACGGATCTCCGGCATGTCCTGGCCGTGAGCGTCGATGTAGTGTTTGTGCTCGATGAGCTTGTCCTGCATCTTTTGTTTCAGATAGTCGCCTCTGGAGCCCAGATTCGGCAGCCGATCCACCACGTCCTGCACCAGGTGGAAGCGATCCAGGTCGTTCTGCACCCTCATGTCAAAGGGGGTCGTGATCGTCCCCTCTTCCTTGTAACCCCGCACATGCAGGTTGCGATTGGTGCGGGCGTAGGTCAGCCGATGGATAAGCCATGGATAGCCATGGAATCCGAAGATGATGTGTTTGTCCTTTGTGAAGAGAGAGTCGTAATCCTTCTCGTTCAAACCGTGCGGGTGTTCCGTGCTGGGCTGCAGTTTCATGAGATCGACGACATTGACCACGCGGATCTTCAGCTCCGGTAGATGTTCGCGAAGAATAGACACGGCAGCAAGAATCTCCAGCGTGGGCGTGTCTCCGCAGCAGGCCATCACTACGTCGGGCTCGCTGTCCTGGTCATTGCTGGCCCATTGCCAGATGCCAGCGCCTTCGGTGCAATGCACGACCGCCTGATCCATGGTGAGCCATTGCGGAAGCGCGTGTTTTCCTGCAACTACCACATTGACGTAGTTGCGGCTGCGCAGACAGTGATCGACGACGGATAAAAGGCAGTTGGCATCCGCCGGAAGGTAACAGCGCACGATATCGGCCTTCTTATTGATCACGTGATCGAGAAAGCCGGGATCCTGGTGGGTGAAACCGTTGTGGTCCTGCTGCCAGACATGGGAGGCCAGCAGATAGTTCAACGAAGAGATATCGCGCCGCCACGGGAGCTCCCGGCATACCTTCAGCCACTTTGCATGCTGGCTGAACATCGAGTCGATGATGCGAATGAAGGCTTCATAACTATTGAACAAGCCGTGTCTTCCGGTCAGGAGATACCCTTCCAGCCACCCTTCGCACTGATTTTCGCTCAGCATGGAATCGAGAACGCGGCCAGCCGGCGCGAGGAACTCGTCGTTGCTGAATTCGCGCGCATCCCACTGGCGATTGGTTACCTCGAAGACCGCCTGCAGGAGATTCGAGACGGTTTCATCCGGACCGAAGATGCGGAAGTTATGCTGGTCCTGATTTAACCTGGCAACATCGCGCAGAAAAGAGCCCAGCACGAGCGTGTCTTCGGTCTGCACGGCGCCCGGTGCGGTCACCGTGACCGCGTGGTGGTGGAAGTTCGGCATGCGCAGGTCATGCAGAAGGATGCCGCCATTGGCATGCGGATTGGCGCCCATACGCCGCGTGCCCTGCGGAGCCAACTCGGCTAGATCCTGGATGAGTCGCCCCTTTTCGTCGAATAATTCCTCGGGCTTGTAGCTCTTCATCCAGTCCTCAAGCAGCTTGACGTGATCGGGATGCTCGGGATCGACGAGCAGCGGTACCTGATGGGCTCGAAATGTTCCCTCGATTTGCAGGCCGTCGACGACCTTCGGGCCGGTCCAGCCCTTGGGCGACTTGAGCACAATCATCGGCCAGCGCGGCCGAGTCGTGTCATCGTTACTGCGTGCATTCCTTTGAATTCGGTGGATATCTTCGATCGCAGTGTCGATAGTGATGGCCATGAGTTGGTGCATCTTCTCAGGTTCGTCCCCTTCCACGAAGTATGGGGTCCAGCCGCAGCCTCTTAAGAATTGATCCAGCTCCTCATGCTCAATGCGGGCGAGTACGGTTGGATTACTGATCTTGTAGCCATTCAGGTGCAGAATTGGCAGCACTGCTCCGTCCGTTTTCGGATCGAGAAATTTGTTGGAATGCCACGAAGTCGCCAAAGACGCCGTTTCCGCCTCGCCGTCGCCGATGACGCAGGCGACGATCAGATCGGGATTGTCGAACGCCGCACCGAAGGCATGGCTGAGCGAGTAACCCAGCTCGCCTCCCTCGTGAATCGATCCAGGCGTTGTCGGCGCAACGTGGCTTGAAATTCCCCCGGGAAAGGAGAACTGTTTGAACAGCTCTTTCAGCCCGGCTTCGTCCTGACTTACATTCGGGTAGACTTCGCTCCAGGTGCCTTCGAGGTAGACATTGCCCACAATCGCGGGGCCCCCGTGGCCAGGGCCTGCGATATAGAACATATTGAGGTCGTACTTCTTAATGACCCGGTTCAGATGAACGTAAATAAAGTTCTGGCCAGGCGTTGTGCCCCAATGGGAGACCACCAGCGGCTTCACGTGCTCCAGTTTCAGCGGCTCTTTCAGGAGCGGATTATTATAGAGGTAGATCTGGCCCACCGACACATAGTTGGCAGCGCGCCAGTAAGCGTCCATTTTGCGCAGTAGCCCTGGAGTCAGCGTGTAACTGTCCTGAACGGACTCTTCTCTGCCTAACGCTTCGGGTGTCTCGTGGAGCAATTCCTCGGTGGTGAGCATGTCGGTCGGCATCGTTTGACTCTTCCTTAGTCTCGCTGGGGATGAGGAGGTGCGGTTGAACCGGGCAATAACGAACAACGAACCTGCTCGTTAGCGGCTTCGCTCTGGGGGGCACACACTTATGCCTAACGATAGCGTCGCATCTACGCCAGCGATAAGCTGTTCCCTTTTGATCATGTTCGACCGATCCAGTCCCAGCTCGTCGTTGCTTTTGAAAATCAGGTGAACAGGCAACCTCAACGGTGTTGTGGATAAAGTTAAACGCCTGCTTGAGGTGCGTTGCCGCCTCCGCCGGTCGCAGCTTCCCAGACGAATGGGCCGACTCTTTATCGGTGAGCAATACTGCACATCGCCGGCATGCTCGCTAAGGACATACTGAATAGGACGCGCGCAGATGAACTCCGTCGTCGCGATCCGCTCGCAGACAGGAGAAACCCATCGTGTCTCTATCTCCTACCACAACCGAATCCACGCCTGATTCAAAGCAGGATTCCCAGCCTCAGAAAAAGACTCCACTGAAGGCTTCCGACAAGAACGAGACGAAGATCAATCAAAAAGCTCAGGCAAAAGAAGACCTGAAACCTGACGCGAAGCCTAAGTCCGAGGACGACCTGAAGGCCATGCCGATGGCGGATCTCCAGAAAAAGCTGGGTCTTCTCCGGACGGCCTTAGCCAGGCCGAGGCTGAGAAACGCCTGACCGAGTACGGGCCGAACGAGATCGCGGAAAAGAAGACCAACGAATTTCTGAAGTTCCTCTCCTACTTCTGGGGGCCCATTCCGTGGATGATTGAAGTGGCAGTCATCTTGTCCGGAGTAGTGCGGCACTGGATGGACTTTGGCATAATCCTTTTTCTCCTGTTCTCGAATGCTGTGGTGGGGTTCTGGGAAGAGCATCAGGCGGGCAACGCCATTGAGGCGCTCAAGGCCAGACTGGCCACCAATGCGCGTGCGAAGCGCGACGGTAAATGGACGACTCCGAAGGCATCGGAGCTGGTTCCCGGCGACGTCATTCGCCTGCGCCTGGGAGACATCATCCCTGCAGACGCGCGTCTGCTGGCGGGCGATCCAGTCGAAGTGGATCAGTCCGCGTTGACCGGAGAATCCCTGCCGGTTACGGCCAAACCCGGCGGCGCAGTCTTTTCAGGCTCGATCCTTCGCCAGGGCGAGATCGACGCCATGGTGTATGCCACCGGGACGAAGACCTATTTTGGCAAGACCGCGCAGTTAGTGCAGGAGGCTCAAACCGTCAGCCATTTCCAGCGCGCCGTATTGAAGATCGGCGACTACCTGATCGTGCTCGCGGTGGCCTTGGTGGTGCTGATCCTGGCGGTCGCGCTCTTCCGCGGCGATCCGGTTCTGACCACGCTGGAATTCTGCCTGGTGCTCCTGGTAGCTGCGATTCCAGTGGCCATGCCCACGGTGCTGTCGGTGACGATGGCTGTGGGTGCGCGCCTGCTCGCGAAAAAAGAAGCGATTGTGACGCGGTTGCCGGCCATCGAAGAGTTGGCCGGGGTCGACGTTCTGTGTTCTGACAAGACCGGAACCCTGACCCAGAACAAACTAACGCTGGGCGATCCATTCAGCGTCAACAATATCCCTGGCGATGAGGTGATTCTCTGGGCCGCACTCGCTTCGCGCGCGGAGGACAAGGACACGATCGACCTGGCGGTGATCGGCGGCGTGAAGGACGACAAAGCGCTGAAGAGTTATCAGGTATTACACTTCCAGCCATTCGACCCGGTGCATAAGCGTACCGAAGCCACAGTCAAGGACCCGGGCGGAAAGCAGTTTTTCGTGGCCAAGGGAGCACCACAGGTCATTCTAAAAATGTCGATGAATGCAGACGCAGTCAAGCCTGCCGTCGAGAAGGCTGTGAACGAATTCGCCGGCCGCGGTTTCCGCTCCCTGGGCGTGGCCCGCGCGGACGAGGAAGGCAAGTGGCAGTTTGCCGGAGTGCTACCGTTATTCGATCCGCCGCGCGAGCAAGCCAAAGCCACCATCGCCAGCGCCCGGCACATGGGTGTAGAGGTCAAAATGGTCACCGGCGACCAGATCGCCATTGCACGCGAAACCTCGAAGCAGCTGGGGTTGGGCACGAATATTCTGGATGCCAGCGCGCTCGGCGACACCAAACACCATGAGAGCGCGCAGATGGCCGAGACCATCGAGAAAGCCGACGGCTTCGCGCAGGTTTTCCCCGAGCACAAGTTCCACATCGTCGATGTTCTCCAGCAGCGGGGCCACATCGTCGGCATGACCGGCGATGGGGTCAACGACGCACCCGCGCTGAAGAAAGCGGACTGCGGAATCGCCGTTTCCGGCGCCACCGATGCAGCACGCGCCGCAGCTTCTATCGTGCTGCTGGCTTCAGGGCTGTCGGTGATCGTCGACGCCATCAAAGAGAGCCGCCGCATATTTCAGCGGATGAACAGCTACGCCATCTACCGTATAGCGGAGACGCTGCGGGTACTGTTCTTTATGACCCTGGCGATCCTGGTCTTCAATTTCTATCCGGTGACCGCCGTCATGATTGTCATGATCGCGTTGCTCAACGACGGGGCTATTCTCTCGATCGCTTATGACAACGTCCAGTACAAGGACAAGCCCGAAGCCTGGAACATGCGGCTGGTGCTGGGAATCTCCACGGTGCTGGGAGTTATCGGAGTTGTCGCTGCATTCGGTCTGTTCTATCTTGGCGAGCGAGTCTTTCATCTCGACCGGCTGCACATTCAGACTCTCATGTACCTGAAGCTCTCGGTGGCCGGGCATCTCACCATCTTCCTCACACGCACCCGTGGTCCGTTCTGGTCCATACGCCCCGCGCGAATCCTGTGGATCGCGGTTCTGGGCACGCAAACTATCGCGACTTTGATCGCGGTCTATGGTTTGTTCATGGCGCCCCTCGGATGGAAGTGGGCAGGTTTCGTTTGGGCCTATGCGTTGGCCTGGTTCCTCATCAATGATCGGGTGAAGCTGCTCGCGTATCGCATCTTCGATCCGTCCAAACCCTCGTTGCTGGCAAAGAAGCCGCCGGTCGATCATACTCACCAAATCGCTGCACGAGCCTATGAACTCTACCAGGAGCGAGTGCATGGTGAAAGTCAGCAGGATCAGGACTGGGCAGAGGCAGAACGGGAGATCCGGAGCAATCCGCCGGCAAGGCCGAAGGTTGCGTAACCTGGTGCGTGGTGTTCAAGGAAGAAGATGAAAATTAATGCGAAGGAGTTTCGCGTTCGGCCCGGAAAGAAGGTCGAACTTAGTAAGTGGCAGACAAAGGTGGAACCGTTCTGCCCGTCGGAGGCCGAATATGACGATCTTCTGGCAAAGCACGTGGCGGAGCTTAGCTCCCTGCAGCAGCTTCATTATGCGTCGCACCACTATGCTTTGCTTCTGGTATTTCAGGGTATGGACGGCGCCGGCAAGGACGGCGCGATCCGCCACGTGATGTCGGGAGTGAATCCGGAAGGGTGCGAGGTGTTCAGCTTCAAGCAGCCAAGCGTCGAAGAACTGGATCACGACTTTCTGTGGCGCGCTATCTGCCGCCTTCCCGAACGCGGCCGCATCGGCATCTTCAATCGTTCCTACTATGAAGATGTGCTGGTGGTTCGGGTGCATCCTGAGCTTCTCCGCAGCCAGGGACTTCCGCCGGAGCTGCGCGACGAGAAGACCGTCTGGGAAGGGCGGTACCGCTCCATCGTAGAGATGGAGAAACACCTTCATCGCAACGGTACCAGGATCGTCAAGATATTTCTTCACCTTTCCGAGGAGGAGCAGCGAAAGCGCTTTTTGGCGCGCATCGATGGGCCAGACAAGAACTGGAAATTCAGCCTGGCTGACATTCACGAACGAAAATACTGGAAGGATTACGTTAAGGCTTATGAGGCATGCCTGCACGCCACCAGCACGCACCACACTCCTTGGTACATCGTCCCCGCCGATGACAAAGAGAACGCGCGGCTGATCGTTTCCCGCATTGTGCTCGATGCGCTCGAAGACCTGAAGATGGCCTGGCCCAAAACTACGTCGAAGCGACGCGCGGAATTGCAGTCCATCCGGAAACATCTGTCAGCTTAAGAGTCTCGGAGCTGGCGCCATCCCGCAAGGGCAACATTAAGAAGAGAGGATCGTCCCCATTGACGATAAAGCCAGAAGTTGAAGGTATGGACGCGCTGACAGAGCTGGCGCTCAACCTGCACTGGTCCTGGAATCATGCAGCGGACGAGTTGTGGAAGCGTCTGGACACCGATCTTTGGGAGGCCACACAGAATCCCTGGGTCATCCTGCAGACCGTGTCCCGCGACACGATCGAAGCCGCACTCGCTGAGACAGCATTCCGTCAGCGTCTCGACGAATTGCTGCAACAGAATCGGGATTCTTATAGCTCCGACGCATGGTTCCAAACCAAACACCCGGATACCGCGCTAACTCTGGCCGCCTACTTCAGCATGGAGTTCATGCTGAGCGAAGCACTGCCTATTTACTCAGGCGGCCTGGGCAATGTAGCCGGCGATCAGATGAAGGCGGCCAGCGACCTCGGCGTCCCTGTGGTGGGAGTCGGACTGCTCTACGGCCAGGGATACTTCCGCCAGGATTTCGACTCCGAAGGGCGGCAGCGGGCGCTGTATCCGGTCAACGATCCCGGCCAGTTACCCATCCGCCCGTTGCGGCGACCGAATGGCGAGTGGCTGCGGCTACAGATCCAATTGCCGGAATCGAAGATATGGCTTCGCTGCTGGGAAGTTTCGGTTGGCCGCACGAAGCTCTATTTACTGGACAGCAACGATTTCGCCAATAGCGCAGCGCATCGGGGAATTACCAGCGAGCTCTATGGCGGCGACCCGGAGATGCGTCTCAAACAGGAGATCGTGCTGGGCATAGGCGGTTGGCGCCTGGTGCGGGCGCTTGGCCTGCAGCCTGAAGTCTGCCATCTCAACGAAGGACACGCGGCCTTCGCCACTATGGAGAGGGCACGATTCTACATGGAGGATCATCGGAAGCCATTTGATCTGGCCATGAGCATCACGCGGGCTGGAAATATCTTCACTACGCACACCGCCGTTTCCGCCGGATTTGACCGCTTCAATCCAGAACTCATCCGTAAATATCTCAGTCATTATGCGCAGGACGAGCTCGCGATTCCCATGGAGGATTTGCTCGCAATGGGAAGGCAAAACCGCGACGATGATTCGGAAGCCTTCAACATGGCCTGGCTCGCTGTACGCGGCAGCGGCCGAATCAATGGCGTGAGCAAACTCCACGGGCAGGTAAGCCGGCATATCTTCCAGGTGCTCTTCCCGCGATGGCCTCAAGACGAGGTTCCGATCAGCTCCGTCACTAATGGCATTCATGTTCCCACCTGGGACTCGGCAGGAGCGGATGCGCTTTGGACTACAGCTTGCGGCAAGAAGCGCTGGCTCGGGGACCTTGCCGTCGACGACGACATCCGCCGATTATCGGACGAGCAGCTATGGGAAATGCGTTCCGCAGGACGAAAGACATTTGTGGAGCGCATTCGCAACCGCTACGCGCATCAGCTCGCATCGGAAGGCCGCCCACCGTCGGAAGCCGACACTGTATTCGATGAGAAGATACTTACATTGGGTTTCGCACGCCGGTTTGCCACTTATAAGCGCCCGAATCTTCTCCTTCACGATCCTGAGCGGCTGATTCGCCTGCTTTCCAATCCGCAACGGCCTGCGCAGCTGGTCCTTGCTGGAAAGGCTCACCCTCAGGATTTACCCGGCCAGGCGCTGATCCAGCAGTGGAACGAATTCATCCGTCGGCCCGAAGTCCGCGGCCGAGTCGTCTTCCTTAGCGATTACGACATGCTGCTGACCCAGGAACTGGTTCACGGTGTTGATCTGTGGATCAACACCCCGCGGCGTCCGTGGGAAGCCTGCGGAACGAGTGGTATGAAGGTTCTGGTGAATGGCGGTCTGAACCTTTCGGAACTGGACGGCTGGTGGGCGGAAGCGTATTCCCCCGAGGTAGGCTGGGCCATCGGCGACGGCAAAGAGCACGGCGAAGACCAGGCGTGGGACGCAACGGAAGCGGACGAATTGTATTCGCTTCTGGAGCGCGAAGTTATCCCACAGTTCTATGAGCGCAATGAAAGCGGGATGCCGCCGAAGTGGCTCGGGCGGATCCGCGAAAGCATGGCGCAGCTTACTCCGGAATTCTCAGCTAGCCGGGCTATCCGTGAATACGCGGAGGATCACTATCTGCCCGCCGCATCCGGTTACCGCGATCGCGCAGCCGGTGAGGGAGCGCAAGGCAACAGCATTATCCAGTGGCAGAAGAGCATAGCTCAGCACTGGAGCTCCGTGCGGTTCGGCGGCGTCGAGGTGAAGACGCACGACGGGCAGCATTTTTTCCGGGTTGAGGTTTCTCCCGGCAATCTCGCTCCCGATGATTTGAGGGTCGAGCTCTACGCGGAGCCTGACGAGCACGCTGGATCTCCCGTTGTTGAGGCGATGACGGCCTGTACGGACTGTGCGAATGCCAACGGCATCCTGGTGTACTTAGCGGAGACACCGAGACGCCGTCCTGCAAGCGACTACACGCCACGCATCATCCCACACCATGCCTGCGCATCGGTGCCGCTCGAAGCTGCGCAGATACTTTGGCAACGCTGATTGGTCACTCGTCGAGGAGCTTTTACCGCTGTTAGGGTCCAGTGGTGCCGTTCGGGTTTGCCCTGCCGCCTCTGTGGAAACGGTGATGAACCATGGTATGGGCGAGCGCAAAAACGACGACAACCAGAACGACAATCCAAATCAATGTCACAATTCCCGGACCGGGTGACTTCCTTCCTTCACCGAAGGGCTTCATCGAATCGGTAGCCATCATCGTTCCTCTTGTTGGATCACTATGCGGTTAGCTCATGGATACCCACCTGCAACTCAGCCTGCGGGACATCGTCGCCTAAACAAGCGAGGATGGCTTCGATCACGCGCTTGGTGTCCGCGGGGCCGCGCACGGGAATGGAGATCACGCCTGCCTGTTCGGCCGGATAGTCATTCCCGCCTGCGAACAAAGCATCGCCGATGTAGATCATCTCTTTCGTCGAAATGCCGAGGATATCGCGCAGCTTGCGAATTCCGTACGCCTTGTCGATGCCGGGCTTCGTGACATCAATGGAGGTCGCGCCTCCCAGCCGAACTGAGAACCCGGGAAGTAAGGGGTCAAGGATCGCTTTGACCTTCTTCCTCTTCGCGAAGTCCGGGTCCCACTTCTCCTTTTCTGGGAGCGGCGCCTGCTGCCCCAGCGCGGACAGCGTGATCTGGCTTCCCCGGTCTTCGATGACCTCTCCCCACACCTTATCGGCCTTGAATCCCGATGCGTCGAATGCCTTCTTCAGCGAACTCACGATCTTCTCTTTTTCCTCTGCCGTGAAGTCTTCCGAATAGATCTTTTTCCACTCGCCTGAGTAGCGGAAGAATTGCGTCCCACAAGTCGGCAGGATGGACAGATTCATCAGGTGTTCGTCGTGCGGCAGATGAGTGAGTAACTGCTTCTCAAACTGCGGCCACGCGCCTCCTGAGATCACTGCCACTTTGAGGATCAAGAGGAGATCGGTCAGCAGCGCCGACATTTCCTGGTCGAGAGACGACTTACTCCTCGCGAGTGTTCCGTCCAGATCGAAAACGATGAGCTTCTTCATGCATACTCCATTGGGGAATAGCTGGAAGTTCAGCCAGATTCCCGTCCTATGTTCGGGAAAGTCGTACATTGGCGATGCTGCCGGTCTCCGCTTGACAATCGAAGAGCTTGTTACTGTCCCACCGGAAGTGTCGCGTGATGGCGCCGGCCTGGAACAAGAGATAAGTCGACACTCGTTATGTAGACAAACAGGGCTGCGGCGATGCAGAACACGGCGACCCAGAATCGCCAGTCCCGATGTGCCCGCATCCAGTAAGGGCGAGCCCTCTGAGCCTCGCTCGGATGCGGTCCGTCCTCATGATGCGTGTGAGTCGTTCCCGGATCGGTCATGCGGGCTGCAATTCTTCTTCGGGTGCAGGCACGGCGCTATGACCGTTGCGCGCGGCCTGTGCTTTGCTTGCGTTTTCCTGGCCAATCCCCATGGTCAGCGCGGTCATCCCCGCCAGGCCGCCCAGCTGCATCGTCTCAATGGCGGAGCTGGGAACGATGACGATGGTGGAGTTCTGCTTCAGGCCTTCGTAAAGCATGTTCATGGCTCTGAGATGGAGCGCAACCGGATCGTTGGTATAGGTTTTGGCGGCTTCGGCGAATTTCTCCGCGACCTGACGTTCCGAATCTCCAAGGATGACGCGGGCCTGACGCTCTCTCTCCGCCTGGGCCTGCATGGACATGGCATTTTCCAGCGCCGGCGGAATCAATACATCCTTCACCTCAACCGAGATCACGTTGATGCCCCATGGCTCGGTACGTTCGTCGATAATCTCGCGCAGCACGCTGCTGATCTTGTCGCGGCCTTCGAGCATGTCAGAAAGCATCGTCTTGCCGATCACATCACGCAAAGCCGTTTGCGATGCCCAGCTGATGGCGCTCTGGTAGTCGGCCACGTCGAGAGCCGCTTTCTTCGGATCGATAATTTTCCAGAACAGGACTGCGTCCACATCCACAGGAACCGTGTCCTTGGTCAGCGTTTTCTCGGCCTTAAAGGAACTTGTGAGAACGCGGGTGTCGAGCCAGTAGGCGATATTCTCAATCAGCGGAATGATGAGGAAGAGCCCTGGCCCTTCCAGGGAGCGGAACTTCCCCAGCCGCAGAACGACCGCCTTGTTCCATTGATCGGCAATCTGGATGGCGGATGAAATGATGAACGCAACCACAATCGCGGCGCAGAAGATTGCTATGCTGACCGCGTTGCCCGCCGTTCGATGTGAAAGGTAGGCAAGCGCGGCACCGAGACCAGCAACGATAACGAAGACCAAGGTTGACAACGAATTGCTTTTTCTCATTTGAATACCCTCTGATTTCCGGGGTGAAAGCTGCCTGAGTTACTTGCGATGGGCGTGAACTGACCCCATCATCGATTCGACCCCTTAGTGGAGGGCCATGCGCAGTGCTCAAATGCAAGCGGCCGAGCAGGGAGGGCCCGACTGTAGACAAACTTCAGGCCAATGTTTGCGCCCACATAGTCCCAACATGGTGTGGCTCCCATGCGGAATTCGATCTCACGACGCACGATCAGAGTCGAGATTGCGGCAAGGCTAAGCCGCGGAAATACGCCTTTGCACCTGGAGCAGTAACGGAGTGCGTCATTCTCCAAATGCTTCTGACCGTCCGCAGCGGGCCGTAGTGCTTAACGATTCGATGCCAAATGAAGCAGCGCGCCATCATCCTCCCGTGTATCTTCCCAAATCACCCCGGAGTTAAGTGTGGCAGAGCCGGTGTTCGCAGAGCTGGTCACTTTTGCTCAATCGTTGAAGAATTGTCTTGCGGCTGAACACGAAATTGCGTGGCCGGCTCAAATCCATTTCTTCCGCAGCAGCCACACTTTGATCGTTTGTGCAAGGCAAGAGTAGGCAAGCAGCGTGACGAGCAGAATAGGCCAGTAAAGCCCTGGCAGGTGTACGAGACCAAGCGATGAGGCCAGTGGTGAGTACGGAAGCCACGCTCCGACGGCCATGATCGCCATGGTTGTCAGAGTGAGTGACCAGCTTGCGCGGCTCTGAAAGAAGGGAATCTTATTGGTGCGAATGATGTGAATGATAAGTGTTTGCGTCATGATCGATTCGACGAACCAGCCAGTCTGAAACAACGGGGCGCGGGATGGATCCCAGCATTTGAACAGATAGAGCATGACGAAGAACGTGGTGTAGTCGAAGGTCGAGCTGATTGGCCCAATGCAGAGAATAAACCTCTTGATTTCCCCGACCTCCCAGGGCCGTGGCCGAGCTACCAGTTCCTCGTCCACCGCATCCGTCGGAATAGGCACCTGGGAGAAGTCATACAGCATGTTATTCGTCAATATCTGAATCGGCGCCATTGGAATAAACGGAAGAAAGGCGCTGGCTCCAAGCACGCTGAACATATTTCCGAAGTTAGAACTCGCCCCCATTCGGATGTACTTGAGAATGTTCGCGAAGACTTTTCGGCCTTCGATCACGCCCCCTTCCAGTACCATGAGGTCTTTCTCCAATAGAATCAGGTCCGCCGATTCCTTGGCGATGTCCACGGCGGTATCCACGGAGATGCCGATGTCCGCGGCATGTAACGCGGGAGCATCGTTGATCCCGTCTCCCATGAAGCCGACCACATGTCCCTTGCTGCGGAGAAGCCGCACGATCCGCTGTTTGTGAGCAGGAGTTCGTCGCGCGAATAGCGTCGTCTTTTCTGCCGCATCTGCCAATTCCGCGTCAGACATCTTCTCCACGGCCTCGCCCAGCAGCATTGGATCCGGCTCCAGTCCCACGTCCCGGCACACCTTGCGGCTGATCAGGTCGTTGTCGCCGGTGAGGATCTTTACTCCTACGCCGTGCCTGCGCAACGCCTGGATTGCGATGCCCGCGGTAGCCTTGGGCGGATCGAGAAACGCGACATACCCTTTAAGAACAAGATCGCGTTCGTCCTCCTTTGAGCACGACTGCTTTCCCGGCATTTCCTTGACCGCAACGGCCAGAACCCGGAAGCCATCGCTGCTGAGGCTCGCGTATTCATCCCGCAACCCTTTCATCAGCGCGGGATCCATGGGCGATAGTTTGCCATCTAACTCGAATTGAGAACACTGGTGGAATATCTCTTCCGGAGCCCCTTTCGTGAGCAACATGGCTTTGCCTTCAGGATTCTTCACCATGACAGACATCATGCGCCGACTGAAGTCGAATGGTACTTCATCGAGCTTCTTATACTTTTCGATAAGCGCTTGTTGATGGAAATCCGAAGAATTCAGAATCGCCGTGTCGAGCAGATTCTTGAGTCCGGTCTGGAAGTGGCTGATGATGTAACCATCCAGCAGCACCTCGTCCGTTTCTCGTCCCGCGACGTTGCAGTGCCTCTGCAGCACGACCCGATCCTCGGTCAGCGTTCCTGTTTTATCCGTACACAGTATGTCCATCCCGCCAAAGTTCTGAATAGCGTTGAGCCGTTTGACGATCACTTTTTTCCGGCTCATCGCGATGGCACCCTTGGAAAGACAAACGGAGACGATCATGGGCAGCATCTCGGGGGTGAGACCTACGGCCACAGCCATCGCGAAAAAGAATGCGCTCTTCCAATCGTGCTTGGTAAAGCCGTTGATCAGGAACACGAGAGGCACCATGACCGCCATGAGCTGGATCATCAGCCATGTGAACCGGCTCAGGCGCGGTCGAAGCTGGTTGGCGGGGCCTGCTCCGTGATTGAGCCGGCCATGGCGCCGAGATAAGTGTTGACTCCCGTCACCACTACAACCGCCGTTGCCGTGCCGCTTTCAACGCTCGTCCCCATGAGGCAAATGTTCTTCAGGTCGATCGGCGAATTGGAGGCCCCGGGGTTCGCATTGTGGAACTTCTCGACAGGGTAGGACTCTCCTGCAGCGTTCCCTGGCTCACGAACAAGTCCTTCGCAGTGAGAACCCGCACGTCGCCAGGGATCATGTCGCCGGCGTTCAGGTTGATGATGTCTCCGGGGACCAAGTCGCGCAGGGGCAACTCCTGTGCAATGCCATCAACCAGCCGCGCCGGTGTTCCTGCGCTACTTCGTTTGGGCCCGCGGCGCGCGCTCTCGCTTCAGCCTCCGCCTGGGTGAGACCCGTGGGAACGGTGTGCAGAGACTGAAGCAGGGCCGCGCTGTCCTTGCCCGCCGCATCGAGGACGGCTGGACAAACACGGATGTTGTGATTCCGGGCCTTTGCGATGGGCGAGGACTTGTCGGTGGGCGCCGGACTTTCTGACGGGCGAATGGCCGCCAGGGCGACTTTCTCGCCTGATTTGTCTGTTGCAGAATTCGCATCGGGTGCTGTCATCGTGCTCTCGACCCGCTTTGCTTTAGCGCGAAAAACGGACAGTCATCCGGGAGCAACCGGTTCCTTATCGTCGATCAGACTGCAGACCGCCGGCTATCGCGTTTTTTTCCCGGCTGCAAAATGCAGCTTCGTCGAATCGACGAATGCAGATCGCTGGTTACCCTCCCGGCTCCAGTTCGAATCGTGGTTGGCCCGCGAACGCATTTCCATCAGTCTTCCCGACGGAATGCCCTCCACTCGCGAACGGCTGAGGCGACTGGCTCGGGCTGATGCCGCATGCAGTGGGGCGGGGCTCCTCACACGGGCATAAGCTTCCAGGGCGAATCGGTTGGTAACGAATACGCTTGACCCATGAACGTCGATCAGACACCGTCGCCGAAGTTCGCCTATAGCCCGACTTACTGTCTCCCTGGCAGCTCCGATACATTCGCCTATCTCTTCGTGGGTCAGGGTTACTTTGATACGAGTTCCACAGTCGGTCATCGGGTCACCGGCGGACCAATCAAGCAACAGCCTTGCCACTCTTACCCCGACTGACTGAGATAGGCCCACGATGCGCATTTGTTCGCACGCGCGATTCATCTCAAGACATAACTCCCGAGCAAGACTTTGATAAACGGCTGGATGATGTGCGAGAAGGCCGAGAAAGTCCCGCCGCGGAACCGATGCGATCCGGCAGGGTTGCAGCGTCTCCGCTGTAAACTTATGGGCACTCCCGGAGAGTACAGACGAAAGACCCAGTAACTCGCCAGGCCGGGCGACCCATAGAATCATCCTCTTGCCATCGCCGGAATTGACAGAAAGTTTCGCGAAGCCCTCCAGAAGGACGAGCATTCTGGTGGGCGGCTGCTGCTCCTGAAACAGAACTGCGTTGCCCGGACAGTAGATGGGCACCACGACATAAAGGAAATCTCGCAAGGCAGCTGCGGATATGGAATTGAAGAAGTAGCCCTCGCCTGCAGAGCGAGGGATCTTGCCGGTGGGATTCTCGTGCGGGGAGAGCATCAGGAGTTTCTCCAGGCTGCGTAATCGCGTTGCGGTCAGACTATGCTCCACGCGTGTTTCGAGACTGTGCACTTTTGCTCACACTTGCGGTCCGGAGCGATGGGAGAACACCATAGGTCGGATTGACTGGTTCGTGAATTCCTGCAATCGTCTCAGCGTGCAGCGCTCTGTTGCAGAATTCGCATCGGGTGCTGTCATTGCGCTATCGACCGGACTTCTACTCTGTTAGCTCAAGGTTTTGTTGTTTGGCCAGTGTCACCAGGACAAAGTTATCTGTTGCTTGGCGTGTGCCTTCACGCATGATCCGCTGAACCAGCCGCGACGCTGTGTCCTTGCGGGCAGCCGGTGCTCGGAGTAAGTTGGGTGCGTGAAAAAACGTCGGGATTTTTGTCTTGCTATTCTCCTTGCTTCCACATCCGTTCTCGTTGCCCAGCAACCAAAGCATGGGGTTGTGCATGCGCAGCGGGAGGAGCTTGTCGATGGCGAAGGGCGGCCGCTGCTTTTGCGGGGGATCAATCTGGGGAACTGGTTTGAGGTGGAGGGGTATATGTTCCACTTCGACGGGGGGCCGCAGTCGCCGCGAGAGATTGAGGACCTGACGAAGGAGCTGCTGGGGCCGGCGAAGGCTGAGGCTTTCTGGAAGCAGTGGCGGGCAAGTTACATCACTGAGGCCGATCTGGATCGGATCAAGGGGATGGGGTTTAACTCGGTGCGGGTGCCGCTGCACTGGAAGTTTTTTACGAGCGACGATGCGGAGGGTTTCAAGCTTGTCGATCAGCTTGTGGGGTGGGCGAAGAAGGATGGGATCTATGTGATCCTCGACATGCATTGCGCGCCGGGCGGGCAGACGGGGACGAATATCGACGACAGCTGGGGTTATCCGTGGCTGTATGCGAGCCCGGAGGCGCAGGCGGAGACGGTGGCGGTGTGGCGGCGGATTGCGCAGCATTACAGGAACGAGCCGACGGTGCTGGGCTACGATCTGCTGAACGAGCCGCTGCCGCAGTTTGCGAATCTGGAGCAGTTCAAGCGGGAGCTGGTGCCGTTGTACGGAAAGATTACGGAGGGGATTCGGTCGGTAGATCGGAACCATGTGCTGATTCTGGGCGGGGCTAACTGGGATACGAATTTCAGCGTATTTACCGGGGCGTTTGATCCTAACATGATGTTTACCTTTCATAAGTACTGGACGCCGAAGACGGATGTGAGCGTGATTCAGGAGTATCTTGACTTTCGGCACGAGCACCATGTGCCGGTGTGGCTGGGCGAGTCAGGCGAAAATAAAGATGCTTGGGTGGAGGCGTTCAGAAAGACGCTGGAGGCAAACCATGTGGGGTGGGCGTTCTGGACTTATAAAAGGATGGACGCGACCGCGTGCGTAGTGACGTTTGACCGGCCGGCGCATTGGGAGGAGATTGTGGCGTTTGCAAAGCTGCCGGGTGGGACGGGGAATGCGGAGAAGCGAATTGCCGCGCGGCCTGCGCAGGGGGATGTGGATGCGGCGTTTGCAGATTTGCTGGGGAAGATTCAGTTTGCGGGTGAGCGGGTGAATGCGGGGTATGTGGGGGCGCTGCTGGAGCAGGCGGCAGGGAACAGGGAATAGCTGGGAGCTGGGAGCCCTGGAGCTGGGAGCGAGTTGCCGGGAGGCAGGAGCCGGTAGCCGGGTGCTGGTAGCTGGCAGCAACTGTTCGATTGTGGACATAGGGCGGCAGTTGCGGACAAGGGGATGGGTTCCTGAAAACGGAACCATTTTCTTTTGAGGTACGTAGTTGCTGGTGGAACTGGCGCGGCGGATGCACTTACCTCACTGACCTGGGGCCTGGAACCCAGCTGAATCCGAGACGATGAGGAGGGGCGGAGCGGGGTATTTGATCGCGGAGCAGCTGTTTGGGGTGAAGCCGTGGGATCCGGGGATGCTGGCGGCGGCGGCGGTGCTGCTGGGAGTGGCAGCGGTGGTGGCGGCGGTGATTCCGGCACGCAGGGCGGCGGGATTGGATCCGGTGGTGGCGTTGAGGGTGGAGTGAAAAGCAGGGAATAGGGAATAGGCAGCGAGTTAGCGAGTGATGGTTGGGCACGGGGAAAGGTTGCGCACGATGTTCAGCGATTTGAAATACGCGTTGCGGCAGTTACGGAAGTCGCCGGGATTTACGCTGACGGCGTTACTGACGCTGGCGATTGGGATTGGGGTCAACGCGGCGGTATTCAGCGTGATGGACGCGATTGTGCTGCGGCCGCTGGCGGTGCCGAACCTGGATCGGGTGATGACGGTGGCGGAAGATCGGGGGCGGGGGAAGTTTCAGTACGAATGGGTTGCGGCGGCGAATTACGAGGACTGGACGCGCCAGAGCCATTCGTTTGAGAGCCTGGCGGCCTTCAAGCGGTATTCGATGAGCCTGACGGGCGCGGGCGAGGCGGCGCATGTGGAAGCGTCGCGCTCGACGGCGAACTTCTGGGACGTGCTGAAGATGGACGCGTTTATGGGGCGGGTATTTAGCGCGGACGAGTGCCAGCCGGGGCGCGACGGGGTTGCGGTGCTGAGTTACAGTTTCTGGCAGAGACAGTTTGCGTCGGATCCGGGGGTTCTGGGACGCAGGATCAATCTGGACGATCGCGAATACGTGATCGTGGGAGTGATGTCGAAGGAGATGGTTTATCCGCCGTCCGTGGATCTTTACTTGCCGTTAGCGCTGACACCGGCGCAACTCAACGATCGCGCGGCGCACGGTTATATGGTGGTGGGCCGGCTGCGGCCCGGAGTGACGACGCGCGCGACGGACGCGGAGCTGCGCGGAATTGCGGCGCGCCTGGCGAAGATGTATCCGGCGACCAATCTGGGGTGGTCGGTTGAGGTGGAACCGCTGCTGGATAACATCAGCGGAGCGCTGACGCCGTTGTACACGCGGTTGATGCTGGGCGCGACATTGTTCGTGCTGCTGATTGTGTGCGCGAATGTGGCGAACCTGCAGTTTGCGCGCGGGATTGCACGGCGGCCGGAGATGGCGATGCGGACGGCGCTGGGGGCTCCGCGGAACCTGCTGCTGCGCCAGTTGCTGACGGAGAATCTGATGCTCGCGTTGGGCGGAGCGCTGGGTGGACTGCTGCTGGCGTGGCTGGATCTGCACCTGATCCTGAGTTACATGCCTCCCCGGGTAGCGCGCTGGGTTGCGGGCTGGTACACGATTCATCTGGACGCGCGGGCGCTGGTTTTCTCGCTGGTGCTGGCGGTGGGCGCGGGGATCGTGTCGGGGCTGGCGCCGGCGCTGGAAGCGATGCGGGTGAGTCTGGTTGAACAGCTGAAGTCCGGATCGCGAACGGAGACGGGCGGGAGCAAAAGTCACAGGCTGAGGAATTTCTTTGCGACAGCGCAGATTGCGTTGGCGGTGGCGCTGGTGATCGGGTCGGCGCTGATGTGCAAAGGCATGTGGTCGACGTTGCAGTTTGCGAATATCTATCAGCCAAAGCAGGTACTGACGTTTCATGTGACGCTGCCCCCGGTGCGCTATGGCGATGCAGTGAAGCAGGTGGCCTGGTACAAGGGGAGCCTCGAGAATCTGCAGGCGTTGCCGGGAGTAAAGCAGGCCGCGACGACCACGATGTTTCCCTACGGCGATGGAGGGTGGACGGACGATTTCCGGATCGAGAACAGGGCACTGCCTCCGGGAAAGTTCGACAGCGCAGTGCGCCTGGCGGTTAGTCCGGGATACTTTGCGGCATTTCGAATCGGGATAGTGGCAGGACGGAATTTCGGCGACGGCGATGGAGCGACGACCGATCCGGTGGTGGTGGTAAGCCGGAAATTTGCGGAGCGATATTTTCCCGGAGAGAGCCCTCTGGGGCATCGCATCCAGATGAACGCGTCGAGCAACAGCCACGAACCGTGGATGAGGATTGTGGGGGTCAGTGAGGACGCGGCGTACGAGTGGGTGGATCAGACGCCGCAGCCGGCGATGTACATCGATGCGCTACAGGTGCCGCCGTCAAGCACAAATTACGTTGTGGCGACAGAGGGGAATCCGCTGGCCCTGGCGCCGGTGGTGAGGAAGACGCTGGCGGCGATCGATCCCACGCTGCCGCTGGACACGATGGAGACGTATGATACCAACATTCGGGAGCAGACGACGGGGCTGATGTATGCGGCGGCGATGATGGGCGTGGATGCGGCGATCGCGCTGCTGTTGGCGGCGATCGGAATCTATGGGGTGATGGCGAACCTGGTGGAGGAGCGGCGGCGGGAGATTGGTGTGCGGCTGGCGATGGGTGCACGTCGCGAGGATGTGCTGGGGATGATCCTGCGGCGGGCGGGGGTTTTGACGGGCATTGGCACAGCGGTGGGGGTAAGTATGGCAGTACTTATAGCGCAGGGCATCGCCAGCTTGTTGTACGGGGTGCATCCCTACGATCCGATGGTGTTTGGAGGGATCGTGGTGTCGATCGGGGTGATAGCGCTGGTGTCGAGCTGGATTCCGGCGCAGCGCGCGGCGGGGGTGGATCCTATGGAGGCGCTGAGGGACGAGTGAAGGCAGGAAACAGGCAACAGGGAACAGGGAACAGGGAACAGGGAACAGGGAACAGGGAACAGGGAACAGGCAAGAACAGATTCGCAAGACACCTTTTAGCGAACACCTTTTAGCGAACACCTTTTAGCGAACACCTTTTAGCGAACACCTTTTAGCGAACACCTTTTAGCGAACACCTTTTAGCGAACACCTTTTAGCAAACACCTTTTAGCAAACACCTTTTAGCGAAAAGCTTTTAGCGAAAAGCTGTTAGCAAGAAGCTGTTAGCAAGAAGCTGTTAGCAAGAAGCTTTTAGCAAGAAGCTGTTAGCGAAACCCATTAGCGAAAATCTGTCAGCGAAAAAACTATTAGCGGGACCAGAGCGGGCACCGATTTCGTTCGCGGGCACATAAAAGAGAGACGCGGGAACGGACGGCGGCGGTGGAGCGTAGTGCGTAACAGGACGCGGAGGAACGGATGTTCGCAGACGTGAAATACGCAATCAGGCAGTTGAAGAAGTCGCCAGGGTTTGCGGTGACGGCGGTGTTGACGCTGGCGCTGGGCATTGGGGCGAACGCGGTGGTGTTCAGCGTGCTGAACGCGCTGGTGCTGCGGCCGCTGAATGTGCCGCATCCGCAGAACCTGTATATGGTGCAGCGGTTCCAGTATCCGTCGCAGTCGTATCTGGATTATCTGGATTTGCGCGACCGGAACCGGAGCTTCGAGAGCCTGATTGGCTTTAACATCATCGGTTCGGTGGGCGTCGATACCGGCGGCAATCCTTCAACGGCGTGGCCGTATGAGGCGACTGGAAATTACTTCGATGCGCTGGGCATTCAGCCGTATGTGGGCCGCTTCTTTCATGCTTCCGACGAGCGTGGATACAACAGCGCGCCGTTTGTTGTGCTGAGTTACGCATACTGGCAGAGTCACTTTCAGGGCGATCGGGCGGCGGTGGGGCGGGTGATCCAGGTTAACAAACATCCGTTCACGATTATTGGTGTAGCGCCGCCGGAATTCCGGGGGACGGAGCTGTTCTTTGCGCCGGCGATGTGGTACCCGATCGTTGACCAGCAGCAGGTTGAGGGCGACGAGCTGAAGTGGCGCGGCAACCACTCGATGTGGGTGGTGGGGCGGCTGAAGGCGGGAGTGACGCCGGCGCAGGCCGCGGCGGACCTGAATTCGATTGGCGCGTGGCTGGCGAAGACCTATCCAGGCGACGACGATGGGGTGAAATTCACAATGGCGCGTCCGGGGCTGGTGGGCGATATGCTGGGCGGGCCGGCGCGTGCGTTTATGGCGGGGATGATGTTGCTGGCCGGGCTGATTCTGCTGGCGGCATGCGCGAACCTGGGGAGTTTATTTGCTGCGCGGGCGGCGGATCGCTCGAAGGAAATCGCGTTGCGTATGGCGCTGGGGTCGCGGAGGGGACTTATTCTGCGGCAGCTGCTGACAGAGGCGATTCTGGTTTCGTTGGCCGGAGGAGTGGTGGGATTACTGGGGGGAATCGGCATCCTGCGGTGGCTGAGCGCGTGGCAGCCGGTGCCGAACATTCCGATTAATGTGCCGGTGAATCCGGATGTGTGGACGTATGTGGTGGCGTTCGCGCTGGCGATGGTGAGCGGGCTGCTGTTTGGGATCGTGCCGGTGCGACAGGTAATGAAGGCCGATCCGTGGCAGACGATCCGCGCGGGGGGGACGGTGGGCGGCATGCGCCGGTTTACGCTGCGCGATCTGCTGCTGGCCGGGCAGATCGCGATTTGCGCGGTGCTGGTGACGTCGTCGCTGGTGGCGGTGCGAGGGTTGATACGGTCACTGCACAGCAACTTCGGCTTCCGGCCGGAGCACACAATGCTGGTGGAGACCGATCTGCAGATGGCGGGCTACACGGGCGACAAGACGCCGGAGATGCAGCGGCGGATGCTGGATGCGGTGGGCGCGATTCCGGGGGTGACGGCGGTGGGATACGTGGATCACATACCGCTGGGACTGGGCGGCGGCGACTCTTTTGTTTTTCCAGATGCGGCCACGGATTTTCGGCCGACGAACGGGATTGCGGACGCGATGAACTACAACGTTTCGCCGGGTTATTTTAAGGCGGCGGGAACGACCATGCTGGCGGGGAGGGACATCAGCTGGCACGACGAAAAGCACGGCGACGATGACAAGACGCCGGTGGTTGCGGTGGTGAATCGGGAGTTTGCGCGCAAGGTGTTCGGTTCGGTGGATAAGGCCATTGGCGGGTACTTTAAGTTCTGGGGCGGGAATCGGGCGGAGGTGGTGGGGGTAGTAGAGGATGGCAGGTACAGGACGCTGACGGAAGATCAGCAGCCAGCGATGTTTTATTCATTCCAGCAGCATCAGGCGACCGGCACGTATCTGGTGGTGCGGTCGTACCGCGAGCCCGAGGAGATTACGGCGGCGCTCGAACGCACGCTGCACGGGCTGGATGCGGGGTTGCCATTCAATATCAGTACATGGAATCGCGAACTGGATTCGGCGCTGTTTGCGGCGCGGGTGGCGAGCGTGGCCCTGGGCGTTCTCGGGCTGCTGGGTGGGATGCTGGCGGTGACGGGGATCTTCGGGATGGCGTCGTATGTGGTGAGCAAGCGGATGCGGGAACTGGGGATTCGCGTGGCGCTGGGTGCGCGGCAGAAGGAAGTGCTGCGGGCTGCGCTGGGACGGGCGTTCGTGCTTCTCGGGGCGGGATCGGTGGCGGGGATTGTGCTGGGCTTGCTGGCGTCGAAGGTGCTGTCGTTTATCGTTTACCAGGCTACGCCGAAGGATCCGGTGGTGCTGGGCGGGGTGGTTCTGGCGATGCTGTTGCTGGGGCTGTTTGCGGCGTGGATACCGGCGCAGAAGGCGCTGGGGGTTGATCCGATGATATTGCTGCGGGAGCAATAAAAGCAGGGAGTAGGCAATAGGGAACAGGGAATAGGGAATAGGGAATAGTAAAAGCTGTTAGCGAAAAACTATTAGCGAAGGACGATTGGCGGGAAGCGTCTAGCCAGATGTACTTCGACGAGCGCGACTTTTGGGGGGTTGCGCGGGTTAGCTGGGAGAGGACAGACTGTCCCTGAGGATCTGCCTCTATGCCCACGGGTTTTGCTTCTGGAATTCAGCATTCTCTCGCCGCGTTTCTTGTCGCTCTGTTGGTGATACCGCCGGGCGAGGCGTTTGCCTGGGGCCACAAAAAGAAAAAGCAGCAACCGACGGCGGAGAGCTCTTCGCCGCTGACGCCCGACCAGCGTACGTTGCATGCGCTGAACCGGCTCACATTTGGGCCGCGGCCTGGGGATGTGGCGGCGGTCGAAGCTGTGGGGCTGGATAAGTGGATCGACGGGCAGCTGAATCCTGAGACGATTGACGACTCGGCGCTGGAGGCGCGGCTGGCGGCGTATCCCGCGATGCGGCTGAGCCAGCACGAGCTGGTGGAGCGGTTTCCTTCGAATGCGATGATCCGGCAGGCAGAGCAGGGCAAGCGCGGGATTCCGTGGAATCCGGTGGAGAAAGCGATCTATAACGACCAGATTGCGCTTCTAAAAGAGCGCCAGCAGAAGCAGGCGGAAAACAGGGAACAGGCAACAGGCAACAGGCAACAGAATGCGGCAGCGCCGGGGGCCACTGCTCCTCCCTTGCAAACGGGAGGGCTGATCTCCCAGGGTGGGATGGAAGCTCAGGCACAACAGGGCGCTGGGCCGTGGGCCGAGGGGGCCGGGAGCAGTGCGCAGTCGAATTCGATGACGGCGAGTTCCGGGGTGCAGGGTGGGGATATAGGTCCGCCTCCGCCGCCCCACCCCACCGCGTCAACTGCGGACGCGTCGGGGGCCCCGGCTCCCGACATGATATCGATGGCCGCTGCTGCGCCGGCGGCTCCGTCGATTCAGGAGCAGGAAAACAAGTTGTACGCCGATCTCGATGCGACGAATGTGGTGAATCTGCCGGCGGATCAGCGGGTGAAGAAGCTGATCGAGATGCGGCCCCTGGAGTTTCGCGATTTTCTCCAGCATTTAAGCAAGCCGGATCGCGTGGCGCTGTTTGCCGATCTGACTCCGGAGCAGAAGGAGACGGTGTTTGCGCTGATCAGTCCGCAGCTGGTGGTGGGCGGCGAGGTTCTGGTAACGCGGTTGCTGCGCGATGTGTACAGCGAGCGCCAGCTGGAAGCGGTGATGACCGACTTCTGGCTGAACCACTTCAACGTTTACTTGAAGAAAGGCGAGTTTGCGCCTTGGTATCTGGCGGATTATCAGGACAGAGTAATCCGTCCGCATGCCATGGGTAAATTCGAAGATTTGCTGGACGCGACGGCGCACAGTCCGGCGATGTTGTTTTATCTGGATCAGTCGGAGAGCGTGGGGCCGCATTCGTTTGCGGCGTGGCGGGCGATGATGACGCCTGCGGGGCCGAATGGGAAACAGCGGCCACTGGGGCTGAATGAGAACTACGCGCGCGAGCTGATGGAGCTGCACACGCTGGGCGTAGATGGCGGATACACGCAGCGCGACGTGACGGAGATGGCGAAGATCTTCACCGGGTGGGGGATCGATCACGGCGAGCAGGGCGGTGAGTTCCTGTTCAACCCACGGCGGCACGAGCCGGGACAGAAGGTGGTGCTGGGGTATCGGATCCAGGATGGTGGCGAGCACGAGGGATTGGTGATGCTGCATATGCTGGCGGTGAGCCCGGTGACGGCGCACCATGTTTCGCTCCAGATTGCGCAGAGGTTTGTCAGCGACACTCCGCCGCCGGCGCTGGTGGATGCGATGGCGGCGACGTGGGTGAAGACGGGCGGAGATATTCGCGAGGTGCTGCGGACGATGCTGCAGTCGCCGGAGTTCTGGTCGCAGGATGCGTATCGAGCGAAGGTGAAGACGCCAGAGGAGTATGTGATTTCTGCGGTGCGGGCGACGGGCGGGGAGGTGGTGCATCCGGCGGCGCTGGTAGAGGCGATGGGGCAGCTGGGGATGCCGCTCTACGGATGCCAGACGCCGAATGGCTACTCATGGATGGCGGATGCGTGGTTGAACAGCGGAGAGCTGCTGGACCGGATGAACTTTAGCCTGGCGCTCGCTGATAACAATGCGGGAACGGTGATGGGCTGGGACAAGCTGATGGGGATCGACGGGCAACCGGGTGTGACGGGGGATACGAAAGAGGCGAAACTCGAGGAGCTGCTGCTGGACGGAGCGGTGTCGGATCGGACGCGGAGCGTGGTGCTGACGCAGCTTGCGCAACAGCAGGGGGCGGCGACGGGAAATGGGCAGCGGCCGCAAATGCCGAAGCCGGTGAACTTTGTGCGGCCGCGGGATTTTGGGCAGCTGTTGCAGTCGGTGGCGCCGCTGCCTCCGCCGGGGGATCAGCAGGCGGCTTTGCTGGGCGGACTTTTGTTGGGGTCGCCGGATTTTCAGCGGCGGTAGAAGGCAAGGCCGTAGCCTGTAGCCGGTTGCCGGTAGCGATCAATCCATTCTGATATCTATCATGAGTGACGGGCCGGCCACCCATCACGGTTGCAAAGGCAGACGATCACTAGGCAAGGGAAGAGAACATGAGCAAAGTTTGGTTCATCACGGGTGCCGGGCGCGGCATGGGAGTGGATATTGCCAAGGCGGCGCTGGAGGCAGGCTATAAAGTAGTCGCCACCGGCCGCAACACTGACAAGGTAGCCGAAGCTTTGGGAAAATCCAGCAATCTGTTAGTTGTGAAGCTTGACATTACCAAAACCACTGACGCTGAATCCGCCGCTAAAGCGGCCGTGGAGAAGTTTGGCCGTATAGATGTGCTGGTCAACAATGCCGCAAACTTTTATGCTGGCTTTTTTGAGGAACTGACACCGGAGCAGATGGAGCGGCAATAACAACCAGCCTTATCGGCCCCATGAATGTCACCCGCGCCGTACTGCCGGTCATGCGTAAGCAGCATTCGGGCCTGATAATTACGATCTCTTCAACCGCGGGCCTGACTGGCTTTGAATTCGGTACCGCCTACGCGGCATCGAAGTTCGGCCTCGAGGGCTGGATGCAGTCGCTGCAAGCCGAAGTGGAACCGTTTGGCATCGATACGATCACTGTCAATCCGGGTTTCTTTCGCACTGAGCTTCTCACGCAGGAATCAACCAATTTCGCAGAGCCGACCATTGAGGACTACGACGAGCGCAGAGCAAAGCAAATGGAGTTTTGGAAAGGCTACAACGGTCAGCAGTCAGGGGATCCGGCCAAACTGGCACAGGCATTGATTACGATTTCAAGTCAGGATAAACCGCCGCGCCGTTTAATTGCAGGCGTAGATGCGGTCGAGACTGCAGAAAAGGTGGCCTTAACGCTTCAGCAGCACCGATGCCTACCGTGAGCTATCATCTTCCCTCGCGTGCTCATAGAACCCACAATTTTTCCAAAAGCCGGGGGGGGGTGAAAGGACCTTATTTCAGGCCGCGTCGTTCGAACGTCAGCTGCAACGTTTGAGCGCCGAGGGTCAGTCCGCGGTACATCCGGTGGCTTGCGTTACGGTGCGGACCACGATGGGGACGACAGTCTGCACGACTGCGGGAACGACGGTGCCGACGACTTTCGGCACAACGCATGTGACAACCTGAACAGCAATGATGCCGGAGAAGAGGGTTAGCGCTGCGACGCCGGCGATGAGCACACGAATCATAGCTGCCTCCTGGGGAGCTATACGCAGGTCACGGCTGATGAGTTCCCCACGGCGGCGTGCGTTGAAGGCGCGATGGCCCTCAGGGGGGCGAATGGTATACATCAATGGTGTATACTCACCGATGAGGTGATGCAATGGCGGCCACAGGAATAGCGCGCATTTTCATGCACGGACGGAGCCAGGCGGTTCGACTGCCGAAGGAATTTCGTCTTCCTGGCAGAAGCGTACGAGTGCGCCGGGTCAAGAACGGGGTCCTGTTGGAGCCGATCATCTCCGATGTAGATTCCTGGTTTGCCGAGATGGACCGGTTCGCCGGAGTTCCGTTCATGGAAGAGGGACGCAATCAGCCTCCGCTGCCTGAAGCAGAGGATCTGTTCGAGTGAATTACTTTCTGGATACTAGTGCGGTGGTCGCAATCCTGAGAAACAGACCGGGGGCGGTTCGGGACCGGCTCCGGCGCGCGAATTCACGCGGAGGCACAATCTCGATTTCGACGGTTGTCCTTTTCGAGCTTTGGTACGGTGTTGGGCGAAGTTCAAGATTCGCGGAAAACGCCGAGCTGGTCCGCACGTTTCTCGCCGGTAACGTTAACGTGGTTCCGCTCGAGGAAGAGGATGCGGTGACAGCGGCGGAGATCCGGCTCGCTTTGGAAAGGGCGGGAACTCCTATTGGTTCTTATGACCTGCTGATCGCAGCCCAGGCGCTAAGGCACAGAGCTACGCTGGTGACGGCGAATGAAAAAGAATTCGCCAGAGTGGAGGATCTGTCCTGGAAAAACTGGGCAGCAGATCCGGGATAGCCTATTGCGCGTGCATCACGGCTGGCTGGTTCCCACGGCTTCCTTTTGGTATAGGTCGGCGGAGTCGACGCGCTGCGAGGGGCGGCGTGATGTGCCTTTGCCGCTGAAGGCTCCAAGCAGCGTCTGCAGGATGACATACAACACAGGAATAAAGAAAAGGTTCAAGACGGTGGAGAACAGCATGCCGCCGATGATCGTCGTGCCTACCGAGCGGCGGCCGGTGGCGCCCGCTCCGGTGGCGATGGCGAGGGGAATCACGCCAAGGATAAAGGCGAAGGAGGTCATGAGGATGGGGCGGAGGCGGAGCTCGGCGGCTTCAATAGCCGCGTCGACGATGGAGCTGCCTTTGCGGCGGAGCTGCTCGGCGAACTCGACGATGAGGATTGAATTCTTAGCGGCGAGACCGATGAGCATGACCAGGCCGATCTGGCAGTAGATGTCGTCGGGGAAGCCGCGCAGGGATTGCGCGAGCAACGCGCCGAGAACAGCCATGGGGACGGCGAGCAGGATGATGAAGGGCAGCGCGAAGCTTTCATAGAGCGCGGCGAGGGTGAGATAGACGACGAGGATGCCGAGGCCGAAGATGATGACGGCTTTGCCGGCCGACTCGAGTTCTTCGAGGGCGAGGCCGGTCCACTGATACGCCATGCCCTGCATCATGTTCTGCTGGGCGACCTGTTGCATGGCCTGGAGGCCTTCGCTGGTGCTGAAGCCGGGCGCAGCGGAGCCATCGATTTCAGCGGAGCGGAAGAGGTTGTAGTGGCTGATGACCTGGGGGCCTGAGGTGTTCTCGATGGTGACGAGGTTGTCGAGGGGGATCATCTGGTTGGTGGAGGAGCGTACGTAGTACTGGCGGATGGCTGCGGCATCCTGGCGGAATTGCTGGTCTGCCTGGACGTAGACGCGATAGCTGCGGTTGTTGAAGTCGAAGTTATTGACATACTCGGAGCCCATATAGACCTGGAGGGCGTCGGAGATTTGGCTGAAGGGAACGCCGAGGGCCTTGGCTTTTTCGCGGTCGATGCGGACGAGGACCTGGGGATCGTTGGAGGTGAAGCTGGTGAAGAGGCCGGTGAGGTCTTTGCGCTGGCTTGCGCGGGCGACGATCAAGTGCGCAGTGCGATCGAGGTCGGGGAGGGTGTTGCGGCCGAGGTCCTGGAGTTCGAACTGGAAGCCGCCGAAGCTGCCGATACCCTGGATGGCGGGTGGTTCGAGGGGAACGATGAGCGCGCCAGGGATCATGAAGAGCTTCATGCGCAGGCCGTTGACGATGTCGGCGGCGGTGTGGCCTTGGCCGCGGCGCTTGTCATAGTCGGTAAGCGCGGAAAAGATGAGGCCGTAGTTGGGCGCGTTGCCTGAAAAGCTGAAGCCCCCGACAGCGAAGGAGCCGAGAATGTCTTTGTTCTGGAGAAGGACGGCGCTCACTTCTTCCTCGATGTTGCTGGTATAGGCGAGGGAGGCGCCCTGGGGGGCCTGGACCAGGATCATGATGTAGCCCTGGTCTTCCTGGGGAACGAAGGCGGTGGGAACGTGTTGGTATTCCCAGGCGGCGGCGCCGAGGCCTGCGACGAACAGAAGGAGCATGATCCAGCGAAGGCGGAGGACGCCGTGGATGGCGCGCGCGTAGCCGGAGCCGAGGGCTTTAATGCTGCGTTCGACAGCGTGGAGAATACCGTGCTTGCTTTCTTCGCGGCGCAGCAGGATGGCGGCGAGAGCGGGTGAGAGCGTTAGCGCGTTGAACGCCGAGATGGCGATCGAGAATGCGATCGTGAGCGAGAACTGACGGTAAAGAATGCCGGTGGTGCCGGGGAAGAAGGAGACGGGGACAAAGACGGCGATGAGGACGAGAGAAGTGGCGATGACGGCGCTGGTGACTTCGCCCATGGCGGCGGAGGTGGCGTGGTGCGGCTCGTTGTCGCCTTCCTGGATGTGGCGCTGGACGTTTTCAATGACGACGATGGCGTCGTCGACGACGAGGCCGGTAGCCAGGGTGATACCGAAGAGAGTGAGGGTGTTGATGGAGAACCCGAAGGCGCTGATGAAGGCGAAGGTTCCGATGAGGGAAACGGGGATGGTGACGGCGGGGATGAGAGTCGCGCGCCAGTCCTGGAGGAAGAAGAAGATGACCAGGATGACGATGACGATGGCCTCAGTGAGGGTCTTGATGACCTCGCGGATGGAGGAGCCGACAACGGTGGTGGAGTCAAAGGCGATGACGTACTTCATGCCGGGCGGGAAAGACCTGGCAAGAGTTGCCAGCTCAGCTTTGGCATCGCGATCGACCTGGAGGGCGTTGGCGTTCGAGAGCTGCTGAACGCCGAAGCCGACAGCGGGAATGCCGTTGAAGTGCAGGGAGCTGGCGTAGGTTTCCGCACCGAGTTCGGCGCGGCCAACGTCTTTGATCTGGACAATACCCTGGGGGGTATTTTTGACGACGATGTCGGCGAACTGTTCCGGAGTGCTGAGGCGCCCGACGACGTTGACGGTGATCTCGAAGGCTTGCTTATCGTCGGAAGGCGGCGCTCCGAGCTGACCGGAGGGAACTTCGACGTTCTGTTCCTGGAGGGCGCTGACGACGTCGGAAGCGGTGAGCTGGCGGGCCGCGAGCTTCACCGGATCGAGCCAGATGCGCATGGCATATTTGCCGGTGCCGAAGACGACCACGTCGCCGACGCCTTTGACGCGCTTGAGGGCATCCTTAATGTAGACGTCGAGGTAATTGCTGATGAAGAGATTGCTGTACTCGCCGTGCTCCGCGTAGATGCCCGCGCCGAAGACGAAATTGCTGTTGGCCTTGCTGACGGTGATGCCGCTCTGGTTGACTTCGGCAGGGAGCAGGCCGGTGGCGGAGGAGACGCGGTTCTGCACGTCGACGGCGGCGATGTCGAGGTTGTAGCCCGTATCGAAGGTGGTGGTGATGGCGCTGGAGCCGTCGTTGGCGCTGGTGGACTGGATGTAGCGCATGCCCGGGACGCCGTTGATGGCTTCCTCGAGAGGGATGGTGACGGCGGACTCGACCTGGCTGGAATTAGCGCCGATGTACGCGGTGCCGACGGTGACCTGCGGGGGCGCGAGCTGCGGGTAAAGAGAGATGGGCAGCGACGGAATGACGACTGCGCCGGCGAGGATGATCAGCAGCGCGCAGACGGTGGCGAAAACCGGGCGGTGAATGAAGAAATCAACCAAGGAGGGCCTCGCAGGTGAATCTCTGGTCTCGCATAGGGTTCAGAAGCCGGCCGCGGGTGGAGCGGTTCCCGCCGCGGGGCCCGGCGGACGAGGGGGCAGAGGGATGACGGGCGCGCCATCCATGAGGAACTGTGTGCCGGATACGATGACTTTGTCGCCATTGTTGAGTCCGGCAAGTACGGCGTAGTTATTGCCCACTGTGTCACCCAGGGAGATGGCCTGCTGGTGAGCAATGAATTTGCCTGGGCCGGCGCTCTGGGCAACGAAGACGAAGGCCTGGCCGCCGAGGCGGGTGACGGCGAGCACGGGAACGACGGGCTTGGGAGTCATGCCCCAGATGACGAGGGCTTTCACGAGCTGCTCGTTGCGCAGCAGCGAGGAATGCACGGGCGCCTTGACAAGGATTCCCTGGAGCTGGTCGTCGACCTGCGGAGAGACGAAGTCGATGGAGGTGTTCTCGACCGGCTTGCCGGTGTTGTCGAGAATTTCAACGCCGAGGCCTTTGCGCACCTGGGCAGCGCGCTCCGTTGGAATGTAAATGTAGGCTTCAAGATCTTTGTTCTCGTCGACTGTGGTGAGCATCGTGGAAGGCGTGACGTAGTCACCGACGTGGACGGGGATGTCGCCGACGATGCCGTCGAAGGGAGCGGCGATGCGGTAGTAGCCGAGCTGCTTTTCCTGCTCCTGACGAGAGGCGGTGGACGATCCGTAGTCGGCTTTGGAGTTCGCGTAGGCCTGCTCGGCCTGGTCGAGGGCGTCTTTGCTGATGATGCCGGCGGCGAAGAGCTTGCGCTGGCGCTCCACCTGAAGCTGATTGTACTGGTAGACGGCGAGTTTTTGCTGCTCGGTCGCCGCTTGTGAGGCGAGGGTGGCCTGCTGCTTCGCGGGATCGATCTCGATGAGAAGCTGTCCTGGAGTGACGTGTTCGCCGGAGTGGACGCGAATGCTGGTGATGTTGCCGTCGACCTGAGGATTGATGGTGGCGGAGCGGCGCGACTTGATGGTGGCAACGTATTCGTCCGATTGCGGGACGGGGGTTGCGGCTACGGTGAGGGTCTGGACGGGCATGGCCTGCATGCCAGCGCCGGCCGGCTGCTGCGGCTGAGCCTTGTTGCAGCCTGCGGCTGCAGTGAGGAGTAGTGGCAGCGCGAGGAGGGGAAGAAGGGAGCGGTTTTTGCCTCGGCTGTTTGCGATCTGCTCAGGGTTCATGTTCACAACGGAGACGTTCGGAGCCATTTTCACGGCGGGACCTCGGGCAACTTTCAGCGGAACCAAATGAGTACAAACGAGAGACACTAAGAATATAGGAAGGACTCGAGTGATCTGCCAGCAAAAGTCTCTTTCCTGGATATTCGGTTGATTGGATTCGGCAGAGGGATTGTGCGCTTCAGAAAATGCGGGAGATGCAACGGTACTGCATGGCACCGGCCTGGGGTGGGCGGGAAACAAAAGCGGGCTGTCCGAATACGAACAGCCCGCTCGATTTTGGCTCGGGTTTAAGCCGCCCGGGTCAGTATTTCGTCAGCCGGACAATCTCTTCCGGCCTTTCTGCTGCTTCCGCGGTTGGTGCATCGGGGCTCGGTTCTACGGCAGGGCCAATCTGCTGAGAGATCGGCGTGTAGCCATGACCGCTGGCGATGCGGAATCCGTTCAACCGTGAAAGCTTAAGCGCCCGCTCTCGATTCGCCTCCGAAATAGAGGCCGCACCATTTGAGGTTTCCTCCAGAGGGGCTGGTGTATTCGAGCAGAGGCTCCGAGAGCGGTAACTCGGCTCGAGTGACTCTCCCGCGGGTTTGCCGACTTGTGAAGACGCCGGCAAAGACATTTCGCTTTCGTGCCGATTCAGTTGGTTTCGTCCGAACTGCTGTGGACATCCATCCTCCTTCTTCGGATTGCAGCGTTTCCGCCTTATATATGGTTCGATGCCTGGGTGGAGATGACGTTGCCAGATTTTGAGGCGTGGACGGCACGAGCGTGCGATTTATTTTCGAGAAGGGGCTTCGTTGCGGGCGCGGACCTTGAACCAGATGGGAGAGCCTTCGAAGCCGAAGGCGGCGCGGATTTGATTTTCAAGAAAACGCTCGAAGGAGAAGTGGAGTTTGACGTCGCGATCGGTGAACAGGACGAAGGTGGGAGGGGCGACGGCGGCCTGGGTCATGTAGTAGATGCGGACGCGCTTGGAGATGGGAACGCTGGCGCGCTGGAAATCTATTTTGTCGAGGAAGCGATTCATCTGGCCGGTGGAGACGCGCTTGCGGCGCTCGGCGGCGACACGGAGGATGGCGTCGAGAACGCGAGGGACGTTGCGGCCTTCGGTGGCGGAGATGAAGAGGACCGGTGCGTAGCTGAGATATTTGAGGACCGAGCGGAGCTGGCGCTCGAAGATGGCGCGGTCGGCGGGGGGCTTGCCGTCTGTTCGAGCGGCGGTCACGAGATCCCACTTATTGACGACGATGATGACACTGCGTCCGCTCTCGTGCGCGTAGCCGCCGATGGTGGCGTCGGAGGCGGTGACGCCTTCGGTGGCGTCGATGATGAGGAGGGCGACGTCGGCGGCTTCGAGATGGCGGCGCGCCATGATGACGGAGAGCTTCTCGGCCATGAGGTGGGTTTTGCCTTTGCGACGGATGCCGGCGGTGTCGACGATGCGGAGGTCCTGGCCTTTGTAGTCGATTAATTCGTCGACGGCGTCGCGGGTGGTTCCGGCGATGGGCGAGACGATGGCGCGGGCTGAGCCGGTGAGCGCGTTCAGCAGCGTGGATTTGCCGACGTTGGGGCGACCGATGATGGCGACTCGGGTTTCGTGCTGCTCGAATTCTCCATGGGTTCTGTGGGGACTGGCCGACCAGGCGTCGGCGCCCGTTCGACTCGCCTCTGGCTCGCTCAGGGCAGGCTCTTCGGCGCGTTCAGTTGCTGGGCTGGCTTCGTGACTTTCGGCGGGGGATGTGCTTTCGGACACCTCGGCTTCCGGTAACGCGGCGAAGACTTCGTCGAGGAGGTCGCCGATGTTGTTCCCGTGTTCGGAGGAGATGGGAACGACGTTGCGGATGCCGAGCTTGCGGAAGTTTTCCGCGGCGGCTTCCATGCTTTCTTTGTCGATTTTGTTGACGGCGAGGAAGAGCGGCTTGCCGGTGCGCTGGAGGAGGCGGGCAAGATCGAGGTCGGGAGCGGCGAGCTCGGTGCGGCCGTCGACGACCATGATGATGACGTCGGCCTCATAGAGCGCGAAGCGGGCCTGGCGGAAGATTTCGGCGGGGATGAGGGCTTCATCGTCGGGGACGATGCCGCCGGTGTCGATGAGGCGGGCGGTGCGGCCCTGCCAGCTGACTTCGCCGTAAATGCGGTCGCGGGTGATGCCGGGCTCGTCGCCGACGATGGAGCGGCGGGAGCCCGTGAGGCGATTGAAGAGGGTGGATTTGCCGACGTTGGGGCGGCCAACGATAGCAATCACCTGCGTTGCGGCCAGACCCGCCTTCGGCGGAACTGCTTCGCGCAGCGCGACACGCGGATTCGCCGGGACTTGCCGTCCAGGCAGACGCGGCTCCGCCGCAAAAGACTCAGAGGTTCGTTTCAGGTCCTCGTCTATGCCCGTGAGCGGGGTCTCGCGTCGGGCAGGCCGGCGATCATTGCCCGCGTAAGGAGAGGGCCGGGAAGCAGTATTGGATTTGCGAGCGGCTCTCGGGCGCCCACGTCTTTCGGCGCGCGGTTGCGATGCTCCTTCGGGCGCCGGAGCGTGCCCGCGGCGGATGGCTTTCCACTTTGCCTGGACTTTGCGCTTCGTTTTCTTGACGCCTTCGCGGTTTCTTTTAACGGGTTTCAAAATGGGTTTACCTGTGGCTGGGGGAGCCGGAGGACTTCGTTCTTACCAATCTGAGACGCCTGAAGAAGCTGGGTTACCACGATGTATACTATACATCGTGCGAAGAACGCAGCTCTATCTCGAAGAGAATCTTTGGAAGACACTCCACTCCGAAGCTCGACGGGAGGGGACCACTGTATCCGACCTTGTGCGGCGGGCGGTGCGTGACCGGTACCCGGCCGACAAGGAGAAGCGTCGCAAGGCCATGATGGCGTGGGTGGGCATCTGGAAAGATCGTGACGATCTTCCCGAGACGGAGCAATACGTGCGCCAACTGCGCGACGACGACCGTCTTGAACGCCTGAAAGAACGGGGCAAAAAGTGAATGTCCTTGTCGATTCGGACATTCTGATCGATGTATCGCGCGCCAGGGACGTGGCTCTTCTGGAGAAGTGGACGCAGTTGAGCGGGTCGCGTCACACCGTCCTCTGTTCGCCCGTCACGTTGGCCGAGCTTTGGTGGGGAGTTCGGCAGCACGAGCAGCCGGCATTAATCGCCCTGTTCAGGGGAATGAAGTGCGTGCCGGCCGATGAGACGACCGGACGACTGGCGGGTGAATTTTTGCGTCGATATGCCGGAAATCACGGCCTGAAAATCGGCGATGCGCTGATTGCGGCAGCAGCAGCCCAGCATCGAGCAACGCTGTGGACGCGCAATCGCAGGCATTTTCCCATGCCTGAAATCGACTTCTTTTGAGCGTCCTCAGCTCACCGTCTCCGCGAAGTAACGTGCGATCAGGCCGGTGCGGACTGCGTGGCGCTGGACCGACGTGAAGGCTCGGGCCATCACGAATAACAGGGTACCGCGAGCTGGAAGCGAGCAAAAAGCGGGGAAAAAGCGAGGAAAACGTTGAGAAAGCTGCCAATCTACCGCGAGTCCTCTCGTGGTTCGCCCGCCTCCTCCTCGCACTGGCTGGTCGCTTGATCACTAAGTCCCAAGGTACTCGACGTGAACATAGGTACCGAGGCGGACGTTATAGGCGAGATACCAACCCGGATCGTCAGGATCGGGGTAGAGAACGATGTCGTCGGAATCCCAGAGCCAGCCGTCGCAGAAGGCAACGTCAGCGGGAGCGACGCTGAAGTAGTAACCGCCGAACCAGAAGCGTGAGGGACCTCCGCCGGCGAGGCGCCACACCTGGTGGACGCTGATGGGACCGGGGAAGTGTCCGTGTTCCCAGGGGTGATCCAAGTGGTAAGCCGTGGGATTAGGTGTATGACCGACCCAGCGGTCGGTGCCGGCGTCGACGTGGGGCTGGGTGGGGTGACCGGGCATGTCGGGTACGCCTCTGGCGGGGAGTGGTGTGCGGGTGATGGGGCCATGGGCGGGGATGTGCCCGCCACCGACGGGTGGGCCGACGGTACGAGGGGCTGCGCCAGGGCCTGGATGTCCGGCGGGACGCTGGGCGTGGGCAGGAAGGGTAAAGGACAGAAGTGCGACGAAGGAGAAAATTGCCAAAGGTCCAACGAACTGTTTCATGGATTCCTCCGAAGAAAATGGTACAGCGTAAAGGGTACAGCGATTCAGTGAGGAGGGTCGGACTCGAGACCGGACTCGAAGCCGGAATCGAGAAAGTCCCAGGAAACGATGACTTCGGCGCCGAGCCCTTCCGCAATGCGCACAGCGGCGCTTTCCAGTTGCACCATCATCCCGGAAAGATAGTCGCGCGAAGGGGAGATGGCGGCGATGCCAAGGGTCGCGGATTGCCACGTCGGCGTGTCGTCCATTTCGGCGATGGAGATGTTAAAGCCGTGTGAAAGTTTTTCCTTGAGACTACGAACGACCTGACGGCGATCTTTGAGCGACTGGGCGTGCTGGATGCGGAGCTCGAGGAACATAGCGGCGACAGGCATGGGCGAGTTCATCTTACCGCTGGAGCGCGACGCCATCCGGATTAGAAGGCCTGCGATACCAAAGGATTACCGCAGGATTTGCTGACGACCCGGTTCTTATTCCGGCTCAGTAGCCATCTTCCGCCGCGATTGACGGCATCCCAGGAGAGTTAAGCAAACCAGGGGAGTTGAGCAAAATGGCTCAGCTATTTCCGGCGAGAAACAGGAGACTGGGGACTATGAAGAAAGAATTGACAAAACTTTGGGTTGTGGCGATCGCCCTTGCAAGTTGTGGCTGGCTCTCCGCGCAGGAGATGAATCCAACAGCGACCGACCACTGGCCGCAGAACCAGCAGCCAGACGGGCAGACCGATACCGGCATTCCTATTTACAAGATTCAGGTGGTGGCGCGCGATATTCCGGCGATCAATTACTTTCACCGCAGCGGCGCGACAAAGATCGGATTTGAGGGCACACCCTTGTTGCCTATGGCGAAGGGCAGCGCGGAGGTCAACAGTCTGAATGGGCGGACGGAGATCAAGGCTCACTTCGAGGGGCTGGGGCCGGCCAACGGATTTGGCATTGAGTATCTGACCTATGTGCTGTGGGCGATTTCGCCTGAGGGGCGGCCTGTGAACCTCGGCGAGGTGCTGTGGACGCACGGTCACGCGGATACGACGGTGACGACGAATCTGCAGTCGTTCGGACTGATTCTGACAGCGGAGCCGTATTTTGCGGTGACCATGCCGAGCGATCTGGTGATCATGCAGAATGTGGTGCTGAACGATAAGACGACCGGAGTGCTGGAGACCATTAACGCACACTACACGCTGCTGCCAAGGGGCGCGTACACAGATACAGCGGGGCGGCACACGGTGCTGCATCCGATCACGCGCGACGACCGCTCGCCGCTGGAGCTGTACGAGGCGGTCAACGCGATGCAGATTGCAGAAGCCGCTGGCGCGGATCAATATGCGCCGGAGGCGATGGTGAACGCCAAGCAGGATCTGCAGAATGCGCAAGAGATGGACATCCACCAGAAGGAGATGAAGCAGGAGATCACCTATGCGCGCGAGGCGGTGCAGACGGCGGAGGATGCGCGGCTAATTACCATACGGAAGATCAAGGCGGATGACGAAGCTGCTGAGAAGGCGCGGATCGAAGCGGCAAAGAATGCGGCCCAGGACCAGGCAGCGGCGGCGCAGGACCAGGCGCAGCAGGCAGCCTTAGCGGCGCAGCAGGCGCAGGCGCAACAGGCCCAGGCACAGGCACAGGCGCAGGCAGCGCAGCAGCAGGAAGCGCAGGCACAGGCGGAGGCTGCCAAGGCTCGCGCTGACCAGCAGGCGGCGGAACAGGCTGCGGCGCAGGCCGCGGCGCAGACGCAGCAGATGCGTGAACACCTGCGCGAGCAGCTGAATACAGTGCTGCAGACGCAGGAGTCGGCGCGGGGATTGATTGTTAATATGTCGGACGTGCTGTTCGCGTTCAACAAATACGAACTAAAGCCGGATGCCCAGGTGAAGCTGGCGAAGGTATCGGGGATACTGGCGACTTATCCGAACCTGAAACTGCAGGTGGAAGGTTACACGGACAACATCGGATCGGATGACTACAACCTGAAGCTTTCGCAGGAACGGGCAACGGCGGTACAGGCATTCCTGATTGGGCAGGGAGTGCAGCCGGAAAACATCTCGTCGCAGGGATATGGGAAGGCGGACCCTGTGGCGGATAACTCGACGAATTCCGGACGCGCGGAGAATCGGCGTGTGGAGTTAGTGGTGTCGGGACAGTCGATTGGGGTGCAGGAACAGCCGCCGACGACTTCAGGTCCGGAGCCGATAGCTGCTCCGCGACCGGCGCCTGCGCAGCAACCGGCACAACCGATGCAGAACAATAATGCGACGGGGGTTGTGAACGAGCCACCGCAATAAGGACTGAACAATGGGTTCAAACCAGGCCGCCTTCGGGCGGCCTTTTTATTGGGTTGAAATTTTCTGGAAATATCACTTGCAATTCACAAGTAAATCTTGTTAGTGTGGCGGGCGTGGCTAAGAAGGCCTTTAGGAAGCCTCGTTCGGGCTGCCCGGTCAATATCTCGCTGGAGGTGTTTGGGGACCGGTGGTCGCTGCTGATTGTGCGCGACCTCATGGTGCGGGGTTTTACGAGGTTTCAGGATTTTGTCGAGTCGGGGGAGGGAATTGCGACGAATATTCTGGCGGATCGGCTGCGGCGGCTGCGGAAATCAGGGATCGTGACCGCGGAACCAGACGCTGAAGATCGGCGGCGAGTGATTTACCGGTTGACCGAGAAGGGAATCGATCTGGCGCCTGTGATGCTGGAGCTGATGATCTGGGGGGCGCGGCACGAAAATACAGGCGCGCCGTTGGCGGTGATCGAGGAAATGGCGAAAGACCGGCGGGCGGTGCTGAGGGAAACGCGGCGGCGGTGGGCGGAGCGGGACCCCACTCCGATCCTGCCCTGGCTGGGCGGGCCTCGGCGTCTGGAGCAAAGCGGGAGTGGAATGCAAGGGAGCTTAAGTTCGCAATGAAGTGGTCATGGAGAAGAACCGGGGATGGAGACGACTATGGGTGCGAGTGTGGCAGGGCTCGAACCGCGGTTTGCTGAGGGAGGGCGGATGCTGATCGCGGGACTGCGCGGACACTTTAAGCGGGAGGAGATCGATCGGATTCCGGCGCAGTGGCAGCGGCTGGCAGCGATGGGCGAGATTGCGGGCCGGGTGAGCCGGGTGGAATATGCGGTTGTGCTGATGATGGGCGACGGGTGCGATTATGTTTCGGGCTATGAGGTCTCAGCGTCGGCCGAGTTACCCGCCGAGTTTGATTCGATTGAGATACCCGCTGAGAGGTATGCCGTGTTCGCGCATGAGGGTCATGTCTCCAGGATGAGATACACTTTCGACGCGATTTTCAATCAGTGGCTCCCGGCGTCGGGCATGGAGTTAGTGCGGTCCATTGAGAACACGCCATGGTGCGTGGAAAGGTATGGAGAGAGGTTCAATCCCCAAACCGGTATGGGGGATGTGGAGATATGGGTACCGGTAAAGGATCGAGTTCGGCAGTAACTACTAAATCAAATGCCAGGGAGGGAGTTATGAAGATTACACCGTATTTGCTGTTCAGCGGACAGTGCGAAGAGGCTTTTAAAACCTACGAGCGCGTTCTGGGCGGCAAGATCATCGCCTCGTTCACCTTCGGAGACAGCCCGATGGCAGCGCAGTTTCCGGAGATGGCCAACAAGATCATGCACGCGCGGATCGATGTGGGGGACCAGATGATCCTCGGGTCCGATTGTCCGCCGGCGTATTTCCAGCAGCCGCAGGGGACGTCGGTGTGTCTGGAACTGGACGATACAGCGGACGCCGAGCGGGTATTCCAGGAGCTTTCAGAAGGTGGAACGGTGAAGATGCCGATTCAGGAGACATTCTGGGCGAAGCGGTATGGGCAGCTGGTGGATCGGTTCGGGACGCCGTGGATGGTGAATGTAGCGGCGCCGGCTTACGCGGCGGCTTGATGGAGCAGGGGACAGGTGCAGCGCTCGGACCTGAGGCGGTGAGCGCTGCACCTTATTGCCAGTAAGACAAATCAAAGCCAGGGAGAGCGCTGCATGAGCCAGGTGAGGGTGCTGGTGGGCACGAGGAAGGGCGCGTTTGTTTTGACGGCCGACGGTAAGCGCGAGACTTGGGAGGTGAGCGGGCCCTTCTTCGCGGGGTGGGAGGTTTACCACATGAAGGGATCGCCGGTGAACCCGGACCGGATTTATGTATCGCAGACGAGCGGATGGTTTGGGCAGGTCATTCAGCGGTCGGATGACGGAGGGAAGACGTGGAATGCCCCGGGGGGTGGCGTGCGGAAGTCGCCGGAAGGATTTCCGATGGGGGAGAGCAACCGGTTTGCGTACGATACGTCGGCGCAGACGGGCAAGCCGCTGACCACGCATCAGTGGTACGACGGGACGCAGCATCCGTGGGAATTTAAGCGGGTGTGGCATCTGGAGCCTTCGCTGGTGGATGCGGAGGCGGTTTATGCGGGTGTGGAAGATGCGGCGCTGTTCCGGTCGGGGGATGGCGGGCACTCGTGGCAGGAGCTGGCGGCGCTGCGTGGACACAGTACGGGTCCAAAGTGGCAGCCTGGCGCGGGCGGGATGTGCCTGCACACGATCGTGCTCGATCCGAAGAATCCGGAGCGGATTTACATTGCGATATCGGCGGCGGGTGCATTTCGCACCGATGACGGCGGAGCGACGTGGAAGCCAATCAATAGGGGACTGCGTTCGGAGTTCATTCCTGACCATGACGCGGAGGTTGGACATTGCGTGCATCACATCGCGATGAATCCGCGGCGGCCGGGGGTGCTGTTTATGCAGAAGCACTGGGACGTGATGCGGAGCGACGATGCGGGCGATACATGGCGGGAGGTAAGCGGGAATCTGCCGACGGATTTTGGATTTGCCATCGACGTCCACGCGCATGAGCCGGATACGGTTTACGTAGCGCCGATCACGAGCGACTCGCTGCACTATCCGGTGGACGGCAAGCTGCAGGTGTGGCGAAGCCGCACCGGCGGCGATGAGTGGGAGGCAATGACGAAGGGGCTTCCGCAAAAGGATTGCTATGTGAATGTGCTGCGGGATGCCATGGCTGTGGATTCACTGGACGAGTGCGGGGTGTATTTCGGGACGACGGGCGGCCAGGTGTATGTTTCGCCGGATGCCGGCGAGCACTGGAAGCCGATCGTGCATGACCTGCCGGCCGTGCTTTCGGTTGAGGTGCAGACCTTAACATGATCCGCGTAGAGTTGCCGCATCATCTGCGAACGCTGGCGGAGTTGAGCGGCGCGGTGATGCTGGAGGTCGAGGAGCCGGTGACCTTACGGCGCATTTTGGATGCGCTGGAGGTCCGGTATCCGGTGTTGCGGGGTACGATTCGGGATCACGATACGCTCGAGCGGCGGGCATTTCTGCGTTTTTTTGCCTGCGAGGAGGACTTGTCGCACGAGTCGGTGGATGACTTGTTGCCTGAGGCGGTGAGAACGGGGAAGGAGCCGTTGCTGGTGATTGGGGCGATTGCAGGAGGCAGCTAAGACGGCGTCCAGCTAAGAAACGGTCAGCTAAGAAGCGGTCAGCGAGAGAGCGGTCAGCCAAGGAGCGGTTAGCAAGAAAGCGATTCGCGAAAAACTATTAGCGAAGAGCGGTTCGCGAAAAACGATTAGCAAAGAGCGGTTAGCTCGAAAACTATTAGCGACGAGCGGTTAGCGCGAAAATATTCAGCAAGAAACGCCTGGCCAAAGGCGATAAGCGGCGAATGAGAGAAGCACGAACATGGAGGAAGTTATGGCGACGGCGACAGTAACGCCCGCGATTGCGGGCGAAGTTGAGATTCTAAAACGGCAGACGCGGGCGATTCACGGAGTGCTTCGGCGCAACGTCGAAGGGTTCACGCAGCAAGACAGTCTGAAGCAGCCTGAGCCGGGCGGCAATTGTCTGAACTGGGTGGTGGGACATCTGCTTTGCGTTTACGATCAAGTGCTTCCTGGGATTGGACAGCAGCCGGTGCTGGGTGCGGTCGCGCTGAAGAGGTATGAACGCGGGAGCTCGGAGCTGCACGATGCCGGTGAGGCGTTGCCGCTTGCGGATCTGCTGGCTGCGTGGGACGAAGCGGCGAAGCGCGTGGAGGCGGGACTGGGGATGTTGACGGCGGAAAAGATGGATGGACCGGCTCCGTTCTCTCCCTCGAATAATCCCAACGAGACGGTGCGCTCTTTGCTGGCGACTGTATTTTTCCATCAGGCGTACCACACGGGGCAGACGGGGCTGCTGCGGCGGATGGCGGGAAAAGAAGGGGCAATCAAATAAAGCTGCCGGGAGCTGGGAGCTGTTACAAGAGCCAGTCGCCGGCAGCCAGTAGCCAGTAGGGAACAGCCAGTACTTTTGAGGGAGGATTACGTTGCAGCAGATCAAGCCATTCCTGTGGTTCAACGATAACGCCGAGGAGGCTGTGCAGTTCTACCTTTCGGTTTTCAAAAATGCAAAGGCTGGGGCGGTGGCGCGCTATGGCGAAGGCGGACCGGGGAAGCCGGGATCGGTACTGACGGCGACGTTCGAAATCGACGGGATCGAGTTTGTTGCGCTGAACGGGGGACCGGGGCATCCGTTCACAGATGCGATTTCGTTTGTTGTGCCGTGCAGATCGCAGGCGGAGATCGACGAGATGTGGGCCAGGCTGACGGCGGGCGGGAGCGAAGGGCGGTGCGGCTGGCTCAAGGATCGATTTGGCGTCTCGTGGCAAGTGGTGCCGGCGAATATCGGGGAACTGATCGGGGGCAAAGACGCGGAAGGCGGGAAGCGGGCGATCCAGGCTCTGATGCAGATGACAAAGCTGGATATCGAGACGTTGAAACGGGCGGGTGGCTTCGCGTAATCGGATTCATTTCGCGCAAACGGGTCGGGCGGCGCCACCGCGGGATAACTGGAGCAGGCGGCGGCGCTGAGATTGGTTGGAGAAACCTCCGCGGCAATGCAGGTGCCGTTCGGCTGGGCTCAGGCCAGGCTCTTCGACTGCGATGGCTCGCTTACGCGAGCCAACTCGGCTCAGGATGACGTCTGGTTTGGCTGCGCTAGTCTCATCTGCGTCGGCGCGGCTTAGAACAGGGACCGAATCGAGGGGGAGATGGCCTGGTCGAGTTGGTCCATGTTGACAGCCTGGCCGGTAGCTCCCTGGTCTACCTTAATTCCCTGGAACAGGTGCCATTCTTCGCTCATGGTGAGTGACTCACCGGGCCAGACGGTGCGGCGTGGGCCGAGGAGTTCGACTTCCTGGAAGGCCCCTTCGACATAGATTTCGGTGTTGACGCCGTAGTCGGGATAGTCGGCGCGGTTTTCGTGGTTGAAGCGCTTGACGAATAACTCATCGCCGAGGAGATGGGCGGCCCATCCTTCCTTATTGCGCAGGCCAAATTTCTGGGAGTTCGTGCGGGCGGGGTCGGCGCGGAGAAGGATGTATTTGAGGCCGAGGGTGAAGCGCGGATCCTGGAGATCGGTGAAGGCGCAAAGGGCGAGTGGCTGGGTGGCGGGCGGGTAGTCGTCGTGAGACTGGAAGGGTACGCGGGGAACGATGGCGGTGCCGGAGCCGACGATGGTGACGGCCCATACGGCGATGTCGACGGGCCAGAGGTTGTGGCTGACGATGGTGTGTTCGAGGGAAACTTTGGAGCCGCTGGGGTCGAGGGTGATGCGAATTTGCTTCTCGATGGAGGCGCCGTCGATGGGGCGGCGGAGGGTGATGCTGAGGTCGCCGTGGGCGGTGTGTTCGATGGGGTCGTTGTCGGGTGCGTAGGTGGCGGGGAAGACTTCAGGCCAGACCCAGAGACGATGGCCGCCGTAGGGTTTCCAGGAGCCGAGGGCGGTTTTGACGGAGCTGTCGGGGAAGTGCCCGAGATGGTTCTGACCGCCGCTGGGTCCGTAATGGAGGATGCGGGGGCCAACTTTGGTGGTGACGATGAGGTCGACGTTGCCGTTCGTGAGCTGGATACAGTCAGGCAGACCTAAACAGGAGACAGTGGTGATTGGCATTCGGATGCGCCTCAAAGTTGGGACGACTTAGATTGCCCGGACGGAAGGCGCAACCATTGTATGCGTGGGGCGGGGATTGGGGGGAGTAGATTGGGTTGCGGTTGAGGGGTTGGAGCTGAGAATGTGATTTTCAAAATGGTGAACGGCATTACGGGATCCCCGGTTAGGGGTGTACGTAGCTGTCTTCATTTTGGGGTTTGGGTGGGAGGTTTTTCTGAACGTTATGAAGGCGCGCCGCTTCAGGGCAGAGGCACAATCGGAGCTTGCCCGGACGGCGGAGTCGGGGAGTTGCAGCGGGGATTGTGCAGCAGATACATTTGGTCCGCCATTTACACATAAATGCCCGGATTTGCACAGAAATAAAGGACTTGCGAGGGGTTGCGCGCTGGCGCTTTTGTGCGATGATTCTTTCAACGGAGGAGCAATCCTCCCGAAGAAGAGAGCGAAACGGAGTGGTCAGGAGCAGCGGAAACGCGGCTCAGGAAGCCAACGGGAAACCGGGGGATTCAGGAAGCAGACGGGCGACCGGATGTTTCAGGACGACAAAGAAAATGCTCACGCAATCGCTGAGGTGACGGAGACACGCTGGAGCGCGGGTGCAAGCTCGCAGGCCTGAGTGAAGCCGGCACAGACAGGTTGTGATCAGGTAGCCGAAGCCAGATCTTCGATAAATCGGAAGAGAGGGCGAGAACCCGCAAGGGAACTCGCCCTTTCGCTTTGAACGCGTGGCCGGGACGTAACTTGATCCCTGTTGGGGGGTGCGGATCTGTTAACAGCTTCGCGTGGGTGCGGACCAACGCCCGGTCTCGCTGTTGTTGATGGGGAAGCGCGATTGGCATGAGCCTGCGCTGGGCGGTTGGCGTCCGCGCTCACTTTTTGAACGGCTGCTGCATCCCGATCTTCGGACGTTCCTCCGACTTCGCCTGCAGCGCCCTCGCCGTCGCCTGCACCTCGCGGAAGAACCGCAGAAAGTTTTCCCCCAGAATCTTGCGGCAATCCTCCGCAGAATAACCGCGCTCCATCAGTGCCGCTGTGATCTTCGGCAGATCAGCCGCGGAGTCAATGCCCTCTGGCGAAGAAGGAATGCCGTCGAAGTCCGATCCCAGCCCCACGTGATCGATGCCCGCGACTTTGGCAATGTGGTCGATGTGGTCGATCAGCATGCTGAGCGATGGCCGCGGAATCTTCGCCGCCCACTCCTTGTCCATCGCGTCCGTGATCTCATAGGTGACTGTCTTTCCCTCGGACTTCCATTGCGCTACCTGCGCGCTCTCCGCCGCCTGTCGCTCCGCCGCCTGCGCCATCCACGCATTCCGCCACGCGTCGCTGATGAACGCCGAGTAGAAGTTGACCATCACCACGCCGCCCTTGCTGTTCGGCCCACCGCTCCGCGCCACTGCGCGCAGCATATCGTCTGTCATGTTGCGCGGAGCACCCGTCAGCGCCCGCGCCGAGGAGTGCGAAGCAAAAACCGGCGCGCGCGAAGTGATCACCGCCCGGTAGAACGTCTTGTCGGAGACGTGCGAGATGTCCACCATCATGCCCAGCCGATTCATCTCGTACACCACATCCTTGCCGAAATCGCTGAGACCATCCTCCGTGTGCTTCACCTTCGGATCGTCGGCGTCGCCCGACGAATCCGCCCACCCATTCGAGTTCGACCAGGTCAGCGTCATGTAGCGCACACCCAGCCGGTAGTAGTCGCGCAGCAGACCCAGCGAATCCTCGATCGAGTGCCCACCCTCAATCCCCATCAGCGCAGCCAGCTTGTGTTCGCGATGCGCGCGCTCGATGTCCTCCGCCGAGTAAGCCATCATCATCTGGTCGGGATGCTTCGCCGCCGCCTGATACACCGCGTCGATCAGCTCCAGCGTTCGCCGCGCATAGTGGCCTTCATAAAGCTTCGGCTCAACCCAGATCGAAAAGAATTCCGCCCCCAGATTCCCCTGCTTCGCCGAAGCAAAATTCAGATACCCGCCATCGAGCGGCTCCGCGAGATCGTAGTGGTCATCGAGCATCCGCTGCGGTGTATCCGCGTGCGTGTCGATAACGATCGCAGACTGATGGACGGCGGAAGCACTTTGCGTTGAGGATTTGTGGGTCACAGGCTTCTGGGTGGGCTGGGAAGTGGATTGAGCAAGAATCGGCAAAGTCAAAACGAGAATCGCAAACAGCCGCAGTGGCTTCATCTCTGGATTATCCGGTACAGGGATTGTAGCAACGCGAAGCGCCCTGCTCAGTCCACCCTGAGGCGGCGCACATCTTTCAGGTCAGGCATGGTGCCTTCAAGTGCCGCCAGGTTGGGGGAAGCCTCTCTTTCGAGCAGCGCTTTGAGGGCTTCGCGGAGCACTCTGTTGGCTCCGAGAGGCCACTGCACTCCTGGGCCCGTCGCAGCAGCTCGTCGTCGAGAGATACGGTGGCGCGCATGAACCACTTGTAACACCGTTGAGGGGATCAAATTGATTTGCCTCTGACAATCTTGACCGGGTATACGGCTTAGCCGTAGTATTACTTTGGGCTTGTTTCTCCGCACAGAGAGCGTTTTGGAGCAACTCGGGGAGAAGAGAATCAGCAGTAGCTCCCCTTATGAAGTACGAATGGGATCCGATAAAGAACGACGAGAACTTTCAGAAGCACGGTCTGAGCCTTGCGGAAGGTATCCCGGCGATCCAGGATTCCGCTGCCGATTTCTGGATCGACGATCGTTACGATTACGAAGAAGAGAGAATCATCACACTTGGACGTGCGCCGCAGGGAATCCTGTATGTTGTGACCACAGAAATCACGGAAGATCTGACCCGGATCATCTCGGTAAGGAAGGCAGAAGCCTATGAAAAGGACTGGTATTATCAGGGTCGTCCATGAGCCCGGCGATCCACCGTTGAAGACAAAAACTGACTGGGCGCGAGTCGCCGCCCTTACCGACGAACAAATTCACGCGGCGGCGCTCGCCGATCCTGACGCGCAGCCGTTGCCCCGCGATGGGCGCGGACTCACGAAGCTCGTCAACGTGAAAAAACTGCGTGAGAGGCTTGGCTTTACTCAGGAAGTCTTCGCCGCCACCTATGGTATCCCTATAGGAACTCTGCGCGATTGGGAGCAACGCCGTAAGAATCCGGATGCAACCGCCCGCGCCTACCTCCAGGCGATCGAGCAGGGTCCCGAGGCTGTCGCGGTGCTGCTGCAAGGGAGCGGCTTAGCGAAACCCTTCTGGCGCCCTACTTCTCCAGCTCCCACCCGGTAACAGGAGCAACCGTGGTCACGACCTGCCCCCGCTCCTTCCACGCCCCCAACAGATAATCGCGATTCATCGCAGCGATCGCCTCGAGCGATATCTCCTTGGGACAAACGCCGGTGCATTCGCCAATATTTGTGCAGCTCCCGAAGCCCTCGGCGTTCATCTGCGCCACCATCCGCACCGCGCGCCGGTCCTGCTCCGGTTTGCCCTGCGGCAGAATCCCCAGATGCGCGATCTTCGCCCCGGTGAACAGCGCCGCCGATCCGTTCGGACACGCAGCCACGCAAGCCCCGCAGCCAATACACTGCGCCGCGTCCATCGCGCGGTCCGCATCCTCCTTGCCTACTGGAATCGCATTGCCATCGGGCGCATTCCCCGTTGAAACCGAAACATAACCGCCGGCCTGAATAATCCGGTCGAACGAACGCCGATCCACCACCAGGTCCTTCACAAACGGAAACGACCGCGACCGCCATGGCTCCAGCACCAGCTCGTCGCCTTCCTTGAAATGGCGCATCGTCAGCTGGCAAACCGTTGTCGCCCGCTCCGGTCCATGCGCCACGCCTCCGATCATGAACCCGCACGATCCGCAAATCCCCTCGCGGCAATCGTGCTCGAACGCCACCGGCTCCTCGCCCCGCTCGATCAGCCTTTCGTTCAGCACGTCCAGGCACTCCAGCATCGACATCTCAGGATTCACGTCGTCCATGGGGTAACTCACAAACTTACCCTTAGTCGCCGGATTCGCCTGCCGCCAGATAGTCAGCTTTAGTTTCATTACTTGTAACTCCTCTGGCTGGGATGAACATAGGAAAACTCCAGCGGCTCCTTAGTCAGCTCCGGCTTGTTACCGGCGCCCGTGTAACCCCACGCCGCCACATAGCTGTAGTGCTCATCGTCGCGCTGCGCTTCGCCCTCCGGCGTTTGATACTCCTCGCGAAAGTGCCCGCCGCATGACTCGTTCCGCTCCAGCGCATCGATGCACATCAGCTCGCCTAACTCGAAGAAGTCCGCCACGCGCCCGGCCTTCTCAAGGCTCTGATTCAGATCGTCCCCCGATCCCGGCACGGTCACGTTTTGCCAGAATTCCTCGCGCAGCGCGCGAATCCTGCCGATCGCATCCCTCAGCCCCGCCGCGTTGCGGCTCATGCCGCATTCGTCCCACACAATCTTGCCCAGCTCGCGATGGAACGAATCCACCGTCCGCTTGCCCTTAATAGCCAGCAGCTTCGCAATCCCTTCCCGCGTCGAAGCCAGCGCCGCCTGCGCCTCCGGATCCGATGCCGTCACCGCCTTCCGTTTCGTGCCGGCCAGGTAATTCCCCACCGTGTAAGGAATGATGAAGTAGCCGTCCGACAATCCCTGCATCAGCGCGCTCGCGCCCAGCCGGTTCGCCCCGTGGTCGGAAAAATTCGCCTCGCCCAGCACAAACAATCCCGGTATCGTGCTCTGCAGCTGATAATCCACCCACAAGCCGCCCATCGTGTAGTGGATCGCCGGATAAATCCGCATCGGCACTTTGTACGGATCCTCGTCCGTGATCCGCTGATACATGTCAAACAGATTTCCGTAGCGCTCGCGAATCGTCTCGACGCCGAGCCGTCCAATCGATTCCGCAAAGTCGAGATAGACGCCCAGCCCCGTCTCGCCCACGCCGCGCCCCTCATCGCAAACCGCCTTCGCGTTGCGCGAAGCCACATCGCGCGGCACCAGATTTCCGAACGCCGGATATTTCCGCTCGAGATAATAGTCGCGCTCACCCTCGGGAATCTCATCCGGCCGCCGCTTGTCGCCCTTCTGCTTCGGCACCCATATGCGCCCATCGTTGCGCAGCGACTCACTCATCAGCGTCAGCTTCGACTGATAATCCCCCGACACCGGAATGCACGTCGGATGAATCTGCGTGAAACACGGATTGGCAAACAGCGCGCCCCGCCTGTGCGCCCGCCAGATCGCCGTTGCATTCGATCCCTTCGCATTGGTCGACAGATAGTAGACGTTGCCGTACCCGCCCGTCGCCAGAATCACCGCGTCGCCCATGTGCACGCTCAGCTTGCCCGTCACCAGGTTGCGCGCCACAATCCCCCGCGCCTGCCCATCAATCACGATCAGGTCCAGCATCTCGGTCCGCGGCAGCATCGTCACCTGCCCCGTATCCACCTGCCGCTCCAGCGCCTGATACGCGCCCAGCAGAAGCTGCTGCCCCGTCTGCCCACGCGCATAAAACGTCCGCGAAACCTGCGCGCCACCGAACGAACGGTTCTCCAGCGACCCTCCGTACTCGCGTGCAAACGGAACTCCCTGCGCCACGCACTGGTCGATGATGTGCACGCTGTTCTGCGCCAGCCTGTAGACATTCGCCTCGCGCGCGCGAAAGTCCCCGCCCTTCACCGTGTCGTAAAAGAGGCGGTAAATGCTGTCGCCGTCGTTCTGATAATTCTTCGCCGCGTTAATCCCACCCTGTGCTGCAATCGAGTGCGCCCGCCGCGGCGAATCCTGAAAGCAGAAGCACTTCACGTTGTAGCCCAGCTCGCCCAGCGTCGCCGACGCCGACGCGCCCGCGAGCCCCGAACCCACCACCAGCAGCGTGTGCCGCCGCTTGTTCGCAGGATTCACCAGCTTCATCTCAAACCGCGCCGTGTCCCACGCCTGCTCGATCGGCCCAGCAGGAATCCTCGCGTCCAGCTTCGTTGTGCCTGTCTTCGTGACCGTCCTGGTCTCCGTCTTCGTCTCCGTCATTGTGCCCGTCATCGTGCCCGTCATCGTTTCTCTCATCGAACCCAGCCCGCCAGCACCGCGACCGGAATCGAAATGTAACCGGCGGTGATCAGAATTGCGATCCACAGCGCCGCTTGCTTCAGCACCGGCGTGTGCCGCGGATGGTTCACCCCCAGCGACTGAAACATGCTCCACATCCCGTGCCGCAGATGGAATCCCAGCAGAATCATCGAGAAGATGTACCACGCCGAAACCCACCACACGCTGAAGCCCGCCACCACATTGTGGTAAACGTCGCCTTCAATAAACTGCGACTCCGGGTGAATGTACCCAGCCGTGAACTGCAGCAGATGGAAGATCACAAACGCCAGGACGATCGGCCCGCTCCAGTACATCGTCCGATCCGCGTACGAAGAGTTCACCGACTTCTTCTTCGCGTACCCCACCGGCCGCGCCTTCTGGTTCAGCAGCCACAGTTGCACGGTCGCCAGAATGTGCAACCCCACGGCCGCAATCAGCCCCAGGCGCGCGATCCACAGCAGTTCGCCCAGGTTCTTCAGGAATTTCCCGTAGGCATTCAGCCGCGCCGGCCCCTCGAAGACCTGGAGGTTCCCCAGCAGATGGCCAATCACAAACAGGAACAGGATCGCCCCTGTCACGGCCATCACAGCCTTCTTGCCGTTCGTGGACTGCCAGAAACTCGGCGCCCGCTTCGGCTGCGGACCTGCGACCGCAGCGCTCATCGCACAGGCCTCATGAACTGCAGCCCGGCTAATTTGAAATCGATCACGTCCGGCGTTCCTTCTCTCTGGAGTGGCAGCGTCTTCACGAAGATTCTTTTTCTCAAGGCGAATCTTTATTATTCGTGCCCGGAAGAACCACCGTCAACTTCGCGCGCCTGCTTCGCTGTTGGCAGGGCTTTTCCGCTGCCCCAATTGCCTGTCGCCCACTGCCCATTGCTTGTTCCCCCCCAGCGCGAACCGGGCAGGCTAAATTGACAGGCAGATACGTCCACAATATCGTGGCCGCATGTTCCGGCTTGCTTTCGCCCTGTTTCTGGGAATGTTCCTGCCGATGGCTCCTGGTCTTCGCGCACAACGATCTTTTCCAGCTCCGAATTCGATGTTGCACGATGTAAAGCACAAGGTGGATGAACCACCGCCGCCGGCAACCGGCAAATATCAGATCCAGGAGGGGCGCGTCTTCGTGCGTGTCGATCCCACGCCGACAAGAATCAATTCACTCGCCTTCAGCAAAGATGGCAAGCTCCTTGCGGCGGCTAAAGACTACGGCCGGATTGTGGTGTGGGACGTGACGAGCAAGAGCGTCCTTTGCGTTATCGATACCGGCTTCACTAGAGTCGGCCTCGTTGCGATCTCGCCGGACAGTCATTTCGTCGCTGCTACTCAACTTATCGGAGGCGGCATCAGGATTTGGCAGGTTCCCGATGGCAAGCAGGTCAGTTCCATCGACGCCGGAAATCCAGTGATCAGCCGCCTGTTCTATGCTTCGAATCCCGACCGTCTCATCTTCTCCACTCTCGGAACATACGTTCTCGATCCAGCCTCAGGCGCACATATCGCGGAGTTTCCTGGCGAGCGTATGCCCGTCCTTTCGACCGATGGGAGCACACTGATGACCGAGTCAAATTCCGAAGTCGTTCTCAGACGCGTGAGCGACTGGAAGCAACAACGAACGCTGCCCAGGCTCACCCCCTATGAATGGCCGGTTTTCATGGACACGGCACGCGGACTGTTCCTTTTTGGAGATGGAACAGACTCCCACCTCTTCGTTGTAGCGCGGCTCAGCGATGGCCAAATATCACCGCACGTGAAGCTGGCAAACCTCCCGAAATCGACGGCGCTTTACGAAACCTCCGCATTTGCTGCGATCGATCCACATTCGGGACTCCTTTTCGGGCATTCGGGTGACCAACTCTGGGCCCTGGACCCCAAAACAGGACATACTTGCCTGTCGAAGAATTTGCTCAGCGTGAGTGGCGCGATCAGCCCGGACGGGAGTTTCCTGGCCGGGGCAGAGGATTCCCCGACCCCAACAGAGGATCAAAACGCCGCGGGAGTTGCCATCTGGAAAACAGACGGCCTTGCTAAGGCTTGCCATCTGCAGTAGCAAAACTTCTCCAGCTTGGTTGATTGCTCCCAATAAGGGTGATCCCGGTTGCGGAACCCAACTCCTGTTCTTCAGTCTGAAAGAACAGCGCTCGAGCTTCTCATGTATTCAGGCTTGGGTGGCGAACACACCGAATCGAACCAACGGCTAATGTAAATCTGAGCGTCCGCTTCGCCGCACAAATGCCGCGCCTCCGCCGCACCTGCCGCTTCCGCTTTCCATCGCACCACTGTCAGCTCGGACTCGCCGCAGCGAATCACGTACCAATGAATCGGACTAACAGTGACCAAGCCGCAGATCTCGCAGCGAAACTCCTGTAGTGATGACAGGACATTCCTCGCGCAAAGAAATCGTACATGAATCGTAGTCCGCTTCTTCGATGCAACGAGTCAAGAGCGATATCGTTCGCCGCAATCCCCAACCTGAAGGTTCGCCCTCGCCCGGATGCGGAGGATCGATACTTCCGTGTGGTTGCCGGTCATGCCCGGCCGGCGGCCTGGAGCAGATTCGCCTTGCTCAACGGCAGTTCCAGCGGTACAAAGGTCGAAACCTTCACGCGCAAGGTTCTGCGCGGGCTGTTTTCGAGCGCTGGCGGTGCGTGACGGATTGCTCTGCTCCTGAGGGATACCGCGTGACGCGTACGATTCGAGTCTTGACTCCATTCATCTTTTTGTGTGCGTCGGCACCTGCGATTGCGGGATCGGACTGGACCCAACCCACTCCCCAGGAGCTGGCTATGACTTCCGATCCGAAGGCTCCTGGCGCACCAGCAGTGTATTTGTTCCGCGAGGAGACGGCGGACGATGAGCGGCACATGTGGACGATGTACGCGCGCATCAAAATTTTGAAGAAGGAAGGGATTGACAAGTTCGCCGATGTGACGATTCCGTATACGGAGAACGGCGATTGGCTGGATTATGGCTGGACAGAGAGCGTGAAAGGGGTGGAAGCGCGGACGATTCACAGCGATGGGACGGTGGTTCCGTTTGCGGGCAAACCCTGGACGAAGGAACTGGTGAAGGCGGGAGGCGTGCGGGTCATGGAAAAGGGATTCTCGATGCCGGATGTGCAGGTGGGGAGCATCCTCGAATACCGGTACGAATTTCACTTCCCAGGGGAGAATCCGCCGCACTGGTACATTCAGCAGCCGCTCTTCGTCCACAAGGCGCACTATCACTACGCCACCTGGTTCACGCAGCACGAGCAGGTACTGCCGGAGAACGCACAGATCATTCAGAGGCCGATGAAGGATTGGGATCTCGTGCTCCCGGATATTCCGGCGCTGGCCGACGAGGACGATTCACCCCCGGCGCACGCCTTGGGCTACCACGTTTACTTCTACTACGCGGCCGCGAACCAAGCCGATGTGTATTGGCAGGTGATGGGGCGGGACTGGGGCAACGCCGTCGATCAGTTCTGTAACCCTGACAAGGTGAAGAATGCTGTCGCCCAGATTATCGCGCCCGGCGATACGGATGAGCAAAAGTTGCGCAGGATTTATGCGGCAACGATGAAGCTGGAGAACACGGATTTCACGCGGGAGAGGACCAAAGCTGAGAACAAGGCCGAGAAACTGAAGGTGAGGACCGCGGCGGACATCTGGGGAGCGCAGCGTGGCACCAGTGATGACATCGCACTGCTGTTTATTGCAATGGCGCGCGCGGCCGGGCTGAAAGCCTACGCGATGATGGTGACCGACCGCGACCGCGACGTGTTTTTGAAAGCACGGATGGATTGGAATCAACTCGACGACATCATCGCCATCGTCAACCTCGCCGGCAAGGAGATGTATTTCGATCCCGGCCAGCGATATTGCGAATTCGGCAAGCTGCACTGGAAGCACACATGGACCACGGGCGTGCGTCAGATCGACAAAGGCGGCGCCATTCTCGAGGGCACGCCTTTTCCCGTCTATTCCGACACCGCCACCATGCGCAATGCGAACCTCGGGATGGACGCGGATGGCCAGGTCCAGGGAAAAATTCAGATCCTGATGACCGGGAGCGCCGCGCTGCGCTGGAGGCAAGAAGCGCTGCTGACCGATGAACCGCAGACCAAGGAGGAATTTGTCAGCTGGCTGCAACCCGAACTGCCTGCGGGCACGACGGTAAAGATGGATGCATTCGCAGGGCTGACCGATCCGTCCCAGCCACTGGCCGCGACCCTCGAAGTCAGCGGAAGCATGGGATCGAAGACGGGCAAGCGGATATTTCTGCCGGGAACATTTTTCGAGGCGCAGGCAAAGGCGCGCTTTGTCAGCGGAACGCGCGAGAACCCCGTGTATCTCCCCTATTCGTATACGGTGCAGGACAAGGTGAAGATTTCCCTTCCGGCGAACGTAACGGTCGAGAACGTGCCGAAGGACGCCCAGATACCGTTTACGCCCAACGCCGATTTCGAAGCGAAGTACCGAGGTGCCGCGAATTTGTACCAGTACGTCCGGCTGGAGCGGATCGCGAAAATCTTGTACGAAAAGGCCGATTATCCCGGACTGCGCGATTTCTTTCAAAAGATGAACACGCAGGATCAGGACCAGCTGGTACTGACGGGGGCTGCGGCGCCAGCGGCAGGCAACGGCGCGAGGGGCGGGGAGCGGTAGCCGTTCTCTTCCGCGCTCCAGACCCAGAGCGAGCCCGTTGACTGATACGCCGGCCGCTACGGTAGATCGAGCTTGACCTTCAGAGCGGTCTCAATCTGCCGGAGCTCTCACCTCCCATTACCTCGGTTTCGCTCCCCTGGCGATTCCCCTTGCAACACCCCAATCCCCCCCGCAGACTGGTTACGAAGCCTGAATCAGAAGGACTCGCCATCGCGGGTCCTTTTCTTTTCGAGCCTCCAGGTCCCAGGACCTCCGCGCGATCGAAACCCGCGCAACCCAGCTCTTTCCCATCGCCGCTGCTCTGCCGGATAGCCGTCAGCCATAGCCCATGCTCGGTCGGATAGCCGCAACTGCGCCCTTCCTGATCGCTGAACGCTGAACGCCGACCGCTCAACTCTGGACCCTGAACGCCGACCGCCGACCCCGGGCAGGTGTTATCAAGCTCGATAACACCCACAAGGGCACAACTTTTCAAATACTTGTAAAACTCACGTAAGAGGGGGCGGGTACTCCGACTCCCCTTTAAAGACTCCCCAATGTTGTCGAGTCTGCAAACATCAGCTAAACCGCTGAAACAAGCCCCAACCCAAAGTCTCTCGCCGTGCGTATCGGCGGGCGATGCCGAACACAATCCGTCCAGGATTCATCGCCTGCCGATTGACAGGACTCGCTCAGTTCCTGTACACGTAGACAGCTCCGCAATGGATAAAGTCGTGCTGGCCGAGGCGGAGGCTTGCCAAACGATGTCGAGGGAAAAGCCCGTCGTGTTTTTCGACGAGTTTCTCCTTACGCCTGTACCCCTGCAGGCGGTTTTTCGAGAAAAGCACTCGCCCCGTCGCCGAAAAGACATCGGGATCCTGCACTGACAACAACGCCCGTTCGGAATCAGGAGTCTTCCATGAACCTTGAAAGAACGCGTCACACCGGTCTGCAGTTCAAGCATGCCCTTGTCCTTCCCTGTTGGTTCGCCGGTCTTCTTCTCGTCGTTCTGCTATTCCTCCCGGCCAGGGCATCCGCGACATGCACCACTGCGAACCCGAATCCGAATCCGAACCCGGAATCCTTTGCTGCGGTCGGCGACTTCAACGGAGACTGTAAGAGCGACATTCTGTGGCAAAACAGCGGCACCGGTGAACCATACTTCTGGCTGATGAACGGGACCGCGATTGGGAGCCAGTCTGGGCAAGTCGACGTCTCCTCCGACTGGGTCATTCAGGGTGTTGGCGATTTCAGTGGAACGGGTACAGCCGATGTGCTTTGGCGGAACAGCACCAGCGGCGAGGTCTACATCTGGTTCATGAACGGGAGCACGATCACGAGCCAGGGAAGCCCTGGCACCGTCACTACCGACTGGGTCATTCAGGGCGTTGGCGACTTCAATAACGATGGCAAGGCCGATATTCTGTGGCAAAACAGCACCACCGGCGAAGTCTACGTCTGGCTCATGAACGGACTCACGATTGCGAGCCAGGGAAGCCCCGCCACTGTGTCTCCGTCCTCCGGCTGGTCCATTGTGGGAATTGGCGATTTCAATGACGATGGCAGCGCCGATGTCCTGTGGCAAAACGACACCAGCGGAGAGGTTTACGTCTGGCTCATGAACGGGACCGCGATTACGAGCCAGGGTGCCCTTGCCAACGGCATTTCTCCCAACTGGGCCATTTTGGGCATAGGGGATTTTGATGGGAATGGCACGAGCGACGTTCTGTGGCAAAACAGCTCCACCGGACAGGTCTATATCTGGTTCATGAACGGGCTGACGATTGCCAGCCAGGGAAGCCCCGGCAGCCCCGCGTCACCGCAGAGTGTGGAGTGCAATCCTAACAACGGCTGTGCCACAGTCGTGGGCGATGGGTGGAGTATTGACGGGGTCGGCGACTACGATGCGAGCGGTCGGGCCGGCATTCTTTGGAGGCAACTCAGTTCTGGGGAGGTCTACCTCTGGCTCATGAACGGGCTGACGATTACGAGTCAGGCGAGCCCGGGCGTGATCACGGCCGACTGGGAAATCTCGACGTTAGCTCCCTATGGCTGCTCGAACCAGATTCTTTGCGGCATTCTTTCCGGAATTAACGCGGCACGGGTCAATGGGCCCTTCCCGGGTACTGCTGCGCCCTGGGGACCTATGACCGGATCTCCAAATCCGGCACCGTCTTCCGAGCCAGGAGGGGCGCTCAATCCGCTCGTCTGGGATGCGGGCGCCGCGACAGTTGCGGCGAACTGGGCGGCGGGCTGCAGCCACACCCACAACACGAACCGGGATGGCGGCGAGAACATGGACTTCGGGGAAGGAACGTTTACAGGGCAGAGCGTGGCGTCGGGCTGGGATAGTGAGGCGAGTAACTATGTCTACCCGGCCGCTGGTGGCAATTGCACGGCAAGTGACTCTACCGGGGTATGTGGGCACTACTCGCAGGATGTCTGGCGCACCACCACCGCCGTCGGTTGTGCTCTGCAGCAGTGTCAGGGCAGCAGCAACCCGTTCGGCGATGGGAACCCCTGGTGGTATGTCATTTGCGACTTTACGCCGGCGGGTAATTATCCCCAGGTGCCCTACTGAGTGGTGCTATTACCGCTTGAACCAGCCGGTTCGATGTTGATGGCGCGTGGTACTTTAGCAAGGGCCGCTACGGCGTGAGCAGGACGCGGCCCATTCTCTGTCGGCAGGTCAGTGACTTGACCGGCCGCAACACCGTCTGCCGTCTCCGGCATTGCTGATGATGGTTGCCCCGAACAGGAAGTAACACTGAAAGCCGACTGCTGCGTACTGCCTGATAAATTGCCTTAAGGGCGGACCTTTATTATTCGATTCGGTGCGAAGGCTGCCAATCGTATCGGGAGACGCTGAGTGTCACCGTGGGCTTATCCGCAGGCGGCCCGCTCTCATCCTGTCGATCTTCGAGTTGGACTCCCGGTTGTCTCCGGCAGCGGAGGCTTTTCTGCGTTGTGCTCAGGCAGCTGATCGTGCAGGATCACGTTGAGAAGTGACTGGTGCACGCGGATGCGACCGTTATATTCGATGAAGCCGAGCTTGCGGAATCGATTCATGAAAAAGCTGACACGGGACCGCGTGGTGCCGATCATATCCGCAAGGGTCTCCTGGGTGATCGCCGGGATCAACATTTCGGGCTCGCCCGGCTTGCCAAATTCCGCCATCAGGAGAAGAATGCATGCCAGGCGCTTTTCACTGGAATTAAAAAGCTGGTCGACCAGGTCAGCCTGGGTTCGCATACTTCGGGCCAGCAAGAACCTCAGGAACAGATCGGAGAACGCATGCTCCTCGTGCATCGCCTGGAGCATCTCTTTTCGCTCGATCCTGAGAGCGGTGCATGTTGTGATGGAACTCGCAGTTGCCATGCGCAGGCCCCCGCCTGCGGCAAGTGACTCCTCCCCGATAAAGTCACCCGGTCCGAGCAGCGTAATCGTAGCCTCTTTCCCTTTCTTCGAAATAACCGTCAGCTTTGCGCGACCTTTCTGAAGATAAAAGACAGAGTCAGCAGTGGCGCCCTGCGAAAAGAAGAGATGCCGTGGCTTTAGCTGGACCACTCTCCGACCCGGTCCGGCCTTTGCCAGAAAATCAGCAACGCTGAACAAAAGGCTCTTCTGTTCGATCATTTGGGCGCCTCGCCGTGCCTTGGATGCGATCTCTTCAGCAAGCCTCTTTGCATTAACGGAGTGCTCCTGAGCCTGTGGGGTTAGCTCATGGGCCGTCCTGAAATCCCCCTTGCGATGAGCGGCCGCCGCAGCTTCGTGGGTGTGGGCCGCGAGGTTGTGTAATTCTGCTGCGCGATCATGCGGGCTTTGGGGCATATAAGTATTCCTCCACGCATAATTGCCTGGAGTTATTGAGCTGTCAGAACCTGCTCGCCATGGACCTTGTAGAAGCTATGCTTCCTGCGGGAAACGATGTCCTTTGCCTTGTCGACGTCGTCTGTGGACCCGTGAACAATCAACAGAAACTTGTCGGTCTTGAGGGCGGTCTCGTATTTGAGGACACTGTCCTTTGGAATACCGATGCTGACTAAGCCAGCGCCCAGAGCGCTGACGCCTCCAATCACTACGGCGCCCTCGAGGCCTGCTATGATCCAGGCAACCAGCGGGCCGGCCACGAGAATGGGACCGATACCAGGAATGGCGAAGAACGCGGATCCAAACAGCAAACCCCAGAATCCGCCCCAGAACGCTCCGACCTTGCCCCAGTGTTGCATTCGGTCGCCGGTGTTGTAGTATCCGACCACGTGTTCATCGGTGTGCGTATCTTTGGCGGCAATCGAGAGGCTTCTCATGTCAACCCCCGCCTCCTGAAGTTCTCTGATCGCAAGCTCCGCCTGCTCATGCGTGTCATAAATGGCGAAAACTGAATCGAATGGGGACATTTGTTTCTCCATTTTCTTTCGTAGCTGGTTGAAGGTCGCAGGGGGCCAGTCACATTGAATAAAGGAAAGCATTCAAGGCCTGCCTTGTTGGGGGTCAGGGCAATCGCTTAAACTGAATATGACCTGGACCGAAGCCCGCTAACATGGCGATGAAACGCCGACGCATTGCGCCCATTTCCAGTTGTTACCATCTCACCGACAGGCGCAATAATCTGTACCGTTCTGCTCACTCTTTAGAATGGCGCATACCCTGGCGCAGCGCCTTCGATCACGGCCGCCTTCTCGAGCCTGCAGACTGTCGGACTGCCGGAGAGTACTTACTGTGTATAAGAGAGATCAGTTTTACCCTGTGTAGTGGGAGAGAATGGTAATTCAAGCCGGTAGCGGAGATTTGTTATGTTCCCAGCAGCAAACTTCCTTCACACCGCCGAGGTGCCTTATGTCCGTTTCCTCCCAGGAGTCCATAGCTGTTCGTTCGCTCGCCGAGAACTGCGCACGAATCAGAAAGCTTGGCTACATCGCGGGCAAACATGTGAATCTTTATGGCGAACACATGGAGTTGGTTTCAGATCCATTTGTGGAGGGTGATTGCGTAGCCGCCCAGGCCATCAGCAGTAGTAATCGAACTGTGCGGACAATCGATCTTCCTGTGTCGATTCTCGCCGGCTGGGAGGACCTGTTTCAGAAACTTGCAGAACCCACTGAATCAGAGCTCACCGCAGAGACTCCGCTTCCGGCGTCTGCCGAGGCGCGGTAACCCCTGGCTGTAAGGAAATCCATTTCTTCCGCAGCAGCCGGACTTTTGTCCATGTGTAAGGCAGGAGCAGGCGAGCAGTGTGAGGTCCTCGACAAAGGCGCACGACTGAGGAGCGGGCTCAACAACAAATCGTTCGAGGTTTGTTCGGACGGAAATTATGAACGCTCCCGCGTAAAAGGTTCATCGTTCATTCGTATTCGCCTTTGCAAACGAGTAATATCGGCGCCAGCAATTGACGCATCGGACGGCGTGCAGCCGGAATGGAGCAAATGCGCCGTCGAGCCACTGCGGCTCGGCTGACTTGAACTCGACGGAAGTACATAGAGGACATTTCCGCCAGAGCAATCGTGGAATTACAGGTGGCCAGTTCAGCCTTGCGCTGTTCATATAATCGATGTCTCCTGCGCGCTACGATGTCGCTGCATCCCCCGCGGTCGAATTCTCTTCCAGCCACGTCAGCAGTTCACGGATGCTGCCGGTGGCGAGAGCGACGCACGAGTCTCCGGCTCCGTAGTAGAGATGGATCGTGTCGCCATCCGCTGCGACGGTCTGTCCGCACGGGAAGACAACATCTTTGACATCTCCGCCGCGTTCATATTCCGCTTCGGGGCCGAACATCCACGAATCGCCTCTCTGCAGGCAAATGTCCGGATTTTCCAGATCGAAGAGAGCAAGGCCAATCCGATAGATACTGCCGGAAGCTGTTTTCCGGACACCGTGATACAGCGTCAGCCAGCCCTTGGCCGTTTCAATGGGAGGCGAACAGAGACCGATCTTGTTGGCGTCCCACCATCCGCCGCGACGCGCTTCGAGCATGATTTTGTGACGACCCCAATGCCGCAGATCGGGTGAGTAGGAGATCCACATGTGAGCGCCAAGCGATGTCATCGGGCGATGGATCAATGCCCAGTATCCACCGATCTTCCGCGGCAACAAAGCCGCGTCCTTGTCCTCCGGCGGCATGATGACGCCATAACGCTCGAAACTCCTGAAGTCCTTCGTGAGCGCGAGCGAAACTCCGGGACCGCCGCGGGCGAACGAGGTGTAGGCGATGGCGTATTGTTCCAGCTCCGGCACATAAGTGATGCGCGGGTCTTCGATACCCCAGATCTCTTCGGGATATCCCCGGGGCTCTGCCGGGAACGTCGGCGTGGAGTCGATGCGCCAGCCGTCGACACCGTTTGCGGATCGAGCGACGGTCAGGTGCGACAGCCCGCGTCTGTCCTCCACGCGGCACAACAGCAAGGTATCGCCATCGGCCAAACGCACAGCGCCCGCGTTGAAAACGCTGTTGACCGGATAAGGCCAGTTATCCCGGCTCAGGATTGGGTTTTCAGAATGCCGGCTGAAAAGAGAAAGAAGCGGATCCCTGTCGCGAGACAGCGGCTTTGCGGGATTAGTTTCCGGTTGTGCGGCCGGAAGAAGAATGGTAGTCAAGGGCAAACGCTCATTTCCTGGTTCTGGTGGGTGGTGGCCGTGGACCTGTCCATGGCTTGCATATCGAGCAGCGCCATGAGAAACGAGAGTGTGGATTCAGCGCCCTGGTTTTCGTTGACGCGATCAGGATGCAGACCATCCCTGCACCCCCCGGTCGCGGCATCGTACAGAGGAACCTGCAGGTCATTCTCTCCGAGAAACCAGCGGAAGGCCGACCACGCCTCCTCCAGCCACAGGCTCTCTCCGGTGGCCCGGTATGCCTGATGGCAGGCGGCGATGGTGGCACAGGCTTCGACCGGCTGCTGATCGAAGCGAGCTTTGTCTTTGCCCATCGCGAAGAAGCCCGCGGAACCAATGGGCACGAATATGTGCCTGTCGTCCCGATGTTGCTGAGCAACAAGCCACTTTAAGGATTTACAACCTACATCGACCATCCTTTTGTTCTTACTGTTCAATCCAGCAAGGATGAGGGCCTGTGAAAGGCGCGCGTTGGAGTAGGCAAGGCTATTCTCGAACCACGGCCAGTCCAATGAGTTAGTGCGCTCAAACAGGTCCAGCAGCCGGTTCGCCAGCAGATTGCGTGTTCCCTGAATGATCCTGTCGCCGGGAAACCAGTCGAGATATCCCTGCGTGCCGAGAACAGAGAATGCCCATGCACGCGGGCTGGTAAAAGCAAGAGATGCCGGGAGGGCAGACTCGAATAACTGGCCGCCTGCCCCTCGTAGTCCTTTGTCCGCTGAACTGCCAAGCACGACACCAAGAGCCCACAGCGCGCGGCCATGGCTGTCTTCCGACCCGATACGTTCCTGCCACTGACGATCGTAACCAAGGAAATTTCTGAATCGGCCTGTCTGGCTATTAAAGGCCAGCTTAAGAAATGCAAGGTAACGCAGGGAGAGGCTGGCGGCAACTTCGGCGCCGGGAGCAGGCGACTGTTGCGAAAGAACACTGACGATGAGGGCACGTGAATTATCGTCGGTTGTGTAGCCCTCCTCGCAGTTAGGCACGGAAAAGATAGCGTGCTGCAGGATTCCGGTGTCATCTGTTATATCCTGCAGGTGAGCGAGGTCAATAGCCGGCAATGAATCGGTCGATCTAGCCGCGAAGATGTCCTGCAAAGATGGCCGAGGACGCAAGATGCGTTCGGTACGTGCGCGCTGAAAACTTCCCATGTAAGCCTGGGCAGTCCGCTGCCAGGTGGTTCCCCGCGAATGGAGATACGCAAGCTTTCGCATCGTGTGGCGCTCGGCGTCGTTATCCAGCAGCCTGATTGTCGCCTGGGCGATGGACGCCGGATCCTCAAAGGGGACCAGAACCCCGCGTCCATCCGCGAGCAGTTCCTGCGCATGCCAGTATGGCGTGGAGATAATGGCTTTGCCGGCGCCGAGCGCAATCGCCAGTGTGCCAGAGACGATCTGCGCTTCCTGACGATAGGGTGTGATATAGATGTCGGCGGCGCCGATATGCTCGACCAGTTCCTCCGCGCTGACAAAGCGGTTATTGAAGATCACGTGGGCGGAGACGCCTAACTCGACGGCCAGAGCCTGCAGCTCTTCCCTGTAGCGTTCACCTTCACGGCGCCGGATGTGAGGATGGGTTGCGCCCGACACAATGTAAGTCACGTTCGCGTGTTCAGCAAGAATTGCTGGCAGCGCGCGAATGACGTTTTCGATTCCTTTATTGGGCGACAGCAGGCCAAACGTGAGCAGGACGAAGTTACCCTGCGAATGAAACAAATCCTTGAAAAAGTTGGGGTCGGTAAATGGGAAATCGGGAACACCATGCGGGATCAGGTCAACTTTGTCCGAGGGTACGCCATATACGCTCTGCAACAGCGCGGCGGCAAGTTCGCTCATCACGATCAGACGGTCGGACAAGTGAGCGATCTCGTCGAGCACCGTGCGCTGATTCGGATCGGGTTCACGCAGAACCGTGTGCAGCGTCGTCACCAGCGGCATCTTCAATCTGCGAAGCAGTGACAGAATGTGACTACCGGCCGGTCCTCCGAAAATGCCGTATTCATGCTGGAGACACACGAGATCGTTTCCATTGAAGTTAAGAAATTCGGCGGCGCGTTCGAATGAGGCGCTATCCTCCTGCTCGATTTCCATGCGGACGCGGTCGGGATATACATAGCTTGCTCCGGGATCGTTGACGGGAATCGCGAAAAGTCGGGCGCCGCCATATTCTGAGGCGATCGCGGTGCATAGGTCGGTCGTGAAAGTCGCAATCCCACATTGCCTCGGCAGATAGTTACCGATAACGGCAATACGCGTAGGTAAGGGCAGCGGCGAACCGCCCGATGTCGCCGAGTGCGGAACTGGCAAAGCAGAAAATGATCCGGCTGCTCCCTCAGCGTGAAACGTTTCCGAAAGGGACATCGATACCTGCTTTCATCCCCGAACGGGGCGGACGAACCGGTGGTGCGCGACTTAACCCTAAGATGGCGGTCCGTGTGCTTTGCAGTTGCAGCGCAAAGAAAGATATCGGGTAAAACTACCAGGAGCGATTATCGCTGGTTTCGTTACTTACCGGAACACCCACGGAACCACCGACCTGCGCGTTCGGCACGGCTTCAGGGGCAATTGGATGGCTGGGGCTGATGCTGATGCCTTGCTCCTTTGCCGGCGCGGCCGCTTCGCTGCTATCTGCACCTGCAACTACATCCGAACGCTTCAGTCCGAAGGGATAAACGGAGGTGTCCGTTGAAGAGAGATGGGTCTTTACATCGGATTTCTTGATGAGGCTCATAGAAGCTCCAGTCAGCCGGTTGCTTGCGTGAAAGGTGCTCGTCTGGAGCGAAACCTTGAGGGCTGAAGGCGAGAAGGCAATCCCAGTTGCTTTATACCACTATACGCCGGAAACTAGTGCGTTCTGTTGAAATGACGAAAATAAATGGGAAGCAGAGCTTTGCGCGAGCATCCAAAACCGGGCATGTGAGCAATTTAGCTCAGCAAGTACTATGCGTCTCTGTTCTGATAATTACAGAGGGGAGTGTGTCGTATCTTCTCACTCATGGTTCTGAGCTAAGTCAGCCCATCTGAAATGTGTCTCCCCTTAGCTCCCCTCACAGGACAAGGACAACCAATGAAAATCATGCCTCTGCTGTTGGCCGGCGTTGTTGCGCTGACAAGCGGAAACCTCTGGGCTGCCTCTGGACGCCAGGATTCGATCGAGCGTCTCCAACTGTCTTCCGATGTTCTCCACTCCATCATGAGCGCTCCGGATAAGGGAATTCCCGAAGAAGTCATGAACGGCGCGAAATGTCTCGTGATTGTTCCGCATCTGGTCAAAGGCGGTTTGGTTTTCGGTGGTGAGCACGGACGCGGCATCGCCTCCTGTCGCACGGCGGACGGCTGGAGCGCGCCGGCGTTCGTATCCGTCGGAGGCGGAAGCTGGGGCCTGCAGATTGGCGTCGAAGGCGTCGACCTGATCATGGTCGTGATGAATGACAACGGCCTCCAGCATCTGCTCTCCAGCAAATTCCAAATCAGCGGAGATGCATCGGCCGCCGCAGGCCCTGTCGGCCGCCACGCTTCGGCCGGCACCGACTGGACCATGAACACGGAGCTACTGACTTACTCCCGCTCTCGTGGCGCCTTTGCCGGCATTACGCTCGATGGAGCTGTAATCGAGCAGGATGCCGACTCCACCCGCGCCATCTTCGGCGGCGATCCGTCGTTCCGGGCAATCCTCTCCGGCAAAGTACGTGCGCCCAGGTCAACGGGGAGGTTCATGCAGGCCATCGTCGAGATGGGCCGCTCAGGCACGGTCGCCGAGGCCAATCCAGGTCAGCAGTAATCCCCTTAACCGCCGATCGGGGCTTTCGATGGCCCCGATTGGCGCGACCCCTGCCGTAAAGGAGAGAACGATATGTTGATCCACATTGTTATAACCCTGATCATCGTCGGGTTTTTGCTATGGCTTGTGAACCGATTCATCCCCATGCAATCGAACATCAAGTCGATTCTGAATGGTGTCGTCGTTATCGTATTGGTTCTCTGGCTCCTCAGCGCCTTCGGGATCTTTCACCTCCATGCCCTCTCCTATGTGCATGGCCGGCGGTGACAAACCACTGAACGAATGGGCCAGGTTATTCGTCTCAGCTTCGTTTCCATGCCCGGGCATCAGGCACTCTGGCGGTTATCTGCCTATGGATAACTGTTAGAAGCAGAGTGTTATTGGTTATAGCAAACCATGGTTCGCGAGGGTGTTGCCCAGGGCTCTCCCGAGCTGGTCCCGCCGAGCAGGGTTCTTCGACCAATCCTTATCGGACGATCGTCGTCGGACGCAGGGTCCAGGGCGGTGAACTCCGAACACCGCGGCCAGGCGAGAAACCGGGGATCACAATGGCGCGTAGCCGTTGGTGCGGAACCAGTCTATGGCGCAGCGCAGGGCCTGGTAGACGGGGAGGATGCGGAAGCCCAATTCGCGTTCGGCTTTGGCGGAGGAGGCGAACATTTTCTTCTTTCCCATGCGGACGGCTTCGACGGTGGCGCGGGGTTCTTTGCCGAGGATGCGGCCAGTGATGGTTTCGTCAAAGAGAGCGAAGATCATGGCGACGGAGTGCGGCACTTCCATGGTGGGTGAGGGAAGGCCGGTGATAGCAGACATCTTGTCGAGGATTTGTTTCAGGGTAAGGTTTTCGCCGCCGAGGATATAGGGTTCGCCGGGTCGCCCGATGCCGGGGTGGAGGGCATCGGCGTGGGCGCGGGCGACCTCGGTGACGTCGACGAGGTTGAGGCCGGTGTCGATGTAGGCGGGGAATTTCTTGTTGAGAAAGTCGACGATGATGCGCCCGGTGGGGGTTGGTTTGAGGTCGGCGGCGCCGATGGGAGTGGTGGGATTAAGGATGATGACGGACTGGCCGGCGCGGGCGGCTTCGATGGCGACTTGTTCGGCGAGGAATTTGGAGCGCTTGTAGTGGCCGATCATGTCGGCCAGGGAGACTGGGGTGTTTTCGTCGACGATGGCGCCGTCGGATTTGAAGCCCATCGTGGCGACGCTTGAGGTGTAGACGAAACGCGGGACGTTCTCTTCGTGGGCGATGCGGAGGAGGGCGCGAGTGCCTTCGACATTGGAGCGGTACATGGCGCGGGGATCGCGGACCCAGAGGCGATAATCAGCGGCGATGTGCATAACGGCGTCGCAGCCATGGATGGCGTTGCGGAGGGAGCCGGGTTCGAGGAGATCGCCGATGACAGCTTCTGCATGGTCCGATCCGGATAGCAGGCCTTCGACGTTGGCGAGGTTGCTGGTGCGGCGGGTGAGGAGGCGGAGGTCCGCGCCGCGGGAGGCGAGCTCGCGGGCTACGTGGCCTCCTACGAATCCAGTGGCGCCGGTGAGGAAGACCTTCATAGCCGGTAGCCGGTAGCCAGTACCCTGTAGCTCGGAGCGTGGAGCTGGGGGCTGGGAGCCGGTTGCCGGTAGCCAGTAGCCAGTACCCAGTAGGACGGAGCTGGGAGCTGCGCGGTCATCGTTGCTCCACGCTTAGCCAGGAGGCGACTTCGCTGACGGGAAGGCGGACGCCTACGTAGAAGGGTCCGAAGAGGGCGTAGAGGGCGCTGGCTTCGTCGAAGCGCATTTCGTAGATGAGTTTCTTGAAGACGGAGGGATCGTCGGAGAAGAGATCGACGCCCCACTCCCAGTCATCCAGACCAATCGACCCGGAGATGATTTGCTTCACAGTGCCGGCGAAACGGCGGCCGATGAGGCCGTGTTCGTGCATCATGCGGGCGCGGTCGGGCATGGGCGCGCTATACCAGTTGACGTGCTCGCCGCGCTTTTTATCCATGGGGTAGAAGCAAAGATATTTTGTCTGGGGGATCGCAGGGTAGAGGCGCGAGGACATAGCGGCCGCCTGACGGTCGATGACGTCCTGGATGCGGCGATCCCATTGTTCGCTGAGCGGCTCAATGCCTTCGGCTACGAGGGCGGGGTAGGTTTTGGAGGCGGATTCGTAGAGGCCAAGCTCAACGATGGAGAGGTAGGAGTGGGTGGGTTGGAGGAAAGCGCCGAATTCGGTGCGGGCGAGGTCGCGCTCGATTTGGGCGAGCTCTTCGATGGTGTCGCGGAAGTGGACGAGGAGGAGGTCGCCTTTGTGGCCGAGCTGGGCGTAGAGGGCAGACTGGTGGGGATGCGCTTCTGAGGTTGCCTGAGTGAATCCGGGTTCCAGAGGAGCGAGGAGTGCGGAGACCTCCGCGCTGGTGCGCTGCCGGCCGGGTGCGTCGAGGCGGCGCCACGCCGGCCAGTCAAACCGAAACATCTGGTGGAGGAGGCTGGCGCCGTCGAGGGTGAGGGGGAATGGGGGTGTTTCTGGCATGTGGCTTTCATTTTACGAGAGCGGTGTGGAGACCTGCCGGTTCTGCCCACTCGCTGAGGCAGGGCCTTTCGCTTCGCTTCAGAATGACCCGCTGGCTAGCTCCAGTCACCTTGTCCGCTGAGGCGCTCGTTGATGACATGTTCGAACTGCTCATTTTTCTTGATGAAGATTTCGCCGAAGCCGCTGTCCTGGCGAAGGAGGATGGCCTGCAGGCGGACTAGCTCGAGGCAGGGCCAGGAACATAGCGATGACAGCATTGACGGAGCGCGTATTGGTCAGGAGTTTGGAGAGGCCGACGGGGCGGTCTTCCATCATGAGGCGTCGGCGAACGAAGTCAATCATCTGGCGGACGGTGACGGTGTCTTCTTCAACGTCGAGGATGGGGCGGGTTTTGGCGCGCTCGAGGACTTCGCGGAAGACACGGACGAGGTCGAGGGTGTCGGCAGCGATTTCGCGATCAGAGTCGGCGGTTTCGCGGAATTCGCGGATGCCGGGGTTGGTCCAGGTCGCCTCTTCAAGCTGGCGCTTCTGCTGGAGCATCTGGGCGGCGTTGCGGAAGCGCTGGTGCTCGAGGAGCCGCTCGACCAGCTCGCGGCGCGGGTCTTCGGCCTCTTCGGGCGAGTCGGCGGGGGAACGAGGCAACAGCATTTTGCTCTTGATGTGGATGAGCAGGGCGGACATGTAGATGAACTCGCCGGCGGTGTCGACGTCGGAGGCTTTGAGGTGCTCGACGTAAGCGAGGAACTGCGCGGTGATTTTGGCGATTGGGATGTCGTAGATGTCGATGTTCTGCTTGCGAACGAGGTCGAGGAGCAGGTCGTAGGGTCCGTCGTAAACCTGGCCTACCGTGACGGAAAAGGGGGAGACGGATTCTTCTTGTTTGCGGAGGTCTGCGGGGGTTTTTTCGTAGGGCGCGTAGGAGACTTCGCGTCCGGCGGGAGGCGCGTCGCGGCTCACTTCTTCAGCAACCGCTGGCTGGGAATTAGGGGGGAGCTGTTTGTCAGTCATGCGGCGGGACTGCCTCCGGGGATGCCTGCGAGACCCATGGCGGAGCGAACCTCATGCATGGTCTGCTCGGCGCGGGCGGTTGCGCGTCGTGCGCCGTCGCGGAGAATATCGTCGACGAGCGCGGGATCGTTTTCAAACTTCACCCGGCGTTCCTGGATCGGCTGGAGGGCGGAGACGATGGCGTCGGCGACCCAGGTTTTGCATTCGATGCAGCCGATGCCGGCGGTTGTGCAGCCTTCATAGACTTTCGCCAGGATTTCCGGCGAAGAGAAGATTTTGTGAAGGTCCCCAACGGGGCATTTGTCGGGGTTGCCGGGGTCTTTGCGGCGGATGCGGGCCGGATCAGTGACCATGGGCTTGAGCTTGGCGCGAATTTCGGCCTCAGGATCGCTGAGCAGGATGGTGTTGCCGTAGCTCTTCGACATCTTGCGGCCGTCGGTGCCGGGTAGTTTGGGCGATGGGGTGAGGAGAACCTGGGGCTCAGGGAGGATGTCCTCTGGAGGCCACACAGTGGTTGCACCCCTCACCGTGCTTGCCACCTTGCTTCCGCTGGCGCTCCCAGACCGGCTGGCCGTCGAGCTTCCACTTCGGCTTCCTGAGCGGCTTTCGCTCCAACTTCCGCTGCTGCTTCCGCTGCGGCTGGCCGCTGGCCGCTTGTAGAACTGATTGAAGCGGCGGGCGACTTCGCGGGTGAGTTCGACGTGTGCGACCTGGTCCTGGCCGACGGGGACGAAGGCTGGCTGGTAGATGAGGATGTCAGCGGACTGGAGAAGCGGGTAGCCGAGGAATCCGTAGGTGGAGAGGTCTTTGTCGCTGAGGTTTTCCTGCTGCTCCTTGTAGGTGGGGACGCGTTCGAGCCAGCCGACAGAGGTGATCATGGAGAGGAGCAGATGCAGTTCGGCGTGCTGCATGACGTGGCTCTGGACGAAGAGGACCGATTTCGCGGGGTCGAGGCCGGCTGCGAGGTAGTCGAGGATGACTTCGCGGGTGTTGGCGGGGATCTGCGAGGGGTCGGCGTAGTCGGTGGTGAGGGCGTGCCAGTCGGCGATGAAGAAGTAGCACTCGTACTGGGGGTCATTCTGGAGGCGGACCCAGTTGTGGAGGGCGCCCATGTAGTTGCCGAGGTGAAGTTTGCCGGTGGGGCGCATGCCGGAGAGGACGCGCTTACGGCTGGAATTGGGGTTCGACACGGAATCCTTCGTGATGGGAATGGCTTTGAATATTGTACCGGGAGCATTGCATGCAGCCGCCACGCCTTCGGCGGAAAAACCGGGCGTGCTGCGATTGCCACGTCAGCGCTCGCGAGCGGCTTCGCGGCGGCGGTCTGCGATGAGCTCCTCGGCGAGGGAGACGCCTTCGGGGATGTATTTGCGGGCGAGTTGCTGGGCGCGCCGAACCCGCTGTGCAGCAGTCATCCTGCGCCATTTGCGGTTCATCAGGAGAACAGCACGGACGGATTGGAGCGGTGGAGTAGAAGTCATGTACGTTTTCATTATGACAAAAACGCGCCGCAGGAGAGGGATTGCGGTCCAGGGGGGCCCGGCTGATAGGCCGCTTCCTGGCCTCGGGATTCGGTTGAGCCGCAGTGTTCGCCGTCGGGCCGCCTGTATGGTCTGATGCGTGAGGAATTTACAGAATTGTGTAGCGGTGAAGCCTTTCTGAAATGGCTGCAGACCGACCCGGAGCCGGGGAGCGATGACGCCCTCGTGGGAAGCATGCGCATCGAGAAACCTAAGGCGGGAGGGTTCGCGCTGTAAGCTAGGACCGGTAACCTTCAGTGAAGACCGCGATCAGCGTATCGAAGGAAGACTATCTCAAGGCGATTCTGGAAGCCGAGAGCGAGGGGCGGACGGTGATCTCAGCCACTCTGGCGCACTGGCTGGAGGTGTCGCCGCCGGCGGTTTCGATGGCGCTGCGGCGGCTGAAGCGCGACGGCTTCGTGGAGGTGCGGGCGGATGGCGTGGTGCGGCTGACGCCGAAGGGCCATGCGGCTGCCTACAAGACCGCGCTGCGGCATCATCTGATCGAGCGCATGCTGTCGGAGATGTTCGGCATGCCGTGGTACGAGGTGCACGACGAAGCGGAGCGGCTGGAGCATGCGGTTTCGCCGGCGTTCGAGGCCCTGCTGATGAAGAAGCTGGGCGAGAAGGGGACTTGTCCACACGGGAACGCGGTGCTGCCGGAGAGCGACACGAAGCGGAAAAAGCACGGGGTGCGGCCGCTGGCCGAGGTTGCGGAGGGCACGGACTGCACGGTGACCAGCCTGTACGAGCGCGATCCGAAGCTGCTGCGGTTTCTGCATCAGACGGGCATCGAACCCGGCGGCGATGTGCGGGTCCTGCAGCGGAATTACGATCAGACGATGGCCATTGAGACGCCGGCGGGGCATTTCACCATTGGCCCGGCAGCTGCGGAGAAGGTGCGCGTGAAGCGGGGCGCGGGACGGGCGGCTGCCGCCAACGGCGGGCGGGGACGCTGATTCCACCAAGCGGATTACGACTCGCCGATTCCGATCATCGCGGCGAACCGAACATGTTTGCCCAGTGTCCGCAGAGGGACTGGCCGGTCGTTAGAATTCCTGAAGAAACTCAAACTATGTTCATGTCACTACGCGCGGCCGGGGCGGTTTGTGTTGCGTCGATCGCGCTGGCGGCGATTCCGGCGCTGGCGCTCGATCCGCACGCGGCTCTCACTCAATATGGGTACCAGTCGTGGCAAACGGACACAGGCCTGCCGCAGAACACGGTGCACGCCATTGCGCAGGGGCGCGATGGGTTCCTGTGGATTGCGACCGAAGGCGGGCTGGTGCGGTTTGACGGCGTCGAGTTCAAAACGATCACGCATGCGAATACGCCAGGGATGCCCAGCGATCTGGTAGGCGATTTGATGGAGGACCGGACCGGGGCGCTCTGGATCAGTACGTCGGGCGGCCTGGCGCGCATGCGCGGTGGAAGAGTGGAGGCGTTTGGACCGGAGCATGGGGTTCCGGCCACGCAGGTGTGGCGGACGTTCGAGGACGCACAGGGTACGGTCTGGGCGCTGACGGCTGCGGGGCTGTTTCGCATCGAGGGCGAGCGCGCGGCGCGGGTTGAGGTCGACTCGGGGTTCACGGAAAACAGCCGCATGGTCGCGGGCCAGGACGGTTCCTTGTGGCTGGGAACGGCGGATGGATTGATGCGCGCTGGCGCGGATGGATTGTTTCGCGCCATGGGGGCGAAGGGCGAGGTGGTTGCGCTCGCGACCGATTCGTCAAATCGAGCGTGGGCAGGTACACGTTTCGGTGTGGAAGAGTGTTGGGCGACGGACTGTCGGAGCTATGTGGTTCCGGGCGGCGGCGCGGTTGGAGCGGTCGCGACGGACGCTGCCGGTGGCATTTGGGTTGGTACGGATGCGGCTTTGTTCCGCGTACAGGAAGGCGAACTTCGGAAGGTGCTCGCTGTGCCTGGAGGCGTGGGCTTTCTGTATTGCGACAATCAGGGCATGATTTGGCTCGGGACTTCGCACGGACTGATGCGCGTTGGTTCGCCGGGGGGCGTTGAAACGCTGCGCGGCAGCGAGGTGTTTCTAAGTGCGGCGGAGGACAGGGAAGGGAATCTGTGGCTCGGGACAGAGGCGGGCGGGCTGGAGTTGCTGCGGGACCGAAAATTCTCTGCGCTGGGCTCGGCTGAAGGGCTGACGGATGAGTATGTGCTGGCGCTGGCGCAGGCTCCGAACGGCCATGTTGGGGTGGGTACGAAGGGTGGCGGACTGAACGTATTTCACGATGGCAAATTTCTCGCGCTCACGGCGGCGCAGGGTTTGTCGAGCAATGTGGTGCTCGCGTTGGCCGCAGCCGCAAATGGCGATGTTTGGGCGGGAACGCCGGATGGGCTGGATCTGATCCACGATGGTGAGGTGGCGCGGGTGTTCACGACAGCGGACGGACTCGCCGACGATTTTGTGCGATCGCTGTATGTGGGCGCGCGCGGAGAGCTATGGATCGGGACGCGGCGCGGATTGTCGCGGTACGAAGACGGAAAATTCACGACGTGGACGGCGATGGATGGATTGGGCAGCGACCTGGTTGGGGCGATTGAGGGCAAAGACGGCACGCTGTGGGTGGGGACGCTGGGTGGGCTGAGCCGCTTTCGCGACGGGCACTTCTCGAATTTCACGACGAAGGACGGGCTTTCGAGCAATGTGGTCACCGCGCTTTATGGGGATCGCGACGGAACGCTGTGGATCGGCACGAATGATGCTGGGCTGAACCGGCTGCGGTCGGGCAGGATCGTGAACGCGACTTCGCGACAATTGCCGCAGCGGGTGATCGGGATTTTGGATGATGCGAGCGGGTTTTTGTGGATTAGCTCGAATACCGGCGTGTATCGGGTGAGCCGCGATGGTCTGAATCGCATGGCGGACGGCGGGGAGGCTCCGGAAGTTCTGCGCTTTGGGGTGGCGGATGGGATGCGCATCAGCGAGTGCAGCAGCGGTGGGCATCCGGCGGCACTGCGGCTGAAGGACGGGACGCTGTGGTTTGCAACGCTGAAGGGGATTGCGCGCGTCGATCCGGAACACATGCCGGTGAATCGTGTGCCGCCGGAAGTGGCCCTGGAGCGGGTGAGTGTGGACGATGTGCCGCAAGAGTCGATCGCAGGATTGAAGGTCGAACCGGGGCACAGCCACTACGAGTTCGACTACGCGGGTTTGAGCTTTGTAGCCCCGCAGAAGGTCGAGTATCGATATCAACTGGAAGGATTCGATCGGGGATGGGTGGACGCGGGGACGCGGCGGGCGGCGTACTACACGAATTTGCCCCACGGGACGTTTACGTTTCGCGTGGTCGCGCGCAACAACGATGGAGTTTGGAGCGCAGCGGCAGCAACTGCGGCGCTGACGGTTGAGCCGCATTTCTACCAGACGGTTTGGTTTCAGTCGCTGGTCCTGCTGGCGATGGTGGGCCTCGCGTACACGGCCTGGAGGCGGCGACTGGCAGGTGTGGAACGGGAATTTCAGGCGGTGCTGGGCGAGAGGACACGCATTGCGCGAGAGATTCACGATACGCTGGCGCAGGGGTTCGTTGCGGTATCTGTGCAGCTGGAGCTGGTCGGGCAGTTGATGCGGAGTTCCGCGGAGGCAGCCCGGGAGCAACTGCAACACGCGCAGGCGCTGGTGCGGAGCAGCCTGGATGAGGCGCGGTCGTCGATCTGGGAGCTGCGTTCGCAGGCAGCGGACCGCGAGGATCTCGGGGTGAGGATTCTGAAGATGGCCGAGGAAGTGGCGGCGCGAGCGGGAGCGCATGGAGATGCTGCGGCGGGAGTGGGAGCGCGAATCCGTGTGCACTTGCAGGTGACGGGGACGAATCATCCGCTCGATCCAGGCGTGGAGCGGGAGTTGACGCGGATCGCCCGGGAGGCGGTGGTGAATGCGGTGCGCCATGGCGATCCGGAGAATATTGCGCTGCGGCTGGAGTTCGAGGGGAGTATGTTCGGGATGGAGATTCGGGATGACGGCCGCGGATTTCGAGGGGCTCCGGCGGATGGAGCGAGCGGGCATTATGGACTGACGGGAATGAGGGAGCGGGCGCAGAGCATTGGCGCGACGCTGACAGTGGAGAGCGGGGTGGGCGAAGGAACCACAGTGCGCCTGGCACTTCCTCTGGCGCGGGAGATGGAGGCCAAAAAGTAACTATGGCTGATACGATTAACATTTTGATTGTGGAGGATCATCACATCGTGCGCCAGGGGCTGTCGGCCTTGCTGAAGACGGTGCCCGGATTCACCGTCGTGGGGGAGGCAGCGGACGGGGAGCAGGCCGTGAATCTCTTCAGAAAACACAAGCCCGATGTAACGCTCATGGATTTGCGATTGCCGAAGATGAATGGCGTGGAGGCCATCGAGAAGATTCGCGCGGAGTTTCCGGCGGCCCGGATCGTCGTGCTGACCACTTTCGATGGCGATGAGGACATTTATCGCGCCATGCAGGCCGGCGCGAAGGGATATCTGCTGAAGGGCATGGACCTGGCGGAGCTGACCGACGCGGTGAAAGTGGTGCACGCGGGCAAGTCGCGGATTCCGTCGCGTGTTGCGGAGAAGCTGGCAGAGCGGATGAGCGGGGCGACGCTGACGGCGCGCGAACTGGAAGTGCTGCATCTGATTGTGGCCGGCAAGAGCAATAAGGACATTGGGAATGCGCTGTTTATTTCCGAGGCGACGGTGAAGACGCACGTGAACAGCCTGCTGAGCAAGATGGGCGTCGAGGATCGAACGCAGGCGGCCACCACGGCCCTGCAGCGTGGTTTGGTGCATCTGGATTGAAGGACAGGGATTAGGGATTGGGGTTTAGGGATGACGCGCTTGATCAGGACAAGGTGGCAATGGTCGATCGCTGTGGTATGTGCGACGGCGGCGCTGGCGTGCAACGGGCATGCGCAGGAGAAGCGCACGGCAGACTGGCATCAGGCCAGCGAGGCTGAGTTGCGGTCGGTGATTCCGGCACGGGCGCCGGTCGTGAAGGAGAGGATTGAGACGGAGATGCGCACTGCCTCGGGCATCGCGAATCGGCATGGGAAATTTATCGCGGGCGTGGTGCTCATCACGGCTGGATATTCGGCGGAGGGGAAGTACTCGCATTTTTTTCTTACGCAGGTGCCGCTCAGGCTGGGCGCGGATGTGAAGCTGGAGCCGGGTGAGTATGTACTGGGCTCCGAACATACCGACAATGGGCTGCTGATTCACTTTTTCGACGCCGCCACGGGAAAGGCCGAGGGCAGCGTTCTGGCTACGATGATGGCAGGCGTGACGCGGGTAGAATCGTTTCGTATCTGGCCGCCGTCGGATCGCTCCGCGATTCAGATCGGGCGTTTCGGCTTCAGCTATCGGATCGGGAGCTAACAGGCATGGCGCAGACCCTGTCGCAAAAAGAACAGAAAGTGCTGGAGGCCCTGAGCGAGAACTGGCAGGCGGAGATGCGTGGCTACCACACGTACAACACCTTGGCCGAACGCGACGACGATGCTATCCGCAAGAAAACCTTGCGGCATATAGCCGAGGCGGAGGCGCAGCATGCGGCGCTGTGGGCGAAAAGGATTCACGAGCTGGGTGCGGAATTGCCGAAGTACGACGGCAAAGCCAGCGGCGACGCGGATACGCTGGTGAACCGGCTGGGCGGTCCGCAGATGGCGCTGCGGCGGCTGGAGATCGATGAGAGCCGCGACATCGCCCGGTATGGTCAGCAGCTGAAGGAGCTCGGCGACGAGCCGAGTGTCGCGATTCTGAATCAGGTGATCGCGGACGAGCAGGAGCATTATCGCGAGTTGAGCGAACTGATCCGCCATCGCTATCCGAAGATGACGACCAGCTCGGACGCGGCGCGCAAGGAACTGGACGAGCTGCTGACCCGGCGCAATCGTTCCGGAAAGCAGACGGCGGGCTGGATCGGCGACGCGATTTACGGCGTGAACGACGGGCTGGGTGCGATCTTTGGAATTGTGTCGGGCGTCTCGGGCGCGACGCTGGGCAACAGCCATTGGGTGCTGCTCTCGGGAATCGCGGGAATGATTGCCAGCGCGTTGTCCATGGGCTCCGGCGCGTATCTGGCGGCAAAGAGCGAGCGGGAGATTTATGAGGCGGAACTGGCGCGGGAGCGCGAGGCCATCGAGATGAACGGGCCTGAGGCGCGCGAGCTGCTGTCGCTTTACTACCAGGTGAAAGGAATTCCGCGCGACGATGCCGACCACGTGGTGGAGCACCTGGCGGAGTCTCCGGAAAAATTCACGCGTGCCCTGGCGGCGGAGCGGCTGAATATGACGGAAGAAGGGCTGAGTCAACCGCTGGTCTCGGCGTGGTCAGGGGCGCTTTCGACCGCGGTAGGCGCATTCATTCCTATCGTGCCATTCTTCTTTCTCAGCGGGTATCCGGCGGTGATCCTGTCGGCCATTGTTTCGCTGATCGCGCATTTTGCGGTGGGAGCGGCAAAGTCGCTGATCACGGTGCGCTCCTGGTGGGCCAGTGGACTGGAGATGACACTGGTGGGCGCAGTGGAAGGCGCGGCAACGTATGTAATTGGGATTGGGTTAGGGCGCCTGGGCGCTTAAAGGCGGCCAACAGGCAGTGGGGAACAGGCAACAGGAAATGCAAGGGCGAAGCCCGAGTTCCTTCATTCACTCACAATCCTGATCGACGCAGAAAAGTTGTGCCTATCACGGTTGCATATGGGCGTAATAGTCCTGCAGCGTGAAGAAGGCTTTCTTCTTTTCTCCTTTGTCAGAGACGAGGCCTTTGCGGTTGTAGTCGTCCTGAATGCCGGGAAGCTGGCGCATGGGGCTGCGAAAATCCATCAGGACCCAGGGCGACATGCCGCGCAGGAAGGGAATCTTCTCCAGCATCTGAAACTGTTGCCGGAAAACACTGTCCTGGTATTCTTCGGTGAACATTTCCGTGTCGGGACCATGCAGGCCGGCCTTTGCGCCTGCCCCAAATTCGCTCATGATAACCGGCTTGCCGAGCGGATTCTGCCAGCTGTGATCGGGAATGTCGGCGGGCTTGCCCTGATACCAGCCTAAATATTCGTTGTAGCCGAGGACGTCGAGATCCTGTTCAAGCGGATCGTCGAGGGTGGCCGTGTTTCCGTTGAAATGCGTGACAATCGCCGAGGTGATAAGGCGGGTGGGATCTTCACTGCGCGCTTCCACGACGAGCTTGTGGATGAAGGCGTTGCGCTCGGGGCTGTTCGGCGTTTCGTTGGACATGGACCAAAGGATCACCGAAGCCTTGTTGCGGTCGCGGCGAATGTTTTCCCAAAGCTGATGTTTGGCGACGTCCAGAGTATGAGGATCGGTCCAGTCGATCCCCCAGTAGACGGGAATTTCGGACCAGACCATGATGCCGAGCTTGTCGGCGATGCGGATTTCGTTTTCGGTGTGGGGGTAGTGGGCCATGCGGACGAAGTTGCAGTGCAGCTCGTGAGCCCAGCCGAGGAGGGTTTCCGCGTCCTTGTCGGACCAGGAGCGTCCTGAGCGGAAGGGCGCTTCGTCGTGAAAGCTGACGCCGCGCAGGAAGACGGGCTTGCCATTGAGGAGGATCTGGTCGCCCTGGACCTCGATGGTGCGGAAGCCGACTTCATCGGCGAGCTGATCGAGCCCGGCTGAGATTTCGATTCTGTAGAGGCGAGGATGGTCGGGCGACCAGAGCTCGAGGCCGTGAGCGTCGAAGGAGAAGTCGGCTCGGCCATTTGTATCTATAACTGCGTCTTTTTCGATATGCAGATCGGGAATGCGCAGGGTGACGCGGGTTCCTGCAGCGGCGCCAATCAGGTGTGCGTAACCTTCGAGCGTGTTGGTGGCGCCGCGTTTGAGCTGGAGCGAATAATCGTCGATGTAGGTTTCCGGAACTTCGACGAGAGAGACGGAGCGCGTGATCCCGCCGTAATTCCACCAGTCAAATTTTACGGTGGGCACGCGAGCGACCTCGCGTTGATTATCGACGGCGGCGACGATGAAGTTGTCACCGTCCTTGACTACATCAGTGATTTCGCAGTCGAAGGGTGTGAAACCGCCCTCGTGGTCGCAGACCTGGTGGTCATTGACGAAGACGTGCGCTGCGTAGTTCACGGAGCCGAAGTGCAGGAAGAGATGCGTGTGCGGTTTGGGGTGCGCGGTGAAATCGCGCTGATACCAGAGCAGGCCTTCGTAGTAGAAGAGCGAATCTTTCTGCGAGTTCCAGTCGCCGGGAACATCGAGAGTGGGCGACCTGGAGAAGTCGTACTGGACGAGCGGACCGCCGGGGACGTAGTGCGCATTCTTCGCGTAGCCGTTGAGGCTGGGGCGGTCGGGATTTGAACCCCATCCGTCGCGAACGGGATCGGGGATGTAGTGCCAGGGGCCGTCGAGGCTGGTTTGGGCACGATGGTCGACATCGACGAGCACAGTGGTCTGCTGCGGATGAGCGGCGAGAGCGAGGAACGGGAGAGCAGCGGTCAGGAGGCGAAGGGCAGGGCGGCGGCACATGCGGAACATCTTAATGCGAGGAGAGAGGGATTGGCGAAGGGGCCGGAATGGTCAGGACCTGGTGCCATCTCCAAGGCGGAAGCGATTGGCGAGGTCGAACTCGTCGCGTAGTTCAGGGGTTTTGAGGTTTTCGCGGATGTGCGCAAGGCGCTGCTCCAGGGCGAGGAGAGAGCGTGCGATGGCTTCGGAGTTGGTGTGGGCGATGTCGCGCCACATGGAGAAGGGGCTGGCGCCAAGGCGCGTCATTTCGCGGAGAGCGCGACCGCCGATGGGGAGCAGGTCGGCGTTGGCGGCAAATTCATCCTCGAGCAGGGCGCACATGGCTGTGGAGACGAATTGGGGGAGATGGCTGATCCAGGCACAGAGGACGTCGTGGCGGGCTGGGTCGAGGTCGATGATGCGTGCGCCGAGGCGCGTGACCCAGGCGCGCCATTCGATGGCGATGGGGTGAGCGGGGTTTGAAACAGCAGTTCCCGCCACTGCGGCCGCTGGTTGGGATGAAAAATCGGTGAAAAGCCAGACAGCGCCGGCAAAGAGTTTGGGATCCGCATTCTCGGCGCCGCTGACTTCTTTGCCGGCCATGGGGTGTCCGGGAAGGAAGCCGGGCTGGCGCGATCCGCTCGCATCGGTCCCGTTATATTTGTCACGGGCATGGGCACAAATCGCTTCTTTAACGCTGCCGACGTCGGTGACAAGCTGGTGATCGCGCAGGATCGGGGCCAGGCGATCAAGCCATTCGAGTGTGGTGAATACAGGGCCGCCGAGGATGATAAGGTCTGCTTCGGCGGCGGCGGTGAGTGGGTCTTCGGCAATCATGGTGATGGCTTCCCGCCGGAGAGCGGCGTGGATCTGCTCGGGATTGGGGTCCCAGCCTGCGATGGAGCCGGAGAAGCCTTGGGCGCGGAGTGCGAGGCCGACAGATGCGCCGATGAGGCCGGTGCCGAGGATGGCGATGCGCTCGATGGCCATGATTGCCTAGATGGTCCGCTCCACGGCGGGTGCGATGATGCGAAGTGTATCCATGAGTGTTACAAATTGTTCGGGAAAGAGCGACTGCGCGCCGTCGGAGAGCGCGCGGTCGGGGTTGGGGTGGACTTCGATCAGCAGGCCGTCTCCTCCGGCAGCTACGGTAGCGCGCGCCATGGCGGGAACTTTGTCCCGACGGCCGGTCCCGTGGGAGGGATCGCCGACGATTGGCAGGTGCGAGAGCTTTTTGACGACAGGGATAGCGGAGATATCCATGGTGTTGCGCGTGTAGGTTTCGAAGGTGCGGATGCCGCGCTCGCAAAGGATGACGTCGTAATTGCCGCCGGCAAGGAGGTACTCGGCGGAGAGCAGCAGTTCTTCAATGGTGGCGGCGATGCCGCGTTTGAGCATGACGGGTCGGCGGACCTCGCCCAGCTCGCGCAGCAGGTTGAAGTTCTGCATGTTGCGCGCGCCCACCTGGAAGAGGTCGACGTACGGCATCATCAGCTCGATCTGAGAGATTTCCATGACCTCGCTGACGACGAGCAGTCCGTGTGCGTCGCCTGCTTCGCGCATCAGTTTAAGGGCGTCGAGGCCGAGGCCCTGGAAGGAGTAGGGCGAGCTGCGGGGTTTGAAGGCGCCGCCGCGCAGGAACTTCGCCCCCGCATCTTTGACGAGTTTTGCGCAGGCAAAGATTTGGTCGCGGCTTTCGACGGAGCAGGGACCGGCCATCACGACGACCTCTTCGCCGCCCACGCTGACGCCGTTAGGAAAGCGGACGATGGTGCCTTCGGGACGAAAGCTGCGTCCGGCGAGCTTATAGGGCGAGGAGATGCGGATGACTTCCGCGACACCAGCGAAGACTTCAAATTCCTTGTGGTCGAAGACGCCGGGCGTGCCAACACCGGCGAGAATGGTCTGCACCGTCCCAGTGGTGCGGTGGACGTTGAAGCCGATTTCCATCATGCGCTCGACGACGGACTGAATCTCTTCTTCGGTCGCGCGATCCTGCATTGCAACGATCATCTTTCTTTTCCTGTGGGGTTCTGTGGCGCGGCGGTTGCTGGTGTGCCGGGACGGGAGGCGAGCTCGTTTCGCTGCAGCGCGCGCATTACATCGACGATGCGCTCGTAGATGTGCACGAGCTCAATGTCGGGCAGCGGGCCTGGATTGTGCGTGCGGACATTCTCAAAAATCACACGCTCGCGGTTGGGTTCGTACACGGGCAGGTCGGTGGCGCGCTTCAGGCGGCCGATTTCCTGGGCGGCGGCGGCGCGTTCGCTGATGAGCAATACGATGCGCTGGTCCAGTTCGTCGATTTTTCTTCGCAGGGTTTCGAGGTCCATGGTCTTCCTTGTTCACCCGGGCGAAAACGCCGGGGCATGGAGAATCCGCAGCTACAACGGTATACGAAGGAGGATTTCAGCGGGCGGGCACCGCGGGCTCCGGTATGGCGCCGCGCAGGCCCTGGATAAATCGAGCGACCGCCGCGGGCGCGGCTTGGGCGCCGGCTTGCTCGATGGTGGCGACGAGCGCGCTGCCGACAACTGCCGCGTCTGCAAATTCACCAACGGCGGCGAAGTGCTCCGGAGTCGAGATGCCGAAGCCCACGGCGACGGGGAGTTTAGTGAAACGGCGGAGACGATTGACGAGCTGCTCGGCATCGGATTCGAGCGAGGCGCGCGTGCCGGTGATGCCGGTGCGAGAGATGGCGTAGACGAAGCCTTCACAGACAGCGGCGATGCGCTGAAGACGTTCGTCGGGGCTGGTGGGGGCGGCCAGAAAGATGGGCGCGAGATGGTGGCGGCGAAGAGCTTCGAGGTATTCGCCGGCTTCTTCGACGATCATGTCGGTGACCAGGACGCCATCGACGCCGGCTTGCGCGGCGGCTAAGCAGAAGTTTTCGAGGCCGAAACGGAGGATTGGATTGTAGTACGAGAAGATGACGAGGCCTGCTTCAGGCCGCTGGATGCGAAGACTCGCGGCGAGGGCCAGGACATCGTGAAGGCGGGTGCCGTTACGCAGAGCGCGCTCGCTGGCGCGCTGGATGACGGGACCGTCGGCGAGCGGGTCACTAAAGGGGACGCCCAGCTCGAGAACGTCGGCGCCCGCATCGATGGCGGAGAGCGCGATGTTGTGCGTCGTCGCGAGATCGGGATCGCCGACCGTCAGATAAGCAACGAAGCCGGGCTTGCTGGCGAACTGGATGGGCATCGGGGTTCACTCTCCGGAGAGCTTCAGCTCGCGAACGAGGATACCCATATCCTTGTCGCCGCGGCCGGAGACGTTGACCAGCACGATGTCATGCGGGCTGAGTTTCGGCGCAAGACGGATGCATTCGGCGATGGCGTGCGCGCTTTCGAGAGCGGGGATGATGCCCTCGGTGCGCGCGAGGCGCAGAGTTGCATCGAGAGCTTCGGCATCGGTGGCAGAGGTGTATTCGGCGCGTCCGGAGTCGTGGAGGGCCGCGTGCTCGGGGCCGATGGAGGCGTAGTCGAGTCCGGCCGAAACGGAGTGGGTGAGAGCGATTTGGCCGTTGTCATCCTGCAGAACGTAAGAGTATGTGCCTTGCAGGACGCCGGGAGAGCCTCCCGAAAAACGTGCCGCGTGTTCGCCGAGGAGCGAACCCCGGCCACCGGCTTCGACGCCAATAAGGCGGACTTCCTTGTCGGGGATGAATTCGTAAAATGCGCCGATCGCGTTGGAGCCGCCGCCGACACAGGCGATGATAGCGGTGGGCAGGCGGTTTTCTTTCTCGAGAATCTGCGCGCGGGCTTCCCGGCTGATGACGCGATGGAAATCGCGGACCATGGTGGGGTAAGGATGCGCGCCAAGAACGCTGCCGAGGAGGTAGTAGGTGGTGCGGACGTTAGTGACCCAGTCGCGCATGGCCTCATTAATGGCGTCTTTGAGCGTGCGTGAGCCGGAGGAGACGCCGCGGACCTCTGCGCCGAGCATGCGCATGCGATAGACGTTGAGTTCCTGGCGGCGCATGTCTTCTTCGCCCATGTAGACCACGCAGCCGAGCCCGAACAGCGCGCAGACGGTAGCCGTGGCGACGCCGTGCTGGCCGGCGCCGGTTTCCGCGATGATGCGCTTTTTGCCCATGCGCACGGCGAGCAGCGCCTGCCCGAGACAGTTGTTGATCTTGTGGGCGCCAGTGTGTAGCAGGTCTTCGCGCTTGAGATAAATCTTCGCGCCGCCAAGGGCTTCTCCGAGGCGTGAGGCGAAATAAAGCGGCGTGGGACGACCGGCGTAGTCGCGCAGTAAAGAGTCGAGCTTCAGATGGAAGTCCGGATCGGCCTGGGCTTCGGCGTACGCGTGGTCGAGTTCGTCGAGCGCGGCTACCAGGGTTTCGGGGACGTAGCGTCCACCGTAGGCGCCGAAGCGCCCGGCAACGCTATGGGTGACAGCAGAGGCCATGAATTCACCTTACACCGGACCCACTTGAGCGGGGTACATCGTGGGCGGCTGGATTTCGAGGAAGGCGCTACGGGCTGCGCGGACGAAGTTCGAGACGATCTCGGGGTGTTTTCTTCCAGGGCGAATTTCGACGCCACTGGAGACGTCGACTCCCCAGGGACGAAGCGTCAGGATGGCTTCGCGCACATTGCCTGGATGAAGGCCGCCAGCCAGGATGATCCGAGGGTGACCGGCTTCCGCGGCAAGAACATCGGCGGCGCAGGACCAATCCAGGGTCTTGCCGGTGCCGCCGGAAGCGGTTGCGGTTCTGGTATCGAGCAGGATGGCATCGATGTCCGTATGGCGAGCGACGGCGCGGAGTTCGTTGCGGAGCCGGTCTTCGGCGCGGGCAGGGTCGCTGTTGATATCCCAGTGCAGGGTCTGAATCAGAAAGAAGGCTGAGCCGAAGTGCCTGCGCAGTTTTCCCGCAAGCGAAAAATCGAGCTCACCGTGCAGCTGAGCGCCGTGGAGGCCGGCGGACTGGAGAACCGACACAATCTCGTCGAAGTCCTGAGTGCTGAAGATCCCGATCTTGGTGAGGTCGGCAGGCATCTCGGGCATGATGGCCGCGATATGTCCGGCCGTGACGCGGCGGGGGCTGGTGGCGAAGACGAAGCCAATGGCATCGGCGCCGGCATCGGCGGCCAGCAGCGCGTCTTCGAGGGTCGTATTGCCGCAGATTTTGATCCACATGGCGGTCAGGCGTGCTCGACGACGGTTTCTGGGGTTGGGTTGCGCACGCCCTGCAGCAGTGCTTCGAGCGCTGCGCCGGGATGGGGTTGGCGCATGAGCGATTCGCCGATAAGACAGGCGTGAAAACCGGCTTCACGCAGGCGGCGCAGGTCGGCGGCGGTGTGGATGCCGCTTTCAGCGACGTGAACAGCATTGGGTGGTAGCTGGCCGGCGAGGCGCAGCGAGGTCTCGATGTTCACCTCGAAGGTATTCAAGTCGCGGTTGTTCACGCCAAAGGCGTCGCAGCCGATGTCGCAGACCATTTCGAGTTCTTCGGCGGTGTGGACCTCGCAGAGGACATCGAGCGAGTAGCGATGGGCCATGATGGTGAAGTGCTGCAGTTCGCCGTAACTGAGCGCGGCCGCGATAAGAAGGATGGCGTCAGCGCGGTAGGCGCGGGCTTCGACGATCTGGTACTCGTCGACGATGAAGTCCTTGCGGAGGCAGGGGATCGTGGTAGCTGCTGAGGCGATCTCGAGATTGCGCAGGCTACCCTGGAAGAATGGCTCGTCAGTAAGGACGGAGAGCGCGGCTGCGCCGGCTTGTTCGAAGCCCGTGGCAAGCGATTGCGGGTCAAAATCTGCCCGGATGAGGCCCTTTGAGGGTGAGGCCTTTTTTAACTCGGCAATGATGGCTGGGCCTGGCATGGAGGCTTCACGGAGGGCGCGGGCGAATCCGCGGGGAGTGTGTTGGGCGGCTAAACGCTCCAGGTCCTCGAGGCGCGCATAGGTGCGTTGCTGGATTACCGCGGCTCGAGTCTGGGCGAGAATGCGTTCGAGATGCAAGGGAGAATTCCTGGGCTGGTCGCCATGCGCCGAATGAAAGTTCAATCCTGTAAGTACCCTTGCCGCAAGCCGCTGCTTGCGGCGGCCCAGTCGTCAGGGGTAATAGCTCCAGTAGCCGGACATGGACTTGCGAGTGAAAGCCGGGCCGGTAGCGTGCTGCAACGGATGGTCATCCTTTTCGCTCCAGGGCCCGAAGTAGTATTCGCCGAGTGCCAGGCCCGAACCTGCGCCGATCAGGCCCGGGGGAGTTCGATTGAAGTGCTCTTTCCAGTATCGTTCTGAATAGAACAGCGCGCAATAGTCGGTGCCAACATACTCATCGATGAAGATGTAGCCCTGATTGTCCAGGTGAGGCCATAGATTAAGGATGCAGGTGTTCAGGCTGGATTCATAATCTACGTCAAGATAAGCCAGGGCTATCGGGCGGTTGAAATTGGGAAGGGTGTCGTTGAACCAACCTTTGATGAATTCGCAGCATTCGATATCGCCATATCTGGCGATATTGGATCGGACTTCATCGAAGGTGCCACGGTAATCCCCCACCTGATATCCGGCGGCTTCGCGATCCTGAGAATCCCCGGCCGGCAATCCTTCGAAGGAGTCGCAGATGACCAACTTGCGGCCTACCATGCGGCAGGCGAGGGAAAGGCTTGCCGCGGTTCCACCCTTCCAGGTACCGCATTCTACGACGACGCCTTGTACATCGGGGGGCATCTCGAACAGTTTGAGCGCCATTACCAGGGCAGCCTTGTAGGTGGTTCCTGTCTGGACCCTGTGCTTGTTACGAACGACGCGCAGGCCGAATGCAATTCTGCGGAACCAGTTCAGCCGGTATTCGGGGCGAATACGCCGGGAATGGAGAATGAATATGAGGCTGATCGGGATGGTTGCGAGATAGTAAAGCTTCATCAGGAATCGACCCATCTTCGAGTGCTCCACTCCTTCGAATCACTGTGAAAATTGAGGGAAAATGGCCGCAGATCGCGGCGTTCGATGAATTGATGACCGATATTTTCCGAATATACACCTCGTTGCCGCCATCCCGATCCTGCTGACATTTGTCATATGAGATTCCTGACGAAGCGCACTGCCGGTTGGAGAGTGACTGTCCGATGCTGGTTCTGTCAGGAGGCGTTATGGAAAACCCGATCCCCAACACAACCCCCGGAAATCAGGCGCAGGCGGCGATCGAAAGAGAATGCGATTCGGATTCACATCTGCTTTTCGCGCTCGGCGTAGTCCTCCTGGTTTGCGGCGGCGCTATCACGGGTCATCATGAGGTGACGATGGTCGGGCTGGGGCTGATTATCTTCAGCAGCCTGTTCAATTGAGCTCTGGCGGATCGTAATCGCCTCAGGCCGCGGCCTGCCGCGCGACCTTCTTCCGCTTTGCTTTAGAGGCCTGCCACAGGTCGAATTGCGTTTGGAGATTCAGCCACAGCTCTGGTGAAGTACCGAGGGCTTCCGACAGCCTGAGAGCCATCTCCGCCGATATCCCCGATGTTCCGTTGAGAAGGCGCGAGAGGGTTACGCGGGAGACGCCGAGGTGGGCAGCGAGGCGAGTGACCGGCATCGATCCCATTTGCTCACGAAGAATTTCGCCAGGGTGGGCTGGATTGTACATGCGCATAGTTGGCTCCTCTTAAGACAGAACCCCCAATTGCTTTGCGGTTTTCTCAAGAATGACCAACGCCTGATCCAACTGCTCGCGCGTATGCTCGCTGGTCATGATGGTGCGGATGCGCGCTTTACCTTCCGGGACGGTGGGGAAGGCGATGCCGGTGCCGAGCACACCCGCTTCGAAAAGGGCGCGCGAGAAGTCCATGGTCTGGCGGCCGTCTCCGATGATGATCGGCGTGATGGGCGTCTCGCTGGCAGGGGTGTTGACGCCGCCGATGTTGAAGCCGAGGCGGCCGAGCTCAGATTTGAAGTAGCGGGTATTGTCCCAGAGCCGTTCGATGCGCTCGGGTTCGGACTCAAGCAGATCGAACGCTGCGATGCAGGTGGCAGTGACGGACGGCGGGTGCGAGGTTGAGAAAAGAAACGGGCGCGCGCGATGGTAGAGGAAATCGATAAGATCGCGCGAGCCGCAGACGTAGCCGCCGATGGCGCCAATGGCTTTCGAGAGCGTACCAACCTGGATGTCGACGCGGCCGTGGCAGTGGAAGTGGTCGACCGAGCCCCGGCCGTTTCGGCCCAGAACACCTGAGGCGTGAGCGTCATCGACCATCATGATGGCGCCGTATTTTTCGGCCAGGTCGGCGAGTTTGTCGACGGGACCGATGTCGCCATCCATCGAGAAAACACCGTCGGTGATGAGAAGCTTGCGGCCCGGCTCGTTCTGAATTTCACGCAGCAGTTCTTCGGCGTGGGAGACATCTTTGTGGCGGAAGACTTTGATTTTCGCGCGGGAGAGGCGAGCTCCGTCGATGATGGAGGCGTGGTTAAGCTCGTCGGAGACGATGAAGTCCTCCTTGCCAAGGAGGGCGGAGACGGTGCCGGCGTTGGCGGTGAATCCGCTTTGAAATACGACGCAGGCCTCGACGTTTTTGAAGCGGGCGATTTTTTCTTCGAGCTCCATGTGGATCTTCATGGTGCCGGCGATGGTGCGGACCGCTCCCGAGCCAACCCCATAATCGCGGATGGCCTGGATGGCCGCTTCGCGCAGCTTGGGGTGATTGCAGAGGCCAAGGTAGTTGTTGGAGGCGAGATTGATGACCAGCCGTCCGTCGTAGGTGCAGACCGGGGCCTGCGCATCGTCAAGCACGCGCAGGCGGAAGTGCGTGCCTTTCTGCTTCAGCTCGTCGAGCTGGGCGGTAAGGTACTGGAGCTGGGGGCGCGCGGAGAGCGAAGTGGCCATGGGGTGCCTCGGAGAGTGGTTGGGCGCAACTAAAGATCGTAACCGATGTTTGCGCCGGGCAGGCGCCTGCTTCCGTGCGGGGGCCGATGTGGGTCAGATACAATGAGTCTTCCAGCGCAGGTCAGCGATGCGCTCCCGGAAAGCTCGGGGGAGCGGAGGCTGATTCGGCGCGGATGTTCGACCTGAAGAGAGTTCCTCACGAATGATTTCGCGGTTTCGGAAGCACATCGCCCCTCAGTTAAGTTTCACTGTCGGATTTCTCTGTCTGTTTGTCCTGGCCGGAGCCGCGCAGGCGCGGGTTGCCACCCGCATTCAGGTTGCGTCGCAAAAAGATGGCGATGTTCTGACGCTGACGGCGAAGGTGGCCGATGTCGAGGGCAGAGCTGTCTCGGAAGGCTCGGTGAGCTTTGAGACGCCGAAGGGTTCCCTGGGTTCGGTTTTCGTGCGCGACGGAGCGGCAACGCTCAACCTGACGAATCCTCCGGAATGGGCGAAGGCGGTCACGGCTGTCTACCATGGCGACCTGGCGTTTGCGGGGGCGACGGCGAGCACGGATGTCTCGGCGGACGGCTCCTCCAGCACGCTGCCAGGATTCACGGTGACGGCGAGCCCATCGTCGCTGACGCTGACACCGGGTCAGTTCGGCACGGTGAACCTGACGGTGACTTCGCAGAACGGCTTTTCCGATGCGGTCAACCTGTCTTGTTCCGGGCTGCCGGGCGCTTCCACCTGCACCTTTAACCCTGTGGTGATCGCGCCGCCCGCCAACGGATCGAACATCAGTGCACTGCAGATTACGACGATGGCGACGTCGGGGATAAGCGCGGATGAGGCAGCGAGGCTGGGGGGGGCGAATACCGTCTACGCAATTTTGATTCCCGGCTTGCTCGCTTTGGCGGGAGTCGGAGCCATCCGACGAAAGAATTTTGGTGCGTTGCGGATGGTGGGCCTGGTGATGCTGCTGGCGGCGGGAACGCTGGGCCTGACTGCCTGCAATGCTCGATACCGGTATCTGAACTACCAGCCCTCGCCGAACTATGGCACCGCGGCGGGAAGCTACACGGTGGTGATCGCTGCGTATTCGACCAACGGCACGGCGATCACGTACGCGACCTCCTCTGACGCCAGTTGTGCGGGCGCGGTGTGCCTGGCGCTGACCGTCCAGTAAGAGCTCAGCCTGCTTTCAGCGTGTCGAGGGGGTTGACTCTCGTAGCTCGGCGAGCGGGTACATAGCTGGCTACCCACGCGATCAATAGAAAAACCAGAGGCGCGAGGGCGAAGGTGCGGAGGTCGTGCGCGCTGGTTTTGTAGAGAACGCTCGACATGAGCTGCGTGAGCAGGAGTCCGGCCCCGAGGCCGAGGGCGATTCCTGTGACGGCGAGGACGAGTCCCTGGCGGACGATGAGCCAGAGGATGTCGACGCGATCCGCGCCGAGGGCGAGGCGGATGGCCATTTCCTGACGGCGCTGCACGACGGTCCAGGCAAGCGTGGCGGCGAGGCCGATGGCTGCCAGGGCGAGCGCGGTAATCGAGAAGACGGCGAGCAGCAGCATGGTGAAGCGCGGTTGTGCGCGCCCGCTGTCCATGAGGTCGTCGACGGTCTGGATCGCCGTGACCGGCTGATCGGGATCGATGGCGGAGATTTGCGCACGGACGGCAGAGGCCATCTGGAGCGGGGGACAGCAGTGCGGACGAGCAGATTCATGCTCGACCACGGAAGCTGGCGAAAGGGCAGATAGAGTTGCGGTTGGGTGTCGGCCGCAAGACCGTGATTGCGGATGTCGGCTGCGACCCCGATAACTTGTGAAGGCTGCGGGCCACGGCCGACGATGAAAGTCTTGCCGATGGGATTTTGACCGGGCCAGAAGCGGCGGGCGCAGGCCTGGTTCACGATGACGACCTTGGGAGCCTGAGCATCGTCGACGTCGGTGAAGAGGCGGCCGGCGAGCAGAGGAACGCGCATCGTCCCGAACCACTGAGGGCTGATCCCCTCGATGTCGATGAAGGGGCGCTGGGCGAGCGGGACGGCGGGCTGGCCTTCGGGCAGAACCGGCGTGACGCGAATGAAGCTCAGCGGCCGAGCGGCAGAGATGGCAGCGCTGCGTACGCCGGGGAGCGCGGAGATGCGGCGGAGGGCTTCGTCGAAGAAGGCAATCTGCTGGTCTGGCTTCGCGTATTTTTCGGTGGGCAGCGAGATTTCCATGGTGAGGACGTTGCTGGCATCGAAGCCGGGATCGACGTGGAGCAGGCGATCGAAACTGCGGACGAGCAGGCCGGCGCAGATGAGGAGCAGGAGCGAGAGCGCGACTTGTCCGATCACGAGCAAGCTGCGGAGACGGCCTCGGGTGCGGCTGCCGGAGATGCCGCGGCCTTCGTCGCGCAGGGTGGAGTTGAGGTCGGCGCGGGCGAGTTGCAGGGAGGGGAACAGGCCGGTAAGAATTCCTGTGAGGAGGGAGACGGCGACGGCAAAGAGCAGCACGCGGGCGTCGATGGTGACGGGGATTCCGTCGGGGAGTTGGGCTGACCCCCAGGCCGTAAGGGCGCGATCGGCCGCGAAGCCAAAGGCGACGCCGATCATGCCGGCTGAGAGAGAGAGGATCACGCTTTCGGTCAGGAGTTGGCGGATGACGGCGGAGCGGCTGGCCCCAAGAGCGGCGCGGATGGCGAGTTCACGGCGGCGAGCGAGAGCGCGGGAGACCAGCAGGCTGGCGACGTTGGCGCAGCCGATGAGGAGCAGGACGGCGACGGCGGCGGAGAGGATCCAGAGCTTCGAGCGCAGGTCGCCAACGACGAGGTCACGGAGAGGTGTGGCGACCAGTGTCATAGAGGGAATGGCGTCGGGTGCGGCGGGATTGTCGCGGCTGTACTGCTGGTCGAGGACCGAGAGTTCGGCGTTAGCCTGGGTGATGGTGGCCCCGGACGCGAGGCGTGCGGCGAAGCCAAGATAGCCAACACCCATGCGCAGGCGCTGCGGGGGCATGAGAGTGAGTTCAAAGTAGCGCGGCGTGAAGACCTCGGCCTTGCCGACGAAGGGGAATTCCACACCGGCAGGCAGGATGCCGATGACGGTATGCGCGACGCCGTCGAGGGTGATGGCTGTGCCGAGGATGTTGGGGTTGCCGCCGAAGCGCGTCTGCCAGAGAGTGTTGCTGAGAACGACTACGGGATGGCCTTCGGGACGGCCTTCATCGGACGTGAAGGTGCGGCCGAGCGTGGGGCGCACGCCGAGCATCGAGAAAAAATTTGGGGTGACGCGGGCCACGGGAAGCTGAACGGGTTCGCCGGCGCCGGTGAGGTTGAAGTTGTCGTTGGCCCATGCTGAGGTTTCGAAGGTGCGGGCATGATCGCGGAGCAGTTCGTAACGAAGGAGGGTGAGAGGGCGCTGGTCGGTGTTGAAGGCGATGCTGACGAGCTGCTGCGGCTGGCGGTAGGGGAAGGGGCGCAGCAGGAGCGCGCTGGTGACGGAGAAGATGGCGGTGTTGGCTCCGATGGCGAGTGCGAGGGTAAGGATGGCAACGAGGGTGAAGCCGGGATTGCGTTGGAGCATGCGCAGGCCGAAGCGGAGGTCGCGGAGCAGGGTGGGCATGGGGTCAGGTTACAGGTTGCAGGTGAGAGGTTGTTAGAGGGCCAAACAAGAAACGAGATGGCTGCTAAGCGACCTGTAACCCGAAACCTGTAACCCGAGACCTGTGACCCGACAGCTGGTTAGCGCTGGCTGGCTTCGCCGGCAACGACCCTACGGGTGAAGTCCTGGGAACCTTTGCGGGGAATGCTGAGCGACTGCCAGTTCTCATGGGCGAAATGTTTTGCGAGCAGGACAATCTGACCGATGTGGAGGGGGTAGTGGGCGAGCTGGCGGTTGATGGCCTGCAAGACGGAGTGGGCCTCTCCGCGAATGGTGACGGTGCGGATGAGATCGGCGTCGTTGAGCGGCTCAAGAGCGGCGAATAGGCATGCCCAGCCTGCTTCCCAGCTGGCAAGGAGCGCGGAACGGGTGGCGGGCGGGTCTTCAAATTCGCTGTCGCGATTGCGGGTGAGTTTTTCGCCATCGGTGGTGAGGAAGTCGGTCCAGCGGGAGAGCATGTTGCCGGAGATGTGCTTGACGATGATGGCGATCGAATTGGACTCGGCATCGAGAGTAAGGAAGAGCTGATCGTCGGTGAGCTGGGCGATGGCGCGCTCGGCAAGTTTCTTGTAATAGGCGAAGAGAGCCAGGGAGTCTTCGAGGTAAGAGGTAGTGAACTGCAGCGCCATGGGAAGAGTTTAGCCGGAAGAGAGTGGTGCGTAGCCGTAGCGAACTGTGGGCAAGAGGCGAGCAAAGGAAATCCAGCGAAAGGCAATTCGCGAAGAACGCTTAGCAAGGAACTGCTGGCGAAACGCTGGGGGGTATTATGCCGTGGCGGCGGCGAGCGCCTCGTATTTCGACGAGTCGCCATGCCGGAAGAGCGCGTACCAGGCATCGAGCGCGGGCTCGCTGTAGAGCTGAAGGACGCCGAAGATCTGATAAGCAAAGTCGACGGGAGCGGTGCCCGCGGCGGTGACGAGGTTGCCGTCGGCAATGGCGGGAATGTTGCGGTACAAGGCCCTGCCGCGATACCCGCTGGCCTTGAGATATTCGGGAGCATTGCTGGTGTGCAGGCGGTTGTCGAGGAAGCCGGCGCGGGCCAGGGCGAAGGTGGCGGCACAGATGGCGGCGACGGGAATGCCGATGGCCAGAAAGTCGGCAGCTTTGGCGGTCGCCGCGGCGTTGTCGCCAGTTTCCCAGCTTTGGCCGCCGGGCAGGATGAGCATGGCGCTCGAAGTCGGGGAGACCGCATCGAGAACAAGGTCGGGGACAATACGAACGCCCCCCATGGTAAGGATGGGCTCGCCGGAGAGGCCGGCGGTTTGGACGCGATATCGGCCGGGCTCCAATTGAAACCGGGGATTGTTGATGCCGGCGATAGCAAAAGCCGCCTCCCAGTCTGCCATTGAATCGAAAACGAAGAGATGAACGGTCGCGTTGTCCATGCGCCCCCCCTGGCCACGCGGCGTGCGGATTCGGTTCCACAGGTAGGGAGATTGTACGTCGGTGTCAGGTGGAGGATGTCAAATGGCAGCGGCGGCGTTTCTTCCCCGTTTCCGATCAGGTCAATGGTGAAAGAGCGTCCCTTCCGCATCTCGAACAGAGTTGCACCCGAGAGCGTGACAGCCCACTCCGGCGAATGCGATCGAGGGAACCGAGCGCGAAGGGTTGTGGGCTCAAGGGACCCACGATTACGCCGATGAAGGGGACAGAAGCCCGTGTCACGGGCGGCGCCTGATGGTTGCGTGCGGGGGATGCGCGTGGCGGGAAGAGGCGCGGGAGGTCCTCAGGCCGCAATGTTCGCGATCATCGGCATCGTGGTTGTTTTTGGCGCGGTGGTGGCCGGCTATCTGATGGAGCATGGGCATCTGGCGGTGCTGATGCAGCCGGCGGAGCTGCTGATTATTGGCGGGGCCGGAGCGGGGACGCTGCTGATTGCCAATCCGCTGCGGATCCTGAAGAAGATCGGGTCGGGTGCGGCGGGGGTTTTCGGGGCCTCGCACTTCGGGAGGGAGCGCTACCTTTCGACGCTGAAAATGATGTACGGGCTGCTGCAGAAGGCGCGGCGGGGAGGGATGCTGACCATCGAGTCGGATGTGGAGAAGCCGGATGCGAGTCCGGTGTTCCAGCCGTTCCCGGAATTTGTAAAAGATCATCATGTCCGGGATTTTGTGTGCGACACGATGCGCATGGTGATAACCGGCGGGGTGGATGCGTTCGATATGGACCAGATGATGGACCTCGATATGGAGGTGCAGCATCATTCAACGGAAGAGCCGGTGACAGCGCTGTCGACGATGGCGGATTCGCTGCCCGGACTGGGGATCGTGGCGGCGGTGCTCGGGGTCGTGATCACCATGGGCGCGCTGGGGGGACCGGCGGAAGAGATTGGCCACAAGGTGGCGGCGGCGCTGGTGGGGACGTTTCTGGGGATCTTGCTGTGCTATGGGCTGGTGGGTCCGGTGGCGCAAAACATGGCGAAGACCAGCGCGGAGGAGCACGCATACTTATATGTGCTGCGAGTGCTGATGCTGGCGTTCATTCGCGGGCAGCCGCCGGTAGTAGCGATTGAAATGGGGCGCAGGGCGGTGCCATCGCATGTGCGGCCTTCGTTTGCGGAAGTGGAAGAGGCGTGCCGGAACACCGGTGGAGGAGCGGCTTAAGAAGCCGTCGCCTGAGGAGCGGACATGTCATCTTCGAAAGTGATCATCGTCAAGAAAAAGGGTGGAGGCCATGGCGGTCACCATGGCGGGGCGTGGAAGGTGGCGTACGCGGACTTTGTGACGGCGATGATGTCGCTGTTCATCGTGCTGTGGCTAATGAACGCGAATGTGAAGATCCGCCAGGCCGTGGCGGGATATTTTAACGATCCCCGGGGAAGGTCGCCGATGACGGGGTCGGACCTGGCCGGGACCGACGACAGCCTGGCGATCACGAAGGACAATGTTTCGCAGCTGAAAGAGAAGATCGAGGCAACGATTAAGAAGATGAACGATCTGAAGTCGCTGCAGAATGCGATTCAGATCACGATTACCCCGGAGGGGCTGAGGATCGAGCTGCTGGAGACAAAGGACGGGACGTTTTTCGATACGGGGAGCGCGGTTCTGAACAAGAACGGACAGGAGCTGCTGAAGATGTTGTCGCAGCAGCTGGGCGATCTTCCAAATCGTGTGTCGATTGAGGGTCACACGGATGCGCGGCCGTACGCGTCGGCGGACGGTTATGGGAATTGGGAGCTTTCTTCGGACCGTGCGAACGCAGCGCGGCGGTTGATGCAGAATGCGGGACTGAGGAAGGACCAGGTGTCGCAGGTGCGTGGGTATGCGGACCAGAAACTGCGAGTCCCTGCGAATCCGATGGACCCGTCGAACCGGAGGATTTCCCTGATCGTGCAGTATGTGACGGAGGATGCGCCGTCGGTTCCCGGAACTGCAGCAAAAGGTGCGGCGGCCGAGAATGCGAAGCCGGCCAGCTCCGGGCCGGCCAGTTCCGGGCAGAGTAGCTCGGGACCGGGGCTGGATATTGCGGCGCCGAGCGGGGCCGCGGCCGGCGCCCCGGCGAACGCCGCGGAAAAGCCGAGCGGCGATGCCAAAGCCGGGGCCGCATCCAGTCCGACGCAGGCTGGAACGAAAAGTGGAACCCTGCCGAGTTCGAGCCAGCCGAGTGGAAATCAGCAGAGCGGCGCTGCCAGCGGGAGTCAGCAGGGTGGGTCGAATGCGCCCGCGCAGAAGCCAGCGGCCGGCAAGCCGCTGGCCCAGACTGCTGTCTCGCGCCTGTGGCAGAAGATTCTTCCGAAGTAGAGAAAGAAGCGCGACCAGCTCTGGGAGGTCACGTCAGGCCGGCCCCGGTTTCTGTGCGTGCGCGAATCTCTGCGCATTTGCGGGCTCCGGCACGGCGCGCGTGGAGTAATCTTGTGCCAGGATAAAACTACCAATCTGTTTTTGCCACACCGTGACGGGATTTCAAAAGAAGGTCGGCGGGTGGAGGGGCCTTTTCAGGGAGTAAAACCACTGTGGACGAGTTCGTGCGCGCACACGAAGAAACAAGCGATATCGATCTGCTGCACGAGATCGGGAGCCGCATGGCTGCGGCCGATCCGTTCCATGAGGTATTGCAGCGCGTGATCGAGATGGTGACGGCGGCGGTGCGCTGCGACTCCTGCTTTATTTATGTGCTGGAGAAAGAAAAGCTGGTGATGCGGGCCTCGAAGAATCCGCACGAGGATGTGGTAGACCGCCTGGTCGTTGACATGGGCCAGGGTGTCACGGGATGGGTGGCGGAGCACAAGCAGACGGTTGCGCTTCCGGCGAAGGCATGGGCCGATCCGCGGTTCGCGCGCTTCCCGAGCCTGCCTGAGGACCGCTTCGAGGCATTCCTTGCAGTGCCGATTCTGTGCCGGGGGAAGCTGGTGGGCGCAATCAACATGCAGCATCGGGAGCCGCACCATCATTCGCGCAGGGAAATCAAGCTGATCACGATGATCGGCTACCTGGTGGGGGCCGAGGTCGAGCTGGCGCGGATGGAGTACGAGAAGACGCAGCTGGCCGATCAACTGGAGACGCGCAAGGTGATGGAACGCGCGAAGGGGATTCTGCAGCGGGAGCTCAGCATCGACGAAGAGGCAGCCTATCTGATGCTGCAGAAGCAGAGCCGGCAAAAGCGCAAGCCCCTGCGCGAGATTGCCGAGGCCATCATTCTGATGGACGACATGAAGCGGGGTAAGAAGTAGCTGGGCTCAGGAGCAGGGAGCGAACTGCGAGCGTACGCCGAGCTAAAAGCGAGCGAAAAACACTCAGCGAAAAAGCCGGCAGCGGAAACTTTTCCTGGGAAAAGCGGGCCCATAAATAAAGTGCGCGGCGTGTCCGCTTCCGAACAACCAATCGCGTTAGCGGACAAGATTCTTTTGCTCCAGTCTCGCTAAGCTTCTTATTTTCATCAACTTAAATCTGGCAGCGCAACTGCGACTAAACGGTTTGCGGTGCCGGTGCGTCCCGATGTTTTTGGAGCGGAGATCGAAGAATGTTTGCTGATCTGAAATATGCGTGGCGACAGCTACGGAAGTCGCCGGGGTTTGCCATCACAGCGGTGGTCACGCTGGCTCTGGGTATTGGCGCGACAACCGCGATCTTCACAATGTTCGATCAGGTGCTGCTGCGCCTGCTGCCGGTGGAGAAGCCGAAGGAGCTGGTGCGGCTGGAGTGGCATGGAAGCTTCTCGGGCTCAATGAGCAGCTTCGGCGGCGACATCGCCAACTACTTTTCTTATCCGATGTACCGGGATCTGCGCGAGCGCAACCAGGTGTTCAGTGGCGTGCTCGGGACCATGCGCACCAACGTCGGACTTTCCTGGCACAATCAGGCGGAGAACGAGCATGCCGAAGTGGTCAGCGGAAATTATTTCCAGGTGCTGGGGCTGAACCCGGTTGCCGGCCGTCTGTTCACCTCCGCCGACGAGACGGAGAAGGATGCGAACCCTGTGGTGGTGCTGAGCTACGAGTACTGGCGCACCCATCTTGCAGCATCCCGCGAGGTGCTGGGCCAGACGCTGCTGATCAACGGCCATGCGTTCACCATCGTCGGCGTGGCCCCGCAGAGTTTTCATACGGCCATCGGCGATTATCGCCCCGCCGTCTTTGTGCCCGTGACCATGGAGGCCATCGCAATGCCGGGGCGGGCAAAGAACCACGATCTCGACAATCATCAGTCGGTGTGGATGACCGTGGTGGCGCGCCTCAAGCCCGGCGTAACTGCCGAGCGCGCACAAACGAGCCTTGCGCCGCTGTGGCATGCGCTGCGCAGCGACGAGCTGACGCTCTACAAGTCGGCCTCGGAGAAGTTCAAGGAAGGGTTCGTCAATAAATCGACGCTCCTGGTGAAAGACGATTCCATGGGATTCTCGCCGAGCCGCATGGACCTCCGGACGCCGCTGGTAATTTTGCTGAGCATGGGCGGACTGCTCATCGCGATGTGCACGCTGAATGTGGCGACGCTCCTGCTGCTGCGGTCCTCCGCGCGGGTGCGCGAAATGTCGATGCGCTACGCGCTCGGCGCGAAGAGCGGCCGTATCGTGCGCCAACTGCTGATCGAAGGGGGAATGCTGGGCGCGGCCGGAGCAGCCTTGGGCTTGGCGCTATCCCCGGTGCTGGCCCTCACGCTGGTGCGCCTCATGACCCATGCCGATCCGGGGGCCGAGCCCTACTCGGCCAGCCTCGATGCCCGAGTCCTGCTCTTTGCCCTCGCGCTGGCCATGGTTGTCAGTCTCCTGTTTTCCATTGCGCCTGCGCTGCACTTCCTCCGGCCCGACCTGGCCGGAGCGCTGCGGCAAAGCACCGGGACCGCCTCAAGGAAGACGCAGTTCTTCCGCAAAGCCGCGGTGGGCGTGCAGATCGCGCTGAGCGTCCTGCTGCTGGGCGGCGCGGGACTGTTTGTGCGGACGCTGACGAACCTGCGCGACCAGGCAGTGGGCTTCGATCCGAATCGCCTGGTCACGTTTGGTCTCGATCCGACCATGTCCGGCTATACCGAAGCGCGTTCGCCTGAGATCATGAATGCGGCGCTCGACGCGCTGCGCCGCATCCCCGGCGTGGAGTCGGCAGCGGGAACTACGGATGCCGAGCTTGAAGGGGACAACGAGATCGATGGATATGTGATCCAGGGTCACAAGCCGGCCGAAGGGGAAAACACCGACTTCGAGGCTCCGTCGATTTCGCCGGGGTATTTCGCCACCTTGCGCCAGCCACTGCTGGCGGGGCGTGACCTTACCGTTGCCGATGGAAAGACGGCGCCGAACGTCGCCATCGTGAATCTGGCGTTTGCGAAGCGGTTTTACGGATCGGCGCAGAATGCTCTGGGGCGGCGGATCGGCGAGGATAAGCCGGACACGACCATCGTAGGCGTCGTCGGCGATGTGCGCCATACGGATTTGCGGACGCAAATCGGGCCGGCGGTTTACCGGGCGTGGCTGCAAAATGACCATCCCACGGGCCTGGATTTGTATGTGCGCGCGGCGCAGTCGCCGGAATCGGTGGAACCGTCGATTCGCAAAGCGATCCATGACCTGGATCCGACTCTGGTGGTCGAGGATTTGCGCTCGATGGATGCTGTGATGGAAATCAGCGCTTCGAACGAGCGGGCGCTGGCGATGCTGGCTGTGGGATTCGCAGTCCTGGCGGCGATCCTGGCGGCGGTGGGCCTCTATGGAGTTCTGGCGTATTCCACGCAGAGCCGAACGCGGGAGATCGGCGTGCGGCTGGCGCTGGGCGCGCCCCGGCGGACTCTGGTCGCATTGGTGGTGCGGGAGATGACGTGGATCGCGGGGATTGCCGCGCTGGTGGCGCTGCCGGCCACGGTGGGGCTGGCACAGCTGTTCAGGAGCCAGTTGTACGGAGTGAGCACGTGGGACCCAGTGACGCTGGCGGCTGCGCTGCTGCTGACGGCGCTGATGGTGGCGCTGGCATCGGCCTTGCCGGCGCAGCGCGCGACGGCCGTGGATCCGATGGAGGCCCTGCGGAACGAGTAAGCAGGTCGGCCCTGCAGGCCACCCGGACAAGCGAGGCCCGAAATTGCGCCCCTCGGGTCTTCCGGGCGCCCGGCTGCCGTCGACTCGGAAGAACCTGGTCGCCCGCTCAACCCGTCGCCCGCATTCTGCACCCTGTAACCTGTAACCTGTATGCGTGTCACGATCCAGGGGCTGCGCCAGTGGATTGTTCTGGCGGCGGCCCTGCTGCTGGCGGTGGTGGCGGGGTTCTTTTTCTACGGGCGCAACCGTTTCCGGCATATTGAAAAGGACCTGCCCGGGCGGCTGGGGATCAACATTCAGCAGACCGCGAATGGGTTCAGCTACACACAGAGCAGCCAGGGACACGCGCTGTTCAGCCTGAAAGCTTCGCGAGAAATGCAGATGAAGTCCGGACACGTGCTGCTGCACGATGTCGACATCACGCTATATGGGCCGGCGGGATCGGGGCGCACGGATCACATCTTCGGAGGGGACTTCGATTATGACCAGAACAACGGGGTGGCGGTCAGTCAGGGCGACGTCGATATCGAGCTGCAGGGCACCGCGACGACTACTCCGGCCCCGCCGGGCAGCGACACGAGCAGCAATACGATTCGGGTGCGAACGCGCGGGCTGACCTTTGCGCAGAAGACAGGTGAGGCCACGACCGCGCAGGCGGTGGAATTTCAACTGCCCCGGGCGGCGGGAACGGCGGTAGGCGCGGACTACAACTCGAAGACCGGGGTGATTGTGCTGAACAGCCAGGTGCGGATCACCACCAGCAGCAACGGCAAGCCCGCGACGATCCAGGCGGCCCACGCGACGCTGTTGCGCGCATCGGACCAGGCGTTCCTCGAAAGCGCTGCGCTGAATTACCAGACGGAGGCAGGGAGCGCGGATCGGGCGGTCGTGTTTTTTCGCAAAGATGGCACCACGGAGAAGGTGGACGCCAGCGGTCATGTGCGGATGAAGACAGATACGGGCGCGACTGTGGATTGCGAAACAGCGCGGATTCTGCTGGACGCGAAGAGCCAGCCGACGCAGGCCGATCTGGGCGGCGGAGTGCAATTCGCGTCAAGCGGGGAGAACGAGACGATGCATGGTTCGGCCAACAGCGGAACCCTGCTTTTCGTCACTACGAACGGCGGCAATGGTTCGCAGACGGCGCTGCGGCATGGCGAGTTCCGCCAGAACGTGAGTTTTGACGAAGAGATCGATGGGCTGGCGAAGGACCCGCACGGGCACGCGGACAAGCAGATGCACGCGGAGAAGGTGAATGTGGACTTTGCTCCGTCATCGCCAGGGCACTCGGTGGAGGCGCGCAGGGTGGTTGCGGACGGCAAGCCGGTTGTGACATCGCGGCAGGTGCCGTCGAAGGGTCCGGTGCAGACGACGAGCATCACGGGCGACCATCTGGTGGCGATGCTGGATGAGGGAAACACACTGCGGCAGCTGGATGGCGCGGGGAACACGCAGGTGGTGCAATCGGCGACGGACGGATCGCGGAACACGACGAAAGGGGATCTGCTGCACGCGACGTTTGCCGAGGCGGCGCCGGTGAGGGACAGCGCGGCGCACGCGCTTGTAAAGCCAACCACGAGCCCGGCAGAAAAAGGGAAGAAAACAGATCAGGCCGCGAAGATGCAAACCACTCTGGAGACGGCGATTCAGGATGGCAATGTGATGCTTACGGAATCGCCGGCGAAAAAGCCCGGTGCGGTGACGCAGCCATCCACCCTGACAGGCTGGGCGCAGCATGCCGAGTATCATGCGTCGGATCAGGTGCTGCATTTGACCGGGGGCAATCCCAGGATCACCGACAGCACGACCATGCAGTTGTCGGCGGATGCGATCGACTATCACCGGGATACGCAGAATGCGGCAGCGAACGGTGACGTGAAAGCGACGTATACCCAGCAGCAGAAGAGCGGGACGGGCACGCAGAATGCAGCGACGCCGGTGGGATTCGGGGGCGGGAATGGTCCGGTGCATGTTGTCGCCGAGAGGGCGACCCTGGATCACGCCACGAATGAGGATTTGTTCTTCGGCACGGCGGCTGCTCCGGCGCGGATGTGGCAGGACAGAGATTCGCTGCTGGCGCCGGTAATCGAGATGGACCGCAATCAGAATTTACTGAAGGCTCGGGGTGAGGGCGCGGGGACAGAGCCGGTGGTGAACGCGAACTTTACGTCGGCGATGGGCGCGAAGCACCAGGAGAGCGTGGTGCGCGTGCACAGCCGGACACTTATTTATTCGGATAAGACGCGGCAGGGAGATTTTCAGGGGATCGTGACGGCGGAGCAGGGCGATGAGGCGATCCATGCTGACGATGCGCTGATGTTTCTTAAGCCGGTGACGGCAAATACAAAGGGGAGTGCGGGTTCTTCGAAGCAGGAACAGGCCGCACCAGTGGCGCCGAAACCTCCGGCGAACGGTTCGCAACAGAATTCGCAACTGGATCACCTGATAGCGACCGGCCATGTGGTGTTCACGCAGCCGGGGCGAAGAGGAGGCGGTGAGAAGCTGGTTTACACGGCGGACGACGGGAAGTATGTTCTTACCGGCACCTCGGCGGCGCCACCGAAGATGTGGGATCGCGTGCACGGCACCACGACGGGAGAGGCGCTGACCTTCAACAGCCAGGACGACAGCGTTGTGGTGAGCGGAGGCAAGTCCAGCGCCGTGACGGAAACGCGGTCCAGGAAATAGGGCGCTGCCGATTGTGCCGCGTCAACGGATGCCGACTTTTGCATGCGGAGCGCTTTGCCCTATAAGCTGATTTCAGGTTCATGCGGAAGCTCTCCACTGACGAGATCAACAAGTCGTACAAAGGGCGCCAGGTTGTTCACGGCGTGAGCGTGCAGGTGACCGAGGGCGAAGTGGTGGGGCTGCTCGGACCGAACGGCGCGGGAAAAACGACAAGCTTCTACATGATCGTGGGGCTGGTCCAGCCGGATGGCGGGCGGATTCTGCTGGATGACGAGGCGATTACGAACGTGCCCATGTATATACGGGCGCGACAATATGGGATCAGTTACCTGCCGCAGGAGCCCTCGGTCTTCCGCAAGCTGACGGTTGAGGAGAACATCCTGGCGGTTCTCGAAGTGCAACCGATTGCGCCCGAAATGCGGCGGTCGCGTGCGGAAAAGCTGATCGAGCAGCTGAACCTGGGGCATATTCGCAAAACACGAGGCTATGCGCTGTCGGGCGGAGAGCGGCGCAGGGTGGAGATTGCGCGGTGCCTGTGCATCCAGCCGGTATTCATTCTGCTGGACGAGCCCTTTTCGGGAATCGATCCCATTGCAGTCCTGGAGCTGCAGGAAATTATTTTCGATCTGAAGGCCAGCGGCATCGGGGTTCTGATCACGGACCATAATGTTCGCGAGACCCTCTCAGTTACAGATCGCGCCTACATCATCAATGAGGGGCGAATCTTCCGGCACGGAACGCCGGAGCAGCTCGGCAACGACCCGGAAGTCCGGCGCGTATACCTGGGGGAGAGTTTTTCGCTGGGGTAGCGAGTTCGCAATTACCTTAGAAACCATCAGGATGCGATAACGGCAACGGAATTGCCGCTCAGCCCCCGGCCTGCGGATGTAAACTCGGGGCAACGGGCCGTTTGTAGAGGAATATGGTTTTTCTTCAGCCAAAACTCAGCCTCAAAGTCGCGCAGCGGCAGATTCTGACGCCGGGACTGATGCAGATGGTCAGCGTGCTGGCGCTGAACAAGCTTGAGCTGAAGGAGATGATCCAGGCCGAGATTGCGGAGAATCCGGTTCTGGAGGAGTTGGAAGAGAACGTTCCGCTGCTGGACGACGTAGCCCGCGCGGAAGAAGATCGCGACCGCCCGGTCGAGACCCAGCCGGTTACGGAGGGGGAGAAAAAAGAGAAGGACCCCTTCGATGAGATCGATTTCGGATCGTATTTCCAGGATTACCTGGACCCGGGGTTCCGATCACCCAACAATTACGAGGAGATCGAGAAACCATCGATCGAGAATTTTCTCTCTTCGCCAGCAACGCTCACCGATCATCTTTTCTGGCAGCTGGGGGCGCTAAGCTTGTCTCCGGTGGTGCGCGAGGCCGCAGAATATGTCATCGGCAATCTGAACGAAGACGGCTATTTGACCGCGACGGACGATGAGCTGCTTGCGGGTTATCTGCGGGAGCAAATGGAGCCGGAAGCGGGTGACAGCCCCATGAACGCTTACGCCCAGGTGGCGGAGCTGCCTCCGGCGATGGCGGAGCGCGCGCGCGGGCATTTGACGACGGCCATGGAGGTTGTGCGGCAACTGGATCCGATTGGCGTGGGCACGCGTGACTTGCGGGAGTGCTTACTGGTGCAGGTAGAAGCACAGCGCAAGGAATTCGAGCTGATCTTCAGGAAGTCCGGAGCCGAGAATCGGCCGACTCATCGGGCTGCCAGGGAGGATCGAACTCCGAAGACAGAGAGCGGTCGCGGGACCGGGAGCGGCGGGACCGTGGCAACTGCGCCTGTGGATCGAGGAGTCGGCGCCGATGCGGAGGCGGGATCGCAACATGCTGAGGAACGTAACGGTTTCAATGGGACGGGAGTCGCTTTTGCAGCGCAAGAGGTGTCGCACGCAGCAATGAACGCTACCCTGAACGGAACCGACCCTCTGCCACAACATGGACCACTATCCGGACCGCCAGCAGAAATACACCCAGGCCCTTATCCGGCCGCGCATCCAATCGCGCATCCGGAGGAGTCCAGCCGGTTACAGATTTTCGATTTGGCGAAACAGATCATCGACACGCACATGCTGCTGCTGCAAAAGCGCGATCCGCGTGAGTTGTCGAAGGTGGTGGGGAAGACGGTAGAGGAGACGCAGCGGGCAATTGACTTCATCCGGACGCTCGATCCGCGCCCGGGACAACGTTACAACCGCAGCGAAGCCAGGCTCATCGAGCCCGATGTGGCGTTCGTGAAGCGCGGCGACGAGTGGGTGGTTGCGATGAACGAAGAAGATCTGCCCACGCTGCGGCTCAACCAGGGCTATCGGCGGCTGCTCACTCAGGATGGCGCTGAGAAAGATGTTAAGGATTACGTGAAGGAGCGGTACCGTTCCGCGCTGCAGCTGATGAGGAATATCGAGCAGCGAAAAAATACGATTTTGCGAACTTGTGAAGCGATTGTGCGGCGTCAGCCCGAATTTCTCGAAAAGGGCGTCGAAGCGCTGAAGCCGATGATGATCAAGGAAGTGGCGGAGGAGATCGGGGTGCATCCTTCGACGGTGAGCCGCGCGGTTTCGAGCAAATATGTACATACTCCGCAGGGTGTTTTCGAACTGCGCTTCTTCTTTTCCGAGGGCGTGAATGGGCCCGAGGGAGCGGGCACGCCACTGATGCTGCTGAAGCGCAAGGTGAAGAAGCTGATCGAAGAAGAGGATCCAAAGAAGCCGCTCACCGACGATCAGATTGCAATGATGCTGCAGAAGCAGGGCATCGACGTGACGCGGCGGACCGTGGCGAAATACCGCGAAGATCTGCGAATTCCCAGCACCCACCAGCGCCGTATCCGCGGCTGAGTCCGCGGCTGATTTTCTCTCCAGGAGAGGAGCTTGCCATGCAGGCTGAGTACACAGGAAGGCAGGTCACCATCACGCCGGCGTTGCGCCGGCTCGGGGATGAGGCGATCGAGCGCATAGCCAAAGTGCTGCCGAAGGTGGTGGGAGCGCACATCGTGCTGACGTCGGAAAAGTACCGCAAAACCGCCGACGTTGCGGTGAAGATGCGGGCGGGTAAGATCGTGGGTTTCGCCGAATCGAACAATATGGAGTCTGCGCTGCGTGAGGCTCTGGAGCGTGCGGAGACGCAGGCCGTCCGATACCGGAAACGGATGAACGCGATCAAACGGCAGCCGAAGGAAGAAAAGCTGCAGGCGGAGGCAGTGCCGGCGCGTCCGCGAAGACTGAGCCGGACACGCAACGAGGCAGCTGAGCCCGAGAGCCCGGAGGCTTCGGCAAAGATGAATGGGAAGCGTTCTTCAAGAATTATGGTGCCGGTGACGGTGCATACGTTTCCGGCGACGCGCCCGATTGAGGAGCCTCACGTGGTACGGTCGTCGGACTCGGTGGCGCTGCGCCCGATGACGATTGAAGAGGCTGTGAAGGAAGCGGAGTTCCGCGACCGCGACGTTTTTGTGTTCCGCAACAACGAGGGAACGGTGTGTGTGCTGCACCGCAAACGCGACGGCAAGATGGAGCTGATCGAAGCGCCTTAAAGGCAGGGAGTTGGGAAAACGGAGCAGGGAATAGGGAGCAGGTCCTTTTCATGAGGACGACCAGCATTTTCCCGACCTCAAAAGAAAGACTTTCAGGGTGGTCGATGCTCTGAAGAAAGGCGTCTCGCATTCACGAGTTGAACCTGCTATTCCCTATTCCCTAATCCCTATTCCCTATTCCCTATTCCCTGCTTTTCACACGTCCTCGTCGAGATTCAGATTGCGGATGGCTTCGTCGAGCGCTTGCTGGGCGGTTTTACGCTGCTGCTCTAAATCAGCTTGATCCTTCTTCAGCGCCTGGAGCTGGTCTTCATCGGTATTCATTTCCCCGGCATAGCGGCGAGCGAGGACGCGCTCTTCGGGGCTGTCTTTTAATCCGTCGAGGTTGTCGTGCAGGCGCTTTTGGTCCGTGGCCAGGCGGTCGATCTCGGTCTGCTTTGCGTTCAATTGCGTATCGAGATCGTGGACTTTGGCGCGCGCCGCGAGCACCGGCGCGAGAGCCTTTTCGAGAGCCGGACGATCGGCGTTGTTCCCGGTAACGATGACCTGCAGCTGATCGTCCTGGATCGCGGTGAGCTGCCAGGAGACGCCCTGAGTGTGCGCTTCGCCCACGTGCAGGCGTACGGTTTCTCCAGGCTGCGTGGCTACGCTGAAGCGATAGAGGGTCGCGGTCGTTTCGACGGGCTTGACCTCGGAGGTGAGCTTCCAGCCGTTCTGGACAGGATGCTCGACGATGACGTTACGCGCGTCGGATGCGGCATTGTGGACGACGTAGGTGACTTCGCGGATTTCTTCGCTGCGCTCGGTCAGGTAGCCGTCATGAACGGTGATGTGGCGCAGATGCGAGGAGTTGAGGAGTCCCTCGGTGGAGACATGGACGGCCTGATCCACGGCGTAGGAGAGAAGGCGTTTTTCTCCTGCGTGAATGGGATCGGTGAGACCCTCGCCGGCAAACTCGCCGTTCTCGAAAATGGAGAAGCTGCCGCGGTCGAGGGTGAGGTTGCTTGAGTTGGTAAGCCAAAGGGCGCGCAGGGGGACCGGATTCGAGGCGTTGTAGAGGGTGACGCGATCGGCCTGGACGTTGGCCTGGAGGACGGGGACAAGGGCGGACTCGTTTTTATGGAGGGTGACGGGCTGGGCGACGGTGTATTCGAAGTAGTCGTCGAATTTGGTGGAGCTGGCGCCCGAGGATTCGTCCTGAAGAATGGAGGCGTTCTTGTCGAGCCATTTCCTGTAGGCAGTGCCTACGCCGTTGCCGGAACCAGAGCCGATGCCGCCGGCGACTCCCTCGCCGCCCCGGCGGGCCTTGGCCGGCATTTGAGGTGCAGGCATGGCGGCAGTGACCGTGACGGTTTCAGACGCAGACGCGATCGGCGGCGGCGGCGCGGGTGCAGGAGCATCGAGAGCCTCCTCATGCGTAACCGGCGCGATGTTCGCCGCCTCGGGAACAGGCACCTCAGGCCGCTGCGTGTAGATGGGCCGCGAGAGCGGCTCAATGAAGCTTTGCGGCGCACCGGCGACCAGCGATAGCTGGACGTTGTCCCAGTCCGAGCCGACGGTGTTGTCGACGACGGCCCATCCCTGGAGAATTGCGGTTTCGGGGCCGGTTGAAGGCTTGTCGGATTTGTCGTTCGGGAACACGATGCGGTAGGTGCTCTTCCAGACCGGAACTTCGCTGATGTAACTCACGCGAATGTCGCGCGTGCCGGCGCCCTGCGCCTGGAGCGTGAGGTGCCGCACCTGCTGGCTCTGCGTGGAGGCGAGCAGCGCGAGGTATTCGTCGAGGTCGCGGCGCAGCCCACCGTCAAGAACGCGGACAGCTGTCGTCCCCGCGAGCTCGAACGTGCGAACCGCGCCAGCATCGCTCACCACAGTCAGAAAGGAGCGCGCAACGCTGTCGCCCGCCGATGTCTTTTGGGAACGCGTTTCGTAACTCACGATGCGCCCGGAAATCCCGGCCTCGCCAGGTCCCGAGACCTCGACGCGCGCGCCGCGGAGCGCTCCATACAGCTCCTCCGCCGAGGGCTGGTCGTCGAGCCCAAGGGGGATGTTCTTCAACTGCTGTTCGAGGGGCGTCGTCGAGTTGTAGCCGACGCTGGTGATGCGGCCTCCGCCAAGGTCGAGGGCGGTGAGCGACTGCAGAGCGTCGTCGAGTTGCGACGAGGTGAAGTCGATGGTGACGGCCTGGTTGCCAGTAACGCGGCCGGAATGCTCGAAGTAGCCCACGCCGTTTTTGTAGAGGACGACGCGGCGGACCGGGAGCTCGCTTTTTTCGTGAGAGGCCGGCGAGGGCGCCGCAGGCTCGGTGCGAGGTTTGCCGGAGGTTTGGGCGACAAGCAAGGCAGACAGCGGTAGCAGAGAAACGGAGACGAGCCTGCGCAGGAGCACGCGGACCTCCTATGCCCTATTACGACGGATACTGTGAGGATAGACGCAGACAGTCTGGAAAGGTTCCCGTACAGCGAGGCAGCCACAGAATGCGCCGTTGAAAACGCTCTCCACGGATGCTACAAAGGAGCATGGATAAGACGGTGCGCATCTACGGCAGTTTTGCGGAGATGAAGGCGGACGAGTATCGTTACTCGCAAAGCCGCCCCGTCCATGAGCGGATGAGCGCCGTTGCAGAGATCACCCGCGCAGCCTACGCGATGAAAGAGGCCCTGCCGGATGTTCCCCGACTTCAAAGAACTGTTGCAATCCTTTCACGCCCACCGCGTTAAGTACCTGATCGTCGGCGGATACGCTGTATCTTTTCATGCCCAACCGCGGGTGACAAAGGATCTCAATCTGTTCATCCAGACAAGTGGGGAGAATGCACGGGCCGTCTACGCCGCACTTGCCAGTTGTGGCGTTCCGCTGGAAGGAATCAGAGTCGAAGATTTTGCAGACCCTTCGAAATTCATCCGCTTCGGCCGGGCCCCAGTGGCAATCGATATTCTCTCCAGCATCGACGGCGTGAACTTCGACGAAGCCTGATCCCGGCGAGTAGAAGGAGTGATCGACGAGGCGACCGGGCTGATGGCTTTCTTTATTTCCAGAGACGATCTGATCGCGTCGAAGCTGGCGGCGGGCCGCACCCGCGACCTTGCGGATGTCGAAGAGATTCGCGAGGCGGGACAGTGAATGCAACTGAAAACAGAAACATATAAAAGTCGCTATAAATACTCGTTCATCATCCGTGCCCACGTCGGCCAGTCGTGGCTGTTCCACGATTCCCAGATATAGAGATGGTGCGGGATGCCCTTAGCACCCATGATGCGGGCGAGGTTCTGGTTCTGCCAGAGGCAGTGGTCGTCCCAGCCGGTGGCGATGATATAGGTGTTGTTGCGATAGCGGTCGAAATACCACGGATCGCTCAGGTTCGGCAGATAGTGCGGCGGCATGTTGAAGTAGACGTCCTGGTCGTAGTAGCCCTGAAGGAAGTTGCTGAGGTCGAAGGCCCCGCTCATCGAGAGGAAGCCGGTGAAGTGGCCGGGATGGCGGAGGGCGATATTGACCGCGTGGTAGGCGCCGAAGCTGCATCCGAGAGAGATGAGGTGCGCATCGAAGTTCTTCATGCGGACCAGTGGGAGCACCTCTTCCAGGACGTAGTTCTCGTACTGCACATGGCGGGCAATGCGCCAGCGCGGCGGGACATTGCGGTTGTACCAGCTTTCAGAGTCGACCGAATCGACGCAAAACAGTTGAATTTCGCCGCGGTCGAGCTTGTGGGCCACGGCCCCGATCATCCCGCGGTCTTCGAATTCAAAGAAACGCCCCTGGGAGCTGGGAAAGACGACGATGGGAACGCCGGCGTGTCCGAAGACGAGCAGTTCCATATCACGATCGAGACGCCAGGACCACCACTTGTGGTATTCGCGGTTCATGGTTGTTCAGGTATCGTAAAGCATTCGAATCTCCAACGCTCGACGGATTGGGCGCGGGAGATGACAGTCGAACAGCAGAACCGGAAAGGATCGATTGGAAAGCCAGATTCAGGCGCAAGCGCAGGCTGTCCCTCCCCCGAGTGAACCGCCTCATCCGCGAGTCAGAAAACATTCCGGCTTTGCGAGCCGGGTCCTGCCGGGCGAGCGCGATGTATGGGTCTATGTGCCGCCGGGTTACGAGGAAGAGCGGCAGCACCGGTATCCGTTGCTGATTTTGCAGGATGGGCAGAACCTGTTCGATCCGGAGACATCGTTTATTCGCGGTCGCACGTGGCGCGTGGCGGAAAACGCCGATGAGGCGATCGTTGCGGGAGACGTGGAGCCGCTGGTGATTGTAGGCGTCCAAAACGCCGGTGAGCGGAGGCTGGCGGAGTACACTCCCGTCCACGACTGGAAAATGGGCGGCGGAGAGGCGAGCAAATACGCGGAGATGCTGATCGAGGAGCTGCTGCCTTTTCTGCACCGGCATTATCGGCTGCGATCCGGTGCGAACGACACGGGGCTCGGAGGGTCGTCGCTCGGCGGGCTGGTCTCATTGTGGATGGGGTTGCGGTATCCGCAAATTTTCGGAAAGCTGGCGGTGCTGTCGCCTTCGGTTTGGTGGAACCACCGCTTCATCGTCGGATACGTGAGCGAGGCAGCGCGGGGCTTGGACCAGGGCCCGGATCAGGCCTGGGCTCGGCGCCCGCGGATTTGGCTGGACGTGGGCGACCAGGAAGGCCGCCGGACGCTGGCAGACGCGGAGGTTCTGCATGCGCGCCTGCAGGCCAATGGCTGGCGTGATGGCATCGATCTTCACTTTGAAGCGGTTGCCGGAGGAACGCACGACGAGGCGGCATGGGCGGAACGCGTGCAACCGATGCTGCGGTTCTTATTCCCGAGTCAGGGAGTGTAAATCCGCACGGCGAAAGGCGTTAATTCGAGAGCCGGGGCGCCGCGGCGTAAGCTGGCGTCCGTGGACTTACGCCTAGCCGCTCAACCCGGTGCTTACAAACAAGGTATAATCACCGTCCAGAGGATGTTTCGGACATTAAGGCCCCCGTCGGGGTCTTTTTTGATTCCGCGGCAACAGTCTGGGTTTTCCTGTGTTCCTGCAGTTGGACGATCCTCTGGACCTCCATGGGCAATCGACTCGATAGCATCCATTCTCCTGCCGATTTACGGAAATTGTCAGTCCCGCAGCTGGAATCTCTGGCGCAGGAGATTCGCGAGCGGCTGATCGTGACGCTCTCGAAGACGGGCGGACATCTTGGCCCGAACCTGGGCGTGGTGGAGCTCACGCTGGCGCTGCATACCGTCTTCGAAACTCCGAAAGACAAGTTTGTCTTCGATGTAAGCCATCAGGCGTACGTGCACAAGATGCTGACCGGACGCTGCGGGCGCTTCGATACGATGCGGCAGCCCGGCGGGCTGAACGGCTTTATGCTGCGGACGGAGAGCGAGCACGACTGCTATGGCGCGGGCCATGCGGGCACCGCGCTTTCAGCGGCGCTGGGCATGGCGGTGGCGCGCGATCTGGCGGGGGGTACGGAGCATGTGATCGCGCTGGCCGGCGATGCCGCATTTACGAACGGGATTTCATTCGAGGCGCTGAACAATATCGCCGATCAGACCAAGCGGCTGATTGTGGTGCTGAACGACAACGAGTGGTCGATCGACCGCAACGTTGGAGCGATTGCGAAGTATCTGCATAAAATCGTGACCAACCAGCACGTAAGCCAGCTGCACCATAGCGCGGCGCGTTTGCTGGAGCGCATCGGTGGCAGAAGCGCTGTGAACGTGGTTCGACGCGCTGAAGAGGCGGCGAAGGGAATGCTGTGGCCGTCGTTCCTCTTCGAGGAATTCGGGCTGACCTATTACGGCCCGGTGGATGGACACAATCTCGAACAGCTGATCGAATCGTTCCGTTTCCTGAAGCAGCAGGAAAAACCGGTGCTGCTGCATGCGATCACGCAGAAGGGGCGCGGATTCCAGCCCGCGCTGGATAAGCAAAAGAAGTTTCATGGCCTCGGGCCGTACGACCCGGAGACAGGGAAAACCGAGACGGCAGGGCAGAAGACGTATTCGGAGATCTTTGCCGAGACGCTGGTGAAGCTGGCGAACGAGAACGAGAAAATCGTCGCAATCACCGCGGCAATGCCAAATGGAACGGCGCTTGACTTGTTTCGGCCCCACCATCCGAAGAAGTATTTCGACGTCGGTATTGCCGAGGAACACGCGGTGATTTTCGCGGCGGGAATGGCGACGCGAGGGTTCAGACCGTATTGCGCGATCTATTCGACCTTCTTACAGAGAGCATTCGACCCAATCGTGCACGATGTGTGCCTGCAGAACCTGCCGGTCGTCTTCTGCATGGATCGCGCGGGGCTGAGCGGCGACGATGGCCCGACGCATCATGGGCTATTCGACATTGCGTATCTGCGCGGGCTTCCGAATATCGTGCAGATGGCGCCGACGGATGAAGATGAACTGGCCGACATGATGTTTACAGCGATGCAGCACGAGGGGCCGACCGCCATTCGCTATCCGCGCGGCACGGGTCCAGGCGCGACGGTGAAGGCCCAGCCCAAGGCGCTCGCGATAGGCAAGGCGGAGGTCGTTCAGGACGGCGAGGATTTCGCCATTCTGGGTCTGGGAGCGCTGATGCCGATGGCGATAGAACTGGCGCGCGAGCTGGAGGGTTTGGGTTATTCGGCGGCGATGATCAATCCGCGATTCATTAAGCCGCTGGACCGGGAGCTGATTGCGCGTTACGCGCGGCAGGCGACGGCGGTTATTACGTTCGAGGATCATGTGCTGATGGGCGGTTTCGGCAGCGTTGTACTGGAAGCGCTAAGCGAGATGGGTATCGAAACGCCTGTGATCCGCATCGGCTGGCCGGACCGGTTCATTGAGCACGGCAAAGTGGATCAGCTGCGCGCCCGTCACGGGCTGAGTGTTCAGGCCGCGCTCGAAAAGCTGGCGCCCTATTTGAAGCGCGGCGCGCGTACTCTCGTCGTGAAGTAGCGGCCGCCCTTTTCTGGCGCACATCAGACGCGCTGTGGGAAGATGCGAGAGAGCGCTATGACCTCCACTCCCGCGCAGCTTCGCAACCGATCAAGCCATGACCAATGGATCATTGCCATTGGTGTATTCAAGTTGCTTCAGGCCGCCCTGTTTATTCTGCTCGGACTCGGCGCAGTTCGCCTGCTGCACCGGGACCTGATGCGATTGGCGGAGCATCTCATCCTTGCGATGCGGTTCAATCCCGAAGGACGCTTCGTTAACCTCTTCCTCGAAAAAGTAGCGATGATCGATCCGCACCGGCTGCGGCAGATCAGCGCTGTCATTTTTGCCATCGCCGGGCTGGACATCATCGAAGGAACGGGACTGGTGCTGGAGCAGGCGTGGGCGGAGTTCGTAACGTTGATCCTGACAGCTTCGTTTTTGCCCCTCGAAGTATTCGAAATTTTGCGCCATGTTACGTGGATCAGGGTAGCGCTTGTCGTGATTAACCTCGCAGTAGTGCTGTATCTGCTTTACTACGTCAAGCTGCGGATACAGGAACGGCGGCAGCGACGAGCCGGGAGGGCCTGATGCAGAACGGCAATCGGGAAGAAAGCCCTCGGGGTGAGAAGAGAGAATGCAGCACGGCGCCGTAATCGGGTCAGGCCCGAACGGGCTGGCGGCAGCCATTGTGCTGGCGCGTGCCGGTTTGCGCGTGGACGTATTCGAAGCCGAATCCCAGCCCGGTGGCGGAGCGCGCACCATGGAGATGACCTTGCCCGGATTCCGCCACGACTTTGGTTCCGCTGTGCACCCTATGGGAGCTGGTTCCCCGTTCTTTTCCACGCTGCCGCTAGCTGAACATGGCCTGCAATGGATTCACGGATTCTCTCCGCTGGCGCATCCGCTGAGCGACGGCACGGCCGTTACACTGGAACACAGCCTGCAGGACATGGAAACGCAGCTCGGGGTAGATGGGCCGGCATGGCGAAAACTCTTTGAGCCAATCGCCACGCACTGGGCGGATTTTGCGGCCGATGCGCTGGGCCCGGTTACGCGCATCCCCCGCCGTCCGCTCCTGATGGCGCAGTTCGCGCGTATGGCTATTCAGCCCGCCAGGGCGCTGGCCACGCGAAAGTTTCGGGGCGAGCGGGCGCGAGCGCTCTTTGCGGGGCTGGCGGCACATTCGTTCCTGAGCCTCGACGAGCCGCTGAGTTCGGCGGTCGGCCTGGTGCTGGGAGCTGCCGCGCATGTGGTGGGCTGGCCCGTGCCGCGCGGCGGCTCGCAGGCCATTACGAACGCACTGATCGCATATCTGGAAAAACTGGGTGGCGCAGTGTACACGGGACGCCGCATTACCTCGCTCGCGGAAGTGGATCCCAGGGAGCGCCTGGTTCTGTGCGATTTGACACCGCGCCAGTTACTTTATATTGCCGGCGAGCAGCTGCAGAAGACGTATCGGCGGGCGATGAGGGAGTTTCGCTATGGGCCGGGCGCGTTCAAGATCGATTATGCGCTTTCGGCGCCGATCCCCTGGGCGGCCCGGGAGTGCAACAGGGCGATCACCGTCCACCTGGGGGGAACTCTGGATGAAATTGCACGCTCAGAGGAGGCGACGAGGCGCGGTGCGATCGCGGAGGAGCCGTTTGTGCTGGTGGCCCAGCCGTCGCTGTTTGATCCGACAAGGGCCCCGGAAGGTAAGCATGTCGTATGGGTCTACTGCCATGTTCCCAATGGGTCCACGGTGGACATGACCAGCCGGATTGAGGCGCAGCTGGAGCGATTCGCGCCTGGATTTAAGGATTGCGTGCTGGAGAAGCACGTTTCCACGCCGGCTATTCTTGAGTCAATGGACGCTAACCTGGTGGGCGGAGACATCGGCGGGGGTGAGCTGTCGATGCGGCAGTTTGCTTTTCGTCCCGCTCTTGGAGGGTATTACACCGGAACGAAGAACCTGTATCTATGTTCCTCGTCGACGCCGCCCGGGGGTGGGGTGCACGGGATGTGCGGCTATAATGCGGCCCGCATGGCGTTGCGGCGCTCACACTGACTTACCGCCCGCCACTTCGGCGACGGCGGAAAGAGCGCGGCTGGTGAGCTGTTGCTTCACCTCGTCCAGCTTCAGCCATGGATCGTGCTTCAGGCGTGATTTCCACTTGTCAAAATTGGCGACGGCGAATTGCTTTGGATCGATGCGCTCGAGTTCAGCCCAGGTGAGCGGCATGGCCACACGGGCTCCCGCGCGGGCGCGTGGTGAATATGCGGCGACGGCAGTGGCTCCGCGCTCGTTACGCAGGTAGTCGAGAAAGATGCGGCCAGTGCGGGCTGATTTAGTCATTTTGGTGAGATAGAGCTTTGGGTTGGCGCGCTCCATCATCAGGACGAAATCGTGGGCGAAGGTTTTGATCTCGGGCCATTCGCGTTTGGGGACAATGGGCGCGACAACGTGCAGGCCCTTGCCGCCAGTGGATTTGACGAAGGTCTCGAGGCCCAGATGCTTCATGAGGTCGCGGACTTCAATGGCGCTGGCGACGAGTTGTTTCCACGGGAGGTCAGGGTCGGGATCGAGGTCGATGATGATTCGGTCTGGCTGCTCGAGACTCTTATTGCTTGAACCCCAGGGGTGAAGTTCAAGCACGCCCATCTGCGCCAGACCGACTAGGCCTTCGCGCTTCGACACCGTGACGTACAGTTCTCGTTCGGGTTTTGCCCCCTTCTTCACCGTAACCGGAACACTGTCGATTCCACTCGGCATGCCTTTGCCAATTTGCTTTTGAAAGAAGCAAGGTTTGCCGCTGCCTTCCGGACAGCGCACGATGCTGAGGGGACGATTGGCGATGTGTGGAAGAAGATGATCTGCGACGGCTTCGTAATATTCGGCGAGCTGTAACTTGGTGAGCTGGCTTTCTTCGTCGAGCACCTTGTCGGGATGACTGATGGATACGCCGCCAACGACGGCGCGATCTTTGCGGGATTTCGACGTAGCCGGAGTTTGCGCTTTCGGACTGTCAGGCTTTGGGCTTTCGACTTTCGCCGCGGTTGCGGCGGGTCCGGAGTGGTGCGCAGCTTTCGGAGGGGGATCTTCCTTGCGGCTTTTCCGGTTGGATCGGGGGACCGCCCCCGCCGTTTCGCGTACTACTTCTTTCGGATCCTTGTCTTCCCGAAGCCCAAGATACGCTGCCTGCCGGACCAGATTGTCGTTGGTCCACGTTGCAAACCGCGCCTCGATGATCGTAGTGGGCTTGACCCAGATGGCATCTTTTTTCGCCTCGCCGGGCGGGTCATGGAACGGGGTCTTCTCCTGGCGCAGCGCGTCAAGACGATTGCGCAGAAGCTCGTGCGTCTTGCGGTTGAAGCCGGTTCCCGTACGGCCCGCATAGATCAGGCTGCCATGGTCGTAGTAGCCGAGCAGCAGGGATCCGATGCCATGGCCGCCGGTCGAAAGCGGAGTGAAGCCGCCCACGACGAATTCCTGCTGCAGGACGCACTTTGATTTGAGCCAGGCGTGCGAGCGCTCTGACCGATAGGGTGAGTTGGCGAGCTTCGAGACAATGCCCTCCGCCCCCATTTCGCAGGCGCGACGAAACATGTCGCCGCCATGGGCACGAATGTGGCTGCTGTAGCGGAGCGTGCCATCGTTGTGTTCCTCCAGCACGCCTTCGAGAATGGACTTGCGACGCTCCAGCGGCAGATTGCGCAGGTTGTGTCCGTCAATGTGGAGCAGATCGAAGGCGAAATAAGTGAGCGGGTGTTTCGCACCTTCTTCGAAAGCCGCCTGCAGATCGGCGAAGCTGGTACCTCCCCGATCGTTGAGGACCACGACCTCGCCGTCGAGGATGGCGGCGTGGACGGGAAGTTCAGCGGCGGCTTCCGCAACGTCGCGCATCCGATGCGTCCAGTCGAGACCCTTGCGCGTGAAAAGACGCGCTCGTTGCTTTCCGTCTTTTTCGTCGATGTGGATCTGGATGCGGTAGCCGTCGAGCTTGAGCTCATGCAGCCACTCGTTGCCTTCAGGCGGTTGCTCGACCGACGAGGCGAGGGCGGGCGAAATGAAGGCCGGCATCTTCTCAAGGGGAGCGTCGTGCAGGGCGCTTTCCCGATCGGGAAGGACTGGCCGTCCGTGCGACTGCGCCTTCGGCGCGCTTGTTCTACGCGTCAGCCGCGAGCGATTGGCGGGCGGTTTCTTCTCGGGGACATGGGAATTCCAGACATGATCTTCGGCTGCGGCGATCTGCTCGAGGCTCCGGCCGGTGACGGCGCTGTCGGGGGCTTCATCGGTGATGGCAGGATCGTCGGCGGTGCGTTCGTACTCGTCGTGCTCTTTGATGAGCAGCCAGTTGTTCTTGCCTTTTTCGCCGAAGCGGTCGCCCTTCATGCGGATGAGCGCCCAGTGGCCGAGCAGCTTCTTGCCGTGGAGGATGAATTTAAGCTGACCTGTGCGGAGGCCTTCATCCACGTCGGTGACCGGTTCCCACGTGCCCTGATCCCAGACCATCACTGTGCCGCCGCCGTATTGGCCTTTGGGAATCGCGCCTTCGAAGCCTCCGTACTCGATCGGGTGGTCCTCGACTTCGACGGCGAGACGCTTGTCGGCGACGACGTAGCTTGGGCCTTTCGTGACCGCCCAGCTTTTAAGAACGCCGCGCCAGCCAAGGCGAAAGTCGTAGTGGAGGCGAGTGGCGGCGTGCTTCTGGACGACGAAGGGAAGGGCATTCTCTGCTGATTTGGGCCGCGCTTTGGCGCCAGAGGAGCCGCTGGGCTCGGCAGTCATCGCGAAATCGCGCATGGCGCGATATCGGGCCAGTTGCTGGTCGACCTCCTCCGCCGGTGAGGCAGCCTTTTTGGCGGTGTGCCTGGCGGCACGTTTGGCGGCTTTCTTCGGCATCTTTTCGCCTCTGTGGAGTCGGATTCAGGCGCGGCGCACCGGGCTGCTTCTCAACCCATTTGCAGCACGCCGGTCATTTGCAAATCCTGCTCCAGAAGAACCGACTCGCTGGGTTTGTCGTCACGGTAGCGCACCTGGACGTTGCGTCCGCGGATCGCTTCAGCAAAAGACTCGGCAGCGGCTTTGCGGGCGAAATGGCGGCGGTATGTGCCGTAGCGGTATTCCTGCTGGGCGTAATAGCGGTAAGAGACCTCGACCCAACACCCGTGTTGCTCCTTCTTCACGGTCGCGCTTTGTACCTGCCCGTCGGCGCTCGGCCACATGGCCGCGCGGTTCTCGCGCACGCGCTGCATATATTTCCGGATGGCAACAGCGGCCGCACCGATGATGAACGCAAAGAAGTAGTGAAACGTTCCGGCGATGGGCGCCAGATGATGCCACAGGTCCTTCATTGCGGGCATTGCCGGCATTACTGGATCACTCTCCTGGTGGAAGCTATGCGCGATCAGGTTACTACGGCACGTGCCTCGTTCTGCCGTCGCAGGCCTGACGCTGCCCATTTTGGACGATTGGTTGTATCCGAAGTTTGACTTTTCATCACTGGCCAATCCTCTTCTTCGAGGTATATCGTAAAGCTCGCCTTGTGCTCGTCAAAAGGGTTTTCGACACATGGCACTGTAACCCCAGGAGCTGTTTCTATGTCCAGTTTGGTACAAACGGAACTCGCAACACAAAAAGATTTTTTGCCGCTGAATGGGACTGACCATGTCGAATTTTGGGTCGGTAATGCTCGCCAGTCAGCGTATTTCTACAGGTTGGCCTTTGGGCTGAAGTTGGTGGCCTATGCGGGGCCTGAAACCGGCGTTCGCGACCGCGCCTCCTACGTGCTGGAACAAGGGAAGGTCCGCTTCGTGCTCACCACGCCGCTGCGTCCCGATGGCGAGATTGCCGAGCATGTGCGCGTGCATGGCGATGGCGTGCGCGATGTGGCTTTGTGGGTGGACGATGCCCGCCAGGCATGGAAAGAGACGACGAAACGCGGGGCGCGCAGTGTGCGCGAGCCCTTTGAGCTGAAAGATGGGCAGGGGACGGTGAGGATCGCATCCATTGCCGCTTATGGAGACACGATTCACTCGTTTGTTGAGCGGGGCGACTACAACGGGCCGTTCCTGCCCGGCTATCGGGCGACGCCGGAGGATCCCCTGGCTCGGCCCACGGGACTGCTGCACATCGACCACATGGTCGGTAACGTGGGCTGGAACGAGATGAATCGCTGGGTCGAGTTCTACGCCAACATCATGGGCTTTTCGCTCTACCAGCACTTCGACGACAAGGACATCTCGACGGAGTACTCGGCGCTGATGTCGAAGGTGATGGCCAATGGCAACGGACGAGTGAAGTTTCCCATCAATGAGCCGGCGGAGGGGCGGAAGAAGTCGCAGATCGAAGAGTACCTGGAGTTCTACCACGGGCCGGGTGTGCAGCACATCGCGCTGGCGACCAACGACATTCTGCAAACGGTGGCGAAGCTGCAGCAGCAGGGCATTGCGTTCCTCACCGTGCCGCATACGTACTACACGGAGCTGGAGGCGAGGGTAGGGAAGATCGACGAGCCGATTGCGGAGTTAGAGAAGCTGGGCATTCTGGTGGACCGCGACGACGAGGGTTACATGCTGCAGATCTTCACCAAGCCGGTTGAGGATCGCCCGACGCTGTTCTTTGAAATTATTCAGCGCAAGGGCAGCCGCAGTTTCGGCAAGGGGAACTTCAAGGCGCTGTTCGAGGCCATCGAGCGAGAGCAGGAGGCGCGAGGCAATCTTTAATTCGGCGCTTCAAGCGTCTTAGTTCGTCAATTCAGCGGCGCCATCGGCCATTTTCCACCGGTTCCGCCGCTGCGGGCTTCCTCCGTGAATCGAGAACCAGATGAATCAGTGTAGAGATGAGGAATGCGATTCCCGCGAAAATGATCACGCCCAGTACCAGGTAGAGAAGGATCTGAGAGGTGTGCACAATACGAACTCCTCTGGCTCGATTCCAGAGGAGTCACCGCAAGACCGGCACAAGGAAGCTATAAGGGTTCTGTAAGTGTCGCCGCAGATCAGTCCGCGACCATTAGCTCGCCCGGCAGGATTGGTCTTGTGCGAGGAAGCACTCCGTAGGCAGCCAGAGCACTCATGGCGATGAGCACAGCGCAGTAAGCCACGAGTTTGACGATGTCGGTGGCGTGCGTTTTCGCCAGCGTCTTCCAGAGAATCAGCAGGACGGTCTGGGCTGCGGTGACGGACCAGACCGTTCCATAGAAGTAGCGGCGCTCCCAACCTTCGCCCTGGGTGGAGCGGCGAACGCGCGGCAGGATGCCCAACGCACCCAGCGCGAGAATGACGATCAGCAATGGCGTATAACCGTGCGCGTAGATCTGCTTCATCCGCCATTGGGTTGTTGCCGTAGCCCAGACGAGGCCTGCGAGATTGAGCAGCGCGAAGTTCAGCAGCGCGTTCCAGGCAAAGGTGTAACAAATGCGGCGATAACGCGGGTTGGGACGATCCTCATCGAAGCGCAGTATGTACGGAGCTGGCTCTGCTCCTGGCAACTGGCCGAAGAACGCAGCTATGCCGGTGAGAACCACCACGATACCCAGCCAGATCCAGTTGCTCGCGCCGCCTCCGCGATCGAAAAGGCTGAAAGTCAGCGGACCAGGCGCCAGGAAGAAGACCCATATCCAGATAGGCCAGTGAGCGGCGCGATAGCCAGCAGTATTATGCGTGCGCATTTTTCGCTGGTGCGCATATTCGACTCGAACGGGGATGGCCATGGCAGTCCGGGAAATTATATGCGCTTGATCATGGGCGGGCGGGCGCGGTCACAGGCCGTTGAATTGGAGTGAACCGGACTTCCAGCGTCTCTCCGGCGGCCTGTATTTGAACGTCCTCCAGCGAGTGCACAATCCAGTCCGCCTCGCGCAGGCTCTCGGCGGATTGTGAATAGAGAGTGGCGAGTACCATGCACCCAGCCGCATGACCGGCCTTGACGCCGGAGGCCGAGTCCTCAATGACCAGACAATCGGCGCACGACAGGCCGAGCAGTTCAGCCCCTTTGCGGTACGGTTCGGGATCCGGTTTACCGAGCTTCACCATCTCGGCGGTGACAAACCGCGCCGGAACGCGAATCCCGCCATGCTCCATGCGGCTGCGCGCCAGTCGCTCGGTGGCCGACGTGACGACCGTCCAATACCTCGGTGGCAGCGTCTCCAGAATGCGCTCCACGCCCGCCAGCGCCTCAAGACCGGCTTTGTCTTCAATCTCCATGCGCTCCAGCCACTCAAGCTCTTCCACGTCGTTCAGATCGGGGCGCAGCAGACGGACCGTCTCGATAGCGCGCCGGCCCTGGGCGGTTTGAACGGCCGTGGTTGGGTCAATGCCGCGCTTCTTCGCCCATGTCTCCCACGTGCGCTCCACCGAACCCAGCGAGCTGACCAGCACGCCATCCATGTCGAAGAGAATGCCGCGAGGATGCAGGGTGACGATGCCCGTGGCCGGGGACGAAGCCATGACTTGAGGGTAGCAAAGCCGCGTCGTTCAGGTGGACAGCTGCAGGCCGAAGGTCAGGTTCGATTGGCGATCACTTCGAGCGATTGAATGTGAACTCGTGCTGGGTCCCGGGCTTGCCTTCCACTGTGCTGTCGACGTTCACCTGCAGGGCATCTTCATTGATGGGTGCGATGGTGATGGTTGCTACGCGCGACTTTTCCTTCCCGCTGTTCTTTTCTGTCTGGGTAAAGCTAAAGGTCGCGGAAGCTTTCTGACCGTCGAAGTCGGTTGTCTGCTCGCCCCAGTCGCAGGCGTTCGGTTGGCAACTACCCCATGCGTGGATGGAAAGCTGGTTGCCCGAGGCGGTGATGTCGAGCCATGCCAGACCGTTTTCCTCCACTTCTGCGGAGTTCTCCCATCTTGCCTGGAGCGAGCTGGCCGCGACCGGACCGCCGGCATCCCCTGCTGGCGTTGACGAAGCCGTGCCCGATGGCGCGGAGTCCGGCGTTGCGGCTGTTCCACCAGAGTTGTGCCCCGAGAGGAACAGCACCGCGACGATCACTAACACGACGGCGACGGCGATGCCGGCGATCAGCGGGGTCTTCGACTTCTTAGCCGGAGACGGCTGGTGTTCCGGCGCGTTCGGCGGAGGAAGCTGCACCGAGACAGTGGCGTGGACGGGCTCCGTGCTCGTATAGCTCGAAGATGCGACATACTGGCCCAGGGCCTTGGTGAGGAGCTGCACGTCGGAGTTCCATCGTGCATGGGTAATCTCGACGCTGTTGCGATAGGCGAGGTTCTTCAGGTTATCCGGAAGCTGATCCGGCGTGGGCATCTTGGCGTCGTGCACCAGCACCGGGATGACCGCAATATCGCGAGCCAGCGCGGAGCTGATTTCCAGCCGCACAAAATCGTTCGGGTCATCGAGGCGGCGTTGTCCTGAGCTGTTGGTAATGCTGGCCCACGTGGGACCGATTACGGCCAGCAGCACGCCGCAGGTCGCTACGTTATCGTCGATCGCCTTGCGGAAATCGATGCCGGGGTTGATCCCGGCCACATCCATAAACACCGAATCATCGCCGTAGGCTCGCACCAGGTCGTCGAACAGTCGTCCCGCTTCGCCCTCGGTGTCGTCCCGGCGATAGCTGATGAAGATCGCGCGTCCCATGACGCACCCCTTATTGAAAATTGGGCGGCATACTGCCGTTGCCAGAATAGGCGCAAGCTGGAAATTGGGCAACATCTGATCGCGGGCGCTTGGATCGCAGGCGGAGCCGTGCCGTCCACCGCGGCACAACCAGCTCACGGAGGTCAGCTTCATGGCAGACCCCCGTATATTGAATCCGAAGGATTGTATATTTGGCAGGCAGACTCTGGAGGAGATCATCTATGCCCGGAACGACGGAGCCCCTGACCGGCAATGACCCGATCTATGCGCGGCTTGAGGATCAGATCGACTGGTATGACCGCAAGAGCCGATCGGCGCAACGGATTTTCAAGCGCATGAAGATTGTCGAGATACTGGCCGCGGCTCTGATCCCCTTCCTTGCCGCGCTTTCGTTTCATAACGCTAACCTGGTCACCGCGGGTCTCGGCGTTCTGATCACCGTTCTCGAAGGTATCCTGCACCTGAATCAGTACCAGCAGCTCTGGAACACTTATCGATCTACATGCGAGGCGCTGAAACACGAGAAGTTCACTTATCTGGGCAATGCTGGTCCCTATGCGGGCGCGCCCGATCCGCGCGCCATGCTCGCCGAACGTGTCGAGTCTCTGGTGTCGCAGGAGCACGCGCAATGGAGCTCATTCCAGCAGCAGGCCGCGAAGGCGTCAACCACAAATGGGATGTGAGGCACACCATCGTAGCGGCGCGCTCCTGCTTGCTTGCTGGCTTCTGCTCCTGGCTGGATGCAGGACTTCAGAGGATGCAACCGCTGCGGCAGCCCAGATGGCGGCGACTGCGAAATCGCTGAGCGCCTATTACACGGCTCTGAGGATGATCCTCGACAATACAGACCAGTTCTATCTCCTGAATGAGCAGCTTTATGCCAAGCCCTATCCTTCAGAAAATCGCGAACAGGTAAAGAAGACGGAGGCGGAGCTCGAGGAGCGCGTCGAGTTAGCCTCGGATTTCTCCACTCTGTCAGGGAACTTTGGAAAACTTACTGGCTCAACGGCTCCGGCCGATGTGGCGGCCTCAGCTTCGAAACTGGAAGGTGAGGTCGAAACGCTTGCATCGGTCAAGGCCTCTTCGGTGGAGCAAGGCGCTCTGAAAGCAGCCCTGCAAACGCTCACAACCGCCGCCAAGGAACACAAAGAGAGAGAAGCAGCGAAAGCCATGGACGATGCGGTCAAAGGCCTGAGCGACCTGTTTGCGAAAGAGGCGGAGGTCTGGAACTCTGCCGAGATGGTTTATTCCACGATAGGCAGCACTCTGGCAGGGAACCTGGTTGATGGTAATGCCACCGATAACGCGGCGCTTCTCAAGGTGGCGCTGGATCCATTTGGGCTGTCTCCGTCGACCGCTTCCGCAGATTTGAACGCGCAGCTGGCTCCGCTGGCGAAACAGCAGATCGCGGCGAAGAAATCTGCTATGGACAGCGATTATTTGCAGGCCAGCAATGCCATGGCGACATCGCTCGATGAGATGTCGCAACGCATTCACACCGTAGCTGAAGATAAGCCCATGGCCTTCCGCTCAGCGCCGCTCAGCGTTTCCACAGTAGAGAAGTGGACCTCGCAAATCATGTCGACCGGCTCGACGAACACGACTGCAACAGCGCCGGCCCAACCCGCGTCAAAACCAGCCAGGTGACAAGGACCAGCCTATGGCGAATGCGCTGATCGAGGTTCAGACTACATTCCTGTCGCTGGACAGCCAGTACGCCATGCTTCGCGCGGCCTGCAAGACGGACCGGGATCGCGCCGCACTCGCTGCGAAATATGCGGCGGCGCAGAAGAATTATCAGACCACTCTTAACCAAATGCTTAAGGATGACGACACGCAGGTTGCCGCGCTGGCAAAGCAGCTAAAGGCTGCCAATGCGGTTGTGAATCATGCGACCCAGGAGATGGGCGACATCAGCAAGGTTATCGATGACCTTGCAACGGCAATCGACTTAGGTTCGAAGCTGATCGCCTGCGTGTAGGTCTGTTACTCCCGCTCCTCGTAACAGGTGCGGCCCGGAACGCAGCGCGTGAGATGGACATAGTGATCGTCGGGGCCGGCCGGGCTCATGGTGCGCAGGCACCAGTAACTGGAGGCTGCGTGAATGCCTGGCAGCCACGATTCGGCGTTCTGTGGTGTCGCTCCGTAGGGATTCTTCGTGCGGAGGCACGGGCAGGGTTGCGTTGCGTTCATTGTGCTCATTGGTCAGCCTCCTGTTAACCTGCCGCGCTGGGATCGCGATCCCTCTTTCCCGCTGCATAAAGAATCGTTCGATAGACCGCGACCGGAAACAAATCAAGTTTGTAGGAATTCATAGAAAGCGGCTGCGCCCCCTGGACGGCAACCTGTCCGGCGGCGCGCGCGGTTTCCTCAGTGATCGGCTTGCCCACAAGCGCGGCTTCTGCCTGCGGCGACCGGCGAACGACCGGCGATGCAGCGCCCATGGTAATGACCGCCCGGCGGCAAATATCGCCATCCATCTCGATAACGACGCCGGCGTCGGCGATGGCCCAGTCGAAGCTCTCCTTCTCGCCGAATTTCTGGTAAGCGGACCGCGTGCCTTGTGCCGGCTTCGGAACCAGGATCGCAGTGAGCAGTTCGTCGGGCTCGATCACAGTGAACTTCGTGGGATTGGCGTCGGGCACAACATACAGCTCCCTGATGCCGACCGTCCGCTTGCCGCGTTTCGCCGAGCTCAGCTCCACGCTGGAGTTGAGCCCAAGCAGCGCAACGGCTGCCGACGAGGGCGCAACCGACGGGCAGGTAGCGTACTCCATGATGGCGTGGTACTGATTGAGCCCCTCGAAGGCGAAGCAGAGATCCTTGCCCTTGCGGAGGCACTGGAAGTCCGACGAACGGTAGTACCAGCACTGCACGCGCTGCAGCAAATTTCCGCCGACCGTAGCCATGTTCCGGATGTGCGGGGTTGCGGCGTGGCCGCACGCGTCGGACAGAATCTGATAGCTCGACCGGATGAGCGGATGTTCGCTGATCTCAGCCAGAGTTGTGAGCGGGCCTATGGTCAGCCCCTCGTCGGTTTCGTGGATTCCGCGCAAGCCCGATATGTTGCGAATATTCACCAGCTTTTGTGGCTGCTCGATGCCGTCCTTCATGCGGTCCAGAAGATCGACTCCTCCAGCCTTGACGACAGCCCCGTCCTTCAACTGCGACAATGCGGCGTCAACGGAAGTGCAGTCTGCAATTGCGAAACGGTTCATGCCAGCTCCTTCCCCTGCCCTGGCGCGCGCAGTGCACTCAGGACGACAGCCGGCGTCATCGGTGTCTGACGGATGCGGACGCCGATGGCGTTATACACGGCGTTGCCGATGGCGGCGCCGATGGAGACAACTCCGGCGGCTTCGCCAATCCCCGAAGCATCGGTCGAGCTCTGGCCGATGTACGCCTCGACCAGCCGTACGTCGATCTCCGGAATCTCGCGCGCGCCGACGATCTTGTACTGCTCCAGATCGGGGTTCACCATCAGGCCATAGACGGGATCGAGCAGCCGATTCTCCAGCAGCGTGTAGGAAATCCCCTGGATGATGCCGCCATTGATCTGGCTGATCACCTGTGCGGGATTCATAGGACGGCCGCAGTCATGCACCGACAGCACGCGTCGGACGTGTATGCGTCCGAGCTCGGTGTCGACCTCAACCTCGGCTACATCGACACCACCGTACGTGAGGTATTTCTTTGGGGCATAGTCGGGAATCCGCTTCGCCTGCACGGCAATTTGTGAAGTTGTCATTTTGGCAGCCGCGCGGCGGAAGCTCAGCGGCTCGAACTTACCCGACCGGCTGCGAACCTCGCCATCCACCAGGACCAAATCGTCCGACGTCGTGCCAAGCGCAGGCGCAATGTCCGACAGGAACTTTTGCGCAGCCTGCCAGGCCGCATCGCGAACCGCTGGTGTAAGCGAGAGTGTGGTAACGCTCCCGCCGGAATCCGGCCCCTGAGGATGATTGGTGTCGCCGATCCTGACCGCGATTTGCGCTGGCGGAACCCCGAATTGCTCGGCCAGAATCTGCGCCATCACCGTCTTCACCCCGGAGCCGATGTCCTGGACGGACGACAGCACTTCGAGAGAGCCGTCCTTGTGAATGCGGACCTCGGCGGAGGAGCTCATGCTGACGAATCGATACCACACCGACTGCGCCAACCCAACGCCGCGTTTAACGGGACCCGGGCTCGCTCCCGCGACTGGATTGCGGGACTTCCAAAGATCGCTCTCCCGCACAATCTGGCGTTCCACGCGACGGACCGGATGCTCGTCGGTCTTGTCGCGCAGGTCGATCGGATCCATGTTCAACTTGACGGCCAACTCGTCCATGGTCTGCTCCAGAGCAAAGGCGCCCTGCGGATGACCCGGTGCACGCATCGCCGACGCCGGACCGGCGTTGATGAAGACGTCGCTTTCTTCGGTGTGCAGCGAAGCGGTCTTGTAAAGATTCGACGCGGGGCCGGAGCACCCCGCCCCCGTTCCGCATCCCGCGGTGCCATAGGCGACCAGGTGGATCGCGGTGATGGTTCCGTCCTGCTTCGCTCCGATGCGCAGCGTCTGGTCGGAGCTGGGCCTGTTGCCGACGGAAAGATGCTCCTCTCCGCGATCGAGCATGAGCCGGACCGGCGCGCCCGTCTTCTTTGAAAGGGCGGCAGCGACCACCCCTGGATTGCCGGCCCCGAACTTTGCTCCGAAACCCCCGCCCATGAATTCCGTGATGACGCGCACCTGCGTCAGCGGAATCTTGAAGAAGCCGGCCAGTTCCTCGCGGACGCTCCCCGTGCCCTGCGTGGATGCCCAGACCGTCAACAGTTCAGGCTTCCAGTCCGCCACTACGCCATGCGTCTCCAGCGCGGAATGCGTCTGTACCTGGGTCGTGTAGTGACCCTCGACGATGACCTCGGCATCTTTGAATCCCTGGTCGGTTTCTCCGCGGCGATGGATCGACGGACCGTGAATGTTGCCGGTCTGCTTCACATCGCTCGGACCGCCTCCGCCGCCGGCGCTGGCTTCCTCGTCCGCCGCGCCGGGGAAGACTTTGGGAGCGTCGGTAGCGCGCGCTTTGACCTCATCGACAACGAATGGGATGGCTTCATACCGAACTTTGACCAGCGCCGCGGCTTCCTCAGCGGCGGCCGGAGTAGTCGCGGCCACCGCTGCCACCGGCTGACCGGCATAACGCACAACGGGATATTTCACCTGTTCCAGCGCGGAATTCCGCAGAACAGCATTGCCGAGCACGTGCTGGATGACATGCGCGCCGCGAACGCCAGGATATTTCTCTGCCGCCGTGGTATCGACAGAAACGACCCTTGCGTGGGGCACAGACGCGTTCACAAATTTCGCGTAAAGCATGCCCGGCAGCTGGATGTCCGACGTATAACGCGCGCGGCCGGTGACCTTCGCATGGCCGTCGTAGCGCTCGACCGATTGTCCGACAAATTTCAGATCCTTATTGATCGGCCACACCGGCGGCTCGGTAGCAGGCACCTCCCGCGATTCGTCCGTGAGCGTATATTCCGGGACGCCGATGGGCATCTGGACGTTCTTCTTTGCGGGTGCGGCCGCAGCCTGATCGAGAAGCGTGTCTTCCATTCCAGGGGTCTTCATGATGCTCCTCCGCTATGCGTTGCGCCCGCCGCCGGCTACATCCAGCGTTGCGGCAAAGATTTTCGGGTACGTCCCGCAGCGGCACAGATTGCCGGATACGGCATGGCGGACATCCGCTTCCGAAGGATGCGGATTGCGCTCGAGCAGCGCGGCACAGCTCATCACCATGCCCGGCGTGCAGAATCCGCATTGCAGGGCATCATGCTTCACAAAGGCGGCCTGCAGGGGGTGCATCTTATCCCCCGAAGATATCCCCTCAATGGTGGTGACATTGTGACCCACCGCGTCGATCGCCAGGGTCATGCAGCTGTTCACCGGCATTTTGTCGAGCCAGATCGTGCAGCCAGAACATACGCCGCGGTCGCAGACAATCTTGGTGCCGGTCATGCCCAGATGAATGCGGAGGGCTTCGGCCAGGGTCGTCCGGGGCTCGATTTCAACGGTATGCTCGACGCCGTTCACGCGTAACCGTACCGGAACCGCCCCAGGCCCGAGTTCGGTGACTCCAGGGCTGGCGGCCGCCCTGGTTTCGCTGCCGAAGGCCTGTACGCCATCGAGCAGGGCAGTTCCGGCCGCGGTGAGACCGGCCCCCTTCAAAAAGCCGCGGCGAGAGATGCCGCTTCCAGCAGAACCAGTCGCCCGGTCCTTCCTCTCTTCGAGGTTGGATTCTGTGGTGTCGGACATCGATGATGCTCCTCTCGGCAGTGCTCCGTGACCTGCGGAGCGTCGAGTTGCCGATGCGCCACTATAGCTCCGCCAGGGTTACGTCGTAAACAACCCCAGGCCCAACCAGGGCCGACCACTATTCCCGGTTTTGACCGGGCCCCGTCATCACCAGTTTCGATGGGCTGAATTCGGATGACGCTATGGGGTGGAAAACTTTTGTTTATGGCGAGCGCATTTACCGCCCGGTGTTTCGATTCCCCTTGAACTTGTATCCGTGATGTCGCAGAATGGGAGGCTCACTCGGTCGTTCGTCCCATTCGTCACAATACACATAAAAAAGGTGCCGACCCACGCGGCGCCCGCAACGCCCTTTTTGGAGGAAACGTGACCAGACGCCTTTTCCCAATCGCTGCGTTCGTATTCTTGCTGGCCTTTGCCGCAACCAGCATCGCTCAAATTGCAACCACATCCCTGCGTGGGGTGGTGAAAGACCCGAGCGGCGCGGTCGTTCCCGGCGCGAAGATCACCCTCACCAACGGCGCCACGGGGCAGGTTTTGAGCGCCACCTCCAACGCGGCGGGCGAATATTCCTTCACGCAGCTTCCTCCGGCCGGTTACACCATCGATGTGACGGCGACGGGCTTTGCTGAGCAGAAGAAGGCTGCCGAACTGATCGTGGATCAGCCGGCCACAATCGATTTCGTCATGACGGTGAAGTTGCAGGCCGAGGTCGTGAACGTAAGCGCGGCCGCCCAGACGCTGAACACGACAGACGCCTCCCTCGGCGGCGCGATGGACAATGCCCTGATCCAGGCACTGCCCAGCGAAACCCGTAACGTGCCCGACTTGCTCTCGCTCGAGCCCGGCGTGCTCTACCTGCCGACCCTCGGCGCATCGGAATCGAACCCAGGCGGCGATAGCCGCAGCGGCGCCGTCAACGGCATCCGTTCCGACCAGGGAAACGTTACGGTCGACGGTGTCGACGATAACGACCAGGTGTTCGGCTACGCGTTCACAGGTGTCCTGCGCGAAACCCAGGATTCCGTCGAGGAATTTCGTGTTGCAACCGCCAATACCAACTCCGACGAAGGAAGGTCCGCCGGCGCCCAGGTCAGTCTCATTACCAAGTCGGGAACTAACAAGTTTCACGGCGGAGCCTACGAATACAACCGTCCGACATTGACCGTCTCCAATAACTGGTTCGTGAAACAGGCCGAGCTGAACAGCGGCGATGCCAACATTCCACCCAAGCTCATCCGTAACATCTTCGGCGGCGCGGTCGGCGGTCCGATTATTAGAGACAAGCTATTCTTCTTCGGCAATTATGAGGGAAACCGGCAGGCGGAAGATGAGGTGGTAACGCAGGAAGTTCCGACCGCAGCGTATCAAGCTGGAACTCTGACTTATCCCGGCGGCAGTCTCACCCCTGCGCAGGTAACACAACTGGATGCTCCATGTATATCGATGGGAGGTTGCGAGTCTGCACAATATCCTCCTGGGCCTGGCCCGAACCCGAATGCGCTCGCTTATTTTAAGTCCATGCCGGCGGCCAATGGCACGACCCAGGGCGACGGGCTCAACGAGGGCTCCTTTACCTTTGCGTCGCCGAATCCGGTGACCTTCAACACAAGCATCGGGCGCATCGACTGGACGCCGAACGAGAAGCAGCGCATTTTTGCGCGCGGCGGACTGCAGAAAGATACAACCGGCTATGCCGAACAGTTTCCCGGTCAGCCCCCTGCGCAGACCTTCGAAGACAATACCAAGGGGATCGTTGCCGGTGATACCTGGTCTATCTCCCCGAACATCGTAAACGACCTGCGTTTCGGATATATCCGCCAGGGAAACAGCCTGCGAGGCCTGGGCACCAGCGACTATGTGGACTTCCGCTTTCTTTCCACGCCGACGGCGGAGACTCGAACCACGATTCAGTCGGTTCCGGTTACTAACATTGTCGATAACTTCAGCTGGACGCGGGGCAAGCATACTTTTCAGGTCGGCGGAAACTGGCGCCTCATTCACCAGAACCGTTCTTCCGACGCGAACTCTTATAGCAGCGCCAGTACGAATCCCTACTGGCTGGGTGGCAATCCCCCTGACCCTTCAACGATCGGTCAGCCAGCGGTCCCGGGCGGATTTCAAAATTCATATGTGATTGCCTATGCCAACCTTGTGGGAACGGTTCCGTATGTTGGCGATCAATTCAACTACAAGGTTTCCAGTCCCACTTCGGCCAGCCTGCTGGCGGATGGCACGCCCATCGCGCGGCACTTCAAGTCCAACGAATATGAATACTATCTGCAGGATGCGTGGCGAGCGACTCCCAAGCTCATCCTCACCTTCGGTCTCCGCCAGAGTTTTCTGCAAACGCCCTGGGAGACGAGCGGCCAGCAGGTTGCTCCTACCATTGACACCCATGCGTGGTACCAGGAGCGCGAATCAGCGGCTCTACAGAGCCAGATTTACGAGCCGACCCTCTACTTTGCGCCCACCGGGCCCTACTACGGGAAGCCGGGTTTCTGGCCAAAAGCCAAGAATAACTTCGCGCCTCGATTCGCCCTGGCGTATTCGATCAACGACAAGACCACGATTCGCATGGGAGCGGGCATTTACTACGACCACTACGGCGAGGCTCTGGTGAACGCCTTCGACCAGCATGGTGCTTATGGCATCAGCAGTGACATTGGCAATCCGGCTGGTACCTACAATTCGGAAAGCTCGCCCCGCTTCACCAGCCGGACTAGCTTGCCCTTCAGCAACGGGAGCGCGCCCCAGACGGCTACATTTCCTTATGCTCCACCTTCGGGCCTGTCCGGATTTGCGATCACCTGGGGACTCGACAGCAAGTTAAAGACGCCGTATACGGAGGCGTTTAACCTTTCGGTTCAGCACCAATTCCCGAAGGGATTTACCCTCGAAGCAGATTATGTTGGCAATATGGGACGGCATCTCATCCAGAGCCTCGATCTTTCAGAGCCCGTCGATTACGTGGATCCGGGTGGAGGCGGCGACTATTACAGTGCGGGCACCCAGCTCTCCCGGCTGGTGGACCTGAACGGCGGCAATAACACCGCCACCGTTCAGGCGATCAAATACTTCGAGGACGTATTTCCCTGGATGGCCGGATTTGACTATGCCGGTGAAAGTGCGACACAGGCCATCTATACCAATGAGTGGGCGCCTTATCGCGCCAACCTGGGAGCAACCACTGCCCTCTCGGATCTCGACTTCTACGGTCCCCTCATCGGATTCTACCCTGCGCCGGCTAACTGGCAGCCTCATTTCTGGCAAGGGCAGTTCTCTTCGCTCTACGCCTTATCCACTATCGGCATGAGCTACTATAACGCCGGCCAATTGGTCCTGCGGCACCCTGTTACCCATGGGCTCCAGATGGATATTGCGTATACGCTCTCCAAGTCAATCGATTTCGGCTCGGACGCTGAGCGCAGCACCGAGTTCAACACCAGCGGCTCGGGTGGCTCATTCAGCGACATTCTGAATACCTGGCGCCCTTACCTGAACCGCGCCGTTTCAGACTTCGATACGCATCAATTGCTCACGGTAGATGCCGTGTATCAGCTTCCGTTCGGCCGTGGCAAAGCCTTTTTGAGCGGGACCAATGGGATCGAAAACGCATTTGTCGGGGGCTGGCAGCTGTCCGGCATCAACCGCACCACCAGCGGTCTGCCGTTTTCGCTCTTCGAGCCTGGCTGGACCACCGACTGGCAGATTGAGAGCTATGGAGTGGTTACGGCCCCAGTGAAGATGCGCCGACATTTCGATCAGAACGGCAACCCCCAGTTCTTTGATAACCCGGACGCGATTAACAACGGTATTAGTAACGGTGGCCCGGTTCGGCTTCCTTATCCGGGTGAAGCCGGCGAGCGCAATAACTTTCGCGGCGACGGCTATTTCGACATCGATACGGGGGTGGATAAATCCTGGCAGATCCGCGAGTACGGATCGCTGAAGTTTGCATGGGAGACGTACAACGCGACCAACACCGTACGCTTCGATCCGGCATCGATCGGCTCGGGCCTCACGGGCGGGAACCTCGGTATTGCCAGCCCGGGTATCAATAATCCCGGGCTCCTGGTGGAACCCCGCCGCATGCAGTTCTCGCTGCGGTACGACTTCTAACTCGCCCATCCAGGAGCGCCGGGGATTCGTCTCCGGCGCTTTTTCCTGCACGTTCGCGTGTGGTTAAACTACCCGTACACAATGAAACTCAGGTTCGGAGGGCGCGGAGTTTACCCCCTCCCTGATAGCCAGAAAGGTATGAGATGCACCCACGAAACATGCGCTGTCTTCTTCTGACTTCTGCCTCTCTCCTTGCATGCCTGACCATGTACGCGCAGGCTCCTGCCCCGGCTTCGGTGCTGGGGCATACTCCGGGCGATGACTACTACCTGGCGAATTATGAGGAAGAGATTCATTACTTCCACGAGCTCGCCGCCCACTCCGACCGCGTGAAGATGTTCACGGTCGGTAAGTCCACCGAGGGGCGCGACATTGAGATTGCGGTAATTTCTTCGCCGCAGAACCTGGCTCGGTTGGATGAATATAAGTCGATCGCCAGAAAGCTGGCGACGGCCGAGGGGCTGGACGATGCGCAGGCAAGGGAACTGGCGCACTCATCGAAGGTGGTTGTGCACATCGACGGCGGCTTGCATTCGAGTGAGGTAGCGGGCGGCCAGCATTCGATTGCGCTGGCTTATAGGCTGGCGTCCGCGCAGGGCGATCCCGAGGTCGATGCAGTCCTTGACAACGTGATCCTGGTGCTGTGGCCAACGCTGAATCCAGACGGCCAGGACATGGTGGTTTCCTGGTACCGCAAAAATTTGGGCACGCGTTTCGAGGTCAGCCCAATGCCCTGGCTCTTTCAGGACTATGTCGGCCACGATAACAACCGCGACGGCTACATGCTGAACATGAAGGAATCCCAGGTCGTCACGAAGGCGGAAATCGAATACTCGCCGGTTATCTTTTATTGCCAGCATCAGACGGCTCCGTTTCCAGCGCGAATCTGGATACCGCCCTTCTCCGACCCTATCTCTTCGAACATTAGTCCGTATGTGCGGAGTTGGTTCAATGTCATCGGGACGAATATGACGGCTTATCTCGATGAACATCAAATGCCGGGGGCGATCAGCGAGTCACAATTCGATAACTGGTATCCGGGGTTTGTCGATTATGCCGGGTCGTTCCGCAACGAGATATCCTTCTTCACGGAAACGGCACTTTACCGCTATGCCACCCCGCGTTTCTACACGGTGGATGAATTTCCGAAAGATATGCAGGACCTGAAGGCGTTGACGATGTATACCACGCCGTGGCAGGGCGGCTGGTGGAGGCTGAAGGACGCGGTCGATTACATGGTGGCGGGATCGATGTCGGTGCTCGATACTGCGGCCCGTTATCGGGAGACGCTGCTCTATAACCGTTACCAGGCCGCGCGGGATAACATCAGGCGATTCGAGCAGGGACCTCCATTCGCCTATGTCATTCCCAGTGTGCAGGCCGATGCGCCGGAGGGGCAGCTGCTGGCGCACATCATGCAGGAAAACGGGATTGAGATTCGAGAGTCGCAGACAGGGTTCCGCGCGAACGATCGCGATTATCCGGCTGGTTCTTGGGTGATTCTGATGAACCAGCCTTATACCTCGATGGCCAAGGAGTTATTCGAGGTGCAGCGCTATCCTTCGGCGTTGTTCACGGAGAGCCAGAAGCCTGTGGATTTGCCTTATGACGTCACAGGGTGGACCTTGCCCATGCAGATGGGTGTCCGCGTAGATCCGGTTACCGATCCGATCACGGACGATCAACTCGCACACCTGAAGCCGGTAACCGATCTCGACACGCCTCCGGCGGAGGTGCAGGGAAGCGGTGGAACCTTTATTGTGAGCCATCAATCCAACGCGAGTTTCCGCGTCATCAACGATGTCCTTGCCGCCGGAGGTTCGGTTGGGTTTGCGCAGGACGAGGTGAAGACATCGCAAGGCATGGAAAAGGGCGCAATCGTGGTGAGTGGAGTTAGCCGCTCAAGTATCGGTGACTTATCGAAGAAATACGCTGTTTCGGTAGTCGGTGCGGATAAGGCTCCCGAGCACGTGATCGCTGTCCACAAAGTGCGTGTGGGTCTATATCGTCCATGGGATCCGTCAATCGATGAAGGCTGGACGCGTTGGATTCTTGAACAATATGGATATGCGCCAATTAGTTTATATAACGCGGATATGCGATCCGGGCAGCTGCGCGATCGCGTCGATGTGCTGATCCTGCCGGATATGCGCCAGCAGCAGTTGATGGAAGGTTATCGGGAAGGAATCGTGCCCGGCCAATACGCCGGCGGTTTGGGCGAGGAGGGCCTCGATAATTTGCGGGAGTTTGTGCGCCGCGGGGGAACGCTGATCGCGTTCAACCAGACCGCAGCGACGCTGGTTCCGCTGCTCTCGCTGCCGGTAACCAATGTTCTGGAAGGAATGAAGAGCGACAAGTTTTTCTGCTCTGGCGCGCTGCTGCGCGTGGAACTGGGATCGGGCGACCGTCCGGTGACGTGGGGCCTGCCCGGGGAACCGATCGTGATGTTCGAGCAGGGACCGGCGTTTGCCACGCAGGCGGGATTTCATGGAGCGGTGCTGGCGCGGTATCCGAAGGACAGCAATCCGCTGGAGAGCGGCTTGCTCCTGCATCCCGAGGCGATCGAGGACAAGATCGCCGCGCTGGAAGTGCCTTACGGAAGCGGGCGAATCTTTCTGTTTGGGTTCAAGCCGCAATGGCGGGCGCAATCGCACGGGACCTACAAGTTCTTCATGAATGCACTCTACAAGTACGATCAACCGCCGTTCGCGAAGCCTGAGCCCACCGAACCGAAGGAACAAAAAGAGAAGGCAGAATAAGTAGCAGATTTGCTTTGCGCCATGCGGAGCAACGAGAATAGTTGTGTTCCCGAGGGGCCTCGATGAGTCAGCCTGAAGCTTCGATTCGCGCGCCGCGCGGCAACACCCGAACCGCGCGCGGATGGATCCAGGAAGCCGCTAAGCGGATGCTGATGAACAATCTCGATCCCGATGTGGCGGAGAAACCCGCCGAGCTGATTGTCTATGGCGGACGAGGTAAGGCGGCGCGCAACTGGGAGTGCTTTCACAAGATCGTGGAGACTCTCGACCGGCTGGAGAATAACCAGACCCTGCTGATTCAATCCGGTAAGCCGGTCGCGGTGCTGGAGACGCAGCGGCTCGCGCCTCGCGTGCTGATAGCCAACTCGAATCTTGTGCCGCACTGGGCTAACTGGGATGAGTTCGACAAACTCGATAAGGCCGGGTTGATGATGTACGGCCAGATGACGGCCGGGTCGTGGATTTACATCGGCACACAGGGCATTCTACAAGGAACCTACGAGACGTTTGTAGGTGCGGCGCAACGTCATTTCAACGGTACGCTCGCGGGCACAATCACGGTGACTGCGGGACTGGGCGGGATGGGTGGAGCGCAACCGCTGGCCGTGAAGCTGGCGGGCGGCGTCAGCATCTGCATCGAAGTTGACGCGAGCCGCATCCAGCGCAGGCTCGAAACGCGATATCTAGACAAGGCGACCACCTCGCTCCACGAAGCGATTGCGATGGCGCAGAAAGCGAAAGCGTCGCGGCAGGCTTTGTCCATAGGGCTGTTGGGCAATGCGGCTGAACTTCTCCCAAAGATGGTCGAGATCGGGTTCACGCCCGATCTGGTGACGGATCAAACCAGCGCCCACGATCCATTGTGGGGATATTTGCCGATCGCGCGTGCGGATGAGGATCTGAACACAGTACGCGCGCAGCAGCAGCAGGCGTACATCGCACGCGTGCAAGCTTCGATCGCCGAACACGTCCACGCCATAATCAAAATGCAGGAACGCGGCGCCATTGCCTTCGATTATGGGAACAATCTGCGGACGCAGGCCAGGATCGCCGGCGTAACCAATGCGTTTTCCTATCCGGGATTCGTGCCAGCCTTTATCCGAGATTCCTTTTGCGAAGGACGCGGGCCGTTCCGGTGGGTTGCTTTGTCCGGTGACCCTGCCGACATTGCGGCGACGGATCAGGCGCTGCTGGAGCTCTTTCCAGATGACCAGCGGCTGACGCAATGGCTTACCTATGCCGCCGATCAGATTGCGTTCCAGGGGTTGCCGGCGCGCATTTGCTGGCTCGGCTACAGGCAGCGGGATCGGGCCGGCTTGCTCTTCAATCAGATGGTGCGCGATGGACGGCTGAAGGCGCCCATCGTGATCGGGCGCGATCATCTCGATGCTGGCTCGGTGGCGAGTCCTTACCGCGAGACGGAGGCGATGCTCGATGGGTCCGATGCGGTGTCTGACTGGCCACTGCTGAACTTCGCGACGGGGATTGCCAGCGGCGCTGCATGGATGAGCTTCCATCATGGAGGGGGCGTGGGCATGGGTTACAGCCAGCATGCGGGATTGGTGGCGGTCGCCGATGGCAGCGATGAAGCGGAGGAACGGTTGCGTTTGTGTCTGCGGAACGATCCCGCCACGGGTGTGGTCCGCCACGCGGACGCAGGATACGATCGAGCGATCGCGGTCGCGAGGGAGCGTGGTGTTGACATGCCCAGCCTGCAATGAAAGCCGACCTGCTGATACGGGGAATTTCGGAGCTGGTGACTGCGGAAGGGCCTGGTCCGAAGCACGGCGTGGAGATGCGTCGACTGAAGATCGTTGAGCGTGCGGCACTCGCCATCGCGGATGGCCTTGTCCTTTGGGTTGGGCCGGAAGCTGATTGGGTCGGAGAAGCCGCGGCGACCATCGATGTGGAACATCGTGCCGTTGTTCCGGGGCTGATCGATCCACATACACATGCAGTGTGGGCGGGCGATCGTCTGGCTGACTTTGAAGCGCGAGTAGCAGGGGTGCCTTATGAGCGCATCCTGGCAGCAGGCGGCGGAATCCGGAGCACGATTCGCGCGACGGCAGCTGCGTCTCAGGAGGATCTGATCGCTCTCGCCAGGCCGCGTATCGACTCTTTGCTGCGATCCGGTGCGACCGTCATCGAGGTGAAATCCGGATACGGATTCACACCCGATGCTGAGATTGCAATGCTCGCGGTGATCCGGGCACTTGCCGAACATACACGCGCCCGCATTATTCCCACGCTGCTGATTCATGTGCCGCCTGCCGACGCGGCGGAACGCGCGGCCTACGTGTCCGACGTTTGTCAGACGCTGATACCGGAAGTGGCGCTGCGCAAGTTGGCTCACGCTGTCGATGTCTTCGTTGAGAAGGAAGCCTGGAGCGCAGAGGAAGCGGAGCACATGCTTGTCTGCGCGCAACAGCACGGCCTGGCGATCAAACTGCACACAGAGCAATTCCAGCGCGTCGGTGGACTCGAACTTGGGTTGCGCATGGGAGCCCTGAGCGTCGATCATCTGGAGGCGTGCAGTGCGGAACAAGTTGCCTCGAAGGCTGGCAGCAAAACGATCGCGACAATCCTTCCCGGCGTGACGCTGCATCTGGGGCTGGCGCCGGCGCCGGGGCGCAAGCTGATCGATGCAGGCGCCGCTGTTGCGGTGGGAACCGACCTCAACCCGGGATCGAGTCCGCTGTTCTCGGCTTCGATGGCGCTGGGTCTCGCCGTTCGTCTGAATGGTCTGACGCCGCAGGAGGCGCTGGCCGCCGGAACGGTGAATGCCGCGAGCGCGCTGGGTTTGTCCCACGCGGGGCGCATCGAACCAGGACTCCCCGCGGACTTCCTCGTGCTGCACGGAGCAGACTGGCGGGAGTTGGTCTACACGCTGGGGAGCAATCCGGTGAGCGAAGTGTGGATCGGCGGCCAGAGGATCGCTGCATGAGCCGGTTTGGCGCCCCTGCCGGAGAGTGGCGATGACCACCCTTTATCGTCCTGATTTTCTGTACGCCGGCGCCGAGTTTGTTGCGAACCGTGGCATTCTTGTCAGCGATAGCGGCAGCATTCTCGGTGTCAGCCCGAAAGACACTCCGTCTGACACGGTCGTCGATCTGCGCGGCAAAGCGCTGCTGCCTGGTTTCATTAACGTGCACTCCCACGCCTTCCAGCGGCTGATCCGTGGCAAGTCGGAGTCGAGAGCCGTGGCAGGCAAGGATTTCTGGTCCTGGCGCGGCACGATGTACCACGCCGCGGCCCAGCTTGACCCCCAACAGGTTTACGATGTCGCGCGCATGGCATTCCTCGAGATGGCGCTCGCGGGCACGACGACGGTGGGTGAGTTTCATTATCTGCACACGGCCCCGGATGGCCGGCCCTACGACGATCCGAATCTGCTCAGCAAGCAGGTGATTGCGGCGGCGCGATCGGTCGGCATTCGCATCGTGCTGTTGCGGAGCGCCTATCTGCGCTCCGGCTTTCAGTTGCCTCGCGATCCTGGTCAGACCAGGTTCTTCGAAACCACGTCGGACTTTGTTGCCAATGTGGACGCGCTCACCCGCGAATATCCAGGCGATTCGGCAGACGTGCAAGTCGGCGTCGCGCCGCACAGCATCCGGGCCGTGCCTCTCGACGATGTACGCGAGATTGCCGCCTGGGCGCGCGAGAGAAAGCTGCCGCTGCACATGCACATGGCGGAGCAGGTTGCTGAGAACGAAGCATGTCTGCGCGAATACGGCGCGACTCCGGTCGCTTTGCTGGGCAAGGCGGGGCTGCTCGGGCCTGACTGGACCGCGGTTCATGCGATCCACATCAGAGCAGAAGAAACCGCGATGTTGGCAGACGCAGGAGCGACGATCTGTTCCTGTCCGACAACGGAGCGCAACCTGGGCGATGGCATTATTGCGGCAGACAAAGCGATCGAGCGCGGCGTTCGTATTGCGTTCGGGTCCGACAGTCAGGCGCAGATCGATCCGCTGGAGGACGCGCGAGAGGTGGACTACCATTTGCGGCTGATCCAACAGCAACGGGCGATTCTCGATCAGATTGGTGAACAGGGGCTGGCAGCGCGGCTTTTCGATTGCGCAACGGTGAATGGAGCGCGTGCCCTCGCCGTGCGTTCGGGAGAACTGGCGACCGGTTCCTTCGCGGACTTTTTCACCGTTGACCTTCGTGACGTTTCTATTGCCGGCCATTCCGCGGAAGAGTTGCTGCCGTTGATTGTTTTCGGGATGAACCGGAGCGCCATCCGCGACGTGGCAGTGAACGGCAAACTCATCGTTCGCGATGGCAAGCACGCGAGCCAGGAAGAGATTATCTCTCGCTACGAAGAGGTCCACGCCAAAGTCTGGCGCGATGCAGCTTCGGGTGCGTCGCGATGAAGGGCGTTGTCGAGATTCTGTCGGACCTGATTCGCATTCGTTCAAACTCTGCCGTCTCGAATCGCCCCGTCGCCGACTATGCCGCCGGTGTGCTGAGGAGCAGGGGTTGGTCCACTTTGGCGTTGCCGTATGTGGACACGGCCGGGGTAGAGAAGGTGAACGTGATCGCGGCCCCGCCCGGGCAGAACGCTGCCGATCGGGATGTGAACCTCGTCTTCATGTGCCACACGGATACGGTTCCATTTGCGGAGGATTGGAAAGGCGCACTGGAACCGGTCATCCGCGATGGCAGCCTCTACGGATGCGGCGCGTGCGATGTGAAAGGATTTCTCGCGTGTCTGCTGACGGCAATCCGCGGAACCTCCGGGAAGCTGGCGGATGGTCTGCGATTGGTTCTGACGGCGGACGAAGAGATTGGCTGCGTCGGCGCGTCGCGGCTTGTGACGAACAACCTACTCCGCCCGCGCCGCGTGGTGATCGGCGAGCCAACGTCGCTGCATCCTGCCCGTGCTGGCAAGGGATATTGCCTGGCAGAAGTCACGGTTTTTGGTAAGGAAGCACACAGCGCCCATCCGCAGCAGGGTGTGTCGGCGATCTATAACGCCGCTCATCTCATCACCGCCTTCGAGGAATTTGCCGCGCGCCTTGCAGTTGAAAAACATACCTTCTTCGATCCCGGATTCACGACGCTCAACGTCGGCACAATCGAAGGAGGGACGGCGAAAAACATTGTCCCGGCTTCTTGCCGCCTGCAGCTGGAGTGGAGGCCGATTCCGGGAGAATCAGCCAATCGCGTACTTGAATCTGTCGGGGAAATTGTCGCCCGCCTGCACTCCTTCAATCCGCGCTTCCGCGCCGAGATCAAGCCTTTGCGACAACAGGCTGGCTTTGAAACCAGCGCCAACGCGGCTCTGGTTCAGTCTGTAGAGGCGCTCACCGGCAGAGCGGCGATTTCGATTCCGTTTGGCTCCGAGGCCAGCATCTTCGCGCCGATTGCCGAAGAAGTGATTGTCTTCGGCCCCGGCGATATGCGCACGGCGCACAGCAGCCGCGAATGCGTGCCGGTTGCGGAACTGGACGAGGCCGTGGTCTGCCTGGGTTCGCTGATGCAGGCTGGATCGGAGTAAAACGCGACCATTCGCGGAGGAATGATGGAGAGGCTTCAACCATGCTCAAGCTTTGCTGCCCATCGCCGCACTCTTGACGCCACGAATCCGCGACACGGGATTGGCGCCCGAACGCACCTCAAAGCTGGAGCAATGGCGGTTGTGATATACGTTTCTCGACATCCAGTCCGAGTGCAAATCGAGGCCCTATCCATGCAAGCTAAATTCTTTCGAATCCCCGCATTTTTGCTCCTGCTCCTGTCCGCCACACTCGCTAATGCGCAAACCGGTCCCGCGACCCTCATCATTCATGCCGATCAGCCGGCGTCGAAGGTCAGCCCCACGCTCTACGGCCTGATGACCGAGGAGATCAACCACTCCTACGATGGCGGCCTCTACGCGGAGTTGATTCGCAATGGAACCTTTCGTGCGGACTGGTCCGGCGTCAATGACTGGATCCTGGTCGAGAACGGCAACTCCGAGGCAAGAATCAATCTCGATAAGACGACCGGACCCAGCACGGCGCTAACGAGTAGCCTGCATCTCGAGGTCAGCCAGGCCAACGCCGCCAGCCCCGCCGGCGTTCTGAACGGAGGTTACTGGGGTATTCCTCTTCGCCCTAATACGACCTATCAAGGTTCGTTCTATGCGAAAGAAGACTCCGCAGACGTAGGTCCGGTGACAGCCACGCTGGTTGCAAACCAAAGCGGCAAGGTGTTGGCGAGCGCAGTTGTCTCCCGCATCGGCACCAACTGGGGGCAATATAAGTTCACTTTGAAGACCGGCGCTATCGAGCCCTCCCTCGATAACCACCTGGTGCTCACGGTGGCGCATCCCGGCAATCTCTGGCTGAATCTGGTATCGCTGTTTCCGCCGACGTACCATGATCGACCAAACGGCAACCGCATCGATCTGATGGAGAAACTCGCCGCCATGCATCCGCAATTTCTGCGCTTTCCTGGCGGTAACTATCTCGAAGGCGACCACATCGCTGATTGGTACGACTGGAAGAAGACCATCGGACCGCGCGTCGATCGTCCCGGCCATCCCAGTCCATGGAATTACTGGTCGACCGACGGCCTGGGACTGCTCGAATTCTTTGAGTGGTGCGAAGATCTCCATATGTCGCCGGTCCTCGCTGTCTATGCGGGTTACTCGCTCAAGGGCGAACACGTGAAACCGGGGCCCGATCTGGAACCGTACGTTCAGAGTGCCCTCGATGAAATTGAGTATGCGATGGGCAGCTCCGATACCAAATGGGGCGCCGAACGAGTCAGGGACGGTCATCCTGAGCCATTCCATATAACCTATGTCGAAATCGGCAACGAAGATGAATTCGATAAATCAGGAAGCTATAGTGATCGATATGCTCAGTTCTACAAAGCGATCAAGGCAAGGTATCAGGACTTACAGCTGATTGCGACAGCTCCGGTCACAGGCATAACTCCCGATGTGCTCGACGATCATTACTATCTGCGTGCAACCGACTTTTTCCACGACGCGACCCACTACGACAAGACCGACCGCAATGGCCCGAAGATTTTTGTCGGCGAATGGGCGACGCGCGAAGGCACGCCCACGCCCAACATGGGAGCTGCTCTCGGCGATGCCGCATGGATGATCGGCCTCGAACGCAACAGCGACCTCATCGTCATGGCCTCCTACGCTCCGCTGCTGGTGAACGTCAGCCCGGGAGCCATGCAATGGGATACCGACCTCATCGGCTACGATGCGTTGCACAGTTACGGGTCGCCGAGTTACTACGCGCAGGTGTTGTTTGCCGGTCACATCGGCACTGAAACCCCCGCGTCCTCCATCGAAGGCGCGGGTCCGCGATTTTTCTATTCGGTGACGCAGGATTCCGCCAAAAAGCAGCTCTATCTCAAGCTGGTCAATGGCTCCTCCGATCCCCAGTCCTTGCAAGTCCGCTTCCCTGGAGCGAAGCTCGCGCCCTCGGGCCGGCTGATTTCGCTGACGGCCCACAATCCCGAAGCAACGAACTCCATTAATCAGCCGACGAGCGTCGCGCCCGTCGAAACCGCGCTTCCGACACCGGGCAATAGCCTGCGATTCCGCACTCCGGCTTACTCCATCGAGGTACTGGAAATCACTCTGCAGTGAAACGGGTCAGGCTATGAACGCATCCCCATGCGAATCCTGTGCCCAGTTTCACACTGCGAATGGGCCTGATCGAGCTGCGGGAGCTTCGGCAGTTGCGTGAGGAGAACGGGAAGCTGAAGCGGCTGGTCGCGGATCTTTCTCTGGATCGCCACGTCCTGCAGGAGATCGTCGCAAAAAAGCTCTGAGGCCTCGGGCGCGTCGTGAACTGGCGGAGTGGGCGCCCAACAGGTCCACCAGTTCAGTCAACGGCATGCTGCGGGGCTGATTCCGGTGAACCGGGCAACGCTGAGGTATCAGCATCATCGTGATCCGCAGAAGGCCCTGCGGGTGCGATTGCGGGAACTGGCCGGCAGCCGTGTGCGCTATGGCTACCGCCGGCTTACGGTGATGCTGAGGCGCGAGGGGTGGGAAGTGAACGCGAAGCGCATCTACCGCTTGTGCCGCCGCCGAAATCGCCGCCGCGACCGCCAGCAACCAACCACTCACAACCGCCTTAGCCTTCATCGTCCCCGTTCGCGACAGGCAACTCCATGACGACGCGCTACCGCCGGGCAAAGTCTCACTGTCGAGTTGCGCTCTTCGCCGCCTTCGTTGTCCTTTCCCGGGGTTTGCGGCGGTTTTCTTCGGAGGCGACTTGGACCGAATGGTAGAGGCCGAAAGCGATATTCGACCGGCACCGTAGCAGTCGTGACATCCTTTCGCGCCCTATTAACCGTCTTAGGGTTATCATGGTGTGGTGCGGCATATAATCCGCCGACCATTCCCAGGGCCTGAAATTTAGGCAGTTCACCCCATTTGAATACTTTGCGTCCAGAACGGATAGGTTTTTCATGGCGAAGCCTGGCGTTCCTGGGGTTAACGCTCACCGTGTTTACCTGGGGCCTGCAGTACAAGCTCTCTCTCTACAATTCGCCGCATAGCGCTTCCCGCCGAATTCCGGCCGCCAAGCTCTTATCCCGCAATGAGCAGGCGAGGGGTACTGACAGTCCGCTGATAAGCACTGCGAAGCCTGCCCTCAGACATATATCCGTATATGTTGTTCTCCCCGCCGTATTGCTGTTCTTCTGGGTTGGGTTGAACTTCTTCCGCAAGGCCGGAGGCGCTGGAGACAGCCCGGATAGTCTTCGCCCGCGGCGGGTGCGCTCATTCGCAAGTTTGAGTGCTTTCTTTTTCCGACCTCCGCCTGTCGCGATCTGAATCTTCCTTTATCTCGGGTGCTAACCGTTTGGGCCAATAGTCGAGGGCCAATGGTGTGTTCCGTTTTCGGGGACCGTGAGTTCTTAAACTCGCGGCCCGATCATGCAAACCCTACAAAAAGGTGCGTTCAGAAAACATGCGAAGTCGACTCTCCTTCATGCTTGTCGCGGGTTTAGCCTTCCCGGCGACGATTGCCGTAGTCGCCTGTAATTCCGGTACCCGAAGTTCAAAGGCGGACGCCGCGGAGAACGCTTCTGCGCAGGTAGCCGTGGTGCAGCGTGGAAATATCGACCAAGTCCTCAGTCTCGCTGGACAATTCCAGCCCTACCAGACCGTCGACGTCCATCCCAAAGTCTCCGGCTTCATCCGCCACATTTACGTGGACATAGGCGACCGGGTGCGCCAAGGTCAGACCCTCGCCGTTCTTGAAGTTCCCGAGCTCAAAGCGCAGCTATCCGGCACCGTATCAGAAGTAGCGCGCAGCGGCGATGAGATCGTCCGCGCCCAGCACGAAGTCCAACGGGCCGAGTCCACCCATAGCGCAATCCACGCCGACTACGACCGCCTCCTTCAAACCTCGCAGGCGCAACCCGGCCTGGTGGCGCAGCAGGAACTCGACGATGCACAGGCCAAAGATCTCTCGTCGGCCGCCGAGGTGGATGCGGCCAAGGCGGCATTGTCCGCGGCTCAGAACGGAATGGAGGTTTCTAAAGCAGACAACCAGAGAGTGAGCGCAATTGAGGACTATACCAACGTGGTCGCGCCGCTTGATGGCGTCATTATCTGGCGCTATGCCGATACCGGCGCCCTGATCCAGTCCGGCGTCGGCTCCAATAACCAGGACCTTCCCATCGTGAAACTTGCACAGAGCGGCGTCATGCGTCTTCGCCTGCCTGTTCCCGAGACCTATGTGCGGTACGTGCACATCGGCGACACGGTGCAGTTGCGCGTGGATTCTCTGGGGCGGTCCTTCACCGGCACTGTGGTGCGCTTCACACGCGAGCTGAATTTCGAGACGCGCACGATGGAGACCGAAATCGACGTCCCCAATAAAGACCTGACGATTGACTCCGGCATGTACGCGAATGCTCTTTTGCGGCTGAACCATGCCGACAACGTGGTCACCATTCAGTTGGGAGCGTTGGTTCTGCGCGGTAACCAGCAGCAGGTGTATGTGCTTGACGGCGGCAACCACGTCCATATCCGCACTGTGCAGACGGGCATCCGGGGCAATCAGCTCGTGGAAATCCGGAGCGGCCTCAGTCCCGGCGACCGCGTTATCGTCGCTGCGCAGTCGAAATACACCGAGAACGAAGTGGTGACGCCTGTCGTTGAGAAGACACCCGCTTCGGAAACAGCTCCGCAGTCTGGCGGCATGATCGACATGAACGCGGAGAACTCCGCCAACGAAAGTCAGCAGTAAAATGCCAAAATTTGCACTGAAATATCCCTACTTCATCCTCATGCTGTGCCTGATCGTCTCGATCGTCGGCATCGTGAACCTCTTCAGCATGCCCGTCGATCTCTTCCCCGACATCGACATGCCGGTGGTTGTTGTCGCGACGTTCTACAGCGGCATGCCTCCGCAGCAGATCGAAGCCGACATTACTAACACCTTCGAGCGCTTCTTCACCCTCGCCGCTAACGTCGACCATAGCGAGTCGCGCTCCCTCACCGGCGTCAGCCTCATCAAGATCTATTTCAAGCCCGGCACCGATCCCAACGCCGCGCTCTCGAACGTCTCCAACCTTGCTATGGCGGATCTCCGCCGTCTGCCGCCAGGCACTTTGCCGCCTGTCGTACTCGGCCTGACCGCCTCCACACAGCCCGTCTGCCTTGTGACCCTCGAAGGCAAAGGCCTCAACGAAACCCAGCTCAAAGACCTCGCGCAGTTCCAGGTCCGCAACCAGATTTCCAACGTTCAGGGCGCCTCCGTGCCGCAGCCCTACGGCGGAACCTACCGCCAAATCCAGGTCTACGTCGATCCGCTCAAAATGGAGGCGCGCAACCTCAGCCTCCAGGACGTCGTCCAGGCCGTGAACAGTTCCAACCTCATTCTGCCCGCCGGCGACGTCCGCATCGGGAGCAAAGACTTCAATATTTACGCCAATAGTCAGTTTCCGGACGCCCAGTCGATGAACCAGATGCCGCTCAAGTCCGTCGGCAATGGCTCCGTCCTTGTCGCCGACATCGGCCACGCCGAAGACTCCGGAGCACTCCAGTACAACATCGTCCGCATCGACGGCCAGCGTTCCGTCTACGTGCCCGTTTTCAAGCAGGGCGGCAACAGCAACACCATCACCATCGTCGACGGCATGAAGCAGGCCATCAAACACCTTGTCGACATTCCGTCCTCGCTCAAAACCGCCGTCGTCTTCGATCAGTCTCTCTTCGTCAAGCTGGCCCTCAAGCAGCTTGTCAACGAGGCCGCCATCGGCCTCGCACTCACCGGCATCATGATCCTGCTCTTCCTCGGCAGCCCTCGCGCCACAGTGGCCGTCATGTTGGCGGTTCCCCTGTCGGCCCTGGCGTGCATGCTCATGGCCAACATGATGGGCGGCACCATCAACACCATGATCCTCGGTGGCCTCGCCCTCGCCTTCTCCCGCCTCATCGATAACGGCGTCGTCGTGCTGGAAAACATCTTCCGCTACATGGAACTCGGCGAGCCCGCCGCCATCGCCGCCGAAAAAGGCGGAACCGAAGTATCTCTCGCCGTTCTGGCCGCCACCGTAACCACCTCCATCGTTTTCCTTCCCGTTGTCTCCCTCTCCGGGGTCAGCAAATATCTCTTTACTCCGCTGGCGCTCGGCGTGGTGCTCTCCATGTTCGCCTCCTACGCCTTCGCCATGACTGTCATTCCGCTTTTCTGCGCGCTCTTCCTGCGCGGGCACGGCCATGGCGAACGCGATGACGCCGGTGAACTCGTGGATCAGCATGAACCCCAGCTCAAACGCCGCTTCTCCCTCGAGGCCATCGTCGGAAAGTTTAACGACTACTTCACGCGCGCGGTGAACCGGTACGAAGGCTTCTTGCGCCGCTCCCTCTTCCGTCCCGGATTCACCACCGCCGGCATTCTGGGGGCCTGCGCTGTCCTGCTCATCCTGACCTTCCCGTTCCTTGGCCGCGCCTATTTCCCGCGTACCGACCCTGGTCAATTCGTCATCGACGTCCGCATGCCCAGCGGAACCCGCCTCGAAGTCAGCGATCAATACATCGCCCGCGTCGAAAAGATCATCCGCGAAGAGGTGCGCCCCCGAGACCTGGGCATGATCGTTTCCAACATCGGTGTCTATCCCGACCTGTCCTCCATCTTCACCTCCAACGCCTCCATGGACACCGCATTCGTCCAGACCAGCCTCAAACAGGACCCCTCCATCGGCAGCTACGAATACATGCAGCGCGTTCGCGCGCGGCTCTCCCGCGAGATGCCCGAGCTCACCACCTGGTTCCAGGCCGGCGGCCTCATCGACGGCGTCATCAACCAGGGGCTGCCTGCGCCCATCGATCTCCAGGTTAGCTCGATGAATATCGACGGCGCCTACGCCCTTGCTGAAAAGCTTGCCGCGAAGATTCGTACCTTCCCCGACGTCAGCGGCACTTACATCCCCCAGGACGTCAACTACCCCGGCATTCAGCTCAACATCGACCGCGAGAAAGCATCGCTGATCGGCCTCTCGGCCAAAGATGTTGTCGACAACGTGATCACGGCCCTTACCTCCGACGGCATGGTCGCGCCCAGCTACTGGATCGACCCCAAAAGCGGCAACAACTACATGGTCACGGTGCAATACGCCAATCGCTGGATCGACAACATGTCGATGCAGGACTTCGAGAGCATTCCCCTGCGCGGCATCCGCCCCGCCGGTTACAGTCCGATCGACGATGCGCTCCAGGCCTCCGACGCCGATCCCGACCAGTGGACTGGCTCCCATCGCACCGGCTACACGCCGCTTGGCTCTGTCGCCAGCGTCAGGCTCATCAACACCCCCACCGAAGTCGACCACTACCAGATTCGCCGTGTTATCGATGTCTACGTCGCAACCAGGTCCGAGGCGCTCGGTGGTGCCGGCAAGCGCATCCGTGACCTCATCGGCCACACCACCACCGACAGCAACACGCGCATCATGCTGCATGGCGCGGTCGTCAGCATGAACGAAGCCTTTCACGACTTCGGCTTCGGATTGCTGCTCGCCATCGTACTCGTCTATCTCGTGCTCATGGCCCAGTTCACCTCCTTCGTCGATCCCTTCATCATCCTCATGGCCATCCCGCCCGGCATCGCCGGTGTTGTGTTTTTGCTGCTCATCACCGGCAGCACGCTCAACATCATGTCGCTGATGGGCACCATCATGATGACCGGCATCGTGGTTTCCAATAGCATCCTCATCGTCGACTTCTCCAACCTCCTCCACTCCCAGGGCATGCCGCTGCTCGACGCCACCGTCGAAGCCTGCAAGATGCGCCTCCGCCCCATCCTCATGACCTCCATGGCCACCCTGCTCGGCATGATTCCGATGGCCCTCGGCTTCGAAGCCGGCAGCGAGCAATACGCGCCACTCGCTCGCGCCATCATCGGCGGTCTCGGTGTATCCGTCGTCGCCACCATGTTCCTGGTGCCCGCCGTTTACCTCATGATCCATGCGCGAAGCGAACAGAAGCTTAGCCAGGAACAGGCAAGTAAAGCATGAAGAAATCACTGACCCTCGCTGCAGCCCTCCTCTCCTGCGGATACCTCTTTGCCCAGTCCACGTTGCCCGCCGCCCCCGGGCCGCGGTTGCTTTCGTCGCTTCAACAACAGGGCTCCGCGCCCATGCAGCAAACGCCGCCACCGTCGGCCGGCGCACCACTTCCTGGCAGCAACCCCCCCGCCCTGCCCGATAACCAGCCGACTCTCACCCTCGCCCAGGCCGAACAGCTCGCGATCCGCAACAACCCCCGCGTCACCGTCGCCAAACTCACCTCCCTGGCCCAGCACGAAGTCACCCTTGAGGCCAGATCCGCCGAGCTTCCCACCGCCAACGGCGCGGCCACCGCCGTCCAGGCTGAGGAAGCCAGTCGTCTTTCCGCTGGATCGCTCACGGCTTCCCGTCTCCTGCAGCACGTCGGCGGCGGCGCCAACTTCACCCAGCTCATCTACGACTTCGGCCATACCCACAACCTTGTTCTCTCCCGCAAGCTTGAAGAGAAGGCCTCCAACGCCAGCGCCCTCGCCACCACCGAAGAAATCGTCCTCGCCACCGACCAGGCCTTCTACGACGCCCTGACCGCACAAGCCGAACTTGAAGTCGCGAAGCAGACCGTGAACGCACGCCAGACCACCGAGAACCAGGTAGGCGCGATGACGCGCAACAAACTTAAATCCACCCTCGACCTCAGCTTCGCCGATGTGGACCTCTCTCAGGGACAGCTCCTGCAACTGGACGCGCAGAACAATGCGGACGCGGCCATGGCCGCCCTCGATGCCGTCCTGGGCCTCGATCATAGCGTCGAATACGCGCTCGTCGAGGACTCATCGCCGCCGCCGCCACCACCTCCGGCTGCCGAGCCCCTCATCCAGACCGCGCTGCAGCAGCGCCCCGATCTGCAGTCTCTTACCTACGACACGCAGTCGGCGCAGAAATTCGCCCGCGCCCAGTGGGACCAGCTCCTGCCAACCATCTCAGCCGCCGGCACCGCCGGCATTATCCCTGTTCATCCCGGCACCTACTACATCGCGAACTGGTGGGGAGCAATCGGGGGCAACATCAACATCCCCATCTTTAATGGGTTCCTCTATGTCTCAGAGGCGAAAGAAGCTCGCTACCGCGCCCAGGCGGCCTCCGAAGACAGCCGCGACCTCCGCGATCGCATCGTTCGCGACGTACGCACTTCATGGCTCCAGGCGAACATGAGCTGGCAACGCATGGCCGTCACCGCCCAACTCGTGAAGCAAGCCAACCTTGCGATGAACCTGGCCCAGACACGCTACAAACTCGGCCTCAGCTCCATTGTCGAACTGAGCCAGGCGCAGCTCCAGCAGACAAGCGCGCAGATTCAGGACACCAGCGCTCGTTATCAATACCGTCTCTCTCTCTCGACTCTAAATTATGAAATGGGTGCGACTCCATGACAGGCGTCGCTGTTATGGAGGAGAGACACCAACTGCAGAGGCCCCGTCCATGATCAGATTTGCCAGGAACTGTTTGCCTACTGCTAAGTCAAGGTTCCACGCACCCGGACCAACGATTGAATTTCGCTCCGGCGCGAGAGCCGGGAAGGCCCAATTCGACTAGCCTCCGATAGCGTCGTTTACGATTTTCCTCGCGATTCGGAAGACTCGGTGCCAAATAATGCTGATTGACTGCACCTGGCACGAGGCCTTTCGATTTGGTGTACTTCCAGTTGCCGATCGGCGACGAAGGTACGTAGCGAGCGATGTTGTAGAAATCGCCAGGGTTATAGGTAGAGTCGTAATAAGTAAACGGAGTGCCGCTGCGACCGGTGTAGATGCCGGTAGCCATCCAGTTGCCTGGCACCTCTCCCTTGAGGCTCATGCCTTTGCTGAACCACGGTGTCCGGTGGATCGGCGCCAGAACGAAGCGCTGCCGAATATCGAGATCGCTCGAACCACGGTCATAGCCTGGATTGAAGGGGTCGGTGTAGCCCAAATTAAAGCCGTCACTTCCGGCGGTGGTTTCTGAGATAGTCGACCTTAGATCATCGATCGCGTGTCCGTAGGTGTAGGGTGCCGTCGTGCTTAGCCCGGTTGCGAGAAGCTCATGCGAGGCTAAGCGCAGGCATAGCGGGGGCCTCCTAATGCGGGTTGGGTGGCTCAAGAGCCTTCAGTGGCGTTCCGGACGATTCTCGAAGGGTGATGTAGCGATCGGCAGAGTTCCCTGGGAAGCGTTCCTCGATGCCGCTGGGCCACAATACATCGATATGCTCGATGCCGGCGGCGGAACCGAGGCCAAAGTGGAGGCGGAGGTCGCTCGAAGAGAGATAGCTGGCGCCACTACGCAGCTCCTGTACCCAGGTTTTGCCGCCAGCAGCGACGGTGACTCGTGCTCCGATGCCGTCGCGATTGGAGCGCGTTCCATCGAGAACAACGCCGAGCCAGTGATTGGCATTTGGAGCCAGATTGACGAGAAGCAACGGCTTTTCATCCATGTCGTTGACGACCGCCGATTCGCGGCCGTCATTCCAGAGGTCGGCAACAGCGAGGCCGCGGGAAGGCATCGGCTCCGTACAGCCCGGACCTGAAGCCGCGCTGACATCTTTGAACCTGCCGTTGCCCTGATTCCAGTAAAGAAGTCTGGGTTCCCGATAACTGGCTCCCAAACCGGCGTCGACCTGTGGATAGACGTGACCATTCGCAAGAAGTAAGTCTGGCCACCCGTCGTTGTCCACATCGACAAACATGACTCCCCAGCCAAGGTAATGCGTGTTGAGGCTGAGTCCTGCGTCGACGATGCTCGGAGTAAACGTTCCGTCCCGATTATTGCGGTAGAGAGAGGAAGTATCGTCCGAGAAATTGGTCTTGAAGATATCGGGCCAGCCGTCGCCGTCATAATCGGCGACGGTGACTCCCATCCCCGCCTGTTCGTTGCCGTCATCGCTGAAGGCTACAGAACTATCCACGGCGACATCGGTAAAGGTGCCATCCTTATTATTGCGATAAAGAATGCTCGGCGTGCTGTCGCACGCGACATAGATATCCGGCCAGCCATCGCGGTTGTAGTCAAGCGGAGCAACACCAAGGCAGTAATGGCCGTTGGTTTTAGCGATGCCGCTGGCCCGGGTGACATCGGAGAATTTGCCGTCGCCGAGATTGCGGTAGAGAAGGTTAGTGGTAAACGCGAGGCCGCGCGGGCCGCATTCGACAGGCATACCCTTCCAGATGCAGTTCATCCGCTCACCCGGTTTTGGTGCGCTCCTGAGATCGAACTGAACATAGTTAGCGACGAAAAGGTCCAGCTTCCCGTCGCGATCGTAATCGACAAAGGCGCAACCGGTACTCCACTTTGTTCCGTCACCCGCGACTCCGGCTATTTCCGCCACCTCTTTGAAGCGTCCGTTGCGTTCGTTGTGGTAGAGGCGATTCATCCCGTAGTAAGTTACGTAGAGGTCGTCATAGCCGTCGTTGTCGTAGTCGCCCGCGCAGACGCCCTGTGCCCAGCCGGTCGCGGCTAATCCGGCTTGAGCGGTGACGTCGGTGAAGGTTCCGTCGTGGTTGTTATGGTAAAGATGGCTGGCGGGAGCATCGGGCGAGGCGCGTTCTCCATCGAGTGTGCGACCGCCGGTGAGAAAGATATCCGGCCATCCATCGCGGTCATAGTCGAGGATGGCGACGCCACCTCCGGTCGTCTCGATGATGTAATTCTTTGCCGCGGCTTCGCCGTTGTCGTTGCGCATGGTAAGACCGGCCTGCGCAGCCACATTCACAAACCAGGCGGGGGCCGGATATTGCTTGTCAGCCGGATAAGGAGTGCGCTGGCGATCCGACGCCTGCTTCGCCCCCGATTGCACGGCGGCTGCGACCACCATCAGGAGCAACGCCGGAGCAACAGCCCCAAATCTCATATCGCCGGTCATAGTAACACTACTCGATGGGTGAGACGCGCAGTATGCTGGTGCGTTATGAAATGCTCCATGATTGCGATGCTCCTGCTTGCCCTGGTTGCAGTACTGCAGGCCCAAACCGTGTCCAGCGTAGCGGCGAACGGCGATGTGGCTCGCGCGCACGAAGCCCTGCAGCACGATCATCCCGATGAGGCCATTGCCATCCTGAAGAAACTGACCGAGACCGAGTCACAACCGCAGGGGGCGGAGCGCGAACTGGGGCTGGCCTACTACCGCACGGGGAAGCTGATCGAGGCGCGCGACGCGTTTGCGGCTGCACTGAAGCAGGATGCTCAGGACATCGAGGCAGTGCAGATGCAAGGCCTGACGCTGTATAGGCTGGGGCAGCCTGGGGCGGCGATTCCGTATCTTGAACGCGTTCGCCAGTGGACGCCAGACGCGGGCACAGACGCGAATTACGTCCTTGGACTCTGTTACCTGAACGCGAATCGCTACGACGATGCTCGCAAGGCGTTTGCAGCGCAGTTCGGCGAGCCGCCGGATTCGGGAGCGGCCTGGCTGACCCTGGCCACCATGCTGCATCATGCAAATCTGCCGCGACTGGCAGCAAGCGAGGCACAAAAGGCTCTGCAGATTTCGCCGGAGCTGCCGCTGGCGCATTTCCTGCTGGGCGAAGTGGCGCTGACCGATTCGAACATCGACGAGGCAATTCAGCAGTTCGAAGCCGAGCGGCGCATCAACCCGAACTACTCGCCGGTTTATGAGCGGCTGGGCGATGCCTACCTGCGCGTGAACCGGCTGGACGAGGCGCAGCAGGCGCTGACGAAGTCTCTGGCGCTGGACATGAGCAGCACCGGGCCGTTCATCCTGATGGGCCGGGTGTTATTGCGGAAACAGGAAGCGCAGACGGCGATCATGTATCTGCAACACGCGGAGAAGATGGACCCGGCCAATTACATCACGCATGCGTCGCTGGCGCAGGCGTATCGGCTGGCGGGCCAGGCGGACGAAGCGAAGCGCGAAAACGAGCTGGCGGCGCAGAACCACCTGAACAATGAGTTGAAGCTGGAGCCGGTGCAATAGCGGGCTGTCGAACGAACAGCATCAAGGCCTAATGCTCGCGGATGGTGACCAGCCGCGTCTGGAGCGGAACGCCGCCTCCGATATTGGTTTGCAGCACTGCCTCAAATGGGCGAATCTCGCCTTTAGGTCCGGTGATTTTTTTCAGGAGCAGGGCGGCAGTATCCGGCTGGCAGACATAATCGACAGCGGCCTGCGTTCCGAAGGTTGTAAGCCCGCTGAAGACGAGCATGCGGCGACCAGGCTGGAGGCCGGGCTCAAGGGCAAGGATGGCGTAGTCGGTGGTGAGAGGCCGTTCGGGGCGCGAATAGACGGCAGGCTCTCCGGCGAGAGGATGAACGTTCACCACACCGGCAGCTTCCGGGCTGGCCACCATGGTGAAGTCGCTGGTGGGTTGCAAAACCCGGAGCGACGGATTCTCGACGCGCGCGCCGATAAAGATGAGGTTGCGGAGCTGGGCTTCGTCCCACGTGACGAGGAGGCTTCGCTTGAGGATAAACGTTTCATGGTGTGCATCGAAGAGGCGGGTGAGGGTGTAGACGGAGGCGAGCTCCCCTATGCCGGTGTAGGTATCGACGTAGCCGGCGCCCTCCGGTTCTTTCGCGGAATCGGGTGCGGCATAGCGGAGACCCTGCGTGGAATTGCCCTCGAAGAGCGCATTGCTGTAGATGACGAGAGGCGGATCGGCGGCGAGAAAGGGCCGCCAGAAGGTTTCCACCGAAGTATCGGCGTGAACTGACCCGTGCCACGGGCGCCAGATGAGGAATGCGCAGAGGAGGCAAAGGGCGAGGAGGGCGAGAGCGAGAGTCCAGAGAAGCAAACGTGGAGAAGAAACGGGAATTTGACCTGGCGGGGCGGGCTCAGCAACGGTCGCGGAATGGGACAGGGTGAGATCGGCAGGAGGAGTGGAGGCCTGAGCGCGCATATGGAAAACCGGAAGGTAATGGCCTTTCGGGACTTCCATGATGATCGGTTCAGCGGCGCCTTCTTCCGCAAAATAGGCCGTGAGCTTTTGTCGCAGGATGCGCGCGTGGGTTCGCACGATACTGTCTTCGCTGGAGTTGTAGCCGGGATGTCGACCGAAGACGCGGATCCCAATTTGTTGCTCGGTGGCGTCTTCGGGAGCTTCCCGAATTGCGCATTTGGCTACGTAAAACAGGAACTCACAGAGGCGGGGGGACGACTTCAAGTGTTGGCTTGAAGCAATCCGATTCACCAAAGCCCATCGCTCGTCAGAAGCGATCGGCGGATCGACCTCAGGCACTGCGTTAATTGCCGCCATCACAACGGGAAAGTATGGCACACGGTAAATTGACGGGTCAAATCACAGTAAAAAACGTTGCGTGTTGTTGGAGCGCGCGCGAATACTTGCGGCTGTCGTAAAGGGACTCGTCTCTCTGCAGATGGATTCGATCAGAGAGGAATCGGCCCCCTTATTCCAGGGCTGCGATTGACAGCGCGATGCAGCGCGACAGAGAGAGACATTCGGGAGGCTAACAGCATGTTCGGAAATTCACACAAGGGAAACACGAATTCGGGAAGCAAGCGGTCACGGCCTGGTCGCGTAGTACGCATCGCGCGTGTGGGGTTGTTGACTGCTCTGCTGATCGTCGCGGGCGGAGCCAGGCTCGCCCTGGGGCAGGCCGTTTATGGTTCGATCTATGGGACAGTCACCGACAAGTCGAACGCCGTGATCCCGAATGCCACGATCACTGTCACCGACATCTCGAAGGGGACCTCGACAACGACCCAAACGAATGAGAGCGGCGAATACCGGATGCAGCACCTGATTCCGGATACGTACAGCGTGAAGGCGGAAGCGAAGGGGTTCACGAGCGAAACAGTGGCGAACGTGGTGGTCTACGCGGACACCGCGCCGGAAGTGAATTTGCAGCTTGCGGTGGGGAGCGTGGGCACGACGGTGACGGTGACCGGCGGCGCCCCCTTGCTGCAGACGGACCGGCCCGATGTGGCGACCATTCTGAATGAGCGGGCGGTCGAGGACCTGCCGAATCTGAATCGTAACTTCACGGCATTTGAGTTGCTGACGCCGGGGACGACTTACATCGGATGGGGGCCCGGCGAGGGCGGCGGCAATCCGCAACGCAGCCAGTCCATCGAAGTGGACGGGCAGCTGCCCTTCGCGACGGGCTATGAGTTGGACGGAACCGACAACCAGGAGCCGCTGAACGGCGTGGCGGTCATTAATCCGAACCTCGATTCGGTTTCTGAAATGAAGGTGACCGCGCAGAACTATGACGCGGAATTCGGTAAGGCGGTCGCCGGACTAGTTACCGCTCAGACAAAATCGGGGAGTAATGCATTTCATGGCACCGCTTTCGAGTATCGCCGGTCGGATGCGCAGCAGGCGCGCGATCCATTTGCGAATGCACCGCCTAACAATACGCTGGCGCCTACTCTGCACAACCAGTTCGGCGGATCGATCGGCGGCCCGATCCTGCATGACAAGCTGTTTTTCTTCGGCGACTATCAGGGATTGCGCGAGAAGACGGGTGTCTCGACTCTAACCACGGTTCCTACTGCGCTCGCCGAGTCTAGTTGCACTTCGGGCGGCCCTTGTAACCTGAGCGACTACCTTACCGTTGGGCAAATCTACAAGCCCAATTCTCTGACAGACACGAGCAACACCGGACGCATGCCATTCGCGGGAAATATTATCCCTGCGGCGGATCTGTCCGCGGCAGCGGTCGCTTTCTTCAAACTGCTGCCCGCACCGAATGCAGGTTCGGGAGTGGAGAATAACTACGCGGCCTCAGGTTCGGGGATTTTCACCACCAACCAGCCCGATGTGCGCATCGACAGTAAGCTCACGGATAAGCTTCATGTCTTCGGGCGCTACACCTACTTCGGAGGCTCACTTTCCGGGAACCCGTTCTTTGGAGCAGCAGGCGGGCTGGGATTTGGCTCAGGCGGGTTTGCCGGCAGCGACAATTTCCATTATTCCAGTCTGGCGTCAGGCGGGGACTATGTGTTGTCCTCGAAGTGGCTGACCGACTTCCGGTTCGGCTACTACCGAATCTACAACAACACCGTTGGTCCAAACGGTAATCAGCCGCTGGGTAACGAACTTGGAATTCCGAACGCCAACGTCGGCAATCTGTCGCTGGATGGCGGACTTCCGCAATTCAATATCGATATTCCGGCTAATGGTGCTAACGGCGGGCAGAATGTTGAATATGGCACTTCCGCTAATCCCACCTTGCAACAGACCAGCCAGTATCAGTTTGTCAATAACTGGTCGCATCAGTTGGGGAACCACAACATCAAGTTCGGCGCTGATTACCGGTATGGGAAGAACTTCACAGTCACGATTGCGAGCAATGCGCTTCGCTCCGGAACCTACTTCTTTGCCTCGCCGAGGACTTCGGGAGTCAGCGCGACAGGCGTGGTGTCACCGGGCGTTGGTTTCGCCACTTTCCTGCTCGGCGATACGACTACGTTCTGGCGGACGCAAACAGCGAATGTCAATGCTCAATCGCGCCAGACCCGCTTCTTCACCTATGCTCAGGACCAATGGCGCGCAACGAGATCGGTGACTGTCAACTACGGCCTGCGCTGGGAGCTTTACACTCCCGAGTCGCTGACAGCCGCGGGGGCCGGTGGCCTGCTGAATCTGAATACCGGCATTCTCGGTATTGCAGGCGTTGGCGAGTTCAACAGCGCGTCGAATGTAACGAATAACTTCGGAATGTTCGCGCCCCGACTCGGGGTTGCCTGGCAGGTAAGGCCGAACACGGTCGTGCGAGCCGGGTATGGGATTGTCTATGGCCAGGGTTGGGCCGGGGACAGCTTTGGCGACGTGCTTACGTCGTCCTTCCCCACCCAGGTCCAGCAAAGCGTGAACCCGGTATCCAATGATGCGGCTGTATTCAATCTGACTTCTACCGAAAATGGAGTAGCTCCGGGACCGCCGGGCTACACCTTCGCGCCAATTCCGTCGAATGGTGCTTATCCGCTGCCGGATGGCATCTATCAGATCGCACGGCCATCGCAGGTGAGACTGCCCACCGTGGAGGGCTGGAACGTGACGGCGCAGCGCCAGCTAACCAATAGTCTTTCGCTCCAGGTTGCCTATGTTGCGAGCCAGGCGTACCACAACATGTTTGACTCGTCGCCCTCTTATAACGCGAATGAGGATACCTATCGCGGCTTCAACCAGGTGAATCCTAACAACACAACCCCGACGGGCGGAAGCTGCTCAGGCATGACGGCGGCGACCGCGCCTTCGAGCTGCCTCTACACGGAAGCGCAGCGCGCCCCGTATTACGACGGAACCGCGCAGACGCAACTGGGTGTGAAGTGGGGCGTTCCCCACGGCTGGACGCAGCGCGTCGATTACATGGCTAACCAGGCGACCGGCAGTTATAACGCCCTGCAGATCGTTCTGAACAAGCGCTTCACGAACGGCCTGCAGTTCCTGACCCACTACACCTGGTCCCACGACATCGATCATGAGTCTTACCAGTTCCTGATCGATCCCCGGATAGGGCGAGGCAACAGCTACTACAATCGACGCCATGCCTGGGTATTTTCGGGAGATTATGACCTTCCCTTCGGCCGGGATAAGATGTTTGCTTCCGGTGTGCCGAGCTGGATGAATCAGGTAATAGGCGGGTTCCAGCTTAACGCCAATCTCACCCTCGAGGGTGGAATTCCGTTCAACACCAACTATGAACTTTGCTCCGCAGACAATGATATCGGTCACGATGACAATGCGTGCTTCCTGAACAAAGTCTCCGGGGGAAGTTTCGGCATTTCCAAGGGCAAGTTCGATCCGGTGGCGCTGAGAGTTCCCTACATTAAGCCATCGCCTTATGTACTTCAGCCCCCGGGACAGGCGGATAACTCGTTCGGCGCGTACGCGCGGCCGGTTGCCGACAGCTTCGGCAACATCGGACGCGACGCCCTGTGGGGCCCGGGGTACTTCAACGTGGATACAGACCTGGCCAAGAGCTTCAACCTGTACGAGAACGTAAAGATGCAATTGATCGTGCAGGCGTTCAACGTTTTCAATCACCCGAACCTCGGCAACCCGAATACGTGTATCGATTGCGGGGATAGCAACAATTCGGGGTATATTCAGGGCACCTACTCCGAACAGGACGGAACGTCGATGCGGCGCCTCCAGTTTGCCGCTCGGTTCCAGTTCTGAATTGTCGCTGGCTGGGGATGTCCGGCTAACGGCCCGACATCCCCATCTTCTCGAAAATTGGCTGCGCCGGTGAGATGAGGAGTACGATTCGGTGACCGCTGGTTACAGGCACGCGCGCACCGAGTGGAGTCAAGGGCGCAGGCTACCGGCGATGGAGGGTTGTCGCAAGCGGACCACCGCCATGATCAGAAGGCTGGCCACAAACGGGGTTACCTGTATCGCGGTACTGGGCATCTTCGCACCAGCGTCGATGCATGCGCAGGGTAAAGTAAGTGAACGGCTGGCGCCTGAGCCGACCGGTATCAGCCTCCCGGCAGTCCCCGCACTGCCTTTCTCGGTGGTGGGGCCGCGGGGCGCCATCCTCGGGCGTCAGGACGGATCGTTCGAAGCGTGGATCTTTCCATGGAAGATCCTGAACGACGTACACATGACGGTGAACATGGCGGATTATGCTGTCCCCATCGATGTAAACCGGCAGGCGGCGGAGATCGATGTGGAGCCGGATCACACCACCATTACCTATGCGCACGCCAACTTCACCATTCGCCAGATCATGCTTGCGCCGAAGGTGGCGGGACAGACAGGCGCGATGGTCTTCTACGAAATCCAGGCCATCCGCCCGATGGATCTGACGCTGAGCTTCAATCCCGTGATGCAGCGCATGTGGCCTGCGGCCTCGCCGGACCGGCCGTCCCCGGAGTGGATTGCGAATCCCAAGGGGTCCGGCTTCTATATTCTCCATCTCAATACGCCGGAGCACGCCGCCGCGGTGGCAATGCCGGGAGCGCAGCCCGGTATCCTGCCTCCTTATCAGGAGGCTCCACATTCCTGGCCTCTGCAATTTGTCCTGCACTTCGATCCCGGGCGCGATGCCGGCAGAGTTTATCCGCTGCTGATCCAATTCGGTAATTCTTCCGCGGCAACAACCAAGGAGGCCTTCGGCAGGAGCCTTGCCGATCTGGCGAACGAGGCGGGCGCGATCCGCTCAGCGAATCGGGAATACTTCAGAAAGTTTCTTGCCGGGCACACGGCGATCGAAACTCCCGACCCGCAGCTGGACGAGGCCTTCGCGTGGGCTGAGACGGCGATCGATCAGCTGCGTGTTGAGACGGAGCCGGATGGCAGCCAGGAGGCTCTGACAGCGGGGTTTGTGGAATCGGGCGATGCGGCTCGCCCGGGATTCGGGTGGTTCTTTGGAAGGGACGGGCTGTGGTCGCTGTATGCGGTGAATAGTTACGGAGACCTTGCCACCACAAGGCAGGAAATCGAGTTCTTGCTGCGGCACCAGCGTGCGGACGGGAAGATCATGCACGAGCGGGCGCAAACCGCCAGTCTGGTGAACTGGTCGGCTTTGCCGTATGAGTGGGCTTCATCCGACGCGACTCCGCTGCTGCTGATGGCGGTCGACGACTACCTGAAGATCAGCGGCGACCGGCAGTTTGTCACTTCGATATGGGATGGTCTGCAAAAATCGTGGACGTTTGAAACAAGCCACGATTCCGACGGCGACGGTATCTACGATAACTCACAGGGTTCAGGATGGGTCGAGTCCTGGATTCCGGCCATGCCGCACCAGGAAATCTATCTCGCAACGTTAGATGAACAGGCCAGCATCGCCATGGCCGATCTGGCCCGCGTGAATGGTCACGAAGATGTTGCTGCGCAGGCCGGGCTACGAGCCGACGCAATCGCCGGGACCATCGAGAAAGAATACTATCTGGCCGACGCGCAGAACTACGCGTTCAGCTGGAATGGCGAGGGCCAGCGTGACTTAACCGCGACCATTTATCCCTCGGTTGCGTGGTGGGACGGTACTTATCAGCTCGCGCATGGTGATGCCATGATCGGACGGTGGGCGAGCAGTGAATTTTCGACTGACTGGGGCTTGCGCGACATCAGCGAGAAGACTTCGTTTTACGATCCGATCAGTTATCACCAGGGGTCAGTGTGGCCGCTGTTTACCGGCTGGGTATCGGTGGCGGAATATCGTGCGGGACATCCGCTGTCGGGCTACGCGCATTTGATGCAAAACGCGAACCTGACATGGGCGCAGGACCTGGGCGACGTGACGGAGCTATTATCCGGCCAGTTTTACCAGGTACTGGGGAGAAGCACGGCGCATCAGCTGTGGTCGTCGGCGATGGTCATTTCGCCCATTCTCCGTGGGTTATTCGGGATGGAATGGAATGCGCCCGCGAACACACTCACCGTGTCGCCGCATTTGCCCGCACGCTGGACGAAGGCCACGTTGCGCAGGCTGCCCTTCGCGGACAAGACCGTCGATGTCGACTTCGAGCGTGAAGGCCAGGAACTGGTTGTGCGCGCAAGCGACAGCAATGTTCGTCTAACATCCCGTCTGCCGGGAGCAACCTTTCGCGGTGGCGAACTGCATATCCCTTTGCCCGCTGTGGAGGCCGGCGTCGAGGAGCATCTACCGGAGTTCGGAGCGGAAACACAGCAGATGAAAGTGCTTTCCGACACTTATGAAGGACACAGTCTTGTGCTTCGCCTTTCGGCGCCCGGTTCGAGCACACAAAAGATCGAAGTGCGAGAGAACGCTCCAAACATCCGGCTTACGACGAACGATGCAGGGCTCGGTTCCGTCGAATCCAGGATGCGATCGCTGGAGGTGCATTTTCCCGAAGGGACCGGCTATGTGGAAAAGACGGTAACTTTGTCCTGGTGAAGCTGGCGAAAAAAACGTGGCTCTCTGGCGGTCTGCTGTTAGCCGTCATCGCTCCGGGCGCTCCTGGCCAGCAGCCTACAGACCAGGGGTCAGCACTCTCGACCGAGGCGGTCAGCGATCGATTTGTCGCGGCCCACGGCCAGCGCGCGCTGCTGATGGGCTATTCCGGGCTGGGCCTCGAGGCCTGGGCCTACCCGTTTCAGCTTTTCCGAAATTATCATGTGCAATTCCTGCCCGAAGGAAGCGACGGAGCCATCGACGGGGATATAATCCTTCGCCGGATCGAGTATCGCCCCGATGAAATCGTCCGCACGTATGTCGGCGCAGACTTCACGGTGCGGGAATTTTTGTTTGTTCCTCTCGATCGACCCGGTGTCATTGTGACTTATAAGGTGGAAGGTCGGCCGGTGGATATCCGTGTAACCTTCCTGCCCGTTCTCGATCTGATGTGGCCGGCAGGAGTCGGTGGACAGGATCTCAGCTGGAATCCATCGCTGTCCGGATATGTTATCTCGGAACGCAGCACCGGATTTCGCGCGACGATTGCATCGCCGCAGGAAACAGCACACAGCCAGGTCGTCAACAGCACCCTGCGACAGGACCTAACGCAGTCGATGGTTATCCATCCGCTGGAGGGTCGCGCCCAGATCTTTGCCGCGCTTGAAGAAGTCTCGGCGCCGGAAGGATCGGCTTTGCGGTCTCTGGAGCAGGGTGGAGCTGAGTTCCACGCGGCGTGGAAGAAGCACGTATCTGCGGCGATCGCAAGCGGGCTGGAAATTCAAACGCCGGACGCGGAACTGAACCGCGCGCTGCTATGGTCGAAGCTCGCGCTGGACCAGGCGTGGGTCTGCAATGATCGCATCGGCTGCGGGGTGGTGGCCGGATATGGGCCGTCGCGCGGCATGCGCAGGCCACAGTACGCATGGTTTTTCGCCGGTGATGGGCTAGTGGCAACCGGAGCACTGCTCATGATGGGCGAGAACGAACGAGCGCGGACGGAGCTGGAGTTCATTCTGAAGTATCAGAACAAAGCGAACGGGATGATCTGGCATGAACTTTCACAGAGCGCCGGATTCATCGACTGGGCCGGGAAGTACCCCTATCTCTATGTTCATGTCGACATCACGTTTGATTTTCTAAGTACGCTGGCGGACTACTATGACGAAAGCGGAGATATCGGCTTTCTCAGGGAGCACTGGGCGCAAATCGCCACAGCCTATGCTTATTGCCGGTCCACGGTGAACCCGGAGACAGCGCTGCCGGAAATTCCCGCCGGGAAAGAAGGCGGCAATGAGCAGGATCGAATGAGTGAAGATGTAGGGTTGTCTGCGGCGTGGGCAGCAGCCGCGGCTGCCTTTCAAAAGCTTGCGACAGCCACGGGGCACTCGAATGAAGCACAACAAGCGGCCCGGGAGAGCGACGAAGCCCGCAAGTCGCTGGCCGCGCGCTACTGGGACGCGAAGAACAATTTCTGGATTGCAGGATTTGCGGAAAATGGGAAAGCAATGATGGACCAGCGGAGTCATGCGGAGCTGCTGGGCCAGGGTTTTTTCACGGCCGCGCAGGAAGACGCTGCGCTCGATCGGCTGGCGTCGGCGGATTTCCAGACAGACTGGGGCACACGCAGCATGTCTGCCCGCTCGGCGGGTTATAGCCCCGACCTTTACGGCTCAGGCAGCGTGTGGGCGTTAGGAACGGAGGAGATGGCGGAAGCTTTTTGGCGCGACCATCGGCCCGAAACCGCGGCGTCCACCTGGAACTCGCTCCTGCCGTGGTTCCGGCTCGATTCGCTCGGCCATATGCACGAAGTGCTGGCGGGGAACTTGTTTCATCCCGAGGTTGAGTCAGTGCCGGAGCAGACCTGGTCATCGGCAGGGTTTCTGCACGCAACCGTGTGCGGGCTCTTCGGCCTCGAGGTCGATGCCCCAGAGCACCGCCTGCTTCTTGCCCCGCATCTTGATCCGCGATGGGGTGAAGTTTCGCTGCAGCGAATCCCCGTGGAAGCTGCCGCGGTCAACGTGAAGATCGATCAGAAACCGCAGGAGCTTGACGCCACAGTGTCGGCCATCGGTGGCGCGGTACACCTGAGCTTTGCGCCGGAGATTCCGCTGGGCGCGGCTTTGGTGCATGCTTCGATTGCTGGGCGAAGCACTCCCGTTGCCGTTGAAAGGCATTCGCAGGATGAACACGCTCGGGTCGAGTTAGACGTTCCCGCCGGCAGTTCTGTGCATTGCACTGTTACCTATACCGGCGGTGTGCAGGTTAGTGTTCCCGTGCGTCAGCCCATGATCGGCGAAAGCAGTGAAGGGTTGAAGCTGACCGGGGCGCGGCTTGAAGGCAAGCGCTTATCGCTGGATGCAGATGTATTTTCGCCGGAAGAAGGATCGATTGAAGTTCGTACACCATGGCCAATCGCGAACGTGCAAGGGGGATCCGCCGCGCCGCTCAGTGACGGCTGGACTCGGCTGACGTTCTCCGGCGCGGAGGTAAACGGTATGCCGCACTATGCGCACCGCACCATGAGCGTCGAACTTCGAACGCCATGAAAGCAGTTCAGGCGGTTGCGGCGAGTCGAAGGGGAGTCCGTCTCCTCTTGTTAGCCTGCTGGCTGGCGCCCGCCTTTCCGGTGCGCAGTCAGACCGAGGCAAAGCTCGCGACCGCTGATACGGCGGTTCTGCTGGCCGCCGCAGAACGGGCCCCGAAACTCGTGCTGCTCAGCGGTCACGGGCAGACTCCGTGGCGGAATCAGACAGGGGAGATTTTGCCGGCCTATGTGGAACGAAACGGCGAACGCCTGCCTCTTGCGTGGCGCCTGTTGCACAAGAATCTCGTGACACCCAACCGCGTTTCCTTCATCTATGAGTCGCAGCAACCCCATCTAAGCCTTGAGTGGATATGGGAGGCGCGGGCAAAGTCAGGGCCGGTTGAACATAGAATCGTGATCCGGAATCTGAGCGGGGTCGAATACTGGCTGCCCATGATGGATAGCCTGCGGGTCGATCTGCAGGTTCGCGCCGCGACCATCCTGCGCCACCTATATATAGATAAGGGCGCGGGCGGTCCCACGGCCATTGGTACCCATCTGCAGGACATCGCACCGGGCTACAACTGGACTGGCTGGTCCACGACGTTTGCGCATCCTGTCGCTGGCATGCTGGCGGAGATCATTCCCTGGGAGGCGGTATTTTCGCCAGTGGGTGAACAGGCCGGGTGGTACGCAGGCATCGAATTCAGCGGGCGAACCCGGATCAACCTGAGCCGCACAAAAGTCGGCGTCATCAGCAGCCTGGGCCTCGATCCGGAACCGGGGCCGGTGCTCACGCGGCTCCTGCCAGGAGGTAGTTTCGCTTCCCCAACCGTCTTCATCGGGGTGTTCGAAGGCGGCCCCGATGGCGCGGGAAATCAGTTACGGCCGTGGGTCAAAAAAGTGCTTGGCTCAGCACGAACGTGGCGCGATCCCAGCTATCCGTTGACCGTGAATAACAGCTGGGGCGGCGGCATGAACGTGAATGAGGCCACAGCGAGCAAGATGATCGCCGACGCTGCCTCACTCGGATTCGAGATGTTTCACATGGACGCGGGATGGTTTCGCGGCGTGGGGGACTGGTATCCGAATCCGGCAAAGTTTCCCCACGGCCTCGATCCAGTCGTCGAGGATGCCCACCGGCACGGAATGCGCTTCGGCCTGTGGGTGGACTGGTCTCAGGCAGGCCTTGATATTCAGCCCGGCGCGCTGAACCTTCGCGATCCCAAGGTGCGCGACTGGCTGGTGGCCGACGTGGCTCCCGACTGGAAGCCGCAGGACTTTAAGGGTCAGACGATCGACCTCGGAGATCCTCCCGCCCACGATTATGCCGTCCACGAGACCAATCGAATCGTCACGGACTACCACCTGGATATGCTCGAGCACGACGGCTATGTCGTGGCCCAGGGATGCACACGCGACGATCATCCTCACGCCCCGCCGGACCCCGGCCGCATGAGCGTGAGCCACTACGACGGCGAGGATATCGTTCTCGGCCCTAACTCAACCGACGTTAGTTATCACGCCGTCGAGGCATATTACAACATTCAGGAAGAGCTGCGTCACAACCATCCGGGCCTGCTGCTGGAGATCTGCAACGACGGCGGCCGCATGGTGGACTTCGGCAGCGCGGCTCACGGCGACTATTTCTCCATTACCGACAGCTACGATCCTCTGTCCAATCGCCGCGCGTTCTACGATGCCAGTTTTGTTCTGCCTCCAGCCATGCTGGAAACCTACGTCGATAAGCGGCCGGCGCCGCATATTGGAAATTTCCTGTATATGCTGCGCAGCGGCATGATGGGCTGGGTTTCAGTCATGCAGGACACCAATGAATGGACGCCGGAGCAACACGCGGCCGCACGGAGGGCTATCGAGCTTTACAAAACCAAACTCCGTCCCCTGATTCGCGATGCTCGCCTGTATCACATCTCGCCTCGCCCGGATGGAGTGAACTGGGACGGAGTGGAATATTGGGATCCCATGCGGCGGAAGGGCGCGGTGTTTGCGTTTCGCGGATCAGCCGGTGAACCGGAACATCGATTCAAGCTCATGGGCCTTGACCCGCTCTCGACATACCGCCTTCGATTCGAGGATGGAAGTTCGCCCAATAATACTGCGTCTGGGGCGAAGCTCATGCGGGATGGCCTGCAGCTTGCGTTACCAGCGCCCTTGACCTCAGAGTTGGTCTTCGTCTCGGAAGAGGTAGGCAGAATCGTTGCATCCGGCCCAGAGGCGTTGCGTGGCCAAAGCGAAACGGCAGCGCTACGCGAATCCCAGAGTGAAGCCTGGTGATTTGTTACGGCGGATAGATCAGCGCCTTCTCCCGCTGCTTATCGAAGGCATCGAGCGGCGGCCGCCATCCTTCCGCGATACGCTGCGGATCCTGACCCGCGGCGATCGCATCGAGAACCGCTCGATTTGCCAATTCGCTTGCGAAGACTCTGGCCGCCTGGAGGGAGGAGACTCCATATCCAGGGGACAATGACTTCGTATTCGCTTCATGGCGCCCGCACGGGAAAAAGCCGGTCACGCCAGACATGGTGTTGAAGAAGGTGATTCGGCCCGCGCTCGAAAGAGCGGCATTACGGAGAAAGTCATCGGCTGGCACAGCTTCCGCCATTCGCTTGCGACCAACCTTCGTGCGGCCGGGGTCGATTTGAAGACGGCTCAAGAACTGCTTCGTCACGCCAACTCGCGGATCACGCTGGAGGTGTATACGAGGGCCATCTCTTCGACCAAGCGGGAAGCCAACGACCGAGTGATGCAGATGTTTCTGGATGCGGGAAAGAAGACGATTTCAGCACCCTCGCCAGCACCCTCGCGCACTTCGTCGAAGCTTCTTGAGGCGGAAAATGTTGCGGTAGGAAGCACCGCTGAAAGGCACATGGAGGAGGCAAGCTAATGTTCAGCACCCTCGCCAGCACCCTTTTTCGTGACTGTCACTTTGGTCTACTGCCACAAACCTTGTATTTTCTTAGGTTTAGTGGCGGGGACGACGGGGCTCGAACCCGCGACCTCTGCCGTGACAGGGCAGCACTCTGACCAACTGAGCTACGTCCCCAATTTCTGAAAAACTGCCGCGAAGCGTTGCGCCCGGGCTTTGCGTTCTGGTTCGCGGAGGCCTTGACGAGCCCACGCAAGCCTGCGGAACTGTCACCATTCCGCTGTTCGGATTGTAGCAAAGAACCAGTGGCCAGCGATGGGCGCCTGCGGTCAGAGAAGGCGGTGGCCCGGCAGCAGTGGCGAATCGCGAACGGTTGCTCATCGTTCCCACCCGATTAGCCGCAGGTGGGGATTTTGGCGACGGCGGAGAGGCGGTGAACCACGCGATCTTTCCCGAGGAGCGCCATGACCGCGAAGAGGCTGGGGGCTACGGCCTGGCCGGTGAGAGCAACGCGCGATCCATTGATGAGGGTTCCGGCTTTGACATTTTTTTCGGCGGCAAAGTCGCGGAGAGTTTGCTCCGCGGAGGCTTCGCTGAAGCCGGTTGCGGCGGCGTAGCGGGTGGCGAGTTCCTGTAGCAGCGCGGGAAGCGCGGGATCGCCGAGGAATTTTGTAACAGCGGCTGGATCGTATTCGAAATCGTCGCTGAAATATGCGCGGAACGAGGTGGCGAAGTCCTTCAGGCTGCGGGCGCGCGGTTTCAGAAGCTCGATGGCCGCCACAATTTCGCCGGCTGATCGCGTAGGCGTGAATTCGGCGGCCCTCCACTCATTTTGTATCAGTGGCAGTAGCTTTTCCGGATCGTAGGCGCGGATGTATTCGGTATTGAACCACGCGAGCTTGTCGTTGTCGAAGACGGCGTTCGATCTGGAGATGCCGTTGAGGGTGAAGAGCTGGATCAGGTCATCGGAGGAGAAGATTTCGCGGTCCTTGTGTTGCGGGCCGGGCGACCACCCCAGGAGAGCCAGGAAGTTGCGGAAGGCCTCGGGGACGATGCCCATTTCTTTGTAGGCGATGACTGAGGTTGCGCCGTGACGTTTGGAGAGACGGGTTTTGTCTGGACCGAGGATGAGCGGGACGTGGGCGAAGACGGGCAGGTCGGCCTCCAGAGCGCGGTACTGAACCACCTGTTTGGGAGTGTTCGAGATGTGGTCGGCGCCGCGGATTATGTGGGTGAGACGCATATCGATGTCGTCTGCGACGACGCTGAGGTGATAGGTGGGCATGCCGTCGGAGCGGAGGAGGACGAAGTCCTCGATTTCGGCGTTGGCGAATTCGACGCGGCCGAACACCGCGTCCTCGAAGGCGGTTGAGCCGCCGTCGGGGACGGCGAAGCGGACCGCCGCCGCTTCTCCGCCTGCTTTGCGGGCTGTCGCGCTTTCGGGAGCGATGGAGCGGCAGCGGCGGTCGTACATCGGCGGGCGGCCGGAGGCTGTGGCCTGAGCGCGGCGCTCCTCGAGTTCTTCTTTCGTGCAGAAGCAGTAATAGGCGTGGCCGGAGGCGATGAGTTTTTCGGCGGTTGCCTGGTAGAGAGCGAGGCGCTGGGACTGGAAGAACGGACCTTCGTCCCAGTTCAGGCCGATCCAGCGCATGCCTTCGAGGATGCCGTCGACCATGGCTTCCGAGGAGCGCTCCAAATCCGTGTCCTCGATGCGGAGGATGAAGGTTCCGTTGAAGTGGCGGGCGTAGAGCCAGTTGAAGAGCGCGGTGCGGGCTCCGCCGACGTGAAGGTAGCCGGTGGGCGAGGGAGCGAAGCGAACGCGTGGCGAATCATTGGGAGTCATAGTCAAATTTTGAGTTTATCGTGCTGCAATTGCCTGAGCGTGGGGCGGTATGCGGATATTGAAATGCAGGACGTTGCCGATGCGACCGGAGTCGGAGGGGTATGCCTGGTGGCCTGCCGCGGACACCAGTGGGGCCATCGGCCGCGGCGCCCAGTTTGTCGCCCTGTCCACATCCGGCTCCGAACCACGTATGCTCATCCGTATCGCTGGGTCCTTTCATTGATCGGCAATGAAAGGCTCTCTTTCCATCTCAGGAGATATCGATGCTGCTTCTTTGCGCATTCCTTCTCGGCTTCGTCGCTGGCCTCCGCTCCATGCTCGCTCCCGCCGTCGTCAGCTGGGCGGCCTTCCTCAACAAACTGAACATCGACCAAACCCCCGTCGCCCTCATGAGCTACAGAATCACGGCCGTCATTTTCACGGTCCTTGCGGCCGCCGAACTCGTTGCCGACAAACTGCCCATGACTCCCAGCCGCAAACAGCCGGTACCCTTCATCATCCGGATCGTGACCGGCTCGCTCGCCGGTGCGACCGTCGGTGCATCCGCACAAAAGCTCCTGCTCGGCCTCGTTCTCGGAGCCATCGGCGCCGTTGCCGGCACGCTCGGCGGAGCCGCGGCGCGCGCCAAACTCGCCTCTGCTTTTGGGCCTGACTTTCCCCAGCCATCGTCGAAGACATCGCTGCGCTCGCCATCGCCATCTTTGCTGTGACGAGGCTTGCATGAAGCACAACTT